>NZ_WMDZ01000001.1:1200000-2400000 GCF_021735935.1 Sulfitobacter sp. M39
GGGCGGGGGCACGATGCCGCCAGTGCCCAATACGGGTTCCCCGATAAAGGCCGCGATGGTGTCGGGCCCTTCGGCTTGGATCAGCGCCTCGAGCGCGTTGGCGCATTGCGCGGTAAACTCGGCTTCGGACTGGGTGCGGTCCTTGCGACGATAGTAATAGGGGGCGTCCGTGTGGATCACGGGGTTCATCGGCAGGTCGAATTTGTCGTGGAACAGTGACAGGCCGGTCAGCGAGCCGGTCATCAGCCCCGACCCGTGATAGCCGCGCCAGCGCGAGATGACTTTCTTTTTCTGCGGGCGGCCAAGGATGTTGTTGTAGTACCAGACGAGCTTGATGTTCGTCTCGTTCGCGTCCGAGCCTGACAGACCGAAATAGACCTTGGACATATGCGCCGGTGCGCGGTCCATGATCATCTTGGCCAGCGTGATCGAGGTCTCGGTGCCGTGGCCCACATAGGAGTGGTAATAGGCCAGTTGATGCGCCTGTTCGGCGATGGCGTCGGCTACTTCGGTCCGGCCATAGCCTGCGTTCACGCAGTAGAGCCCGGCAAAGGCGTCCAGCATCCGGTTGCCATCGCGGTCCTCGATATGGACACCCGACGCCCCTGTGATCACCCGCGTCGCGGATTCACCCCGCGCATGCTGTGCCAGATGCGTAGAGGGATGGAAAAAGTTTTCGCGGTCCCATGTGGCGAGTTGATCATCATTGCGAAGCATAGGTCAGGCTTTCTGTTTAGGAGAGTTTCAGGTGAGTTCGGTGGCCAGCACGGCAAGGCAATCGCCCGGCTGTGCCAGTCCGGGGTGATGGCGGGCGATCACGATGCCCCCCATCTGGGCACGGATTTCACGCGGGGGCAGGCCCGTATGCCGGCTGTTCCACAAGCGCGCGATCAGGTCGCCTTCGGCCACTGTGTCGCCAAGGGTGACGTTGAAATCGACCAGCCCACCGTGGTTGGTGACGTGAAAACAACGGTCGTCGTCTTGCGACAGCATGCGCGATGGCGCAGTGACGGGCTGGCCTTGCAGGATACCGGCGTGGATCAGCAGGTTGCGCACCCCTTTACGAGCGACCTGCGCCGTTTCCGGCGTGGCAGTGCCGCCGCCGCCCAATTCGGTGGTGACGAAAGTCTTGCCCATAGCTTCTGCCGCATCGTCGTACATGCCTAGCGCGTCGATCTCGCGCATCTCGACACTGAACGGTGCGTTGAACGCATCGCGCGCGGCGCGGCAGCGGGCCTGCTGGTCAGGGTCGTCCAGCGTGTGACAGGCGGCGAAGGGCAGAAAGTCCAGCGTTTTGCCGCCCGAATGGAAATCAAGCACGACATCCGCTATCGGCAGCAGCACCCGTTGAAAGTAGTCCGCGATCTTCTGCGTGGGCGTGCCATCGGGACGACCGGGAAAGCTGCGGTTCATGTTCACCCCGTCGAGCGGGGACACGCGTGTGCCGGCCGCAAAGGCAGGCTGGTTCATGAACGGGATGATGATCACGCGCCCCGTGACGTCCTTGGCCTGCAGGGTCTGGGCAAGCTCGACCAAGGCCAGCGGCCCTTCGTATTCGTCGCCGTGGTTGCCGCCGGTCAGCAGGGCAGAGGGGCCGTCGCCGTTTTTCACTTGGGTCACCGGGATCTGTATCGCACCCCAGGCACTGTCATTGCGGCTATAGGGCAGGCGCAGATAGCCGTGCTGCACGCCGTCGCACTCAAAATCGATGGTGGCCGAAATCGGATTGTCCCGCATAGCACTATTCCTTGATCACAAGCGCACGCGGGGTGGTGCACAGACATTCGACACCGGTTTGCGTGATGACAATCGGCTCTGTGATCTCGATCCCGCCGTCGTCAAGCCAAAGTGCGGGCATAAAGTGGAAGGTCATTCCGGGTTCCAGCACGGTGGTATCTCCTGCGCGGAACGACATGGTGCGTTCGCCCCAGTCCGGAGGGTAGGACAGGCCGATCGCGTAACCGCAGCGGCTGTCTTTCTCGAACCCGCGGTTGCGCAGGGTGGTGTTGAAGGCGCGGGCGATGTCTTCGCAGCGGTTGCCCGGTTTGGCCTGCTCTAGCCCGGCATCAATCGCTTCGAGCACGGCATTCTCTGCATGCAGATACTTCTGCGGAGGCTTGCCCAAGAACAAGGTACGCGACTGCGGACATTGATAGCGTCGGTGCGCGCCCGCGATTTCAAAGAACGTGCCTTCGTTGTTGCGCAGGGGGGCATCGTCCCATGTGATGTGCGGCGCGGTGGCATCCAGACCCGAGGGCGTCATGGGTACGCAGGCGGGGTAGTCGCCCCAATGCCCTTCGGCCCCGCTGACTGAGGCGTGATAGATATCCGCGATCAGATCGTTCTTGCGCATCCCGACCTCGGCCTTTTCGCGGATCACCACGTGCATCCGTTCAACGATCCGCGCGGCGCGACGCATATATTCAAGCTCGGTCGGGGATTTCACCGCACGTTGCCAGTTCACCAGCGCCGTGGCGTTCTGGATATTGACGCCCGGCAGCCGCGTTTGCAGTGTCAGGAATGCGGAAGCGGTAAAGTAGTAATTGTCCAGCTCGAACCCGATGCGCGCATTCTCTAGCCCGCGGTCCGCGATGAGACGGGCGAGATCCTCCATCGGGTGTTTGTCGGGGTTCTGGACGTAGGTGTCGTCATAGCCGACGATATTGTCATCATCCAGATAGGTGGTGCGCTGGGCACCGGCGCTGTCCATGGCGCGCCCCCACCACACGGGCTGGCCTTCGTGGGTCAGCAGCACGCCTTGATGCACGTAGAACGACCACCCGTCATAGCCCGCCAGCCACGCCATATTGGAGGGATCGGTGACAAACAGCGCGTCCAGCCCGCGGTTGGCCATTTCGGCGCGTGTTTTCGCCAGACGTGCTGCATATTCGTGCTGTGTGAAAGAATGGTCGATCATGTAGGGATTCCTGCCAGGGTATTGTGCGAGTTTAGCTTTTTCGCGCTGTGCAATTATGCGAATAATGCGGCTACGCGGGTAAAAGCTGCAAACTTTTGTAAGATATGGGGAATTCAGGATGATTGATGCGATAGACCGGAAAATCCTGCATCACGTGCAGCGCGACAATCTGCTCACCAGCGCGCGCCTTTCCGAACTGGTCGGGCTATCGCAAACCTCGGTCCAGCGGCGCCTTGCGCGGCTGCGTGCGACCAAGGCGATCGAGGCCGATATCGCCGTCGTCTCGCCCGAGGCCGTGGGCCGTCCTCTGACCATGCTGATCGCGGTGGAACTGGCGCGGGAACGGTCCGATATCATCGACCGTTTCAAGCGAGCGGTGCGGGAGCGGGCAGAAGTGATGAGCGCCTACTACGTGACCGGAGAGACCGACTTTATGCTGATCGTCAGCGCCAAGGACATGCAGGATTACGAGACGTTCACCCGCGATTTTTTCTACAACAATCCCGATATCAAAGGGTTCAAAACCACCGTGGTGATGGACCGGATCAAGGCGTCATTCACCTTGCCGGTCTGATCACCACAATGGGTTGGTGAGCTAGGCGCTTTCCGCCTGCTTTTGCGACCATTCGGGTAGCGGAAAAAGCGTGTCGTAGATCAGGTTAAACACGTAGGCATAAACGAGGTAGAATGCCGCCAGTGCGATATCCAGCACGAAGGCATCCCACAGGCTGATCCCCAGATACCAAGCGATGAACGGCAGCAGCACCACCAGCAGCCCTGCCTCGAAGGCCAGCGCGTGCAGCACCCGGACGATGCGCGATTTCAGGGTGGTTCCCGTCAGCCGTTGTAAGGCCAAGTCAAAAAGCACGTTATAGCCAAGGTTCCAAAGCGTCGCGAGCGTGGCGCTGACAATGCCCACGACACCAAAGTCATGTAAGGGCACGTCAAACAGGATCGCGCCTGCGGGGATCACAAGGATCAGCGCGATGACTTCAAAACTGATGGCGTGGCGAAGACGGTCAAATGCAGAGCGCATGTTATACCTCATTGAAGGGCCGGGTCGTCCCGGCAATTTTCCATTCAGGGGAGGTCGTCCTCACATGGATATACGTGCCAAAGCTGTGCGAGGATTTCAAGAGGCACAGGGGCGGGAAGCGCGGAAAGCTGCTTGGCTTTGCGGGCAAAGCTGCGAAGCTGCGCGAAGACATCGAAGCTTGGGCGTTTGTCTGCGCGGCCCAAGCTTCGAGACAGCGAAAGGGAACGTGACGATGACTAAATCATCCTACAATCAGCCGCTTAGCGGAAATGCCATGCCGCGGACCGGTGGGCCTGCCACTATGATGCGCCTGCCCGCGGCAGAGACAGCGGCGGGGCTGGATGCGTGTTTTCTGGGCATTCCGATGGATATAGGCACCTCCAACCGTCCCGGTACGCGGTTGGGCCCACGGCAGATACGCGACGAAAGCCGCATGATCCGACCCTATAACATGGCCACCGGTGCGGCCCCGTTTGAACATCTTCAGGTGGCAGATATCGGTGACGTGCCGATCAACCTATTCGATCTCAAGAAATCGGTATCCATCATCGCAGACCACTACCGCGAGGTGCTGTCACACGGGGCGATCCCGCTGACCTTGGGGGGTGACCACACGCTGACTTGGCCAATCCTGCGGGCGATTGCGGAAAAGCACGGGCCTGTCGCGTTAATTCATGTGGATGCCCATTCGGATACCAATGACGAGATGTTCGGCGAGAAAGAGGCGCATGGCTGCCCATTTCGCCGCGCGTGGGAGGAAGGCTGCCTGCAAAACGACAAAGTGTTCCAGATCGGCCTGCGCGGGACGGGCTATAGCAAGGACGACTTTGACTGGGGGCGGCAGCAGGGCTGGACCTGCATTCAGGCTGAAGAATGCTGGCACAAATCACTGACCCCGTTGATGGCAGATATCCGTGCCAAGATCGGCGATGCGCCGGTTTATCTGACCTATGACATCGACAGTCTTGACCCTGCCTTCGCGCCTGGAACGGGCACGGTCGAGGTAGGCGGCTTGACTACCATGCAGGGGCTGGAAATCATTCGAGGGACGGCGGGGCTGAACCTTGTGGGGGGCGATCTGGTTGAGGTTTCCCCGCCCTATGACCCTGCGGGCAATACCGCGATGATCGCAGCCAGCTATCTGTATGAAATGCTATGTGCACTGCCCGGCGTGCCGCAAGGAAGATAGCCCGCCTTTCGCATGTCACACGCAACCGGCCCAGCCTATGGCCACGCCGGTTGCGTGTTGAACGCGGTTTTCAGGTTATACGTCTGGCAGGCCCGACATAATCTTGTCCATCGTCGCGGGCAGGTCACGCACCCGCACACCACAAGCGTCGTAAATCGCGTTGATGATGGATGCGCCTGCGCCACAGATGCCCAGCTCTCCGATGCCTTTGGCCTGCATGGGGTTCGCCCAAGGGTCGCGTTCCTGCACGAAGTTCACAGTTAGCTGTGGCACATCAAGGTTCACTGGCACGTGGTATTCAGCCAGATCGTTGTTCACCAAATGGCCGTCGCGTTTGTCGAACATTAGCTCTTCGGTCAGCGCCATGCCGATGCCAAAGGTCATGCCGCCCAGACATTGCGAGCGCGCTGTCTTGGCGTTCAGGATGCGACCGGCGGCGAAGCTGCCGTGCATCCGGCGCACGCGCGTCTCGCCGGTGACGCTGTTCACGCCAACCTCGGCAAAGAAAGCACCGAAGGTGGCCTGACGACGGTCGGTCTGGGTGTCACCCTTCTTGATTGTGCCCTTGACCGTGAGGGGGCCATCCTTGGTGAATTCCGGCAGATCGGCACGGCGATTGTTGGCGGTGGCGACACCATCTTGCAGGGTCAGGTCGCGTTCCTCTACGCCCATAGCCTCGGCGATCTTTTTGCGCAGGGCTTCGCAGGCGACAAAAACCGACCCGCCCGAGGACGCAGCACCCCAGCTGCCACCGGACCCAGCGGCCTTAGGCAGGCTGCTGTCGCCCAAACGCACCGTCACACGGTCCGAGGGCACGCCCAGCATTTCGCCCGCAATCTGGGTGAGGATCGCATAGGTGCCCGTGCCGATGTCGGTCATATCGGTTTCAACCAGCAGACTACCGTCCTGGTTCAGGGTCACGCGGGCGTGGCTTTCGCCCAGCATATTGACGCGAGTGGCAGAGGCCATGCCGTAGCCGATCAGCCATTCACCGTCCGTCTTGCCGACCTCGCGGCTGTCCCAGCCAAAGGTCTTGGCACCATCATCCAACGCCTCGGCCAGTTTGTGGGACGAGAACTCGCGCCCGTCCGACGGGTCGACATCCGGAATGTTGCGTTTGCGCAGCTCGACGGGGTCGATGCCACTTGCGACCGCCAGTTCGTCCATCGCGATCTCGAGCGCGGTGATCCCGACCGCTTCCCCCGGCGCGCGGACAGAGCCTGCACACATGCGGTTGATCCGCTTGATATGCATCCCGATCTCGCGGTTCTCCCCACGGTAAAGGAATGGCGTGGCCTGGGCTACCGGCTCTGCAAAACTTTCGTCCATCAGTTGCGACACGGTGGAATCGTGCCCGATACCGGTCATGCGTCCATCGGCATCCGCAGCGAGCTTGATGTGCTGCACAGTCTCGGATCGACGCATTGTCGCTTCCAGCACCTGCTGGCGCGTCAATACGACAGCCACGGGCGCACCCAGCTCGCGCGCGGCGAGCGCAGCGGCCACGGCCTCGTGGCTGATCCCCAGTTTGGAGCCGAAGCCACCGCCCACGAAGGGGGCCAGAAGATGCACGTTCTCTGGGTCGATCCCAAGGGCGTCGGCCAGTTCGTTCACATTGTATTTGAGCATCTGGTACGACCCGCGCAGGGTCAGCTTGTCGCCGTCCCATTGCGCGATTGCAGCGTGGGGTTCCATTGCCGACGAGCTATGCCCGCCTGTGCGATAGGTTTCGTCCACGGTGTAGGCGGCTTGCGATAGGGCGGCGTCCAGATCACCTTGGGACGATTGTTTTTCCTTCGGTGTCTCGATCTCTGCCGTTTCCAGGTCGGTGACCGCATCGTCGGGCGTGATCTGAAGCTCGACCATATGCGCCGCGTGGCGGGCCTGCTCGAACGTATCGGCGACCACCAAGCCCACGGGCTGACCGACATAGGAAATCTTGCCGTCCGGCTGCACCGGCGCTTCGTTCGCGGTGCCTTGGGCCGGGTTACGCAAGAACGTCTTGCCGTGGAACACGCCACGCACGCCATCCAGTTTGCGGATCGCCTCGGCGTTTAGGCCGGTGACCTGACCGCCCGCGACAGGGGCACGCACCAATACGCCGGTCATCATGCCCGCGGGCTGATCCTCATGCGCATAGGTGGCGCGGCCTGATACTTTCAGTGGGCCGTCGGGACGGTCCATGCCAGTGTGGATTAACCCCTGAACCGTGGCGTCCAGCCGGTTGCGGTCATCGGGTTCATCCATTGTCAGTTCGGCGGTCGAGATATTGATACCGTCGGTCATTGCTGTACCCCCGTGAGTTCCTTGAGTGTGGCGATGAGCGTGCGTCGGGCCAGCGGCACCTTGAACGCATTGCCTTCTTTCGGTGTGGCCTCTGCCACCAGAATATCAGCGGCTTTGCCGAACACCTCGCGCGAGGGTTCTTGCCCGATCAACGCGTCTTCGACTGCCGGATCGCGCCAAGGCATTGATCCGATACCGCCGCAGGCAATCGCGGCTTGGCTGATCTTGCCATCCGTCACTTCGATCCGCGCCGCGACCGATACCATCGCAAAGGCATAGGATGCGCGGTCACGTACCTTGCGGTAGGTCTGGCGACCCTCGGCGGGGGCGGGGAGGATCACGGCGGTGATCAACTCTCCCGGTTGCAAGACGGTTTCGACGGCGGGGTCAGTGGGGATCAGATAGAAGTCGGACAGCGGCACAGTGCGGGTCACGCCGTCGGCCGCCTCTATCTCGACCTCGGCCCCTAACATCTGCATGGCGACCGCCATATCGCTGGGGTGGCTGGCGATACATTTGTCAGTCACGCCAAGGATCGCGTGCAGACGGTTCGCCCCCTCCATTGCGCTACAGCCGGAACCGGGCTCGCGTTTGTTGCATGGCTGATCGGTATCGTAGAAATAGTAGCAGCGGGTGCGTTGCAGCAGGTTGCCACCCGTGGTCGCCTTGTTGCGCAACTGACCGGACGCGCCCGCCAGCAGGGCAGAGGACAGCGCGGCAAAATCCGACCGTACGGTCATATCCGCCGCCAGATCAGAGTTGGTGACCAAAGCACCGATGCGCAGCCCGCCGTCGCGGGTTGGGGTGATCTGTTTGAGGTCCAGTCGCGAGATATCGACCAGCCGGTCGGGGGTCATCACCTCTAGCTTCATAAGGTCCAGTAGATTGGTGCCCCCGGCGATGATCGTGGCATCTGGGGTGCCGGTGACATCGCTATTGGTACCGGCGCGGATGTAATCGAACTGTCTCATGATTTCCCCTTCGCCGATTCACGGATCGCATCGACAATGTTGGGGTAGGCGGCGCAGCGACAGATATTCCCGGACATCCGCTCTGATATCTCGTCATCGGTCAGCTCGGGCGAGGCTGTCAGGCTGCCGGATACGTTAGAGGGCCAGCCGGCTTTGAACTCTTCGAGCATGGCGGTGGCTGAGCAGATCTGACCCGGTGTGCAATAGCCGCACTGGAAACCGTCGTGTTTGACAAAGTTCTGCTGCATGTCGGACAGGTTGCGTTCGTCGCCCAGACCCTCGATCGTGGTGATCTCGTCGCCGTCGTGCATACAGGCGAGCGTCAGGCAAGAATTGATGCGGCGGCCGTTGACCATGACGGTGCAGGCACCGCATTGGCCGTGGTCGCAGCCCTTTTTGCTGCCGGTCAGGTTCAGGTGATTGCGCAGCGCATCCAGCAGCGACGTGCGGGTGTCGGCGTCAAGACTATGGTCTTCGCCGTTAACGGTCAGTGTCGTCTTCATGAGGAGGGGGCCCTTTGTCTTGTGACATCTATGAAGAAGAACCCCCGCCAGCGGGTCAGGGTTCCGCTATGGGAAGGTTGCTTTCGTCGTTTGGGGTTACGGCACCCTCTGCCACGTCGTCGCGGGCGCGGCCCAGTAGCCAATCACGGACATGGGCGGCACCACTTGGGGAGCCTTGCCGTGGGGACAAAAGGTAAAACCCGCTACCACCGCTCAATGCGCCTTCAATCGGTTGCACCAGCCGTTTCGCACGCAGATCACGCTGGACAAGAAATCGGCTGGCAAGGGCAATCCCCTGACCGGCAAGCGCCGCATCAAGGCTGAGCGTCGTCTGGTTGAACCGCACACCTCGCGCCGTCGGCACATCGCGCCCAAAGATCGTTTTGATGAACTGCGGCCAAAGATCATGCGTGTCATGCAGCAGTGTCGCCTCTGCGATAGCTGCCGCGTCCATCGGCGTATTCAGCACTTCTGCCAAATGGGGGGCGCAGACGGCGACGATCTGCTGCTCGAACAACAGATCAGCGCGCAGGCTCGCCCCGAATGGCGGATTGCCCTGCCGCACGGCAAGGTCGATTCCATCCGCGTGGAAGCTGGACACTCTTTCGGTCGCGGTGATGCGCAGATCAATGCCGGGGTGCGCTTGGGTAAACGCTGCCAGTCGGGGGATCAGCCATTTCGACGCAAAGGTGGGGGTGACACTGATCGTGACGTGGGACGGCGCGGTGCGCAGCGCATCTGTTGCATCGGCCATTTGGTCGAAGGCGCGGGCAATCGCGATGTGATAGGCGCGCCCTTCTTCGGTAAAGGCCAACCCGCGGGGCTCTCTGAGGAAGAGACGCAGGTTCAGATGGTCTTCTAGCCCGCGCACCTGTTGGGCCACGGCACCTTGGGTCACGCCCAATTCATCGGCTGCGGCGCGAAAGGTCAGATGGCGGCCCGCCGCTGCAAAGGCGCGTAGCCCGTTCAGAGGGGGGAGGTCGTTCGAGGTAGGCACAGTAGAAATCCTATCGTCATGCAGCAGTACGTCTGGCTGGTCGAAGCGTTGCGATGCGCTTACCTGCGGTGAAGCAGACGCGCTAGCGCTGTTTAACACATATAGGAGGCAAACGTCGTGAGTGTAGAAAAAGTAGCGTTAATCACAGCGGGCGGCAGCGGCATGGGGGCAGGGGCCGCCAAAAAGCTTGCCGCCGATGGGTTCAAGGTCGCGATCCTGTCGTCCTCTGGCAAAGGCGAAGTACTGGCCACAGAGCTTGGCGGCTTCGGTGTGACCGGCACAAACCAGTCGGTTGATGATCTGGCGCAATTGGTGGATGGCGCTATGGAGCGGTGGGGGCGCGTGGATGTGCTGGTAAATTCAGCCGGTCACGGCCCCAAGGGCGACATCCTGGAGATGACGGATGACGATTGGCATCAGGGCATGGACGTGTACCTGATGAACGTGATCCGCCCCACGCGGCTTGTGACTCCGATCATGGCAGCACAGGGCGGCGGCGCGATCATCAACATTTCTACCTTCGCCGCGTTCGAGCCCGACCCGCTGTTCCCCACATCAGGCATTTTCCGCGCGGGGCTTGCTGGGTTCGCCAAGCTTTACGCCGATCAATACGCAGAGAAGAATATCCGCATGAACAACGTCTTGCCGGGGTTCATCGACAGCCTGCCTGAAACAGACGACCGCCGCGCGCGTATCCCCATGGGCCGGTATGGCACCGAGGCAGAGGTCTCCTCCCTCATCGCGTGGCTGGCGTCCGACCAAGGCGGCTATGTCACCGGTCAGAACTGGCGCATCGACGGAGGGCTGACCCGTGCCGTCTGATCTGATCGCCTTGCGCAGCAGCACCCGACTTGCGTTCTGGATCAAATGGGCCGCGTCGATCGTGCAGATCCTCGGCTACGCCGCAACGGGATTCGGCTGGACGCCGTGGAATCTTTACCTGTTTATCGTCGGCGTCATCGGTTGGTTCATTGTCGGCACCCTGTGGAATGACAGGGCGATCATGCTGATCCACCTTGTCGCACTGGGGTCGATGATCGTTGGCATGGCCAGCCAGTAAGGCGGCTAACCTTGCAAGTACGATGCCCGCCGGAATGGCGGGCGTCGGTGTCCATAAGCGCGGCACCCTACGCGCTGTTGCGGGGACGGCACAGGGGGCGTATGACCTCTTGCGAGCCATCTCTGCGACAGGCGTCGTAAAGGATTAATTGATGCGGGACGTTGTCTGAAGAACCAAAAGTCGCTTGCCACCTAAGGCACCAAGTCGGGTATTACCTCATAGCAATAGTCCGAAATAGCGCCGCTTGTCGTCAGCCATACCTGGTCTTGGTTGGATACAATATGAGACAGTGCCCGGCGTAAATGTCTAAGCCTATAGGGCTGTCCGACCAAATAGGGATGCAAAGCGATGCCCATGACAAGTGGTTGCCGCGAAGACTGTTCAAGCATTTCGTCGAAGTTATCGATGATCATATTCGCAAATTCGGCCGCACCATCCTTGCGTGCGACGATAGAGGGAATGTCGTTGACCTCTTGCGGATAGGGGATCGACAAGAGACGCCCGTGGCGTGTTTTCATCCAAACAGGTTGATCGTCCATGCACCAGTTTAGCGTGTATTTGTACCCAGTCTCTGAAAGTAAATCTGGCGTATTCAAGCTTTCCGAGATCCATGGAGATAGCCAGCCCTTCGGCTGTTTACCTTCAGCATCGTTGAGGACTTTCGTAGCTTCGGAGATCAGCTCGGCTTCCCTCTCCGTCGTCAGGTCGCTTTGGCGTTCGGAATTCGTTCGCCCGTGCCCGACGATCTCGTCACCGCGCGCGCTGAAGGAGGCCATGAGGTCTGGCGCGTATTCATACATTTCACTGTTGGCGAGCACACTGGCAGGCAGCCCTAATGCATCAAACAACTCTAACAGCCGCCATGCACCAACGCGGTTGCCATAGTCGCGCCAAGCGTAGTTTAGGACATCTGGTTGCGGGCCCCCAGGTGCCAGTTCGGCACCAAGTCCAGAGCCAAAGGTAAAATGTTCGAGATTGAGCCCGATGTAGACTGCAAGCCGTTTGCCTTCAGGCCAGTTATAGTCGGCGCGCTTAGAGATTGGAGAGTAGTCGTATCTACCATGATGAGGGAGCATAATTCAGAGTTCCGCTTCCGCTAAGCCAGCCTTGTGCAATATTATTTCGGCACTGTCGTTCCAGACGTCGGTGCTGACAATCTTGCCGTGGCGAACAACGAACTTATCCAAATATCGGTTCGTTTCGAATGTGGTCCCGTCCTTCCACGCCCCGTAAAGATAGCCGGTGTTGTAGACATGGACGTCCCCTGTCGCCTCGTCGAGGGCGGCGTCGGTGCGTAGGAACTTCTTCTTGACCCAGTCATATCGTTTTGCATTGAACGCGGCGCTCTCTGCGGGGCCAGCGAAGATGCGTCCCCCGGTAAACACCAATTTGAAATTGTCACTGACATAGGCTGCGGCCCCTTCAGGATCGGGCACCATCGACCGTTCAAGATAGCTTTCCACAATTGCTTTTGCTGTGGCTACAGGGTTTGTTTGCTGGGTCATGGCGGTAACTTTCATCTTAATTGGGGTAGGGGGGCGCGCAGGTCGCGCGGCAGAAGCTTTGCACGACAGCGGATGCAGCTGCGTTCATCAAACGTGTTTGAGCGTTTGTCTCATCCAGCCGTGTAGCGGCATCCGCGGCGCGTTCGGCAAGGCTTGGTTCGTCGAGGGTCAGCACGCGGTCATTTGCGAATACATATTCACCCGCTATCATCACTTCACGCAAGCCAGCACCGTTTTCGGCAAACACAATCTGGTCAAGCGGGGTACGCAGCGGCGTATAGTGGCAATAGCCCGAATCCAGAAACAGCATGTCTGCGGCCCAGCCTTCGGCGATCATACCAACATTCGTAAGTCCCATAATGCGTGCGCTGCCTGTCGTTGCCATGGCAAAAGCATCACGGGTGGATATCCATTCTGTGCTGTCGCTTGCCTGTGCCCGACTTAGCGTCGCCGCAAGGCGCATGGCTTCGAACATGGATTGACCGTCACTGGTATTCGAAGCATCCGTTCCGACCCCCAGAGACACACCGCTGTCCATAAGCATTCTTACGGGTGCAATACCTGAACCAAGCCGCAGGTTACTAAGGGGGTTGTGGCAGATACAGGCGTCGTGGGCCGCAAGGAGGTCGGCTGTTGATTGTCACTGATAACTGACCCGGCATTGTCACTGAGACTTGACCCACCCAGTTATTATGTTCTTTGCTTTATGATGGCGTCAATGCCGCTTTCTCCTTTCGTTTTTGTTTGGCTGTCGCCGAGCTGGCCTTGAACCGATAGCTGTCATTGCCGGTCTCGAGAATGTGGCAACGATGTGTGAGGCGGTCGAGGAGCGCGGTGGTCATCTTGGCATCACCGAACACGCTGGCCCATTCGCTAAAGCTCAGGTTGGTTGTGATAACGACGCTGGTGCGCTCGTAGAGTTTACTCAGAAGGTGGAACAGCAGCGCGCCACCCGAAGCGCTGAACGGCAAATATCCCAGCTCATCCAAGATCACCAAATCGGCTTTCACCAGCGCCTCGGCGATCTTTCCTGCCTTGCCTTGGGCCTTTTCCTGCTCCAACGCATTGACCAACTCGACCGTGGAGAAGAAGCGCACACGCTTGCGATGATGCTCGATTGCTTGAATGCCGAGGGCGGTAGCGACATGCGATTTTCCCGTTCCAGGGCCTCCGATCAGCACTACATTCTCAGCCGCCTCCATGAACTCGCATCGATGAAGTTGACGGACCAAAGCTTCACGGACTTCGCTGGCGCTAAAGTCGAAGCCAGAGATGTCTTTGTATGCCGGAAAGCGTGCTGCCTTCATGTGGTAGGCGATGGAACGCACCTCACGTTCAGCTATTTCGGCCTTAAGCAGCTGCGACAACATGGGGATCGCTGCATCGAAAGCGGGCGATCCCTGCTCATGCAGGTCCTGCACGGCCTGTGCCATGCCCGGCATCTTCAGGCTGCGCATCATAATGACGATGGCAGCGCCTGCGGGATCATGACGCATGACGTGTTCCTCCTGTAGTGCGTAGCCCGTCATATCGTGCGACATTGGCCTCGGGCTCCTTATTCAAAGAAAGGGCCGCAGGCGGGGTCACATCGGGCTGGTCTATCGGTGCGCCATCCACCAGCCTGTGAAGTAGGTTCAAGACATGGGTTTTTGTTGGTACGCCCGCATCCAGCGCCATTTCCACCGCGCAAAGCACGGCCTGTTCGTCATGGTGGAGCACCAAGGACAGAACGTCGACCATCTCGCGGTCACCACCTGGCCTACGCAACATATGATCCTGCAGCTTCCGGAACCCTTCTGGCATCTCAACGAAGGGCGCCCCGTTGCGCAGCGCGCCGGGTTTGCGTTGAACCACCGCCAGATAATGGTGCCAGTCATAAATAACGCGCCCTGGCTGACGGTGTGAGCGTTCAATAATGCGCTCATGCGTGCAGACCACATGGCCTTCGGCGACGATGACCAGCCGTTCAGGATAGATGCGGAGACTGACAGGGCGGTTCGCAAAGCTGGCAGGCACTGAGTAGCGATTACGGTCGAATGCTATCAGACAAGTGGGGGATACCCGCTTGCTCTGCTCGACAAAGCCGTCAAACATTGTGGGCAGTGGCATCAGCGCGGCCTTCTCGGCGTCCCAGACATCCGCAATATTGCCAGGCAATCTGCCATGCGGTGTCTCGGCCCACAGAAGCTTGCAGCGCTCCTCCAGCCATTCATTCAGCGCATTGAGGTTCGGAAAGGCGGGCATGAGTTGCCAAAGCCGATGGCGGGCGTCGCGCACATTCTTCTCAACCTGACCTTTCTCCCACCCTGCCGCGGGATTGCAGAACTCAGGGTCAAAGACATAATGGCTGGTCATCGCAAGGAACCGTGCGTTTACATCGCGCTTCTTTCCGACGCCAATCCGGTCGACGGCTGTCTTCATGTTGTCATAGACGCCACGCCCCGGAACACCCTCAAACACTCGAAAGCCATGCCAGTGGGCATCGAACAGCATCTCATGCGTTTGCAGCCGATAGGCCCGGACCAGAAATGCGCGGCTGTGAGACAGCTTGATATGGGCGACCTGAAGCTTGAGGCGTTCGCCCCCGACATAGGCCCAGTCCTCGCTCCAGTCGAATTGGAACGCCTCGCCTGGCTGAAAGACCAACGGCACGAAAACACCACGGTCAGTCGTATGTTGAGCACGCTGTCGTTCGCCCTTCCAGTTCCGCACGAAGGCCGCGACACGCTCATATGAACCATCAAAACCGAGCTGAACCAGATCCGCATGCATCTGCTTGGCCGTTCGCCGTTCCTTCCGTGATTTACGCTGCTCAGACAGCAACCAGCCTGTCAGCTTATCAGCATAAGGGTCCAACTTGCTCGGTCGGTTCAAAATCTGGAACTCGGGCTCAACTATCCCTGTCCGCAGATACTTCTTGATCGTGTTGCGAGACACCCCTGTCCGGCGCGCAATCTCGCGGATGGGCATCTTGTCTCGCAGAGCCCATTTCCGAATAATCCTCAGAAATCCCATGTCTAACACTCCAATAGCTCCCAGCTGATTCAAGCAGGGGCAAGGTTGCACATGGGTCAATTCTCAATGACAATTTCTACAGTTGCCGGGTCAGTTCTCGGTGACAATCAACAGTTAGGATCTACTCGCTAGATCAGGGGCGCGTAACTCCGGACCGATTGAAGGAGTTGATCATCGAAGCCCATAGAGGGTCCAAGGCAATCAGCGATGGGGCTAGAGCCGCTGCTGCTGAACGTCGTGCCAAGGGTCAGTTGCTGGGCAATCGTTCCACCTTACACATCGCTCAGCGCAATGGGTGTGTGCGCAACAAGGCAAGGGCAGATAAGAAGGTGCATGACCTTGCTGAAATCTTCCGGTCTCATTCTCGGTTGCTTTCTCTCACCCACCGGGAGCTCAGTTTAACGCTCAATAGCATGGGTTTCTTGAACCAGATCAACGGTTCGGAGAGGGTCCACTGGACGAAGGGCTCGATCCGGACTCCTCGTGCTAAAGCCTTCCAAATATTAGCAAGAATTTAGTCCCGCAGGGTAGGATCTATGTCTTACCACTCCGGCGCTGTAGCACGCCGGGGTGGCCCCATGGCCCCAGATGAAATTTAACACTGAAAACGCCGTATCGCAAGTCAGGCAACCGTGCGGCACTCTCTGAGTGAAGGGCAAGCAAACGTGTCAAAACGGTTCGTATAGATCGCGATCACCGGCAATGCTACGCCAGTGCACCTGCCGCAAGCTCTTGGCGATCTGGGGTGACTGTGCCTCACGACAAACATGATACGCGCAGTAGGGCGTGTCCACAAGTCCCGATCCCCTGAAAGCCAACAGACGATAGCTGTTCCCATTGAACCAGGGGGGGGGGGGGAGGCAAGCTGAGTTACTCCCAATTTACTGGACAGGATCTAGCGTAAATTAAGCTACTATTTAAACCTGCTGATCGGGGTGGGTTGTTTCCATTCGCTGCCAGGGGCGAAATGCGGGCGTCCTTGATACACTGATCGAGAGCTTCAACGGCAGCCTGAGAGAGGAGCTGATGAAAGAAGAGTGCCTAAATAGGTTAGTTTAAGCTTTAGCATCTTTAAGAAGTTTCTTCTTGCGACGAATTTCAACACTGAATTGCCTAACCTGTTTCTCTTCGATTGTTCGATCAGGCTGCGGCTCAGGTTTGGATACAAAGGGTGTCGTTTGAATCATTGGGTTCGTTGAAAAAATTCCAGAGAATGCTGGGTCAGAATAATATATCGGTTTTCTCGCGATTACGGGTTCGTCTCCATATACTGAGAGTAGCATTTCATCTTTTTCCAGATCCAGCACCGTAGATGCTGGAACCATGAATATGTCTTCCATCGCGTTCGCCATCATTGGTGTGGCACATCCAAATGCCTGAAACACTTTACAGTTGTTGATAATAGTCGGCCAAACATTTGGATAAGCTGTCTGAAGTTGAGATAGATCTTGCCAGAATGACCACACTTGCACCCCGTATCCTCGGAGAAGCGTTTTAGCTGCAACAAATTCATCAACATAACCAAGTTGTGCTACTTCATCCATCAGAAATAAAGTCGATTTTTCCGGGCGCGACTTCCGCGTTACCAAAACGTTAATCAGTCCTTTGAAAAGCGTAGATAAAAGTTGAGAGTGCGTCGCTAAGCGGTGCGGAGGAAAGACTAAGTATACTGAAGTCCCCACCCCCTCGCGGAATTTATCCAGATCCAAGCTGGAGTTAGAGATAGTTTTGCGAATACCAGCAGAGTTGAGGTAGCCCAGCCCATTGTGGAGAACTGTGATCATGCTTCCCCAAGTTTTGTCTGGTGTTCCTGAGATCATCGCCGAAACTCGTTCGGTTAAATCCCGACGCGAGCTCATCATGCGTAATATCGCAACGGGATAAGAGATATCATATGTATCTCCGGCCGAAAGGAAACGTTTCACTCTCTTCTGAATGCTTGCCTGTTGAAAAGCTGCGGGAAATGAAGCCCTAGCTTCCGCTAGCAATATTTCCATGGTTCGGTCATCTGGATCCGACGCGCAAAACGAGCGGATAGCAGTGGCAAAGTCTTGATTTGCAATCTCTACTTCTTTGTCAGTGAAACCGAATAGTGCGTCCGTCTCATTATCGCACATCAACTCTTGTTGCACTGCTGTTATTACATGAGATGTAGTTAATTCGCCGGATTGCAGCGCTTGATGCTGACGGTAAGCTTCTTCAACCTGCCATGGGTGGAGAGAAAACCTAGATATAACTTGTTGAAATTCAGCATTTTCCTCAACCCTCTTCTCCAAAGGACTTTGTTTCGACACAAGACTATTACGCTCCTGCGGAAAGCAAAACAAATCATCCAACAGGTCGTGAATGGTCCCGCCATCAGGATCATTGGCATAGAAGTCTATTAGGCCTGCAAGAATGCTTGTTGCTGACATATCCCAAAATGGATCGGCGCTACCTCCCCTAGAGCTTTGCATTAACATCCCTGCCAAAGCTTGGGCTGAAGTGGGATCGCTGTCGGCGAGATACGGGAGGAGATCGAAGACATTAATCCCTCCAGCTTCACAGCCTTCCACAGGCATAGAACTAACAACCCCGAAGGGATCAATAAGACATATATCTTGACCTAGTTCATTACGCCTCGCCGCAGTAACAGCGAAATTTTCCCCCTTGGGGTCAATAATAACAAGATCTCCCTGATGCCTTAGAGCGGCTGGGATTACACACGCAACACCTTTTCCTGCTCCGGTAGGTGCGATCGTGATTAGGTGCCCCTCACCATGAAAGATGTATGGATCTAGAAACCCATTTTGGGGAGTGAAATCGTCATTGCCAAAACTAAAGCCGAACGGAGTTTTTTTGTGTTGCTCTTCAAGGGAATACCCGACAAGGAGACCAGGTTCTTCGATCTTGGGTGGAAGGAGGTTCTTAGGCATGTGGTGGATGACTCACACTGAAATAATGAAATTAGGTTGAAAATGGATCTTGCTCCCAGTTTGGACTCAGATGCCATCCATTTGGCTTTCGACTAGAGTATACATTCTCACCAGCCTCGATCGGCACGGGGAATACGTCCGAAGACACGACTGCTTGCTGTCCGTTAAAGTCTGAAAACAGATCTGGGGCGCGGTTGGGTTCATTTGCGTCAGATGAACCTGATTGAGTTTCTTCTTCCGGACTCACTATTTCATGGGCATTCCATGGAGCAGACTTTCCGCCACTGGACTCTGAAGCAGAGTATATCGAATTTACTAGCGTTGCCTCCCGAGCCGGTGCGATCAGCTCCTGAGTGTAAAAGCCTAATCTAGAGGGAACAACACTAATAAAATCAGATCGTTCTTGGCTAGCTTGGAAGTCTTTCGGTAAATCTTTAGGTGTAATAGAATTCTCCAAGATATCTGTTAGCTCCTTCGGATATAATCGCGCTAAGTCGTAAAGAAACGCCAGGCCGATATTTATTCGCCATTTCTCTCGAGCATGATGTTTAGGGAAAGAGCTGACCAAAAGAGCTGTGTCGGGGGCAATAATCATTCCAGCCACCAAATTTCTTAACTTCGCATGCCAGGCCCCATTGGCAGCTGCATGTCTGAATAACACCATCTCGGCTCTGACATGCTTTGAAAATGCACCTGGGCCGAAATTCTTTGCTATGGCTTCAGATAGCTTTTCAATTGATTCCAATACTTCTTTTTCGGTGTCCCGATTAACAGAAATTTTACCTACTTCTTCCGCATAGTCAATTGCTGATTCGTCAAAATCCTCTAAAAGGCAATTTAGATTGTTTTCTGCTCTCTTGAGGCTCTTACTTGCGGTTTGCCAAGTGAGTGGGTTCTCAGTATCCCTATCAAGCTCCGCAAGATCGCCACTCAATTCGCTAATTTGGTCTATCGCTTCACGAATTGCTTTAAACTCTTCGCCTGCACTGGTTTTAATCGCCAATAGTTGCTCAGTGATCTCACGTAGTTCGTGTTCAAAAGCCTCTGTTGCCGCATTCAAACCATTGACCTGCGAGCGAAACCCTTGTTTCAGTTGCGAAAATTGGGCGGTTAATACAGAAAGCACCTCGCGCTCACAAATACTTTGAATGTCTTTCATTGTGTGATCGTCTTGAAGTGATGCTCTGACTTTTGCTGAAATATCCGTAAAGTTGTCGTGATTTAAGTTGTTGTTCCGTGTATACCTATACAGTCCGAATACGCGAGCCAAGTGGAGAGTAAGTGATCTATTTGAGGGTCCGGACTCTTTGTCATCTGACGCAGCATATTTAGTGTCCCATAACGCTTGGAGATTAATGCCGCCCGTCGGTGCTGCTCCAGACCTATCGACTGCTTCCCAAAGGTTTTGCTGCGCCCTTTGAAAAGCCTGCGAATATTTTTGGTCCGTTTCAGTTTGGAAGCCTAGCGGAGCTCCAACTCCTTCGTCTATCCTTTTAAGGAGTTGCCAGGCCGTATGATCGACGAAATCTTCTGCAATTTGAAATATATCTTCAATACGGCCTTGAAGATCGCGGTGGCTCTCAAGGTCCTGTTTGGCGACCTGAAAAAAACGTCTTTTTGCTGAATTTTCCTCATATGAAATTGCATTATTGTTTGCTGATGTCTGTGCCCGATAAGCTGCCTGGGCAACCAGTGTAGCAGCGAACGCACCAGCGAGGGCCACCGCTACTCCCATCGCTTTTTCTGATGCATCCAGCTCAAGACGGCCAAGATATGATATTAATCCGGTCTCTGGAGCCTTATCAAACAAAGTTGCTACTAAGAAAAAGGCTGCGATACCTAAAGATGTTATGCAAAGCAGTAGAAATAGGGTGTCACGATATTCTTTAGGCTTATAGCGGCCGACCTCATTTGTTGTAACTGAGGCCGATTTTTTATTTCTTTTGGACGTCACGAGGTATCTCTTTATTATCTGGATGCCAAGCTAATAGGGAGGGCTATTCCAATAGTGAATTACTCACACGTTTTGGTTGATCTCTTTATGGCAGTCAAGTTTTAATCGTTATACTGTTTTCGAAAATCTTAATTTATTTTTAACGGTGAGGGGGGGGGCTAACGGACGGTCCTCCGCTGCATTGCTGCTTCCTAAATTGTCGAAACCTATGTCATTGTGTGGGTCGTTTAAGTTTATGAGTTTATTTCTCTATTGTGCAGACGGCGTAGTTTTATGTGCGCCGCACTCCTGACCTTTTAGGTGCGCGGCTGATATTTAAAGCATAATGATAAGAATCGCCGGTTCCCATTGGAAATTCGCAGCACATTGGATCTAAAGGCAAAAGCGCCGAAGCTTCTGTTTCGCAGCGTTGATCAATTCGGCAGCCTTTAATCTGATATGTTAAAGGTGCGAGGCGTTAATTGTAGACCCTATAATATATGCGCGGAAGGAGAGCCCTGAAATTGCGCAAATAAGCGTTGTAGTAGTGCGAATTGCGTCGATCGGAAGTGCCCCTTCCGCTTGTGCACAAGCCACTGTAGCTCGCTGATGGGCACCGCTGTGGGTTCGTCCTCAGGCCTCGTAGCATTTGACATCACCGATTGAGTAGTCTTGGCAGCAGTCTAATAGGCTCCGCAAGGTTAACGCTATCATTGTGTAACCTGTAAGTGTTGGGGCCATGGGGCCGGAGTGTCTCGCTCACTTTTTCCTGAATCAGGCGCGTGATCACGCGCGCCTCTCTAGTCTAGGCGATCAATCGCATCTGGTTGCAAATATCGAGGAAGATGTCGATGTTTCTGGTGTGGTAACCCACTCTTCAAATACCGCACCGACGAGTGCTTCGCAGGAATAGAGCGAGTTGATGCCAAACAGAGCCGCGCTGCTGTCTCTGGCAGAAGCCTGCCATTCGACGACCGGCTGACATGATCACGCACTTTGCACCGTCCAGACTATAACAATTACTCATGCTGTTCTCTATTCCGATAGCTTTCATGCCCCCGATAGGAAGCATATTATTTTAATTGTGTTGTAGGATGTCGTTTGTTGGTGCTTCTTCGCCATGGAGGGCATGTCAGTCAAGGGGAGCTGATCCATGCCTGATATGCATTACAATGTAAGTAAGAGTTTAAGTGTTTGTATTGTATGTGAATAATAGATTTATGCCTTGCTTTGATGTGATGTATGAACAAGCCTTATGCGATGTTATTGCAAACCTAGGAGCCAGGAGCATGAAACACTATGATGAAGAGCCAGATGATATTCCGGATGCGGATAGAGCTCCTGTAGAGAGTGAGGATCCTGGACCCAATGACCTTCAACATGCCACGGCCATGGCATAGACAATTTAAGCTCAGAGCCGTAGAGCGTGGCATAAGCATGAAGGCGCTTATGCTGGAAATCGTTGCTGAATGGTAGGAAAAACAGGCAAAGAAATGACGCTCCGAGGAAAGCGATGGGAAAGCTAAGCTGGTCCAGTGCAACGCTTCACCGGTGCTATAGAAAAAAGGAGGCAAACTAACTAGATTTCAGCCGAGTCCGCTATGCGCTTTCATAGCTTTGCTCGATAAGCGGCATAGCCTTCTCCATATCGCTGAGCGATCGGACCGTTACTTCGAGATCACCAGTTCCAAAATGGCCAATTTTCCGAACATTACGGGTAAACCCGTCGATCAACTCTACAGTGTCAGGGTTCATTTTTAAATAAAGCACGACCTTCTTGTCTTGGTTCTTCACTTCAACACAGGCAAAATTCTTGATCCGCTCGAAGGCAAAATAATTCTTTAAAGTCTTGTGCTGCACGCCGTCGCCCAATCCCATCAGATAGTCCTTCGACGCCAGATAGAGGTCTGTCAGGCCAGTGTCGGCCTTGGAGGGATAATCCGTGACAGTGATATACTTCGCCTTCGCAGCGGCTGAATTGTTGCCAGTGACGGTGGTTGCCGCAGTTGACAGCGATACCGCCGCATTGATCTGTTCTAGCAGCAGAAGGTCATCACCAAACCTCACATAGCGGAGCAGGTCTATATTGCGGTTCATCTGCTTGATGGCATGCTCATCAAACTTACTGAAATCCCCGGCTATGCAGATCAGGCGAGGGGAGGACCATTCAACAGATTGTGCGGCCTCAACCCCAAATGTCTTAAGCACCAACATCTCGAAATCACCGCGATGGGTCACCAGCCAATCCAGATAGAGCAGACCCTGATTGATGACCTTCATATTGGTTGAGCGTTTGTATTCGATGATGACTGGGAAACGGTTTTAGTCCAGCGCAAGGGTGTCCGTGCGCCCGCCATGCTAAGTGCCAGTCGAGAACTCTGACGCCAAGAACCGGACACCGAGCAAGGTCTCCAGATTTTTCTCTATCAATGTGTGAAGTGATTTCTCTAGCGTGAGACCTGTGCTGAGCACTTCGCTCGCATTGTTGTTAACCAAGCGAAACAATTTCCAGGTCACTCATGCTCAAATCCTTGATCGAAGAAATAGGGCCGTCAAATTATGGGGACATCAAAGAATCAACGATGTCGGCTCATAGCCTGATTCTCAGGCCACCCAAATCGAGTCTTAGTATAAAGGAGGGAAAACCATTGAAGTAAGGAAGGTTACCATGAGCAAAAAAACTGTAACACACAACTGCCACGCATGTCACACATGCTATGCGGTAAGTTCTTGAAAGTATTCAATTTGGTGTGTTGGCTGGGATGGTAGGATTTTCTGCCATAATATCAGTACCTTGATAACATTTGAAAGTTTGTCCGGTTTGTCTTCTTGAGAATAGGTTTGAGTCGAATATGTGTCGCAGTCAAGCGTGTTGGAGATGGCCGGAGACTTCGATCCAGAGCGGATTTGGCAGTAATAAAGCCAAAACCTTTAAGCTCACACAAAGTTTGGTGCGCAAATCCATCTGAATGAATGGCTCTGCGCACCTTCGTATGGTTTCAATCGGGCTCAATCACGTGTGTCGGTGGCATGACCGATAACAACATTCGGTGTCGTGGTGAAACTTTACGACCATTTACTAATGAATGATCGCGCGAGCTCGTTCACCTCTTCAGGGTGCGACGCGCTCAGAAAATGCTGGCCACCTTCGATGACTGTTAGTTTAGCGTCCTCGGACTTGGTAAACTTAGATACCCCAAGTTCAGCGTTCTTAACCGAATAGACCTGGTCCGCTGTTCCGTGCGCCCACGCAACCGGACATCTAATATAATCAAGGCGACCATACAGACCATCTCGGTCGCGAAGATTTATAGCACACATTCTCAATCGCTTGCGTCCATCATCACCAGCGTAGTTTTCTTTCAGGGTCTTGTGCCAAAAGGCTCGCTCATCGTCTGAGACGTCAGGTCCGAAACCTGCAGCCAATAACGCGTCGCAAAACTCGTCTGCAGGCTCCCAGCTCTCATCGACCGGGTCGGCAAGTGCATCAACAAGGGGGCTGTTGAATTCAGACCCATTCCAGCAGCCCAAAGATTGGCTCTGCTGGCTTTCATAGTCCATTGAAGTACCTAAAGGTATTATCCCTTTTATCTTCGCTGGTGCCAGCATGGCCATGCGTGCGGCAACCCATCCACCTTGTGACGTGCCTAAAACGAATGCCGACGAAACGTTTAACTTGTCCATTGCCTGTAAGTTAGCAATCGCGGAATCCCAGTAGGTAAACTGTTCGGAACGCGTTCGAGTTTTACCGTGCCCGTACAATTCAAATGACACCAGGTTTGCCGTGTCAGATAGCGCACTGTCTGAAAACTGGGGTCGATAGAGCTGACTTGATGTCGCAAACGAATTCACCATTACCAATGTCGGACGGGAGGGATCGAAGTCCTCCCCAAAGCAATAGCCTATCTCTGACCCCCCGAGATGTGCGACGCTTACCGTTTCAACGTTCTTCATACTTTCCTCCACAGATTATACGCAAATGCATGAAGGCAGGTTTAGAGCCCGCATGCTTTGCTGAGGATACGCATAGAAGGCAGAGCTGGCCTGTCTCGACTTGCCTAATAGTGTGCAAGGGTTGCGCAATATGACGCAATTTGCGGATTTTAAGGTTTAAGCATGTTCGAGAGTTGCATTAGTTGCGTGTTCGCTGACGATAAATCGAAGGAGATATTCCACACAGCTTTCTGAACGCGCGCGCAAAGTTGGCACCAGACGAATAGCCGACATTTTCTGCAATGTCGTCGATCGACATGATAGTATGCTCTAAGAGGTGCTTAGCTTTGCTCAAGCGCATTTGACTGAGGTGTAACATAGGCGATGACCCCGTCGAAAGCTTAAATGCCCGCGCAAAGTGGAACATGCTCAGGCAAGATACTTCGGCCAAGTCGCTAAGGGAAATGTCTTCAGATAGGTTTTCCGTCATGAACTCGACCACACGCTTCAATCGCATCGGATCAAGGCCCTTGGCGTTTTGGGAGCTAATGTAGGCATCAGAGCGCGCCCAATCGTCGGCTCGGGTGTGCCGCTGCAATATCCGAGCCGAAAGCGCTAAACTCAATGTATCGAATACGATCCGGTTGCTTTTTGTACTTGCCTGCAACTCCTCAGCAATTGCCAACCCGATCTGATGAATTAGCGGATCGAATATGCCTCCAGTGTAAACAAGCCCTGCGTCTTCGGCATTCGTATCTTGATCGTTTAGACCGCCAGAGACGTCCTTAGCTAAATAGAGATGAAGCATATCCAGGCTATCTCCATTAATATTGAGGTAGCGAACTGATACACCTTTTGGGCAAATGCAGGATACACCGGCTCGAGACTCAAATCGCTGTTCAGCGCCATCCGCACGGCGCCTGATTTCGGCACTGCCAGCTAAGGCAATGGCTACTTCGTTGATAGGCTGGATGAAGGACGCTCCGCTCAACGAATTATGGCGCCGTAGCTCTGCATTGACGGTACCTCCCCAGCCCAAGCCTTTTGATGAAGCGAGCAAGAGGCTCCCCGCGTCTTCGTACTTTTTGCCCAATACTGTATTGATCGCTGCGCCAGTATGCTGCCTACCATCTTCCCGTATCGGAATCGGCAATATCTGCGTAGGTGGTTCACCTTCAAGCAATGCTTCTCTCCCCTCATGAGTGCGGTTTCTCCCAAAGCCGCTTTAATACAGTCCTTCCGGTCACGTCGCATTGTCAATGGGACAGGGTTTGAGCCGCTTATGTTGCCAGGTAAATCGGGGTCGCCGTTTGTGCGCACTGCAGGGTTTTTTGCGCTACTTACGTTATCTGGCCTACCGAGATACGCGTGGCAGTAAACTTGAGCACAAATTTTAGGCAGTCAATCAGGTTCGCCAGACTTTTTGTCACATATTTTCGAAAATAAATTGCGCCAGACCCGACTCTGGGGCATTTAAATTAGGTGATCTTAAGTCAGATCATGCTTGGGCAATAACCAGGCAAGGGCATTCGGGCCTCGACAGAAGCAACTAAGGGTTGCTGTGTCGGGGCTTTTTTTATGGGGAAACCATGTCTAAGACATTCGATCTCGGTGTATTGTACTCACGTTCAGGCACGTATCAGCTGTTGTCTGAGGCGTTGTTCACCGGCGCAATGTCGGCGATTGAAAGTGTTAACGCCAACCATGATTTGCCGGTTTCTTTTAACCCTATCGTCCGGGACCCAGCAGGGGAACTGACCAACTACGCCCCAATGTGCGCGGAAATCCTATCCAGTTCTAATGCGAAGCATGTGGTTGGCTGCGTCACTTCCTCAAGCCGCAAAGAAGTTATTCCTGAGCTCGATCGCGCACAGGCAACCCTATGGTACAACGTGCCCTATGAGGGGTTCGAGACGTCAGCACGCGTTGTCTACTCCCATGCTGCTACTAACCAGAACATTCTGCCGCTGCTTGGCTGGGCAACGCGTCACTTCGGTATGTCGGTCTACCTTGTTGGATCCAATTACATTTGGGGGTGGGAAACGTGCAGAGTAATGCGCACGCGGCTTGAAGCTGCGGACGGTTCTGTATTGGGCGAACGTTACCTGCCGCTTGGCGATACATCCGTAGAAAGCTTGATCGAGGATATCGAAAAAAGTCGCCCGAAATTCATCTTGAACTCACTTGTAGGAGCCTCCTCATACGCTTTCATCAAAGCCTATGCTGAACTGGGGCAACGTGACCCATATTTCGCATCTGACAACTGCCCGTTGCTATCGTGTAATCTAACAGAAGCTGAACTTCCTGTACTCGGCAACGCAGCAGAGGGATTGATTTCGGTCGGTCCATCATTCCGTAAGAACCCCACATCTAACGGGGAGGGCTCTTCCTTAGAGCGTACTGCTTTTCAGTCTGTGCTGACTTTGGCTGAAGCTCTTGCGCACGGTGCAAGTGGACCGTTCGACAGCTATTTGGCGCAACATGGAGCCCGCTACGGAATTGATCCCGCGACACAACATAAGTCGCTCGATGTGCATATCGCGCAGGTTCGAAACAGCGCTTTTAAAATTCTGCACAGTTGGTCGGATATTGCACCCGACCCGTATCTCACCCGACCATCGAGACACCCTAAGTTTAGCGATCCGATGCTGAAGGTCGTGCAAGCATGAGCACACAAATTGATATTGCGGGGTTAGAAGGGGCTCGTGCAATTGTTTTGCACCCAGCGCATGACCGTCTACAAATATTGCTGCGTCAATTGCGGGCCATCGGTCTTGAGGCGGAAACCGCTTGGCCAAAGCTGCCTGCTTCCGCGATCACAGCCGATTTCATTCTTTACGACACGGATGCAGGCCATGATGCTCAATTTCCCTGGGCGTCGGGGCAGTCGCCTATGCCCATGATTGCACTCGTCGGATCTGAAGCGCCGGGGCGGATCGAATGGGCATCCAAGACAGGGGCCGATGCATTGCTGGTCAAGCCGCTGGCTGCGAGTGGCGTTTTTGCGTCTCTTTTAATGGCGCGGCAATCGTTCGAAAGACGAAAAGCATTGTTGGCTGAAATTGGTGCCCTGCGGGATCGCGTGTCAGCGCGGCAGACGATTGTTCAAGCCGTAAGCCTATTAGCGAAAAAAACGGGCTCTGAAGAGACCGCATACGACGACCTACGCCAACTCGCGATGGCATGGAAAATGACAATGGAGGACGCAGCGGTGCAGATCGTTAAGCATTCGGAGACGACAGGAGCTAACCGTGGCATTTGCTGAGGCGACACCTGCACTTTTGCCACCTACGGTTTGGCAGCGATTGAAGAAGCGTAAGCTTGCTCTGTTTGGCATGGCATTAATTGCTTTGACCATCTTTGGTGCTCTGTTCGCACCGTACCTCACTCCATATGAGCCAAACGATCAGATGTTTGATGGTCTCACGATGCAAGGCGCACCGATGGCACCTGGGGCGCAGTTTGCACTGGGAACCGATCTGCTTGGTCGGGATTTGTTGACGCGCATCTTATACGGCGCACGCACCTCGCTAATTATTGGTGTTTTGGCGAATGGAGTCGCCCTGATTATCGGAACTTTTATCGGTGTCACTGCGGGCTATTTCGGGGGAATTTGGGGCAACATCCTCATGAGGTTCACCGACCTCATGATGGCGTTCCCTGCGCTTTTGCTGGCAATTTGCCTCGCGGCGATATTCCAACCGTCATTGTGGATCGTTGCTATGGTTATTGCCACAGTGAACTGGGTACAAACCGCACGGGTGCTTTATGCCGAGACTGCAAGCCTGTCGCAGCGTGAGTTTATAGCTGCAGAGCGTACTTTAGGCGCAGGAAATGTTCGCATCTTATTCAAGCACATTCTGCCACACCTTACACCTACAATAATTGTCTGGGGTACACTGGGCATCTCGACCACGGTGCTGCTTGAGGCGACGCTTAGCTTTCTTGGGGTAGGGGTCCAGCCTCCCACACCGAGCTGGGGCAATATCATCTTCGAGAACCAAACATACTTTCAAGCGGCTCCCTGGCTTGTGTTTTTCCCCGGCGTGGCAATCGTTACTTTAGCCTTGGCCTTCAATCTTGTGGGTGACGCGCTGCGTGATGTGCTGGACCCTACACAACGGGGGCGCGCATAATGTTGGCCTTTATCACCAAGCGTCTTATCCAGTCCTGCCTTATACTGCTGGGCGTCTCTTTCATCACCTTCGCACTTTTGTACCTCTTTCCTGCAGATCCAGTGCGTCAGATTGCCGGTCGTTCAGCGACACCGGAAACTGTCGCCAACATTCGGGCTCAACTTGGTTTAGATCAGCCGTTTATCATCCAATACGCGCGGTATCTGGGCAATCTACTTCAGGGTGATCTGGGACGGTCTTATTTGCAAAAGACCGAAGTCAGTACGCTTATAGCAGCTCGGTTGCCTGCGTCGCTCCTTCTGATGTTGGGAGCCATCGTTTGTGAACTGATCTTGGGTATCACCATGGGAGTCGTCGCGGCTCTGCGACGAGGGACGGCTACCGATAACACCCTAATGATGGCGAGCTTTATCGGCGTATCTGCACCGCAGTTCGTTGTTGGCCTACTGATGCTTTATGTATTTGCGGTCCAGTTGCATTGGTTCCCCATCGGTGGCTACGGCACATTTGCACATCTGGTTTTGCCATCGATCACCTTAGGGATCCTTGGCTCGGGCTGGTACAGCCGCATGATGCGATCTTCGATGATTGATGTACTACGACAGGATTTTATTCGTACAGCACGCGCTAAAGGGTTGAGCCGTATACGGGTTTTGATGCGTCACGCTTTGCCAAATGCCGTTCTGCCGATCATCGCGATGATCGGGATCGACGTCGGCATCTTTATGGGCGGTATCGTTGTCGTTGAATCTGTTTTCGGATGGCCGGGCATCGGACAGCTTGCATGGCAGGCGATCCAGCGCGTGGACATACCAATCATCATGGGCGTCACGCTGGTATCAGCTTGCGCCATCGTTATTGGCAATCTGGTCGCAGATATTGCGTCCCTGTTCGCCGACCCGCGGATCAAGGTCCGCTAATAAAACCTACCCAACAGGAGTAACTTACAATGAAAAAACTACTCACAACCTCGGCACTGGTTGCAGCCATTGCTCTGCCCCAGATAGCAGCTGCCGATGCTCATTCCGATCTTGATCCGAACGCTAAATCTGGTGGCAACATCACGGTGACCTATAAGGACGACGTGGCCACCTTGGACCCTGCTATCGGGTATGACTGGCAGAACTGGTCTATGATCAAGTCTCTGTATGATGGGCTTATGGATTATGAACCGGGCACAACCGAACTGCGCCCCGGACTTGCCGAAAGCTATGACATCTCGGAAGATGGCAAGGTTTTCACTTTCAAACTTCGCGAAGGAGTGAAGTTCCACAACGGTCGCGTGATGACGGCTGATGACGTGAAATACTCGCTCGATCGCGTAACTAATCCGGCGACCCAAAGCCCTGGCGCGGGCTTCTTTGGATCGATCGAAGGATATGACGCTGTGTCCTCGGGCGAAGCAACTGAACTGTCTGGCGTTAAGGTGTTGGACGAGCAAACAGTAGAGATCACTCTGTCACGGCCGGATGCGACGTTTCTGCACGTTATGGGGCTGAATTTCGCTTCTGTAGTGGCCAAGGAAGCGGTCGAAGCCGCGGGTGCCGATTTTGGCAAAACAGCGATGGGTACAGGTGCATTTAAATTGGCAGACTGGACGATCGGTCAGAAGTTGGTTTTCGAAAAAAATCAGGATTACTGGCGCGAAGGACTGCCCTATCTGGATAGCGTCACTTTCGAGGTGGGCCAGGAGCCGATTGTCGCATTGCTACGTCTTCAAAATGGCGAAGTCGACGTACCTGGGGACGGTATTCCACCAGCGAAATTCCAAGAGGTCATGGGTGATCCCGAACAAGCAGCGCGCGTAATCGAGGGCGGGCAGCTTCACACCGGCTATATTACCCTCAACGTTAAGATGGCGCCTTTTGACAATGTCGACGTGCGCAAAGCCGTCAATATGGCGATCAACAAAGAGCGCATTACCCAAGTCATCAACGGGCGTGCGGTTCCAGCAACACAACCGCTTCCACCTTCGATGCCCGGATACACAGAAGGGTATGAAGGTTATCCCTACGATCCCGAAGCTGCAAAAGCACTCTTGGCCGAAGCTGGGTTCTCTGATGGTTTCGAGACAGAACTGTTTGTCATGAATACCGACCCGAACCCGCGCATCGCTCAAGCGATCCAGCAGGACCTCTCGAAAATCGGTGTGAAAGCAACTATCCAGTCCCTCGCGCAAGCCAGCGTTATTGCCGCTGGCGGTGAAGCCGATCAAGCACCTATGATATGGTCAGGTGGTATGGCGTGGATCGCGGATTTTCCAGATGCGTCAAACTTCTATGGTCCAATCCTGGGCTGCGACGGGGCTGTGCAGGGCGGTTGGAATTGGTCATGGTACTGTAATGCGGATGCAGATGCGATGGCAGTTAAAGCCGACAGCATGACAGATCCGGCTATGGTCGATGAGCGTCTGAAAATGTGGTCCGATGTCTATATGGCAGTCATGGAAGACGCGCCTTGGGTGCCCGTGTTTAACGAGCAGCGATACACCATGAAATCCGAGCGTATGGGCGGCGATGACAAACTCTACGTCGATCCAGTCTCTATCCCTGTTAACTATGACTATGTGTATGTAAACGATGTGCAATAAATGTCCTGACTATACTATTCACGGCGCGAGCCACCACTTTGGCTGGGACAACTCGTTTGTCCCAGCCATCACAGTGGCACCTGGTGAAACAATCGAATTCGAATGCCACGACAGCTCAGCGGGTCAACTGAATGCGGACAGTACCGTTGCCGATGTCGCGGCTATGGATTTTGGCAAGATCAACCCGGTGACGGGTCCCGTCTACGTGGACGGGGCAGAGCCCGGTGACGCGCTGAAAATCACCATCGAAGGGTTTAAACCTTCTGGCTTCGGTTGGACCGCAAATATACCCGGTTTCGGCTTGCTGGCAGATCAGTTTGAGGATCCGGCGCTAACAATCTGGAAGTATGATCCAGATACGCTGGACCCAGCTCTGTTTGGTAAAAACGGGCGCGTACCACTTAAGCCTTTCGCTGGTACCATTGGTTGCGCTCTCGCGGAACCAGGGTTGCATACAGTCGTCCCGCCTCGCCGTGTCGGTGGCAACCTTGATATCAGGGACTTGGCTGCGGGAACGACGTTGTACCTGCCTGTCGAAGTCGCTGGAGCACTGTTCTCCATCGGTGATACCCATGCGGCACAAGGCGATGGCGAAGTCTGCGGTACTGCGATTGAGAGCCCTATGAATGCCACAGTAACGCTCGACCTGATAAAAGACGCAAATCTCAAAATGCCGCGTTTTACAACACCGGGTCCTGTTACCAACCACCTGGATTCCAAGGGGTATGAGGTCACCACGGGTATTGGCCCAGACCTGATGACCGGCGCAAAAGAAGCGGTAAGCCAGATGGTCGATTTGTTATGCAAAACGCGAGGTCTATCAGCTGAAGATGCCTATATGCTGGTATCTACATGTGGCGATCTGCGTATTTCGGAGATTGTCGATATGCCAAACTGGATTGTGTCCTTCTACTTTCCGCGCTGCGTGTTCGAATGACGGTACCAGCACAAATTTCATCGGCGGCCTCTGTGGCTGCCGATGCCTGCACCCCGGTTTTGTCAGTACGGAACCTTGATATCTCGGTACGCAGCGATGCAGGTATACAACCGCTTGTACGGGGCCTCAGCTTCGATCTCAAACCAGGCGAGACGCTTGCCATCGCAGGTGAAAGCGGTTCGGGAAAGTCGCTCACCTCCTTAGCTATAATGGGTTTGCTGCCTCCACCTGCTGTCCACGTTTCGGGTGGCAAAATAGTGTTCGACGGCGCCGACCTCACTACTTTGCCCGAGCATAAGTTGCAGCGCCTGCGTGGCGATCGTATCGCTATGATTTTTCAAGAACCCATGACTGCGCTGAACCCAGTGATGCGTATCGGTGATCAACTAACCGAGGCTATTCGCGCGCACGAGCCCATGTCGGGACGGGCTGCACGTCTTCGTGCCTTAGAAGCGATCAAGGCCGTGCGGCTGACCGAACCAGAGCGCAGAATGAAACAATATCCGCATGAACTATCTGGCGGTATGCGCCAACGTGTCGTTATTGCTATGGCCATTGCACTTCGCCCAGATGTGATGATTGCAGACGAGCCGACAACTGCGCTGGATGTTACCGTGCAGCGTGAGGTTTTGGACCTGCTGCGCGTACTCACCTCAGAAATGGGTATGGCGTTAATTCTTATCACCCACGATATGGGCGTTGTCGCCGAGATGGCGGACCGAGTTTTGGTGATGCAAAAGGGTCAGTTGGTTGAGGAGGCCGCGGTGCGCACGCTATTTCGCGATCCCAAAATGCCTTATACTCAGCAACTGCTTTCCAGTGTTCCACGCATGGGGAAGGGACGCGTCAACACCGTTGATACCACGGTACAGCCCTTGCTTTCCGTGAGAGACCTCAAGGTCACCTATGATATTCGCGGTGGAATTTTGGATCGTGTTCAAGCGCGCGTCCACGCCGTGGAAAAAGTAAACTTTGATATCTTTCCCGGGGAGACTTTTGCCGTCGTGGGTGAAAGCGGATGTGGCAAGTCGACTATTGCACGTGCTTTGACTGGACTTGTCCCACACGAGGGGGTCGTCAAGTTTTCCGGCAAGCCCATCTTGCGCGACCGCTCCTCGCAGCGCACCAATACGCGCGCGATGCAGATGGTATTCCAAGATCCTATGGCAGCACTTAACGGTCGCATGACCGTGGGAGATCTGGTCAGAGAGCCGATGGTCATTCATGAGATCGGGACACCTCAAAGCCGAACAGATCGTGCAGCCGAGCTGTTTAAGCGCGTCGGTCTCGGCCCCGAAGCTCTCGATCGCTACCCCCATGAATTCTCAGGCGGACAACGTCAGCGTATTTGTATTGCGCGGGCATTAGCGTTGAATCCTAAGCTTATCGTTGCCGACGAAAGCGTCTCGGCTCTTGACGTTTCAGTTCAGGCAACGGTGTTGGACCTTTTACAGGAGCTCAAGTCTGAGTTGGGCATGTCCTATCTGTTTATCTCGCATGATATGGCAGTAGTTGAGAACATTGCTGATCGCGTGGCAGTTATGTATTTGGGGCAAATTGTCGAGATCGGTACCAGCGCTCAGGTATTCGGAAATCCTCAGCATCAATACACGCGACGTCTGATTGCGGCCGCACCATTTCCGGACCCGGAACGCCAGCTTCCGGTCAGCGAAGTGTTGGGAACCGAGCTCAAAAGCCCGGTAATGCCGATTGGCCAATCTCCACAGATTCTTAAGTATAGAGCCATGGGAGACGGGCATTTGGTCGCGGTTTAGCCTAATTTCGCGCGGGTTGAGCAATAAACGGTATCTGTCGCAACGCGCGGTCCTTTGTCGACTGGTGTCACTGCTCGACCGGAAGCTGCTTTAATGGCCAGCACCAATAGTACAACATACAAATATAAAAGGTTAAGATTGTCACTGAGGGAGTTCAGGCCGGCGTGTGACACTGTGATGTTTAATAAATCGTGTCACCCATTGTTCACGCCAGCAACATCTTTAATGACGCCGGAATTGTGGCCCCGTAGCATCCTGGGCAGCAGGATATCCTGCTGCCCCGCAACGTTATTAAAGACGCAGCTCGCTGATCATTTCGATGGCTGATTTTAGGTCGAGCGATGCTTTGAGTAACGAGCAAAACTTGCCCAGCGCACGACATTCATTGTCCAACAGTTCGATCTCGTAGGGGAGAACGGTTTCGTACCACCCTTCGTGAGGACACCCTTCCTGCCAGATCAGGCATCTCTCGCTACCATCAACGACCCAACGTTTTGCAACTTCCAGTATGGTCTCAGCTTCGGTCAGGCACTCGCGGGAATACCAGTCCCCGAAGTCCAGCCTACGATCCAGAATGAAGGCGCTTCTTCGTAGCATCGATGTCGAACGGCCATATGCCGCAATTGCAGAGAGCGAGGCCCGTGTCGATGCGATCTGGGTGTGCAAATTAAAAAGGGACTGTTCCAGATCCTGCTTAGCGTTAGAACTGATCATACTGCGTCCCTCACCAGTGGGAGATCTTCAGGCAACCCATATGGTATTGGCATATATAAACCTTGGCAATGACCCATGGCTAAGTACGGTTGATCGGGGCTGGGCAAGGCGAGACAGTGCAGGGTGTGGAGCCGCAAAGCCATCATCGAGCCACATGACCGCGATTTATCGTTCTGAAACCGAGGTGAAGGAGGTAGGGAGCCGAACAGTCCTGTCGGGCAGTCCATACTTGGGACAGATGTCCTCCTTTCGAGATTGAATTTAGGTGGTACCATAGCTGGATTAGGGGTGGGCCCCGCTTGGAGACAAGACGGAGTTAGGTGACGTGTGATTTGGTACATATGCGTACTCCCGCTATGCTCATCACGGGCTGTGACGAGATACAAGTTTGCAGCCTTTCCGTATTTTCTGCGTTGAATATTTCAGATGCCGTTTTGGTTTGTATGTTTTAGTTCCGGGGCAGAAACTCAAACAAGAAAACCAAATGGTATCGTATAGTGGCAGGTCCAAGCGTCTACTCTCCTCAGGGATAACCCGGCGGGCAGAGCCAGGTTCGGTCGTATCCGTTGCACACTGGAAAAGTGGTCTTCTGAAGTCAGTCGAGGGAATGGGCGAAGCCGAATGATATCTTTGTCCGGCCATATGGGCGTTGGTCGATACGGAGTGCGGCTAATCATCAGCAGGTGCGCTTTTCGTTCGTCTGACGGCCTGCCTATTGGTTCAGTAGTGCAAACCTCTCGCTCTGGTTCTTCACCCAGCCGTGAAGCTAATGGTTAAAACCCCTGAAGCGGGCACGGACCTGTCCGGTCTTAGTCATCTATCAAATCTTGCAAGGTTCCGGCCTTCCTGCGCACGTAGTACTGAGATCTTTTGAGACCGTATTTCAGCCAGGGCTGTGACCGAGAAGTATCGTTGTCATCGAGGTATTCCGCACGAGGCACGGCACCGTTTTGCTGACGGCGCTGCCTTTCGGCAGTCGCACGGCGACGCCTTTTTTCCTCTTGAGGGACAACTTGTTTCAGTCCAAGGCTACGGGCAGTTTTGGAGCTGATGCCCAAAGCTTCGGCTATCGTCTCGCCCTTGTAATAATATCGTCCGCCTGGAATCACTTTGTCGGAATACGGCAGTTTAGCCTTTTCCTCAGCTTGCTTGATGATCGCGTTCACTTCCCCAATGCTTAGACCAGGCGTGGCGATCTCGGCCATCTTCGCAATGTCCTGCCCAATAGTGCTGGTATCCTTGAAGTGGGTAAGACAGGTGGCATAGAAGTGCAGCCACACGTTTCTGTATCCCTCATCAATCACCCCCCCATTTGCGTTCCTATATTTTTCGAGGTCTTGCAGTATCACGCTAAATCGACGGGCCTGTGTAAGGCCTGCAGGCATGTTTGTCTCTGTCTTCGGTTTTGAGCTTTTCGGCTTGGTTTTTGCATTTAGGTCAGCTCGTTTGGGACGACCACATGCGACAAAGATCTGATCTGCCAATGTATCGAAAGAATGCCTCGCCCCAGAACCGCCAGTTACCTTGACCGTTCGGTTCACTTTCTCGTTCACTGATCCTGGTATGCGGAAAAGGCGGGACGTGTCTTTGGCTCTTTTATCAACTCCGAACGGTGTGCAGAGTCCAACCAAGGCTTCCATTGCGGCTTGCCACCGTGATAGGGCTTTCTTAGGGATTTCAGTGATAAGCCAAATTGCTGCGAGGCCACGTCCCGTTTGAGTAAAAATGGACGGGTAGGGCAGGCCAGCTTGCGACAGATGTGCAGTGAAAGCTACCTGTACCTCGTCAGCACTTTTGCCTCGCCACCTGCTTGTATCAAAATAGTCTAAGTCGAGATAAAGCGCGTTCAATGCGACCAAGTTTGAACCAGCTTTACTACCATCTTTGAACCGATTCAGCGTTAGAAAACAGCTTTCATCCAAATAAGCGTGCATCTGCAATCTGCATTGATCACGATTCAGCGAAAAACTTTTATACGTGTTGTCACGAAACTTAACCAAAACCTTTGGCTGACCATGCGTCCCCTCTGGGTGGAGTAGATCGAAGTATTCCTCACCAGAAAGATTGAAAATACGGTCGAGCGGGGCAAATTCTTGCGGGGATACATGTTGCATCCCAGGGAACTGGTTTCAGGTGCCAAATCTGAAAAATAGTTTGAGTAAAGTTTTGTGGACCTGGCAAACCGACGAGAGGATGTGTTTGGCGAGTTCCGGCTCTGCAAGCGCGGATCTGTTGACCTACTTACAAACTTACTTACCTAAAAAAGTTACAAATGACTTACTTACTAACTTACCCACTGAGAAACCTCTGGCCGAGGGGTGAAAATAGTTTGTCTTTTTGTTTCCGTAAATCCGCGATCGGTACCAACTCCTTTTTGTAAGCAGCAAACAAGGGAAACCATCATGCGAACACCACATTATTCTGAAGCCGAGATCATTGCAGCGGGCAAGAAGTTGACATTAAGTCACGGTCGAAACGCCACCCCTATCGAAATCCAAAAAGAACTCGGGGGAAAGGGGAAGTTCTCTCGTATTAGAGATATATGGAATGGCTACCAGGCAGACAAAACCGCGGGCTTATCAGCAGAAATTATACTGCCCGAAGAAAGCCATACCCGCATTATAACTGAAGTTTTAGCGATGCAAAGCGCGATGGAGGGTATCGTCGCAGATGAGATCGCTCGGATGACAGAGCAAAGCATCAGGCACTCTGCAGTGCTGATTGCTGACTTCGAAAACCGCGAAGCCGAACTAAAACAGAAGATTCAGGAGATGGAGGAGGAAATCTCCTACCTCTATGAGTGCCTCGACGAGTTGGAAACCCAATCTGAACCAAGTGGGACCGTATCGAAGACCACCATCGAAGGCCCGTTGCACGAGCAAACGTCAAGCCTGGGCGAGCGAAAGACCGACCACAAGACGGTTTCTAATTGTATTTCATGGAACCAATGCCAGAACCGACCTCGACCAATTTCGAACAGAAGGGTTCGTCAGGTTCGCGCAAAACCCAAACGCTCGCCCGGGAATAGGTAGGCAGAGAATACAATCAGTCTAACAATATTAATAGGGAGCGCTGCGACTTACTACCACTGGTTCTTTGTGGAACAACCACACGTTTCCGGATTGTCATAGAGTAAGAAGTATCTGTTTAAGAACGGCCCAAACCGGACATCCATCAGCCAGTCGGGATGCTGCGGTGCGGCCCGTCAAAGCAGACATTCCAGCGGAAGCAACGCTTAGATCTAAAACCGCTTGGCGAACCGTCTAATTTCGATATGTTTAGTTTGAAATTGAAGGTTAGTAAGAATGCCCCTGATACTCACACAAAACGAGGTAACAGTTAATGATGCCCACGATTGGAAAGATATTGAGGGCGAACAATACCACTACCCTACGAAATATCGGAATAAAGTCATCGAGGGAGAACAGTTTGTCTACTATCAAGGCGTAAATCGGGCAAATGGTAAGAAAGGCGAGGCCCATTACTTTGGCACTGGTCGCATTGGTTCTATATGGCAAGATCCAGATCCCGATAGACAAAAAGGCGGAAAGATTGCGTGGTTTTGTCGAATCGAAGAGTATGAGCGTTTCTTGGAACCGGTATCTGCGAAAGTTGACGGTATAAGCCGTGAACAAGGTGCGAGTAACTTATTTCGCGATGGCGTTCGCGTGACTGATGCTGCGACATTTGACAGCATCTTGCGTGCATCTGGAGTCGATGAGAAAGACGACCTCCAAGAAAACAACTTGCCTCCTTTCGACCAAATAAACGCCCAGCAAGCCCGTAATTTGCTCTTAACTAAAAAGGGCATAAATAATGGTGGAAAGTCGTCCCGTCGGTATTCGCGTAACGCGAAAGCTATTGGAGACTGGGCTGAAAAGCTGGCATTTCAGCTACTCGAAAAAATTGACGGATCCAGCGATCACACCCATCGGGCCGCAATTGGAGAAACTCCAGGCTGGGATATCGACTACATTGACAACAGCGGAAAACTTCACCGCGTAGAAGTCAAAGGAACCCAAGCAGCCGCCTTCCGTAACATTGAGATTACTGCCAACGAACTAAATTCCGCAAAAAAATATGGAGATGGTTACTCACTGTTCCTAATTGCGCGGTGCAGGTCGAAAACACCGATTTATCAAATCATCAAAAACCCAGCAGAGCAAATTGATGAAGGTGAGTGGGGCATCGAACCGACAGCCTACAGGCTCAGTTTTTGACCTCAGTTTGCACCAACGGCCCACACCGGACATTGACCCAACCTTGCGTCGCCGGGCCGCAGCCTCCCCGAAGCGGACTTTGGAGCAGTTGCGAAGCATTTTGATCCGTCGATGGCGGCAATGCGGACTTTGCTGCCGTTCGCTTTCCCGAACCGAAGGTCGGCTTCACTCGAATTCAGATGCAATCCAATCAACGATCCGCTTGATGCGCGTCTGGCCCAGATGGTCCTTTGACCATGAGATATATAGCGCATCATCAGAGGGATCGGGATCGACCCAAATCTCCACCAGTTTCTTTGACCGAAGATCATTCTCCACCATATAGGTCGGCGCGATGGCAATGCCGTGACCACCGATTGCAGCATCGAGAGCCAAGGCAGATCTGTCGAAGTTGAGTAGCTTGTGCGTGTCTCCATACCCGGTTTTATGGATCAGCTTTTCCCAACGCTGGTGTGCGTCCTGAAGGAGCGGCAGCGTCAGCAGCGTCTCCAGCCCCATTGGCCATTCTGGTCGCAAGAAATCAGGACTGCATACGGCAATTAAACGGATGTCGGCCAAGCGGCGCGATACGTGGGCTGCATTCTTGTCATGTGCTTTACCGGGCCACATAGCGATCTCGTTCCGGCCCAGACTGCGCGCCAGAACATGCTCGTGGACCTGTGTGGTGAGAGACACGTCCGGAAACTTGGCCGCGAAAGAGTCCATCCGGGGCATTAGCCACTTCGTTGCGGTGGAAGAACCAAGGTGTAGCGTGATGCGATCACCGCCCTCGCCGATGCTCACAAAGACAGTCTCGAGGATCGCCAAAGCGTCTTCCATCGCCGTATGACAGCGCTCGCCTTCCGGGGTCAGCGAGACACCACGTGCGCCACGCACAAGAAGAACCACCCCCAGCTCGATTTCGAGCTGCTTGATCCGCTGAGAGACTGCACCACGCGATAGTTTCAGTTCTTCAGCCGCGCGTTGCAGGTTCCCGTGCGATGCGACGACAGAGAACACCCGGAGCGCGTTCAGGTTCATGTTCTTCATTCGATGCCTCAAAGGCGTTAGTTTTTCTAAACTCTTATGGAGTTATACTGCTTTGTCAATTTGGTGCAGGCGGCCGATACAGGCGGGAAAGCAGCACTCAGCAATGGCTACAAGAGACCAAGCTATGACCCAGACGATCCGACCAGCAACACCCGACGACATGCAGCGCCTGATCGAGCTACTTATGTTGGATGCGCAGGAACGCCATGTAGAGGGTGCGATCCTCTGGAAGATGGCAGACGACGCGCCCACGCAGATCGAAAAGGCGCTGAGATTTGCGCTATCAGCCGATCAACAACCCTTTCGACAGTTTTGGCATGTCGCGGACGATGGGGGGAAGATCACGGGTGTCATCCATGCGATGATGCTACCGGTCCCCCCAATCTATGCAGGTTCGTTCGGCGAGCCAGGGCTGATCCTGCCAGACTCCTTCGTTGCAGCCGATGCACCAAACGGCACTTTGGAGAGCTTGTTGGCCGCAGCCGAGGACGCTCTTCAAGAAGCCGGTGCCAAGATCAAACTGGCATCCTACGTGGCGGACAAAGTCTGGCGGACCGCGTTCGAGGCAAGCGGCTATGAACCTCTGACGCTTTATCTGTCGCGCAGCGACCTTGGCGATCAGGGAGTGCCCGCCGATGTTCGACAAGCGAGGGAAGACGATGTTCCAGGTATCGTTGCCCGCAGCGCCGAGAACCGTCAGGTTCTTTTTGACATCGATCCGTTCTGGGAAATCCATCCCGAAGCTGATCCACGGTTTTCAGCCTGGATGACGCGGAGTTTAACTCTCCGAGATCGGGACATGATGGTTCTGAGACCGTCCGAGGACTTGCAAGGCTATATCATCGCACAGCCCGCCTCACGGCTGCACTTTCCCCCTGCCCACGACATCACGGGGACGGGTGTGATTGACGATTACTACCACTCTGAGCTGGCCAACCCGGCGGCTCTCGACCACGGTGGTGAAGGTGCGAGGGCGCTATTGCGAGCGGCTGAGGCGGCATTTGCCAACCGTGGGATAGGAGCCGCCTTTGTCGTCTGTCCGGCAGGTTGGGCTTCTAAGATTGAGTTGCTGGAATCTGCGGGTTACGAAACCGCGATGGTCTGGTCTATCAAGCGATAGCATCTGCAAAGCAGCCTTTGGAGTGTTGTGCAGCATCGGTGACTGTGGGCTCAAAGAAGACGGTAGCTGCAACAAGCCCTTAGGTCCGCAATGCGGACAAAGCTGCCGTTCGGCGCTGTCATGCAGACGACCGCTTCATCCGAAAACCGCGTGCATGTTGTGAAAACGGAAAGTGTTAGGCGGTTTTGAACCAACTCAAGTAAGGCTGTCTTGATATGGACATTCAGGACGTGCCGCTGGAAATTTGTAGTGCAGCAAGGTGCGTTGCGTCGGAGAAGATGTCAATTTGGCCAATAGGGCGATGAGCTTGCCGAACTTGCCTCGGTAGGAATGATTTGGCATGCATAGATCAACCGATCGGATAAGAGGTCGATATCTATGAAAAAGTTCATATGGTTAGTTTCTGGCATCGTCGTATTGGGAGGCGCAGTTGCTTCCTGCTCAAATAACGAACGCCTCTTATGCTTAAATCCAACAGGCTATTGTGGGGGAAGCAGCACGCCGGACCCTGATCGCATCGGGGGGCCGCCGTGGTTCCTTTGGCAATCCAGCGCCGAGGAAAGATTGGCGTATTACCGTGAGGAATGCTCAACCAGCACCATGCCGATGCCCTCCAACGATGTGACGACATGTGCGCTTGAGCGCATTAAGTATCAGACCCATTCAAATTGCGTTCAGTATTATCTGCCGCCGACCAGGCCCAAGGACGCGGCAGAGGAAGCGCAGCGCAACACGGCTTTTGAACGCTGCAAGCGCGATATTCTTGACCAGCATGGATTGTAACAATTGATCGGTGCCGTAAACGGCCCAGACCGTCCATTCCCAAGTTGTGCCGACGCCGCAGCGCAGGTGCAAAGGTGTGGAACGCGGACTTATGAGACCTTCGCAATCAGGCATCGCAGGTCCGCTTCCATCAGAGCAATTTTGATCCGCTCACTTGCCGATGGGTATCCATATCTCGATATCGCCAATCCCTGTTTTCGTATTGAAACCTTCGCCATAGCGTTCCAGCTGCGGTGCATCGACCGGTTTGTATTTCGCTTCTGGCAGCCAGTCAGTGAAGATGGCTTTCCAAGTCCGCCCGATCTCGGCCACATGGCCCTCGTGTCGGAAAACGGCATAGGTTTGCGCGGCGACACGGAGGCCATCCAACTCTTTGGTGACATCCATGTATCGGCTGACTTCAACACCGGTGATGTAGTCGATATTGCCGTCGTCGTCGCTGTTGCAGAGCACACCAAAGGCCACATCTCCCTTTTGGTTGTCGATATTTCCGATATGCGCTTGAAATGCTTGCCATTGGGACGGCATCTGTACACTCGTTTTGTCGTCGTAACGCTTCTTCAGCCCGACAATCACCATCGCATCACCCTCGATAAGCCGGGGGCCGGATAGATTAGCTGAAGTGTCTTTCTCGTTGTTGTCCATCTTAATTGGCTCCACTATTTTAATAGTCTCAAGGGAGGGGGTTCTTCGGAACTGGTCCGGCGTAATCCCGAACTGTTCTTTGAACGCCCGCGTGAATGCCTCGTGAGAGTTGTAACCTGCACCAAGTGCTACATCGAGAATGCCACTGGGCTCCATGACAAGCCGTTTTGCGGCTTCGCTGAGACGTCTGGCACGAACATACCGCATTACCGAGCGTCCCGCATAAATGCCGAATGCACGAACAAGATGGAATTTGGATAGCCCGGATGCCTGAGCTACATCGGCGAGCGATATCTCGCTGCCAAAGTGCATTGCTATATACCAGACTGCTCTACCGATTGGGTTCATCATTCTCTCTCACAAGCCACATTTAAGATGCAGGGTGTGGAAAGGGAATTCTTGACCGGAATTGCGGTGGTCCCGATCAGAAGAAATTGCTGAAGCGTTCTCGTACAAAACGCAGCATCCGCGACATCGGGCTCAAAGCCGACCTCGGATGCGGCGCAGCATCATATGGTATGATGTCTTGTCAACGTCGGGTTGTCGATGTGGGAGGGCGTGGTGGATCGGAGGATCCATCAGGGAAACATCAAACTTACCGGCCATCCGCGCCTTACGCCCAGCCTGGAACAAAGGCCGGATCGTCGGCCAGAAAAGGCCGCTCAAGCCCAAACACGTCTGGGCGATCAGGGTGCGGCTGGAATTGGCCGAGAACCACCGTGATCTGGCCCTCTTCAATCTTGCCATCGACAGCAAGCTGCGCGGCTGCGATCTGGTGAAAATGAGGGTGGTCGATGTTATGGCATCCGGCCAAATCAAGGAACGCGCGTCGGTTCTTCAGAGCAAGACCCAGAAACCTGTGCGCTTCGAAATCTCCGAAGGCACCCGTGCATCGCTGGCAAGATGGATGCGGGAGCCGCTGATGGTCGGATCCGAATACCTCTGGCCTGGGCGTTTTCACGAACGGCTTCACATCTCTACCCGCCAGTACGCGCGCATTGTGCGTGACTGGGTGACATCCATTGGTCTGGAGGCAAGTGCCTATGGCACGCACTCGATGCGGCGAACGAAAGTCACGCAGATTTACAAGAAAACAGGCAACCTAAGGGCGGTCCAACTGCTGTTGGGTCACACCAAGATGGACAGCACTGTCAGGTACCTCGGCGTCGAGCTTGAAGATGCGCTGGTGATCGCCGAAGCTATCGAAATCTAAACCGCTGGGCCGTCGCCACAGACGGCCCAGCGGACTCTCAACAAGCAATACGTCCGCTGCGCTGCGGCCTGTCAAAGGAGACATTCGCTGCGGCGGTAATTACCAACGGCTTTCAATGTATCGCGATGACAAAACTTGCATCAGAAACAGCCAATTCGTCATAGAAACCTTTGAGCACCCTCAATGGGATCGACCAGCGCATTGGCGCTACCCCCAGAACGCAACCGTTATCTGAGAACCAAGTCGAAGGTTTAAGGTCGCACTACATCGTCACATGAAATTCCCCTATCCCGAGTAAATGCGCGGTATTTTGTTGCAGTGACGAATAGGACGTTTTGCCCCCGAAATGTGCTCTGAATACCCAACACACCGGAACCGCAAGCTCACCGAAACACCTGCGGCTTTGTAAATTGTGACCATGTCTCCAAGAGACCTGGTATCATGTCGACCAGCCAGATCGGTTTCCCAGCCGTTCGATCAGGAAATCTATAATATTCTTGTTTTTGGGGTCAACACATTAGAGCGAGGGTGGATGAGCCATAGGACCGTCGCTTCGTTCAAGGACCGATCCGGCAGCACACGGACCAAACTTCCAGCCGCAATTTCGTGTTCGACATTCCACAGCGAACTGATTGAAATTCCGACACCTGATACTGCCGCCTCGCGACGCGCGTCGCCGTCATCGACGATTGTGCGGCATGTCATGGTTTGCGGATTAAGTTTTACAATTTCCCCCTCGGTGCTGATCAATTCGCGGGGCTCAAGGGTGGACCACGCGATGAAGCGGTGGTTCGACAGATCAGATGGTCACGTGGACGTACCGTGGGCATCCAGATAGCTTGGCGATGCACACAGAACGCGGGTGTCATCCGACAACTTCCGCCCTTTCAAACTGCTGTCCGCCAGCGGGGCACTTCTGAGGGCCAGATCAAAGCTGCCTTCGATAGTATCAAAACTCGTGTCCGACAGGCGCAGGTCCAGCGTCGGATCGGGGAAGAGGGTTTGGAATTCGGGCAGGAGAGGCATGATGTGCTGCTGCGCGAAACTGCTGGGCGCCGCAAAGCGCAACGTGCTTTTTGAGCCGACATCCCTGCCGCCAAGAGCCGCCTGTGCGGCCTCTGACCGCGCGAGAATTTCGCGAGCATTGGGTGGGAAATCCGCGCCCTCCAAAGACAATGAAACCTTGCGCGTAGTGCGCTGTAACAGCTCCACCCCAAGCTCGGTTTCCAACTTGGCAAGCCGGGTGCTTGCCACGGCAGGGGCAAGGCCGAGTTCACGACCCGCAGCACTGATATTTAACCGCTCTCCCCCATCACAACCAGACGAAGGTGGATCGGTATCCATCAATTATACTCAAAATCAAAAAAGTGAACTCTAATATCGGCAGTTTACCCCAGAAAACGCAAGGCATAAATTGCTCTTCAACAGACAAGACATCAGGTCGGCCCGTTGCCAATTTCCCCAAGCGTCGAGGCAAGATCATGTTGAGAAGGAGTTTCTGATGACACAGACCGGAACCGTAAACTACCACGTCCACAAGCCGTTTCGACAGGCGTTTGAAATTGATGTGGACGGCATTGCCGGCAACTTGATCGAGCCGGAGTTTTCATCCGCCCAGATCGCGCTGCTGGATCAACGGAACGGCGAAGCCACCACGGAGTTTGCAGAAGACGGATTTGCCTTTGCCAACTCCCCGACGGGTATATCGGATTTCAAAGGTGGCCATTGGCAAAGCCAATATGATGCCGAACTGGCCGATCTATTGATGCAGGAAGTCGGCGCAAAAGAGGTGATCACCTTTGACCACACGGTTCGCGTCGACGACCCGGAGGCCAAGCGCCGCCCGGCGCGCCATGTCCACAGCGACTATAGCCGCGAAGGTGCGCAGAAACGCCTTGTGGATATTCTTGGCCCCGAGACGGCCAATGAATGGGCGCAAGGTCACTATGCCTTTATCAACACTTGGCGCCCGATCGCGAACCCGATCAACTCTGCACCTCTTGGCTTTGTTCGTCCGTCGACTGTTAAGGAAGCGGATTGGATCATAATCGACCTGATCTACCCCGATCGCAAGGGACAGGTTATGGGGCTCGCAAAAGACGCTGCGCACGAATGGATTTACCGCTCACGGATGACGCCTGACGAGGTCGCTTTTTTCAACATCTACGACAATTCCGGCCGCCCCTGTGTGGGCCACAGTGCGATTGATTTGGTCGAAGACCCGACAGTCACGACACCCCGCCAAAGCCTCGAGAGCCGTACGTTGGTTCGCTATTAAAGTGCGCCCACCCGCGCCTTGCTTAACTAAGGAGACATTCACATGACCAAGACAATTCTTATCACAGGCGCGACGGACGGGATCGGCCTTTTGACTGCCAAGACGCTGGCCGCTGAGGGCCATAACGTCCTGTTGCACGGGCGCAGCGCGGGCAAGCTGGAAGCCGCCGCGCGCGAGGTCGGGGGCAATCCGGAAACGTACCGCGCGGACCTTTCGCGGCTGGACGATGTTAACGCCTTGGTGGCAAATGTTGGTGCCAAACACGACACCCTGGATGTGTTGATCAACAACGCCGGGGTTCTGAAAGTGCCGAACACCCAGACTGACAGCGGACTGGACGTCCGTTTCATGGTCAACACAATCGCGCCCTGGGCTTTGACCATCGGCCTGTTGCCGATCATCCCGAAAGACGGTCGCGTGGTGAGCCTTTCCTCAGCCGCACAAGCCCCTGTCAACATAAATGCCCTGCGCGGCAAGCAGCAGCTTGGCCACAACGAAGCCTACGCGCAAAGCAAGCTTGCGTTGACAATCTGGTCGCAGGAATTGGCGCGCGAACACCCCGATGGCCCGGTTTTCGTCTCGGTCAATCCGGGATCTCTTTTGGCCACGAAGATGGTCAAGGAATCCTATGGGATGGCGGGCAACGACCTGCGGATCGGGGCAGATATCCTGCGCCGCGCGGCGGTGTCAGATGAATTCGCCAATGCCTCGGGACAGTATTACGACAACGATGCAGGACGCATCGCACGGCCCCATCCCGCAGCCGCAGACCGCGCACATGTCGCGCAACTGATGGCGGCTATTCGTGAGCTGGGTGGCGCATAAAAGCATCCCAAAACATTTGCCGATCAAGGGGATTACGCACTAAGATAAGAGTCGGGAGGAGATTTGATGGGAGGTTTCATTACCTCAAATCAAACGGATGCGATTGCCGCATCTTGGGATCGGTGTGCGCGGCAGTATAAACTGCGGCACGATGCTGGGCGACCTATCCTGCGCTTGCAGTCCTCCGAAGTCGCCCCCCGACTTGAACAGATCGTCGAGAGCACCGGCGGCAGGCAGGGCTTCTTTCAACATCTCGCTTCGGTCGCGGGCGAAATCGGTCATTGTCTGGTGGTCACCGACGCCGATGGCGTCTCTGTTCGGATTGAACATAGCGGGGCGACGAGCGGCTCTGACGGATGGAATGGCATCGCGCTTGGATCGTGTTGGGACGAGCGCGTGGCCGGTACAAACGGCGTATCCATGGCCTTGCGGACGGGCCACGCAATCACTGTGCGCGGTGCGGATCATTACTTTTCGACGCTCAGGCAGTTTGCCTGTACAGGCGTTCCGGTGCTGGATGCAAACGGGGGGCTGATTGGTGCCATAAACCTGGTCTCGGTCGATCGGGGCAATCGCGCGGATTATCTGTTTGGGCAGCAGCTGTTGGCGAAGACCGCGCATCGCATTCAGCGCAACCTGTTTGAAAAGGAGTTTATCGACGCGATGCTTGTGACGGTCTCGCGTGGAGGGCGTGATCACGTCCTGTCCGAAGATGCACTGGTCGCCGTGAACGAGGCAGGGATGATTATTGGTGCCACTTCGACCGTTTCTGCGAGTCTTGACGGCGCAAACGCGACATCGCTGAAGGGTCAGGCGTTCGAGGCGATCTTTAACGTCGACAGCAACCGGCTGGTGAATGTGCCCGAGAGGGTACTTTCGATGCCCGTCAATCATGGGGCCGCCGTGAACCTGACGGTTGCTTTGCCAAGGGCCGCCACACCTCAACGCGCGTCCAAGCCGCAGCCGCCCAGCTTTTCGCGCAAACGGCGCTTGGCACCATCGCTACAGCAGTTGGCGACCGGAAGTCATAGCATGGCTGCCGCCTGTCGCCGTGCGCGAACCATGTTGGAAGACACAGCTATGCTGCATCTGGAAGGCGAAACCGGAACCGGGAAATCCGCGCTTGTGGCCGCATTGCTGCAAACCGATGCCCCTGACGCACCGGTTTTAGATCTGGATTGTGCGACGCTTGGCGACTGTGACACCGACACAGACCATTTGCGCAGGGTCATTGAGCAAGCCCGCGTCGTTTCAAGAATGTCCTATGGCAAGGGCGTCCGCGCTACCTTGGTGTTTGACAATGTGGACGAGTTGCCGCGCACTTCGCAGGCAGAGCTGCGACGTTTCCTGAATGAACAGGAAGAACACCGCCACCAAACGGATGACCATGGGCATGACAACCGCCTGCGTGTGGTTTCCACCAGCCGCAAACCTTTGATAGACGCCGTCAACGCGGGGCATTTCAGAGACGACCTATTTTATCTTCTAACAGGCTCGAAGGTCTTCCTGCCCCCTGTCCGTAAGCGTGAACATCCCGAGGTTCTGGCCCAGGCCCTGTGCGCGCAGCTGACTGGTTGGAACGTCACCTTCAGTGCCGAGGCCAAAGATGCGCTTTGTCGCCTACCGTTCCATGGCAATGTCCGCGAAATGCGCGGCGCGCTTCAGAACGCATTGGCAACGGCACAGGACAACCGGATCAACCTGCTTGATTTGCAACAAGCCTGTGTTGGCGCTCCTCTGACCTCTGCGATACCGGAACCGGTTTGCGCCATTGTACCCGCCAATCCGGTAACCGCCTATGACGAACGCAGCATGATCCTTGATGCGCTCGCAAACAGCCGATGGAATGTCAGCGAAGCTGCTCGCGTACTTGGCATGGGGCGCGCAACGATTAACCGGAAACTGAAAATGTACGAGATCCGGCGGCCGACCTGAAGCAGGCCGGCCCACCGTCTCGTAAATAAGGACCGCCTGTCAAGGGCGACCGGAGCGCGTTGCTGCGTCATTTCGCCGAGCCTCACGTGCGAGGTGTGATAGAGTACAGATCACACTCACATTGTGGGTTTATTAGGCTTTTCTTGGCGTTCTCACAGGCCGTCGGCAGGAGCGGAATTCGCAAGGACACCGCTGGGTATCTTAAGGTGCTCAGGCAAGCTCGTCCTTGCCGTCGATGATGAAATGAACGCTGGTCGATCCTTTGTGGCGGGCCTCAAGATAGGGTGCGTAGTCCGGATCGTTCACGAAATCGCGGGCGGCTTGCGCATCCGGCCATTCAAGGATCACGCGCAGGGCTGCGGGCTGGTCTGCCCCCTCGACCTGTTCGTGGCTGGTTGTGCGCGCAATATACTTGCCGCCATGTTTGGCGATGATCTTGCCGACCGGCTCGATATAGCCGGGTATCCAGCTGTCGTCGGTGGGTGTCACGGCCAGAACTGAATAGGCTGTCATGGGTTGGTTCCTCCTCTTTGGTATCGATTACCCTTGTTGTTAACGCGGGTTTGGGTTCAGGCCGCTCGGCGACCTAAATGCTGTGTTGCGCGTCCGATGTCGCGCTGTGCTATTTCATTGAGTGAAACGGCCAATGTGTTCATCGGATCACGCAGCGACGGGATGACCCTGTCCAACGTCGTGTGAACATTCTCATCGATTGGGCCAAGGGAAAGGTCGCGGTGAAACGCATCGACGGCTGCTGCCCCTGCGGCCAGATCGCCCTCCACCAAAATCAGCGCATGGGCCAGAATGCGGCGCTGCCCGTTGCCAACAGGGCGTATGCGCTGTGCCGTGCCAACGACCTTACGGCCCTTCAGGGACAGATTCCATGTGCCGTCGCAAAAGCTGTTCGGGGTCGCTCCCGTGGTCCAACCGGCAGGTATTGCGTCCTGAATGATCTGTGTAATCAGGCGGTATCCATCCTCGATGGTGAATGTCCGATCAGTGGTAAACGCCAGCGCGAGGTTCATGACCCCCGGCCCTTGGGGGACCGCGCCGCCGCCTGTGGGGCGCAGATACAACGGCCAGCCGCGCGTAGCTGAATTGCGTTTCGCCACGTCAAACCCGGGCCTGCGCCGGAGGTTCGCCGGACAGACCAACGCGCGGCGGCGCGGGCTCCAGAGACAGGTTACAGGACCCTGCGCCGTGAAGGCCGCTGCCTCAAGGGCAAGCCCCTCGGCCACGCCCTCCACATATTCGAGGGGTGCGTTCACACCGCCATCCTTTCGATCTCTTCGCAGATGGAAGTCAGCAGATCACCCGCTGGTGCGCCATCAAGCGCGCGATGATCAAAGGTCAGCGACAGGCCCACATGGGGGCGCAGTTCGATCCCACCATCCTCGCCCCGCATCGCGCGATCCGTCATACGCCCAATGCCAAGAATGCAGATTTGCCCCGCATTGATGATCGGAGTGAAATGTTCCACCCGCGTCAGGCCGAGGTTGGAGACGGTGAATGTGCCGCCGGTCATTTCTGTCACGGTCAGCTTGTTGGTCTTCGCCCGCGCGGCCAGATCCTGCCTCGCCGCGCGAAGCTCGGCCACGTCCATCGCATCAGCGCCGAACATGGCAGGTGCGACCAAGAGATTACCGGGCAAGGCGATGGCCACCGACAGGTCAACCGCATCAGACAAATGCACCTCGCGCCCCTCGACCCGGCCGTTTGCCTCGGGGTTCTTTTTCAGGGCGCGCACCACGGCCAACATCAACAGATCCTCAACAGAAACCTTGGTGCCTGCCGCGCCCAGACGAGTTTTTTCGGCCATCAGCGCCGTCGCATCGGCGCTACCGTGGTGGGTCAGTTGCGCGCCTGTCGCGAGGCTTTTCACCATGGCATCCGCGATCATGCCGCGCACGCCTTTGAGGGGAACAACCTTGGTCATTCGACCGAACCAATGACTGCACCCTTGGGCACAACGGCGTCTGCTTCTTCCTTGATCCGCAGGGTGCCAGAGGCAGGTGCGTTGATCTCGTATTGCACCTTGGCGGTCATAATCTCGACCACCAGCGCGCCCTCCTCGACGGTTGCGCCATCATCGGCAAGCCAGCCGGTGATCACTGTTTCTTCGTCCTCTTCCCAGAGGTCGGATGGGATGACGATATCTGTTGCCATTTGAAGTGTCCTTTCCTGTTCGGGGTCGCGTTGCATGCGACCCCGTTGATCAGTGATTTGTAGGTTTTGGTTTGGCTCAGGCCGCTTGCATCTCGTCCCAGGCAGCGACGATCTTGTCAGGGTTGGGCAGGCAGAACTGCTCCATCACCCGCGCGAATGGGATCGGCACATCAGGGAAGGCAACGCGTTTTGGCGCGGCCTTGAGGACCGAGATATCATGCTCGGTCACGGTTGCGATGATTTCGCCGGACAGGCCGTAGCTCATATAGTCCTCGTCAACGACAATCAGCCTGCCGGTCTTGGCGACGCTGGCGCGGATGGTGTCGCGGTCCAGCGGAACAAGGCTAACAAGATCGACGACCTCCGCGCCGACACCTTGTTCTTCAAGCTTTTTTGCCGCCTTCAACGCGTTGTGAACGCCCATGCCGCAGCTGACGATGCTTACGTCCTTGCCTTCGCGCACGACTTTGGCCTTGCCGATTTCCAGCGTGTAGGGCTCTTCCGGCACATGCACGGTTGCCCCCGCCTCGGTGCCAAGCCAACCCATCCCCTGCAAACCTTTGTGGTACATGTAAACCACCGGACTGTCGTCGCGCATGGCAGCTGTCATCAATCCCTTGGCGTCATAGGCATTGGACGGGGCAACAACCTTCATCCCCGGCAGGTGCGCGAATGTGCCGTAGAGACATTGCGAATGCTGCCCACCATCAGAATAGCCACCACCGGTTGAGGTCATGAGCACCATCGGCACCTTCACGTTGCCGCCGGAGAAATAGATGTTCTTGGCCATCAGATTGTAGATCGCATCAAAGCAGACGCCAAAGAAGTCGACGAACATCAGCTCGACCACAGGGCGCATGCCATCCTGCGCTGCTCCTACGGCTGCACCGATAAAGGCGGTCTCCGAAATCGGAGTGTCGCGGATGCGTTCCGCCCCAAACTCCTCGATTAACCCACGGGTGTTGCCATAGACGCCACCCAGAGGGCCGATGTCCTCGCCCATCACGAAGACGGACGGGTCGATGCGCATTTCCTGTGCGGTGGCTTCTGCCATAGCACGGGCGATGGTAAGTTTTCTCTCATTGGATTTAGTCATGTCTCTCCCTCCCGTTTATGCCGCGAACACACGCGTCAGCGCGTCTTCTGGGGCTGCATCATCGCTTTCGCGGGCAAATTTGATCGCGGCGTCAACGCGCGCGGCAGATTCTTCCTCGATCGTGCTCAGTTCCGCCTCGCTGGCAGCACCTTCGGCGAGCAATCTTTCACGCATTTTCGGGATCGGGTCCTTTTCAAATAGCGCGTCTTTCTCGCCTTCAGGGCGGTAGGCTTCGGCGTCCCCCATAAAGTGGCCCGCTAAACGGTAGGTTTCACATTCCAGCAGCGATGGGCCTTCACCTGCTCGTGCCCGCGCGATCGCCTCGCCTGCTGCTTCATAGATGGCGTAGGGGTCGTTGCCCTCAATCCGTTTGCCGGGGATGCCGTAGGCCGCGGCGCGGTCTGCGTGGCTGCCGATGCTGCTGGCGGTTTTCTTGGCGACAGAAATGCCCCAGCCGTTATCCTCGACCACGCAAATAAAGGGCAGATTCCAAACGGCAGCGAGGTTCATCGCCTCGTGCCAGCCGCCCTGGTTCACCGCGCCTTCACCGACGAAGGCAACGGCAACGCCCGGCTTGCCCTGCATCTTGCGGCTGAGCGCCGCGCCGACGGCGGGGCCCATGCCCTGCGCAATAATGCCGGAACAGGCAAAGTTCACATCATCATCAAACAGATGCATATGCCCGCCGCGACCGCCGGACAGGCCGGTTTTCTTACCGAAAATCTCGGCGGCCATTTTGTCCAGGTCAACGCCCTTGGCGATGGCTTGATGGTGTGGACGGTGGGTGGCTGTGACCACATCCTCGGGAGTCAGGTGCGCACAAACCCCCACCGCCACTGGCTCCTGCCCGTCGGACAGGTGCATTTCACCGGGAATCGGCCCGTTGGCCATGTTGAACGCCGGTGATTTTCCTTCGAAATAGATCTTCGCAATGGCCTCTTCGAACCTCCGGCTCGTGACCATATTGCGATACATCCAATGTTGTTCTTCGCGTGTCGGTGACATGAATTCCTCCTCCCATGTGCACGGCTTATCTGCCGCATGAACGTTTGGGTGAGGATTGAACGTGGTGAGTTACGGAACAACGAAGATGATGTCGAAACAGGGGATGAGCATCAAAACTGTCTCACCGTGAGACAGTTTGAGACAACTTGATCCAAAAGATGACGCAACTCGAGCAGGGGTCAGCCAGCGCGCGGCAGGCAACGACCGCAATCGACTGAGCAACAAAGCCGTCACACACATTTATATTCAAAAACCGAATTCTGTAGCCAGCTTCATCCCCGTTTATTCGAAGTTGGGATTAAATCAACATAGAGCTCACCGAAAAGGAACCATCTCGGTTCACAACTCAAGCCTTGTGCAAAACAGGGCACCACAACGGAGCGAAACTATGAAGTACGAGAATTTCACAACCTTTAGCGTCGATGTCAAAGATGCCATTGCTACCGTGACGTTCGATTACGGAACGGTCAACATTCAGGGGCAAGAGATGCTCGCCGACCTCAACAGCCTTGCCATGCGGCTTGAGAGGGACCGCGATACGAAGGTTGTTATCTTCCAGTCGGCGCATCCCGAAATCTGGGTGGCGCATTATGATACGGAGCTCCTCAAAGATATGGCGATCGAAGCCGTTTCGCGCGAGAATGCGGTATTGCTTGATCTACAAATGGTCTGCGAACGGATCAGCAGGGTGCCGCAAGCGACCATTGCCAAGCTGGAAGGTTTTGCACGTGGCGGCGGCCATGAACTGGCACTGGCGCTCGATATGAGGTTCGCCGCACGCGGCAAGTACAAGTTTATGCAAATGGAAGTCGGCATGGGCATCCTGCCCTGTGGAGGCGGCGCGTCTCGTATGGCCCGTCAAACCGGTTTGGGCAAAGCGTTGGAAATTATCCTTAGTGCAAATGATTACGACGCGGACGATGCGGAACGCATGGGCACAATCAACAAGGCGCTTGAGCCCGATGAGATCGGCCCCTACGTTGACGCTCTGGCGCAGCGCATTTCCAAATTTCCCGCGGCTTCGATTAACGCCTGCAAGCAGATGGTCTACGAATCTATCGACAAATCAATTGAAGAAGCTCTGAAGGCAGAGGCCTATTGGCTTTATCAAGCGACCAGCAAGACCCCAGCCATCAAACGTTTCACAGTCGCTGACGAACAGGGGCTCGAACATGACATCGAAAACCAGCGCAATTGGGGAGATTTGGTCATGAAGGTACAGGACATCAACTAAGACCTATCTCTTGGACCAACACTCAGGAACCGCGCCGGTATTCACGGCGCGGTTCTTTCCGTTTGGTCGCCCTCCGCGATAAAATGACATAATTATCCTCTAAATCAGAAAACTGAACTCTGATTTGCACCGATTACCTTACACATCAGATATGTTATCTCTCTGACAGCAAATAAACGAAAGGAAAACCCGATGAAAACCATGGCACTCTCCGAATACGGACCCGCCTCCACCTTTGCGTTGACCGAGCTGGCAAAGCCAACCGCAGACACCGGTCATGTGATTGTTCGCGTTCAAGCAACCAGCATCAACACGATCGACATGATGATCCGCAATATGGGTACGGACCTCGGTTTTGCCCCCGCTACACCTGCTGTTTTGGGCATGGATTTTGCCGGAACGATCGAAGAAGTCGGTGAAGGCGTGACCGGTTTCGCCGTGGGCGACGAAGTATATGGCTGCGCCGGTGGTCTGGCCGACCTTCAGGGCGCTCTGGCGGAATACATGCCGGCTGATGCACGGCTGATCGCAAAAAAGCCCAAATCCTTGTCCATGCGTGAAGCGGCCGCGATCCCTTTGGTCGGGATCACCGCTTATGAGGGGCTCAAGCGGGCTGGCGTAAGCAAGGGCCAGAACGTGCTTGTGCATGGTGGTTCTGGCGGTGTCGGGCACATCGGCGTGCAATTGGCGCGTGAGTTCGGCGCAGATGTCTATGCCACCGACAACGGCGACGAACGTCTGTCCGTTGTGCGCGCTCTTGGTGCCGAAGCGATCGATTTCAAAGCGGAGTCCGTCGAGGACTACGTCGCCAAGCATACTGACGGCAAAGGTTTTGACGCGGTGCTGGATACAGTGGGGGCTGGCAACCTGACGAATTCGTTTAACGCGGTCGCCCTGAACGGCCATGTGGCCACGACGCTCGCGCTGGCAGAGCTTGACCTGTCACCGGCCCACCTCAAGGGTGCCTCGCTTCACATCGTTTTCATGCTGATCCCAATGTTGCATGACAAAGACCGCGCAGACCACGGTGCAATCCTGGCCGAACTGGCAAAGCTGGTTGATAGCGGCGCACTGAAACCGGTGGTGGATGAGCCCCAGTTTACCCTTGAAGAGGTCGGTGCAGCCTATGACCGGCTTGCCAGCGGCAAGGCAATCGGCAAGGTGGTCGTAGACGTATAACGCACCACAAGGCACGTGCGACATGGCGCGGCGAGCTTCAGCTCGCCGCGCCTTTCGTTTGTGAAGATATGATTTTGAAGAGGAATCCCACCTTAACGCAAATCGCTGATTATATCCATTATACGAATTTTGATTACAAAATATGTCCATTTACCACGCAAATATCGATCAATAAGTGTTGTGTATCAAACCCGCACCAATATAATTAGGATGCCCCAAATGACCCTTTCATCTCTTCAACAAGCCCGCGCCGTTGCCCGTCCAAGCCGGGAACAAATGCTTAACCGCGATATCTCTGTCCAACAATTCTGGGACCAGAACCGCGATCTGTTTGAAAGCGCTTGGTGGGAATGGCAGACGGAGAACGAGGCTAAGCTGCCTCAGCTCGACAGCTCTATTTTCGATCCGAAACTGCGCGCGGCTGTGGAACAAGCTTGGGCAGATCCGACAGCCGAAGGAGCGGTTAAGGATCTTTGGGAAGAGGTATTTCCCGGCGTCTATCGCGCGCAATTTTTTAATGTCGAACGCCTTGCGGCCCTGCGTGAATACCTTGACGGCGTTGCCGATGCGGACATCCCATTGCGCCCCCCTTATGGGATCGTTTTGAACCGCGGTGGCGCTATGCTTGACCCGCGCTCCGAAGGGTATCTTGCGGCACCCGGGTTTCAGGGCTTCTATCGCGAGATGATGGACGCCTACATGCGGCCGGTATCGCGACTGCTATTTCCTGACGTCGTGGGCTACGACACACAGACATTCGGGTTCTCTATCCGCTGGCAGGCCAGCAAGGACACATCCTTGCGCCCCCATTCGGATGCCTCTGCGGTGACATTGAACATCAACCTGAACCTGCCCGATGAAGGGTACTCCGGTTCTGCGGTAAGCTTCATTGATCCGGTTTCACGCCGCGTTGAAAAACTGACGTTCGAACCCGGTACCGCCTTGATCCACCACGGGAGCGTCCCGCACGCGTCCGAGCCGATCACTGAGGGCGAACGCTATAACTTTGTTCTGTGGCTGTATGGCCAGCAGGGGCAGATCCCGCATGGCGGAATCCAAACGCCGCAAATTTCGGCCAAAGACAGGTGGTCGGTACCAACGGAAAAGTTTGACAACTTCGCGCCGTTCTGAGGCCGGGCTGTCCCTTAAGATAGCGACACATTCGGGCGGTTCAGGTCGCCGGAATGTGCGACGGGAATAACGTGCGGCACGCCTGTAATATAAGGTTCATTGAGCGTCTGTGCATCTTGCGTCTATCCTCATCAACGGAGACGCGACGCGGCAAGAGCAAGCAATGAACAGCAAAAAGGGACGCCAAGCATGGAAAGCTTTGCTAACGATCTTAACCAAATGCAGCGGACGCCCTTGCATGCGGACCATGTCGAGGCGCTGCGAGAGGTTGGAACGATACGGACTTATGGCGCAGGCGACACGATTATTCGACCCGGTGATCCGCTGGAGGAGCTGCTTTATATTGAAAGCGGGGAGATAGAGGTTGTGCATCCGATTACGCAGGACCGGACAATCGCGGCCACAATGGGACCATCGCAATTTACCGGTGAAATCGGGACGCTGTCCGGTGCGGTGTCAATGATCCAAATGAGGGCGTGTGAAGGCTCGACAGTGATCGTGGTCAAAAACACAGACCTGATTAAACTGATGTCCCGCATCCCCGAGATGAGCGACATTATTCTGACTGTCTTTGCCGCCAGACGGCGCGGGAATGTCGAGCATGGACAAACCGAGCTTAAATTGATCGGCGCGGATGTTGATAAGGGTATTCAGAAGATCGCCTTCTTTGCACAGCGCAACCGGATCGCGGCGCAACTGATTGATCTTGAAAGTGCCGAGGCCGAAGCGGAACGCACAAGCTGTGATTTGCGGGACTGTGGCCCTGCGGTGATTTTCGGCGGTAAGGTGATCGACGATCCGACCCCGGAAAAACTCGCACGGACCCTGGGGCTCGAGCTGGTGATCCCGAACGACGAAGTGGTTGATGTTCTTATAGTCGGGGGCGGGCCTGCGGGAGTGGCCGCAGGGGTCTATGCCGGTGCCGAGGGGCTATCCGCGGTCGTCGCCGAAGATATTGCCATAGGTGGGCAGGCAGGCACCTCCAGCCGGATCGAAAACTACATGGGGTTTCCCACTGGCATCTCTGGTGGTGACCTTGTCTGGCGCGGCGAGGTTCAAGCGATGAAATTCGGCACCCGTTTTGCCATGCCATTGAGGATCGAGGCGCTGGCCTGTCGCGACGACCGCTTTTACGCCACCTGTTCAAACGGTCGCGAACTCTGCGCACGGTCGATTGTGGTGGCAACGGGTGTTCAGTATCGCAAGCTGCCGATTCCGCGACTGGAAGAATTCGAGGGCCTTGGCGTTTATTATGCCGCCACTGAAATGGAAGCTCGGTTTTGCCGCAACTCGGAAGCCATCGTTGTAGGCGGCGGCAATTCCGCGGGGCAAGCGGCCATGTTCCTCAGCCGCGCGGCGGCGCACGTGCATCTTCTGGTGCGGTCCGGCAGCCTTGCCGCCTCTATGTCGGATTACCTGTCGTCCCGCCTTAAGGCCGATCCACGGATATCAATCCATTACCAAGCCGAAATTTCCGATCTGCATGGCGATGACAAGCTATCCGCAGTGACAGTGAAAAACAAAGCCGACAGCACGCATCATCGCTATGACAGCCGCACAGTTTTCATCATGGCGGGGGCTGCGCCCAATACAGATTGGCTGGCCGGGCATGCCGCATTGGACGATAAGGGCTTCGTTCTGACAGGCACCGAAAACGGTGGCCGGTCGCCGTTTGAAACATCGACCCACGGCATTTTTGCAGTTGGCGACGTGCGGTCCGGCTCGGTCAAGCGAGTGGCGTCATCGGTGGGCGAAGGCTCGGTCGTGATGAGTGAGGTCTGGAACCATTTGAATAGCTGAACCCCAGTTGAGAATTTGACGGAGATCCTCATGCAAATAGATTTTGAAGACGGAGAAACAGGCGGACGCTATGTCCTGCGAACCGAGGATGGCGAGGCCGTGTCGACCTTCTCCAAAGCTGGAGATAAGATCGTCATCATCGACCACACCGAAGTCGACGACGCCTTGCGGGGCCTCGGGTACGGGCAGATGCTTATCGAACGAATTGTCGCTGACATGCGAAAGCAAAGCAAAAAGATCGTGCCGCTGTGCCCCTTCGCCGCCTCACAGTTTCGAAAACACCCCGAATGGGCTGAAGTGCTGAATTAGGCTTATATAGCGTAGAGAAACCTGAAATTTTTGGCGAACACCTGACTTGTCATGAAGAAACTGACGTAGAGAAAATAGCCAAGCCGCCTTGACTAAGACTGTTTCTTCGGGGTTTTAACGCGCTTCTGGCAGTTGATCACTCTGTTTTCGAAACCTTATTCGCACCGTCTACTTTCAGGCCAATTGAAATTGAAGCGGACAAAATTCAACAGACGGCTTTGGCACATCGGAAAACAGGACCGCCGCACTGAACGTCTCCTTTTTCAAGTTGCGCAATTTAGTTTGCCTACGCAGCGAACGGCAGCTTCCCGCCCTTCCTGTGTTGCTGATCATGGCCGTAGAACTAACATCGCAACGAGGATTTAGGTTTTAGACTTCTGCATTTAGGAGTCTGCTCAGGCGAACTTTTTTCTGGCGTTGCTGTTAAGATCGCCTCGTTTTAGTTGGTCACTTACGGAAAACAAGTAGAGGCATATGCAACGATTTCTTCCATAAGAACGTTGATCCACGATACCTGCCGCTTGAAGAAAGAGCCGTACAGCATGCTTGATTGGATCGCCGAAAACGCTGGTACACTGCAAGTCGCAATTAGCTTGTTTACAGCATTTGTTTGGCTTGCCTACCTCCATATTCTTTGGATGAATTTTCGTCGCCAGAGGCAAGCTGTAATACTTATCAATCGATCTGTTGCCCAAGATGAGAACGCCCATTGCTTCGTAACTAATATGGGAGCTGAGCCAATATATTTAATGGAAGTTATGGCTCGGATAGTCACTGAAGACAAAGAGTACGTCGTCAAAGTCACGGAGCGCGAGGAGATTGCACTTGAGGAAATTGATGACCCTCTAACTCGTACCAATCAGGGCCCAATCGACAGTGGCAACTTCATCGATATCGGCTCATTTCTGGATCTCCTTAACCGTGCGAACGCTCGCATGGGCACCGAAGGTTTGTTCGAGAAAGTTAAAGAGATGGAGCTGACGGTAGCCGCCGCCGATGGGCATGCAACCCATCTTGTGGCCGCTCGACGCAGGTTTAAGGCAGAGTGGAAAGACAGAAAACCTTATTTTGTGCCAGAGAGCATCATGACCCATCAGATACGCAATGTTTTTCAGCGCCGTAAAATTGGCGAGATGCTTCAGGAGCAGATTGAATGATGAGATTGTCATGCTAAGAAATACACAGCAACAATAGCAGCTTTTATAACAGCGTATTATTAGACCACTGGGCTTGTTTGGGCGTCCATCCATATTCTGTGTAGAGCGGCTTTACCTAAGCTGGCGGACGTCAGGTTCGCTGGAGTAGAGAGATTGATCAATGCATTGCGCACCGTTGCAAAATGAGTGCTTCCCATACCGGTCTGTTGCGCACTATCCCATCCGGCAAGGCTTCCGATGCTGACAGCCACGCGTTTTTCACGCATCGGTTTGCGATCAGGGCAGGTCATAGCCTTAGCGCTTACGCTGATGACCTTAGCAATATCCTGGAAGCATCCTTTAGAATAAATCGGCACTTCACGCGAAATGACACATGGTGTCAGATTTGGGTACCCAAGTTTACGTTAGTTTAAATGTCGCTCCTGGCGTATGCTTGTAACAGCGTATTCGCAGAAAAACAGACTGGAGTTGGTATTGCAGTTTAGAATACTTGGGCGAATGCGCATTGGTGGGCCATGGGCTGTAATAAGTGTCTGCGTCGTGCTAATGATCATCACGATTGCAGCGTATCGAATCGACAGGTTGCTATATGCTTCACATCTTCAAGGCGTGAAATCTGCTACCTATCGTGAGCTCTTAGAGGTGCGTGAGAACTTCGAAAGCGTGCTCCACTCGCAGTCGCTTGTTCTACGTGAACTTTCTACCTTTATTGGTGAAAATCCAGATATATCGCAGAAACAGTTTGCAGAACGCGTGTCGAATATTCGTGGAATTGATGACAGTGTAAGAGGTATTGCTGCGGCACCCAATATGGTCATCACTTTAGCTCATCCTTTAGACCAGAATAGAGGTGCTCTGGGGTTAGACTACCGACAGAACTCACCAGAATATCCTTCAATTGTTAGAATGTTTACGAGCGGAGATGAAATGATCACCGGGCCCGTAAATTTGGCACAAGGGGGTGCTGGGTTGATATTAAGGGCTCCTGTCTACCGACCAAAACTTGATGGAAATTCAAACGCTGTATCCGGTTTGGACCAAAGACGTGCCTGGGGGGTGGTCTCATTGGTGCTGGATTATGATCTGTTCCTTAAGAAGTCTGGCATTGCGGACGCTGAAAAGAGATACGATCTCTACATCGATATTTCCGGACACTCGCCTGATGATGAAGGTACATTTGTCTATGGCAAACAGGCCTTGCTGAAAGAAAGCACCGTGCAGCTAAAGTTCGACTTCGAGTTCGAAGACTGGGTGCTTCACGCAGCTACAAAGGGTGGTTGGCCGCAAACCTACCCCGGCCGTTGGATGCATCGTACCATGATTTCGGTTGCGGCCGTGACTTTGATACTCACACTGTTTTACGTGCTCTGGGTTTCGGAAAAACGAAAGCAAGCGGAGTCCTTGCTAAACAGAGGGGTGGAAGCACTGAGTGACGGCTTCGTCATGTTTGATGAATACGATCGCTTGATAATGAGTAATGAAAGGTACAGGGAGATTTATGGCTTTCCGAGGTCACTTATGACGCCGGGAACGCACTTGAGGCAGTTTTTAAACGCTGGAGCGAAAATACTGAATAAATCGCACGATTCTGCTAATGAAACTGATTGGATGCGGGATCGTTTGGCGTCTTACCAATCGACGAATCCGACTGATAGTGAACAGCATTTTTCCGATGACAGGGTCGTTAAGGTTTCTGACCATCGTTTAGAAAATGGCAGCTACGTTGGCCTTCGTGTAGATATTACAGAATTGAGTAAGGCTAAAAAAGAAGCTGAGTGTGCAAGTAATGCCAAAACTGACTTCATGGGAGTTTTGAGCCATGAACTCCGCACGCCCCTTACTGTTATCCTTGGAGTTGCCAAAATTTCCCAGAATGCGCGTATGTTACCTGCCTCCAAGCAGTTGTTTAAGGCATACGAAGATGGGGAACTTGCATCGTCAAAAGCGTTGGTATTGATCGATGAAGTTTTCGATCAGCTTTCGAGTATGATGGACCGGTTGGTAAAATCCGGAGAGCATCTGCTATTTTTGGTAAATGAGATGCTTGATGTAGCAAAAGTTGAATCTGGGACCTTGGTCGTGGAACCGACGCTGTGTGCCGTTTCCGACATCGCAGAGCCCGTTATAGATCAGCTTAGAACGCTTTCCTATCAGAAGGGGCTGGACTTTGAAGTGGAGCAAAACGCGGAAGTGGTGTTTGCCGACGCTGTCCGGTCCCGTCAAATCCTGTTCAATTTGATAGGTAATGCGATAAAATTCACCGATGCCGGTTTTGTTCGAATGAATATTAGCGCCGAGCAAGGGATGGTTCACTTCACAGTCGAGGACAGCGGACCTGGCATACCGGACGAGGATTTAGACAGCATTTTTGAAATCTTCTACCAAGTCGACTCCTCCGCGACACGGCGGGCCGGTGGTACCGGAATGGGCTTAGCCATTGCTCGAAGTCTGGCAACGTTACAAAATGGTAGTCTAACCGTCAGCAGCACGCTTGGAGAAGGTACTTGTTTCGTGCTGAGCTTGCCCGAGCCACCTGAAGATGGGCCCATTATCGAAACGAAAGAAAACGAAGCCGCTCATTTAGCCGCTTGAAAAATCAACTTAGATTACAGCGTACACCACTGGAAACGGCGTACTCGCGACCACTTGCTAACAACCACGCAAGTGCGCGCTTGAACTTTTTCCGGTCTTCTTACGACCTTCGCTACGCTATCAGATAGCCGTAAAACGAATTGTCGGTTTAGTTATGAGCAGAAGATGGTCGATATAGAACCGGCTTAGGGTTTGGCCATCGAAGCTTTGATCGCAGCCAGAAGATCGGTATCGGAAAAGGGTTTGATCAGTACTTTGCAGTTACCGATGCCCGTACCAGTTTGGGCGTGGGCACCTCCCGTGGCGAACACGACTGGCAATTCACTATTTAATTCCCTCGCTTCTTCAGCGAGTTCCAAGCCCGTACGGTCGGGTAAGCCAACATCGGTAATAAGCATATCTATGTTTTCTGTTTTTAGCAGAGTAAGCGCACTGTCAGCACTTGAAGATTCAAACACATGGTGCCCCGCGTCACGCAACATGTCCGTCATGTCCATCCGTATCAAAGCATCGTCTTCACAGACCAGAAGGCGAAGACCGTCGGCACCTTCGGCACTTTGCACCTTACTCGAACTGGGTTTGCGTTGTGCTCTATCTGATCGCTCCGCAAGAGGTTTCCCTTCGCGACCGATAACTTCTCTTAGTTTGCTGGCTAATTCCACTTGTGTGTACGGCTTGCTGATTAGCTGAACGCCATTGAGCAATCGACCGTCTTGAAAGACCGTATCTTGTACAAAGCCGGAAGTGAAAAGTACCAGTATTTCGGGGCGTAAGTTCGCGACTTGTAGCGCCAGGTCATGCCCATTCATCGCACCTGGCATGACAACGTCCGTAAATACGAGATCTATATGGTGCCCTTCTTTCACTTTAGCTAAAGCTTCTTCTGCATCGGTGGCTTGGATAACTGTATAACCAAGTTCGGATAGCAAATTGAACGCAGTATCTCGTACGCTATCGTCGTCTTCGACAAGCAGGATCGTTTCTGTCCCACCGATCAGCCTGTGCTCTCCAGCGGGTTCGTTAATCATCTCAGTTTCGAGTGAGCGGGGCAGGTAGATAGATATTGTAGTCCCTTCACCAACCTGGGATTCAACAGTCATATGCCCACCGGATTGCTTTGCGAAACCGTAAACCATCGACAAACCAAGACCGGTTCCGCGGCCACTTTCTTTGGTGGTAAAGAAAGGCTCGAAAATGCGATCAGCGGTTTCTTGAGACATTCCGCATCCCGTGTCAGAGACCGCCAGCCTGATGTACTCACCAGCGCTGACATCAGGGTGTAACCTCACGAAGCTTTCCCCCAGCACCACATTGGCAGCATTTATGGTGAGCTTCCCTTGACCAGACATAGCGTCGCGAGAATTGATCGCGAGGTTGAGCAACGCATTTTCCATACTGTTAGGGTCTACGCTCGTATTCCAAAGGCCTTCGTCAAATAAGGCCTCAAGTTCGATCCCCTGACCAACTGCGCTATGCAAAATCTCTTTAGTGTTCTCAATCAACCAGCCCATGTTAATCACTACCGGTGAAAGAGGCTGTTTACGGGCGAAGGATAAAAGCTGAGATGCCAGTGTTGCGCCACGCTTTACGCTTATCACCGCCTGTTCCAATCGCTTTTGAACGGTCGAGTCTTCGGGCACATTGCGCATCGCACTCTGTAGGTTACCCATTACGACCTGAAGAAGGTTGTTAAAATCATGGGCGATCCCACCTGCCAAGCTGCCAATAGATTCGAGCTTTTGGCTTTGCCTCAACTCCGCGTTGACGGCATCAAGTTCACGGGTTCGCTTTTCGACCCGTTCTTCAAGCGTGGAATTAAGCTTGGCAATTATGGCTTCGGAATTCTTTCGATCTTCAATGTCGGTATTCGTGCCGACCCAACCCGTCAAAGTTCCATCATCGCCCCGCAATGGCGTGGCTCTCACAAGGTGCCAGCGATACGTACCATTTGCTTTCCGGATTCGAAATTCAGTTTCATACCCTTCAACGTTTTGAATGGCGTTGTTCCAGCTTTCAACAGCGGGCCTTAAATCGTCAGGATGGACAACGCGGCCCCATTCGGCTCCGTATAAATCACCCTCAGAGTAACCTGTGAACTCATAGATACGCACGTTCAGCCAGTTCAGCCCACCATCCTTATCTGCCGTCCAGACATGGACCGGCATTGTCTGAGCCATGGTCCTGAATTTTTCACGAGTAGCAGTCAGCGCGGCTTCGGCGTTCTTCTGGTCAGTGACATCGTGGCCTTGAACAAAAATTCCTGTGGGTGCACCAGCGCTGTCCTTCAGAGGGTAGAATATGAAATCTACGAAATGCTCTTCGGGCTGAACATCGGGCGAGGGACGTAGCTTCGCTAACATTGACTTGACCGAGACCGGTTCACCCGACTGAAACACTTGATCCAGCATTTCATAAAAACCTTGCCCCTCAATGTCTGGTAGTGCTTTGCGCACAGGCAAACCGACGACGTCACGAGTACCGATCAATTCAATATAGGCTTGGTTCACAAACTGAAAAACATGCTGCGGCCCGTTTAAGACCGCCATGAAACCGGGAGCCTGCTCAAAGGCGGATTGGAAAAACTCTGTGGCCTTCCCGAGTTCCAGATTTTTTGAAGTAACAGCTTCCGCGCGCTGCATAAGCTCAGCGTTTCGCAAGATATCGCCAGGACCCTTTACCTGTGCATCAAGATAAAGATCGGTCACATCGACGGTATTCTGGAGGATGAACTCCACACGACCTTGGTCATTAAGGATCGGAGTATGCGTCGCACTCCAATACCGTTCAACGAGATGACCGTTTGCGTCCTCAATAGGGTAGGGGATCAGTGGAAGGTGATCCGGTTTCCCGGTTGTTAGCACACGCCTGAACGAACCGCGCAGCATCTCATCAGAAACGGATTCAGGCTGTACCGGAAACTCCTCTGTCATGAGCTTCCCAATTATCGAGTCACGGGTTCTCCCTGTTACTTCGAGGTAGGCGGTGTTCGCCCAAACCATCCTAAGGTCAGGATCAAGCAGGATATAGGGAGATGGTGCATTCGCAAAAATTGTGTCCAGATCAATATTCATGGGGAGGATCTACTGAGCATTCCAGATTAAAACTACGACAGAAAACCGTGATAAATTTATTCGACTTAGTCAATGCAGCGGCAGAAGTACCTCGTACAAAAGTGGAGGTTGCAGTCCTGTTGTTTGAATAGGTTGCGATGCTTGTCCGTCCACAAATAATCAAGGCAGCAAGAAATTGCGTCAAATCCTTTGATACAAAGACACCGAACGGCCCATTGCCGACATTCGACAAATAGCAAATCCAGCCAGCCGCCTTCCCCAAAGCTGACGTTCATGCATCCTGCAGCACTTAGAGTGCTGCAGGATGACCGCATCGCGGACAAAGCGCTTATTCGCTGCAGACGGATAAAGATCTGCTTCAATGATCAGAGCGGGTCAAAATCCTCCGGCAAAGCGGTTGGAAAGTCGTCAGGAGGGCAGAAACTGGTGCAGGTTTTTTAGGTCAGCAGTTTGTTGCAGCCAAGTAGAAATTTCCTGCTGCGCGCTTCTTGTTGCCGCCATAGGACGGAGTGGTGTTGGTCGATTGACGAGGCTATCTCAGGCCTTTGTGGCGCGCTATGATTGCGGAGTGCAGTTAGGCCGTGGAGGATGTTAAATGACGCTGATCAACCGGATGTGGTGGGACCATCTGGTTCCCAAGGAGATGGCCCCGCTTCGGGGCCATTTGCAGGCTATGCTGGTTTCCTTTGCCAAGACCGAGTACGGTGCCCAGTGGATGAAGACAGCCTTGAATCCCAACGGCGTTATACGCCTTGTGCCGGGGCAAATCATACCCGTGTTTCACGTCATCTTTCTGGAGGGGGCCGCACCCTTCGTTGCACCCCAAAAGAAAATAGAACCCCAGCACAGAGCCGTTTCGCGGGATATAGCCTTTCAATCAGGTCGTCCGCCACAGGATGGGGAAATCGTTATAGCCCCCATCATTCAGGTCGAGGTTGTCTCGGATCCCGCGCTTCTTACGGCAGCACGCGCGCGAAAGACAGAGATTGACGAAGGCACAGTGGCGAAGCCTGCGGCGATATTCAGTTGTCCCGCGCATATGCTATTCAAGCCCCAAGGGTATCCCAAGAAGTCATATGTACTCTACCAGCACATTTTTGGCAGCGGCGGCTCCTATCCAGATCAAGGATGGTTTTATGTGGGCGTAACGACACGCAGTTGGCAGAAGCGATGGGCTGAGCACCACCGCAACATCGACCATGGCAGCCTGCTTCTGTTTCACCGCAGGTTTCGCGAAGAACGCGATGCGGGTCGGCTCACATACATTCACCACAAAGTCATGGCCGCGACCGATGATGTAGAAGCGCTTTATGAGGCGGAGGAGTTTATGGTGGACGGCCATTGGGACGATCAAAGACGTCTCAATATGATTCCGGGCGGGAAGTCGGGCTTACGCTACATGCGAGAACACGGACTGCTTTCCAAAAATGTGGTCCCGGTGCCGGACGAGCGGGACCGGGTTGTCCTGAAATGGTTGCAGGAGCATCCGCGCAAAGGCTTGCCTGCACCTTGGGTTGCGGAAAAATGGCGCGACGACGCGTGGGCTATTGCGCAAATCTGCGGACGCGATGGACGGCTGTCGATTAAGCAGGTTCAGGCTATTCGGACGTTGGCGAAAAAACACGGCGCTGAAGAGATCGCCGGACGCATCGGTGCGAAAAACATCGCACAGGTGGAACGGGTTTTGGCCGGGAAGACCTACACGCGGGTACAATGATAAGCGCTTGAGGCCAAAAACGGTCGTTTTTTGTCACGGGCGACGATGCGCTGACAAGCATTGAAAATCTTGTGCTACAAACCCTGGCTTAACCCGGTTTGATTTTGTCACGATTTTGTCCACGTCCCGGAGAGTGGACATCGGCGCATGGTGCAGCATCCAGTAACTTGGGCTCACAACGGCCATCGGATGCAGCGCGGCATCAGCACGACTTTTGCCATTTTGAGAGGTTCGGACGGCCCGAATCAGACCTTGACTATACAATCAAGTTGCTGCGGAGCAGACCGTCAAAGCGGCCATTCGTGCATGTCGCAGCATTTTTGTCGGCGTTATATTCAGTCTGTCCAACAGGCTGACATTCGATTCAGTTGCGGTTAGAGGCGAAATTCTGAAGTGACCTTCTATCCAAAGAAACTAACCCGAGAATGTGCAATATGCAGCTTGGTAATTATTCAAAAGTGAAAGTAAGCGGCGGGGCTGTTTCTCATCTACGATAGGCTCCATCAAAAACCGAATAAACACAGCTGGCTGCTCAAACTCTGCTTCAGATGTTTTTGACCAGACTATCGGTTCATAGGGGGACAAAAAGTGCATCTCGAACATCGCCGAGCCGTTTGGCTCATCTCCGCTACCAGTCATGAAGGCATACTCATCACCAATCGGCACAGACGGATCAGGGATCCTCGTGCGATTGAGGTCGAATGTAATTTCGATAAACGGCCCTTCCGAAGAATTCTCGTCGCTGATTTTGAAAGTTAACGCTGTGACATCGCAATCATTAATTTGCATTTCACGACGGTATATTAGAGGAGGATATAACTGCCATCCGAAACTTACACCTGTATCTAAGTATGGCTGGTTTGATGTGACTGACGCTTCCTCAATCTGGCGAGCAAGTTCGCTTCGGGCATCTTCAGCTTGAGCACTGACCGCCAGAAATCCAATAACCAATGAAGAAACAGCGGATCGGATCATCAAATCCTCCCAACAATGTTACGGTCTGTGTCAATCAAAGATGACGTCGGACAGGCAAATGGGGTACGGAGTATTTTTCTCGCAAAATCATTTATTAAATAGTTTAAAGTTGCCTTATCAAAGCATAACGACCCTATTCGCAACTGCCCCGCGTTATTGGCGAATAGGGCTCATCGCCACCATTTGTTCGGATGCGATATTCGTGGATTGGACCTCACATTGTGCAGCTACTTTAGCCAGATCGTACCAAACCCAGTACAATTACTTAAAAGATCCGTATCTCGCTCACTGTGTAGATGTCACTCTATGACCTTTAAAATATATTCCAGCGGCTTCACCGCTCGGGCGAGAGCATCTGCCACTGGTTAGCGCGAATTCCTTCCTACCTACTCCTGTATCGCTTCGAGGTAGTCGAGCAAATTTGCAAAATCGGTTTCCAGTACCTCTCCATCTGCGCCCCCATTCGGGTAAACATGGCGAAGCCCGACCGTCGAAAAATCGGGCATTGCAGAAAAGGGATCTTCTTTTTCGAGACGGCCCATGATGAAGCGACTAACAAATTCCCGAGGGAAGTACCCGCCATTGCGTTGCTTGATCCCTGTTAAGTCAGGCGCTACGATCCCCATGGCCAGTGATGGAGACCCTGCGCCTTTGCCACGCACACCATGGCAAGCAGAGCATTCTTTTGCAAAAATTAGTTGCCCTTCACGAATTTCTTCAGACCCCTTGATAGAGCCTTCGGAACAACCTGATAGAAGAACGCAGAAAAAACCGGCGATTGTTGAGAGACGGATTCGCATTAAAAGAGCCCCCTAATTTGTGACTGACCATCGTTATGCCCTGTTGTTAAGTCAATCACTTCTCTGTCAGGTCTGAGGTCAGCGCTCCTGGGACAGATTTGAGATAATTGAGTATAGGAGGATTTCTGGTTCATCTCGACGATGTGGAGATCGAGATGACGAAGAAGCCGCGCGGACCGGCGAGCCCCTTCAAGAGCACGCGGCCCATAGCGATGGCAACACCTGCCACAGCCATAATCTGCTTGCGCGAAGCTTGCACGCTTTTGGGGCTTCAGGCAGGCCGCGGCTAAGTTTCGCACTATCTAATCAAAGGTTGACGCGGGGTGCTTCCACAACACTTGGTAGCATGTGTTCTTATGCTCCCATCAAAAGGGCAATAAATTGCAAATCGGCAAGTTTAAATTCCCCGTCGAAGCGTCATTGGTTTTAGTCGTGTTCGCTATCTTCAGCGGACTGGGCGTTTGGGTGGTGAAAAGCTTTCCAGAGCGATCTCCAGTTTCAGCTTCGCCTAAGCTTCAGGAGCAGACTAAAGAAGTCTGCGAGGAGAAGATTTTGGACAGCCTTTCTGGCTCAAGAAGATCCACAGAAGAAACAAGTATTGGTGATTCAGATTTTGTCTGGAAGATCACGAGCTACGGAAATGAGATCACAGCTGACGCAAAAGTAAACAGCCATAACATCTTCGGAGCTCTTCTTGGCTCGAGCTGGAGCTGCAAGGTGCAGTTGGTTTCACAAAGGATACAATTCGTTAGCTTGGTCGAAAACTAACCGTTTGATTTGTTAGCGGATGATTGGATCCGAGAATTGACCTGAGGTAGCGGGCGACAAGTCGGGCTAACTTGGAGGTAGTTGATGTAGATACACAGCCGCGTGAATTCTTCGGTTGAGCCCAGATAAAAGGGGTGATTACCCTGCCGAATGGCTGCTATTGTCCAATAGTGGACCAACACTTCGCAATCGCAGCGAATGTCTGGTTTCCGCCCTTTCAGCACGCGCGCTAAATACAGTGTTTACATCCAGCTGCATCGGGTTTCTGCCCAAAGTCGTCTCGTAGTGCTACGGATTATGCTACTGCGAATATCGTGGCGCTGCGGTGCGGTCTGTGAGACGTTCCAAGTATGATCGAATACCAAACTCTCGCTGACGGCCATCACGACCTCCTACGGTCACCGCTGCTACGGGCTGCTCTACTAACTCTGCGATATACGCAGGAACATGGACCGATAGGGATCACCAAAAACAAGGCGTTCAAGCGTACGTTCGTTCAATGGGCTGTACGGAATTTTGACTGGCCAGGAGAAGGTGCGGATGACGTGTTCCGTTATCAAAGGGTAATCAACGAAGCTGACTTCGCCCCGCTCGAAGTGCTGCACTTCCTGCTGATTGAATTACGCCTTGGTGGCCACTTTAAAGACGAGTTCCGGCTCACCAAGCGCGGCAAAGAGTTGGCCCAATCGCCCGGGCGCTTATTTGTCGAATTGATCCCGTATTTTGTACACGAGGTCGATCACACCTCTTATGCGCGCTTTGATGACCAACCCTTCGGGAATTGGGATGTATGGATGAATGTGATCAGCGTAGAGGCCGATCACGGCATAAGCGACGTTGCCTTATACCAAAAGTTCTATGGTGAACCGGAGAGTGATCGCAATGCTGCCAGGCGGGACATATACGCCTTTAAGGCCTGCGTGTTGCGACCGCTTGAATGGGCTGGACTGCTGATGTCGACCCACGAGCAGGGCAGGGAGATGCGCGCTATCCATGTGTTTAAAAGCCCTCTTTGGCGCAGTGTTTTGAAGTTAGGCACTGACGATATGCTTCAGTCGGTACCCTTGCAGTGAGGTGCTCTTCACATTCTGTAAGCACGGCAGGGGCTTAGGGCGCTACCCACCATCGTTGTGAAGCCGGCCTCCAACACGGCATATGGCCCTGGCAGTCGCTCTGTCGCCGTGAAGTAGGCTGCTGTGGTCAGGCTATATAGCCGTCAAGAAAGTGCCCAAGCCTTGGCGGAAAAGTTCGGAGTTAGCTGGCCGACGCCCTATGCTTGGAAAACTCAGATTCTTGGCCTGGAGGCTCCTGCCATGATGAAACGCAAGAAGAGTGCCCTTCCCCCAGAACTCGAAGGGTTGGAGCGTCAGCGCGAAGCCCTGCAGCGCGACATCCGCGAGCTCCAGAATGAGCATGATCTTCTCAAGACTGCGAGCGAAATGAATAAAGGATCTTGGCGGCGATCTGCGGAACCTGAGCAATCGGGAAAAGACCATGCTCATTGTAGCTCTAAAAAACCGGTATAGGACGCTGGCGCTATTGGCTCGGCTCGGTCTCGCGCGCAGCACTTACTTTTACCACCGCGCTCGCATGAATCTGGAAGATAAGTATCTTTCTATTCGACAGGCCATGAAGGTTGCTTTCGAAAGCAACCATCGCTGCTACGGGTACCGCCGCCTCAAAGCATATATGACGCGGGAATTCATCTTGATCTCCGAGAAAGTGGTGCGGCGCTTGATGAAACAGGAATCTCTGTTCGTCCCAAAGCCGAAGCGGCGGCGTTACAGCTCATATCTGGGAGAGTTCAGCCCAGCGCCGGAGAATATCATCGACCGGGAATTCCAGGCAGCAGCGCCAAATGAGAAATGGCTAACCGATATCACAGAGTTCCACATCCGAGCAGGTAAAGTCTATCTTTCCCCGATCATTGATTACTTCGACGGCCTCGTCATAAGTTGGACCATAGGGACCAGCTCGGATGCCGACCTTGTAAATACCATGCTTGATGCAACGGTAGAGCCCATCGCTGACAGCGAAGCGCGGCCAATCGCCAACAGCGATCGCGGAGGCCACTATCGCTGGCCTGACTGGCTGGAACGTATCGACGCAGCGACGCTCGATGTCACGAAAGGCGAGCTCGCAGGACAATCCCGCATGTGAAGGCTTCTGTGGACGCCTGAAGATTAAGTTCTTCTATCCTCGCGATTGGCGAGCCTTCACCTTGGCCCAGTTTATTGACGAGGTTGATGCCTAAATCCGCCGGTACAACGAAACACGCATCAAGATGTCTCTTGGTGGCAGAGGCCCGATCGAATAACGTAAAAGCCTCGGTCTTATGCCGTGAAAACAGTCCAAGTTTTTGTCCGCACCCCCACCGGGCAGTGCTCAGTGACAATCAACATGCTGGCATTCACCGATCTTCTCAGCTGCCTGCGCGGCAGCTCATCGAACGCAGTCTTGGATGAAGATGGGGTCAACTGACAAAACAGCAAAACTCCATCTTCGCGACTGCCTATTCGGCAGCTCATTTCAGGCCCCGTTACCGGGTCGTCAGGTTTTCTGACATTCACCGTTCTTCTCAGCTGCCTGCGCGGCAGCTCATCGACCGAAATCTTGGATGAAGATGGGATCAACTGACAAAACAGCAAAACTCCATCTTCGCGACTGCCTATTCGGCAGCTCATTTCAGGCCCCGTTACCGGGTCGTCAGGCTTGCTGACATTCACCGTTCTTCTCAACTGCCTGCGCGGCAGCTCATCGACCGCAGTCTTGGATGAAGATGGGGTCAACTGACAAAACAGCAAAACTCCATCTTCGCGACTGCCTATTCGGCAGCTCATTTCAGGCCCCGTTACCGGGTCGTCAGGCTTGCTGACATTCACCGTTCTTCTCAGCTGCCTGCGCGGCAGCTCATCGACCGAAGTCTTGGATGAAGATGGGGTCAACTGACAAAACAGCAAAACTCCATCTTCGCGACTGCCTATTCGGCAGCTCATTTCAGGCCCCGTTACCGGGTCGTCAGGCTTGCTGACATTCACCGTTCTTCTCAGCTGCCTGCGCGGCAGCTCATCGACCGAAGTCTTGGATGAAGATGGGGTCAACTGACAAAACAGCAAAACTCCATCTTCGCGACTGCCTATTCGGCAGCTCATTTCAGGCCCCGTTACCGGGTCGTCAGGCTTGCTGACATTCACCGTTCTTCTCAGCTGCCTGCGCGGCAGCTCATCGACCGAAGTCTTGGATGAAGATGGGGTCAACTGACAAAACAGCAAAACTCCATCTTCGCGACTGCCTATTCGGCAGCTCATTTCAGGCCCCGTTGCCGGGTCGTCAGGTTTTCTGACATTCACCGATCTTCTCAGCTGCCTGCGCGGCAGCTCATCGACCGAAGCCTTGGATAAAGATGGGGTCAACTAACAAAACAGCAAAACTCCATCTTCGCGACTGCCTATTCGGCAGCTCATTTCAGGCCCCGTTGCCGGGTCGTCAGGTTTTCTGACATTCACCGATCTTCTCAGCTGCCTGCGCGGCAGCTCATCGACCGAAGCCTTGGATAAAGATGGGGTCAACTAACAAAACAGCAAAACTCCATCTTCGCGACTGCCTATTCGGCAGCTCATTTCAGGCCCCGTTGCCGGGTCGTCAGGTTTTCTGACATTCACCGATCTTCTCAGCTGTCTACGTGGCAGCTCATAGACCGGAGCCTGGGATGAAGGTGGGATCGACTGGTAATACAGCAAAATCCCAGAGGGACCCGCTATATTAGGGGTGAGGGCTGGAGCAACGCCACATAGATATCAGTATTGACTAATCGGCGATCCTGCTCCCAAGTCACGGTAAATTGCGGTGCTAATGCACTGTGGAAACAACGAATTTCGTGGTCAGATATCATGTCTGTGTCCTCTTGCTTGAGTAGATCGTATTGCACAACCAAAAGTTTAAAAGGCTATAATTGAAAAGCGTGGAAGCATGACGGTACTACCAAAAACCTTGGCCTATTTCAGAATTTGAATGTCAGGTTTATACCAATCATGCACTCCGAACTCATACGCAGCGAATGTTGTCAAACCGCCCAAACTGTTTGGATGGATGCGAACGGTCAATACCGTACATTGAACGAGCACTTTCTCGTTTGGGGGCATCACCCACGAAGTAGATCAGGATCAACTCCGCTCACACTAAAAAAGACTTAGCTTATGAACCCTACACAGCTTAGAGCGCGGCTCGCGTAATTCGATTTTTCTGAAGGTGTTGACTCAACCCCTGGGTGCGACCAGCATACGACTGGGTATGTTGTCACTTGGTTGCGCCGGCCTTGAAAAGATCGCAAAGGGAAAAAAAGAGTTGCGATTAAAATTCGGTGGGTTGGAGATGCGGCAGGATTAATTTGTGGTCAGCGACCCAGCAAACAATTGCTTGGAGGAGCATCATGATATTATCGCGACACATCTTAAGGTCTGCCACAACCGTTTTGGCAGTATCACTGGCTTTGCAGGCAGAAGCTAAAGAGCAGTTGAACTATGCATATGGCTATCCTGCTAATTCCAACATCGGGCTCGCTGTTGACGCATACATTAGTGGTATTGAGGAGCGTTCAAACGGGGAGGTGGCAGTTACCGGGTACCCGATGACTTTGCTCACCTTGTCTGAGAGCAGCGCTGGCGTACGAGATGGTTTGGCGGATATTGGTTATGTGCTTACCGCATATTTCGCCGCTGAATACCCAACAAACCTATACCTCCACGAGTTAAACCTTCTGGTTAACTTGGTAGAGAAACCCACAGGCAAAGAGCCATTAGCATTCACAGGCGCTATGGTTGAGTACACGACCTTGAAATGCCCCGAATGTCTGGACGAATTCAGATCCCAAAATCAAGTGTATACTGCCGGTGGTGTCACGCCTACCTACAGTCTCTTGTGCAAGGATACCAAGATTACCAAAGTCAATGAGCTAAAGGGTAAGCGCTTGCGCGCCGCCAGTGCTGGTTTTGTGCGCTTTGCGGAACACTTTGGGGCTCAGGGGGTATCCCTGCCAGTGAACGAAGTTTACGAAGCGCTTGATCAGGGCATTATTGATTGCGCGATGCTCAATGCTCCGGAGATTACAAACTATAGCTTGGATGAGGTTCTTACGGACATCACTATCGGTGTCCCTGGCGGACTCTATGCAGCGACAGCGGGGGCGAATATCAATCTTGATCGTTGGAAAAGCATGGATGACGGATCGCGTGAGGCTCTTTTGTGGGGAGGGAGTGTGATAACTGCTGCCACGACTTGGAACTATTACAAAGATGACGCGGTTGCGATTGAAAAGGCCAAAGATGGAGGGGCTTCCGTCCATCAGCCGGAACCGGAGTTGATTGCTGCTACGCGAGAGTTCGGTCGCAAAGATCTTGAAGGTGTCGCGACCTTATTCGCGGAAACCTATAATGTGCCCCGCGCTCAAGAAATAGTGGAAGAGTTCACTGTAATTCTTGCTAAGTGGATGGATCTCGTAGCAGGCGTTGAAGATGTAGACGCACTTCAAGAGCTCTACTGGGACGAAGTTTTTTCGAAGTTGGATCCCGCGACGTACGGTCAATAGTACATGAGACGATTGAACGGTGACCGAAAGCGGTTCCCGTTCAATTAGTTGGCGTTCGCTTTTTTGGGGTTCGGAGTAATCGTTCTTGGCAAATCGTTGTACATTGCACTTTTAACTGCAGCAGAATAGTCCCAAAAAAACCACCGTATGGTTTTCCCCTGATAAACTCCCTCCGGATGACTGAGCCCATAGGGGGTAACAGAGACACCGAGGCCAACAATCTCACCTCGCCGCGTTCTGCTTTTTTCCCTATTATCGCATTCAATAACGCGTTGCGCTGACCACGCCGGACCTTTTGGTCGAGCTGGTGACTCCAGATTTAGGCCAGCACCACCCGCTTTTGACGACGTAAGACACTGCATGGCAGTATTCATACGCCAGGCACTCAATCTGACATTGGCGAAAGGAAATACCTTTTATTCCAGTGCGCAAAAGATCGTTCCCGTCTATATCACGATCTTCGAATACTTGCATTGATCCGACTGGTTCAAGCGTTTCAGTCTTTGGAATTACCTGGTGGGTCTTACAGTTTGCAATCGTATCACGCAGTTTCTCATCACGAATATTCTGCTCGAAACCGTAGAAAAGCTCTTTGGAGGGTGTCCTTATTCGCGCACCAAAACTATTCGCGTCTGCGACTACATCGCGCAGCTGGTCGGGCAGTTGAAAAGCGACGTGCGTTCTGAACTCAGCCCGTTTCACAATATCCCAGTCTGTGAGCTGATAGGGCTCCGCGTCGATCACGAGGAAGAAGTCACCAATTGCCGCTGACTCTGGCTCCTGCAACGTCGCAACACCAACCAGACCCGCATCACCGCAAAGCAGTGTCATAGTGCTGGCCCCGTGGAGCGCTACATGTTCCAGCCGCAGACCAAGGGAGCCGTTGATATTGTGATATTCAGCCGTTTCGCTATAAACCGGACCGGTCACAACGTTCCATCGTACAAGATCACTTTCGGAAACGAAATCAATGCCCTCGGCCGACATGTCCGTCATGCGTTCGAAGAAGTTCACATCGACCCTCATCTCCTGAATGTAAGACACCAGGAGGGAAGAAATCGTTTGAGCTGTCGAAAGTGCGCTTTGCCCATCGAGATCAGGATCGGTGCTGCTAAATTGGTGTACGCCTATTCGGCCTCCGTTTGAAAGATACCGAAAATCAGCCCCAAGGTACAAAAAAACGCAAGCACTGGCGCAAATAGCCTTGGTGCCTTCCTGGTTTGCAACATCGGACGAGACGATCTCGTCCCGGTCGTTTAGGATCCTACCCATCGTTAGGCCTGCAGCGAGGCTGCCACCGGGGCTATCGACGGTTACGGATATATCTCGAATGTAAGTATCGTCGTAGCGGGCAAGGATAGTCCGAAGCTTATCGGGATCCGTATCTTCGATTGGACCCGTCATTTGAATGCGCAATACCGGTGCCGTAATCGGACGCATGTCGAAAAACTCTTCCTCTATGTCCATTGCGAGGGTCGTCGACCCGACCGCGCAGAACATGAGACCGAGAAAGGCTCGCAAGACTTTCATTCCATGACCCCAATCTCTAATAGAGCGTGATATTTACCGCTGAACTTATCAACAGAAAAACTGCGGAAATGTGTTCCTTTGGGGGAATTTCATCAGCAACACAATCAAGATTCCAGCCAAATCCTTCGAAGGGTATGAAATCCGGCTAATCCGATAAATACCTTGTCGACTGAGACGTCCAGTTTAGTACCATCGTAGTCTGACGTCAGGCTCTTGTCCGCATCGGCCCAAACCAAACTTGACATCGGGCAGGTGAATCGCAGATTGAGAACAAATAGTGAACAATTAGGATTCCCATGCCAGTTTACCCAGTTGATGGACCCGTCCACATACCATCCCAATCTGTTCGAATTGTCAGCACACCAGTCAGCGCCGGTTTTCCTTCGCCAGCTGGAGACGATCTCGAAGACGAGATTGACCCTATGGCCTGGGTAGTTCGGCATCCTTCATCCACATTTTGGTGGCGCGTAGAAGGGGACTGCCTGTGGGACGCTGGGATACGTGATGGTGACATCATCGCTGTAGACCGTGCTGGCAAGCGACGCATCGGGAGAGCCGTGCTGGCCGTGGTAGATGGTGCTGTCACAGCAAAGATCCTGCGTAAGCGTGGTGACAGGTACTACCTCGCACCTGCGAATAGTCAGGAGCAGTTCCCCGACGTCGAACTAACTGAGGATAGTGAAATTTGGGGCGTCATCGCTGGTGTTGTCCGGCGTTACGACTTGGCATGAAGCGGCCTGTAGCCATTAGCGACAGCGCGAACTTCTATGTGAGCGCTGAGAGGATATTTGATCCAACGCTAAAGAACGTCCCGGTGATTGTTCTATCCAATAACGACGGCTGCGCTATAGCGCGCAGCGATGAGGCCAAGGCCTTGGGGATCAAGATGGGCACTCCGCTGCATCACATTCGCGAAAAGGTTGATGCTCATGGTATCCGCGTCTTCAGCTCGAACTACACCCTCTATGGTGATATCTCTCGTCGGGTGGTTGAGGTCTACGAAGACTTCACGCCAAACGTCGAGATCTATTCCATCGATGAATGCTTCCTCGACTTCGTCGGGTTCAAGGACCGCACTGCACATGCCATGGCGCTGCGTGCAGCGGTCCTAAGAAGAGTAGGGGTGCCAGTACGTATTGGCATCGCGCCCACCAAGACCCTTGCGAAATGTGCGAACGATATCGCCAAGAAGAACCCCATTTTTGCAGGGGTCTTGGATATGATGGATGAGAGCCTTGCGCGCTGGCTGCTACCGCGTGTGCCAGTCGGGGACATCTGGGGCGTTGGTCGCAAGACCACCGACAAGTTGAAGGCCCTGGGTGTACACACGGCAGCCGATCTTCGTGATCTGCCAATCCGGCAGGCACGGGCTGTTGGTACTGTGGTGCTGGAGAGGATCGTATTGGAGCTACAGGGTGAGGCCTGCCTCGCTTTTGAGGACGTAGAGCCACAGCGCAAAGGTATGGCTGTAACACGATCAGCAGGCACTCCGATGACAGACTTCGACACGCTGTTCCAGGCGATTACCGCGCACGCATCACGGGGCGCTGAAAAGCTGCGCCAGCACGGTTTGGTCGCTGGCACGCTGACTGTGTTCTTTCACACCAATAAGCACCGGCCAGATCGCCCTCAGTATACCGCATCCAGAACAACCCGCATGACCCCGATGTCGTCAGATACCTTCGATCTCGTTGAAGCGGCTCGGCACTGCGCGGAAGCCGGTTGGCCGAAGTCGGACGCTAAAAGCTATGGCTTCACCAAGGCTGGTATCATGCTGAATGACCTGGTGCGGTTCGAAGATCGTCCTCAAACGCTCTTCGACCAAGCGCGTCCGAAATCACCGGCGCTGATGAAGGCTCTGGATGACGTGAATGATCGGTTTGGGAAGAAGACGATGGTTCTGGCCAGCGAAGGTAAGAACCAAACGTGGCGTCTTCGCGCAGATCATCGGAGCCCGCGCTATACCACGCGAATGGAAGACCTGCCGGTGGTGAGATAGGGGAGCGAAACGGCTTGTCTTAAGGTTGAGCCGTACTCTCACATAGCTATCTGTATGTAATAAAGCTGACGACCTCTAACCGGTCATTCCCCTCGCTCTGCAGCCTTCCTGCGCAGTTCCGCAAAAAAGGCCTCTTCTTCAGGGGTTGATTTAGTCATCTTTTCCGCGAAACGATCCGACCAGATTTTGACTTCTTCTTCGGTTAGCTGTGTCGTGCATAGCTTGGCGCAAAGAGCCGCTTCGATCTTAGCTTCGTCTATCATCTTTGAACCCCTTCAGTTTTTGCCGAGTTTGCAAATTGTTCACAGTTGGTACGGAGCTGCGCAGTGCATTCAGAACCGATGCACTCAACATCACCGCCCTCATCAATGCAGAGCTTGTGCATTGCGATATTACTTCGCACGAAGTTCACATCTACAGTCAACATCTTATGTGCCCGGGCTTCGCTAAGGCCACGCTTGAATAGTGTCCGCCCAAGGCCGCGCCCCTGGTACGCGTCTTCGACAGATAGACCTACTTCAGCATGCGCGTATTCACCGAAATACAGTTCAAGCATCGCACGCGGGGCACTGTCTCTCTCGATCGCAAGCGTTAAGTCAGGCCGCGACTGCTGAGCGAAGCACGTTAGGGCTTCATCACTTATGCTACCCATAAATCGCTGTGAACGAGATGCCGCACTAAGTCGGCCGTAATGTTCGATGCGGCTTTGCTGTAAAGTTGACAGGCTCAGTGGCAATATCGCTGGGGACGAACGTTCCATGTTTTCTCCGATCTCAGTCCCGAGATGGGTGCTGATCGCACGGATAGAAGGCGTATAATCGAAGGTTGGGGATGCGCGTTGTGCATGGGTTCGGTTGGCCGTGTGTACCAAACGCGGCTATAGCTCGGTATGGCTCAGACCCTCTGAGGTGTCGCAGGCCATACGTGCTGTCAGCAGACGCCAGTGGTTCAGGGGAGTGGCGAACGATGACCTGATGCACTCTGCACAAGAGGCTCTCAGCAGAGGCTGACGGCAGGACGAACGAAGCACGAAGTGCGGAAGAAAAAATGGGTGGCTCTGCCGGGTCCTATTTTTTTCTATTGTGAGCCATGGAAAATCCTTACGGGTTTTCTGTACCGCGGCAGCGTTCTTCAATTCGGTTTTGTCGCCCGAATGCATCGTTTGGTAGCTTCACTGCAAGATTTGATTTTCTCTAAGGAATAAAACGCTGTTCGTTTGTACAGCTGTTTTTGCGGCGCGATTTTACCTTACGGAAAGTCGGAGCGGCATCGCGCCCGGGGCCGCATCTCCTCTTCAGACAAGAATAGGAGAACGCAATGTCAGAACCTTTCAAGCCGAAGACCGTCGTCGATTTAAAGCGTATGACGCGCTCAGATATCATCGCTTTATACAAACACTGTATGAGAGCGACCGGACAAGACGATCACATCATCAAATCTCAAACCAAGGACAACAAATGGCTCATTGGAGACGACACCAACTTTCTGAGTGTTGTTGACACCTACATTCGGATCCAAGGAGCGACGATTGACAAACGGAATGTAAAATCGGCGACAGCTTTGGTGCTTCAGGCGAGCCCAGAATACTTCCGACCAGAATTTCACAGGGATGACCCTGAGGGCTTCGGGAAGTATGATACCCAAAAACTCGATGATTGGGTGTTGGCGAATGTTAAATGGCTCAAAAACACCTTTGGAAGCGACTGCATCGCAGCTCATCTTCACGTTGATGAACGTACTCCGCATATTCATGCGGTAATTGTCCCAATGTTCGAAAAGGCACCAACCATGCCAAAGAATAAACGCAAGGGCGAGACGCAAGCGCACTTTGACCTTCGGGTCGAACGAGCCAAGAAGAAAAAGGGGCGGAAAGTGGTGTCGCATCACAAGCACTACCTCTTTGGCGCGGGCCGAAAAAGCTATGAAAAAGTTGTCGACTCATATGCGGCCGCGGTTAAGCATCTTGGTATCGTGAGGTCTGAGCGAGGGTCGAAGGCGACACCGACAACGAAGCAAGAGTGGGCGCGACTACTCTACAAGAAGTCGAAAGAAATAGAGCAAAACGTGATCGGCATGCACAAGCGCCAAAGGTTGGAAGACGCAAGCTTTGAAATCGGGGTGGCAGCGCTGATGGACGACAAAATTCGATACGCTGAAGCAAAGGATGGAAGGGAGGAGGGGCTTTTGCCGTCTACAAATTGGCCGCAGGAAAAACATGAGCAGGACGAGATCAAATCAGGAGTTAAGCCGGCTAAAGCTCGGATCGTCGCGTTTGCGAAAAAGATCAGAGATTTTACCAACTCTTCGTTTGAAAAGGCGAAGAAGCGCGTCTTCGAGATGCTCAAAGCCGTTGAAAGACGCGAGGCCGCTGTGAAGGCCAAAGAGCTCGAGCTTGCGGAGCGCGAAAAAGCTCTTGGTCTTATAGAAGGCATCGACGACACATGGTTCGAGGACGGGGAGATGAGCGAAGCAAACGAACGGACCCTCCGCGAAAGCGGCATCATTCAGGACCAGATACAGCATCAGCCGACTCTTGAAGTCCGAAAGGAATTCGTAAGGGTGCAGGTACGTTGAGGTCACGGCATTCCGTGACATATCGCGTATGTAAGGCCCGAGACCCTAATACTTCAGACCAGTCGGCAGATTATATGTCCAACCAAATTAAGTTGACCTACTGCGGATGTGCTCGCAGGGCGGCTAAAACGTGCGGTGCCGCCGGTTTCAAGTAACCGCGCTGGTCTTAACCGATATTTTGCGGATCACGCGATGCCAAGGTGCTTCCCCAAGAAGAGAAATGCCTATTTCGTCTTAACAGATTTCCGCGCCGTATAAACGAACCAATCTCCTTTTTGAGATGCTGACGGGCCATTGTTCATCATTGGTCCCTGCGGCTCACAAATTAAACCATGGAGATTGAAACGTGACGTATCAAAAGACCAAATCCCTTCGCGAGCTTGCCGCAGCCGAGCGCGCCCCAAGCGAAAAGTTGGCAGCTGCCAACTTTTCCGAAACGATATTGGAAATCTCTCCATACGAGATCGATGACAGCACCGGTATCAGAGACCGATATTCGCATTCTAATCGCGATTTTGATGGCTTGAAGGAAAGCATCGAGCGGAATGGCCAGCAACAACCCATACTGGTTGGTTCGTGCGACCCGAAAACAGGCAAGTACCCGATAATAGCCGGACGTAATCGACTTCGTGTTGCTTCACTCTTGGGGATCAGCCTCAAAGCTATTGTGCGACCGATTGACGGTGAAGAGAGGTTGGTGGCGCAGCTGCAAGAAAACATTTCCAGAAGCGATTATACGGTTGGTGACAAGATTGGCATCATGATCGAGTTGAAGAAGATGTCCTTCAAGCAGGTTCGCATCGCCGAAATGATGAGTGTCTCGAAAACCGACATCTCAAAGTTACTTGGGTTGTACGAAAAGTTAGTGGACCTGGCGGGGTCACATGACTTTGCGAGGGCGCTCCTCGCGTCCAAGGCTGGTCGACCCAAATGGCAAAACTTGGCCAAGGCACTGGAAGAATTACCGCACGGTTCTCGGAGTAAAATTTGTGAGAAGGTTGTTGAAGATCTTCAGGGTGAATGTGACGCGGATCCAATATCTTTGGCGATATCGGCTATCAAAGATGAAATGAAAACCTCGCAATCTGTGACCGATTTCCTGCCACTTGAACGATCATACAAGGAAGCGTCAGAGGCCTTGTCAAACGCCACTTTAAACACGCGCGACCTGTGTGAGTTGAAGTACGAGGGTGATCCTCATGTAAACGCGCTCCTCCAGAAGGCTATTCAGATCGAACACTCGACTTTGAAAGCAATGATCATCGAACGCTTTGAGGCGCTGGTAGCAAAGTCACTTGGTGCCGCAAAAAACCTTGATCGGGGGATGCAATGACCAAGGTTATTAGTTTGGTCGGTCAGAAGGGCGGTAGCGGAAAATCTACAATTGCAGTTCATCTTGCGATGGAAGCCCTCCTGAAGAAAGAAGGTAGTCAGGTAGCAATTATCGACATGGACCCGCAGGGGTCAGTCCTGGAATGGTCTCAAATGCGGGGAGATTCGAACCCTGTGGTGGTTCACGGTACGCCGGATACGCTGAATGATATCTTGGGTCAGGCCGCTGACGATGGTTTCGACTATGTCGTACTGGATACACCCGGTCGGCGAGATTCAACCCTGGTCGAGCTCGTAGCTGCCAGGTCTGATCTAATTCTATTGCCGCTGCGCCCGTCGCTTTTTGACGTGCGCGCTGTCGCGGATACAGTCCGCCTTCTTAGATCCAAAGCCTATAAAATGCGATTTCTGCTGTCTCAAACCCCGGCGCGTGGGAACCAAGTGGCAGACACAGAAGCATATTGCGCCAGCGCACACCCGGAAGTAGTGGTCGCTCAATCCAAAATCGGGTACCGAACAGCATTTCAAAGCGCTTTGATTGATGGTCGTGGGGTCCAGGAAGCTGGTCGAAGCGGAAGCAAAGGCGCGCTGGAGATAGCAGGCCTATTTGATGAAATACTGGGCCTGCTGAACAGTTAGCGAGACAGTTCCAAGCCCATTTTATGACTGGCGTTCGTCTCCTCCGATCCAAAATAATCGGGTTGGGTTGCGAAGATCAAATTTAGCTTCGCTTACGGTTTCGGCGAATGTCAGTTTCGGCCTTTCAAATGGTCTTACCCATCGGCCTAAAGTGAACAGGATTAAAATGCCGTCACACACCTTGTTCGTTGCGGTCAAATGGACTGACCTCAACAATCATCAGGGTGCTCCGAGTACCTCAAGCTACGGATGCCGACATTCTGTCGCTGCTCAAATTAGACCTATCCAAGGGCTGTAATTATTCAGCAACTTTCTTCACGAATTCAGACTTTAGGCCCATCTTACCAATTCCTGGAACTTTGCAATCTATGTCGTGATCGCCGTCCACCAATCGAATACCGCGGACCTTGGTCCCGACCTTGACCACCGAGGAAGAGCCTCTGATCTTCAAATCTTTGATAACGGTGACCGTATCACCATCCACAAGGGTGTTTCCAACGCTGTCACGCACTTCTAATGCCGTATCGGCCGGTTCCTCAGATACCCATTCGTGACCGCATTCCGGGCAGGTCAATAAATTATCGACTTGATAAACATAGGCCGAAGAGCATTCAGGACATGGGGGTAAGTGATCAGTCATAGATGTGGTCATAACTCGATGTGGGCCTGCGGCACAGCTAAAATTCATCTACATCAGCAAATCGATAAACCATACTGCCTCTTGCATGATCTCGGCAGCGCTTCAATCGGGACGGTGGATACAAATATTTGCTATTCAAGAGCGCCCCTCAAGCTGTAAACCCTTTTGCTACGTACCTTTGGAGTCGCCCGGAGCATTTTTGTAGATCGTCGTTATCCGTGAAGGGGTTCTGAGATTTCAGCGTCAAAGCTGGCCACGATATCATCTGCATCATGCGGCAGTCTATCGCACGGCCGTGCGTCATTAAAGCTGCGGTTGGGAAGAGTAAGCCAGTGCAGAAGATGGAAGTTGCTACCCCAAGCATCTGAGCGCATCTCCATCAGTTTGATAATTACCGGATAGACTTGTCTACCGGCCACATCGAACTGGAATAACGGATATGCTGTGCGTCCTTCATATTCTACCCGTAGGATTTTGCCCTGGTTCTCGAGACGCGCCAAGCTGGCAAAATCGTCTTCGGATGACAGGCCCAGCAAACGGCAGGCCTTATCCTGATCCACCATGCTTACAGACTTGAGGATTTCACCCCGCAGGACGTGATTTATATTGTCAAGTTTGTCGTTTTCGTGGGGATTAGTGCCATAAGCACTACCGTGCTGCTTTTCCCGAAGTGCTCTTTCATCAGGGCAGGCTTCACGAACCGTCATGTGGCGCGGTGCCAACGGATTTGGGCCCGTTTTATCTGTTTTCAGGTCTGTCATCAGATCGTTCACTTCTTTGTTCCCTCTCCTCTATACCACAATGGCACCAGCAAGTTTAATGGGCGTAAGATCTGCCCCGGTTTTATCGCGCACCGGTTGCATAAATCGCTCGTTAGTAGATCATGAAGATTATGGATTGAGCATGGGTGATGGGCACAGTCGCTTAATAGCAGACCGTGGTGCTCTTTGCGACGAACGACGGCTTAGAGCCAAACCGACCATCCCTGCGCGGCGAGTGAATGCGTGCCGAAATCGCAGTGGCCCTAAACCTCCCATAGCGGCAGAGTCTTTGAGCCGTTCTTTCGATGTAGTAAGCAGGCTCTCCGGTTGTTGCATGATCCGGCTTCTCAGAGTGCTATGCGGATCGCATCATGGCCTACAATAAGCTCGCCATTGTAGTGCCCAGCACAGGCGTCCTGCCAATCCTTTGCGTCATAGGCAGGGTCATCGGAAGGAATGAGGTGCGTGAGAGCAAGTCGTTTTACTCCTGCATTCGCTGCCGTCATTGCCGCCTCATGGGCAAAGGTGTGAGATCTTAGAAAGTGCGCCATCAACTTGTCACTGCCGTTTCCAACTCGTTCTAATAGCGCGGGTAGAGCGGACTCCAGCATTGCCTCGTGGATCAACAGATCCGCACCTCGCGCGAAATTTTCGAGCGCTCTGATTGGGGCGGTGTCGCCTGAAAATACGACGTGGACCTCATCAGTCTTGAACGAAAATGCGAAGGTATCGACGAGTGGTGGATGTTGGTTCCGAATGGCTGAGATCGTGACGCCATCACGGGATACCACAAGCCCGGCGTCGATAGCATGAATGGTTATGAGATGACGCAAGTCCGGTCGACCTTCGTCTTCGATGCGCAGGTCGATGTCTGCCTCCATCGAGGAGCAAAAACCTTCCCAATACATATCCAACCCGGGTGGGCCATAGATGTCTACGCGTGTTCTAAGACCTGCCGTCCACGCGGTGTGCAAAAGCGGCCCCAATTCAAGGTAGTGATCCGAATGCAAGTGGCTGATTATGATTAGTGACAGGTCTTTCAGTTGTATGCCTTGATCGACCAAACCTTTGGTCACACCCAACCCACAGTCGACAATAATTTTCTGGCCGTTCAGTGCATATAACGATGACGTCGGCATCGCGGATCCCGGACGGATGGCTGGCCCTCCTTTCGTGCCCAAAAGAGCGACGTAATTGTCGGACATGGTGAAACTCCTTGGGGTGGAACTGCGAAACGGCGTTTAGCCTTCCAAGGATGATACATCCCAGATTGGCCCACGCAACCCGCACGTTGTTCGATGCAGTCGAGAAAGTTGCTGCAGGCAATTCAAAGGCTTGGTTGGATCACTCAGCTTCTTCAACGCTTCCTTCCTGTCTTTTAAACGACAGGAAGGAAGCCAGCGCGGTGTAATGCAGCATATGAGGCGAGCGCGTCGTTGCGGCATTACGCAGCCTTCAAGCCTTGCTTTGGATCCGCTGGTGAATGGTCAAAAAGTTCGTTGCTTAACGCAGTACTTCAATCCAGCCTTGAACAAGGTCAGGCCAGTGCCAGCAAAGCCTCAAACGCTGCACGCTTTCCCGCGCTCTTTGGTAAATTGAGAGGGCGCAGCGCAGTTATTTCGCGTAGTCTTGCTGCTAACTGCCGCACCTTTTCATGCGATAGCTCTACAATACCCGAATGCATGAGAAGCGGTTGCGCCAGATTTGGGTCACGCACAACAACGGTATCCGCCTCGGAAAGTTCACCGAGTGTAATCTCCACATCGAGCGATGCGCCCTGTGCCAAGTCGCATGATATGATGACCGGAAAACCGTACTGACGTTTTTTACCGATTTGGAGTTTGAAATCTGCTTTATCGACGGCATCCTTCAAGTCACTGAGGTGATGCGCTGTATAGTGCACGTTGATGATTGAACCATGCTTGTGCCCTGCAATTGCTTGGCGTTGACCCTCCTCCACGTCCTCTCGCTTCAGGGCGCTCGAAAATGTCTTCCGAAGCGCATAGAAATCCTCATCAAAATCGCCAATCCCAATGTGATTGAATATTCGGCGAAGGTGCTTGCCATAGGCTGTACTTACTTCTCCGGACTGGGAGCGTCTGGCAGCCTCGGGGAACAAAAGAACACCGTGATCTTGCTGTAAAGACTGAAACCATTCGATGAATCCCAGATCGATCAGCATCTTTGGGATAGGAACGAGGCGCTTCGCATCTTCGGTTTTACCACAATTTTCCGCACCTGATGCGATTGCCAATAAATAGATCCCATCACGGTAACGAACATCGCTTCGTTTGAGCAATAGGATCTCTTCAATTCGAGATCCTATTGTCAAAACAATCAGAGGCACCCAATAGTCTGCGTCGCGAATGATGAGCTTTCCGCGCTGCCAGCGACGGTGTTCTGACGCGCAGCCACTGTAGATTGGGCACGATAGAAGCTTTGAAATTCTTTCCTCCGTCCAAGGCATGCGGATCTTCGGTTTCGTGACACGGATATAAAGCTTGTCCTCTGGCGCGAGAGATCTGATGTGATGTTCCATTTTGGAGTATGGGATGGCCTCTGGCACATCGGCACCCAGTTCCTGTGCCGATTTGAACATGCGATTCATGGCGTCACGATATTTTCTAAGCGTATTGATGGTCACGCGCGGAACAAGACGATGCGCCAATAGCGCTCGCTTTTCGGCATCCGAAATGCCTTCAATCGATCGAATTTCTTCTAAGCAAAGAAGGTCCTCTGCATCGGCTTTCGAGATTTCTTCTGCCTTGGTTACAGTTTTTCCGGCCTGCCCATAGCGGTTCTTACCATGGCTCCTGCCTTGAGTTCTTGGCAACCTTGAAGCCCACCCCAGAAATTCCTTCTGTTTTTCCTTCGTCAATATTGAGATGGGACTGTTGCCAAAGAATTCCTCCAGAAGTCGGTGAACCCCTGCCGTAATCCGCTTCATGTCTTTTGACGGGTAAAGCTCATCGGTTTTGTCTTTTGCTTCGGACAAGAGAATAGGAGCCTTAATAAAAGTATCAAAATCCGCAACGCCATGGTCTGCCAAAAGGTCTCGACTGGCTGTTCGTACGTCATCGCCTTCATCCATAGCGATTTTTACATCGTTGAGACGTCGCTTTAGCGTATTGGCACGTTGACCCAGATCGTTAGGGATGGGCTCTTGGAGGCCTACGGAAACCAGAGCACTGGCCTCTTTCAGAAGAACCAGCACGTCTCCCCATTCCTTGTTGCGGGCTGCTCGCCGCAAGCGTCGGTTTTCCGCCTCAAGCGCTGCAAGTCGCTGATCAATATCTGCATCAGATACCGGATCCGCTTGTCTTTCTTCAGCGGCCATCTTGCCCAGTTCGCCGCGCATTGCCTCCAACAGTATCGCTTTAGCGGTATCGGGGCTCAATTTTTGTTCGGTCAGTGCGTCCACGAAATCTGTCTCCTTTTTCTCGTAGACCGAAAGCAGCCTGGCGGCACGCTTCACGGCGTCGAGTGGGAGGTGGGTTCGCAAAGAAAGACAGATAAATTGGTTTGGGCCGAATTTTGATATGCCTACTGGCAAACGTTTACGGAAATAGAACATCCGGCCTCTACGCATCAGGTAGGGGCCGGCTCGATATTTAGGTTTTCGTCGGTGGTTTCCGCGGACTGAAACGCGCTGCTGCTGGGCATAGCGCGCAAGGCCATGTGTCACACTCTGTGTCACAGCAGTTTGAGACTGTGACACACACGACGTGCCAGACTTGGTTAAGTCTTTGTTATTTCGAGTGTGAGTAAGAAAGTTGGCTGGGATGGTAGGATTCGAACCTACGGTACACTGTACCAAAAACAGTTGCCTTACCACTTGGCTACATCCCAACGTGTGGGCGTAATTAGTCCGGAGTGCGGGGGGGTGCAATACCTTTCTGGAGAAAAAGTGGGGAGAATCTCGGAATTTATTCTTGTGCCGTGTTTGGGGCAGAGCAGGCTGTGTTCTTTTGGGGAGGATAAGGGGGGGCTCTGCCGCAGGGGGCCTATTGCCGCTGTATGTCTTGCTGCTGATATGCTGCAACCGAGCTAACACGTGATCGCGCGAAAAGGGGGGGCGGGGGCGCGCCGCCGCCGTCCTCCCTCTCGCTTTAAGAGTTCAGTATATGTCGCGGGCGAGCGCTGTCAGCCTTCGCAGTTGATCAAGATCGCACCTGCGCGGGCACCGGCTTCGACGGCTTCATGGGCTTTGACCGTGTCTGACAGCGCGAATGTTTGTTCGACCGGGCAGTGCAGCGCACCTTCGGCCAAGGCTTGATGGGTTTTCTTGATCGCGAGGGCACGTTCGGCCTCGGTCAGCAGGTAGACGAGGATGATGTCGATGGTCACCGCCTTGAAGAGCAGCGGCAGGAAGGGGAGCGTCGGCTCCATCACTTTGGCAGAGCCATAGGCCGCGATGCGCCCGTTGGGTTTGATCACCTCTGCATCCAGCGCGATATTGGCACCGAATTCGACCTCGATGACCTGGTCGACGGGGGCACCACCGTTGGCATCAAGCACCTGTTGCGCCAGATCGGGGGCGCTATAGTCCAGCACGACGTCTGCACCGGCGGATTTTGCGCGCTCGGCCCCGCTGGCTCCGGTGGTGGCGATCACACGGGCGCCGGCCCAGGCGGCGAATTGTACGGCGAGATAGCCGACCGTGCCCGCGCCCCCTTGGATAAGCAGCGTTTGCCCCGCGACATCACCGCCGTTGAACACAGCGTGGGCCGCGGTTAGCCCGGGGATGCCAAGGCTGGCGGCAGTGTCAAAGCTCACGTCATCGGGCAGCGGGACGGCCTGCGCTTGCGGCAGGGCGATATGGGTCGCAGCAGTGCCGAAGGGGCGCTGCCATTGCCCGTTCCAGATCCAGACGCGCTGGCCCACGCGGGCTTGGTCCACACCGTCGCCCACGGCCTCGATCACGCCGGCGCCATCGCTATGCGGGATCACTGTCTCGAAGGGGGGATGGGTCATGCCGGGGCGCCCGCGTCGGGATTTCACATCGGAGGGGTTCACCCCCGACACGGCCAGCCGCACCAGCACCTCGCCCGCAGCGGGGGCAGGGGTTGGCATCTCGGTCAGGGTCAGCACGTCGCGTGCTTCGCCAAGGGTGGAATAGGTGACTGCGCGCATGAGAGCTCCTGATCATGGGGACGGTGTTGTGTCACCTAAACCCAAGACCGCGGCATGTGCAATTGCGCGGTCAGTCGCGTAGCTCTTTCGGGCCCACGCCCCAAAGCCGCGCTTTGGGGGCCCAGCCTTTATAGCCGCCGACCCGCAGGAAACACCATTCAAGGTCGCAGGCTCCGAGCCGCGCGATCACGCCCAGTTCAAGCTCTGCCTCGACGGGGGCCTTGGGGTCGGGGCGGACAAGCAGCTGCAGACGGTCTTGTTCCACCAGCACGGTGCGTGTGCCCGACAAAAGCGAATAATGCACCCAGCCGCCCATGCCGTCGCGGTCTTCGACGCGGCGCCAGTGGCCATGCTCTGCCGTGATGCGCAGCGGCACGTCGCGATGTTTGAACACCCAGTCGATCCGGTGCGTCAGCGAAGGCCCGCGCCGCACGTTCCCCTCGCTGGCTTTCATGGACACGAAACGGGGCACCGGCAGGTTGGTCACCTGACCGACCTCTTGTGCGAAAACCGGGGTGGTGCACAGGTGAACGGCTGCAAGGGTGCCCAAAAGGACGGAACGTAACATCGGTTTCATGACTGCCTGTCTGGTCTGTTGCCGTTGATTTAATGCAGTTTTGCCCTGCGAGGTTCTTGTGCCTCGTCTCTGCTTGGGACACCATGCCACCAAGCACAGTGCAAAGCCATATTTGGGAGGCCCACAATGTCAAAGCAACCGCTAAGTGTTGTAGTCACGCGACGGTTGCCGGAAGTCGTCGAAAAGCGATTGACGGAACTGTTTCATGTGACGTTGCGCGCGGATGACACGCCGATGACCCGCTCTGAACTGGGCGAGGCGATGAAAACTGCGGATATCCTGGTGCCCACCGTGACCGATGAAATCGACGCGGCACTGATCGGGCAGGCGGGGGACCGGCTGAAACTGATCGCGAACTACGGGGCGGGGGTCGATCATATTGACGTGATGACAGCGCGGCAGCGCGGGATTCTGGTGTCCAATACCCCCGGTGTGCTGACGGAAGACACCGCCGATATGACCATGGCGCTGATTCTCGCGGTCACACGGCGCATGTCCGAAGGCATGGCGCAGATGCAAAAAGGCGATTGGCAGGGCTGGGCCCCGACTGCGCTGCTTGGCGGGCGCGTCAGCGGCCGCCGTTTGGGTATTCTGGGGATGGGCCGCATTGGTCAGGCCGTCGCACGGCGCGCGGCTGCCTTTGGCATGCAGGTCCACTATCACAACCGCCGCCGTCTGCGCCCCGAGATCGAAGAGAGCCTTGGCGCGACCTATTGGGAAAGCCTTGACCAGATGGTGGCCCGCATGGACGTGATGAGCATCAACTGCCCGCACACCCCCAGCACCTTCCATCTGATGAACGCCCGCCGCCTGAAGCTGATGAAGCCCGACGCGGTGATCGTAAACACCTCCCGGGGGGAGGTGATCGACGAAAACGCCCTGACGCGGATGCTGCGCGCGGGCGAGCTGCAAGGCGCGGGGCTGGACGTTTATGAACACGGCACCGACATCAACCCGCGCTTGCGCGAGCTGACCAATGTCGTGCTCTTGCCGCATATGGGGTCTGCGACGCTCGAAGGGCGGGTAGAGATGGGCGAGAAGGTCATCATCAACATCAAGACCTTCGAAGACGGACACCGTCCGCCGGATCAGGTCGTGCCCTCGATGCTTTAGGCGCAGCGCCGGTGCGGTTCAATTTGCGCTGGCGCTAAAAACAAGTAGGTTGACCCCGAGCACCGGAACGGGGAGGGGACCATGCTTGCACATCACATTGTAAAATACATCGGGCGGACCTGCACAGCCATCGCCGTAGGTGGTTTTGTAAGCGGGGCCGCTTTCGCGCAACAGGCCGCCGATAGTGTCGCGCCCGAAGGTGCCAGCCAAGGCAGCTTTACCGGCATGTCGCCGCGGATCACCGCCGCCTTCGAGGCTAAGGATGCGGGCAAACCCGTCATCGCCCAGAACTGGATGGTCGCCGCCGCCAACCCGCATGCGGTTCAGGCGGGGGCGGGTGTGCTGGCACGGGGCGGCACCGCTGCCGATGCGCTGGTCGCCGTCCAAGCGATGCTGGGGCTGGTGGAGCCGCAAAGCTCTGGCCTGGGCGGCGGGGCGTTTCTGGTCTGGTATGACGCCGCATCGGGCAGGCTGACCACGCTGGACGGGCGCGAAACCGCGCCGCTGGCGGTCACGCCGCAATTGTTTCAGGACGATCAGGGTGTCCCGCTGGGATTCTTTGACGCCGTCGTTGGCGGGCGGTCGGTCGGTACGCCGGGCACCCCTGCGTTGATGGCTGCAGCGCATGAGAAATGGGGCAACCAGCCCTGGGCCGAGCTGCTGGCCCCCTCTGTCGCACTGGCCGAGAAGGGTTTTGCCGTGTCCCCACGTCTTGCGGGGCTGGTGGCTGATGACGCCGAACGGCTGGCAACCTCCGCAACAACCGCAGATTACTTCATGCCCGATGGCGTGCCGGTGCAGGCGGGGGATACGCTCAAGAACCCCGATTATGCCCGCACGGTTGCAGCGCTGGCAGAACGCGGGGTGGAGGCTTTCTATACCGGCGACATTGCGCGTGACATTGTGGCGACAGTGCAAGGGGCGAAAGGCAACCCCGGTGTGCTGTCAGAGGTCGATCTCTCGATCTATCGGGTCAAGGAACGCGACGCCCTTTGCGCGCCCTATCACGGGCACGAGGTCTGTGGCATGGGGCCGCCGTCCTCTGGTGCGCTGGCCGTTGGGCAAATACTGGGGCTGCTGGAAAACGCGGACCTGAGCGCGGGACCGGCGGACGCAGATGTACTGCGGCTGATCGGCGATGCCTCGCGGCTCGCCTTTGCGGATCGGGGGCGCTATGTGGCCGATACCGATTATGTGCCGGTGCCGGTGACCGGTATGCTCGACCGATCCTATCTGGAGGAACGCGCCAAGCTGTTGCAGGGCGACGATGCGCTGCCCGAAGTCACCGCGGGCGCGCCCGCTTTTGACCATGCCCTGAACTTTGCCGATGATATCTCTATCGAGCTGCCGTCAACCTCGCATGTGTCGATCGTGGACAGCATGGGCAATGTCGCAAGCATGACCACCACCATCGAAAACGGCTTTGGGAGCCGCCTGATGGTGCGCGGGTTTTTGTTGAACAACGAGCTGACGGATTTCTCTTTCCGGTCGCATACCGATGGCGTGCCGATTGCCAATCGGGTCGAGCCGGGAAAACGTCCGCGCTCGTCGATGGCACCGACGATTGTGATGAAGGATGGCGCGCCGGTTCTGGCCGTGGGCAGCCCCGGTGGCAGCCGCATCATCGGCTATGTCGCGGGCGCGATCATCGCGCATCTGGATTGGGGCATGGACGTGCAACAGGCCGCAGCGCTGCCCCATGCGATCAACCGCTTCGGCCCCTACGACCTTGAGGAAGGCACCGACGCCGCCGCGATGGCCGATGCGTTGACCGCGCTTGGATACGAGGTGAACACCCGCGCGCTGACCTCGGGCTTGCATATGATTTCGATTGGCGATGATCTGCGCGGCGGGGCTGACCCGCGCCGCGAAGGCATCGCCCTTGGCGAGTGATCGCCCACTCTGAACCAAAGGAAAGACCACATGGCACAGGCCACCGACATGCCCCGCAACGAGACCGGGATCGACACCGCTTTGGGTATCCTCAAGCAGCAATTCGGCGAACGTTTCCAGACGGGCGAAGCGATCCGCGAACAGCACGGGCATACGACGACCTGGATCAGAAATCAGGCCCCCGACGCCGTGGTCTTTGCCCGTTCGACCGACGATGTCGCCGCTGTGGTCAAGGTCTGCGCCGCGCATAAGGTGCCGGTCATCGCCTTTGGCACCGGCACCTCGCTTGAAGGGCATGTGAATGCGCCCGCGGGGGGCGTGTCAATTGACGTCACGCAGATGGACGCTGTGGTCGAAGTCAACGCCGGCGATTTGGATTGCCGCGTGCAACCCGGCGTCACGCGCGAGGCGCTGAACACCCATTTGCGGGATCAGGGGCTGTTCTTTCCCATTGATCCGGGGGCCAATGCTTCGCTTGGCGGGATGACGGCGACGCGGGCCTCGGGCACCAATGCGGTGCGCTATGGCACGATGAAGGACAACGTGCTGGCGGTCGAGGCGGTGATGGCCGATGGCACGGTAATCCGCACTGGCGCACGGGCGCGCAAATCATCTGCCGGATACGATCTGACGCGTCTGATGGTGGGCTCTGAAGGGACATTGGGCGTGATCACCGAAATCACGCTGAAGCTGCAAGGCATACCCGAGGCGATCAGCTCTGCCCGCTGTTCCTTCCCCTCGGTCGAGGCGGCCTGTGAAACGGTGCAAAGCGTGATCCAATACGGGCTGCCCGTCGCGCGGATAGAGCTGCTGGACGCGATGGTCGTGCGCGCGGTGAACGGCTATGCCAAGCTGTCGCTACCCGAAACGCCGATGTTGTTGCTGGAGTTCCACGGCTCTGACGCGGGCGTGGTCGAACAGACCGAGACATTCGCAGCGCTCGCCGATGAAAACGGCGGCACCGATTATCAGGCGACCACCACGATGGAGGAACGCAACAAGCTGTGGCAAGCGCGGCACGATGCCTATTGGGCAATCTTGGCCCTGCGCCCCGGCTGCAAGGCGGTTGCGACCGATGTCTGCGTGCCGATTTCTAGACTGGCCGAAGCGGTCGGGCGCGCGAACGCCAAAGCGGCGGAGCTGGACCTGATCGCGCCCATCGTCGGCCACGCAGGTGACGGCAATTTCCACGCCTCGCTGCTGCTGGATATGGACGACGCGGATGAAGTCGCCCGCGCCGAAGACTTCATCAGCTGGCTCAACGAGCTCGCGATCTCGATGGAGGGGACCTGTACGGGTGAGCATGGCATCGGGCAGGGCAAACGCCCCTATCTGGTCAAGGAACTGGGAGCGGCAGTGGGCGTCATGGGCGCGATCAAACAGGCGCTCGACCCCGATAACATTATGAACCCGGGCAAGATTCTTCCCGAATCCTTGGTGTAGTTGGGGCGGCGCAGGCGGTATATCGATCCCTGCCACCGGCAGGGATGCGATGCCTCCGGCGGGGATTTTTAACCATTTGGAAGCGGCCTGCACGCGAGTTTTTCGACGTTGGTCGCATTTGTGCTGTCTTTGGTCGGCTGGGTTCTGCGTTTTGCGCGGGGACTGCTAAATGTCGCTAAGACCTATTCTGGCGGAGCATTGGATTCATGAAAACTCAAGTCAAAGCACTGGTTGTGGGCGGCGGCGCCGTTGGCACGTCGATTGCCTATCATCTGGCCCGCGCCGGATGGGACGATGTGATGTTGCTTGAGCGGGACGAGCTGACTTCGGGGTCCACATGGCACGCGGCGGGGTTGCTGCCCTATTTCAACATGTCCTTTGCAACGACCCACATCCACGACTATTCGATCAAGTTCTACAAGACGCTTGAGGAAGAGACCGGCCTGAACGCGGGCTTTGCCGTTGTGGGGAACCTGCGCATGGCGCAGACGGACGAACGCATGGATGAATACATGCTTTATGCCTCGACAGCAGAGACCTGCGGCGTGCCCTACACCTTCATGACGCCGGACGAGATCAAGGCAAAATGGCCGCTGATCAAGACCGGCGATCTGAAAGGCGCGCTGTATCACGAGACCGACGGCTACATTAACCCCGCCGATGTCACCATGGCGATGGCCAAGGGCGCGCGGCAGAGGGGGGTGGCAATTGAGCGTAAGTGGCAGGCGGATGCGTTTCACTGGAATGGCGCGGCATGGGAAGTGACCGTCACCAAGATGGTCGAGAAGGGCGGGAACCTTGTCCCCTCGGACGAGCAGGTCGTGATCACCGCCGAGCACGTCGTCACCGCTAGCGGCAACCACGCGCAGCGCACCGCCAAGATGCTGGGTATCAAGATGCCCGCCATTCCGGTTGAACATACGTTTATCGTGATGGATCAGGACCCCGAGCTGGTCAAATGGCGCGCCAAGGGCAATCCGGAGCATCCGGTTGTGCGGGATGCGGACAATGAATCCTACGCGCGCGAGGAACGCGGCGGCTGGATCCTAGGCATCTACGAGCACGGCGCTCCAGCGCGGTTTGAATACGGCGTGCCGGACAGCTTCCGGGCTGATCTGTTCCCGCTGGATCTGGACCGGATCGCGGATCAGTACATGGCGATGGCCGAACGTGTGCCGTCCTGCGCCGACTCCGGTCTGAAGGACGATTTCAACGGACCGATCTGCTATACGCCCGACGGCAACCCGCTGGTTGGACCGGCACCCGGCCTGCGCAATATGTGGCTGGCCGAAGGGTTCTCCTTCGGGATCACGGCGGCAGGTGGCACGGGCTACTACCTTGCGCAGATGATGGTCGAGGGCGAGGCCGAGATCGACATGGCCTCGCTGGACCCCAAACGCTATGGCGACTGGATGACCACCGAATATGCCGCGCGCAAGAACGAAGAGGCGTATGAGCACGTCTATATCCTGCACCACCCGGATGAGGAGCGCCCCGCGTGTCGGCCCTTGCGTACCTCGCCTGCCTACGACCGTCAGGCCGCCCGTGGCGCACAGTTCGGCCATGTGAACGGGTGGGAACGCCCGAACTACTTTGCGCCGCTGGGGTTCAATGACCACGACAGCCGGTCCTTCCGGCGCGGCGGCTGGTGGCAGCATGCGGTCGATGAGGCCAAGGCGATCCGCGAGGGCGTGGGCCTGATCGATGCGACCGCCTTTACCAAACATCTGGTCAAGGGGCCGGGGGCCACGGCCTTTCTGGATTGGTTTACCTGCAACAAGCTGCCCTCGGTCGGGCGCATCAACCTGACCTATGCGCTGACGATCAACGGCACCACGCGCACCGAATATACCATCGTGCGGCTCGCTCAGGATGAATACTACCTTGTGTCCGCCGGGGCCTGGACGGCATATGACAGTGATTTCCTGCGCAAGGCCATTGCCGATAAAGCGCCCGAATTCGGTTATATCGCATGTCATGACGTGACCACGCAATGGGGTGTCTTTGCCATTGCGGGCCCCAAATCGCGCGATGTCCTGAAAGAGGTCATCAAGGACGCGGACCCCGAGACGGTGCTGAGCAACAAGCGGTTCCCCTGGCTGACCATGCGCAATATCGAGCTGGGGATGGTCCCCGTCCGTGCGATCCGCGTCGCCTATACCGGAGAGCTCGGCTGGGAGCTGCACCACCCGATCGAGATGCAGAACCACCTGTTCGATCTGCTGGAGAGGGCGGGCGAGAAACATGGGATGAAACTGGTTGGCGCGCGCGCACAGAACTGGCTGCGGCAAGAGAAATCCTACCGCGCTTTCGGCAATGAACTGGGCCGCGATGCCACCCCCCTAGAGGCCGACCTGCCGCGTTTTGTCGATCTGTCCAAGGACTTCCACGGCAAGGACGCAATGCAGGCCCATGGCATTCGCAGCAAATGCGTGACCTTGCTGATCGACGGGCCCGACGACGCCGACCCTTGGGGCCGCGAAGTGCTGTATCACGGCGACACCCGCGTTGGTCGTCTGACTTCGGGCGGGTATTCTGTGGCCTTCGGAAAATCCATCGGCATGGGCTACGTCAAACCCGAAATCGCGGTGGTCGGCACGAAGCTGAAGGTCAAGATGTTCGACCAGCTATGGGACGCCGAAGTGGTCGAAGACAGCCCCTACGACCCGAAAAACGCAACGATCCGCGTGGATGGTTGACGCTTGAACCTAATCGAGCGGCGGCATGCTCTGCCGCTCGGCCATGCGCTTCCGGTGATGTCTAAGATACGCAGGGTCGGGCAGGAACCGTTCTGGTAATTGCAACCTTTTGGAGGCCCCGACAGCTAGTTTGCGTTTAGAGTCAGCGGGCAAATCATCGGCCATGATCATGCGGTAATCATCGTGACCTGCCCCCCGAAACTTCCCTCAGTTTAATGTAGAGTTTGCTCAAGCTTTGAAGGAGCAAACAAATGCGACAGAGCCGATTTACCGAAGCCCAAATAATCGGGATGATCAAAGAACAGGAAGCTGGGATGCCGACGGCAGAGGTGTGTCGTAGGCATGGCCTGAGCCCGGCGTCGTTTTACAAGCTCAAAGCCAAGTATGGCGGCATGAACGTGTCAGACACCCACCGGCTTAAATCGCTGGAAGATGAGAACGCGAAGCTGAAGCGTCTGCTGGCCGATACGATGCTCGATAACGTTGTTCTGAAGGATTTGCTGGGAAAGAGCTGACGACACCGAATGTGCGACGGGCTGTAGCACGCAAGGCGATGCGGGATCATGATATCTCGCAACGTCGTGCGTGCAGGCTGGTCGGTGTCGATCCCAAGACCGTTCGGCGCGACAAGCCGCCGGATAATCCTGAAGTTCGCGAAGAGATGAAAGCGATTGCCAGCAAACGGCGTCGGTTCGGCTATCGCCGGATTGGCGTGCTGTTGGAACGCAAAGGCATGATTATGAACCACAAGAAGCTGTATCGTCTCTACACCGAGGAAAAGCCGGGTGTCAGGCGGCGCAGAGGCCGTAAACGTGCGCGTGGATCGCGGACACCTATGCCTGTGGCTTTGCGACCAGGCGAGCGTTGGTCGTTGGATTTTGTGTCTGATACGTTCGGCGCATCCGCTGCCCGGCAGTGGTTTGTTTACAAACCATGAGAGGGGCGCAAGTTCCGCATGCTGGCAGTGAATGACGACTGCTGCCGTGAGAACCTGTGCCTGATGGCCGATACCAGCATCTCAGGTGCGAGGGTGGCACGCGAGTTAGATGCGCTTGTGCGCGTTTATGGGAAGCCTGCCTGTATCGTCAGTGATAACGGCACAGAGTTCACCAGTCGTGCGATCCTGAAGTGGGCTGGCGATAACGATGTTGATTGGCATTATATCGATCCGGGCAAACCGCAGCAGAATGCCTTCATCGAAAGCTTCAACGGCAGTCTGCGCGACGAGCTGCTCAACGAGGAGATCTTCGACACCTTGGATGATGCTCGCCGCAAGCTGGCTCTCTGGCGATACGATTACAACAACGTCAGACCGCACTCATCACTCGGAAACCAAGCACCTGCTGAAGCGCGCCGTGCGCTTGAGCAATTTGAGGGCACCGCACACGACGCGCTTGCCCAAAATGACGATGAAGAATATGAAATCCAAACCCGCAAACTCTCACTATGAATGAGGGAGCCTCGGGGGGCAGGTCAATCGTCAAAACTGATCAGATGTCGGTCAAAGGCGCGATCATGAAGGGCGTTCAGGCAAATGCCATTTTCGGGGTAGAACCGTTGAGCATCGTCCTCTTGCCACTCGACGATATGGCTTGCGGTCAGCAGGCGCGTATCGTCGATACCAGTTAGTGCACAGCGAGAGCGATAGTTGTTCAGGATCATCTCGCGAAAGAAGCTTTGTCCGCGCCGCTGTATAACAGTACGTTCGGCGACTTCGGATTGCTTAGCGATCCAGTTTGCCTGCCGCTGCTCGGAAAAACCGGGTGTGTGCTGGGGTGACTGCAAGATCTGCGCTTCATAGGCGTTAAATACGATAGAGGGGTCTTGACGGAACCGCGCCCAGACTTGCCGGTCCATCGCAGAAAGGTTGGCGAGCCCCCTTTGCGGCAGCGTGTCATCCAGCGCGGCAAGATTGGACAGTTTCATTGCCACAGCCGATGGCGTGCGTCCGATCCGTTCTGCCATGCGGATGATCTGCGGTGTGCTGGAATGGAACTTGCCAAAAGGAAGCCGCAGATACAGTGACAAAGCATCAGCTACCTCGTCTTCGGTCCAATTTCGACGTGTCGCCATATACCTGCCGTTTTCGCTCGGAAAACCCTGCCAGGTTCAATTTATAATAGCAATGTCAAAGGTCTTGCTCTGCTGGATTGTAGCGGCGATCTACCGCACCTGACGCCGCGCGAGCCAGTTGTCCCAGCTGCTGGGGCTGCCGGCGTAGGCGTTGATGTCGATGTCGCCGGCGGCACCGGGGACACGGCCGGTGCTGGTGTATTGCCAGAAGGTCCAGCGCTCATTGGGGTATTTCTCGGAGGGGTGGGCCGCGGTGGAGCGGAGCCAGAATTCAACGCCGCGCAGACGCCCCATATCGTTCTGGGCATAGAACTCTGGCGTGGTGTAGACGACGGGCTGTTGCCCGTAATGCGCGCGCAGGATGCTTAGGAAGGTCTGCGCGTTGCGGCGGACGGTATCAGCGGGCGGGCGCAGGGTGCAGGTGGGGGAAAAGGGGTTCCACTCCAAATCCAGCACGGGGGGCAGCATACCTGCGGTCTTGGGCACGTTTTCGATGAACCAGCGGGCCTGTTTCTCGGGCGTCGTGCAGAAATAATAGAAGTGGTAGGCCCCGCGGGCGACACCGGCGCGGCCGGCACCCTCCCAGTGGTTCTGGAACATCGGGTCCAGCAGATCGCCGCCTTCGGTGGCTTTGATGAAGGCGAAGTTCACGCCGGAGACGCGGGCCTCGCCCCAGTTCAGCGGTTGCTGGAAGCGCGCCACATCGATGCCGTGCACCGCATAGCGGTCGGGGCTTTGGCCGGGCCAGTCGAACGGCTTGCGGTCGCCGAAATTGGCCGCCGTCACATCCCCCACAGGGACAGAGAGTTGCGGCGCACCACAGGCCGAAAGGGCAAGGGCAGAGAGGAGGGCAAGGACGCGAAGTCGGGGCATAGGGTCACGGCTTTCGTGCGATAAAGGCCAGATTATTGGCGGGCATGTCGATCCTGTCGATCGGGCTTAGTGCAGCATCGCTGAGCCAACGTGTGATGTCGACCGTATCCTTGTACCCGATCGCAGGATCGGCGGTGCGCAGCTCGGCGTCGAATTTCGCGTCACCGTCGGAGGTGAGCACGCCCTCGCGGCGGAACGGACCATAGAGGATCAACGTGCCACCGGGGGCGAGCGCAAGGGCGGCTTCGGCGATGACCTGCTGTACGGCCTCTGTCGGGATCAGATGCAGCAGGTTGGCGAGGAAGATCAGGTCTTGCGGTGGCCGTGTCTCGTGCCAGCCCGCCGCTGTTGCATCCAGTGGGGCGGCGGGGGCGACGTTGGTCAGCCCGGCCTCGGCGATATAGGCGTCGATGCTGGCGCGGCGGTCGGGGGCGGGCTCGGTCGGCTGCCAGTGCAGATCGGGCAGGGCGCGAGCGAAGGCGGCGATATGCTGCCCCGTCCCGCTGGCAATCTCGAGCGCGCGACCAGTCTGAGGTGCATGGTCACGCAGCAGGTCACACAGGGCGTCTTTGTTACGGTCGGCGGCGGGGGCGTGCAGCATGGCACCGCGGGTGGGCAGAGCGACGCTGGCGCTTGGGGGAAGCTTGGCTGTCATGCGCGCAGCCTGTCGGGGCGCAGCGCCTCGACCACCGGATCGGGCAGCGAGGGGGCGTTGCCGAGGGTCAGATCGGCCACCAGTTGCGAGGCGGCGGCGCTGGTCTGGAAACCGTACCCGCCTTGTCCCGCGCTCCAGATGAAGTCGGGCTGGGCGGGATCGGGGCCCAGCACCAGCGTGCGGTCCACGGCAAAGCTGCGCAGCCCCGCCCATGTCGCGATGGGTTTCGTCAGCGGCACGGCGACCATGTTCTGATACCGCTCCAACCCTTCGGCCAGTACCATGTCATCGGCCCATGCGTCCTGCGGTTCGGTCGCGTCCTCATCGGCGGGCGAGATCAGCAGCGCGCCCGCGTCGGGCTTGGCGTACCATGTTTCGCCGACGCCAAAGAACATCGGCCAGCGCGACAGGTCATGCCCGCCCGGTGCCGCAATGCGGGCCATGGACCGGCGGTAGGGGGTGATGCCGATGGGGGGCACACCGGCCAGAATGGCGATCTGGTCGGCCCAGGCTCCGGCGGCGTTGACCAGTTTTGCGGCGTGATAGGTGTGCGGGCCTGCGGTGACCTTCCACGTATTGCCTTTGCGGGTGATGGATGTGACGGGATCCCCGGTTTCAATCTGCCCGCCATTGCCGCGCAGCTCTTTGGCGAAATCCTGCAGCAAGCGGTCGGTATCAATGTCATGGGCGTCAGCGTGGTAGCCGGCAAAGGCGACGCGCTCAGCGGCCAGGATCGGCACAAGGCGGCGCGCATCGTCGGGGGTGATCTGTTCGACCCCCATATGGGCGAGATCGCTGTGAAACGCCTCTTCCTCGTGGCGGTCGGCGATGATCATCAAGCCGCGCGGGGTCAGGTAGCCGCCGTCGCGGAGATAACCGACCGTGGCCTTGTTCAGCGCCTGCACAGAGGGCGCACCGTAATTCTCTTCGATCAGCGCGGCCGACCGGCCAGAGGCGTGATAGCCAAGCGCTTTTTCCCCTTCGATCACCGTGACTTTTGCATCACCAGACAGGCGCGCCGCGGCAGAGATGCCCGCGATGCCGCCGCCGATCACAAGGATATCGGATGTGTTTTCTGTCATAGGTACCCCCTGTCCCTTGCACCGGTTTCGCGCAGGTCTATCCCGCCGGCCCCACGTTCCGTGCTTATGGGTGACATGGGCCGGTGGGACGTGCAACCGCGCGGTTAGGCATCGGTCTTGCCGCGCGCGGTGGCGCGGCCATAGGCGGGGCGCGCGTGGATCATCTCGACAAAGCCGGCGAGCGCCGGATAATCCTTGGCGCGGCCCTGCTGCATCGCGATCTCTGCCGGAAAGCTGAGCATGATATCCGCCGCTGACAATGTATCCTGCACAAAATGCCCCGAGGCCCGCACGCGGCTGTTCATGTAGCTATAATGGTTGTCCAGCTCAGACGTGATGCGCGGATGCAGCGGCGCACCGGCGTCGCCTAAGCGGCTGACATAGAGGTTCAGCAGGATCGGCGTCATCGCGGACCCTTCGGCGAAATGCATCAGTTCAAGGTGCTGCAGATAGGCGGCGCTGTCACGATCCGGTATCATCTCGGGGGCGAAACGGGTGCAGAGCACTTCGGTGATTGCGGCGCTCTCGGCAATCAGCGTGCCGTCAATCTCGACCATGGGGGATTTGCCCAAGGGGTGCACGAGCTTTAGCTCGGGCGGGGCGAGGTTGGTCTTGGCATCGCGGGTATAGGGAATGACATCATAAGGCGCGCCGATTTCTTCGAGCAGCCACAAAATGCGATGAGAGCGGGACCGGTTCAGGTGGTGGATTTTGATCATGACGCTGATGATAGCGTGTTGCAGGCGGATGGGTAGTGGGCATGCATCCCCCGCGCCGTATTTGACAAGCGGCGCGGGGGGGGCTTTAGGTCAGGTCAGACGGTGGCGCAGCGCGGGTAGGCGCGACAGGATCAACACATCGACCGCCAGCACGCTCAGCAGCACGGCCCCGGCCATGGGAAAGGCCATCGACACGAACAGTCCGACCAGCACGGCACCCTGCCACAACGGCAGCTCTGACGGCATGGGCGGAGCGGACAGGCGGCCAGCGGCGGTAGGGCGACGCTTCCACCAAAGCACCAGCGCACTGACGCAGAGGAACAGCACCGACAGGCAGACCAGCGTATTGGCCAGCACGCTCAGCAGCCCCAAGGTGCCCATGTGCAGCGCAATCCCCACTGCCATGGCTTTGCCCGCAAGCGAATAATCGGCATAGCGCACATCGACGAGGATATTGCCGCTGTGCCGGTCGATATGCACGGTGCGGTCCGACATCGGGTCGGTGCTGTCGGTGTTCATGGAATCGCGGCTCAGCGTCCAGACGCCAGTATCGTCCTGCGGCAGGTTCATCTGATAGCGCGCGTCAAAGCCGATCTCGCGCGCCAATGCATCGATGCTGTCAATGGTGACGGCCCCTGCAATGCCCGCGTCCCCAGCCGCGCTTCCAGAGGCAGGCATCGGCGTTTGCTCAAGCGCCCAAGGCACCTCGCGGCGGTGGTGGTTCATGCTGGCGTGGATGTCGTCCGATAGGGGCACGGCGTCCCATTTCTCGGCGGGGAACTGGCTCCAGGCTTGCACCATCTTGCCGCCCCAGATGCCCGCCCACGACAGGCCCGAGATCAGGAACAGCACCAGAAAGGCAGACACCCAGATGCCCACAACGCCATGCAGCGATTTCCACATCGCACGGCCCTTGGTGAAACGTGGCACCAGCGTTCCGCGCCAGCCTGCACCGCGGGGCCACCACATATAAAGCCCCGTGGTAATCAGCACCAAGGCGATCGAGGCCGCGGCTTCTATCATGCGATCACCGGTCACCCCCAGCATCAGATCACTGTGCATGCCATCCGCGAAATCGTACCAGCCGGACCGACGCGGAAAGCTCTCGATCACCTTGGCCGTATAGGGATCAACCGCAACCATCACCGCATCCCCATCGTGGTCCACGCGGAACAGGGCCGCCAGATCAGGCGCGCGCGGCGCCACATATTGCACCAGCGTGCCGCCGGGCACGGCCTCGACCGCGGCTTGCGACTGAGCCGAGACCGACAGAACGGTTTCCTGCACGGTCACCGGGGTATATTCACCGTCGCGCCCGTCAATCCAAGCGATCCACAGCATCGCCATGCCGGTTATGGCGAGAACCGACAGAAAGGGCAGCACGAACAGCCCCGCATAGAAATGCCAGCGCCATGCAGCAAAGTAGAGTTTGTTCACGCCGCCGTCGGGCTGCGTGGTTTGGGTAGGGGTCGTCATATGAGGGCTCCAAGCCTAAGGGCCTGCATCATCGGCAGGCGGAAAGAATGAACAGATGGGATAGATGTTCAGACTTGGGGCGGGGCGCGGGTCAGCCGGCTGGGGTCAGGCTTGCGTGTGTGCAGCAGCCGTTTCGCCACAAAGCGCAGGGTTTGCGTTTTCTCAAGCACGGGAACGGGCAGGCCGGTGACCGCTTGGGGCAGCGCCATGGCACCGATCAGACGGCAGGTCTTACAATCGGCCATAGTGCCTGAGTGCGGGCTATCACCGGTGCCGCAGAGGTCCGCCAGCGCGCCGCCATTGGCAACATAGGCTTGCAGCTCGGGCGACAGGTCTACGGGCGCGAAACGATGCGCAAACCCCGATGTCGCAAGCGACAGCAGCACCAGAACGGTGGCAAGCAGCTGGCAGGGGAAGGCGGGCAGAAAGCGCATGTGCCTTCTGTAGGCAGCTTGGTTGCCCCACACCAGATGCGTTTTGTCGCAAGACGGGTCACTGCGGTGATTTCGCAACAAAAAAGGCCCCGCGGATGCGAGGCCTTTGATCGTGTCAGGTCAGTGTCCGGCTTAGTTCGGAATGTCGCCCTTGATGCCTTCGACATAGAAGTTCATGCCCGCCAGCGTGCCGTCATCGGCTGTTTCGCCTTCCGCCAGGAAATCGGAACCGTCCTGCTTTTTCAGCGGGCCGGTGAACGGGTGGTAGGACCCATCCGCGATCGATGCTTTCAGCGCCAGCGCTTCCTCTTTCACATCAGCAGGCACGGCGTCCGTAATCTCGCCGATACCAACCATGCCGGCACCGATGCCGTCCCATGTGTCTGTGCTTTCCCATGTGCCATCCATGACCGCTTTGGTGCGGGCAATGTAATAGGGGGCCCAATCGTCAATGATCGACGAGACGCGCGGCTTGGGCGCGTATTGCGCCATGTCGGACGCCTGACCAAAGGTGATCACGTCGCCCGCTTCTTGCGCCGCCGCCTGAGGTGCTGTGGAATCGGTGTGCTGCAGGACGACATCCGCACCCTGTTCGATCAGAACCTTGGCCGCATCTGCTTCTTTGGCGGGGTCAAACCATGTGTAGGCCCAAACAATCTTGAACTCGACATCGGGGTTCACCTTCTTGGCGTGGATATAGGCCGAGTTGATGCCACGGATCACTTCGGGGATCGGGAAGGACCCGATATAGCCGATGATGTTCGATTTGGTCATCTTGCCTGCGATGTGGCCCTGAATGGCGCGGCCTTCGTAGAAACGTGCGGAATAGGTCGACACGTTGTCGGCGCGCTTGTAGCCGGTGGCGTGCTCGAATTTCACATCCGGAAATTTGGCCGCGATGTTGATGGTCGGGTCCATATAGCCAAACGAGGTGGTAAAGATCAGATCCGCACCGTCCAATGCCATCTGCGTCATCACACGCTCGGAATCGGGGCCCTCGGCCACGCTCTCGACAAACACGGTTTCGACCGCGTCGCCGAATTCCTTTTCGACAGCCAAACGACCTTGGTTGTGTTCATAGGTCCAGCCGCCATCGCCGACGGGGCCAACAAAGACAAAGCCGACCTTGGTCTTGTCCTGGGCATAGGCCCCGCCTGCAAGCCCAAGCGCCAAAGCCGCGCTGGCCATAAGTGTGGTGAATTTCATAACGTAGTCCCCTGAGTAACGCGCCTTTTTTGCGGGCGCTTGAAGATATGCCCCTAGTTTGAGGCGTGGAAAATGCGGCCCAGCGATGCCGGAGCAGCGCTTTTATCCGCAGAAAGGATCACCAGTACAAGGATGGTGATGATGTAGGGTGACATTGCCAGATACTCGACTGGAATAGCAACGCCGGCACCCTGCAGATTTAGTTGAAGCTGCGTGATACCGCCAAAAAGATAGGCACCCAGCAACAGCCGCCAGGGCTTCCAGCTGGCAAAAACAACCAACGCAAGGGCGATCCAGCCCACACCGGCGGTCATGCCTTCGGTCCATTGGGGCACGCGGATCAGGCTGATGTAGGCCCCGCCCAGACCGGCACAGGCCCCGCCAAACATGATCGCCAGCGTGCGGATGCGCACCACCTTATAGCCAAGGGCGTGGGCCGCTTCGTGGCTTTCGCCAACAGCGCGCAGGATCAGCCCCATGCGGGTGAATTTCAGCACAGCCCAAACGGCGACGACCAGCGCAAAGCCCAAGTACAGAATAATGTCATGGGAAAAGAAGATCGGCCCGATGACGGGGATGTCATGCAGCGGGCCAAAGTTCACATCCGGCAGGCGCGGCGGTTTGATCCCGACATAGCTCTGCCCCAGCAAAGCCGAAAACCCCAGCCCGAACAGCGTCAGCGCCAACCCCGATGCCACTTGATTGGCCAGCGTGATCTGGGTCAGAAAGGCGAACAGCAGGCTCAGCAACGCGCCCCCCACGGCGGCGGCCGCAAAGCCCAACAGGGGCGATCCGGTTTCAACGGCCGTGGCAAAGCCGCAGATCGCGCCAATGATCATCATCCCTTCGACGCCAAGGTTCAGCACGCCGGATTTCTCGACCACCAACTCGCCCAAAGCGGCAAAGATCAGCGGCGTCGCCGCCACCAGAAAGCCCGCGACAAAGAGCACCGGATTGATTGCAGACAGATCCATTACGCGACCTCCGTCCGGCCAAGGCGCAGCCGGTAATGGGTGAAAAGATCAAAGGCGAGCAGGAAGAACAGCAACATCCCCTGAAACACCTGAATGGCGGCGGCAGGCAGACCCAACTGGCTTTGCGCGATGTCGCCTCCGATATAGGTCAGCGCCATCAGGCCACCGGCCAGCAGGATACCCACCGGATGCAACCGCCCCAGAAAGGCGACGATGATCGCGGTGAACCCGTAGCCCACGTTAAAATCGATGGTGATCTGCCCCGCAGGGCCCGCGACCTCGAACATGCCTGCCAGACCGGCCAGCAGACCCGACATGCCCATGCAGAACAACACCAGCCGCGTCGGGTTCACGCCGGAAAACCGCGCCGCCCGCGGTGCCTCGCCGGTCACGCGGATGGCAAAGCCCAACCGGTGCCGCGCCAGCAACACATAGGCAAAGATCACCGCGATCAGGGCCGCAACCACCCCCCAATGCATCCCCGATCCCGCGATCAACTCGCCATTATGGGCCGAGGCGTATTGCTGCAGGTTGCGACTGCCCGGAAAGCCGAAGCCTTCGGGGTTTTTCAGCAATCCAAGACTGACAGAGGCGAGGAATTGTTCCGCCACATAGACCAGCATCAATGACACCAGGATCTCGTTCGTCCCGAATTTGACCTTGAGCACGGCAGGGATCATGGCCCAGACCCATCCGCCAAGCGCGCCTGCAAGCACCATCACCGGAAAGATAAAAACACTCTCTGCGGGGTAGAAGGCCAGACCTGCACCGGCACCGCAAATGGCCCCCATGATGTACTGGCCCTCGGCCCCGATGTTCCAGATCCCCGCCTTGAACCCCAGCGACAGGCCAATGGCGATCAAGACCAGGGGCGCCCCTTTCACCAGCAGTTGCGGGCGATAGTAAAAGGCGAAATCGCCGAACAGCGGCTCCCAGAAAATCGTCATGATCGACGCCACAGGGTCTTTGCCAAGCACTGCGAACAGCGCGCCGCCAAAAACCATCGTTGCAATCACCGCCAGAACCGGCGTTGCATAGGAAAACGCCCGGCTGGCCTGCGGCCGTTTCTCAAGCCGCATCATGCCGCGCCCCAGTTCTTGTCATCTGCTTCATTTTGCAAGGAAAACTCCACGGGGGTGTGGGGGTGTGAAACCCCCGCAAGCAACGAGTCAAACATGCGCCACCTCCATCCCGTGGGCCCCGCCCATCATCAATCCGATCTCGTCCACCGTCAGCCCTGCCGCGGCGCGTGGCTCCGACAGGCGGCCCTCGTTCAGCGCGGCGAAGCGGTCCGAAATTTCCATCAGCTCGTCCAGATCCTGACTGATCACGATCACCGCTGTGCCATTCTCGGCCAGATCCAGCAGCGCCTGCCGGATCGCGGCCGCGGCAGAGGCATCGACCCCCCATGTGGGTTGGTTGACCACCAGCACCTGCGGATTTTGTAACACCTCACGGCCGATGACGAATTTTTGCAGGTTCCCGCCCGACAGTGACCGCGCGGCATTGCCGGGGCCGGGGGTGCGGACGTCGAAATCGGCGATGATACGTTCGGCAAACCGTTTGGCGGCGGGCCAGTTCAACATGCCGCGGCGCTCCAGCTTTTCGCGCACGGCACCGGTTAACATCGCATTCTCGGTCAGGGACATATCAGGGGCGGCGGCATGGCCAAGCCGTTCTTCCGGCGCGGTCAGGATACCAAGGCGGCGGCGCGCGGTGGGGCCAAGCTGGCCCACGTCCTGACCCTCGAACCCGATCATGCCAGCGGCGGTCAGCAGCTCGCCCGACAGGGCCGACAGCAATTCATCCTGCCCGTTGCCCGCCACGCCACCGATGCCCAGAATCTCGCCCGCGCGGACTTGCACGGTGATGTCACGCAGCGGCATCCCGAATGAACTCGGCGAAGGTGCCGACAGTCCCTTCAGGTCCAGCTTGACCGCGCCCGGAGTCTTGCCTGCGCGGGTCGGTGTCTTGAGCGTGCTGCCCACCATCATCTCCGCCATATCCCGTGCCGTCGTCTCGGACGGGGTGCAATGGCCCACCACTTTGCCCAAACGCAGGATCGTGGCGCTGTCACACAGGCTGCGGATCTCTTCGAGCTTGTGCGAGATATAGAGGATCGCAGTGCCCTCGGCGCTGAGCTTGCGCAGGGTTTTGAACAGAATTTCAACCTCTTGCGGGGTCAGAACGCTGGTGGGTTCATCCATGATCAACAGTTTGGGGTCTTGCAGCAGGCAGCGGATGATCTCGACCCGTTGGCGTTCACCGGCCGAAAGGTCGCCGACGATGCGGTCGGGGGCCAGCGGCAGGCCGTAGGCCTCGGACACGTCGCGGATCTGCTTGCTGAGGGTGCGCAGCTTGGGCGCGTTCTCCATCCCCAGAGCGATGTTTTCGGCCACGCTCAGCGCGTCGAACAGTGAGAAATGCTGGAACACCATGCCCACACCGGCGGCGCGTGCGGCGCGGGGCTCGTGCGGGGCAAAGCTGGTGCCGTGCATCTGCATCGTGCCGCTATCGGGTTTGACTAGCCCATAGATCATCTTGACCAGCGTCGACTTGCCCGCGCCGTTTTCCCCCAGCAGCGCGTGGACCTCGCCCGGCGCGATCCGCAATGACACGTCATCATTGGCGACAACACCGGGGTAGGCTTTGGTCAGCCCGGAAAGCGCCAGAAGGGGCGTGTCGGTCATGCGCAGCGTTCCTTTTGTGTCAAACGAACCTGTTTATTCGTGCGGGCGGGTTCAAATTGCAAGAGTTGCGTGGCCACCCCAAGCGCAATCGCTTGAGGATGCTTGCCAAATTGCCGCGCGCCGATAGGGCAGGTGATGCGGGCGATCTGTTCGGGGGCATGACCAAGGGAGGCCAGACGGCCGCGAAACCGCGCCCATTTCGTGTCTGACCCGATCAACCCGCCGAACGCGAAATCGCGTTGCAGCAAGCGGTGGCACAGGTCCAGATCGTCGTCATGGGCCGGTGTCATGATGAAATGCGCGGCGTCATCTTCGGCGCTGTGCAGCGCGGTACCCCAAGGGCCATCGTCGCCGCTGACACCCTCTGGCAGATCGTCCAGATAACCGGGGCGCGGGTCGGCGAGTGTAACGCGAAACTGCGGCAGCGGGGCCAGTATACGTGCCAGCGCGCTGCCGACATGGCCCGCGCCGTGGATGACCACTTGCCGCGCGGGCTGCCACAGCGGCTCTGCCAGCCAGCCGCCGTGCAGGGTAATGGCGAGCGGTGTCGTGCCGCCACTGGCACGGTCGATCTTGGCGCGAAAACTGTCTGCAAGGGGCGGGGCCGCCGGATCGACGGCGCGCAGGTAGATGTCGGTGTAGGTGTCGGGCAGGGCTTCGACTGTGGCGGCGTCGAAACGCTCTGTCACGACTGTCACCGCCCCGCCGCAGCATTGGTTCATCGCGGGCCCAAGGGCGGCGCGGGTCAGCTTGCTGCGGGGGCCACCGGCGAGCATGGCCGCGCCGTCGCGCATAGATTGTAGCTCAAGCTGGCCGCCGCCGATGGTGCCGGACGCACCGCCGGCCCAGACCAGCATCGCCGTGCCCGCCGGACGCGGGGCAGAGCCTTTGACCTGCACCACAACGATGCGCGCCACCGTGCCATGCGCGGCAACGGCCTGCGCCAGGGCTGCGCGGTCAAAGGGCATTGCGGGCCTTCCCAATGGCGGTCAGCACTGCTTCGGCCGTGGCGGGTGTTTGCAGGTCGCCAAACCCGTCGCCACAGGCGCTCACCGCATCCGACAGCGCCATGAAGGCCGAGATGCCCAGCATCAGCGGCGGCTCCCCCACCGCTTTTGACCGGTAGATCGTCTGCGCGGGGTTGGGTTCGTCCCAAAGCGCCACGTTGAACACATCGGGCCGGTCCGAGATGGCGGGGATCTTGTAGGTCGACGGCGCGTGGGTTTTCAGTGTGCCTTTGGCGTCCCAGACCAGTTCCTCGGTCGTGAGCCAGCCCGCCCCCTGCACGTAGCCGCCTTCGATCTGGCCGATGTCCAGCGCGGGGTTCAGTGATGCGCCCGCGTCATGCAGGATGTCCGCGCGCAGAATGCGGTTTTCGCCCGTCAGCGTGTCGATCACCACTTCGGTGACGGCTGCGCCATAGGCAAAGTAGAAGAACGGGCGGCCGCGGCCCTTGATGCGGTCCCATTCGATTTCGGGCGTTTTGTAGTAGCCGGTGGACGAAAGCGACACGCGGTTTTCATAAGCAGAGGCGGCGGCTTGGGCAAAGCTGATGACCCTTTCCCCGATATGAACCTGCGCATCGGCAAAGCGTATCTGGTCTGCGGTGGTCAGATAACGCTCGGCCAGATGGTCGGCGATGCGGTCGCGGATCGTGTCGCAGGCCGCTTGCACTGCCATGCCGTTCAGGTCCGTCCCCGAAGACGCCGCCGTGGCCGAGGTATTGGGCACTTTACCCGTGTCTGTCGCGGTGATCTTGACCGCCGACAGGTCAACGCCAAAGCGGCTGGCGGCGACCTGCGCGACCTTCTGGAACAGGCCCTGACCCATTTCAGTGCCGCCGTGGTTCAGGTGGATCGACCCGTCTTGATAGACATGCACCAACGCCCCCGCCTGATTGAGGTGGGTGAGGGTGAAAGAAATGCCGAACTTCACCGGCGTCAGCGCGATGCCGCGTTTCAGGACCGGCTGTGTCGCGTTCCAATCGGCAATGGCGGCGCGGCGGGCGGTATAGTCTGATGTCTGGGCCAGCCGGTCCGTCAGCGCGTTGATGATACAGTCCTGCACCGGTTGGTGGTAGGGTGTGGTTTGCAGACCCGTGGGCTGGGGTGGCATGCTTTCCTGTGGTGCGGGCGGTGCCCCGCGAGAGGCAAGATCAGCCTCGGTGTCATGGGGCAGGGCGCGGTGGTCATGGGACTTCCCGCTTGCGTCAGGCTGCATCACATCGGCGTAGAAATTGGCGCGCCGCACCGCCAGCGGATCAAACCCGAGTGACTGCGCGATATGGTCCATGACCCGTTCGATCCCCACGATCCCCTGTGGCCCGCCAAACCCGCGAAACGCGGTGGCGCTTTGCGTATTGGTGCGCAAGCGGTGCGAGGTGATGCGGATGTTATCGAGGTGATAGGCATTATCCGCATGCAGCATCGCACGGTCGGCAACGGGCAGGGACAGGTCCATCGCCCAGCCACAGCGGGTGTAATGGGTGAAATCCAGCGCTGTGATGCGGCCAGTGGCGTCGAAGCCAACGGTATAGTCGATGCGGAAATCATGGCGTTTGCCTGTGACGATCATATCATCATCACGGTCATAGCGCATTTTGCAGGGGCGTCCCGTGCGCGCGGCGGCGACGGCACAGGCCACGGCGAGCGCGTTGCCCTGACTTTCCTTGCCACCAAAACCACCGCCCATGCGCCGCGTCTCTACCCGCACGGCGTGCATTGGCGTGCCAAGCGCCTCTGCCACCTTATGCTGGATCTCTGTCGGGTGCTGGGTCGAGGAATGGACGACCATGTCGCCATTATCTTGCGGCAGGGCGAGGGCGGCCTGACCTTCGAGGTAGAAATGCTCTTGCCCGCCGATATTGATCGTCCCGCTCAGATTTTGGGGGGCGGTGGTCAGCGCGGCGGCAGCGTCCCCCTTCTGGTAGATGCGGGGGCCATCCTCGAACCGAGCATCGGCGGCCAGCGCCTCTTCGATGGTCAGGATCGGGGCGGTCGGGGTAATGTCCACCGCCCCAAGCCGCGCGGCGTGGCGGGCGGCAAGGTGGGTTGTCGCGATGACCATGAAGACGGGCTGGCCCGCATAATGTACCGCGTCGGTGGCCAGCAGGGGTTCGTCATGGTTGGAGGGCGATACGTCATTGTCAAACGGCAGATCCGCTGCCGTCAGCACCGCCACTACACCAGGGGCAGCAGCGACATCGCGCAGGTCCATGCCGTTGAGCGTGCCCGCGGCCACCGTGCTTAGGCCAAAGGCGATGTGCAGCGTTGTGGCCGGTGTCGGGATGTCGTCAACGTAACGCGCAGCCCCCGTGACATGGAGCTTGGCTGCATCATGGGGGAGGGGTTTGGCAACGCTCATGCTGTCACCTCGTGCAGGTTCGTGGGCAGGCCGTTCAGGTCATGCAGATAGCGCAGCAGCAGGTTCTGGGCGGTCAGCAAGCGGTACTGCGCCGAGGCGCGCATGTCGGTCATCGGCTGATAATCCAGCGCCAAGGCATCCATCGCGCGGCGGATCGTCGCCTCGTCAAAGGGGTGATTGACCAGCGCCGCTTCGGTTTGGCTTGCCCGTTTGGGTGTGCCTGCCATGCCGCCAAAGGCGATGCGTGCGTCTGTGATCACATCGCCGTCGCGGGTGATGTTGATACAGCCGCACAGCGCCGAAATGTCCTGATCGAAACGTTTGCTGATCTTATAGCAGCGCAGGGTGTCGTCGCTGCCAGTGGGAAGTTTCGGCACGGTGATCGCCTCGACAAATTCGCCGGGGGCGCGGTCCTGTTTGCCGTAGTCGATAAAGAAGTCCTCAAGCGGCAAGCTTCGGCGGGTGTCGCCGTGACGCAGGTGCAATGTTGCCCCCATCGCGATGAGCGCCGGAGGGCCGTCCCCGATGGGCGAGCCATTGGCGATATTGCCCCCGATGGTGGCCGCATTGCGCACCTGCGCGGATCCGTACCGCCGCAGCATCGCGCCCAAGCTGGGGTAGAGCGGGGCAAGATGCGCGGTGAGCGTGGCAAGGGTGGTGGCTGCGCCGACGCGCCAGTGATCGCCGCCATCGGTGATGCCGCGCAGGTCGGGGATCTGGTTGAGAAACACGACCGGCCCCAGATCGCGGAATTGCTTGGTGACCCAGAGGCCAACATCCGTTGCCCCTGCAATCAGGGTCGCATCGGGGTGGTCGGCGTACCAGTGGGCCAGTTCATCCGTGGTCGTGGGGCGCGAGGGCGCAGGGGGCTGTCCGCCCCCGTCCGGCTGCGCCGGCCCCCCCGAGGATTTTGGGCCATTTGGAATTTTGAGGTTGCGCAGATGCGCGGGCACGGGGGCGGCCTCGGCGGCTTTGGCAGCGCGGATGATGGGCGCGTAGCCGGTGCAGCGGCACAGGTTTCCGGCGAGCTGCGTGTCGTGGTCCGTGGCCCCGTTCAGATGGTCGGTCGCCATGGTGACGGCAAAGCCCGGCGTGCAAAAGCCGCATTGGCTGCCGTGATAGTCGACCATGGTTTGCTGCACCGGATGCAGGCTGCCATCAGGTGCTGCGAGCCCTTCGACGGTGGTGACGGATTTGCCGTTGATCTGGGGCAGGAACAGGATGCAGCCGTTCAGGGCGCGGTGGCCTTGGTCGTCGCTGATCATGACGGAACAGGCACCGCAATCGCCTTCGTTGCAACCTTCCTTGGTGCCGGTCAGATGTCGGGTTTCGCGTAGCCAATCCAGCAGCGTCATGGTGGGGGAGACGCCGGTCAGTGACACGACTTCCCCGTTGAGGAGAAAAGTGATGTCCATAGGGTTCGTTCCGCCGCGGTACCTCAGCCCGTGATCTGCGCGGCGTTCGATGCGACGTAGAACGCGGCGCGGGCAAATGTTGAACGAGGCTAGGCGGGGGCAAGGGGGCTTGGCAAGAGATTTCGTGGCGTCCTGCCCTCGCAGACGTGTCGTGTTGCTGGAAAAACGGGCGCGGGGTGCCGGTGGGACTGGTGACTGCGGGTGGGCTTGGGTAAGTTGGCCCCATGGCACAAGCACCCCGATTCATTCACCTGCGCACGCACTCCGAGTATTCGTTGTTGGAAGGGGCGTTGCGGCTGAAAAAGCTGCCCGATCTGTGCAAGGGGGCCGATATGCCGGCGCTAGCCCTGACGGATACCAACAACATGTTCGCCGCGTTGGAATTTTCGGTCGCCATGGCGGGGGCCGGTGTGCAACCGATCATCGGCTGTCAGGTGGATCTGGCCTATGTGAAGGTGCAACCGGGGGAAAAGCCGCGGGATCCGGCCCCTGTGGTTTTGCTGGCCCAATCCGAGGCCGGGTATGAAAACCTGATGAAGCTGAACTCCTGCCTTTATATCGACAAGGGCGGGGCGCTGCCGCAGGTCACCTTGGAGGAGCTGGAGGCGCTGAACGGTGGGTTGATCTGTCTGACAGGCGGGGCGGGCGGCCCCGTGGGGCAGTTGTTGCAGGGCGGTCAACGCCCCGCGGCAGAGGCATTGATGGCGCGGCTGCACGGGGCCTTTGCCGACCGGCTTTACGTCGAGTTGCAGCGCCACCCTGGCGAGGATGGCCAGCCCGTAGCCGAACAGCTGACCGAACGCGGCTTTGTCGAGATGGCCTATGACATGGGCATCCCCCTGGTCGCGACGAATGACGTCTATTTCCCCAAGGCCGATATGTACGAGGCCCATGACGCGCTGATCTGTATCGCGGATGGGGCCTATGTCGATCAGCAGCACGAACGCCGCCGGCTGACCGCGCAGCATTACTTCAAATCGCAGGCCGAGATGGTGACGCTGTTCGCTGATCTGCCCGAAGCGATCGAGAACACGGTCGAGATCGCCAAGCGCTGTGCCTTTATGGCCTATCGCCGTGATCCGATCCTGCCGAAGTTTGCAGATGACGAGATCGAAGAGCTGAAGCGGCAGGCGCACGAGGGGCTCAAGAACCGACTTAAGGTGATCCCCCATGCCACCAGCGTCGAGGAATATGAAAAGCGGCTGGATTTTGAACTGGGCATCATCGAGGGCATGGGGTTCCCCGGCTACTTTTTGATCGTTGCGGATTTTATCAAATGGGCGAAAGACAATAATATTCCCGTCGGGCCGGGGCGGGGGTCGGGTGCGGGTAGTCTGGTGGCCTATGCGCTGACGATTACCGATCTAGACCCGCTGCGCTATCAGCTGCTGTTTGAACGGTTCCTGAACCCCGAACGGGTATCGATGCCCGACTTTGACATCGATTTTTGCATGGATCGCCGGGAAGAGGTGATCCAGTATGTGCAGCGCAAATACGGGCGCGACAAGGTGGGGCAGATCATCACCTTCGGGGCGCTTTTGTCCAAGGCGGCGGTGCGCGACATCGGGCGGGTGTTGCAGATGCCGTACGGGCAGGTGGATCGTCTGTCCAAGATGATCCCCGTCGAGGGCGTGAAACCTGTCAGCATCGAAAAGGCGCTGGCGGATGAACCACGTCTGCGCGAAGAGGCCAAGAACGAGGAAGTCGTCGCGCGGCTGTTGAACTATGGCCAGCAGGTCGAGGGGCTCTTGCGCAACGCATCGACCCACGCGGCGGGGGTTGTGATCGGGGACCGGCCGCTGGACGCGCTGGTGCCGCTTTATCAAGATCCGCGGTCCGACATGCCCGCGACGCAGTTCAACATGAAATGGGTCGAACAGGCCGGTCTGGTCAAGTTCGACTTTCTGGGTCTCAAGACCCTGACCGTCATCCAGAACGCGGTCGACCAGATCAAATCCTCGGGCCGCCACCTGCATGTGGCCGCCGACGGGACAGAGCTGTTCGAGCCGCCCGAGGGGCTGATCGACGATATCGCCACCATCCCGCTGGACGACGAGGCCTCTTACAAGCTTTATGCCAGCGCCAAGACGGTGGCGGTGTTCCAGGTGGAATCCAGCGGCATGATGGATGCGCTCAAACGGATGAAGCCGACCTGTATCGAAGACATTGTCGCCTTGGTCGCGCTGTACCGGCCCGGCCCGATGGAGAATATTCCGGTCTATTGCGAGGTCAAGAACGGCCAGCGTGAACGGGAATCCGTGCATCCGTCGATTGACCACATTCTGGAGGAAACGCAGGGGATTATTGTTTACCAGGAACAGGTTATGCAGATCGCGCAGGTCATGGCGGGCTATAGCCTTGGCGGCGCTGACCTGCTGCGCCGTGCGATGGGTAAAAAGATCGCCGAGGAAATGGCCAAGGAACGCCCCAAGTTCGAAAAGGGCGCGATGGCCAACGGGGTCGACAAGAAAAAGGCGTCGGAGGTTTTCGACCTTCTGGAAAAATTCGCCAACTACGGTTTCAACAAATCCCACGCCGCCGCCTATGCCGTGGTCAGCTATCAGACCGCATGGCTCAAGGCGAACCATCCGGTCGAATTTATGGCCGGCGTGATGAACTGCGATATCCATCTGACCGACAAGCTGGCGGTCTATTTTGAAGAGGTCCGCAAACGGCTGGAACTGCCCTGGGTGCCGCCGTGCGTGAACCGGAGCGATGCGACGTTCAAAGTGGTCGAGGGCGCGTTGGTCTATGCCTTGGGCGCGCTGAAAAACGTCGGCGTGGAAGCGATGAAGCTGATCACCGAAGGCCGCAAGGTGGACGGCGTCGACAAGCCCTTTGCCACGCTTTTTGATCTGGCGCGGCGGGTTGATCTGAAACGGGTGGGGAAACGCCCGCTTGAGATGCTGGCCCGGTCCGGTGCGTTCGACCAGCTGGACAATAACCGACGCCGCGTCTGGCAGTCGCTGGACGGGTTGGTCAGCTATTCCGCTGCGATCCACGAGCAGAAAGCCTCTAATCAGGTGTCGTTGTTTGGCGAGGCGGGGGATGACTTGCCAGAGCCGCGCATCGTGCCTTGCGACGATTGGGAGGCCGCCGAGCGCCTGACCGAAGAGTTCAAGGCCGTGGGCTTCTATCTATCTGGCCACCCGCTGGACGATTACATGGGGCCGATGAAACGCAAATCCGCTACGGGCGGTGTGCCGTTCCTGACGCTGGACGAGCTGACCGAGAAAGTCTCGGTCAAAGGGGCGATGAACGCCCGTCTGGCAGGGATCGTCGCCGGACGGCAGGAACGCAAATCAGCGCGCGGCAACCGCTTTGCCTTTGCACAACTGTCGGACCCGACGGGCGCTTACGAGGTGACGCTGTTCTCGGACACGCTGGAACTGGCGCGCGACCACCTTGAGACAGGGTCGAAAGTCGTGGTCATGGTCGAGGCGACGATGGAAAGCGACCAGTTGAAACTGCTGGGCCGGTCCGTGGTGCCGATCGACACGGTGGTCGAGGATGCGGGCAACATGGGGCTGCGGATCTTTGTGGATGATGCGGGGGCTATTCAGGCGGTCGCCGATGTGCTGGCCGGTGCCCGTTCAGCTGCACGCAGCGCGGGCAAGGGGCCGGTGCAACTGTGCCTGATGGACCCGACCCTCCCCGGCGAGGTGGAGGTTGATCTTTGCGCCGAATACCCTGTCACCCCAAAGATTAAGGGCGCGATCCGGTCCCTGACCGGCGTGATGGAGGTAGAGGAAATCTGACGCGCCCACCGGGGCGACGGCAGCTTCCTAGATGAGGCATCCGATCAATAGTGTGGCGGGCGTTCGTTGCCGATGACAACCCCTTCGGAGCCCGCTGCCTCGCGTTCGCCCTCGCGCTGCATCAACATATGAACCCGCCGTGTCAGCACCGCGATCTCTGACTCCTGACGGGCGACGACATCGGACAGGTCATCCACCGTACGGATCAGATGGGCCATTTGTTCTTCGAGCTTATCCATGTGGGCACCTTGCAGCTTGCGCGTTTGCCGTCCTCCTAACAGGTTGTATGGCGTTCGATAAGGGGGGATGCGTGCCGCAGCGGGGCCGCGTCGCTTGCCCTTGGCGGGGGGTTGGGCTAGACGCGAAGCGCGATATTCAGCCCACAGGATGTGATCCAATGGCCAAGCCAAAAAAGACCCCCCGCCCCAAGGCCGAAACGCCAAAGGGGTTTCGTGACTATTTCGGTGCAGAAGTAACACAGCGTGCCGAGATGCTGCATAAGATCGCGCAGGTCTATCATCGCTATGGCTTTGACGCGCTGGAAAGCTCTGGGGTCGAGACGGTGCAGGCTTTGGGCAAGTTCCTTCCCGATGTGGATCGCCCCAATGAGGGCGTATTCGCGTGGCAAGAGGATGCAGAGGCGGACAAGCCCGGCGACTGGCTCGCCCTGCGCTATGACCTGACCGCACCGCTGGCACGGGTCTACGCTCAACACCGCAACGATCTGCCCACGCCCTACCGGCGCTATGCGATGGGGCCGGTCTGGCGCAACGAAAAGCCGGGGCCAGGCCGCTTCCGCCAGTTCTATCAATGCGATGCCGACACGGTCGGCGCGCCGTCGGTCGCGGCCGATGCAGAGATCTGCGCGATGCTGGCCGATTGTTTGGAAGAAGTCGGGATCGACCGCGGCGATTACATTGTGCGGGTGAACAACCGCAAAGTGCTCAACGGAGTCCTTGAAGTGGTCGGGTTGAATAAGGATTTTCCTGAGGGGAATGACCTGAGAGGAACTGTCGAAGCGGCGTACTCGAAGGTGATGAGCCAGTCGCTAATGAAAGCAATAAACGCGGACGACGTACTTCGTACGATCGACAAGTTTGATAAAGTCGGTGTCCAAGGGGTTTTTGAGCTTCTTACTTCGGGGCGCAAAGATCAGTCAGGTGCGTTCATTGATGGCGTAGGTTTGCCAGAGAAAGATGCTCGCATTGTTCTAAACTTCCTCACGGCTAAAGGGAGTACGAATGCGGACACGATTGCTAACCTACGCAAAGCAGTAGCAGGCTCTGAGATCGGAAACGAGGGCGTGGACGAACTGGAAACCATCGCGGATCTGATGGCAGCCGGCGGCTATGGCTCTGACCGCGTAGAGATCGACCCCTCTGTCGTGCGGGGTCTTGGCTATTACACCGGCCCAGTCTTCGAGGCGGAACTGACCTTCGAGATCCAAGACGAAAAAGGCCGGCCCCGCAACTTTGGCTCTGTCGCAGGGGGCGGGCGGTACGACGATCTGGTCAAGCGCTTTACCGGTCAGGAAGTCCCTGCAACGGGAGTCTCTATCGGCGTCGACCGGCTGCTTGCCGCGCTACAGGCCAAGGGCCGGATGTCGGCGCAGGCCGAAGGGCCCGTGGTGGTGACTGTGATGGATAAGGCGCGTATGTCCGACTATCAGGCGATGGTCGCCGAACTGCGTCAGGCAGGAATCCGGGCCGAGGTTTATCTGGGCAATCCCAAGAATTTTGGCAACCAGCTGAAATATGCAGACCGCCGCGCCAGCCCGGTGGCGGTAATCGCGGGCGGGGATGAATTCGACAAGGGCATGATCCAGATCAAGGACCTTATCCTGGGCGCGAAAATTGCTGAAAGCGCAACGCTCGAGGAATGGAAAGACCGCCCGAGCCAATATGAAGTGGCGCGTGGTGACCTTGTCGCCAAAGTGCGCGAAATACTGGAGCTGAACCGCTGATGGCTACACGATCCGACATCCTCGCCAAGGCCGCAAGCCTGCGCGCCTTGTTCGAGGCGCAGGGGGCTGCGGTGGTGGAACCGCCGATCCTGCAACCTGCCGAGACCCTGCTCGACCTTTATGGCGAAGACATCCGCGCGCGCGCCTATGTTACCTCGGATGCGATGCGCGGCGAACAAATGCTGCGCCCCGATTATACCTTGCCCGTGGTGCAGATGCATATGGCCCATGGTGCGGACCCGGCACGCTACACCTACGCGGGCGAAGTGTTCCGCCGTCAGGAACGCGATCCCAACCGCGCCAATGAATATATTCAGGCGGGCTACGAAGTCTTTGACCGTGGCGATCCCGCGGCAGCTGATGCCGAAGTCTTTGCCCTGATTCAGGGCGCGTTGGAGGGGCTTCCGGTCACTGCGGTGACAGGGGATATCGGTATCTTGATGGCTGCGGTTGCGGGGCTCGATACATCGGTGTCGCGCAAGGCGGCACTGATGCGGCACATCTGGCGGCCCCGCCGGTTCCGAGCGCTGCTTGACCGCTATGCCGGCAAAACGCCGATGCCCGCGACCCGCGCGGCGCTCTTGGCCAGTGACGGTGCGATCACCGCACCACTGATCGGCCTGCGCAGTCTGGACGAGATTGAAACACGCATTGCCGCCCTGCGCGCCGACGCTTCCGAGCCAGCGCTGTCGCGCACACAGGTGTCCTTGCTGCTGGCGCTACTGGATGTGCGTGAAACCATGCCCAATGCGATCAGCCAGTTGCATGACCTTGCCGTCGATATGCCCGCGATTTCTGATGCGGTGGACCGTGTCGCGGCGCGGGAGAAGGCCCTTGCCGCCCGCGGTGTCGATACCGGTAACCTGATGTTCGAAGCCAGCTTTGGCCGCGTGTCGATGGAATATTATGACGGGTTCGTCTTTGGCTTCCGCGCGGCGACACGGCCCGACCTGCCCACCATCGCCACAGGCGGACGCTATGACGCACTGACACGGCGGCTGGGGCAGGGCGGCGAAATCCCCGCGGTGGGGGGCGTCATGCGCCCCGGGCTGATGCTGGAACTGGAGGCAGGCCAATGACGATCAAACTCGGTGTGCCCTCAAAAGGGCGTCTGATGGAGAAAACCTTTGAATGGTTTTCCGCACGCGGGATCACCTTGCAACGCACGGGGTCCGAACGTGAATACGCGGGGGCCGTCGAAGGCATTGACGGCGTGTCGTTGATCCTGCTCTCTGCGGGCGAAATCCCCCGCGAGCTGGCCGCTGGCCGTATCCACCTGGGCGTCACCGGCACCGATCTGGTGCAAGAGAAATTGGCGCTGTGGGATCAGCTTGTCGCCCCGGTCGAAGAGCTCGCCTTTGGGCATGCCGATCTGATCATTGCGGTGCCGCAAGCCTGGATCGATGTTGATACGCTCGATGATCTGGATGCCGCCGCCTCGGCCTTTCGCGACAAGCACGGGTTCCGCCTGCGCATCGCGACGAAATACCACCGGCTGGTGCGGGAGTTCCTGCGCGGCACCGGTGTCGCGGATTATGCGCTGGTCGACAGCCAGGGGGCGACCGAAGGCACGATCAAAAATGAAACCGCAGAGGCCATCGCCGACATCACCTCGAGCGGGGAGACATTGCGCGCCAACCACCTCAAGATCCTGTCCGACGGGCTGATCCTGCGGTCCCAGGCGACGCTTTGGCGCAGCCGGATGGCAGAGATGGATGATGCGGATCGCGCGACAATGACGGCCCTGCTGGCGCAGCTGTCCTGACGCGCATGCGCGCGGCATCCTGCGGATGCGCCTCCGGCGGGAGTTTAAGGGCAAAATGAAGAGGCACGCGCGGCCCTGCTTCATTTTGCCAAATAAACTCAAATCCCGCGGGGGATGCGCGCGCAGGGGCTGCTACTAGAGCACGCCGATCTCGGCCAGCGCGCGGTTCAACTCTATGGGCAGGGGCTCTTCGTGGTCGCGGCCTTCGGGCAGATCGGCAGGGGCATCCTGCGGCGCAAGGTAGCGCCACCCCTGAAACGGGCGTTTGAGGCTGCCTTGCACCCGGATGATCTTGGGGTCCAGCACGATCGCGCAGCGGCGCACGCCGTCCGCGCCCGACGTCTCGTCCAGACGCAGGATTTTCTGACGACACTGGATCACACCTTTGATCACCCAGAAGATCGACCCGCCGTTCAGAATCTCGGGTTCGCGTTTGGGCCACATGCGCGTCACGTGACGAGGAAAACCGTCCTCGGTTTGCGCCTGTTTTTTTTCCTGCCATGCAGCTAGATCATCGACGGTTTCCGTGCCAACGGACAACTTGATGAGATTAATATGATTTTTCACAGAATCCTCCGTCGCTGCTACAGCATCATGTAGTGGAATACACATTTTCTTCAACCTGTTGTGCTTGCGCTTTGATTGGGGGTGTGGTGAACACATTGCCAAACAGCCCTCAAGGAATCGAATATGTCACGATTTGCCGCCCCCATTGCCGAACAGATTTGGGACATGAAATACCGTTTTAAAGATGCCGACGGCACGCCGCGTGATGTGACGGTAGAAGACAGCTGGCGGCGAATCGCCCGTGATCTGGCACAGGTCGAAAAAGCACCGGAAAAATGGGAAGAGGCATTTTACGAAGCGTTGGAGGATTTCAAATTCCTCCCCGCGGGCCGCATCACTGCCGGGGCAGGTACTGCGCGCCGCGTGACATTGTTCAACTGTTTCGTCATGGGCACCGTGCCTGACAGCATGGCCGGTATCTTCGACATGCTCAAAGAAGCCGCTGTGACCATGCAGCAGGGGGGCGGGATCGGCTATGACTTTTCCACCATCCGGCCCCGTGGCGCGGATGTGCTGGGGGTCTCTGCTGACGCCTCCGGCCCGCTGAGCTTTATGGATGTCTGGGATGCCATGTGCCGGACGATCATGTCCGCCGGGTCGCGCCGTGGCGCGATGATGGCCACCATGCGCTGTGATCATCCCGATGTCGAAGACTTCATCGCCGCTAAATCCGACCCCGCGCGGCTGCGGATGTTCAACATGTCCGTGTTGATCACAGACCCTTTCATGGATGCGGTCAAGGCCGATGCCAGCTGGGATCTGCAGTTCAACGGCAAGGTCTACCGCACCGTTCAGGCCCGTGATCTGTGGAACCGGATCATGAAAGCCACTTACGAGTTCGCCGAGCCCGGTGTGATCTTTATCGATCGCATCAACGAGGCCAACAACCTGAGCTATTGCGAAACCATCGCCGCCACAAACCCCTGTGGGGAACAGCCGCTGCCGCCCTATGGTGCCTGTTTGCTGGGGTCGATCAACATGGCGCGGATGGTATCCGACCCGTTTGGCGACAACCCTCAGCTGGACGTCGAGGCGTTGAACAAGCTGGTCGCGACCGCTGTGCGCATGATGGATAACGTCGTTGACGTGTCGAAATTCCCGCTGGACGAACAGCAGGCAGAGGCGAAAGCTAAGCGCCGCATCGGTCTGGGTGTCACCGGTCTGGCGGATGCCTTGTTGATGGTCGGGCTGCGTTATGGCTCGGACGCGGCGGCAGAGCAGACCGAGGCATGGCTCAAGGCGATTGCGCGGGCGGCCTATCTGGCCTCCGTCGATCTGGCGAAGGAAAAGGGTGCCTTCCCGCTGTTCGAGGCGGACGCCTATCTGGCTTCCGGCACCATGCAGCAGATGGATGATGACGTGCGCGACGCCATTGCCGAAAACGGCATCCGCAACGCGCTTTTGACCTCGATCGCGCCCACAGGCACCATCAGCCTTTATGCAGGCAACGTCAGCTCGGGGATCGAGCCGGTCTTTGCCTATGCCTACACCCGCAAGGTTCTGCAAAAGGATGGCAGCCGGACCGAGGAAGAAGTCGTCGATTACGCCGTACAGATGTGGCGCGATCTGAAGGGCGACGCGCCGTTGCCCGACTATTTCGTCAATGCCCAAACGCTGGCACCGTTGGACCACGTCAAAATGCAGGCTGCGGCGCAGAAGTGGGTCGACAGCAGCATCTCGAAAACCATCAACTGCCCCGAAGACATCAGCTTTGACGCGTTCAAGGATGTTTATATGGCCGCGTGGGATCAAGGCTGCAAAGGCTGCACGACCTACCGCCCCAACGATGTCACCGGATCGGTTCTGTCGGTATCGGAAAGCGCCGATACAGCCCCGGGCGAGGTTGCGGCCCAAGCCACCGCAGAGGAAGGCGGCGAGGTCGTCTATATGTCCGATCCGCTGGACCGTCCGGAAGAGCTTGAGGGCTCCACCTACAAGATCAAATGGCCCGACAGCGAGCATGCGCTGTATATCACCATCAACGATGTGGTGATCGGTGGGCATCGGCGTCCGTTCGAGGTCTTTATCAACTCCAAGAACATGGAGCATTTTGCCTGGACCGTCGCGCTTACCCGCATGATCTCTGCCGTGTTCCGTCGCGGTGGTGATGTGTCCTTTGTCGTCGAAGAGCTGAAGGCCGTCTTTGACCCGCGCGGCGGAGCCTGGATGCGCGGCAAATACATCCCGTCGATGCTGGCCGCGATCGGAGGCGTGATCGAACAACACTTGATCGCCACCGGCTTTATCGCCGGCGAAGGGCAGGGCCTGAAATCCGACCCGCAAGCCAAGGTCGTCGGCCTTGAGGCCCCCCGAGGCAAAGCTTGCAGCAGCTGCGGCCAATACGACCTGCGCATGGTCGAAGGCTGCATGACCTGCGGCAGCTGTGGGCATAGTAAGTGTGGGTGATAAGGGTTCGGGGCTAGTTGTGTGACCCATCCGCTCAAGGTTTGGGGAATACAGCCGATCTTCCCCTCTCGTGGTTTGCTGGCAAACCACTGCCGGTCAACGGGATGCAATGGCCGCGATCGCGCCCGCCTGCGTTTCGTATGAGCCTTGATGCTCGAACACCATCCAAACCGCGCGAGCGCGGACCTCTGGCGAGTAGCGATTTGCCATTTTGCTTTTTGTCATAACCATCATCCTTACTAAAGTTGATGGTCTCCGACAAACTCGGAGCGATTCATTAGCCCAGTGGGTAGAGGTCTTGTGGATGTCGCGCCATGTTCTGTGCTAGATAAGTCGCGCCGAAGCCTGGGCCGAATGGCTCCATTCTCGGGGCGACTGTCCATACATGCGCTTGAACTCCCGGCTGAACTGTGACGCGCTTTGGTAGCCGACGGCCCAAGCTGCCTCGGACACGGTCTTGCCCTCGGCGATCTTCATGGCAGCGTTGTTCAATCGCATCGACTTTATGAACTGGAGTGGCGATATCGTGGTCGCCTGTTTGAACCGGCGATGGAATACAGCACGGCTCATGCCGACGTGGTCGGCCATGTCTTCGATCGTGACCTGTTCGTTCAGGTGGGTGGATAGATAGTCAATGGTGCGCGCAATTTCGTTCCCGACACCAAAGGCGCGCCGCGCGGCTGTGCTAGCTTCGCCCTTGAGCACGGCATAGTAGAGCTCCCGCAGACGCCCCGGCCCCAAAATCGCCGTATCCACTGGGTTGTCTAGCAGTTCCACCAGCCGATACAGCGCTTGGGTGAAGTCGGTATCCCAATCCGCCAGCGTCAGGGCCTGCGGGGGCGAGGCGTCTGACTTGTGCAGGGCTCCGGACGTGGTCTCCATCTCAATGGCAAGTTCGCGCATGATCCGTGGATCCAACGCGATCATCACGCCGACCAAGGGTGTCTCTGGTGAGGCTTGCGGGGATCCGGCCTCTACCGGTAGGGTCATGGGGCAAACCATATAGCGGTTGCTGTCATAGACATGGTGTTCCCCGTCTAGGATGGCTTCCTTGGAGCCGCCTAGGATCGCCACGACCGTAGGCTCATACACCGCGGGCACACATGGCACGGGTTCGGTCACACGGAAAAGTTGCACGCTTTTCAAAGCGGTATCCACAAGACCCGCGCCGGGCAGGTAGCGATCGATGAGCTGTTTGATCTGGTCCTTGGTCATGCTGGCAAGCTGGCAGAGTAAATCGCGCAAATCAATAAGGCCGAGACGATCAGGCAAGTATACAAGATGAATCGGCCTGTTCTGATGCTCTTGGAATACTAAGCTTGCCTTAAATCAAACTGACCAAGAGAAAAACGACGGGCTTTTGGAGAGAGGATGCATAGTCGCGACCCTTTTCCGACCTAACGGATAGCCTCCAAGCCGCCTCGGCTCCCTCGCGGGTAAAGCTTACGCCATCACGGGCGCAACGATAGGGACGGGGTTTGAAACCACTCGATGGGCAAGGGCGCGGCGCGATGACCATCACCAACGACATCACCGCAAGTCAGCCGCCAGCCTATGAAGCACGTTATAGCCCGATAGCCTGATGCCCGCCGGAAAGACTGAAGTGAACCCGATCTGATACAATCAGGCAAGTAAGCGCGACAATCATACCTGTGAATATACCCTGGAATGGATATCTCACCGTTCAGAGCAAACAGACACCCCAAAAAATCGCCAGTCCAAGCTGGAAGGAGAAATACAATGGCAGACAAAACTTTCGGACCAAAGGGCTGGACGCCCGAACGCCTCGGCAACCTGAGCGGCAAGACATACCTCATCACCGGTGCGAACGCCGGCGCTGGTTTTCAGGCCACGCGAACGTTGTTGAAAAAGAAGGCCAAGGTCGTGATGTTGAACCGCTCGGTCGAGAAATCAACAGCCGCCATAAACGAGCTGAAACAAGAATTCGGTGCATCCGCTGATGTCAGCTTTGTCTACATGGACCTTTCTGTTCTGGACAGCGTGCGCACCGCCGCTGCCGAGGTGCTGAAAACCGTGCCGCGCATCGACGCGCTAATCAACAACGCGGCTATCGCGCAGGTGCCCACCCGGAAACTGACGGAGGATGGTTTTGAAAGCCAGCTTGGCACTAACCATTACGGCCACTTCCTGCTGAATGGCCTGCTGTTTGAACGGATCGCTGAAAGCAAGGGGCGGATCGTTATCGTCGGCAGCCTTGGCTACAACATGGGTCTGAAGACAATCAAGTTCGGTGATATGAATTGGAATGAAGGCTACGGCGCAAACATCGCCTATTCGCAAAGCAAGCTGGCGCAGATGATGTTTGCCTATGAATTGCAAGATCGGCAGGCGGCTGCGGGTCGCAACGAAGTCGAAGTGTTCGTTTGCCATCCAGGCGCGTCTGCGACTTCGCTGATTAGCTCGAGCGGCAGCAGGTTCACCCGGTTTATCTGGTGGCTTACGACCAAGACTTCGTTGGTCCAGACTGCGGAACAAGGGTCCTATCCAGAGGTTATGTGCGCGACGGAAGACGGCTTGGAACAACGTGCGCTCTATGGCCCGACAGGCCGCCTAGAAATGGTTGGACCGGTCGGCAAGGGCACCCTGAACGCCCATGCCTATGACAAGGCAGTGATGACACAGCTCTGGGACGTGTCCGAAAATGCCGTCGGCTTCGAATGGTCGCTTTAATCTCGTGAAAGCCCTCGGCCCCGCGTGGCGCGGGCCCACCTGAGGTTTCTATCATCCGCTGGACCTTACCGCGATGCGCACCGGATAGGCGTCATCGCGACCGGCATCGGCATTTATCGTCCCACGACCCCTGATGGGCCATTGTCGACATATTCAAGGGCGGCCTCCTCGGCTTCTAGATCGCCACCAGCGTCACGCCGATTGGCAGAAAAAGAAAGCATTTCACCTATGGCAGCTTTGCGGCGTCTCACGATTCCTAGGCAGCCTGAAACCCCACCCGAACAAACCCTGAAAGGTGCATTGACATGAAATATAAATCTCTTGGGAACACAGGCCTCTATGTGTCTGAACTGACGCTGGGCACGATGACTTTCGACAATGAAGGCGGCAGCTATTCCGGGATGATCGGTGCCACGGGACAGGAACTGGCCAGACGCATGGTGGATCTTGCGATCGAGGCCGGGATCAACCTCTTTGACACTGCCAATGTCTACAGTTCGGGCGTGTCCGAGGAAATGCTCGGCACGGCGCTGGGGGCGCGGCGTAACGATGTGCTGGTTGCGACCAAGGTCGCCAGCACTCTGACAACCGGACCAAATGATTTTGGCACCAGCCGCGGCGCGATCATGCGCGAGGTCGAAGGCAGCTTGAGCCGACTGGGCACCGACTACATCGACCTGTACCAAGTACACAGCTTTGACGACACGGCTCCGCTGGAAGAGACCCTGCGGGCGCTTGATGACCTCGTGCGGCAGGGCAAGGTCCGCTACATCGGCTTGTCGAATTTTGCCGGATGGCAGATCGCCAAGGCCGATGGACTGGCGCGGCAGATGGGGACCGACCGCTTCGCCTCGATCCAATCTTACTACAGCCTTGTCGGGCGCGAGCTAGAGCGCGAAATCATTCCCGCAGGGATGGATCTTGGGCTTGGCACCCTGATCTGGAGCCCGCTGGCAGGCGGCTTTCTTAGCGGTAAATACACCCGCGAGGACGAGGCCAAAGGCCGCCGCGCCTCATTTGAATTCCCGCCCGTTGATGAGAAGCAAGGCTTTGACGTCGTGGATGCGCTAAAGGACATTGCGGCGGACAAGGGCGCATCGGTTGCGCAGATCGCGCTGGCGTGGCTGCTGCACAAGCCCGGCGTGACCAGCGTGATCGTCGGTGCACGCAAGCAAGAGCAACTGGTCGACAACCTCGGTGCTGCCGCCATTGACCTGAGCGGAGCCGAGATGGCGCGGTTGGACGACGTCAGTGCGCTGAAGTCCGAGTACCCCGGTTACTTGCCACAGATGCGCCGCGGCGACAGCCTATTTGACCGCTTGCACGACGCCTGAGCCCGCGATCTTGTTATAGTTTTCGCAGCCAGATCGAAGCACAAATCCCAGGGCACCCGTCCATGCCGGGCGGATGCCTACTAGGTGCCGTGGAAGGGCTGGTTCAGTCAATTCTCTATGCTCACTGAAAAGCTGCTGTCGCAACTGAGGCAAAATATTACAGCAGAAAAGCGCAACTTTAGTCGGCATCGCGGGCAGCAGGGTGACTTGAAATACTGCGGTGTCGACGAAGGTCTGGTGGGCGGATTGAATAGCCCGATCAAGGCAATCAGTTCACATCGCTTGCATGGACCGACCGGCTGCGGCGATGCTGCCCTTCGTCAAATGGGGCTGAGGGAGCTTGGTTTGCGGGTGCGTTCAATAAGAACGCTGGTGCGTCAGCTGGCAGCGTGGTCAGCGAAAGCGTCTGATCCGGTCTGGCTGCTACGCGCCCCATTCTGCATGTGAGCCAAGATACGCGATGAGAAAGTCGATCAGGATGCGCGTCTTGGGGGTGAGCACGTTTGAACGCGGGTACATCAACCACAAGACCGAACTGTCGTTCAGCTTCCATTCCGGAAGGACGCGGATCAACCGGCCCGAGCGCAGCTCGTCCGAGACGCTCCAGAGGGAGTTGATCGACAGGCCGGCCCCCGCAAGGGTGGCCTCACGTTGAGCGTCACCATCGTCAACGATAGTCCGGCACATCATCTGGGCTGGGTCAAGCGGCGCGGTTTCGCCCTCAGGGCCGATCAAATCGCGCGGCTCAAGGTCGACCCATGCTAGAAAGCGATGCCCTCGAAGCTCTGCCGGCGACTGCGGTACGCCATGTTCCTCAAGATATGCAGGAGAGGCGCAAAGGACGCGGGTATCACCCGCCAGCTTGCGCCCCTTGAGGCTGCTGTCGGTCAGGGGGGCCGCGCGCAACGCAAGGTCAAAACTGCCCTCGATCGCGTCAAACCGTGCGTCAGACAGGCGAAGTTCGAGCGTAAGTTCGGGGAACGCCGCGTGAAACTGCGGCAGAAGCGGCATGATGTGACGCTGCGCGAAACTGCTTGGCGCCGCAAATCGTATGGTGCCTTTGGGGCTGGTTTCATGGCTGCCAAGAACGGCCTTCGCGGCGTCGGCCTGCGCCAGAATTTCCCGCGCATAAGGTAGGAAATCGGACCCTTCTAGCGACAGGGATACTTTGCGGGTGGTACGTCGCAGCAGCTCTACGCCAAGCTCCTGTTCCAGTTTGGCAAGGCGCGCGCTGGCGACTGCAGGGGCAAGGCCCAGATTCCGTCCGGCAGCAGAGATGTTAAGCCGGTCGGCAGCCATCACAAAAAGGCGCAGGTTGTCAGTATCCACCGCTATTATCTCCGCTATCCGAATAATCAAATCGGAAAAATGCCGGTTTTCTTCAATTTGGCAAGTTATATTTTGCGGAAACACAAAGAAGGAACAAGCATATGAAAGCCATTGGCTATAGCGCGGCGGGCCCTGCGGACACGCTCGATCTGATTGAAATCGACCGGCCCGAGGTGGGGCCGCGTGATCTGTTGGTCGCGGTGAAAGGCATCTCGGTCAATCCGGTCGACGTGAAGCTGCGCGCCGCCGCCCAACCCGAAGGTGCTGCGCGCGTTCTGGGCTTTGACGCGGCAGGCGTCGTGGCCGAGGTGGGCGCGTCGGTCACCGGTTATAAGATCGGCGATGAGGTCTTCTATGCGGGCGACGTCACGCGGGCGGGCACCAATGCGGAATTCCATGCCGTCGATGAACGGATCGTCGGGCGCAAACCAGCCAGCCTCGACTTTACCGAAGCGTCGGGGCTGCCGCTGACCTCGATCACCGCGTGGGAGATGTTGTTCGACGCATTCCGCCTGACCGAAGGAGGTGGGGCGGGTCAAAGCTTGCTGGTGATCGGTGGCGCTGGCGGCGTCGGCTCTATCTTGATCCAACTGGCCAAAGCGCTGACCGGGCTTACCGTCATTGCGACGGCCTCTCGGCCCGAGACGCAGGATTGGGTGCGCAAAATGGGGGCGGATCACGTGGTTGACCATCGCGGTGACCTAGCCGCGCAGCTGGCAGAGCTGGGCCAGACCCCAAACTATGTCGCCGCGTTGACGGCCACGGACCAGCATTGGCCCGCGATCATCGACTTGATCGCGCCACGCGGCCAGATCGCGCTGATCGACGACCCCGAGGCGCTGGATATCAAGGCGGCCAAACCCAAGGCGTTGAGCATCCATTGGGAGTTCATGTTCACCCGTTCGATGTTCGGGACCGACGATATGGATGCCCAACAAGACCTGCTGAACCGCGTCGCAGCGATGATCGACGCAGGCACATTGCAGTCGACAGTCACCGAACGCGTCGAGGCGCTGACCGTCGAGGCGCTGCGCGCGGCGCATCTGCGGCAAGAAAGCGGTCGCGTGATTGGCAAACAGGTGCTTGGCGGACTTTAAGCAATAGAGATCACGCGAGGGCGTGGTGCCATGTTCGCGCCACGCCCCCGCGTCCCCTGCGCCTTTGAGGGGGCGCGTAGATTGCCCATAGTTTCGCGCAAGCGCAATCGGGTGCCCATCAGGGCTTGACCTACGCCTGATGAATCAATAATTCCCGATATATGGATAAAACTAACGCTCTCGACGCTTTTGCGGCGCTCAGTCAGGTAACCCGCCTTGATGTCTTCCGCCTTCTCATCACAGCCGGAGAAGGGGGGATGTCGGCAGGCGATATCGGCGACACCTTGGGGGTGCGTCAGAATACGATGTCGACCAACCTCGCGATTTTAGCGCGGTCTGGCCTTATTCGCAGCAAGCGCGAAGGACGAAGCATTCGTTACTTTGCCGATATGGAGGGGCTGCGCGGTTTGCTCGCCTTTCTGATGGAGGATTGCTGCGGCGGGCGTCCGGAACTCTGCCAGCCCATCATAAACGAGCTCGCCTGCCCCTGTTAGGCGCGCATGGGGGAGGTGCCGCAGTGGGACTGTAACATTCCTGTGCTGACATCGGGCAACCACATACTCACGGCCAAGGGGCTGCAATTTCTGAAGGTTCGATATGACTGATACGACACTTCCCGCGGCGGCGGGTCTGGGCACGTTTGAAAAATGGCTGTCCGTCTGGGTTGCGCTGGCGATTGGCGCGGGGTTGCTGCTTGGCAATCTATTCCCGACTGCGTTTGGTATGCTTGCCGGGCTTGAGGTGGCGTCGGTGAACCTGCCCGTTGCGGTGCTGATCTGGGCGATGGTGTTCCCGATGATGGTCGGGGTGGATTTCGGAGCCTTGCGTCAGGTGGGGGACAAGCCGAAAGGGTTGGTTGTCACGGTGGTGGTGAACTGGCTGATCAAACCCTTCACCATGGCCGCCCTTGGCGTGTTGTTTTTTAACTACTTTTTCGCGGGTCTGATCCCGCCGGATGACGCGCAGGCCTATCTTGCGGGCGTTATCCTGCTGGGGGCCGCGCCCTGTACCGCGATGGTGTTCGTCTGGTCGAACCTGACGCGGGGGGATGCGACCTATACGCTGGTGCAGGTGAGCGTGAACGACGTCATCATGGTGTTCGCCTTCGCGCCCATCGTTGCCTTTCTGCTGGGGGCCACGGATATCGTTGTGCCCTGGGATACGCTGCTGTTGTCCGTGGGCCTTTACGTGATGCTGCCGCTTTTGGTGGGGTATCTGACGCGCCAGCGGCTGATTGCGCAAGGCGGCGAAGCGGCGGTGGATCGGTTCAAGTCGGGTGTGCAGCCGTTTTCGATCATTGGTCTGCTTGTGACGGTGGTCTTGCTTTTCGCTTTTCAGGGCGAGGTGATCCTGGACCGGCCGCTGGTGATTGCCTTGATCGCTGTGCCCCTTCTGATCCAGTCCTACGGGATATTCTTTCTGGCCTACGGGGTCGCGCGGGCCTGGGGCATTCCCTTCAACGTCGCGGCACCCTGCGCCTTGATCGGCACCTCCAACTTTTTTGAGCTGGCCGTCGCGGTTGCGATCAGCCTTTTCGGGCTCGGATCCGGTGCGGCATTGGCGACGGTCGTCGGTGTCTTGGTCGAAGTGCCTGTCATGCTGTCGCTTGTGGCTTTTGCAAATAGAACCCGCCACTGGTTCCCTGCCTCGGAGGGTTCAGCATGAGCGTTGTCATTCACCATAACCCCGACTGCGGCACGTCCCGCAATGTGCTGGCCATCATAAAAGCATCGGGGGTGGAGCCGGTGGTGATCCCCTATCTTGATACCGGCTGGACGCGCGGACAGCTTCTGGGGCTTTTTGCGGCGGCGGGTTTGACGCCGCGCAGCGCCCTACGGGTAAAGCGGTCTCCGGCAGAGGCATTGGGGCTGCTTGATCCCGACGTGGGCGACGAAGCGCTTCTGGACGCCATGCTGGAACACCCCATTCTGGTCAATCGCCCCATCGTCTGCACGCCCAAAGGCGTCCGGCTGTGCCGCCCAAGCGAGGCCGTGTTGGACTTGCTGGACCACCTGCCACCGGGGCCGCTGACCAAGGAAGACGGCTCTTTACTGATTGACGCGGAAGGAAACCGAGTTGCCTGATGCCCCGAACCTCGATGACACCCATTTCAAAGCGATTGATGAGGCGCGTCTGTTCGAACCCGCAGCAGACGCGGACCGCCCGCGTATCCTGTTGCTTTACGGATCACTGCGGGACCGTTCGTTCAGCCGGCTCATGACCGAAGAAGCCGCGCGCATTCTGACACGCTTGGGGGCCGAGACGCGTACCTATTCGCCGTCTGGTCTGCCGCTGCCGGATGATGCCGACGCCAGTCACCCCAAAGTGCAGGAGCTGCGCGATCTGGTCACATGGTCAGATGGGATGGTCTGGTGTTCACCCGAACGCCACGGGGCCATGACCGGCATCATGAAAACCCAGATCGACTGGATTCCGCTGTCCTTGGGCGGTGTGCGCCCGACGCAGGGCAAAACGCTGGCTGTCATGCAGGTCAGCGGGGGGTCACAAAGCTTTAACGCCGTGAACCAGCTGCGCATCCTTGGGCGTTGGATGCGGTTGCTCACGATCCCGAACCAGTCCTCCACCCCCAAAGCCTTTCTGGAGTTTGACGACGCGGATCGGATGAAGCCATCGCCGTTCTATGATCGGGTCGTTGATGTCATGGAAGAGCTGGTGAAGTTCACGATGCTGACCAAAGACAGGAAAGACTACCTGCTGGATCGCTATAGCGAGCGTAAGGAAAGCGCCGCCGAGTTGTCGAAGCGCGTGAACCAGAAGTCGATCTGACCGGTGCATCGTTGCCGGTGATGCGTGGCCTCGGGCGCCTCGTCTGGCGGGGTAAGGCAAAGATGATCACACCATTGCGTCTTTGGTTTTACTATGGGGCCTTCAGGGGGTAAGACAGGCCAACGGCATGGCTGCTTTTCACCACTTTCAACAAAGGCTTTCCCATGGCCACCAAGACCAATCTGCACCCCCGCAACCTCCACAACGAGGGGTATGATTTCGCGCGTCTGATTGCGGTCCTCCCCGAGCTTGAGCCGTTTACCGGCCCCAATCCAGCGGGGCAGACCACCATCGATTTTCGGGACGTGGCGGCTGTGCGTATGCTCAATCGGGCGCTGCTCAAGGCGGATTACGGCATTGATTTCTGGGACATCCCGCCGAACTATCTTTGCCCGCCTATTCCGGGGCGCGTCGATTATATCCACCATCTGGCCGATCTGCTTGCACGCAGCAACAACAACGAGATCCCGCGCGGGCCGAAGATCAAGGCGTTGGACATCGGCACCGGTGCAAGCCTGGTCTACCCGCTGACGGGGCACAGCGCCTATGGCTGGCAGTTTACCGGTGTCGATATCGACCCTGTGGCCATCAAGTCTGCGCAACAGATTGCAAAGGCCAACGCGCTGGACGTGGACCTGCGGCTGCAAGAGAACCGCGAGGATATTTTCAACGGGTTGATCAAGCCCGACGACCGTTTTCACGTCACCCTGTGCAATCCGCCCTTTCACGCCTCGATAGAGAGGGCGACGAAGGGCACGCAACGGAAGTGGGCGAACCTTGGCAAAGGGCGGTCAGGCAAGCTTAATTTCGGCGGGCAAAACGCCGAGCTTTGGTGCCCCGGCGGCGAGATCAAATTCATCGCCAGCATGGTCGACCAAAGCCGCGCGATTGCGGGGCAATGTCTGTGGTTTACGTCACTTGTGTCGAAAAAGGACAACGTGCAGACGCTTTATAAAATCCTGAAAAAGGCCAAGGTCGCCAACTGCGATGTGGTCGAAATGGCGCAGGGGCAAAAAACCAGCCGGTTCATCGCCTGGACATTCATCAAGAAAGATCAGCGTGCGTCCTTTATGAAGGGATCCGCGCGCTAGAACAGCCATGCACGTGTCTGATACCCCGCGACACTAACCGCCCGTATCGCCCTTCGTCTCGATCTTGAGCGTGGTGCCGCAGTGTTTGCAGTGAACGGCGTCTGTCTCGTGACGGTTCAGGCCACATTCGGGGCAGGTGTGCTTGATCTTGGAGGGTTGGAAAATCGTCCGCGCCAATTGCACGAACAGCGCGACCCCGACCACCATGATGAACACCGACAGCAGCTTGCCCCCCGTTGTCGTCATCGTGATATCGCCAAAACCCGTTGTCGTCAGCGTCGCCACTGTAAAGTATAGTGCATCGACATAGCCCGCGACGCCCGCGTCCTCTTCAAAGGTCAGCACAAACACCAGCGATGTGATGACAAAGATGAACACCAGCAGGTTGACCGCCGCAAGGATCGCGTCCTCGTGTTTGCGGAAAAACGCGCTTTCGCGTCGCAGATCGTGCAGCAGGTGATAGGCATGGATCAGCCGCAAACCGCGCAAGACCCGCAGGAACGCAAAGCTTTCGGCCATAAGCGGTGCCAGTACCAGCGATATCACCACAACCAGATCAGCAAGGGTGTAGATCCGCGTCAGCTCTTTGCGCAGGTTCGTAGAGATCCAAAGACGCGCGGCAAGGTCGAACAGGATGAACAGACCAAAGAACGCATTGACCGCCGTAATCACCGGCGTTGACGGCAGCGCGGCAGTGGCAATGAAATAGATGATCGTCAGGGAATCAAACAGGATCAACCCGTAACGAAACCGCCGCGAGCGCGTGCTGTGCCCATCGTATAAAGATTTAATCGTACTGCGTAGACTGTTCATCGTTTCAACTTGCTACCTGTTTCGGGGACGGTCACGCGAGATGCCGTTGGCCATCAAACTGGAGCAGTTTACCTCGAAATCAATTGCTTGCGTGGAAGCGGCACGCGGGCACCGTTCGGTCTGACTCTACCAGACCGGCGAACACCTCAGGCGTATATCAGGCGCAAGGTCAGCGCAGACGTTGTTCCGTGTTGGCGTCAAACAGCATCGCCCGCTCGGGTGGGATTTTCACGCCAACCTGCGCCCCTTCGCGCGACCGGTCGTCGCCGCGTTCCTCGACGATGATCTTGGCACCAGTGTCGGACAGTAGGTGAACATAGGATACTCCGCCAAGGGCTTCGGTCATTTCGACGGTGAAGCCTTTGCCTTGGGGGTCAATTTCGATGTGCTCTGGCCGGATGCCGAGGGTGATGTCCCGGCCGTCTTCGGGTGGGGTCACGGGCAGGGCATAGCTGCCGTCCAACCCGTCCAGCACGACCTTGCCGCCGCTGGTAGTGCCATCCAGAAAGTTCATCGCGGGCGAACCGATGAAGCCTGCCACAAAGCGGTTGTCAGGATCGCGGTAGAGGTCAAGCGGTGCGCCGACCTGTTCGATCCGGCCCTTGCGCAGCACAACGATCTTATCGGCGAGGGTCATCGCCTCTACCTGATCGTGAGTGACATAGACCATCGTCGCCCCGATTTCCTTATGCAGGCGGGCGATCTCGACGCGCATTTCGACACGCAGCTCGGCGTCGAGGTTGGATAGCGGTTCGTCGAACAGAAAGACTTCGGGGCCGCGTACGATGGCGCGCCCGATGGATACGCGTTGCCGCTGGCCCCCCGACAGGGCAGCGGGCTTGCGGTCAAGATACTCTTCCAACTTCAGGATCCGCGTCGCCTCGGCCACCTTCTGGGCGATCTCGGCTTTGGGGTGGCCGTTCATTTTTAGGCCAAACCCCATGTTGTCGCGCACGGTCATATGCGGATACAGCGCGTAGGTCTGGAACACCATCGCGACCCCGCGCTCTGCCGGGTCCATGCGGGTCACATCCCGGTCGCCGATGCTCATGCTGCCTTCGGTGGTTTCTTCCAGCCCGGCAATCATGCGCAGCAAGGTCGACTTGCCGCAGCCTGACGGGCCGACAAAAACGCAGAACTCGCCATTTTCGATTTCAAGGTCGATCCCGTGTATCACCTGAACACCGCCATAGCGTTTCACGACATCTTTCATGACGACACCGGCCATATACGACTTCCTTTTATGAGGGGACAGAGGGAGACTGCCAGGACTGCGCCTCGGCCCCGATGCGGGTGGCACACTCAAGCAGGGCAGGGCGGAACGCATTCAGACCGTCCAGCGTATGACGGTGTGTTGCAGTTGCAATGGATACGGCACCCACGACGCGACCCGCGTCGGTCAAGATGGGGGCGGCGATGCTGATGATGCCGGCCTCGTGTTCTTCGCGGTCAAAGGCGATGCCCTCGGCGCGAATCTGTTCCAGCTCGCGCACAAGGGTTTCGGTGCTGGTATGGGTGGCATCGGTATATTTCAAAAACGCCTGCTGCTGTAGCGCCTGTGCTTGTGCCTCGGGTTCAAGATACGCGAGAATCGCCTTGCCGACACCTGTGCAATAGGCGGGGGCGACCTGACCGGTGCGCGCCAATGTGGCAAAACGGCTGCTGGCCTGACGCTTGTCAACGAACACGACCTGGCCGTTGTCGATTTGCGCAAGGTGGATCGCCTCGCGCAGGCGTTCGCCGAGGGCGCTGATATAGGGGGCGGCAATGGGTGCGAGCGAGGCTTGCGACCATGCGGAATGGGCAAGGCTGACCAGACGGATGCCCGGCGCATAGGTCTGCTGATCCTTGTCATAGCTTAGCATACGTTGACTGGTGAGCGTCTGAAGTAGCCGATACAGCGTCGGTTTTGGAAACTCCGATGTCTCCAGCAACTCGCGCATGCGGACAGGGCGGCCCATTGCTGTCACCTGATCCAGCACGCTCAGCGCCTTTGCAACAGTCCCGTCGCTGTTCACCACATTCATATCGTTCTCCGTCCCTCAGGGCGCTGCATCCTGTGGGGTCTTTTGACTGACCCATCCCCCATGCAGCGCACCAAACTGTTGACAAGGCTAGCGAGCTTGATCTTATATATCAATATACAAAACTAAGTTTCAAATAATGAGACAGTTTTGGATTGCGGAAGCATCAGGGAGGATACCATGCATTCCATTCTCAAGAGGTCACTCGCGGCTGTTGTCGCTGCGGGATTTTCAACATCGTTTGCTGTCGCGGACGAAAGCCAGCTTTCAGGGGAGCTCAAGATCACCTCTGACATGTCGAACCCCGCGCCGCGCGCGGTGATGGAGAGTTTGGCAGCGGGTTTCGGAGAGCTGCATCCGGACGTCGATATCGAACTGACGATCGTCGACCGCGAGGCGTGGAAAACGCAGATCCGGAATGCCTTGGGGGCGAACCCGCCCGATGTGATCAACTGGTATGCCGCGAACCGCATGGGCCCTTATGTCTCTGCCGGGTTGTTCGAAGACATCTCTGATATGTATGCCAACGGCGATCTGCCCGGGCTTGAGTCTGTCAAAGGTGCGCTGACCATCGACGGCAAGCAATATGGTGTGCCCTATACCTACTATCAGTGGGGCATGTACTACCGCGAAGATATCTTCAAGGAACTGGGACTGACCGAGCCTGAAACCTTTGAGCAAGAGCTTGCGAACTGCGAAAAGATCGTTGCCTCGGGCCGTGCGTGCTATGCCATCGGGACCAAGTTCCTGTGGACCGCTGGCGGCTGGTTCGACTATCTGAACATGCGCACCAACGGGTTTGACTTCCACATGGAGCTGGCCCGTGGCGAGGTGCCCTGGACCGATCCGCGCGTCCGCGAAACCTTTGCCAACTGGCGCAAGATCATCGACATGGGCGGCTATGTCGCCGATCACCAATCCTATTCCTGGCAGGAAGCGTTGAACTTCATGATCGACGGCGAGGCGGTGGCCTATCTGATGGGGAACTTCGCCGTTGCCGCGATGCGCGAAGGCGGCCTGGACGACAGCCAGATCGACTTCTACCAGTTCCCGAAGATCGCGGATGTGCCACAGGGCGAGGATGCCCCGACCGACACGTTCCACATCCCGTCAGGAGCCAAGAACAAGGAAAACGCCCGCGCGTTCCTTCAGTATGTGACATCGGCTGATGTGCAGACCAAGATCAACGCAGGCGACGCCTTGGGGCAGCTGCCCATCAACTCTGAATCCTCGGTCGATAAGGACGAGTTCCTCGAGCAGGGGTTCGAGATGCTGAACACCAGCGCCAAGGGCGGTGTGGCCCAGTTCTTTGACCGCGACTTCAGCGCCGAGATGGCCAGCGTCGGCATGGAGGGGTTGCAGGAATTCATGGTGGTTCCCGACAACCTTGACGACATCCTAGAGCGTCTCGAAGAAACGCGTCAGCGCATCTACGAATAACGCTAAAGCGTCGCGTCCTCCCGCATCGGGGGGACGCAACCAGCCGCCTCAATCCATTCGCAAGCCCGCCGACGGCCGGTTTTCGCATGTGTTGATTTACCGGAGACCACGGCATGGCAGCAACAACACCGCCCCCCGCGCGCAGTTGGTACAAACGCAACGAGATCGCGCTGACGCCGTGGCTTTTCCTGCTGCCGGCGATGCTGTTCTTTGCGGTCTATGTGATCATTCCCATCGGCCAAAGCGTCGCGATCAGTTTTCACCAGTGGGACGGACTGGGGGAAAAGACCTTTGTCGGCACCGCGAACTATGAACGATTGCTGGGGATCGGTGACCAGAAGATGGACCGCAAGTTCGAGATCTCTTTCTGGAACAACCTCAAATGGCTGGTGCTGTATTTGCTGGCGGTGCCCGCGGGGCTGTTTATCGCCTTGTTCCTGAACCAGACCGTGCGCGGCATCCGTATCTACAAGTCGTTGTTCTTCTTTCCTTTTGTCATTTCACAGGTGGTCGTCGGGCTGGTGTTCTCGTGGTTCTACCTGCCACGCGAAGGGCTGCTGAACGCGATGCTGGCGATTTTCGGGGCAGGGCCGGTGAATATCCTGGGCGATCCGTCTACGGCAACCTACGGGATCATCGCGGCGGGGCTGTGGCCGCAGACGGCCTATTGCATGATCCTCTATCTGACCGGCCTGAATGCGGTGGACCCCGAACAGATCGAGGCCGCGCGACTGGACGGGGCCAAGGGGCGCAAGATGCTGTGGTACATCATCCTGCCCCAGCTCAAGCCCGCGACGTTCATCGCCTTTGTCGTCACCATCATCGGCGCGCTGCGGTCGTTTGACCTGATCAGCGTCATGACCAACGGCGGCCCCTTCGGATCGACCCGCGTGCTGTCGTTCTACATGTTCGAAGAAGCCCTGTCCGAGTTCGGCTTCCGCATGGGCTATGGCTCTGCCATCGCGGTGATCCTGTTCCTCATCATGCTCGGGTTCATCGCCTATTTCCTTTACGCCATGTGGCGCGAAGAGCGGGAGGCGCGCTGATGTTCCCTACACCGATCGCCAAACAATCGCGCAGCCGCCAGCTGACCTATCAGACGTTGCTGCCCGTCGCGCTGATCCTGTGGCTCTTGCCGCTGATCGCGGTGGCCCTGTTCTCTATCAAGCCGGGGTCGGATTTCGCCGCCGGGAACTACTGGGGATGGCCGTCCAGCTTCGAGGGGCTGACGAACTACGGCAAGGTCTTCTTTGAAAGCAATATGCCGCGCTACCTGATGAACTCGGTCTTTATCACGCTGCCCACTGTGCTGGGGGCGATTGCGCTGTCCAGCATGGCGGGGTTCGCCTTAGGTATCTACAAGTTCAAGGGCAACCTGCTGATCTTCTTCATGTTCATCGCGGGCAACTTTGTCCCGTTCCAGATCCTGATGGTGCCCGTGCGCGACCTGACCATATCGCTGGGGATGTATGACAGCATTCAGGGGCTGGTCCTGTTTCACGTGGCGTTCCAGACGGGCTTTTGCACGCTCTTCATGCGCAACTTCATCCGCGCATTGCCTTTCCCCTTGATCGAGGCCGCCCGTGTCGAGGGCGTGGCCGAATGGCGCATCTTCTTCTTTGTGGTGCTGCCATTGATGAAGCCCGCGCTGGCCGCGCTGGCGGTATTGGTCTTTACCTTCATCTGGAACGATTATTTCTGGGCCGTCGTGCTGACCCAAGGGCCAAGCGCGCAACCTGTTACAGCGGGCATCACCGAATTCAACTCGCAGTTCCGCGCGGCCTATCACCTGATGAGCGCGGGATCGATTGTCGCCGCCTTTCCGCCGGTCGCGATGTTCTTTCTGATGCAGAAACACTTCATCGCCGGTCTCACGCTTGGCGCAGTAAAGTAGAGAGTTATGACACAGACCTACCGCCTTGATGACGGGCGCCAGACGCTTGTTCTGGCCTCTGCGCACGACCGCCCGCCGCAGGTGGTCTATTGGGGCAGCCCGCTGCGCGACGGCGAAAATCTGGACGAGATTTGCGCCGCCCATGCCATCGACGTGACCGGCGGCATGCTGGACGAGACCCCTGATCTGTCGCTGTGCCCCGAAGCCGGGCGCAGCTTTCCGGGGCAGGCGGGGTTGGCACTCGCGCGTGCCGATGGCACGCCGCTGCGCCCCTTGTTTCACCTGCGCAACGTGGTGCAGGATGCAGGGCTGCGGTTTGTCTGCGCGGCACCGGACGAAGGGCTGACGCTGACCTTTGACTTTGCGGTTGATGTAGCAACCGGCGTGATTACCTGCCAAACGACACTGGAGGCCGCGCAGCCCGTGCGTCTGCACTGGCTTGCCGCGCCGGTGGTGCCCGCACCGCAGCTGAGCACAGAGATGATCGACGTCTCGGGCCGGTGGTGCGGTGAATTCCAGTTGAACCGCACCCCGTGGCGCGCAGGCATCCACGCGCGCGACAACCGCACAGGCCGCACGGGCCACGAACACTTCCCCGGACTGCTGATCCCGACCACGGGGACCACAAACACCCAAGGGACATGCTACGGGTTCCACTATGGCTGGTCCGGCGGTCATACGATGATCGCCGAAGAGCTTCAGGACGGGCGGCGGCAGGTGCAATGGGGCCATGCGGCTGGCACCCAAGACGCCCCCGCGACACGGTTCCAGACGGCACCGCTTTACCTGACCTATTCTGACACCGGTCTGAACGGCTGTGCCGTCAGTTTTCAGCGTCATCTGCGCGACCGCATCGTGACATGGCCCAAGCCCGACACTCCGCGCCCCGTCCATTACAACTGTTGGGAAGCAGTGTATTTCGATCATGACTGGTCTGTCCTGACCGATATCGCCGACCGTGCTGCCGCTTTGGGGGCAGAGCGTTTCGTGCTGGATGACGGCTGGTTCGGTCAGCGCGATGACGACACCAGCAGTCTCGGCGACTGGATCATCGATCCGCGCAAATACCCCAAGGGGCTGACCCCGCTGATCGACCATGTTCAGGGCTTGGGGATGCGTTTTGGCCTCTGGTTCGAGCCCGAGATGGTCTCGCGCGATAGCGACCTTTACCGCGCCCACCCCGATTGGATTCTGGGCCCGCGGGACCAGATAGAGGGGCGTCAGCAGCTGGTGCTGAACATGGCGCTGCCGCAGGTCCAAGAACTGCTCTACGACCGGATAGCCACGGTGCTGCGCGGCAATGCCATCGACTATATCAAATGGGACCATAATCGCGTGTTGCCCGCACCCGACGCGGCGCAGACACAGGGCATCTATGCGCTGCTGGACCGGTTGCGCGCCGATTTTCCGCTGGTCGAGATTGAAAGCTGCGCGTCAGGCGGAGGGCGGATCGATTTCGGGATCATGGCGCGGACCCAGCGGGTCTGGCTGTCGGATAGCAACGATGCGCTGGAACGGCTGCGCATCCAGCATGACGCCGCCTTGTTCCTGCCCGCTGCCGTGACCGGCAGCCATGTCGGCCCACGCCACTGCCACACCTCTGGCCGCACGCTGGACATCAGCTTTCGCGCCTGGGTCGCCGCGCAGCGCCACATGGGGTTCGAGATGGACCCGCGCGAGCTCGACCCCCGCGAAACCGATGTGCTGAAACAGGTCACGCAGTGGTGGAAGAACAATCGCGGATGGATGCGCACCGCTGACATCCTGCGGCTCGACAGCGCTGATCCGGCGGTGATCGCAGAGCAGCAACAGGCCACCGATGGTACGCGTTTGGTGGTGTTCGCGGGCAAGGCCGCGACCTCGGCCCAGATCTCACCGCGCCCGCTGCGGCTGACCGCACTTGACCCGCAGGCGCGCTACCGGATCACGCTGGCAAACCGCGACGATGCGGTCGCGCTGTCACGGGGCGATGCCGCGCTCAAATCCCGCGATCTGGTGCTGTCGGGCCAGTACCTCATGAACCATGGCGTGACCCTGCCATGGTCGTTCCCTGAACGCATGTGGGTCATTGAAGGAACACGGCTATGACAAAAGAGAAACGCAACCGCGCTTGGTACGGCAAGAATGATCGGGACGGGTTCATTCACCGCAGCTGGATGAAAAATCAGGGCTTTCCCGACCACGCGTTTGATGGCCGCCCCATTATCGGTATCTGCAATACATGGTCCGAACTGACCCCGTGCAACTCGGGCCTGCGCGATCTGGCCGAAGGGGTGAAGCGCGGCGTGTGGGAGGCAGGGGGCTTTCCGGTCGAATTTCCGGTGATGAGCCTTGGCGAGACCCAGATGAAGCCGACCGCCATGCTGTTTCGCAACCTGCTGGCGATGGACGTCGAAGAAAGCATTCGCGCCTATGGTATCGATGGGGTGGTTCTGCTGGGCGGCTGTGACAAGACCACGCCGGGTCAACTGATGGGCGCGGCAAGCGTCGATCTGCCGACGATCGTTGTCAGCTCCGGACCGATGCTGAACGGCAAGTGGAAGGGCAAGGACATCGGCTCTGGCACGGATGTGTGGAAGTTCTCGGAAGATGTGCGCGCGGGCGAGATGACCTTGCAGGATTTCATGGCCGCTGAATCCGGCATGAGCCGGTCCAAGGGCGTGTGCATGACGATGGGCACGGCCTCCACGATGGCGAGCGTGGTAGAGGCGATGGGGATGTCACTTCCCACCAACGCCGCGCTGCCTGCCGTTGACGCGCGCCGCATGGCGCTGGCGCATCTGACCGGCAAGCGCATCGTCGAGATGGTCGAGGAAGATATCAAGCTGTCACAGGTCGTTACCCGTGCCTCTATCGAGAACGCCATTCTGGCCAATGCCGCGGTCGGTGGGTCGACCAACGCCGTGATCCATCTGCTGGCCATCGCGGGCCGCGTCGGCATCGACCTGACGCTCGATGATTTCGAGCTTGGGGCGGATATCCCGCTGCTGGTCAACTGCATGCCCTCGGGTAAATATCTGATGGAGGATTTCTGCTATGCGGGCGGGATGCCCGTGGTGCTGTCCCATCTGCGCGACAAGCTGCGGCCCGCGCAGACCGTCATGGGCGGGGATATCCTTGCCTATGCCGAAGGGGCTGAATGCTACAACGCGGATGTGATCCGGCCGCTGGATAATCCGCTGCGCCCTGCGGCCGGGTTGAAGGTGCTGCGCGGCAATATCGCGCCCAATGGGGCGATCGTGAAACCCTCGGCGGCGACGGACGCCTTACTCGAACACGAGGGCGAGGCATATGTCTTCGAGAATATCGAGGATATGAAAGCCAATATCGACCGCGAGGATCTGCCGGTGACCGCAGATACGGTTCTTGTGCTCAAGGGCTGTGGCCCAAAGGGCTACCCCGGTATGCCCGAAGTCGGCAACATGCCGATCCCCGCGCGGCTGGTCAAAGAAGGCGTGCGCGACATGGTGCGCGTGTCCGACGCGCGTATGTCCGGCACCGCCTATGGCACCGTGATCCTGCACGTCAGCCCTGAATCCAACGCAGGCGGCAATCTGGGGCTGGTACAGACCGGCGACCGTATCCGGCTATCGGTGGCGCAAGGCACATTGGACGTGCTTGTCTCTGACGAGGTGTTGGCACAGCGCCGCGCTGCGTGGGTACCCGAACCGCCCCGATACGATCGCGGTTATGCCAAGCTCTATACCGAGACGGTGTTGCAGGCAGACAAAGGCGCGGACCTTGATTTTCTGGTGGGCAAAGACACCCGCCCCGTCACACGGGAGAGCCACTGATGACCCTCAACGCGACATTTCCCGATCTGCGCGACCGGTCGGTGTTCATCACCGGCGGCGGCGCGGGGATCGGTGCCTTTCTGACTGATGGGTTTCTGGCGCAAGGGGCCAAGGTTAGCTTTGTCCAGCGCAGCGACGCCACCGCGTTTTGCAACGAGATGGAAGAAAAACACGGACAGCGCCCCTTTGCGCAGACCTGCGATATCTCGGATATCGCGGCACTTCGGTCCAGTCTGGCCGCAGCCGCCGATGAACATGGCCCTGTCACGGTTTTGGTGAACAACGCCGCCAATGATGCCCGCCACACCGCCGAGGAGGTCACCGAAGACTTCTGGGACCAGTCGCAGGCGATCAACCTCAAGTCCTATTTCTTCGCCTGTCAGGCCGTGGTCGCAGGGATGCGCGCCGCGGGCGGCGGGGCCGTGGTGAACATGAGCTCGATCTCGTATATGATGGGGAACGCGGGCTATCCTGCCTATACGACCGCCAACGCCGGCATCAACGGTATGACCCGTTCGCTGGCGCGGGAATTCGGGCCGGACAAGATCCGCTTTAACGCGCTGGCGCCGGGGTGGGTGTTGACGGAAAAGCAGATCGAACAATGGGTCACGCCCGAAGCACTGGCGGCGCATATTGACCGGCAATGCCTTAAGGATACGTTGAAGCCGCAAGACATCGTGGACGCGGTGCTGTTTTTATCCTCTGCCTCCAGCCGCATGATGACGGGGCAGTTGATGGCCGTCGATGGCGGCGTCGTGGTCACCGGATAGGAAGGGATACCGTGCAACACTACGCTGAATGGATCGCTGTCGATTGGGGCACGTCAAACCTGCGGGTCTGGATGATGGGCGCCGATGGCAAGCCCTTTGCCGCTGACAGGTCCGACAAGGGGATGGCGGGGCTGACGCAGGACGGGTTCGAAGCTGCCTTGCTTTCGTTGATAGACCCCTACCTAAATCCGGACCATGTGACCCCTGTGATCTGCGCGGGTATGGTGGGCGCCCGCGAAGGCTGGCGCGAGGCCGCCTACGTCGCCACGCCTTGCGCGCCTCCGGATGCGCGGGCGGCGGTTGCGGTACAAGCCCGTGACCCGCGGATCGCGGTCCACATCCTGCCCGGCGTGAAACAGATGGCCGCGCCTGACGTGATGCGCGGCGAGGAAACCCAGATCGCAGGGGTGCTGCACAGTCAGCCGGCGTTTGACGGCATCCTCTGTCTGCCCGGCACCCACACCAAATGGGTCCACATCAGCGCGGGCGAGATCGTGAACTTCCAGACCTGCATGACCGGCGAGATCTTCGCGCTGCTGGCCAGCCAGTCGGTCCTGCGCCATTCGGTCACCACGGCAGAGTGGGACGAGGACAGCTTTATCGACGGCGTCACGCAGGCGATGGACAGCCCGCAAAGCTTCGCCGCCAGGCTGTTTGGCCTGCGTGCAGGGGGGCTGTTGCAGGGCACCCCTGCGGGGGCGGCGCGGGCGCGGCTGTCAGGGTTGCTTGTGGGGCTAGAGCTGGCCGGCACGCGCCCCTATTGGCTGGGCCGCCATGTCGCCATTCTGGGCGCAGACAGCGTCGCCGCGCATTACCGGTGCGCATTGGCCGCGCAGGGTGTGCAGGCCGAAACACTGGATAACGCGGGTCTGACGCTGGCGGGCCTGACCTCTGCCTATCGTTCATTGAAAGGGGCCCTTGTATGAGCCGCAATATCATCGCCATTCTGCGTGGCATCCAGCCGCATGAGGCCGCTGACATCTGCGCCGCCTTGATCGACGCAGGCATCACCCGCATCGAGGTGCCGCTGAATTCGCCAGAACCGCTGAAATCCATCGAAGCGATGGCCCAAACCTATGGGGCCGACGCGTTGATCGGCGCGGGCACGGTGTTGGACGTTGAAAACGTCGCGGCGGTGGCGGCTGTGGGGGGGCGGATGATCGTCTCTCCGAATGCGGACCCTTCTGTTATCACGGCAAGCAAGGCGGCGGGCATGATGTCCTATCCCGGTGTGATGACGCCCACGGAATGTTTTGCCGCGCTTAAGGCCGGGGCCGATGGGCTCAAGCTGTTTCCGTCGTTCCTGCTGGGGATCGAAGGGCTAAAGGCGATCAGGGCGGTGCTTCCGGCGCGGACCGAAACCTATGCGGTTGGCGGCGTCGGCCCGTCGAATTTTGCGGAATGGCTTGCGGCAGGGGTGACGGGTTTTGGCCTTGGGTCCAGCCTGTATAAACCGGGTCAAAGCGCGGCTGATGTGGCGCAAAGCGCGCGCGCGGCGGTAAGCGCCTATGACAAGGCGGCCCTCTCTTGAACGCCACAGTCTTTGATGCGCGGGCGTGCGTGTTGGGCGAAGGGCCGCTGTGGCACCCCGAACGGGGCCAGCTGTTCTGGTTCGACATCCTCGGCAAAACCCTGATGTCGCGGCAGGGCGATAAAACGCTGTCGTGGCAGTTTGACGAATGCGTCTCTGCCGCGGGGTGGGTCGATAGGGATACCCTGCTTGTCGCGTCCGAAACCGCGCTGTGGCGGTTCGACCTAAACGGAGAGGAGCGTTCCCTCGTCGTGCCACTTGAGGCGGATCAGCCGCTGACCCGATCCAACGACGGGCGCGCCGACCCGTGGGGCGGGTTCTGGATCGGGACAATGGGCTTCAACGCAGAGCGGGGGGCGGGGGCGATCTACCGCTACTACAAGGGCGCGCTGCGACAGCTTTTCGCGGAGATTACCATTTCGAACGCGATCTGCTTTTCGCCCGACCGACGGTTTGCCTATTACACCGACACGCCCACGCGCCAGATCATGCGTGTGCCCCTAAATGCGACAGACGGCTGGCCGTCGGCCCCGCCGGAGGTGTTTGTCGATCTCAAGAAAGGCAAGCGTAACCCCGACGGCGCGGTTGTCGACAGCGATGGCTGCTTGTGGAACGCGCAATGGGGGGCCGGGCAGGTCGCCCGCTACAGCCCCGAGGGCACCTTGTTGCAGACCGTTGATATTCCCGCAGCGCAGGCCACCTGTCCGGCCTTTGGCGGTGCGGATCTGCGGACGCTCTTTGTCACCTCAGCCGCGCAGGGCCGTGACGGGGCGGAGGATGGCCAGACCTTCCAGCTTGCAACGGACGTGCGAGGCCAGCGGGAACACCGGATAATTTTGTGAGGCGTGATGAAACGAACCCTAGGGACCTGCTATTACCCTGAACAATGGCCCGAAGAGATGTGGGAAACCGACGCCCGCCGCATGGTCGAAGCTGGCCTGACATGGGTGCGCATCGGCGAGTTTTCATGGAGCAAACTAGAACCGCAACCCGGCCAGTATGACTGGGCGTGGCTGGATCGCGCGATTGACATTTTAGGGGCTGCCGGTCTGCGGGTTGTGCTGGGCACCCCCACCGCCACCCCGCCCCGCTGGATGCTGAAACGCCACCCCGACATGCTTGCCGTGGATATTGAAGGGCGTCCGCGCAAGTTCGGGTCGCGCAGGCACTACTGTTTCAGCCACGAGGGTTATCAGCAGGAATGCGTCACGATTGCCACGTTGATGGCCAAACGCTATGGCGCGAACCCCCAAGTGGCCGCGTGGCAGATCGACAATGAATACGGCTGCCACGACACGGTGATCTCGTATAGTGACGCGGCAGCCCATGCTTTTCGGGGCTGGCTGGCACAACGCTACGGCACCCCCGCCGCGCTGAATGCCGCGTGGGGGAATACCTTCTGGTCGATGGACTACGACAGTTTCGACGACATCGACCCGCCCAACCTGACCGTGACCGAAGCCAACCCTGCGCATCGTCTGGCGTTCCGGCGGTTCAGCTCGGATCAGGTGGTGGCATTCAACAGGCGTCAGCTTGACGTGATCCGCGCGCACAGCGCCGCCCCCGTGAGCCATAATTACATGGGCCGGATCACTGACTTTGACCATTTCGCGGTGGGTGAAAATCTTGATATCGCCACATGGGACAGCTACCCGCTGGGCTTTCTCGAGGATCGGGTCGGCGCGGATGCGGCGCAGCAGCACCGCTATGCGCGGCAGGGCGACCCCGACTTTCAGGCGTTCCACCACGATCTTTACCGCGCCGTGGGCAAGGGGCGCTGGTGGGTGATGGAACAGCAGCCCGGGCCGGTGAACTGGGCCCCGCACAACCCCGTGCCACTGGCCGGTATGGTGCGTCTGTGGACATGGGAGGCCTTCGCCCACGGGGCCGAAGCGGTGTGCTATTTCCGCTGGCGACAGGCCCCTTTCGCCCAAGAGCAACTGCACGCCGGCTTGCTCCGTCCCGACAGTGCCGACGCTTTCGCGATGGCGGAGGTCCGGCAGGTCGGCGCAGAGATGGCCAAGGCGCCGGAGGTGCAGCCCGCGCAGGCACCGGTCGCGCTGCTGTTCGACTATGACGCGGATTTCGCATGGGCGACCCAGCCCCATGGTGCGGACCTAAGCTATTTCGGGTTGGTCTTTCACACCTACAAGGCGCTGCGGCGTCAGGGGCTGTCGGTTGATATCCTGCCCGCCACCTACCGCGATTTTGACGGCTACGGGCTGGTGATGGCGCCGGGGGTGATGCACATGCCGGACGCCCTGAAACTGGCGCTGGCGGGCAGCGCGGCGGCGGTCGTCTATGGCCCCCGCACCGGCGCGCGCACGCCCGAGATGGCGATCCCCGTGCCGCTGCCTCCCGCAATCGACGGGTTGGACGTGACGGTCACGCAGGTCGAAAGCCTGCGGCATGACATCTCCGTGCCGCTGGAGGGGGGTGGGAAAGTGATCCGCTACCGTGATGTGCTGGACGGCACGGCAAAGGTGATCTTGCGGACCACTGACGCAGAGCCGGTTGCCATGCGCGACGGGCAGCAGATCTATCTGGGGGGCTGGCTGGATGATGACACGCTCGACCAATTCGTCAGCGGTCTGTGCAGACAAGCAGGGATTGACCTGCTGCCGATGCCCGAAGGGGTACGTACCCGCACGACGGGGGGCGAACGGTTCTGGTTCAATTACTCAGATGCAAAAGTGGCATGTCACGGTGTCGAACTGCCTGCCGCGGGCGTTCTGCGTGTGCCGGTCTGACCACAGGGGCGCGGCCCGAAAGACCGGATACCGCCCTGTCATTGGCGGTATCCGGCGCGTCACTTTACCACGAAGTGATGACGGTCCCGTGGTAGCTTTCGTCGATGAAGGCTTTGATCTCGTCCGAGTGATACGCCTCTAGCAGGGTCTTGACCCAAGGCGCGTCTTCCTTGCCCTCTTGCACAACGATCACGTTCACATAGGGGTTTTCGGCGCTTTCCATCGCGATGGAATCCTCTTTGGGGCTAAGACCCGAGGCGATGGCGTAGTTCGTGTTGATCAGCGCCGCATCCAGATCGGCCAGCGAACGGGGCAGCTGCGCCGCGTCGAGTTCCTTGAACGACAGGTCTTTGGGGTTCTCGGTGATGTCCAGAACGGTGGGGACCAGACCCGCAGCAGGGTCGACCTTGATCATGCCAAGCTGTTGCAGCACCAGCAAGGCGCGCCCGCCGTTGGTAGGGTCGTTCGGGATGCCAAAGGTCGCGCCTTCTTCAAGCTCGGCGATATCGGTGATCTTGTCCGAATAGATGCCCATCGGCGTGGTGATCGTGTTGCCCACAACTGCCAGCGCGAAGCCGCGGTCTTTCATCTGTGCTTCAAGGTAAGGCACGTGCTGGAAGGAGTTCGCCTCGATGTCGCCATCGGCCAGCGCCTGGTTCGGCACCACATAGTCAGAGAATTCGACAACGTCGATCTCAAGGCCCATCGGTTCGGCCACGCGGGCGACCTCTTCCATGATCTCGGCGTGCTCGCCGGGGGAAACGCCGACTTTGATCTGCTCGGCCATCAGCGATGTCGCCATAAGCGCGAGGGTAGAGGTCAGGGTCGCAATGCGTAGCATGTATATGCTCCTTTAACTGGGAAACGAAATTGGGAGGAGGAGACGGGCGCTATTGCCCGCCGCTTTTGGTGGCGCGTTTGTCGACAGCGGCTGCGATGCGTTCGCCGATCGATTGCACAAGCTGCACCAAGACGATGAGGATGATCACGACAACCGCCATAACGTCGGGCATAAACCGTTGATACCCATAGCGAATGCCCAGATCGCCCAGACCTTCGCCGCCCACGGCACCAACCATGGCGGAATAGCCGATCAGGCTAACGATGGCGAGTGTAAGGCCAAGCGTGATACCGGGCAGCGCTTCGGGCAGCAGCACCTTGCGGATGATCTGCAACGGGGTCGCGCCCATTGCGCGCGCCGCCTCGATCAGGCCGGACTCAACCTCGCGGATCGCGTTTTCCACCAGACGCGCGATGAAGGGCACGGTGGCAATCGTCAGCGGCACAATCGCGGCTGTCGTGCCGATCGACGTGCCCGCAACCATCCGCGTGAAAGGGATGATCGCGACCACCAGAATGATGAACGGCACCGACCGCGTGGCATTGACCACCAGCCCGAGCACCTTGTTGACCCACGGGGCCGAGAGCAGCTCGCCGCGTTGCGAGGTTGCCAGAAACAGCCCCAAGGGCAGGCCAAGCAGCGTCCCCAAAAGCGCCGAGATGGCGACCATGTAAAGCGTCTGGCCCGTGGCCTCGATCAGTAGGTTGATAAGGTTAGCCGACATAGCCAAGCACCTCCGTCATAAGCCCGTGGCTTTCCAAAAATGAACGCGCTTCTGCGGCTTTGGCCACAGGCAGCGATACCAGCAGGTTGCCGAAGGGGCGGGTGCCGATTTCCTCGACCGCGCCGGCAAGGATATTGACCGGAATGCCCATGTCCTGCGTCAGCCGCGCCAGCATCGGGTCGGTGGCGTGCTGGCCCGCAAAGGTCACGCGGATCACCTCTTCGCCGCCCTGCGCGGGGGCGTTTGGGACCAGACGATCCTTGACGAAAGCGGGCAGGGTGACGCCCGTCACCCCCGACAGGAAAGACCGCGTGGTCGCATGCTGAGGCGCGGTGAAGATATCGTAGGTCTCGCCATGTTCGACGATGCGGCCCGCGTCGATCACGGCGACGTGGCTGGCGATGTCACGGACCACCGCCATCTCGTGGGTGATCAGCAGGATGGTCAGCCTCAGTTCGCGGTTGATGTCCTTGAGCAGCGACAGCACCGTTTGCGTCGTTTCAGGGTCCAGCGCGGATGTCGCCTCGTCCGACAGCAGCACTTTGGGGCCGGTGGCCAGTGCCCGCGCGATGCCGACGCGTTGCTTTTGCCCGCCCGACAGCTCTGCCGGATAGCGTGTGGCGTGCGCGCTAAGTCCGACCCGTTCGATCAGGTCGGCCACGCGGGGTTTGATTTGCGATGACGGCACACCGGCGATTTCCAGCGGTAGGGCGATGTTGCCCGCCACTGTGCGCGAGGCGAGCAGGTTAAAGTGCTGAAAGATCATCCCCACATCGCGGCGGATCGCACGCAGCTTGGACCCTTTGGCGGCCCCCACATTCTGCCCGCCCACCAGAACCGAGCCCGCCGTAGGCCGCTCGATCCCGTTGACCATGCGCAGCAGCGTCGATTTGCCAGCCCCCGACCGTCCGATGATGCCGGTGATTGATCCCGGCTCCATCGCCAAAGAGACGCCTTCAAGCGCCGTGACAGTCGTGCCGCCGGATTTGGAATAGGCTTTGCCCACGTTCTCAAACGTGATCGAAGCGCCGTTGGGTTCTGTCATGATCGGTCCAGCCTGCGGTCGGTTGCGGTGGCGCCCGTAGACAGAAAGGCAGGGGGTATTGCAAGCGCAGTTTTCGCATACCCGCCCTGACTTTACCGATGTGCTGAACGCTAGGTTTTCACAGGTCCAGCACCAGATGCCCACCCGCTGCCGCCGCGCGCGACTGGCAGGTGATCAACGTGGTTTCACGCTGCGCCTGTGACAGCACATAATCGCGGTGATCGGCGTCGCCCTCGACCAGCCCGCAAGCGCAAACCCCGCAGATCCCGTCGGCGCATTTCACATCCACGGGCACGCCTGCCTCTGTCAGCATATCGGACAGGCTGCGGTCGGCGGGGACGTGGATGTCTTTGCCGGTCTTGGCCAGATGGACCGTAAAGCTATGGTTCTCGCGCGGGGGGGCTTCGGGGACGGCGAAATATTCGATGTGACACTGATCCTCGGCAAAGCCCGCGCGGGCGGCGGCGGTCATTGCGGCCTCCATATAGGCGGGGGTGCCGCAGGCGTAGGCGTGACTGCCCGCAGCATGGCCCGATAGGATCGTGTCAAACTCTGCCCGGCTGCCCTGATCGCTGACGTGCAGCAGGGCATGGGCGGCCCAAGGGGCGGCAGCGATCTCGGCCGCAAAGGCCAGATCAGCGGCGGTGCGGGCAGAGTAATGCAGCGCGAAATCGCGGCCCAAATGGTGCAGGCGGTGCGCCATGGCGATCATCGGCGTGATACCGATGCCGCCGCCCATCAACACGCTGAAGGGGGCGTCTTCGATGAGGGGGAAATGGTTGATCGGGCGGGCGGCGAAAATCTTGCGCCCCTGCGTGAAGATACGGTGCATCAGAGCGCTGCCGCCGCGGCCCTGATCCTCGCGCTGGACGGCAATGACATAGCGCGACCGGTCCGATGGATCGCCGCACAAAGAATATTGGCGCAGGTATTCAGGCGCGATCACCACATCCAGATGCGCCCCTGCCTGCCACAGGGGCAGATCGGCCCCGTCGGGATCGCGCAGTTCATACCGTGTGATGCCGTCGCTTAACACATCCGCGCGGGTGACGGTCAGCGGCAACACCGGACTATCCGCCAGCGGTTTGAGCGCAGGGACCAGCCCTTGTGTGTCTCCGCTTGCGACACGCGCGCGGTGTGTGGCGGCGGGGATCATCGCGCCATAGGCGCGGATGCCGGCCTCGCGGTCCATCGGGTCGGGGTAGGGGTAGGGATGCGGGGCGAGCGGCGCAGGGTAGACGGCCAGCGTCTGGTCCTGCGCGCGCAGCTTCAGGTCTTTTTGCAGACCGCGGGTGTTCACCGGCTTGTCGGTGGGGCGGTAGCCGCCGTCGTCCTGCACCTCTAGATCCCACCACCATTTCTTGACGGGGTTGATGTCGCCACGGTCCAGCAGATCATCCAGCTTGGCAAGGGCGGGCGCTGTGGCGGGCAGCTTCATCGCGGTCCAGCGCCATACACTGTCGGCCAAGATCCCCTCAAGGTTCCACGGGCAGGTCTTCATGCAGCGCCCGCACATGGCACCGCCTTCGGTCGTGATCCGGTAGGTGGCGCATTTCTGGCTGTCGGATTTCCAGATTTCGTAGCCGTTGAACATCAGCTTCGGCCCCGCCGTGATCGCCCCCGAGGGACATTCCCGCGCGCATTTCTGGCAGCTTTCGCAAAATTTCTGCAGGCCGAAGTCGATCGGCTTGTCATGGGTCATCGGCAGGGTGGTCGTCACCGCGCCCGATTTCAGACGCGGGCCAAGATAGGGGTTCAGGATCACTTCGCCGATGCGGCTGACCTCGCCCAAACCCGACAGCAGCAGCAGCGGGGGTTGCAGCACATCGCCATCCATCACCGTATGCGCCTTGGCCGGATACCCCAGATCGCGGATCAACCGCGCCAGCACGCCGCCCACTAGGCTGAACCGCAGATAAGCGCGCATGGATTGCGCCACGCTGATCCAATCATCGCCCGAGGCCCCCTCCATCGTGTCGAAACCCTGATCGATAACGAGGCTGATTGCCTGATCATGGGGCGGGTCGATCGCGGTGCCGGTGGCGTCATGGCTGTACCACGCCCAATCGGGACAACGGCTGACGCCCACGGCATCGGCCCCAAGGAAATAGGCAACCGCCTTGACCATCTCTGCCGCCTGTTGCGGGGCGGGGGCGGTTTGCGTTTCGGCAGCTTGCCCGTCTTGCAGCAGACCAAAGGCCCCAAGCGCGCGCCGCTGCGCCATCGAGGTCGGCGTCTTGCGGATGTAGCGCCCGCCGGTGGCCCCGTCTTGCAGCTTTTTGCCCATGTCCCCGAACAGCGCACGGCTGAACATATCGGTACGCTTGGGCAGACGCGGGATGCGCGGTTCGTCCATATAGGTCGTTGGGCTGTCCACGCGTTTGAGTTTCTCAAAAGGCTGCGCGCCATCGACAAAGCGCCGTGTTGCATAGGCGGGCGCTGTGCGGGGCAGGGCGGCGGCGGCCAAGGGGCGGTCACAGGCCAGATCCATCGCCATGGTGACGGCGGCCAACGAAAAGCGCGTGCCGACAAAAGGGGCGGTCAGCTGACCGTCTTGGGGCAACGCCAGACCCGCCGCGACCGCCAGCTGGTTCAGGTCCACATCGCTTGCCGTCATCGTGTGCCCGCGCGCCGGACGCCCCAGCAGGCGGATGTAATTCGACAATACCGCCGCCGATTCCGCGGCCAGTAGCGACGACCGGTGATCCTCCATCCCTGCGATCCATGTCGCACCGGGTTCATCCTGCTCGACCGCGCGGGGGTGCGCGAAAAGCAGCACCAGCGCATGGGTATGGCCTGCGATGTCCGTCTCGGGTGCGGTGACGGAGTCGCGCAGGTCGGCCATGATCGCATCCACACCAGAGGCGAGCGTCTTGACCTGGCGCGTCTGCAAATCCTGCGCCAGCCGCGCCACATCCGCATTGCGCAGCGGCTGTGCCAGATGGTGGTCGGGGGCAAGCTTGCAAATCCCCACCATCGTCGCATCGTTGAAAAGGGCAAACGCCTTGAGATGCTGCGCCCGCTCGGTCAGATCGGCGGAGATCTCGGCCACGGCCTTGTTCACCAGACCCTCGCGGATCGCATCCAGCATGGCGCGGTGATCCCGCGTGGCTTGTGCCAGCGGACGCGCGTCGCCCGTCACGCCCAAGGGGGTGAAGGCCGGCACCGGCCCTGCAACACCCTCCGCCCGCCGCAGCTTTTCAGTCGGGTAGGCACCCATATGGATGGGGCGGTTTTTGCGGGAACGCAGCCGTGGGGTCATGGGTATTGCCTCTTAATTCGGCGCTATAGTTGTCCTAGATCAACTATTTTGCAAGCAAACAGTAGCAGCGTGGCAAAAATGAAGTATTCATGCCTTATGACCGGACCCGAGAACACCTCTGCCTCCTATAGTCTGCACGACAGGCTGGGCTTTCGCGTGTCGCGGCTCGCCGCCGCCATGAGAGCCAGTCTGGATGCAGAGCTTTCGCAGCTTGGCCTGACACGGTTGGAATGGTGCGTCTTGGCCAGTATCGCGCTGGAAGGCATCACCGCACCCTCTGGTATCGCCGAGAATATCGGCATCACCCGCCCCACGGCGTCGCGGACGTTCAAGCAGATGCGCGACAAAGGCTGGCTGGTGCAGAACCTGACAGAAGGCGACGGGCGCGCCCGTGCGATCACGCTGACCGAGGCGGGGCAAGACCTACTGGCGCGTGCGCGGGTGCTGGTCGACGCGCATCAGGCGCGGTTTCTGGACAAGCTCGACCCCCAAGCGGCTGCGCATTTCCTATCCGCGCTGGATGCGCTGCTTGAAGGTGTGCACGACCGGTTCGACGATCCGTAGGGTGGTTCAGGCCACCACGGGAAACACGTTCGACTGTTTCAGCACGCCATAGGCAAAGCTGGAATCGATCGACGCGATGCCGGGGATGTTGTGGAGCTTGTGGCGCACGAATTCCTCGTAGCTTTTCAGATCCTCGACCAGCACGCGCAACAGATAATCCTCGCTGCCGGTGATGACATAGCAATCGAGGATCTGTTCGGTCTCGTGCACCTTCTTCTCGAACAGTTTCACCACCTCGCCCGTGTGGCTGCTCAGCCGGATGCGCACCAGCGCGGTCACGGGCAGCCCGTAGGCGCGTTCATCCACAATCGCGGTATATCCCTTGATCACGCCCTTTTCTTCCAGCGCGCGGGTGCGCCGCAAGCAGGGGGAGGGCGACAGATTCACCTGAGCCGCCAGATCCTGATTGGTCAGCCGCCCGTTGCGCTGCAGCGCTTTGATGATCTCGCGATCTTTGCTGTCCATTTTAGCCCTATAAGGGCAGGATATGCCCTAAAATCATATTTTTACGCAATCATTAGCAAGCATCTGCCCGCGGGTACAGCGTAAAACAGCGCAGATACAACGCGCAGGAATAGTATGCTTAACTCTCCCTCACTGCCCGCCGCGCATGGATTTGGTCCGCGGCAGATCCCCCTTCGGCCCTTGGTTGGCTATCTCGCGATTGCGGTGACCGTGCTGGTCTGGGCGGGGTTCGCGCTGTCCACCCGTGCCGCCAGCGGGGCGCAGCTGACGTTTGGCGATGTGGCGCTGATCCGGTCGGGTATTCCGGCGCTGTTCTTTGTACCCTTCCTGCCGAAACGTATCGCTGTGTTAAGGCGGTTGCCCGCGCATCGCTGGCTGATGATCGCGGCGGGGGCGGGGCTGCCGTTCTTCTGGCTCGCGGCTATGGGCGGGGCGCAGACCTCGGCCACGCATGTGGGGGCGTTGATTGCCGGGACGACACCGGTGTCGGTGGCTGTTCTGACGTGGGTGATCTACCGCCAGCGCCCCGCGGTGTTGCTGCCGCTGGGGGTCATCCTTGTGGGGGTGGCGGCGCTGATTGGGGCCTCGGGCAATTTGGCCGCAGGCAGTTTGACCGGCGTGGCGCTGCTGCTGTCGGCCAGTCTGCTGTGGGGATGCTATACGCTGGGGCTACGGGGCAGCGGCTTGGACCCGATTGGCTGCGCGCTGGTGCTGGCACTGCCGTCCACGCTGGTACTGCTGCCGCTGCTTGCCACGGGGGTGTTGCCCAGCAATCTGACGCAGGTGCGACTGGCCGAGGCGATGCCGTTCATCCTTGCCCAAGGGGTCGGCGTCGGCCTTGTCTCGAGCCTGACCTATGCCATCGCCATCGCCCGCCTTGGTGTCGCGAAATGTGCCGCGATCGGGTCGCTCGCCCCTGCGATTGCGGCGGTGCTTGCCGTGCCGCTGCTGCACGAGGCCCTGACGCTTGGCACGATTTTGGCCGTTCTCATTATTTGCGCCGGCGTCATGCTGGCCAACCGCCCCAAGGAGTAACCCCGATGCTCGACGCGCTTGCCGCCCTTCCCGAAGACCCGATCTGGGGACTAACCTCTGCCTTTCGCGCCGATCCGCGCAGCCACAAGATCGACATGGTCATCGGCGTCTACCGCGATGACAAAGGGGCCACGCCGAATATGAAGGCGGTGCGCATGGCCGAGCGCGCCTTGGCGCAGGACAGTGCGCCGAAAACCTACCGCGCTTTGGCGGGCAATGCGGTGTTCAACGCGGGCATGGCGCGGCTGGTCTTGGGCGATGCGCCCGCGCGGATCGCGCGCAGCCATGTTATCCAGACGGTCGGCGGGACAGGAGCCTTGCGCGTGCTGGGGGATATGCTGGCGAGCCTGCGCCCCGACACCACGGTCTGGAGCACGGACCCCGGCTATGTGAACCACCGCCCGATATTCGAGGGTGCCGGGCTGACGCTGCAGTTGTATCGCTGGCAGGCCAAGGGCGACGCGCTGGATCTTGATCGCGTGCTCGCGGATCTGGCGGCGGCGAAACCGGGGGATGTGGTGCTGCTGCACGGCTGCTGCCACAACCCCACGGGCATCGATCCTGATGCGGATATGTGGCATGCGCTGGCCCGATTTTGCGCGGCGCGGGGGCTGATCCCGTTGATCGATATTGCCTATCAGGGCTTTGGCCGTGGGCTAGACGAAGATGCGGCGGGGCTGCGGGTCATGGTCGAGGCGGTGCCCGTGGCGATGGTTGCGGCAAGCGGGTCCAAGAACATGGGGCTATATTGCGAACGTATCGGGGCGGCGATGGTGCTGGGGCCGGATGCGGGGTCCATCGCCCATGTGGGCCGCCACCTAGAGACATTGACCCGCGCGAATTATTCGATGCCCCCCGAACATGGTGCCGCTGTCGCCTGCCACGTCTTTGACACCCGCGCCATCTGGGAGGAAGAGCTCAACAGCATGCGCGCCCGTGTCCAATCGCTGCGGCAGCAGATGGCGGATGCGCTGGCCGCGATTGATGCGGCCCCCGCGTTTCAGGCGTTGCGGCACCATCAGGGGATGTTTTCCCTGCTGCCCCTCGCGCCCGACCAGATGGAGAGCTTGCGCCATCACCACGCGATCTATGGCACGGCCACCGGTCGGATCAATATCGCCGGTCTGCGCCGCACGCAGATCGAACAGGTCGCGGCGGCGCTTCGGGATGTGTCACAGGCGTGACACTGGCCCGCCCCTTGGGCCAGCGTCTGTAGGTCTTAGCGGGGGGCGGCGTCGAGCAGCCCCAGACGCGGCTCTGTCAGCGAGGTCACGGCAATGCGCCCGTCGGGCAGGGTCACGGCACCCGTGGTCAACGCATAGTCACCTGCCGGATCCTGAAGCGTTTCCAGCACCTCGCCCGAGGCATCCATCCGCAGGACAAACCCGTAACGCAGCGGCGCTGGTTTCATCGCGTCGGGCAGGCGCATGATCGCGCGGCGCAGGAAGGGGCTACTTGCCAGTTGATCCATGACGGGGTTGCGCGGGCTGACCAGACCGACCCAGAATGTGCCATCGGGGGCGTTGTTGATATTGTCTGGAAATCCCGGCAGGTTCTCCAGAACCACCGTGCCTGCGCTGCCGTCCATGGGGAAGCGCCAGACGCGGTAGCTGCCGGTTTCGACCACAAATACCGCGCTGTTCGCGTCATCCACCGCCACCCCGTTGGCAAAGTTCAGGCCGTCGGCAAAGACAGACGTTTCGCCCGATGCGGGGTCGTATTTCAGGATGCGGGCGTTCGACGAATGCTCCACCAGATCCAACACCGACGCCGCCAGCGTGCCGCCGTTATCCTGCGCGCCAAAGCGGGTCGAGGCATCCGAGAAATAGACGCTCCCATCGGCGGCGATATCCACATCATCGGCGTAAAGGATCGGGCTGCCGTCCTTGGTCGTCTCGGCCAGCAGGGTCACCTTGCCGCCGCGGTCCACCGACAGCAGGCCACGATAGGCGTCAGCGACGTAAAGCGTGCCACTGTCGTCAAATTCGATCCCAAGAGGGCGGCCCTCGGTCTGCGCAAAAACGGTGATGGCCCCGTTCTCTTCGATCCGCAGGATTTCACCATCGTGGGTGGCGACATGCACCAGCCCGTCCGGGCCGATATCGGCATCCTCCGGCCCGCTGCGGCCCTCAAGCTCGACGATCTTCAATGCGGTCAAACGGTCGTTGGCCGCGAAATCACCGGTGTAGCCTTGATCGGGCGGTGCCTCCCACGCGACGGGGGCGACGGATACGGGCCAGAACGCAAGATAGGCAAGCAAGGCCAGCAGGGCGATGCCCAGTAGTGTAAATAGTTTTTTCATCGGTGATCTCCTCCCCGGAGTTCGCGCCGAAGTAGTGGCGCACAGCGTAGGGTTGCCGATCCCTCGGGCAGGTGCAAGAGGCTACGCCGCGCGATTTGTGTCAGGCGCTTTGGCCCGCGCCGAGGTCGCATCCCTCGCAGTGGTGACCACCGCGAGGGGGTGCTCCTTAGCTCTCTACCTCGAACGTCAGCCCGGCATTGGCTGTGAGCCGGTCAATGATCGCACCACCAAAGGCAGGGGCCGCCGTCAGCACGCCGCCGGGGGTGTCGGCGGCTTCCTCAATCAGACAGATCGCCGCTTCGGTCAGCATTTTGGAGGTGGAGCCATAGCCCGGATCACGGTCGCCTTTGACGCCAACGGTCAGCCGCTCTTTGTCAGCGGAGGTGCCGGTAAACATCAGGTCATAGCTGCCGTTTTCGCGTTCTTCTTTCGACGGGCCTTCGCCGGGTTTGATATCATCGTCGCCCATAGGGTTGGATTTGGCGATGCTCTTGGCGATCGCCTCGCCTTTTTCGCCCTTGCCGGTGAACATCATCTCTTCATAGGTGAAATCCGTGCCATAGGGGTGGCCCATCAGCATATTGGACCGATGCACGTTCTTGGTATTGATCGACGCCATCACGAAAGGGGCGACCCAGATGCCGAAATCAGGGTCTTCGTAGGGCTTGTTGCCGTAAGGCTGTGTCGGCCCCTCAAACCCCGGTGTCAGCGCGAAGGACGAGACCAAGCGCTTCATCACATCGGGATCCCCCATGGCCAGCTTCATCGTCTCTTTGCCCGACGCCGCCGTCCCGCCCGAGAACGTGCCCTTCATCCCGCGCACGCGTCCTTTGACGTCTTTCAGCGGCGCGCCAAAGCGTTTTTGTGCCTCTTGCTGCAGGAAATAGACGCCCATATCGAAGGGGATGCTGTCAAAGCCGCAGGAATGTACGATCCGGGCCCCGCTGGCCTTGGCGGCATCGTTGTACTTCTCGATCATGTCCCACATGAAGGGCGGCTCGCCCGAAAGGTCAACGTAATCGGTGCCCGCCTTGACACAGGCCGCGACCAGCGGTTCGCCGTACAGCAGATAGGGGCCGACGGTGGTGATGATGACCCGCGCCCGCGCGACCATCGCGTCAAGCGAGGCAGGGTCAGAGGCATCTGCCTCGATCAGGGGTGTATCGGCAGGCAGTCCCATCTCGTCGCGCACCTGTGCCAGCTTGGACGCGCTGCGACCGGCCATGGCCCAGGGACGATCCGGATAGGTCGCGTGGATGTATTCCGCGACCAGCCGCCCCGTAAACCCTGTCGCGCCGTAGATGATGATATCGAATTCAGCCATGTGCCGTTCCTCCCCGATTGGTTGCATGTCTTTGCGCCGACTATGGGACAGCGCAGACGGTATTGACCATTACCGAGTTTCAGAACGCTGCGTCGGGGGGCAAAAGAAACGGGCCGCAGCAGATGCTACGGCCCGTCTCGAATTCAGGTAGGATGCGTCCGGATCACTCTGCCGGGAACTTCCATGCGTCGCGGTCGATATCCAGATCGGCATAATCGTCCGGGTTCAGCACGGGGCGTTCGACGCCTGCCTTCAGCTGACGACGGAAGTCGCGCAGCAGGCGCATGGCCACGGGGAAGAGCATCATGATCGCCAGCAAGTTGACCAGCGCCAGAATACCCATCATCGGATCCGAGAAGAAGAACACCGCAGTCGCCGCCGGTGCTGTCGCACCCAGGAAGACAATCGCGATGATCGCGATCCGCAGGCCGAGGATGCCCAAGGGGCTCTTTGTCAGTACCGTCATCGCGTTTTCACCCAGATAGTAGTTGTAGATGATCGACGAGAACGAGAACAGCAGGATCGCGCCGCTCAGGAAATACTGCACCCATGTGCCCAGATGCGACACCATGCTTTGCTGTGTCAGCGCCACGCCGTCGATGCCTTCGGCACCGGGAACATAGACATCGCCCAGCAGGATCACGAACGCCGTGCACGAGCAGATGATGATCGTGTCGATAAAGACCGAAAACGACTGCGTGATGCCTTGGCTGATGGGGTGACGTACCTCGGCGGTGGCCGCGACGTTCGGGGCAGAGCCCAGACCCGCCTCGTTCGAGAACAGACCGCGCCGCAGACCCTGCGCAACCGCAGCACCCATACCGCCACCAACGGCTTCTTGCAGGCCGAAGGCATTGGTTACGATGTCATAGATCACGCCGGGCAAGCTGGTGATGTTGAGCAGGATTACGATCAGCGCCATTGCGAGATAGCCGATGGCCATAATCGGCACGACAACATCCGACACTTTGGCAATACGGTGGATGCCGCCAAAGATGATAAAGCCCGAGATGACCGCCAGCGCGATACCGGTCCACAGACGATCAATGCCAAAGCTGTCCTGCATCGAACCTGCAACCGTATTGCCCTGGAACGCGTTGAAGCCCAGACCGAAGGCCGCAATCAGGCAGATCGCATAGATCACTGCCAGCCAGCGGTATTCCTTGCCCAACCCGTGGATGATGGCCGCTGCAGGGCCGCCGCGGTAGCTGTGCTCTCCGACTTTGCGCTTGAAGAGCTGTGCCAGCGAACATTCGACAAGGCTGGTGGCCATACCGACCAACGCGATGGCCCACATCCAGAAGACCGCACCCGGGCCGCCAAGGGTGATCGCAACCGCGACGCCCGCGATGTTGCCGCCACCGACACGTCCACCGACCGACACCAGCAAGGCTTCGCGCGCTGAAATCTGGTTGGAATCATCCGCGTTGTTCTTGTTCGACAGTACGCGGAACATGCGGCCAAAGTATTCGATCTGCACAAAACCGGTGGCGATTGTGATAAAGATACCGAAAATGACGAGGATCGGGATCAGCGACCATCCCCAGGTGAAGTCTCCGATCCAGCCGAAGAGCGTTTGTAGAAATTCCATATAAATGTCCCTTTGTTTTGCCGCGTTTTACGGTGTTCTTGGCCAAAGCGTAAAGCCGAATGACGCAGCGCGAAGCACGCAGCCCCTGCGCGACGTCTAGTGCGTTGATCCTTATACAGGTTATTTCGCAATTCAACTCTCGCGGGTTAGCCCTTCGCGCGTTAACCAGCCATTTCGCCGCATTGATCCGCAGCCAGATAGGCGTGTTGCGCGTCAAATTCTGCAAAGCAGCTCAGCGCGAGGTGGATTTTGATGAAGGCCGCCTCGGCTGTCATCTGGCCGCCGTCGACCACCCCGCTGTCACGCAGCGCCTTGCCCGCGGCATAGGTGCCGATCTGCATGCCGCCCTCTGCGCATTGGCTGACGGCCACCACGGGAACGCCCTTGCCTTGCGCTTTGCGCAAGGCCGCACGCAGGGCGGGGCTGTCGGGGACCGTGCCCGCGCCAAAGCAGCGCAAAACGATCCCGTCGCAGGTGGTCGCCGCATGATCCAGGAGGGCGGCGCCGAAACCGGGGGTGACGGTCAGAAGGGCGACCTCGTGGGGCCGCAGGGGGCTGAGCTGCGGGTCGGGTGCGGTGACCCGCGGTGCCCTGTCGGTTGGCGTCGCGGTAAAGGCGTCCAGCGCTTGCGAATGGGCCTTGCGCACCCGCCCGCCATGCAGCCGTTTGCCGCCGAATTGCACCCAGACCCCCGCCGGCGCCGTGCGGGCTGCAGCAAGCGCATCGATCAGATTGGCGGTGCCGTCCGTGTCAGCCAAAGTCAGCGGTCGCATCGCGCCGGTCACGATCACAGGCTGCGCCAGACCGGGCAGCGCAAGGCACAGGGCGGCGGCGGTATAGGCCAGCGTATCCGTCCCGTGGGTCACAACGAAGCCGTCAAAGCGGCCCCGATGCTGATGGATGGTCTGCGCGATGCGCGCCCAATCCTGCGCCGTGGCGAGCGCGGAATCGATCAGCGGATCAAGGCGCAGTACTTCGACCTCTCCGGTGACCTTGCCGCTGGCCACCAGCGCTGCGACCGCATCTTCGACCACCCCGTCGCGAGGGGCGAAACCGTCGGGGGTCTGGGCCATGCCAATCGTGCCGCCGGTGTGGATCAAGAGTGTCGCCATGCTGCGCCCTTTGTGTTGATTGCCGCCCAATATGCCCCATCCGGAGCCCTGCAAAAACTGCCGCAGGCGGACCAGAAGCGCCCGTCGCTGTCAAGCCTGCTTGCCGTCAGCGCATGAGGCCAAACCCGCCATGACGTGACATCCGGCTTGACGGGCAGGGTGCGGCGGCGCGTATATACGCCCGACACGACCGGAAGGCCCCCAGATGCGCACACCGACCCGCCGCCACTTTATCGCCCTTGCCAGTGCGGGTGCCGTCGCCGGATGTGGCGGGCAGGGCGGGTTCTCTGTCGTTGATCCGGACCACACCAGCGCAGGTGTAGGGGCGGATGTGGGCGCGGGCGTGCAACAGCTGCTCGTTGCGACCACACGCACCGCCGATCCCGCGCCGATCGCCTATGGGGCGGGGCGGGCCAAAACGCTGGATTTCGCGCGGCTTGCCATCTCGATCCCGCCAAACCACGAGGTCGGTCAGATCGAACGCAGCCGCGGATCGCGGGCCGACCCGGCACGCCATTTCGCCCTCACCGGGGCAGAGACCTTGCCGGATCTGGAGGCGCTGGTCTCCGCCGCCCGCGCCGCGTCGACACCGGGGCAAGAGGCGGTCTTGTTCGTGCACGGCTATAACAACAGCTTTGCCAAGGCCGCGTATCGTCATGCGCAGGTGGCGTGGGATTATGAACTAAAGGGGCCGCAGATCCATTTTTCGTGGTCGTCAGCAGCGAACCCGTTCGAATATACCTATGACCGCGACAGCGTGCTGATCGCCCGCGATGCGCTGGCGACATTGCTGCGGCGCCTGCTGCGCGAGGACGGGCTGCGCGTATCGCTGGTGGGGCATTCGATGGGCGGGCTGCTGATTATGGAGACGTTGCGACAGATCGCGCTGAGCGGGGACCGCGCCCTGCTGGACCGTTTGTCGGCGACGACGCTGATCTCGCCTGATATTGATATGGATCTGTTCCGTGCACAGGCCCGTGCGCTTGGCCAGTTGCCGCAGCCCTTTACCGTGGCGATTGCACAGAACGACCGGCTGTTGCGCCTGTCGTCGGGCTTGTCAGGGGGTGCCGCGCGTTTGGGATCGGTAGAGGAAATGAACCAGCTTGAAGGGCTTGGCGTCTTCGTGATGGATATGACGGGTATCGCCGACACGGGCAGCAATCACTTCCTGCCGGGCACCTCGGCCTCTGCCATTGCGCTGATAAAGGGGTTGCGAGACGCCGATGCGCTGGCCCCGCAATCCCTGTCGGTCGGACCGGTGAGCATCAAGCTGGGCGGGTAGCCGCGTCGCCGGCCAGGCCCGCCGCTGACATGGCCGCCCGAAGCGCTGTGCTAAAGCGCGCCATCATCCTGCCATCCTCTGCCAAGCAGCGGCGCAGGGATCGGGGCAGTTCCAACTGCACGCCCGCGCCGCTGCGGGTACGGTTGCAGATGTTGCTGGGGTGTACGCCGGGCAGGGCCGTGTTCAGCGCGGCCCCAAACCCCGCCGCGCGCAATGCGTCGCCCACAGCATCCCGCAGGATTTCGTCACGCCCGCCCAGCCAGACCGTGTCGGTGCCATCATCCTTGCGCCCGTGAATGGCGATCGACGTGTCCGCCCCAGCCACCAGTGCCAGCGCCCGAGGTTCATCAAACCGATGCGAGGTGATGTGGTAATCGCCATGCGCCCCGGCGCGCAGCGCTTCGAACAGATAGAACGACAGATCATCCCCAGCAACAGCCCGTGCGATGCTTGCCGTTTCCGGTTCGATCGTCCCGCCGTGGGGCGCAAGGATCGCGACGCATGTGCCGCGATCCTGCACGGTGATACGGTAGTCCCGGTCGTGATCATGCGCCGCGGCGAGCGTGGCGAAATCAGGGTAGCGGTCGGCCATCGTCTATACGTCCAGCTTGGTGATCGTTTTGCTGATCTTGCCGCCGTCGCGACGCAGGCTCACCATCTCTCCGAAGCGGATGTGCAGCCAGTCGGAACCATCCTCGGTCAACGGTTCAGACGCGAAAATGGCCGAGGTCGCTTCGCCTTCGGGGCTGGCATCGACCTTGTAGCTGTCGGCGTAGTCCTCAAAATTCTCGCCCATTAACAGGTACATCGGCTCAAGCAGCATTGACAGGGAATAGTCATCGGTGCCGGGGCCGGCCTTGCGCAGCTCTTGCCAGTCGCCTTCGGGCGCGGTTTCGCCCTTGTGGCCGGCCCCATAGTTCACGCCGATGATCCGGTCGGTGGACACCAGCGCGATCTTCAACTTGGTCAGGGCGACCAGATCCAGTTTGCGCATCGCCTGCAAGACGGCATCAAGCAGCTTCTCGAACGCCGCCTGCACGTCGTCATCGCTATCGCCTTCCAGCAGGGACAGCAGCAGCACGTAGAAGAATTCCGTGTCCGTCGTGCCTTTCATCTGCCGCAGGAAATCGTCTTTGCACAGGGGCAGCAATTCGCGCTGCAGCAGCCGCCAATGGGGCAGGGCTCCGTTTTGCGCGATGATCCACGGGGTGCCCTTGAACGAGAAGGGGTGGCAGTTCTCGTCCGCCAGCACGTTGCGTGCGTCATAGGCCGCGGCGCGGACATGGGCGAGCATGGTGCTTGCCTGCAAGCTGGGGATGATGCCGGGGGCGTTGTCATCGTGGAACGCGGCCATAGGGCGGTGATATAACAGCGGTTCCTCGGGCTTCAGCAGATGCGCGCTCCATAATCCGAAGCCCCAACCAGCCAGCTGCAGGTTCGGGTGCAGCTCGGGGTCAAGGCTTTGGTTGATCAGGCTGTTTTCCGGCTTGATCAGCAGGCTTTCAAGCGGGATTTCAGGCCCGATATAGGCGAGAACGCGGCACATAGCTTTCCTATCACATCAAGGGTCGATCACGGGCACCACCAAGCGGCGGCATCCCGTATCATTCTGTCAGCTCAAGTAGGGCGGCGCGGGTCAAAGGCCAGATCGGCCAATCAGAAGGGGCGGACACCTGCGCATTTGGCAGGGCCTTCCGGCATATGCAGACGGTCGCGGGTCAGCGTGTTGCGCTCGCAGCGCGACAGGTGCTGTTTTGCGGCATCCGTATCGCCACTGAACCGCTGCAAGGCGCGCTGCCACGCCCGCAGGGCAGAGCGTGCGGACCAAGGCAATGCCGCTTGGGCCAGCCAGCCGCGCAGTTCCGGCGGCAAGCGGTCATAGGCGGCCATCGGGTCCTGCGTGCGGCGGCGTGCGGCAAGGCTGCTGCGGCAGTTGGGCTGGCGAAGGGTGGTTTTCGGCATGGTACTTTTGTCGCTGGAAGCAAGGGGTGCGCCGCCACCGCCAAGGCGTGCAGCGGCGCAGGAAGTCAGTGCGCCTGCATCTCGGCAGAGATGTCGGCGGGGCTTAGGGCCGCGGGGTAATATGTCGGCCAGTTGGTGACCTCTTTCAGCAGGTCCGCGCGATCATCCCCCCAATAAAGGTGATAGTGATCTGCCTTGGCGGGCGCGATCTTGTGGTCGCTGAATTGAAAGAACATCGGAGCCTCGGCGTCGCCGCTGACCTTTTCAAAGATATAACGCACACCGCGATTACCCTTTTCATAGGTCAACACCTCGAAGCCATCGCTTTCATACCGCCCCTGCACCGATGTCTCGCCCGTGTAGAAGGTCGCGGTATCGCCCGAGAATACGATCCGGTCGACATCGGTGGCATAGCCGGTGGCGTAATAGGCTTTGTATTCCTCGGCGGTTTTGTCGCCTTTGGCTGCTTTGGCCGCCATCACCGCGTCCAGATCACCGCTTTGCAGCAGCGGGTAGACGGACTGCCAGTCGCCCTCCCAGTCGGCCAGCGGGCGCGGTTTGATCTGCGCATCGTCGAAGTAGCCTTTGTAGATGTCGTCGTCGCCGTGGTCATGTTTGTGGCCATGGTCATGGTCGTGGCTGTGATCGTGGGCTTCGTGGTCATGCGTCTTGTCTTTGGCGTGATCCGCAAGGGCGGGCAAGGCTGTGGCGGCAAGAGAGGTCGCGGCCAGAGCGGAAAGAAATGCGGTGTGGATGCGGGTCATCGTGGGCTCCATTAGGATCAGGTGGAAAGTGTAGGTTATGTTATAACGTAACTGTTTCGCGAGACGCAAGCCAGCTGGAAGCAAAAGATTTCTATTCTTGACTAACTGCCCAAGGCGTAGGGCCGGGGTGCGATTGCCGGTGATGGGCTTGAGAAAGCGCCAAGTTGCTATGCGCACGGCGGCAGTTCGTACGATGATCGCGATTTACGTCAGATATAATCGTATACGATTTACATGATCGTATTTATTTGGCATGGTGTGTTTCGAAAGGGGCGCATCATGAGACTTCGGCAATCGAAATCGGACATTTTATTCGATCGGCTTCGCCACGATATCCTGTCGCTGGATCTGGCACCGGGCATGGCGCTGCGCCTACCGGCCCTGTCGGACCGCTATGCCATCGGCCTGACGCCGCTGCGCGAATGTCTGAACCGGCTGGCAGCTGAACAGCTTGTCGTGCCCGAGCATAACAAGGGCTTTTGCGTCACCCCGCTGACCCGTGCCGATCTGCTGGACCTGGAACGCAGCCGCGATGCCATCGAAGGCGCGATGCTGGCCCATTCCGTCAGCCACGCGGATGACGCGTGGGAGGCTGGGGTGATCGGCGCCTATCACCACCTGTCGCAAACTCCCGTGCCCTCGGTGATCCATAATGACGAGGCCTTGGCCCAATGGACACGCCGGCATCTGGCCTTTCATCAGGCATTGGTAGCGGGGGCGCGCTCTGATTGGATGGCGCGGTTTGCAGGGCAGTTGCAGGACCAGCTGGGGCGCTACCACCGTTTTATTCAGGCGGGCCTGCGCGATCTGACCCAAAGCGCGCCCCCGCTCGCGGCCAAAGCGGCAGAGGTATTCTCTGCCGGTATGGCGCTAGAGCCGCATCGCGCGCTCTATCAGGCAGCACTTGATCATGATCCGGCGGCGGCGCTTGCGGCCTTTCGCCATCACACCGGCCTTAGCATCGCCGCGTTCGAGGAGCTTTCGACGCTGATGCCGGCCCATTCGCCCTTTGCAAGAACCCTCGGCCCCCAATCGGAGCACCCCGCATGACCGGCTACAACCCCGCTGACGAAGGGGCGCAAATGTCCTTTGCCAAGGATATGTCCTATACCGACTATTTGTCGCTCGACCCGATCCTCGGGGCGCAAAACTGCAAATCCGATGCCCATGACGAGATGCTGTTCATCATCCAGCATCAGACCTCAGAGCTATGGATGCGCCTGTGCCTGCACGAGCTGTCGTCGGCGCGCACCCATCTCGCGGCGGGCGATTTTTCGCCTGCGATGAAGATGCTGACCCGTGTGGCGCGCATCTTTGAACAGCTCAACAGCGCGTGGGATGTGCTGCGCACCATGACCCCCAGTGAATACAGCGATTTCCGCGATGACCTTGGCGCGTCCTCGGGGTTCCAGTCGCATCAATACCGGCTGATCGAATTCATCCTCGGCAACCGCAACCGCGCGATGATGAAAGTGCATGAACATCGCCCCGAACTGCACCACATGCTGACGCAGGAACTGGGCACCAAATCGCTTTATCACGTGGCGCTTGATCTGCTGGCAGAGGCAACGGGGCAAAGCTTTGACCCGCAAGTCTATGCGATGGACACGCCTCATGCCGCGAATGATGCGGTGATGCAGGCATGGGTGCGCGTCTACCAAGATCCGCGCGCCCATTGGCAGCTGTACGAGCTGGCCGAAAAGCTGGTCGATCTCGAAGACTACTTCCGCCGCTGGCGCTTCAACCATGTGACCACGGTGGAACGCATCATCGGCTTCAAACGCGGCACGGGCGGCACGTCGGGGGTGAAATACCTGCGCCGGATGCTCGAGGTCGAACTTTTCCCCGAACTCTGGAACGTAAGAGGTGCCCTGTGACCCGATTGCCGATGAAAGACCGCTTTTCCCTGCCCGACGGCATGATCTACCTCGATGGGAACTCGCTTGGGCCTCTGCCTGTGGGGACGGCCGAAAAGGTGCAGGACGTGGTGCAGGCACAATGGGGCGCGCATCTGATCAAGGGCTGGAACCTTGACGGCTGGATGGCGCAGCCCGCAAGGGTCGGCAACCGCATTGCCCGCCTGATCGGCGCACCCGAGGGCGCGGTCACCATGGGCGACACGCTATCGGTCAAGGTGTTTCAGGCCCTGTCTGCCGCTCTCAAGATGCGCCCTGACCGGCGGGTGATCCTGTCGGACAGCGGGAACTTCCCGTCGGACCTGTATATGGCCGAGGGGCTGATCCAGCAGTTGGGGCAAGGCTACGAGCTGCGCATTGTCGCCCCCGAGGATGTCCCCAGCGCCATGACCGATGACGTGGCTGTCGCGATGATCACCCAAGTGGATTACCGCACAGGCCGCATGCACGACATGGCGCAAGTGACCGCGGCGGCCCATGGGGCAGGGGCGGTGATGCTGTGGGATCTGGCCCATAGCGCAGGCGCAGTGCCCGTCGATGTCGCGGCCTGCAACGCGGAATTCGCCGTCGGCTGCACCTATAAATACCTCAACGGCGGGCCGGGGGCCCCTGCGTTCATCTATGCGCGCCCTGATATCGTCGCGGACATCCAGCCCGCTTTGGCTGGATGGCTGGGGCATGATGCGCCCTTCGCCTTCGAGACCGGATACCGCCCCGCTGCGGGCATCGAGCGCATGCGCGTCGGCACGCCCCCTGTGATCCAGATGACCGCGCTGGAACATGCGCTTGGGCTTTGGGACGACGTGGATATGGCCGAGCTGCGTGCAAAGTCTGTCGCGTTAAGCGAGCTGTTTATCGCGCTGGTCGAAGAAAAATGCCCCGAGCTTGTGTTGGCCAGCCCACGGGATGCAAACCAGCGCGGCAGTCAGGTGTCTTTCGCGTCAAAGAACGGGTATGCGGTGATGCAGGCGTTGATCGCGCGGGACGTGATCGGTGATTTCCGCGCGCCTGACATCATGCGCTTTGGCTTCACGCCTTTGTACATCGACGAAGACGACGTACGTGGCGCGGTCGACATCCTTGCCGACATCCTTGCGACCCGCAGTTGGGACCGGCCCGAATATCACCAGAAGCGCAACGTGACCTGAAGGGCCAAGCGACATCGGGACGCAGCGCTGTGGCGGTGCGTCTTGGTGATGGTGATCCGCGCGGTTGGACGCTATGATCGCGCCATGCTTGATCTTCAGTCGCGCCCAAAATGCAGTGAATGCCCGATCCGCCACCGCGCCGTTTGTGCGCGGTGCGATGATGATGAACTGCTGATGCTTGAGCAGATCAAGACCTATCGGTCGTTCAAGGCCGGTGATCCGGTGCTTTGGCGTGGCGACGGTCTGACCTATGTCGCGTCGGTCGTGTCGGGCGTCGCGAGTCTTGGCAAAACGATGGAAGACGGGCGCACCCAGATGGTGGGGCTGCTTTTCCCGTCGGATTTCATCGGCCGTCCGGGCCGCGCGGCGATTGATTTCGACGTGGTCGCCGTTACCGATGTGACGCTGTGCTGCTTCCAGCGCAAACCCTTCGAGGCGCTGATCGAAACCACGCCGCATATCGCCCAACGGCTGATGGAGATGGCACTGGATGAGCTGGACGCGGCGCGTGACTGGATGCTGTTGCTGGGCCGCAAAACCGCGCGCGAAAAGATCGCGACCTTCATTGAAATGCTGGCACGGCGGCAGCAATTGGCCAATGCGGCTACCCCACAGCAAGAGCTGGTCTTGCCGCTTACACGGCACGAGATCGCCAACTATCTGGGGCTCACGCTTGAAACGGTCAGTCGCCAGCTTGGCGCGATGAAGAAAGAAGGTATCCTGAACTTTGTCGACCATCGCCGTTTCCGCGTGGCCGATGTGGACGCGCTGCACGCGGCTTCGGGCGATGACTGCGACTAGGGAAATATTCCCCTTGATTTGATCTGTATCAACGACGCAGGGCACCCCAAGGCGTTCACTGTCTGCACCTTCATAGGAGAGTGCGGCATGTACAAGAATATCCTGATCCCCGTTGTTTTCGAAACCCCCGAGATCACCCAGAACGCCTTTTATGCGGCGCAGGCGCTGGCGGCACCGGACGCCAGATTGACCCTGCTGCATGTGATAGAGGCGGTGCCGGTCTATGTCGCCGAATACATCCCCACCGACATCGTGACCTCCACGCGCGAGGCGGTACAGGCGCGGCTGGATGCGCTGGCGCCAAGCTTGCCGGGGGCCGCGACAGCGATTGCGGACGGGCGCGCCGGGCCAAGGGCGACACGCTGGGCCGAGGAAAACGGGACCGACTGTATCGTGATCGCGTCGCATCAGCCCGCGTTTTCTGACATCCTGCTGGGGTCGGTCGCGCAATATGTGGTGCGTCACGCCAAATGCGCGGTGCATGTGGTCAGATAGGTCGGGGCACCGCCAACGGGCTATTGCAGCCCAAGTATGCCGTCGGCGGTGGCTGCGACGCGGGCAAATGAAGCGCGGTCTTTACGTGCGATCAGCCACAGGTCGTGAAACCGCCGTTGGGGCAGGGTATGCACCGCCAGCGCGTCGCGGTGCGCAAACCCCTCCACCCCAGACCGCGGCAGGATGGTATACCCCAGCCCTTGGGCCACGGGCAGGGGGATTTGCCCGATCTGGTTGATAAAACTGCGCAGCCGCAAATGCTCTGCCCCGCGGTAGTCATCAAAGTTGCGCCCGAGAAGATCATCGGCATAGGCATTGCCATCGGGATGCGCGATGAACCCCAAGTCGTCAAGCTTCTGCAGCGTCAGATCCGCCGCGTTAAAGGTGGCGGGCAGCACGAGGCAAAGTTCCTCTTGCGACAGGGGCGTGGCCTGAACGCGGGGCATATCGGGGACCGCGGTCACCACACCCAGATCAAGCGTCCCTGCCAGAATATCCGCCAGAATACGCGCCTGCGGGGCGGCGCTGAGGTGCATTTTTAGCTTCGGGGCCTCCTGCATCCGCGCGATCAGATACGGATACAGCCGTAACGCAAAGCTGCCCGAACAACCTATCCGGACCGTGCCCGTTAGAGGATCGTCGCGCTGCATCATTTCGCGCAAGGCGCGCTCCTCTGTCCGGCGGGCACGGCCGATCGACAGCAGCTCTTCTCCGGCGGGGGTAAGGGTAAACGACTTGCCCTCGCGCAGGATCAACGGCTGGCCGACCTGTTGCTCCAGTTTGCGGATATGCTGCGACACCCCGGGCTGGGTCATGGCCAGCCGGTCTGCGGTGCGGGTGAAATGCCCGACGTCACATAGGGTCGTGAAGGTTTCGAGCCATGAGGCGTTTAACACGCGGGGCATTCCATAATTTTATCAATTTCATTCCATATGATAATTTTATGTTTGCGCGCGGTCCACCTAAATCATGGGGTATCGCAGAACAAAGGATAGACCATGACACCGACACCACGCAGTTTCTCTCATATCGGGCTTTCCGTGCCGGATCTGGACCAAGCCGTAAAATTCTACGCCGACGTGCTGGGGTTTTACGTCATCATGCAACCGACAGAGATTGTCGAAGACGGCAGCGATATCGGGCAGATGTGTACCGATGTCTTTGGCGAAGGCTGGGGCCGCCTGCGTATCGCGCATCTTGCCACGGCAGACCGTATCGGGATCGAGTTGTTCGAATTTGACGGCAACCACGCCCCTGCAGACCCGCTGAATTTCCGCCAGCACGGCACGTTCCATTTCGCCATTCAGGACCCCAACCTCGAAGATCTGCTGGCCAAGATCGTCGCGGCAGGGGGCAAGCAGCGGATGCCGGTGCGCGAATACTTCCCCGACGATAAACCCTATCGCATGGTCTATGTCGAAGACCCCTTTGGCATCGTGTTCGAGCTGTACAGCCACAGCTACGAGCTGACCTATTCCGCTGGTGCCTATAGCTAATCTCAAGTCTGATCTGCGGGCGAGGGCAGGGCTTTCGCCCGCAGTCACAAGAGCAAGATATGTGAAATAATGCAGGTCGGCGGGAACCCTCCTGCGCGGGAAGGCGGTTTTGTTGTCATAGCAACATCACGAAAGGTCATCCCATGTCATACTGGCGGTTCTTTGCAATGATCATCACATCAACGGTGGTGATGTTCGGCTTAATGTATCTGAATACCTACGCAATCGATCACGTGTTCTTTAGCGAAACCCGCAGCTATATGGCGCTGTATATGGGCGCGGTGATGGCGATCATCATGCTGGCGTTCATGCTGGGGATGTACAGCAACCGTGGCGTGAATATCGCGATTTTTGCAGGCAGCGCGCTGGTTTTTGCGGTGTCGCTGTTTCTGGTGCGCAGCCAGTCCACGGTCGATGACACGGCGTGGATGCGTGCGATGATCCCGCACCATTCCATTGCGATCCTGACAAGCGAGCGTGCCAATATCTCGGACCCGCGGGTGCGCAAGCTGGCGGATGATATCATCAAAGCGCAACGGCTTGAGATCGACGAGATGAAGGCCCTGATCACGGATCTTGAAGGCGGGCCGGCCGCAACACCGGAAATCGACGGGAAGTGAGGACACAATGACGCAACAGCAGACACAACCGGCAAAACTCTACCGTATGGTGATGCCCGATCACACCTGCCCCTACGGTCTGAAATCGAAAGACCTGCTGGAGCGTCAGGGGTTCGAGGTCAAGGACCACCACCTGACAACGCGCGAAGAGACGGACGCGTTCAAGGCAAAACATGATGTCGAAACGACGCCGCAGAGTTTTATCGGCGGGGAACGGATCGGCGGCTATGACGATCTGCGGGTCTATTTTGGCTTGGACAAACCCAAGGAGCAACAATCTGACACGTCGTACCAGCCGGTGATCGCCATCTTCTCGGTCGCCTTTCTGATGGCGCTTGGCCTGTCGTGGTTTGCCTTCGAAAGCATCTTTACGGTGCAGGCGTTCCAGTGGTTTATCTCGATCTCGATGTGTTTCCTCGCCGTGCAGAAATTGCAGGATATCGAGAGTTTCTCGACCATGTTCCTGAACTATGACCTGTTGGCAAAACGCTGGGTGCCCTACGGCAAGATCTACCCGTTCGGAGAGGCCTTTGCAGGCATCGCCATGACCGCAGGGGCGCTGCTGTGGCTGGCAGCACCGATCGCGATCGTGATCGGTGGCATCGGGGCGATCTCGGTGATCAAAGCGGTCTATATCGACAAGCGCGAGCTGAAATGCGCCTGCGTGGGCGGCAGTAGCAATGTGCCGCTTGGCTTTGTGTCACTGACCGAGAACCTGATGATGCTGGGCATGGGGCTTTGGATGTTGGTGCGCCTCTTAGGCTGATCCTTTGGCACCGGACCATCGGGCATGTCGCCTATCCCTGTTGCAAATCCCCCCGCGCCGCATCAGCGGTACGGGGGGATTTTTGTTCGTGTGGGGCGAGGGAAGCCCCCCCCTCGCGCGCCTGACCTTAAGGGCCGACTTAGGGGGCGATCCGCACCTCAAAGGACACAGACCCCGTTGCACCCGGTTCATGGGATCCGGTGCAGTCCCATTGCAACGCCCCCGCATAGCCCGCCGTATCTGCCCCGGGCGTGGTCATCGTGCAGACCACATCGCCGCCGATGGACACCGGGCTTGGGATGGCGGATGCCAGTTCTGTGTAGGGCGGCGTGCGGTCGTGGATCACGATGTTGGTCGCGGGCAGCTCGCCAGGGTTATCGAGGAAGATGCGATATTCAAGCACATCCCCCGCGGCGGCACCGTTGCTGACGCCTTCGGGCGTGCCTTGGGTCACATTGCGGACGGTCTTGCGCAGTTTCAGCACCCCTTCGGAGGATTCTACCCGCACCAGATCGGTGTTGCGGTCCTGCTCGGTCGCGCCGGTCGCGCCATAGGTCGTGTCGGCGACCACATCAAAGGCGATGGTCGACCCCGGTGCCGCCGCACCCGAGGCGGCGACACGGGCCACCAGACAGATACGCGTGTCAGGGGTCACGGGCAGGGCTGTAGTGATGGGGCTGGTGGCTGTCCCGTCGCAGGCGGCATCCTCGAAAAGTGCGACGGAAAAGAGCCCCGGCGCGGTGATCGACTGGATGTCGATGTCAAACACCACAGAGCCTTCTGCATCGGCAAGATATTCATGCCGCAGGGTCACCACCTGTGCCGGACGGATCGCGCTTTGCTGGCTTTCGCTCAGCCGGGCGTCCTCGATAAGGCCGACATCCAGATCAGGATAGGATGTCCCCGCCGCAGGCGTGAAGGTAAAGCTGCCATCGCCGCTGGCCGGGTTGACCAGGCCGGGCAGGGCACCGGGGTTTTCCGACACGGTGAGCAAGCCGCTATCCGGGACCACGGTGATGGTGACATCATCGGCAAATCCTTCGGGCAGGGTCAGGCTCCAGCTGCCATCGCTGGCAACCTGTGGCGACCCGATCAACGTGCCGCTGCTATCGGTGATGCGGACTTCGGCCGCACCGGTATCGGCTTCTGAGGCCCCTTGCAGCGCGTCATAGGCTGTGTCGGAACCTGCACCATTGTCGATAAAGACCTTACCAGACAAGCTTGGGCCGGATCCGGCAAAACTCACGCTCACGGCGGCTTCGTCGTCATCGGCAACCCCGTCGCCCAGATCGTCCGTCAGCGGGCCCACCAGCGGATCGCTATCGGGATCCGGCAGGTCAGAGCCGATGATCTCGGCCACGTTGGTATGCTCGCCTGTGGCGTTCATCGTGACCCGCACGGTCAGGGTCTCGCTCGCGCCATTGGCCACCTCGCCGACGTCCCATGTACCGGTGTCGGCGTCATAGGTATCGGTACCATCCGCCGGTGTGGCAGAGACAAAGGTGAACCCGTCGGGGATCAGATCACGGACCCGCACACCGGTGGTGCCGTCAGGGCCGTCGTTTGTCACGGTGAGCACGAAATCAAGCTCTGTGCCCGGGCCCGCTTGGGTGACCGGCTGACCGCCGGTGTCGAACACGCCCTTGGTCAGGGACAGGTCCGCTGTCGCCCCGCCGTTCACAAACCCGAAATCAAGGGTGCGCACGCTGCCGGCGGTGATTGATACGCCCGTCTGCGGGTTCACGGTACCGGCCACAAGCCCGGGGGGCATGTCGGGATCGGCTGCGTCGACCTCTACGCGGTAGGTCGCTGTGGCAGATAGGTCAGAAAAGAGATAGGTGCCGTTGCTGGCTGTCTCTATGCTGGTCAGGAACGTGTCATCCGCGGTGTCGGCTGTGCCATTGTCGTCGTAGAGGGACACGGTCACGGCGCTGATCACGGTTTCACCGGGCTGGTAGCTGTCCGAGTAGTTGGTGTCGCGGTAGACGACGCCGGACAGGTCCCCTTCGGGCGGCAGCGGGCCAAAGCGCGAAGGGCAGGCGGCACCGTCGTTCAGGCCACCCTCGCCGACAGGCACCGTATTGATCAACTGACCCCCGCCGGAGCCGGAGCCCTGAATGCCCACGTCGGCCTCATAGACCTCGTTTGTGACGTTCTGGTTGATGTACATGCGGCCGTAGAAATCGAACCACACCGCGCCATAGGACCCTGTCCAGGCGGTCGGGCCGAATTCAACCGGCGCGCGGGTGCCCGACGTACCATCCGCAGGGTCGATATAGAACAGACGGTCAGAGGCCTCGTTGACGCCGTACAACATGCCGTCGTTCGGATTATAGGCGATGTCCGACGGTTCAACCGCAGCCGACAGCGTGATCAGGCCCAGATCAACGGGCGCGGACGGATCGGAAAGATCCAGCAGCTGCAACGCGTTGGCCCCGTTGACACGATAGACCATCACCCCGTTGGGCAGGATGTCGCCCGCGGTGGAGCCTACCGCCGCCGCCGCGGGGAGCGTCGAGACGACCTCGTAGTTGCCGGTAGAGTCCAGGCGGATCAGCTCGCGCGTGGCAGCGCGCACCCCGTAGAACAACCCATCGAGCGCGTTAAAGCCCCAGCCGCCATCATATTGCGCGCCCGCAGGGGCACCGATGTCGGTCGCGGTGATGCTGTACACGCCAGCGCTTTCCGCAAAGCTGAGCCGCTGCAGCTGCGAATCCGTCTGCGTCACACGATACAGCGAGCCATCGCAGGTAAAGGGCACCGCCCCAGCCGAGAGGATTACTTTGTAGTCCTCGACCTCGCCGTCGAAATTCAGACCATCAAAGGGGTCCGCCGCGACGGCGCTAGAGGTCGACCAGCGGATACGTGCATGGGAAAAGCCGCTGGTGATATTCGCAGGGACAGGGATGTTCAGCGTGATCTGGTTGTTGAACACCCCGTCGGTATCGCCCGCGCCCCCGTCACGGTAATCGACCGCAATGTGTTCGGACGTCTCGAAGGTGCCGCTTTGGTCAAAGTCGACCCAAAGTTGCAGGTTGGTGATCCCCGCGGTTACCGGAATGCCCAAGGCAAGCTGAGCGCTCAGGGTTTCATGGGTCACGATGGTCAGGGGCACGGTTGTGCCGGCCTCGAGGATGGGAAAGACGGCGATGGAATCCTCGTCGTCAAAGCCCGACAGGTCATCCGCATCGGAATCGGGGCTATGCTGTGGGGTCTGTTCGGTGTCAGGTTCGCCGGCACCCAGATAGATGTCCTGCGCCACGATGTGACGCGGATCGCCATAGGTTGCAGGCGCATCGCCGCGGTCGGACAGATCAGCAGCCGCAATGACCAGCGAATAATCCTCTACCTCGCCATCCACGGCAAAGTCCGATGTGTTCAACCCCGTCTCGGAGCCGTAGCGGAAGCGCGCGTAGGTGGTCGATGTGGTCGCATCCGAAGGCACGGTCACGTCGATCTGGATCACACCATCGCCCGCGACATTGTCGAATTGGGTGCCGTCGTCCTTGAGGTCAAGCGCGATGCGCTCGCCCAAGGTCTCTTCGAACAGACCGTCGCCGTTGAAATCGATCCAGGCTTGCAGGTTACCATTGCCTGTTACGGTGACGTCGAGCGTGCTGATCGTGCCCTGGGTCAGGACGGGAAAGGTGATCCCGTCTTCGTCGTCGGTCCCGATCAGGTCATCCGCTGTCGCCGTCGCATCAGATTGCGCGACCAGTTCGATATCCGGTTCGATCAGGCCCAGATACACACCCGGAGAAGCATCAACGCCGTGCGTCGGCGTGAGGTAGCTAAGCGGAGCATCGCCAAAGTCCACACCCAGCCCGGCAAAGACGGCCACCGTGACCAACGCGCGGTCGCAATCTGCGGGGTCCAGCGCATCGCAGAGCTGGTATTCGATGGTGTAGACGCCAGCGGGAACGCCCGCTGGGACGATAACGCGACCAGCTTCGGCACCGGCTGTTTCCAGAACCGGCACAGGATCGCCCGTGTTCTGCGGCACGGCTTCGGTCAATACAGTCAGCGTCGCGGTCGGGAAGGCGGCGGGCAGGCCGTTGATCGTGTCATTCGACATAACCTCGCCTGCGGTGCCGCCCAGCAAGGTGTTCACGGGCGACGCGGTGTAGTCGTCGTCTTGCGCGACAACATCGGGCGAGGTGTTCGAGATCGCACAAAGCTGGATACCGGACCCGCGCGTCGCGCTACGGTCGGATGACCCTGTGTAGCCGTGGATGAATTCAGCTTCTACGAAGGTGTTGAATTCATAGGTGGCGTAGTTGTCAAAGCTCGATTCATTCGGCTCGTCTTCCCAATCAAGCGGGTTGCCTGTCTTGGCAGGATCCATCGCGATCGCGTTCGGCCCGGCCGGAAAAGACGACAAGGGCGCGGTGTTGAAGAAAGAGGTCACCGTCGGATTGGTGAGCGAGCCCACCACATCCGAAGAATCATCGCCCGCGCCGCGGCTGTCCACATCCGTTTGCTGGACAATGACCCCGTTGATGCGGCTTTGGTCAATGGCCAGACCTTGCGGGTTGGCCGCTGTGGCCGTGCCATCTTGGACCAGCCGCAGACGGTACGTGATGTATGCGTCGTCCTCTGGCGTCATGCGCGCCTCGAGGGATGTATCGAGGGTAAGCGCGGTCGCATTATTGATGCTCGTGACCTGCATGACCACATCGATCGGGTTGCCGTTGATATCGGTTGTCACGTCGTCGAACAGGAAGATGTCTGACGGGGTTACATTCGTCGGGCTGCCGGGCCCTGCCAACTGGGTCGATGGCTGGCGGAAGACGGACTGAGGCGTGCAGCTTTGCGAACCGGTCTCGCCTGACAGCACGCTGCTGACGATGGACAGGGATTCAGAATTCGACTGCAACCGTGAAACAAAAGGCTGGCCGATGCGGCCAATGCCCGCAACCGCGTTGCTGTCCACGGACCCCGTCAGCACATCGGCCGCCTGAATGGTGTAGTCTTCCTGACAGACGATTGTACCACCCGGGGCGACAGGCGTGGTGATCGCGGGGCAGAGCACTGGCCCCAGCAGATCGTCGTCGATCACAATGTCCTGCCCGGTGTTGAACGGCAGCGCGCCGGTGTTTGTGACCGTGTAAGTGTAGGTCACAGTCTCACCCTGCGTCCCTGTGCTGGGGCTGGCGGTACGTGTCAATGAAATGCTTTGATCCACATTGAACGTTGCCGCACCGAACATGCCGATGCCCCGCGGGGCGGGGTCATAATTGGTGAACTGGCTATAATTGCGCACGTTGCCAATCGTTTCATCATACCAGAAGGTGACCGTCGAGGTGCTGTCGGGGAAGGTCGCCCGCACGGTGCCGGTGTCATCGTTGTTCGATGTGGGCGAGGCCCCGAGCCCTTCGACATAGATACATTGTGCCTGGTTCGCGCCGATGGTGCCGGTGAAGCCAGATCCGGGACCGGGACCGACAAGCACCGCGGGTGCGGCGCTTACAGGTGCGAGCGTCGGATTGCCGTTGTCACCAAAGGCGGTTACAAAATCGCAACGGTCAGACCCGGCGTTGCTGTCGCTGGCGTCAATATCCAAAATGTCGATCTGCAGATTGTCGATCGGAAAGGCGACCCCGCCCGAACTGGAGGAGATGGAGGAAGTCGTCCGCGCGTCCCCGAAACGCCCGCGGTTTGGCGGCGCGTTGGAAATGACCACGAGCGATTCCACATTGCCCCCAAAGATAGCAGAATCGTTGGGTGTCCCTTCCCCGCTGAAGGCGGTGTAGTTGCCTGTATGTTCAAAGGTCAGGTCAACCTCGAACCCGTATTGGTCCCGCAGGGTGCGTGTCAGCGGGCCAAGATTGCCGCCGGGCCAGTCGTAGGTGCCCCAATCAAGTTCGAACTCGCCGGCATCAGCTTTGCCGGAGCCTGTAACGACCAAAGCCGCCAAAGCGGCGGCACAATTCAGTGTTGTAAAGGTTAACTTTGAAATCGACATCAGACGGACCTCTTGTTGCGGTGTCCCAAACACCTTGTACATTGGCCGGAGACGACCTCGCCGTCTTTCCTGCCCCCCGGGATATGTCTAAAGTTCTCATACAAGGTTAACGCGAGCGACAATGCGCAGGTACAATCCCCCTGCCTTCCAGAATAGCGCCCTATACTTTCGAGAGCGTCCCACCCAGAATCGGTAGGAGGCGCGATGCGGAAAAGCCTTTAATCCATAGGCCCTTGCTCTGTTGCCGTTTGCCCGCGGATGGTGAATATGTCGGCACCAATTCTCTCGCGCCGCACGAAAGCCAGTATTTTGCAGACAATTTTCGACAAATCAGGAGCGTCTGCAGAAACTCCACCTGTTTTCGGTCACTTCGGTGAATGGGTGCAGGGGCGGTTGGGGCCGGAGGGCCCTGTGGTTCTGGTCACGATGCTGTGCCGTGCACATGGGGTGCGGGCGCGGTTTACCCGCGGGGGGGCATTGGACCTGACGCAGGGTGAACCCGCAGCGGTCAGCCTCGCGCAGCTTCGACAGCTGCTAGAGGCTGCAGGGCAAGATACGGGCAGTTTTACCTTGTTTGGTAACCTTCCTGTCGGGGTCGGGGCAGGTGCATCCACGGCGGCGCTGGTGGCTTTGGCGCGGGCTGCGGGCATTGCCGAGGATCGGTTGCCGTCGCTGTGTCTGGCGGTGGAAGGTGCCACCGATCCGTTAATGTTGCCGCATCCGGACCGCGTGATCTGGGCCTCGCGGTTGGCGCAAAGCAAGGGCGCGCTGGGCGCGCCGCCACGGGCTGACATCATCGGCGGCTACTTTGGCGACCCCATTTGGACCGATGCGGCGGATAGCGGTTTTGCGGATATTGCCGACCTGTTGCCAGCCTGGGAAAGCGCCGTGGCGCGGGGTGATTTGCCTCAGGTCGCGCGTTTGGCGCGCATCAGTGCAGACCGCACCACCGCGTTGCGCGGCCCCGTGAACGACCCGAGCACGACACTGGCGCAGCGGCTCGGCGCTTTGGGCTATGCGCGCGCGCACACAGGGTCCGCTCGCGCATTCATCTTTGCGCCGGGCTCCGCCCCCGATGATGCTGAACAGCTGCTGGCCGACCACGGGCTGACCGGTGCGATGCGGTTCACGACCGGAGGCGACGCATGATCGGTGCGGCGGGCATCCTGCTGGGGTTTGTGATCGAGGCGGCCTTGTCCTGGCCCGCGCCGCTTTATGCGAAAATCGGCCATCCGGTGTCCTGGATCGGCCACGCCATTCGCGCGATCGAGGCACGGTTGAATAGCGCCAAGGCATCGCCCGCACGGCTGCGCCTGTTGGGCGGTGTCGGGGTCTGCCTTGTGCTTGCGCTTGCCGTCTTGCCCGCGATTGTGGTTGCCGCGTTGCTGCCCTCTGGCTGGGCGGGCTACGTTATTGGCGGGCTGCTGGCATGGCCCTTTCTGGCACCGCGGTCCCTGTTCGACCACGTCGAAGCCGTCGCCAAGCCTTTGGTACAAGGAGATATTGCAGGCGCGCGTTTTGCCGTGTCGATGATCATCGGGCGGGATCCTGATCAACTGGACGCTGCCGCGATTGCCCGTGCCTCGATCGAAAGCCTGGCCGAGAATGCCTCGGATGGGGTGGTGGCGCCGGTGTTTTGGGGCGTGCTGCTGGGGCTGCCGGGGCTGGTGGCCTATAAGGCGATCAACACGATGGATTCGATGATCGGGCACCGGTCCGCGCGCTACCGTCACTACGGGATGGTGGCTGCGCGGCTTGACGATCTGGTCAATCTCATCCCGGCGCGGGCAACGGGGCTGCTGTTCGTGATCGTCTCGGGACGGCCACGTCGCGCCGCCGCCGTGATGCTGCGCGATGCGCGCCACCACCGGTCCCCCAATGCCGGTTGGCCCGAAGGCGCGATGGCCGGTGCGCTGGACGTACGCCTGTCCGGCCCGCGTGTGTACGGCGAAGAGATCGCGGATGAACCGTGGCTCAATGCCGAAGGCTCCGAGGCCGATGCGACCAGCCTGCGACGGGCGCTGACGCTTTACCTTCGCGCCATGTTCGTATTAGCAGTCGTGTTGGCGCTGGTGGCGCTGATCTGACAGGGGCAAGCGATGCGGGACCACGGCGGCAATCTGGATGGGGCGATCAAGGCGTTCGGCGGCGACCGCGCTGATTGGATCGATCTGTCCACGGGGATCAACACGGTGCCCTATCCGGTGGGGCCCATCACGCCAGAGGCATGGACCCGTCTGCCCGAACGCAGTGCCCTTGGCGCGCTGGAAGACGCCGCGCGGCGGGCCTATGGCGCAAGCTGTGCTGTTGTGCCTGTGTCAGGGGCGCAGGCGGCGATCCAGTTGGTGCCGCGCCTGATCGCGCCGGGCCAAGCCGCGATCCTGTCGCCCACCTATAACGAACATGCCGCCGCACTGCGGGCCGAAGGCTGGCAGGTCACCGAAGCCACGGATATTTCCGCGCTTGAAGGGTTTGCCCTTGCCGTGGTGGTCAACCCTAACAACCCCGATGGGCAGCGCCACGCCCCTGACGCCTTGCGCGCGCTTGCGGAAACGGTCGAGCTGCTGATCGTGGATGAAAGCTTTGCCGACCCTGATCCAGAGGTGTCGCTGGTCCGCGGCGGGGCCGAACTGCCGAAAAATATCCTTGTGATGCGGTCCTTTGGCAAGTTCTACGGGCTGGCGGGGCTGCGCTTGGGTTTTGTGCTGGCGGCAGAGCCTTTGGCCGAAAGACTGCGCGCGATGACGGGGCCTTGGCCAGTTTCCGGCATGGCAATAGAGGTCGCCTTACGCGCGCTGAATGATACTGACTGGGCAGCGCAGACCACCGCGCGCCTGCAAGGCGAGGCAGCGCAATTGGATGCGATGGCGGTGCGGGCAGGCTGGGTGCTGGTGGGCGGCACACCGCTGTTTCGCACCTACGCGACGCCGGATGCCACCGCTGCGCAAAACGCCTTGGCCGCACATCACATCTGGTCGCGGATCTTCCCCTATTCCGACAGCTGGATCCGTCTGGGCCTGCCGGGTCCGGCCGGTGATTGGGCCCGGCTAGAAACCGCGTTGAAAGACGGCGCGTGATCCGGCGGGTCACTTTGACGGCGCGGCGGGCATTGTTCGGCCTGGGCACCCTCCTGATAGCCGTCACGTCAGCCAGCGCCGCAGACCTGCCCCGTGTGGTGTCGATGAACCTGTGCACGGACCAGATGGTGCTGCTGCTGGCGGACCCTGATCAAATTACCTCCCTTTCCCGTCTGGCGCGCGATCCGCGGTCGTCGTCCCTAGCGCAGGAAGCCTCGGCACATCCGCAGAACGCGGGCGGTGCAGAAGAGATATATCTCTCCGCACCGGATCTGGTGTTGGCGGGGCAATACTCCGACAAAGCGACCCTCGCGATGCTGCGCCACCTTGGCCTGCGGGTAGAGCAGATGTCGATCACCAAGGCGCTTGACGATATTCCCGCGCAGATCCGGTGGATGGGCGACCTCGTACAACAGCCCACGCGGGCAGAGGCGCTGGCCCGCGAGGTCGAGCAGACATTGGCCGCGCAGCCCGCACTGGCCTCCGATGCCCCTGTTGCGGCTTTCTATTACCCGAACGGCTATTCGCTGGGGGTGGATACCTTGGGCCACGACATCATAACCACCGGCGGACTGCGCAACCTCTCGCAGAAACTCGGACGCCGGACCAGCGGGCGTCTGGCGCTGGAAGACCTGGTGATGAACGCCCCCGATGTTCTGGTCACCACGACACCCTATCCCGGAGGTTCCCGATCCGAAGAGATCATGCTACATCCTGCGCTCGCACAGTACGCCAAGACCGGCCGGATGGTGTATAGCTCGCCCGATTGGGTCTGCGGCACGCCGCTGGCGTTGCGGGCGGTGCAAGACGTACGCAGGGCAGGCAACCAGATACGCCACGAGGAGAGATAACAGATGACCGACAGCACCCCAGACCAGAACAAGCGCCACGCCGAAAAGATGGCGAAGGTCCAGACGGCCCGCGCCAAGATGATGGCGGAAAAGACCGTGACCAAGGGGTTGATCATCGTCCACACCGGGACCGGCAAGGGTAAAAGCAGTTCTGCCTTCGGGATGATCATGCGCTGCATCGGGCACGGGTTCCCCTGCGCGCTGGTGCAGTTCATCAAGGGCGCACGGGTGTCGGCGGACCGTCAACTGCTTGAGGACCGCTTTAGCGACATCTGTCAGGTCTATGTGATGGGCGAGGGCTTTACTTGGGACACGCAAGACCGCGAACGCGACATCGCTGCTGCCGGACGCGCATGGGAAAAAGCCAAAGAGCTGATCCGCGACCCAAACAACCGTATGGTGCTGCTGGACGAGCTCAACATCGCACTGCGCTATGGCTATATCGACGTGCAGGATGTGGTCGATTTCCTGCAGGCCGAGAAACCCCATATGACCCATGTGGTGATCACCGGCCGCAACGCGCCCGACGCCTTGATCGAGATTGCGGATCTGGTGACCGAGATGAAGGAAATCAAACATCCTTTCCGCAAACAGGGTATCGCCGCACAGGCCGGTGTGGAATTCTGATCGCCACCGGGGCAGGGCGTTCGCCCGCGCCCCGCTTGGCAAAGGGCGGATATCATGGACAAGATCACGCTGGTCACCGGCGGAGCAAAATCGGGCAAGAGCCTTTTTGCCGAAAACCACCTGCGCGCCTACGGGCTGCCGCTGGTCTATATTGCCACCAGCCAGGCCTTTGACCCAGAGATGGAGGACCGCATCGCCGCACATAAGGTGCAACGCGGGGATGGTTGGGACACGGTGGAGGAACCGCTTGATCTATGCGGCGCGCTAATGCGCACCGACGGGGCGGGCGCGCGGCTGGTCGATTGCATGACGCTGTGGCTGTCCAACGTGATGCACGCCGAACGCGACTGGCAGGAGGAGCTTGAAAAAGTGCTGGACAGCTTGCGCGCACAGTCCTCTCCGGTGGTGCTGGTCACGAATGAGGTGGGCGGTGGCATCGTGCCGATGTCCGCGCTGGCCCGGCGCTACCGCGATGCCTCGGGCCTGATGAACCAGCGCATTGCAGCGGTGGCGGGGCACGTGGTGCTGGTCAGCTGTGGTCTGCCGCTGGTGCTGAAGGGCAGTGCTTCGGCTCCGGCCTCGCTTGCCTGACCCATGATCCCGACATACGATAGATTTCCAAACGAAAGAGACCCCTTTGCATGGCGCATGTGACTTTTCCCCTGACTTCCCTGTCCGACCTTGACGCGCTGACCCGCGATTTGCCTCAGGTTGATGCCGTCGCCCAAGGCGCCGCGCGCGACCGGCAGAATGCGCTGACCAAACCGCCCGGATCATTGGGGCGGCTGGAGGATCTGGCGGTGTTCATGGCGGGTTGGCAGCAACAGGCGGTGCCGCAGATCGACATGGCGCAGGCCCTCGTCTTTGCCGGTAACCACGGGATCTGCGCGCAGGGGGTGAACCCATTCCCGCAAGAGGTGACAGCCCAGATGGTGCAGAACTTCAAGGCGGGGGGCGCTGCGATCAACCAGTTGTGCCGCACCAATGACGCGCAGCTGTCGGTGATTGATCTGGACCTTGACCGCCCCACTGCCGATTTCACGCAAAGCCCCGCGATGAGCGAGGCGGAATGTGTCTCGGCCCTCAACGCGGGAGCGGCGGCGCTGCATCCGGCGGCCAGTGTCTTGATCCTGGGCGAAATGGGGATCGGCAATTCGACCGTCGCGGCAGCGCTGACGGCGGCGGTCTTTGGGGGGGCTGTGCAAGATTGGGTCGGGCGCGGCACCGGTTCGGACGACGAAGGTCTGCGCCGCAAGGTCGACGCCATCACCCGCGGACTTGCCCGCCACGCCGCCACCCCGCAGGATGGGGCATCTATCCTGATGGCCTTGGGCGGGCGCGAGCAGGCGGCGATCTGCGGTGCCGTGCTGGCCGCGCGGCAACGGCGTATTCCGGTGATCCTTGACGGGTTCATTTGCACCGCCTCTGTCGCACCGCTATTCGCGCTGGCCCCTGCGGCGCTGGACCATTGTCTGATCGGGCATCTGAGCGTCGAGCCCGGGCATAAACGTCTGCTGGATGCGATCGGCAAGACGGCCGTGCTCGATTTCGACATGCGGTTGGGCGAGGGGTCGGGTGCCGCGCTGGCGCTTGGTATCCTGCGCTCGGCGCTGGCGTGCCATAGCGGCATGGCGACCTTTGCCGAAGCCGGCGTGGCGGACGGCTGATGCTGCGCGCCCGGGTGGCAGAGGCGCGGCTGGCGATGCTGCTGCTGACCCGTATTCCCGTGGGATATCTGCGCGATCCGATCCCGGCGACGGGAGCTTCGGCTTGGGGCTGGCCTTTGGCGGGGGCGGTCGCGATGCTGCCCGCCGCTCTGATCTACTGGGCGCTGCACGCGGCGGGCTTTGGCCCGACAGTTGCGGCCCTTGGTCTGATCTTTGCCGCGACACTGCTGACCGGGGCGATGCACGAAGACGGGCTGGCCGATATGGCCGACGGATTCGGCGGCGGGCAGACGCGCGCGCGCAAGCTCGAGATTATGCGCGACAGCCGCATTGGCAGCTACGGGGTGATGGCCCTGATCCTGACGGTGGCGCTGCAGGTAACGCTGATCGCACGGCTGGATCATCCTGCACTGGTCGTACCTGCCGCGCTTGGTCTGTCGATGGCCAGCCGCGCGATGCTGCCGTTCTGGCTGGCGCGGATGCCCGCCGCGCGGGCTGACGGGCTGGGACACGGCGCGGCGCAGGTGCCGGCGGCTTGCGTCTATATCGCGGTCGCCTTTGGCTTGGTCGGGCTGCTGCCCTTGGGCTTTGGCGCGGCGGCGGTGATCTTTGCGGGGGGCGTCGTGGCCACCGCGCTGGTAGCGGCGCTGGCGCTGCGGCAGATCGGCGGGCAGACCGGCGACGTGATCGGCGCGATGCAGAAACTGGCCGAACTGTCAGGCTGGGGCGTCACCGTCTATCTCTTTGCCTGACGCGTCCGAGCCGCGCGCCCCCTTTGACCGGCCGCAAATCCGATGTAGCAAGGCCCCATGTCAAAAAAGACCCTGAACACTGCAAATCTTGCCGCCCTAGGGGCGGAGCGGCTGGCCGAACTGTTGATCGAGGTCAGCACCGGCAGCGCCGATATGAAACGTCGTCTGCGGCTTGAGTTGAGCCACAACCTCGGCCCCGCTGAACTGGCGCGTGATGTGCGCAAACGGCTGGTCACGATCCGGCGGGCCAAAAGCTATGTCGGGTGGCGCAAACGGACGGCGCTGATCAAAGACCTGCGCACCCAATCCGCTATGATCATCGACAAGATCGCCCCAGACGCCCCCGCCGACGCCTTCGACCTGCTGTGGGAGTTTCTAGCGCTTGCCCCTTCGATCATGGATCGGGTGGACGACAGCAAGGGGGACGTGGGGGCCGTCTTTGCTGACGCGCTTGCAGAAATCGGCCAGATTGCCGCCCGCGCCCCGCTGGACCAGATCGCGCTGGCGGAACGCACGTGGGAGGCGGTGCAGGGGAATACGGACGGCGCTTTTGACGGAATTATCACGCGCATGGCCCCGTCCTTGGGCGACAGCGGGCTCGCACATCTGAAAGGGCTGATCCAGACCTTCGAGGCCGCGCCGCTGGACGCGACCGAGGATCACCCCGCCTTGCAATTCCTGCGCGAGCTGCGCGGGCGCAATGCAAACTACGCCGCGCAACGCAAGAAACGCTTTGTCCAGATGCACCTGCGCGAGGTGGCATTGGCGCAGGGGGATACGGAGACCTACGTCTCGCTGTTCTCTCCCAGTGATCTGGCGCGTCCCACCGTCGCGGTCGAGGTGGCGGCGCTCTGGTCGGCTACTGGCAGACACGATGCCGCGCTTGATGTTCTTGAGGGTGCACGTCCCAAGGGGAAAGAGGCGGGGCGGCAGGCGTGGGACGCGGCCTATATCCACGCGCTGATCGCATCGGGGCGCGAGGATGAGGCCCAAGCCCACCGCTGGCGCTGTTTTACCGAAACGCTCGACCCCGAGATGCTGCGCGCGCACCTCAAACAGCTCCCGGATTTCGATGATCTAGAGGTAGAGGAGGCCGCCAAGGCCCATGCGGCCACGTTCAAGGATCTCAACGCGGCGATCGCCTTTTTCCTCGCGTGGCCCGACCTGCGCGGGCTCGCAGCGATGATCGAAGCGCGCGCCGAGACGTTGAACGGCACCCATGTCGCCCCACTCTCTGATGCCGCCGACGCGCTGCGGGCACGCCACCCCTTGGCGGCAGCGCTGTGTTGGCGCGCAATGATCGAGGCCGCGCTGTGGGAAAGCGCCAAGTCGCGGTACGCGCAGGCGGCCGATCACCTGATGGACTGCGCCGCCGCGGATATCGAGATCGAGGATTACGGAGCTTTCGAAAGCCACGACGCCTTTGTCCAGCGCTTGCGCAAACGCTATGCCCATAAAGCGGGATTCTGGACGCGGGTAACCTGATCTGCGCGTGCTGGGTCTTTTCTTGCCGCGACGTGGGAACCAACAGGCACGCCGCGCGTATGGATGCATGAACATATTCAAACGCGCCGCCTTCGCCCCCATTGCCGCCCTTGGCTTTGCCCTTCCTCTTGCAGCTACCGCTGATGTGGTGGGCAATGTCGATGTGGACTGGCTGGGCAATGACATCGTGGTAGAGGCGGTCCAAGACCCCGAGGTCAAGGGGGTCACCTGCCATCTGGCCTATTTTGAACGCGGCCTGATCGACCGGCTGCAAAAGGGCAATTGGTTCGAGGATCCGTCGAATTCCTCCATCTCTTGCCGCCAGACCGGCCCGATCGAAATTGGCGACATCTCGCGCGATGACGAGGGCGAGACGGTGTTCAGCGAACGCCGGTCCGTGATCTTCAAGACGCTGAAGGTCAAACGGATTTTCGACGAGAAAAACAACACCTTGGTCTATATCAGCCACGCGCGCGATGTGCAGAACGGGTCTGCCAAAATGTCGATGTCGACCGTGCCGCTCTACATCCCGACCAAATAGGCAAAGCTTTGCCAAGGCGTATCATCCGCTTTGCCCGCCCCCGTGCTTCGGCTATTCTATGCCGAAGTCATAACAAACAAGGGCGCGGGCAGTATGAGCATTTCACGAAGAAGTTTCACCGTCGGATTGGCAGCATTGGGCCTTGCGGCCTGTAGCACCGGCAACAGGGCAGGCAGCTTTGCGCCGCGCAGCGATGCGGGGCTGGCACCGGACCTGCAACCCCAGCCGAACGCGGGCTATGATGCTTGGGTTTCGGCGTTCAAGTCACGCGCTGCGGCGCAGGGCATTTCCGACAGCACCTTGCGCCGTGGATTTGCAGGGGCGGGCTATCTGCCTGGGGTCGTCAAACGGGACCGCAACCAGACGGAATTCAGCCGCTCGCTTGAAGATTACCTTGCCATTGCGGCATCGGACGAGCGTGTCACCAAAGGGCGCGCAGCATTCGCGCGCCACCAAAGCGTGCTGCGCCAGATTGAGGCGCGCTACGGTGTACCTGCCGAAGTCGTCACCGCCGTCTGGGGGCTGGAAAGCTTTTACGGGGAACGGCGCGGGAATGTGCCGGTCGTGTCGGCTACATCGACGCTGGCCTATGACGGTCGTCGCGGGGCCTTCTTCGAGAAACAACTGATCGCGGCGCTGCGTATCCTGGAGCGCGGCGATGTCTCGGCTCCCGGTCTGACCGGAAGCTGGGCCGGTGCCATGGGCCACACACAGTTCATCCCCACATCCTATCAATCCTTCGCGGTAGATTTCACCGGCGATGGCAAACGCGACATCTGGTCTGACGATCCGTCGGATTCACTTGCCTCCACCGCCGCCTATCTGGCGAAGTCGGGCTGGAAGTCCGGCCAGAAATGGGGCGCAGAGATGGGCACCGCAGCGGCAAGCTCTGCCACACCGGTGCAGATCCTGCAGCCCGATGCGGGCGGGCCGCGCTTTGCGATCTTTAACAACTTCAAGGCGATCAAGCGCTACAACAACTCGGACAATTACGCGATTGGCGTCGGGCATCTGTCGGACCGTATCGCAGGGGGCGGGCCCATTCAGGCCAGCTTTGGCCCCGATAAATACGGGCTGACCATTGACGACCGCAAGGCGTTGCAGGAACGGCTGACCGCCCGCGGCTTTGACACCGACGGCACCGACGGTGTGATCGGCCCGAACAGCCGCAAGGCGATCACCGCCTATCAGCAAAGCCAGGGACTGCCCGAAACCGGCGACCCGTCGCGCGCGCTGCTGGCGCGGTTGGGCTGATACCGCGATGACACGATGATCCGCCCGCTTAGGTCGGGCGGATCAGGTCGGCGATTTCGGACAGTTTGCTGGCAAGCGGGCTGGTCTTGCGCCAGATCATCCCCACACGGCGCGTCGGTTCGGGCGCGGGGAAGGCGTTGACCGCCACCTGCGCCGACCGCGTTTCCACGGCGACGGCCATTTCGGGGATCAGCGTCACGCCGATGCCCGCGCCAACCATCTGCACCAGCGTGGATAGGGAGCTCGCATCCAGCCCCTCGCGCGCGGTTTCCGACTGCATATCGCAAAACGACAGCGCTTGATCGCGAAAGCAATGCCCTTCCTCAAGCAGCAGTAACTTCATCTCGTTCAGATGCGCGCTGCTGGGGATCGGCTTGTCGCGATCAGCCTCGGGGCGCACCAGCATGAATTTCTCGTCAAACAGGGTGACTTCGGTCAGGGAGGGTTCTGATACGGGCAGGGCGACGATGGCAGTGTCGATGCGCCCCTCAGTCAGCTCGGTGATCAGCCGCGGGGTCATGGTTTCGCGCACGTGGATATCCAGCGCGGGGTTCATCTGTGTCAGCTTGGTGATGATCGAGGGCAGTAGATAGGGGCCGATGGTGGGGATGATGCCGATTCTCAGCCGGCCCATCAGCCCGTCCTTGGATGCACGCGCCATATCCTGAAGCTCGTCCACCCCCTGCAAGATCGCCCGCGCGCGCGGCGCGAAATCGACGCCAAAGCTGGTCAACGTGATATTCCGCCCGCCGCGATCAAAGAGGGGCGTTTGCAAGTTCTGCTCCAACTCCTTGATTTGCACGGATAAGGCGGGCTGAGAGATCGCGCAGGCCTCGGCGGCGTGGCCAAAGTGACGGTGATGGGCGACGGCCTCGAAGTAGCGAAGCTGTTTCAGGGTGATGTTGGTCATAGTTTATTATTATCAAACTGATAGGAAATGCCAACTTAAACTAATCAGTAACTGATGTTAGAACAATTCCAGAAAGACGGGGCAGACTGTATCGCGCCCCCGACATCCATCCCCCGTGACGCGGTGCAAAACCGCGCACCAGACAGATAACATCGGAGACCATCATGGACGGAAATGACGTCGAAAACATCAGCAAATGCCCGGTCGTCGGCAGCCACGGCCGCAACTCAAAGCGCGGTGCGCGGTCGTTGAACGAATGGTGGCCGAACCAGCTGAACCTCAAGCTGCTGCACCAGAACACCATCGATTCGAACCCGCTTGGGCCAGACTTTGACTATGCCGAAGAGTTCAAGACGCTCGACGTTGACGCGGTCAAGGCTGACCTGCATGCGCTGATGACGGATTCGCAAGACTGGTGGCCTGCGGACTATGGTCACTATGGCCCGTTCTTTATCCGTATGGCATGGCACGCGGCAGGCACCTACCGGACGGCGGATGGCCGCGGCGGGTCCAGCACGGGCACGCAGCGTTTCGCGCCTCTTAACAGCTGGCCGGATAACGCCAACCTCGACAAGGCGCGCCGCTTGCTGTGGCCGATCAAACAGAAATACGGCAACCAGATTTCCTGGGGTGACCTGATCATCCTGTGCGGCAATATCGCGCTGGAATCGATGGGGCTGAAAACATTTGGCTTCGCCGGTGGCCGTGTGGACCGTTGGGAACCCGAAGAGGACGTTTACTGGGGCCCCGAAGACGAATGGCTGGGCAGCAAGCGCTACAGCGAAGAGCGCGCGTTGGAAGACCCGCTGGCCGCTGTGCAGATGGGCCTGATCTATGTGAACCCCGAAGGGCCGGACGGCAAACCCGATCTGCAAGGCTCTGCCAACGACATCCGCGACACCTTTGGCCGGATGGCGATGAACGACTATGAAACCGTGGCGCTGATCGCGGGTGGTCACACCTTTGGTAAAGCGCACGGTGCCGTGGGCGGCGAGAATGCCGGCCCCGATCCCGAAGCGTCGCCACTGGAAAGCCAGGGCTTTGGCTGGACCAACAAGCACGAGACAGGCCACGGCATCCACGCCCTGACCAGCGGGCTTGAAGGCGCATGGTCGCAAACCCCGATCAGCTGGGACATGACCTATTTCGACAACCTGCTGGGGCTCGATTGGGAAATGACCAAAAGCCCTGCCGGTGCCGTGCAGTGGACCCCAAAGAACGGCGACGCCGCAGGGACCGTGCCGGATGCGCACGACCCCTCCAAACGTCACGCGCCGATGATGTTCACCTCCGACCTCGCGCTGCGCGAAGACCCCGAGTATTTCAAGATCGCCACGCGCTTTCACGAAAACCCCGAGGAATTCGCCGATGCTTTTGCCCGTGCATGGTTCAAGCTGACCCACCGCGACATGGGACCGATTGCCCGCTATCTGGGCAAAGACGTCCCCAGCGAAGAGCTGATCTGGCAGGATCCGATCCCCGCCGTGACGCATACGCTGGTCGATGACGCAGATGTGGCATCGCTGAAAGCCAAAGTGCTGGAGTCGGGGCTGAGCGTTCAGGAACTGGTGGCCACTGCTTGGGGCTCTGCCGCGACCTTCCGCGGGTCCGACAAGCGCGGCGGTGCAAATGGCGCGCGCATCCGTCTGGCACCGCAGAAAGACTGGCCGGTGAACGAGCCTGACCAATTGGCCAAAGTGCTGGGTGTGCTGGAAACGATCCGCGCAGACTTCAACAACGCGCAGTCGGGGGACAAAGAAATCTCTGTCGCTGATCTGATCGTGCTGGCCGGTGCCGCCGGGATCGAGAAAGCCGCCAAGGACGCGGGCCACGACGTGACCGTGCCCTTCGCACCGGGCCGCGGCGATGCCTCGCTTGAACAGACCGAGGTTGACTCCGTCGCCTATCTTGAACCTGTCACCGACGGTTTCCGCAACTTTGCCAAGACCCGCTATTCGGTCACCACGGCAGAGCTGCTGGTCGACCGCGCCCAGCTTCTGACGCTGACCGCGCCAGAGATGACGGTTCTGGTCGGGGGGATGCGTGCACTGGACGTGAACGTGGGCCGCGCCAAACACGGCGTGTTCACCGATGCGCCCGGCACGCTGAACAACGACTTCTTCACCACGTTGCTGGATATGGGCACCGTGTGGGCGAAGGCGGAAGAGACCGCGACGGACGATATCTATGAAGGCCGCGACCGCGCCACGGGTGAGCTGAAGCACACCGGGACCGCTGTTGATCTGCTTTTCGGGTCGAACTCGCAGTTGCGCGCGATTGCAGAGGTCTATGCAGGTGATGTCGCGAAAGACAAATTCGTGACCGACTTCATCGCCGCCTGGACCAAGGTAATGAACCTTGATCGCTTTGACCTCGCCTAAGGGTAGGTAACGAGTGCCAAGGGCGCGGCCGGTATCCGGTCGCGCCCTTTTTTGTTCCCGCGGTGTCAGATGGAACGGGGCTTAGCTGCCTGCGTGACGCAGCAGATGCGCCTGTGCCTGCTCTGCCGTGGGCGGGGTGCTGCTGCCCAGCAACAGCAGATGCCAGTAGAATTGTACTTCCGCCGGATCGGTCATCAATGCGGCAAAGCTGTCATGGTGCCGCTGTACCGCCCGCGTATGCGCGTCGGCGACACCGGGCAGGGCGCGCAGGCGGGCAACCTCTGCCATTGTGGCGTCCAGCATCGGATCGATCATCGTGTCAGCGACGGTGTTGAAATTACGCTCAGCCCAGTAGTGCAGATCCAGCCGCTTTGTCGTCCGGTTGGGCAGACCGCGCCCGCGTTTGACCATAAACTCGCCCGCTGAGCGCAGGGAATAGTGGTTCAGCCGCGCGCGCGCTTGGGTCTGCATCACGCCGAACAGATTGATCCGGTTGTCATTTTCGGCAAATCCCCCGGGGGCGGTCTGAACACCGCCGAGATTCCACAGCGGGCCGGCACCGCGCTTTTTCTTGGGACGATGCACGCCGAGCTTCTGAAATGCAGCGGGCCGGTGCAGGGTTTTGAAAAAGCTTCCCGCAGGCAGAAAGAACGGATCAGGGGCCGCATGGCGAAACCGCAGCGGGGTGAGCGTATCTTGCAACGCCTCTTGCCCGTCCGCGCCGAAAAACCGCCACGGCAGCGCAATCGCGTCGGTTTCCGCGGGGACCGAGGCGATTAGATCGGGCAGCGTACGCATCGGTGCTGCGAGGGTTAGAAACTCGTCAGCGTCGAAAAACAGCGCCCAATCGGCCTGTTTCATCAGGTCATGGCGGTCAGCCAGACGCATGGCCTGCCATTGCACCGATGTGTCGCCCTCGGGGGTGAAGGGCACATGGGTGACATCATCCAACAGGTCCAGCAGGGCCGGCGTGCCATCGGTGCAATCATGGGTGAAGATCAGAAAATCCGTCACCCCCGCCGCGCGGTGATGCGCGATCCATTCAATGCAATAGGGCCCTTCGTTGCGCATGCAGGTTACGGCAAGGATACGTGTCACGGGCGGGCGGTCCCTTGGGTCAGGATGGCGAAGGTTTGGTAAATGACTCTCATGCGGGTCAGGGCAAGTCAATCTGCGGCCAAGCCAGTTCGCCCCCGGCTTGGGTCATTGCACAAGCGGGGGCGGCAAACCGGTTAGCCTGCGACGCTGCGTAGCCCCAGAATGTCGCGCGCCTGCTGCCAGGTCGCCACGGGGCGTTCGTATTTCTCGCATAGATCCGCCGCGCGTTTGATCAGCGCCGCATTGGATGGGGCGAGCGTGTTTCGGTCCAGACGCACATTGTCTTCCAGACCGGCCCGCGTGTGACCGCCGGCTGCAATCGCCCATTCGTTCACGACGATCTGGTTCGGCCCGATCCCTGCGGCACACCACGCGGCCTCGGGCGCGCGGGCCTTCAACTGCGCGACGTAGAAGTCAAAAACCTCTTTATCCGCGGGCATGGCGTTTTTCACCCCCATGACGAATTGCACATAAAGCCGCCCGAACAGCTTGCCGTCCTTGTGATGCTGGATCGCCTGCAGGATGTGGCTCAGATCAAAGGCTTCGATCTCGGGCACAACCTCATGGGCGCGCATTTCGGACGCCAGCCAATCCACCAGATCCGGCGGGTTCTCGTAGACGCGGGTGGGAAAGTTGTTCGACCCCACCGACAGGGAGGCCATATCGGGCCGCAGCGACAGCATGCCCCCACGCTCCTTGCCCGCACCAGACCGCCCGCCGGTCGAGAACTGGATGATCATGCCGGGGCAGTGTTTTTCTAGCCCTTCTTTCAACCGCGCGAATTTCTCTGGGTCAGAGGATGGCGTCTCGTCGCCATTGCGCACATGGGCGTGGCAGATGCTTGCCCCGGCTTCAAAAGCTTCATGCGTGCTTTCAATCTGCTCGGTGATCGTGACGGGTACGGCGGGGTTGGCGGCTTTTGTCGGTACGCTGCCGGTGATGGCAACGCAAAGAATGCATGGATCAGACATCTAGGAATACTGTTTCTTTCTCGCCCTGAAGGTAAATATCAAACCGATAGAAACCATCGGTTTCTTTCTCCGCGATCAGGGTCGCTACGCGGTTTTGATGTTCGATACGGGTCAGCAACGGGTCGGCGCTGTTATCGGCATCGGGGAAATACATACGTGTATTCAAGCCGATATTGATCCCGCGCGCGACAATCCACAAGCTGATATGCGGGGCCATCATACGCCCGTCGGGAAAGGGCACCGCACCGGGACGGATGGTGTCGAACTGCCATTCGCCGGTGTCATAGTCCCCCGCCTTGCGCCCCCAGCCGGTAAAGTTCGGGTCGGCGGCCCCACGGGGGTCATTGCCTGGATACAGCCCCTCCGCATCGGCCTGCCAAATCTCGACCATCGCATCCTTTAGCGGGGTGCCGGTGCCGTCATAGATCGTGCCCTTCACCGTGATCCGTTCGCCCTTGGTCTCGGCATTGACCATATGCGCGCCCAGATCCTCGGGGTAGACGCCGGTGATGTCGCAGAAATTCGGCACGCAGCCGATATGCACATAGGGCCCTGCGGTCTGTGACGGGCTTTCTTTCAACTGGGTCAGCTCTTGCATCAGTTCCCCTCCATCCGGTTTTCAAACATGGTGGACCGGCGGCCCCTGAGCACGATGTCGAACTTATAGGACCGCGCATCCATTGGCACGGTATTGTCCATGTCCAGCGGCGCGATCAACTGCTCTACCGCGGCGCGCGACGGGATTGTCTGCACGATGGGGCATTTCCAGATCAGCGGGTCGCCCTCAAAATACATCTGCGTGATCAAGCGCTGCGCAAAACCCTGTCCGAAAACGGAAAAGTGGATATGCGCAGGGCGCCAGTCATTCACCCCATTGGGCCAGGGGTAGGCACCCGGTTTGACCGTGCGCAGGCTGTAGCCGCCGTTCGCATCGGTCACCGTGCGGCCGCACCCGCCAAAATTGGGGTCGAGCGGAGCCAGATATCCCTCTTTCTTGTGGCGATAGCGCCCCCCCGCATTGGCTTGCCAGAATTCAAGCAACACGCCGGGCACACCGCGCCCGTTCTGGTCCAGCACACGACCATGGACGATGATCCGCTGGCCAATCGCCATCTCGCCTTGGGCCGCGTAGTTCAGGATCAGGTCATTATCCAGCGGCCCCAGCATATTGTGGCCAAAGACCGGGCCGGTCTGCTCGCTCAGCGTGGTATTCATAGAGATCAGCGCCTTTTGCGGCGACCGCACCACCGATGTCTTATAGGCCGGTGCCAGCGCGGGCGGGTGCCAGTTGCGGTCGCGGTGAAAGAACGCTCCGTTCTGATCGGTCATTCGGCGGCTTCCATTTCCTGATAGGTCTGTTTGGCGAGTTTAAGCGCATGGTTCGCCTTTGGCACCCCCGCATAAATGGCAACATGCTGGAACGCCTCGATCACATCGGATTTGCTGGCACCGGTATTGGCGGTGGCGCGGATGTGCATGGGGATTTCCTCGAAGTTGCCGGTCGCCGCCAGCAGTGCCAGCGTCAGCATCGACCGTTCGCGGCGGCTGATCTTGTCGCTGGCCCAGACGGTGCCCCAGGCCGCTTCGGTGATCAGACTTTGGAACGGCGCGTCCAACTCGGTCTTGGCGGCTTCGGCGCGGTCCACATGGGCATCGCCCAAAACGGCGCGGCGGGTTTTCATTCCGATCTCGCTTCGGTCTACCATGGTCTTCTCCTCGGTCACGGTATGTCATCATTGTCGCGCGACCGATTGGACAGGAAAAACACGCGGCGCGCAAACCCATATCCGCCCTTCCAAATGGCTGAAAATCCCGGGGGAGGGGTCGCAAAGCGGCACCGGGGGCAGCGCCCCCTCATGCCTGTCCGGCGGCCCCCTGACCTTGACATTGCAGCGCTTTTTCGTCCTTTTGGCCGAAACAGCAAAAGGACGCTTCTTATGATGAAAACACGCGCCGCCGTCGCCGTTGCCGCAGGGCAACCGCTTGAAGTGATGGACGTCAATCTCGAAGGCCCCAAGCGGGGTGAAGTCCTGATCGAAATCAAGGCCACCGGCCTGTGCCACACCGATGAATTCACCCGTTCGGGCGACGACCCCGAAGGGATTTTCCCGGCCATTCTGGGCCACGAGGGCGCAGGCGTTGTGCTTGAGGTGGGCGAGGGCGTCACCACGCTCGAGGTCGGCGATCACGTGATCCCGCTTTACACGCCCGAATGCCGCGAGTGTGAATATTGCCTGTCGGGTAAAACCAACCTCTGTCAGGCGATCCGCGTGACCCAAGGCCAAGGGCTGCTGCCCGATGGCACCACGCGGTTCTCGATGATGGATGGCACGCCGATCCACCACTACATGGGCTGTTCGACCTTCGCCAATCACACGGTCATCCCTGAAATCGCCCTTGCCAAGGTCCGCAAGGACGCGCCCTTTGACAAGATCTGCTATATCGGCTGCGGTGTGACCACGGGCATCGGCGCGGTGATCAACACCGCCAAGGTAGAGATCGGCGCGCGCTGCGTGGTCTTTGGCCTGGGCGGCATCGGCTTGAACGTCATTCAGGGCCTGCGCATGGCAGGGGCCGACCAGATCGTCGGCGTCGATCTGAACGACGACAAGGAAGAGACAGGCCGCTACTTCGGCATGACCGACTTTGTGAACCCCACCAAGATCGAAGGCGATATGGTCGCGCATCTGGTCGAGCTGACCAAAGGCGGCGCGGATTATACCTTTGATGCCACAGGCAATACCAAGGTCATGCGGCAGGCGCTTGAGGCCGCGCATAAGGGCTGGGGGGAGTCGATCATTATCGGTGTCGCACCGGCGGGGGCCGAAATCTCGACCCGTCCGTTCCAGCTGGTCACGGGCCGCGTCTGGAAAGGGACAGCATTCGGCGGGGCCAAGGGCCGCACCGATGTGCCCAAGATCGTGGATTGGTACATGAACGGCAAGATCGAGATCGACCCGATGATCACCCACAAACTGACGCTGGACCAGATCAACGAAGGCTTCGAATTGATGCACAAAGGTGAATCCATTCGCGCCGTCGTTGAATTTTAAGCGCGAATTCGTAAAACTTGCGACAAACGCCGTCCTCACGGGGGCGGCGTTTTATGTTTTCTGAACCCCCTCGTGACACGATGTTTTGACGTGAGGGCACGAAGGGATGCGGGACAGATTGGGTTTACCACCCCGATCCCGCTGGTATTTATAGAGTGAACGTCGGGAGACAAGGCATGAAACTTACAGTGAATGGCGTGACCCATGATGTGGACGTCGAGGAAGACATGCCCATGCTCTGGGTCTTGCGTGACGTTCTGGGGATCACTGGCCCGAAATACGGCTGCGGCATCGCGCAATGCGGGGCCTGCACCGTGCATATGGACGGGATCGCGGTCCGGTCGTGCCAGTTGGCCGCGGGCGATGTCGAGGGCGAGATTACCACCATCGAAGGCTTGGGCTCTCCGGCGGTGCGCCATGCGGTGCAGGAGGCCTGGATCGACCTGCAGGTCGCGCAATGCGGCTACTGCCAATCGGGGCAGATCATGCAGGCGGCCTCTTTTCTTGAGCTGAACCCGACCCCCACAGATGACCAGATTGACGCCGCGATGAGCGGGAACCTCTGTCGTTGTGGCACCTATCCCCGTATTCGCGAGGCGGTGAAATCCGCCGCGATCAAGCTCAAGGCGGTGTGATATGGGACGTGTGAAAACAATTGCCCGCCGCAGCTTCCTGATCGGCTCTGCCGCTGTTGCAGGCGGCGTCGTCTTTGGCACCTATCTTTACAAACGCGAGGGGGAGAACCCGCTGCTCGACGGGTTGAAACCCGGCGAAACCGCGATCACCCCCTACGTCAAGATCGACGCCCAAGGGATCACGCTGATCACGCCGCGCGCGGATGTGGGGCAGGGCGCGTGGTCGATGCAGGCGCATATGATCGCCGAAGAGCTCGACATTGACCCGCGCAGCGCCAAGCTGTCGCCCGGTCCGGCGGATGCGATTTACTACAACGGCGTTGTCGGGGCAGAGGCGCTGCCGATTGCGGCGACCTCTGACACGATGCTGGCACGCGGCGGGCGCGGTGCGGTCGATGTCATGGGCAAGCTGATGGGGCTGCATATCACCGGCGGCTCGTCCACCGTGCCCGATATGTATGATCGCCTGCGCATGGCCGGTGCTGTCGCACGCGAAACGCTGATCAAAGCCGCGATGAAGCAGACCGGCCTGCCGCGCGACCAACTGGGGACAGAGAACGGCTGCATCGTGCTGCCCGATGGGTTGAAGATCGAATACATCGACCTTGCCAGCATCGCCGCCGAGATCGAGCCGGTACAGGATGTCACCCTGCGTGATCCGTCGGAATGGCGCTATCTGACCAAGCCGCAGAAGCGGACCGACATCGTGGCGAAATCCACCGGTCGGCAGATCTACGGCATCGACATGCAGATGGACGGTATGGTGATCGCCACGACCCGCACCAATCCGGCGATTGGCGGCGGGCTGAACGGTTTTGACGCCGAGGCCGCACGCCAGATGCGCGGGGTCAGCGCAGTCTTGCCCATCACCGGCGGCATCGCTGTAGTGGCGGATAACACATGGCGCGCGTTTCAGGCCGCACAGGCGGTTGAATGTGACTGGGGCCCGTCGCCCTATATCGGTGACAGCGCCGACCAATTTGCCGCCGTGGCGGCCTCTTTCACCGACGACCACCGCGACAGCCGGTTCAAGGATGAAGGCGATGTAGAGGAGGCGTTGCAAGATGCCTCGGTGGTCGAGGCGGAATACCGCATTCCCTATCTGGCCCATGCCCCGATGGAACCGATGAGCGTCGTGGTCAAGCTGACCGAGGGGCGGCTGGACATCTGGACCGGCACGCAAATCCCCCGTTTCGTCAAGGCGAATATGGCGCGGCTGACAGGGTTGGACGGGGATGACATCCACGTGCATGTGCTGATGTCCGGTGGCAGCTTTGGCCGACGCCTCGAGGATGATTATATCGCCCAAGCGGTAGAGATCGCGATGCAGATGCCTGACACGCCGATCAAGATGATCTGGCAGCGCGAGGAAGACTTCACCCATGATTTCCCCCGCCCACTGGCCATTGCGCGCGGGCGCGGTGCTGTGGCGGATGCCGGTGTCGCGGCGTTTGATCTGTCGATCGCGGCCCCCTCGGTCGCTGAGTCCTCGCTCGCAAGGTTGAACCAGCCCGCCGTCGGCCCTGATGTAGCGATTGTCGCGGGGGCCTGGGACCAGCCGTTCCAGATCCCCAACTACCGCGTCACCGGCTACCGCACGCCCGCGATGGTGCCCGTCAGCTCGTGGCGGTCGGTCGGGGCGTCGGGCAACGGGTTCATGCATGAAAGCTTCATGGACGAGATGTGCCACGCCGCCGACGTCGACCCGCTGCAAGAGAGGCTGCGCTTGTGCTGGCACGATGCTTCGCGCAAGGTCTTGGAAGCCGTGGGCGAGATGTCGGAATGGGGCAGCGATCTGGGGCCGAACCGCGGAAGGGGGCTGGCGTTTACGCTGGCCTTTGGCGTGCCCGTGGCCGAGGTGATCGAGGTCACCAACACCCCCGACGGCATCCGCATCGACAAGGTGTTCGTCGCCGCCGATGTGGGCCGCGTGCTGGACCCCGTGAACTTTGAGGCGCAGCTGCAAGGCGGTGTGATCTTTGGCTTGGGCCACGCGATGAACTGCGAGCTGACGTATCGCGAGGGCGTCGCAGAGCAGGATAACTACCATGCCTACGAAGGGATGCGCCTGCACCAGACGCCGTTGATCATGGTGCGCGGGCTTGAGAATGGCGACAAGATCAGGGGTATCGGCGAACCCGCCGTTCCCCCCGCCGCGCCTGCTTTGGCCAATGCGATCTTTGCCGCGACGGGGCAGCGTATCCGCGAACTGCCGCTATCCAAGTCGATCGATTTTGTATGAACTCCCTTCGCGGGGCGATCACCGGCGGGATCATCGCGCTGGCCTGCGCGGGCAGTGCTCGGGCGCAAGAAGCACCCGGTCGCGCAGCGGCGCTGGCGGCGTGGAATGATATCCACAAGGTCGTCTCGCATCCGCGCTGTACCAATTGCCACGTCGGTCCCGCTGGCGTGCCGCTTTGGGAAGGTTTGGGCCACGAGGAGGCTGCCAACCAAGCGCCCGTACACGGCATGAACATCCTTGCCGATGAAAGCCGCATCGGGGCCGAGACGATGCCCTGCCGAACCTGCCACATCAGCGCCGCGTCGGAAAATACCGTCCCCCACGCACCGCCGATGATTGCGGACGCATGGCGGCTTCCCCCAATAGAGATGGCGTGGAAAGGCAAAACCAGCGCCGAGATATGCGCACAACTGCGTGACCCCGATAGCAACGGTGCCTTTACGCCCGAAGACCTGTCCGATCACCTCGGGACGTCGGCCTTTGTGGCATGGGGCTTTGACCCCGGCGCAGAGCGCGAGGCGGCCCCCGGTAGCATCCCCGAGATGCAGGATGCGCTGGCGATCTGGGTGGCAGGCGGCACGCCCTGTGCGGGCGACCCGCACCCGTAGTCAGCCCTTGAAGAGATCCGCATAGGTTTCGCGCAGCAGGTTCTTTTGCACCTTGCCCATGGTATTGCGGGGCAGGGCATCAACCACCACCAGCTTGCGCGGACATTTGAATCGCGCCAGCGATTGCGCGACGGTCTGCGACAGCGCCTCTAGGTCCAGATCAGGGCTGCCATCGGCGACCAGCACACCAACCGGTGCCTCGCCCAGATCCCCATGAGGCACGCCGATCACGGCGCTTTCCAGCACGCCGGGTTGATCGTCCAGCACCTGTTCGACCTCTTTGGGATAGATGTTATAGCCGCCGGATATAATCAGATCCTTGCCGCGCCCGACAATCTGGACATAGCCGTCTTGACCAATCAGCCCCAGATCACCGGTGATAAAGAACCCGTCCGCGCGCAGTTCAGCGGCGGTTTTTTCGGCCATCTGCCAATAGCCTTGGAAAACATTCGGCCCGCGGACCTCGACGACGCCGATCTCTCCCTGTGGCAGGGTTTCGCCAGTATCGGGGTCACAAATCTTGAGCTCGACCCCCGGCAGGGGTGTGCCGACAGTGCCGCAGCGCCGAGGCCCGTCATAGGGGTTCGACGTGTTCATATTGGTTTCCGTCATCCCGTAGCGTTCCAGAATACGGTGACCTGTGCGTTCCTCGAACTGCTTGTGCGTTTCGGCCAGCAAGGGGGCAGAGCCCGAGATGAACAGACGCATATGCGCCGTCAATCCGGCGGTGAAGTCATCAGAGCCCAGCAAACGGGTGTAGAAGGTGGGCACGCCCATCAACGCGGTGGCCTGCGGCATGAAGCGGATCAACTGATCGATATCGAGCTTGGGCAGGAACACCATCGCGCCACCGCTGAGCAGCATGATATTGGTCGCCACGAACAGCCCGTGTGTGTGGAAAATCGGAAGCGCATGCAGCAGCACATCGGCCTTGGTGAATTGCCAGACATCGACCAGCGTTTCGGCATTGCTAAGAAGGTTGCGCTGGCTCAGCATCGCGCCTTTTGATCGGCCTGTGGTGCCCGAGGTATAGAGGAAGGCGGCCAGATCCTCGGCCGCTCGGTCGACGGTATTGAAGGTGTCGGGCAGGGTGGCCGCCAGATCGCGCAGCGTGCCACGGCCGGTGTTGTCCATCGTCTCTACAGTGGCACCGGCGGCTGCAGCGACCGGCGTGAGTTCGGTAACATCCGCGGGATTGCAAACCAGTAGCCGCGCGCCGGAGTTGCCGACGAAGTAATCCACCTCGGACGCGGTGTAGCCGGGGTTGAGCGGCAAGAACACCAGCCCTGCCTGCACGCAAGCGGCATAAAGCGCCAGCGCATCCGGCGATTTGCCGACCTGCACAGCGACACGGTCGCCCGCTGTCAGCCCCTTGTCCGAAAACGCATTGGCATAGCGCGCGGCAGAGCGGATGAATTGGTCGTGGGTGATCGTACGCCCATCCGGCAGGATCAGAAACGGCGTGTTTTGCCCGATGTGGCGACCGAATAAAGCGTCGTAAAGCGGGTTGGGCATCGTCGTCTCCTTCTGACCTTTGGTAGCGCGGAATTTGCGCCATCGGCAGGGCTAGGTAAAGGGCGGCAAATGGCGCATTTTGATCTTTGCAGCATTTCGCGCGTGCAGACGGCCTTGACGACCCGCAGCGTATGACTTACCCCTCCTCCCGTAGCGCGGGCGTTGTGTAATGGTAAGACCTCTGCCTTCCACGCAGAAGACGCGGGTTCGATTCCCGCCGCCCGCTCCACTCCTTTCCAAACATCGTTTTGATTTTCGCTGTTTGCGCTGGATCAATGCGCTTTTGTCGCAAGACCGCTAGGGGTGCAGCCCTTGACCCCGCGCGATGTGCGGGCGATGACACGGCAGCACTCCAAAGGATATCTCATGGCACGTACCCCGACGCCCGGCCCCGGCACCGAAGAACGCGAAAAATCGCGTGAGTTGGGGGCCCTGCGCGCGCTGCTGCCGTTTCTTGCGCCCTATCGCGGGCTGATGATCGCGGCCATTCTGGCGCTGGTGCTCACGGCGATGATCTCTTTGACGCTGCCGCTGGCCGTCCGCCGCGTGATCGATAATTTCGGCACCGGCGAGGCCGAATTGCTGGACCAGTACTTCGTTGCCGCCCTGATCATCGCGGCCCTTCTGGCTGTGGGCACGGGGCTGCGCTATGCGCTGGTGACGCGCTTTGGCGAACGGGTCGTTGCCGATATCCGCAAGGCGGTGTTCGATCGCGTGATCTCGATGAGCCCGGCGTTCTACGAGAACCTGATGACCGGCGAGGTGCTGAGCCGGATCACCACGGACACCACGTTGATCCTGTCGGTGATCGGGTCGTCCGTGTCCATCGCGCTGCGCAATATGCTGATCGTGACCGGTGGGCTGGTGCTGATGCTGTTCACCTCGGCCAAGCTGACGGCGATGGTGTTGTTGATCGTGCCGGCGGTAATTGTGCCGATCCTCGTGCTGGGGCGGCGCTTGCGGGTGCTGAGCCGTGAAAATCAGGACTGGATCGCGGCAAGCTCGGGCAATGCGTCCGAGAGTTTGGGCGCGGTGCAGACCGTGCAGGCCTTTACAAATGAAGCGGCCAGCCAGTCGCAATTCGCCCAGATGACCGAGGCGTCCTTTGATGCGGCGCAGCGTCGGATCAAGACCCGCGCGCTGATGACGATTATCGTAATTTTTCTGGTCTTTGCCGGTGTCGTGGGCGTTTTGTGGATGGGCGCGCGGGATGTGCGTGCCGACCAGATGACCCCCGGTGCCTTGGTGCAATTCGTGATCTATGCCGTGATGGTGGCAGGCGGGGTCGCGGCGCTGTCCGAGATCTGGGGCGAACTTCAACGCGCCGCCGGTGCCACCGAACGTCTGGTAGAGCTGTTGCGGACCGAAGATACCGTGCAAGACCCCGCTGCGGCCATTGATTTACCCGCCCCTGTCGCCGGTCGGATTGCCTTTGAGGACGTGCATTTCAGATACCCTGCGCGCCCTGATGTGCAGGCACTGGACGGGGTCAACCTGTCGATCAACCCCGGTGAAACGGTCGCGTTCGTCGGGCCCTCGGGTGCAGGCAAGACTACGATCATCCAGTTGATTCTGCGGTTCTATGATCCTGCTTCGGGGCGGATCACCCTTGACGGGGTCGATCTGCGCGATGTCTCGCGTGCGGCCTTCCGCCGGTCGGTCGCCTTGGTGCCGCAAGATCCGGTGATTTTCGCCGCCTCTGCCCGCGAGAATATCCGCTTTGGCCGCCCCGACGCCACAGACGCCGAGATTGACGCCGCCGCCGAGGCCGCCGCCGCCCACGGGTTCATCAGCGCATTGCCCGACGGCTACGACAGCTATCTGGGCGAACGCGGGGTGATGCTGTCGGGCGGGCAAAAGCAGCGTATCGCCATCGCCCGCGCCATCCTGCGCGACGCGCCGGTGCTGCTGCTGGACGAAGCCACAAGCGCCTTGGATGCCGAAAGCGAACGCGCCGTGCAGGCCGCCGTGGATCGGTTGAGCGCGGACCGCACCACCCTGATCGTCGCGCATCGTCTGGCGACGGTGAAAAAGGCTGATCGCATCGTCGTGCTGGAAGCAGGGCAGATCGTCGATATGGGCACCCATGACGAGCTGGTCACCAAGGGCGGCCTCTATGCGCGTCTGGCACGGCTGCAATTCACCGATGGGCGCGCGGACGCATAAAAAAACTTGTGAACGTCACGGTTAAATGGAAACAATCACACCCGAATGGATCCAGAAGGAGAGCAACATGGGTTTGTGGAGTTTCGTAAAAGACGCCGGCAAGAAAGTATTTGGCGGCGGTGATGATACCGAAGTCACCGGAGCCGCGCTTCAGGATGAATTGAAGGATCTGGGGCTGAATGCCGACGGGCTGGATATCTCTGTCGACGGCGACAAGGTCAAAGTTTCCGGCAAGGCCGCTGACCAAGAAACCAAAGAAAAGGTCATTCTGGCCGTCGGGAACGTCGAAGGCGTTGCCGCGGTTGAAGAAGACATGGACGGCGGCGAGGGGGACGGTACCTTCCACACCGTTGAAAAGGGCGACACGCTTTGGGCCATCGCGGCCAAGACCCTTGGCAATGGCGCGCGCTACGAAGAAATCTTTGAAGCGAATAAACCTATGCTGACCCACCCCGATAAAATCTATCCCGGTCAGATGCTGCGTATTCCTGCCAAGTAATCGCACAACACATAAGGGGTGCGCCACGCGCTTTTACCCCATAAAAGAGAGCGGCAGGCGGCGTCTGCCGCTCTTTTTCGAGCCTTCCGTTGGGTCAGTGGGCTTGAACGCAGCGTTTGGGTGCCTGCAAATGCTTGCGAAAGCTGAAATTAGCAATCATCTTTGACAACAGGGAATAACGGGATGCGGGCAAACCGCACCACTAAGGGAGGAAAATAATGTCATTTGCCGGTGTAGAAGACCGTAACGCAATCGAAGCAGAAATGCCGTGGGCTGACCGCGACGTGCCCAAAACACTCTGGAGCATGTTGAGCGAAACCGCCGGAAAGTTTCCAAGCCACGACGCGATCAGCTACCAGCTGTTCTCGGGGCCAAAAGATCATGCCGAAACCCTTAGCTGGTCGCAGCTGCGTGGTCAGGTGGGCCGTGCGGCCAATCTGTTCCGGTCGCTGGGTGTCGGGCCGACCGATGTGGTCGCCTATGTGCTGCCAAACTGTAACGAGACGGTCATCACACTTTTGGGCGGTGCCGTCGCAGGGATCGCAAACCCCATCAACCCGCTGCTCGAGGCAGAGCAGATCGGGTCGATCCTACGTGAAACCAATGCCAAGGTCGTTGTGACCCTGCGGCCTTTCCCCAAGACGGATGTGGCCGAGAAAACCGCCGAGGCGGTCAAGCTGGCGCCGAATGTCACGACCGTGCTCGAAGTGGACCTGTGCCGCTATCTGACCGCACCAAAGTCGTGGATCGTGCCGCTGATCCGTCCCAAAATGACCGTGACCAATCAGGCGACCTACAAGAACTTCAATTCCGAGATCGCCAAGCAATCCCCAGAGCTGACGTTCGACGATCCGCAAGAGGATCGCGTCGCCTTTTACTTCCACACCGGTGGGACGACGGGCATGCCCAAAGTGGCGCAGCACAAGTATTCCGGCATGGTCTATAACGGCTGGCTTGGGCACACGCTGCTATATACGGAAAACGACAACATCATGTGTCCGCTGCCGTTGTTCCACGTTTTCGCCTGCCACGTGATCCTCATGGCTGCCGTAAAATCCGGTGCGCATGTGGTTTTCCCGACGCCTCAGGGCTATCGCGGGGACGGGGTGTTCGACAACTTCTGGAAGCTGGTCGAACGCTGGAAAATCACTTTCATCATCACTGTCCCGACGGCGATTTCCGCCAAGATGCAGCGCCCGATCAACGCTGATATCTCGACCGTGAAAACCGCCTTCTCCGGCTCGGCACCATTGCCGCTGGAACTGTTCCGCCGCTTTGAAAAGGCCACCGGCATCACGCTGATCGAAGGCTACGGCCTGACAGAGGCGACCTGCCTTGTATCGTCGAACCCGACGGACGGCGTGCGCAAAGTGGGCAGCATCGGCATCACCTTCCCCTATACGGATGTGAAGATAGTCAAAAGCACCGGCGACGGGCTGGTCGAGGCAGAGGTCGACGAGATCGGCGAAATCTGTATCTCGAACCCCGGCGTCTATGCGGGCAACACCTATACCGAAGCCGATAAGAACAAGGATCTCTACTATCAGGGCACGCACCTGCGCACAGGGGATCTGGGCCGTATCGACAGCGACAAATACCTCTGGATCACGGGCCGTGCGAAAGACCTGATCATCCGTGGCGGTCACAACATCGACCCCGCCGAGATCGAAGAGGCGCTTCTGGGTCACGAGGCGGTCGCCTTTGCCGGTGCCATTGGCCAGCCGGATGCCCACGCGGGCGAGGTGCCTTGCGCCTTTGTCGAACTGGTCGCAGGTGCGTCGATCACCGAAGCCGAACTGCTGGAGTTCTGCAAAGAGCACGTGCAGGAACGCGCGGCGCAGCCCAAGCATATGACCATCATGAGCGAACTGCCCAAAACCGCCGTCGGTAAGATCTTTAAGCCCGATCTGCGCAAAAACGCGATCACGCGCGTCTATGACGAGACATTGGAAGCCGCCGGCCTGCCCGCTCGTGTTGCCTCTGTCACCGATGACAAGAAACGCGGTCTGGTGGCGCAGATCGCCATGAACGGCGCGAGCGAGGCCGATGTCGGCGCGTCGCTGAACGCCTTTACCTTCGGTTGGGAGGCCGCGTGATCCAACCCGACTACCGCGTTCTACTGGATGAAGAGATCTGGGCCTATATGGACCGCTCGGACAGTTTCTATCCACCGGACGCGGTGTCGCTGACCATCGACCAGCAGCGCGCTGTCTATAACCGGATGTGCGCTGCTTTTCACCAACCCCACCCTGATGGGGTCCGCACATGGGACGTCGCCTTCGGCGGCGTCCCATGTCGCGTTTACGAGGTCGAGACATCCGATATCACTGTCATCTACTATCACGGCGGCGGGTTTGTTGTTGGCGGGCTCGACAGTCACGATGATGTCTGCGCCGAGATTTGCGCCACGACCGGCTACCGTGTGATCTCTGTCGACTACGCGCTCGCCCCCGAGGTCGTCTTTCCCGGATGTTTCAACGACGCGTGGGCCGCATTTCAGGCGATTGCAGCCGCATATGACGGCGCGATTGTATTGGCGGGCGACAGTGCAGGCGGCAATCTTGCTGCCGCCGTAGCCCATTCCGCGCGAACATCTTTTCAGGCGCGCATAGCGGGTCAGGTGCTGATCTATCCCGGACTGGGCGGGGATCGCAGCAAGGGCAGCTATATCACCCACGCCAACGCGCCGCAGCTGACGGTTGCGGATATGGAGTTTTACCAGCAGGTCCGATCCGGTGGGGTGCCGCCTGTGGACGATCCACGCTACGCCCCGCTGCATGATACCGACTTTTCCGATCTGCCGCCTACGGTGATCCTCACGGTCGCCTGTGACCCGCTGTCGAGCGATGGGGAAGCCTATGCCGCCGCGATCCATAGGGCAGGCGGACAGGCCCAGTGGCACGAGGCCGCGGGCCTTGTCCATGGCTGTCTGCGCGCGCGGGTGATGTCACGCAAGGCGGCAGCGTTCTTTGATCAGGTGACCGCGGCGATCGGCGCTGTCGGCGCAGGGGAATGGCCTGCGATCAGCACGGCCTGAGAAACGGCATCATTTCAGGAAAGACTGCGCCTTCATGGTATCGGCAACCGGCGCACCCAGACGGCCAAGGATCGTCGGCGCGAGCTGCAACTGGTCGATCACCGTATCCTCCGACGGTCCTTCGGCATCGCCAAAGTAATAGAGCGCGGTTTCCTGCTGCAATGCACTGCGCCCGCCGTGGTGCCCGCGTTCGTCTTGCCCGTGATCCGCTGTGACGATCACCTCGTACCCCAAGGCGCGCCATTTCGGGATGAAGGGGGCAAGCATCTCGTCCATGACGGCGCAGGCGTGGTCCATTTCCTGACAGTCGTGGAAAAAGCGGTGCCCCATGCTGTCTAGCGTGCAGGTGTGCAGCATCCCGTAGTTCAGCCCGAATCGCAGCGCCAGATTGGTGAGGGAGCCAAACAGATCCACATCCGAAGGGGTCATCTGGTTCACCAGCCCGTAGCCCGTCATCGTGTGAAACCGCCCGTGGTTGATCGTGTCGCTATCGGGTTCATCATATTCCACGTCGCGCACATAGTCGAAGGGGTGGCGGTTGAAGAATTGTGACCAGAAAGAATGGGCCACGGCCCCGGTCACGCCGCCCGCCGCACGGGTCTGGGCGAAGACATCCTTGTGCTTCAGACGGAATACATTGCCGTTGCCGGTACAGCCATGTTCAGCCGGTGCAACGCCCGTGTGGATCGAAGCGTAGCAGGAGGCAGAGATCGACGGCAGCACCGCACGGTGCTTCCAGACCCGCGCCTCGCCACTGTCGACCCAGCCTTCCAGATTGCCGAACAGCCGACGGAAATTGCGGTAAGGCACACCGTCGAGGATGATCAAAAGCAGCTTGTTCTTCATGTCGATACCTTTTCGGCGGACCACAGCGATTGTATTTGTCCGATACAAACCGCCGCGTTGCCCACAGGCTTAATTGCCAGCGCTTTCCATTTTGCGATGTGCGATGGTTTCTTCCAGCCAGCCGATCTTCATCTCGGGAACAGAGCTCAGCAGCAGGTCGGTATAGTCGTCAAAGGGCGGTGACAGCACCTGACTTTTGGTGCCATACCGCACAACTTCGCCCTGATACATCACAGCGATACTGTCTGCGATGGCTTTTACCGTTGCCAGATCGTGGGTGATGAACAGATAGGCGACATCCTCGATCTTTTGCAGGTTCAACAGCAGCTTGAGGATCCCATCCGCCACCAGCGGGTCAAGCGCGCTTGTCACCTCGTCGCAGATGATCAGCTTGGGCTTTGCGGCCAGCGCACGGGCGATGCAGACACGTTGTTTCTGCCCGCCCGACAGCTCTGCCGGATAGCGGTCCTGAAACCCGTCGCCCAATTCGATCTCGTCCAGCAGTTCCTGAATACGCTTCTGCTTTGCCTTGCCTTTCAGCCCGAAATAAAACTCAAGCGGGCGGCCGATGATGGTGCCCACGGTCTGGCGCGGGTTCATCGCGGTATCGGCCATCTGGTAGATCATCTGCATCTCGCGCAGGTCTTCCAGCGGGCGTTGCGCCAGCGCGGGCGACAGCTCGCGCCCGTCAAATGTGATCGTCCCGTCGCTTGGGGGCAGCAGGCCGGTGATCACGCGGGCCAGTGTGGATTTGCCCGAGCCGGATTCCCCCACAACGGCCAAAGTTTGGCCCGGGTGAATGTCGACGTTGATCTTCTTGAGCACGTCGAAATCCGTGCCCGCATAGCGGGCGGTGACGTTTTCGACCCGTAGAACAGGGGTGTCGGTCGGCGTCTTTTCCTCGTGGCGGATCGACCGGACGGAAACCAGCGCCTGCGTGTACTCTTCTTTGGGCGCGTTGATGATCTGATCAACGGTGCCGTATTCGACCATATCCCCTTGTTGCAGCACCATAATATGATCGCTGACCTGTGCCACCACCGCGAGGTCATGGGTGATATAGAGCGCGGCAACGCCGGTGGCGGCGATGGCTTCTTTGATGGCGGCCAGCACGTCGATCTGCGTGGTCACATCCAGTGCCGTGGTGGGTTCGTCAAAGACCACCAGATCGGGCTGCGGACACAGTGCCAGCGCGGTCATGCAGCGTTGCAACTGCCCGCCAGACACCTGGTGCGGGTAGCGGTTCCCAATGGTTTCAGGGTCCGGCAGACCAAGCTTGCGGAACAGATCAACCGCGCGTTCCTCGGCCTCGGCCTTGGTAAACTTGTTCTGATAGATCGCGGCTTCGGTCACCTGATCCATGATCTTTTTCGCGGGGTTGAAAGACGCTGCCGCGGATTGCGAGACATAGGTTACCTCGGCCCCGCGCAGGCGGCGGACGGCGCGCAGACGCTCCTTGAGGATGTCCCGCCCGTTGACCCAGACCTCGCCGCCGGTGATCTCTACCCCGCCGCGGCCATAGGCCATCGCGGCCAGCCCGATTGTGGATTTACCGGCCCCGGATTCCCCGATCAGCCCCAGCACCTTGCCGGGTTGCAGATCAAAGTCGACGCCATGCACGATCTTGATGTCAATCGGCTTTTCGCCGGGCGGATAGGCGGTCGCGCCGATTTTCAGGCCGCGTACCTTGAGAAGTGGCTCGGTCATCCGCGGCCCCCTTTCAGCGATGTGGTGCGGTTCAAAATCCAGTCCGCAACAAGGTTGATAGAGATGCAAAGCGTGGCGATGGCATAGGCAGGATACAAGGCCGCCTGAATGCCGTAGTTGATGCCTTCCTTGTTCTCTTTCACGATGCCGCCCCAGTCGGCTTGAGGGGGTTGCACGCCCAGACCCAGAAACGACAGCGTCGACACAAAGAGCACCGCAAAGATAAACCGCAGGCCCATCTCGGCGATCAGCGGCGACAGCGCGTTCGGCAGGGTTTCACGGAAAATGATCCAGCCGATCTTCTCACCGCGCAGGCGGGCGGCTTCGACATAGTCCATCACGGTGATGTCCACGGCCACAGCGCGCGCAAGACGGTAGACACGGGTGCTGTCCAGCAGACCCATCAGGATAATCAGGATCGGCACGGTGGTCGGCATAACCGACAGCACGACAAGCGCAAAGATCAGCGACGGGATCGACATGATCAGATCGACAAAGCGCGAAATGACTTGGTCGACCCAACCGCCGGATACGGCTGCGAAGAAGCCCAGAATGGACCCCAGCGTAAAGCTGAGGATGGTGGCTGCAGTGGCGATAAAGATCGTGGTGCGCCCGCCGTAGATCATGCGCGACAGCAGATCACGCCCGATGCTGTCGGTGCCCAGTAGGAACTCCGACGACGAAGGCTCCCACACGTCGCCGACGATTTCAGCCATGCCATAGGGGGCGAGCCAAGGGGCAAAGACGGCCATGATGAAATAGACGCTGGTAAAGAACAGGCCGATCATGGCGGAGATAGGAATGTTTTTCATGGGTTCGCTCCCAAACAAATGAATGGGTCAACGTCAGGTGGCGATACGGGCATGCGGCAGGGGGTCGCGTCGGTGCAAAGCTGAACTGCGGCCCCGTGCGTCGCGCATTGCCTCGGGGGGAGATGCGCGGCGCTCATTTGGGATGCCTCAGCCGCGGGTTGGCAAGGATCGACACGATGTCGGCCACAAGGTTCAACCCGATATAGACGGCGGCAAAGATCAGACCGCAGGCCTGCACCACGGGCACGTCTCGTTTGCTGACGTGATCGACCAGATATTGCCCCATGCCGGGATAGGCAAAGACGACCTCTACCACCACGACGCCGACGACCAGATAGGCGAGGTTCAGCATCACCACATTGACGATCGGGGCGATGGCGTTGGGGAAGGCATGCTTGCGGATAATCTTGAGCATGCCCAAGCCCTTAAGCTCGGCTGTTTCGATATAGGCCGATTGCATGACATTCAGGATCGCAGCGCGGGTCATGCGCATCATATGCGCCAGAACGACCAGCGTCAGCACCATCACCGGAATGGCAATCGCGTTCAGCTTGGCCCCGAGGCTCATACTGTCATTGATGATCGCCACCGACGGAAACAGCCGCCATTTGATCGCCACCCAATAGATCAGCACATAGCCGATCATGAATTCCGGGATAGAGATCGTGGTCAGCGTGACGGCAGAAATCAGCTTGTCGGGCCAGCGGTCTTTGTAGCGCACGGCCAGCAGACCCAGAAAGATCGCCAGCGGCACAGAGATTGCGGCAGCCCAGAAGGCGAGGAAAAGCGTGTTCTTCAGACGCCCGCCAAGGCTTTCTGCGATATCGCGGCCATTGGTCAGCGCGGTGCCCAAGTCTCCTTGAAGCACGCCGCCCAGCCAAGCGAAATAGCGGGTCATGGCGGGATCGTTCATGCCAAGCTCTCGGCGCAGGTTCGCAAGCGCTTCGGGCGTGGCGGATTGACCTAAAATGGATTGTGCCACGTCGCCGGGCAAAATCGAGGTGCCTACGAAGATCAGGATCGACGCGGCAAAGAGGAGCAGAAGGCCCAACGCTAAGCGTTGGGCGATCAGTTTGACGATGGGATGCATAAGCTGGGTTTACCTTATGCGTCTTTGACCCAGCATTTGATCCCGGCTTTGTTGTTGGACAACTCGGCGTTGGGATCTTCGACCCAGCCGCCGACATTGTTGGCGACACCATCCACAAAGTCGTTGAACATCGGCAGGATCAACCCGCCTTCGTCGCGGATCATCTGACCCATCTTGGAGTAGGTCTCTCTGCGCTTGGCCTCGTCCAGCTCGGCGCGGGCCGACAGCAGCATCTCGTCGAACTCGGGGCGTTTCCAGCGGGTGTCGTTCCAGTCCGCGGTCGACAGATAGGCGGTCGAATACATCTGGTCCTGTACCGGACGGCCACCCCAGTAAGAGGCGCAGAACGGCTGTTTGTTCCAGACCTCGGACCAGTAGCCATCGTTCGGCTCGCGTTTGATCTCAAGCGGGATACCGGCGGCTTTGGCGGATTCCTGGAACAGCGATGCCGCATCGACCGCACCGGGGAAGGCACCGTCTGCAACGCGCAGGATGATCGGGCTGCCATCATGACCGGAGGCGGCGTAATGCTCTTTAGCCTTCTCGATGGAGTGTTCGCGCTGCGGGATGGATTCATCGAACAGCGGATAAGAGGCGTTGATCGGCATGTCGTTCCCGATGGTGCCGTAGCCGCGCAGGATCTTGTCGACCATTTCCTCGCGGTTGATCGCATATTTCAGCGCCAGACGCAGGTCGTTGTTGTCGAACGGTGCAGTGTCGACATGGGCGATAAACACATAGTGGCCACGACCGGCAACGGATTTCACCGTCAGGTTGGGCGCGCGGTCCAGCAGGGCGGCGACCTTGGGATCAACGCGGTTGATCATGTTGACCTGACCCGACTGCAGCGCCGCGGTACGCGCGGTGGCATCGTTCAGCACCAGCACTTCGTTATAGTCGGTAAAGCCGCGGTTGTCGGCGTCCCAGTAGTTTTCGTTGCGCGTAAAGCCGTGGCGCACGCCGGGCTCGTCAACTTCCAGCGTGTAGGGGCCGGTGCCGATGCCCGCGCCAGGGTTGTCCATGCCGCCATCGGGCTGGATCATCAGGTGGTAGTCGGCCAGCAGATAGGGAAGGTCAGCGTTGCCGACGCCCAGTTCAACGATGAAGTTGTCGCCATCGACCTTCATGTTCTCGATGCCGCGCATGATGCCCAAGGCACCGGATTGGCTGTTTTCATCCGAATGGCGCTGCATGGTTTTCAGCACGTCTTCGGGGGTCATTTCTTTGCCGTTGTGGAACTGGATGCCCTTGCGGATCTTGAACGCCCAGGTTTTTGCATCGGCCGAGGCCTCGTAGCTTTCGGCCATGCGGTTTTCGATTTTCCCGTTGGGATCGACTTCGACAAGGCTTTCGTACAGGTGGCGCAGGTTGTTCAGCGGCACTTCGGAGGCGGTCAGCGCGGGATCGAGCGTGTTGGTGGATTCACCGCCCGACGACCCGATTTTCAGCGTGCCACCGCGAACCGGTGCTTCGTGGGCCGCAGCCTGCGCATGGTTCGCCAACATCGAGTTGGCGACGGCGGCTGTCACGCCCAAAGCAGCGGCGCGCCCGACGAATTCGCGGCGTGTCATAGTGCCCTTGGCCACTTGGCCAGTCATATGTTTCAGTTGATCATCCATGATGAGAATTCCCTGTTTGAGGTGATACTTCCACGCATTGTTGCGCAGGTTTTTTATTTACTGGTGGCACGACGTTAAGCATTTAATCCCGTGTCGCAAGTATTAATACCGGCGGCTAGATGACGAGCCTGTTACATAAAGTGTCGTTTAATGTCATCCCTCACGTCGCGTTTATATATCAATTTGTCGTTTTCATACGCCTCGAGGCGTGCAGTCAGGTGGAAATGGGTCGCATCCGACCACATTTCCGATCGGGTTTCTGTCCGCAGGATGATGTCGTCACGCTCTATTTCTTCGGTCCAATGACAGGTGCCTTTTGCGGAGAGCGGATCGTCGGGGTGAATGGACCATGTCTCGCGTGCGATAGTGCCCGCTATTAGACCGTGGTCCGCGTCACGCAGCTTGCCGAAGTCATCCTCGATGATCAGGGAAACCGTGCCGGTGACGCGGTCGATCTCTTGGCGGCGAATGTGGTTCTCGGGGCGCAGGGTCTCTGTCTCCCACGGGGCGGCAGAGGTGGGCGGGGCAAAGCTGTATTCGTCCCCGCCGCCGGTGGGGCGCTGCGGCAGGTCGATCTGGCCTGACGACAGCGCGACTTCTGCCGCTTCGGGCGCAGGCCAGAGCAGGGGCCAATAGGCGGTAGAGATCGACACCCGCAGCCGGTGCCCCTTGGGGATGCGATAGGCGATGTGGTCAAGGTCCAGCGTGATGTCGGTCATAGCACCGGGCGCCATCGCCTGCGGATGTTCGGCGCTGTCGCGATGGGACAGGTTCAGCACGCCATAGGTGATCCGCGCCGAGGCCCCATCAGGGTGGATATGGTTCAACCGCACGGCGATCTGGCCCTGTGGTTTGTCGCAGGCCAGACGTAGGCGCAGGCGCGGCGCGCCAAGGATGTCCATCTGCTCCGCCAAGGGATCGCTGTCAAAACAGACGGACAGCGCATCGTCCTGCCGTTGGTCGCCGGGCATTTCTGGGCCAAGCCAGATCGCGCAGTATTCACCGCCATCCGCCCCACAATGCGCGGGGGAGGCGACGCTGCGGTCCAGCGGGCCAGCGGTGTCGTGCAGGCCCTCATCCGTCAGATGTAGCGTCTTGGTGGGCAAATGCGACGTCGCGCCTGTGGATTCGGTGATCCAGCGTCCCGGCCGTTCATGCGTCCATGTGGCGGGGCGCATGCCGTCCATCAGATACGCGCGATAATCGGGGTCGTCCTCGACGCCAGTGTCGATCCCCTTGAGCCACCGATCCCACCAGCGCAGCGCTTCTTGCAGAAAGCCGATACGGGGTTCGGGGATGGCGAAATGCGGGTATTTATGCACCCAAGGCCCAACGATTCCCTTCGCACCGGGCAAGGCTTCAACCAGTTGCGGCACCGCGTTTTTGTAGGAATCGCCCCAGCCCCCAACGGCCAGCACCTTGGCCTTGAGCGCGCTGTAATCCTCGATCACCGACCCTTGCTTCCAATAGGCGTCGCGCGACTGGTGGCGCAGCCATAAGGCGGACAGAAACGGTTCTGCCTCCAGCCGCTCCAACCACATCTCGCGCCAGTCGGGGCGCAGGGCGGGATCGGGCGCGCGGCTTGAAAAGGACCACATCGTTGCCCCCCAGCCAAGGTTTTCATTCAGCAGACACCCGCCCTTATAGTGGATGTCATCGGCAAAGCGGTCGACGGTGGAACACAGAGTAATCACCGCTTTAAGCGGTTCGGGCGCATGTGCCGCGACCTGCAGTCCGTTAAAGCCGCCCCAGCTGATGCCCATCATACCCACCGTCCCGCTGCACCAAGGTTGCGCGGCAAGCCAGTCGATCACCTCTATGCAGTCGGCCTGTTCCTGAGGGGTGTATTCATCCTCCATCACGCCATAGCTGTCGCCATTGCCGCGCATATCGACCCGCACGCAGGCATAGCCGCGTTCAGCAAACCAAGGGTGGGTCAGCGCATCCCGTGCGGTGGTGCCGTCGCGTTTGCGGTAGGGGAGGTATTCGAGAATCACAGGCACCGGCGCGGCATCGGAATTTTCCGGCCGCCAGACTCGCGCGGAAAGCCGGCATCCATCCGAGAGGGTGATGCCCATGTCAGGGTCTTCGATCAGTGATAGCGGGGTGTTCTGGGCGGTATCCATGATGGGAAAGTCGTGGCGCAGACCGGCCTTGTCAACCGCTTGCACGGCCCCGAACCACCAGGCCCTCATTGATTATTCCTGTGTAAAATTAATTGGTTAATATTTCAGCGACGTTAATAAAGATTAACGAATTCCCGTCCTGATAGAAACTGTGGCCGCGCTGCACTGTTGAAATAAGGCAAGAATGTGGCGCTCCACTTTAACCTTGGCTTTTATGTGTCTAAGCGGCTACCTTCTGCCTCAATAATACGTTTCGTTTTTTACGACGGACATAATCAGGCGGCTGCACGATGCGATCAACGCGTTGGCGGTCATAAAATTTCTCAGGTGTCGCGCGCAGAATGCGCACCGAGGTGGAGCAGATATTATGAAGACGATAGATTTCGTCGTTCGCGATCAAGCGGGCGCATTGCAACGTGGCACGGTTGCCGAAAATGCAAACTTCCATGTTATCCAAGCGACATCAGGTCAGGAAATCTCGCTGAACCTGCGTCAGACCGATTTCCAGTCGCATCAGCGGTCGGGCAACGACCTTGTGCTCACGCTGAATGACGGGTCGGTCATCACCATCGAGAATTACTTTAACGAAACCGGTGCCGCGAACCGCCTGTTCATTTCATCGGACGGCTATCTGAACGAAGTCGCATTCGTCGAGGCTGAAGGTGGCGGGCTTTATGCGCAATACGGTCCCACCGAGCAGTGGGGCAAATGGAGCCCCTCTGACGATCTGATCTATTTGGGCCGCAGCGATGTGGCGTCTGTGCCGGGCGGTGTCATGCCGGGCGCGGGTGACGACGAAGTGTCGATGTTGGCAGCGCCCTTGCTGGGCGGCGTCGTTGGCGGTGGTGGTGCAGCGGCAGCTGCCGGCGCGGCGGTTGTCGGTGGTGCAGCTGTCATCGGTGGCGGCGGCGGTGGCGGCAATGGCGGCAGCCCTTCGGTCGCACCTCCGTTCGTGAACGAACCCGAAGCAACCGGCACGGTCGGCGGCGACGGCGCGGTAGAGCAGGTCGTTGTCACCGGTGGCGGCGAGCCCGGGTCCGACGTGGTGGTCACCATCGGCGATAAAGAAGTCACAACAACAGTTGGCGACGACGGCACATTCGAAGCCGTGTTCGAAGGCGATAATTTCCCCGACGATGGCAGCTATGAAGCCGAGGTCGTCGTGACCACGGACGGCAATGAGATCGTGCTCGACGGGCCGAGCTTTGTCATCGACACCACAGCGCCCACGGTCACCATGTCCGAAGGCACGCAGAGTGTCGGCGACTTCTTTAACGGTGAATCCTTTGCAAATGGCGTCACGCTGACCGGGAACGGTGAAGCAGGGGCGACCGTTGACGTGACCGTCGCGGATGTCACCCGCAGCACCACCGTGGGCGAAGACGGCACATGGTCCGTCACATTCGAAGCCGGCACGCTGGAAGGTGGCGAATACGAGACAGACGTGCTGATCAAGACCACCGATCAATACGGCAATACCTCGACCACGACCGAAACGCTGGTGGTAGATACCATCGCACCGACCGTCGCCGTAACATCAGGCACGCAATCCGTGGGCGACAGCTATAACGCCGCATCGTTTGGCAACGGCGTCACCCTGAACGGCACGGGCGAGCCCGGTTCGACCGTACAGCTGACCATCGGTGGCATCACCCGCAATGCGACTGTGGGCGACAACGGCACATGGTCCGCGACATGGCAGGCGGGCACCTTGCCCGAAGGCGAATACGTCAGCGACGTCACCATCGTGACAACCGACGCGTTCGGCAACAGCTCCACCTCGACCGAGCAGCTGGTCGTCGATACCGTCTCTGAAGTCGCGATTGCGGCGGATACCGTCGAAGTTGACGGCGTGATCAACGCGGCAGAGCGTGGCGACGGCGTGACGCTGACCGGCACATCGCAGCCCGGGTCGACCGTTCAGGTCACCTTTGGGGGTGTGACCCGTGAAGCGGTGGTTGATGCAAACGGCAACTGGTCCGCAGATTTCGCGGCCTCCGAAATTCCAACGGGCGAGACAACGGCGACAGTGACCGCAGTCGCGACCGATGCGGCAGGCAACACGGCCACCGCAACTGGCCAAGTCGATGTCGATACCTTGGTCAACAACCTCGCCTTCACCGGCCAGACCGGCGGCAGCGACGGGGTCGTGAACGCGGCAGAGGCGGCGCAGGGCATCGTGATGACCGGCACGGTTGAACCCGGCTCGACTGTTATGGTCCAGCTTGGCCAGGTGTCGCGCGCGGCCACGGTTGCGGCGGACGGCACATGGACCGTCAGCTTCGCCCCTAGCGACATCCCCGCAGGCACCTATACCAGCACAATGACCGCCACCGCCACCGACGCGGCAGGTAACGTTGATAGCGTGTCGCAGTCTGTTTCAGTCGATACCGAAGCCGGTTCGCTGACCATCAGCCCGCTGCCCGTTGAGGGCGACGACGTGGTCAACGCGGCCGAGGCAAGCGAAGGTGTGGCCATCTCGGGCACCGCCGATGCAGGTGCCACGGTGCAGGTCACCTTGGCCGGTGTCACGCACACGGTCGTGGCAAATGGCAGCGGTCAGTGGACCGCGTATTATGCTGCGGGCGAAGTTGCCCAAGGCGTCTATACCGCCGACATCACCGCAACCACGACCGACGCGGCGGGCAACAGCCGCAGCGCCTCCGACAGCGTGCGCGTGGATACGCGCGTCGACAACCTGTCGCTGAACACCGTCGAAGGCGATGACATCGTGAGCGGGGCAGAGCGTCTGGCGAATGGCGGCGTTCTGGTCACCGGCACCTCTGAAGTCGGGTCATCTGTCGTCGTGTCGCTTGGCACGGCGTCGGTGAACGGCGCGGTGGATGCGAATGGCAACTGGTCCGTCACCTTTGCACCGGGTCAAGTGCCCGAGGGCACGATCAACACCACCGTGTCGGTCAAGGCAACGGATGCCGCGGGCAACTCTGCCACGGCAAGCCACGCGGTGCTGATCGACACGGTCGTGGATCCGCTCGACATGAACCAAGCGGGCGGCAACGACGCTGTGGTCAGCGCACGCGAAGCCCAGACCGGCATTGATCTGAACGGTCAGGTCGAAGCTGGATCTAGCGTTGTGGTCAACTTTGACGGTACCAACTACACCGCCTTTGTGGACGGTGCGGGCAACTGGTCGGTCACGATCCCGCCTTCGGAAATCCGTCAGGGCACCTATGACGCCGACATCTCTGTCACCGCGACGGACCATGTGGGCAACATCGCGTCGATCACCGACACGCTGGCCATCGATACCTATGCGCCCGAAGGCCCCGTCATCGCGTCCTACACCCGCGATGGTGACGGTATCCGTGGCATCTCGACCGAGATCAGCCCCGATACATTGGACGTGCATCAGGTGAACGCGGATCGCTCCGTTTCCGAAGTTGAATCGACCAGCTTTGACATTGACGCCATCGGCGAGCGGAACTTCCAGTTCGAAAGCAATGTGCCAGACGGGTCCGATTTGATTGTCACGGCCACTGACGCTGCGGGAAACTTTTCCGGCACGTATCTGGCACTGGATGACGAAACGGCGAACACGCAGTTGACCCTGACCAATCCGAACCTGGGCAACTACAACATCGAAACCGTTGATCTGCAGTTCGCCGAAGAAGCGCAGCTGACCATCACCGAAGCCGCATTGGTCAACCTGTCTACCAACACGAACGAGCTGATCATCGACGGGCACAACGATGACACCGTGACGATCACAGGCGCGGTACGTGGCGGTTCAGAGGTGCGTGGGGATCAAACCTATGACATCTATACACTGGGCGACGAAGCCACACTAATGATCGACAACGATATCAACGTCATCGTCTAAAGATTGCACCGCGCCCTCTGTCCAAGGGGGCGCGGTTGGCACACGCTAGCGGCAACGACCGCAGGCGTTACAAAAATAAAAAAACCGGCACGTTAAGGGCAGGCAAATGAGGCAGAGTGTAAAACGGGCAGGGGGCATGTGCGCAGCAGCGCTGGCCCTATCCGGCTGCATGTCGAATTTCGGCAGCGGCATGATGCCCGGTGACCTGATGCAATCTGACATCGTGTCCCGGTTCCGCACCCCCGATGCCTCGCAGGCGATCAAACCCACCTACGCCGAAAAAATCACCGCAGACAGCCAGATCATCCAGGGTCTGGCGCTGCGGTCTTCTGTTCTGCCCGATGACACCGTGTCGGATCAGGTTGCCTCTGCCGTGCTGGCCGCCAACAGCCGTACCGCCGAGGCAGAGCTGCGCGCCGCCACCCTCCGCTCGGAAGCGGCGAGCAAGAACTGGTTGCCCAAGATCGGGCCGCAGGTCAGCTTGACATCTTTGGGGTCGCTGGCCGCCAATTTGGTGGTGGATCAGGTGCTGTTTGACAATGGCCGCCGTGCGGGTGAACGCGCCTTTGCCGTGGCCGATGTCGAGGTCGCTGCCGTGTCGCTGGCGCAAGATACGAACGACCGCGTGGCGACCGCGCTGAAGCTCTATACCAACGCGATCGAGGCGCGCGATACCGCCGCGCTGAACCGTGTCGCGCTTAAGGATATGACGCATTTCGAATGGGTGATGCAGGAACGGGTCAAAGGCGGCGTGTCCGATGTGTCCGACCTGACCATCCTGCGCCAGAAACTCCTTGAAATCCGCGCAACGCTTGATGCCTCCGTCGAACGCGAAGCCACGTCGATGTCCGAGCTGAACGCCATGTCGATCCGCCCGCTGGATACGCTGCACGGCCTGCCCGAAGTGCCCGTGAACAGCTTTGCCGGTGCGCCTTTGTCCGTGGTGCGTGCCGAGGCCGAAAAGACCCGCGCCATCGCCGCCGCCAAGGTGGAACGCGCCGGATTGCTGCCGGGGCTGTCGGCGGGTGCGACCATCGGTGAAGGGGGCGGCGCAGGGCTGAGCCTTGAATCGGATCAGCTTCTGGGTCTGGGCACCAAAGCCTCGCTTGATGCGTCGGCGATGGCCGAGGAAACCGCGACCCGCAAGGTCCGGCAATCGGTCGAGGATGCCAATCGCGCGCTTCGCCGTCTGGAAAAACAGCTTAGCGCCACGACCCGTCAGACCGCCGAAGCAGCGACCCTCGCGACACAGGCCAAACGCAACCTCGACCTGTTTCAGGAACAATATGACGCCGGTCAGCGTCAGGTCATGGATGTTGTCGGCGTCTACGAGACCTATTCGCGTCAGCAGCAGTCGCAGATCACCCTCAAGTACGAGGCCGTGCGTCTGAAGATCGAGATGGCGCAGATACAGGGCGTGTTGGCGGACGGGAGCGCGATTTGACCCAGAAGCCGACCTTTACGCTGACAATCACCAACGGCAATCAGGGTCGGATGGCGGCGGCGGATGCCCCCCAGCCCAAGGCAGAGAACGCCAACCGCCCCGAAGACCGTCTGATGGCGCGGGCCAAACTGGCCGCGACCTATGCCGGATTGCTGGGCGTCACCACCGCGCCACGCGACATCTTTGAAATCGTCGCGACGGCCCCCTTGCAAGGCAATGATCCGCAGGTAGAGGCCGAAGCACTGGCCCGCGGGATGGAAAGCGCAGGGCTGGTGACACAAGTCAGCCGGGCGCGAGGGATCTCCAAGGATATGTGGCCTGCGCTGGCCTATATGACCTCGGGGCAGGTCTTGCTTGTCATGGGGCAGCAGCGCGGTGATCTGATCCTGTATGACACAACCTGCACCGACAATCGCGCGATGGTGCCAATCAGCGATTTCAAACCCTTCTTTGCGGGGCTGATCCTGCGGGCCGAAGCCTCGCTGAAAACCGTGGCCGAAACCCATAACACCGATGGCGCGCCTGCGCATTGGTTCTGGGGGCAGTTTCCGCGCTTTCGTCGCCAGCTGATAGAGGTCGCGACAGGGTCTTTCGTGGCCAACCTGCTGGCCGTCGCTGTGGCGCTGTTTTCCTTGCAGGTCTATGACCGTGTGATCCCGCATCAGTCCGAAGCGACGCTTTGGGTGCTCGCCGCCGGTGCGGGGCTCGCGTTGCTGATGGAGGCTTTCCTCAAGATGGCGCGGGCGCGTCTGATGGATGGGGCAGGGCGGCAGATCGAGCTGTCGGTGCAAGACATCCTGATGCGTCGATTGCTGGGGATGCGGTCCGACACGCGCGGGCAAGCCCCCAACCAGCTGTTTTCCGCGATGCGAGAATTCGGATCGGTGCGCGAATTCTTTACTGCGTCGACCATTGGCACGATCGCGGATATCCCCTTTATCTTCGTGTTCCTCTTCCTCGTGGCCAGCATTGCGGGCAATGTGGTCTGGGTGCTGGTGCTTGGCGGTATCTTGATGCTGGTGCCGGGGTTCTTTCTGCAAAAGAAAGCGATCCAGCTGACGCAGGAGACCCAAGGGGCCTCGACCAAATCCTCGCGGCTGCTGCACGAGGCGATATTCGAACTGGATACGGTCAAGACCCAGCGGGCAGAGGACCGCGTGCTGCGTCTGTGGACCGAACTGAACACGCTGTCGTCCGTCAAATCGTCAGAGCAACGCAAGCTCGCGTCCTTCCTCACGTTCTGGAGCCAAGGGGTCCAGCAGGCCACCTATGTCGCGGCGGTCATCGTGGGCACCTATCTGGTGTTTGCGGGGGAATTTACCGTGGGGTCGATCATCGCGGTCGGTATCCTGACGGGCCGGACGCTGGGGCCGCTGACGCAGCTTTCGGGCACGATGGCGCGGTGGGGCAATGTCAAAGGCGCGCTTGACGGGCTCGACGCGATTGTCGCCGCGCCGCAGGACACCGCAGAGGCGCGCACCTATCTGCGCCGCGAAAAGCTGAAAGGCCAGTTCGAACTGCGCGACGTGATCTTCCGTTACGAAGATGACGGCGCACCGACGGTGGACATTAAGGGCATGTTGATCCAGCCGGGGCAGCATGTCGCCGTGCTGGGGGCCAATGGATCGGGCAAATCGACACTGCTGAAGATGCTCAGCGGGCTTTATGCTCCGACCGAAGGGCGCATTCTGGTGGACGGCACAGAGCTTGGCCAGATCGAGCCGCGCGACCTGCGCCGGCTGATCGGCTATCTGGGACAGGACGTGCGCCTGTTCTCGGGCACGCTGCGCGATAACCTGAACCTCACCATGCTGGAACGCGACGACGACCGCCTGCACGCCGCGCTTGATTTTGCGGGTCTGGGGCCGTTTGTGCGCAACCACCACAAGGGGCTGGACCTAGAGATCAAAGACGCAGGCGCGGGCCTGTCCATCGGGCAGCGTCAGTCCATCGGCTGGGCGCGCCTGTGGTTGCAGGATCCGGCGATCTGCCTGCTGGACGAACCCACCGCAGCGCTGGACCAAAGGCTGGAGGCGACGCTGGTCTCGCGGTTGCAAAGCTGGATGGCAGGGCGCACCGCGATCATCGCAACCCACCGCGCCCCGATCCTTGCGCTGACCGAACGCACACTGGTGCTGCAGGATGGCCGCATGACCATCGACGGGCCCAAGGAAAAAGTGCTTGCCCATCTGGCGGGCCAGAAGGGGCATGTGGCATGAACAGTCTCAGCACCACGCCACTGGGCGCGCAGATGTCGGGGCAGATGCGGGGGCCGTCTATGGTGATCTGGCTCTGCGGCGCATCGGTGCTGGTCTTCCTGCTGTGGGCTGCCTTTGCCTGGGTCGATGAAATCGTGCGCGCCGAAGGGTCGATGATTTCCAGCTCGCGGCCCCAGATCATCCAGAACCTTGAAGGCGGTATTCTGGCAGAACTTGCCGTGGGCGAGGGCGACCATGTGGAAAAGGGCGACGTGTTGGCCCGTCTGCATGGCACCCAGTTCCAATCCGCCGTGGACGACCTGCGCGACCAGATCAGCGCCTTTGAAATCCGCCGTCTGCGTCTGGAGGCAGAGCTGGCCGGACAGTACGACTTTGACGTGCCCGACGCTTTCGCCACGCGCACGCCCGATATCGTCGCCTCTGAACGGGCATTGCTGAAAGCGCGGCAATCGGACTTTGTCTCGCGCTCCGAAGGGGCGGGGCGGGTGCTGACCGAGGCGTTGAAAGAGCGTGAGCTGCTTGAGAATATGCTCAAGAAAAAGATCGTTTCGCTGATCGAGGTGACGCGCGCGCGCAAGACCCATGCGGATGCGCGGATCAAGCTGGACGAGATCGTCACCGGCACAGAGCTGGAGCGCGCGCAGGAATATTCCGATGTCCTCAAAGAACTGGCGACGCTGAAACAGAACCTCAAGGCGAGCACGGACCAGCTGAACCGCACCGTCCTGGTCAGCCCCCTGCGCGGCATCGTCAACAATCTTAGCGTGACCACCATCGGCGGCGTCGTGCGCCCGGGCGAGGAGATTTTGCAGATCATCCCGTTGGACGAAGAGCTTTTCGTCGAGGCCCGCGTCAAGCCCGAAGACATCGCCGGCGTGCGCCCCGGCCAAGAGGCGACGGTAAAGCTGTCGGCCTATGACTATACGATTTACGGCACGTTGAAGGGCACGGTCAAATTGATCTCGGCCGATACGTTCAAGGACGAACGATCCCGCGCGCCGGATGGGGATCCGCACTATAAGGTCACGTTGCAGGTGGACACAGAACACCTCACCCCGCGGCAGGCGTCTTTGCAAATCCGACCCGGCATGCAGGCAAGTGTGGAACTGCACACAGGGTCAAAGACGGTTCTGCAGTATCTGTTGAAGCCGCTTTACAAGTCCAAAGAGGCGTTTCGGGAGCCGTAGGCTTGGCAAGGGGGGCTGTCTGCCCCCCTGACCCCCCGAGGATTTTGGACCATTTGGAAGATCAGGGGTTTTCTGTGTCGAGCCAGAGGGTGACGGGGCCGTCGTTGGTGAGCGCGACGGACATATCGGCTCCGAATGAACCGGTTTGGACGGGAATGCCGAGGGCGTCGACGCAGGCTATGAAATCTTCGTATAGCGTTTTGGCCTGATCGGGCTTGGCGGCGCGCGAGAAACCGGGGCGGGTCCCGCGGGAGGTATCGGCGGCAAGGGTGAACTGGCTGACAATCAGCGCGCTGCCGCCCGTATCCGGCAGGCTGCGGTTCATTTTGCCCGCGTCATCTTTGAACAGACGCAGTTTGGCGATCTTTTGTGCCAGTCCTTGCGCGGTCGCATGTGTATCGTCGGGCATGGCGCAGACGAAGATCAGCAGCCCGTGTTCGATTTGACCGATGATCTGACCGTCGACAGTGACGGAGGCGTTGCTGACGCGTTGTAGGAGTGCGCGCATATCAGGATTTCCAATCGATGATGTCTTCAGGGGTGGCACGCTGCGTCCGGAACCGGTTGATCGGTGCTGTGTCATCTGCATAGCCAAAGGAGATCGCGCAAAGGATCAGGCGGTCTTGCGGCAGGTCGAAATGCTGTCGCACGGTGGGCGCATAGGCAGCCACGGCGGCTTGGGCAATGGTGGCCACCCCAAGCGCCGTTGCCGCCAGCGTAAAGGCCGTGACAAAGCCGCCGCTGTCCATCGCGCCGTAGGCCCCAAGCTCTGCCGGGGAGGTCACGATCGCCACATGGGGCGCGTCAAACAAGGCATAGTTCCGCATCATCTGCGCCATGCGGCCCGCATGGTCCGATTTCTCGATCCCGACGGCGTCATAAAGCTGGAACCCGCAGGTCCGCCGCCGGTCGCCGTAGACGCCGCTGTAAGAGGCGGGCCAGTCCAGATCCGGGGCGGGGGGCGTGCCTTTGGCAATCTCTAGCGCCAGGGCGTCGCGGAAGCGGTCGGTCGCGGCCCCTTTGGTGATGGTGAGCTGCCAAGGCTGCGCATTGCACCACGACGGCACGTGGCGCGCCGCGTCGACGATACGGGTGATGATCGCGTCGTCGACCGGATCGGGGCGAAAGGCGCGGCACGAAGAACGCGCGCGCAAGATGTCGGTGAATGTATCGATCGGGGTCATTTTTGCAGCGCCATAAAATAGCCAACGACCCCGGCGACAATCAGGCCAAGGATCACGGCAAAGGTGATTTTTACAGCGGAATAGGGGCGTTCGCCCTGTACGCTGCCTGTGCGGCCGTTGACCACAAAACGATAGGTCTTGCCGCGATACTTGTAAGCTGCCAGCCAGACCGGCAGCAGGATATGTTTGAACGTCACATCGCCGACCTGCGTCTGGATATTGTGGATGCGCTGACGGTCGCCGCCGATATCAAAACGCACATCACGCTGGATCATCGCGTCCATCACCTCGCGTGCCTGCGCATAGCCTTCATCAAGCGTCACCGCATAGGCTTCGGCGCGAAAACCGGCGAGGTATTCCGGGGCATAGGGTTCAAGGGCCGCCAGATCCCACGGGGCCAGCGCATCGGTGAACCTTTTGGGGAGCGATTTCGACGCCAGCACCAGCACATCATCAAAGAACCGCGCCACCCGACCCGAGGTCGCCCGCCAGCGGATTTTCGGCACCTGCTGCTGCACCCGTTTGCCGTCGCGCATGACGGTCTGGGTGACGTAATAGACCGTGCCCCTTTCGCCCGAATAGCTGGAGCGCGTGTCGGCGTCATAGGTCCAGTAGGGCACATAGATGCCTTGCATCTTGCGGCCCTTGCGTGCGTATTCCTGCAGGCCATTGGGGGCAAACCACAGGCTGCCCAGCCAGTCAGTCATGGCATCGCGTGCGGTATTTTCGGTCAGGCCAAAGGGCAGTACGGCGCGGGGTTTGATGTGGCGGTTCACACCGGTATCGATCACCACAGGGGTCGCGCAGAACGGACATTCGGTGGCGTGTTTGCCGGGGTCGAACTCTACCTGTGCGGCGCAGTTGGGGCAGGTTGTGACCCGTGTATCCTCCATCTGCGATTGGGGTAGCGCGCTGGCCAGTGCGGCCTGGAAATCAAGCTCGGCGATGGGGTTATGCAGGCCGCGCGTGCCTGAAATCTCTTCGGTATTGCCGCAGTGGTCGCAGACCAGCAGATATCTTTCGGGATCAAACCGCAGATCGGACCCGCAGGTGTCACAGGGGAACCGGTGTTCCTCGGCCGGTGTGGGGGGCAGGTCGGGGTCGTCAAAGCCGGTGCTGGCGGGCATAGATCTGTCCTTTGGTCAGGCCTGCCCCAGACATAGGGCAGTGCGCCCCCTGCCGCCAGAGCAGGGTCACAAAAAACGGTGCAGCACTTTAGGGGCCATGATGCGCAGGGCGTTGTCGTGCAGGCGAAGGTGACGCCAGATGTGAAATACGGCATGGGCCAGTGCGATGCCTGCAAGAGCGTAGAATTCGATGCTGTGGATCAGCCCGACGAGGTCGTTGGCGCGCGGCATATCAAGGGGCACGGCAATCGGGACGATCCCACCGGCCCAAAGCTGCACGGTCGAGGTCACCCCGATCAGCAGCCCTGTCAGGGCGACGCCGAAGATACCCCAGATCAATGTCTTGTGCAGCACCGGATGCAGCCAACGGGCCCAGCCCCGAAGCTTGGGGCCGGGGCGCCCCAGCAAGCCGCGCCGGATGTAGGACACCCACCACAACAGGGCCGCGCTGACAAAGACCAAGCCCATGACCGAATGGAACCGCACCGCCGCAGGCCCGATCCGCGCCACATCCGCCGGCTGCACCAGCAGGAACCAGATAAACAAAGGCACCATGCCCCAATGCAAAAGCTTCATCAGGGTCCGACGGTGGGGCAGCAAGGGGCGACGGCGTGGGGTCATAGCCTAGACACGCGCCTTGCCCGTTCCAAGTTTCACAGAGCCTTACGCAGGAGGCGGCGGGGGCGGCAGCACGGTAAAGAGCTGCGCCAGCTCGGCCACATCGTCTGCTTTAAGCCAGCCATCCTGACCGGGGGTCCAGACATAGGTCTCGCGGGTCAACCCGCCATCTGTGGCCATTCGGCCCAATGCGGCCTTTGAAAACGGGCCCTTGGTCTGGCCGTTCTCTGCCAGATGCCAGACCTTTTCAGGTTGCGGCGGGGGCGGTGGCGTCTGTGCAGCGGGGGCCGCAGCCGCGGGGCGCGGGCCCCATGGGCCTGCCTGCGCGGCGGCGGCCTGGCCCATCTGCATGCCCAATCCGGCGCCCAGACCGGTCTGCATTGCTGCGCCCGCAGCGCCCTCGTGGCCCAATGCCTCTGCCGCCTGGAACTGCGTGAACTTGTTCAAATCCCCGATCACCCCCATCGACGACCGTTTGTCCATCACTTCCTCCACGGCGGGGGGGAGCGAGATGTTTTCGATATAAAGTTCGGGGATGGTCAGCCCGTATTCTGCAATGGTGGCCGAGATTTCGGTGCTCACCAGTTTGCCCAGCTCACGGGTATTGGCGGCCATATCCATGACCGGAATATTGGACAGCGCGATGCTGCGCGAGAATTCCTGCACGATGATATTGCGGATTTGATAGCTGATCTCGTCCATGGTGAATTCACCATCGGTGCCCACAATTTCGGTCAGGAACCGCGCGGGGTCCGACACTTTGACAGAGTAAGTGCCATAGGAACGCAGGCGCACGGGGCCGAATTCGGGGTCGCGCACGATGATCGGGTTCTTGGTGCCCCATTTCAGATCGTTGAAACGGGTGGTGTTGACGAAATAGATCTCGGACTTGAAGGGGCTTTTGAAGCCGTGATCCCAATGCTGCAGCGATGTCATGATCGGCATGTTGTTGGTTTCAAGCATATAAAGGCCGGGCGTGAACACATCAGCCAGCTGGCCTTCGTGGACAAAGACCGCCGCTTGCCCTTCGCGCACCGTCAGCTTGGCCCCGTATTTGATCTCGTGGCCTTCGCGCTCGAACCGGGACACCATCGTGTCGCGGGTGTCGTCCGTCCAATGGATAACGTCGATGAATTGGCCAGAGAGAAAATCGAGAATACCCATGTCTTGGTCCTTTCGGGGGAGGTCGGTGGCGGGTTAAACGGGCCCGCCGATCAGTTCGAACGCGATCTTGCGGGCCACGGGGGTTGCCTCTTCGGCGGTCATGCCGGCGTGCAAGCGCGGGTCATAGAGCATTTTCAGCAGCAGCTCGTCGTGACGGGTGAGCAGCGCGAATTCATCGTCATCGTTAAAGATCGACGGGCGTGCGGTGGGGCTGTCGTTGGCAAGGCCAAGGCCCTGCGCAAGTTCTTCATGGATACACGACAGCCGCATAAGCGATGGGTTCTCGGCTCGGATGACGGCAACGGCAGCGGTATAGGTGCTTGGGTCCGCGCCACCGGCATAGGCGGCGACGATGCAATAGGTATCGCGGCGCAGATCGCTAAGCGCGGCAAGGCTTTCGGCGGTCACACCGGGGATGCGTTCGGCGGCTTGGGCAAGGGCGGCGGGGCGGTCATCCTCGCCCGCGATAATCACAATAAAGTTCGGCTTGCCGCCCACGGTGATGGAGTGCTGCGTCGTGGCGGCGAGGCGGGTGGCATAGTCGCGGATCGAGGCCGCATCGCGGTCACGTTCGGACGGGGGGACGCTGTCGCCAAAGACGACCTCCATCCGGACGGGGCGTTCCCAGCGGCGCATGGGGGTTTTGTCGCCGCGTCCGGTCAGGGTGGCGTTATATTCGTTGTAAAAAGCGATCTGTTCAAAGTTACGCACCAGCATGTCGGCGGTAAAGGGCGTGTCCTGCCCGCCACCATCCCGGCGCAGCAATCCCTGGCTCAACTGGGCCTGCTGCACTTGGTTGAAATAGCTGCGCAGCTTGGCGCTTTTTTGCGACGTCGGCTTGGCCACCACGGGGGGAGGGGCCGGCGGCGTGTCGGGGCGCGCGATGGGTTTCAGCGTCGGTTCAACAGGGGGCTGCGGGGTGCAGGCGGCCAGCGCGGCGACCACAGCCGCCGTGCCGATCCATCCTGTTCGCCCCAACCGTTGCCATACCATATCGCGCGCTCCAGGTCTTGACGGGGTTATGCCGCAGGGGACGCGGGCTTGGCCGCTTTGGCAGAGGCCAGCGTGTCGCGCAGATTGGCCTCCATCTCTTGCAGGTCTTTCTCGGCAGAGGCACGGCGCGCCTTGCCTTCGTCGGCGATCTGTAGCGATTCCTGAATGGTCCCAATCAGGTCGGCATTGGCTTGTTTGACGGCTTCGATGTCGAAGACACCGCGTTCCATCTCGGTCCGGATGACCTTGTTACTTTCGCGCAGGTTCTGCGCGTTAGAGGTCAACAGCTCGTTCGTCAGGTCATTGGCGTCACGCACAGCGGCGGCAGCTTCGGCGCTGCGCTGGATGGTGACCGCCTGTGCCAGCTGGGTTTCCCACAGCGGCACGGTGTTCACGAGGGTCGAATTGATCTTGGTCACCAGCGACTTGTCGTTTTCCTGCACCAAGCGGATCGAGGGGAGCGATTGCATCGTCACCTGACGGGTCAGTTTCAGGTCATGCACACGGCGTTCCAGATCGTCCCGCGCGGCGCGGATGTCGCGCAGTTCCTGTGCGACCATGACCTGATCCGCCTCTGGTGCGGCGTCGACCTCTGCCTGTTTGGCGGGGATGGTGGTCGCGTCAAGCTCTGCCAGTTTGGCCTCGCCTGCGGCGATATAAAGCGCAAGCTCATCATAGAACTGCAGCGTCTTTTCGTACAGCATATCAAGGGATTTGATATCCTTGAGCAGGGTATGTTCGTGGGTCAGCAGCTCGTCCGTGACGCGGTCGATCTGACCCTGTACCTTTTCGAACTTGGCGGTGAATTTGGCAAAGGGGGCCGCGCGGCCCAAAAGGCGCTCCCACCAGCTGCGATCACGGCGCACGTCCAGCTCGGACACGGAAAAACCGCGGATGGTTGTCACGATCGTGCGCAGGCTGTCACCGGCGGGGCCGACATCCTTGTTGCGCACGTCCTGCAACATCGCCTGACTGATCTCCTGCAGCTCGGCCTGTGCGCCGGACCCGAAACCGATGATCGACTGCGTGTCGCCCATGTCGATCTCTGCCATGCGGCTTTTGATCTCTGCCGATTGTGGCGCATCGGCTTTCTCAAGCGAGACGACGGCATCCGCAGGGGCGGGGTCGGGCAGGATCTGCGCGTTGACCTCTTCCACCAGCGCTACGGATTGGGTCGCTTTGTCACGAACGGTATCAGACATGTTTCAAGTATTCCTATGCTTTTGGGGCGGGGCGCGTCAGTCGAGACGCACGCCTTCTCGGGAAAGCCGCTCGCGCAGCACGTCGATTTCGATGTTCAGGTCGGTCTTGTCTTCCAATAGCGATTTTTGGGTGCGCGCGGCAAAGTTTTTGTCCAGATCATCCAGCAAAGCCAGATAATCGGCGCGTGCCTGCGCATCGCCGGTGCTGGCGTAGATATCCGCGAACTTGATCGTCGCGTCACGTGCGCCCAGCAGATAGACCGACAGGTATTTGCGCGCACCGGTCAGATCACGTGGATCATCCTGCACGGTGCGGATCAGGGTGCGCGCGGTGTCTTGAAACTGCGCCAGCCGGTCGCGCGCCTTGCGGTCGCCCGCGCGTGCAATGGCGGTGTTCATCGCGGCAAGATGCTTTTCTGCCTCGTCCACGACACGGGCGACGCGGTCTTTCTGGAAGCTGTCCACGCCCTCCATCCCTTTGGATGTCAGCGGATCGATGCCAAAGGCCGACACATGCAACCCCATCGCGGCCAGCGCATAAAGCACAGGGGCCGCCAGTCCGGGGTCATTCTTATAGGCGGCCAGCGCCACGCCGGCACCGGTCAGAAAGCTGGCGATGATCTTGCGCGGCAGGGCGGGGCGTTCGGCAACCTTGCGCGCGGTATAGGCGGCTTCGGCTTTCAGCCCCTCGCGCAGCATCCATGCGGCACCGGTCAGCGTCGCCGCCGCCAGCAGCCCCAATGCAAGCCCCTGCGCCCCGTCGTTCAACGACATGAACACAAGCGGAATGGCGGGGATGAACAAGATTTTCGCCCGCCCGCTTGCGGGGTCGACCTCTATCCGTTTGGCACGGGTGCCCTGCGGGGGCGGCGTGCTGCCGTTCGTGTCATGATTGCTGTATTTACCGCCAAAGCGCTGCGCCATGGATCAAAGCCCCCCGAGCCAGCCGGTAGAGACACCGAACAGCAAGACGACAAGCGCGGCATAGGTGATTTTCTGAAACGGTGTCGGTGCCATGGGGCGATAAACCTCCTGTCCATGCGCTGGTGTCGATGCACGACGGCCCGCGTCCAGAATCCTTGCGATGATTGTCACCAAAACGGCGACAAACGCAACAATCAGCGCCAGCGTGGCGACAAAGACAAGCAATCGACCCATCGGACCTTCCTTTGCACGACATATAGTCGCAGTGCCCGCCACCCGCTAGGGTCACGCACGCAAAAGTAGCGGCCAAAGGGCCGTAAACCCACAGAAATCAGGGTTTACGAGTGGATTTTACGCGGGTGCCGAACTTGCGCGGCGCGGGGTCGGACGCGGGTCGTGCGGGCTTGGACTTGCCATAACCGGGCTTGGGCTTGCCGGGGATGGTCTTGCCTGTCGCGGTCTTGTCGCCGGGTTCTTTGGGCAGGCCGGGGCGACCGGGGCCCGGCTCTCCGGGTTTGCGGGCCTTGCGCTTGATGATGCGCGCGGGCTTTTTCTTGACCGCGGTGCCGGTGGTATCGGCAATCTCGAGGCCCAGCTGGTCGCGGACCACTTTGCGCTTCAGTTCCTCGACCTCGCCGGTTTTCAGCTCGCCAAGCTGGAACGGGCCATAGCTGGTGCGGATCAGCCGGTTGACCGACAGGTTCACCGCCTCCATCGCGCGGCGGATTTCGCGGTTCTTGCCTTCACGCAGACCGACAGTGAGCCAGGCGTTCGCCCCCTGTTGCCGGTCCAACGTGACCGTCATCGGCTGAAAATCCTCACCATCGACGGTGATGCCCTTGCGCAGCGGTTCGAGCATATCGTCCGTGGGGCGGCCATTGACGCGCACGCGGTAGCGGCGCAGCCACCCGTTCGAGGGCAGTTCGAGGCGGCGCTTGACCTCGCCATCATTGGTCAGCAGCAGCAACCCTTCGGAGTTGAGGTCAAGACGACCGATGCTCATGACGCGGGGCATGTCTTCGGGCAGATCGTCAAAGATCGTGCCGCGGCCCTTTTCGTCGCGGTTGGTGGTGACCAGCCCCGTGGGCTTGTGGAACAGCCAGACGCGGGGTGGTTCGGGCTCTCCTACCGGTTTGCCGTCGACGGTGATCGCGTCCGAGGGCGTCACGTTCAACGCAGGCGAATCGATCTGTGCACCGTTGACGCGCACGCGACCGGCCTCGATCATGCGTTCGGCCTCGCGGCGGCTGGCGATGCCGGCACGGGACAGGACTTTGGCAATGCGGTCACCGGGAGGGGTGCCGGATTTCGGGGGCTGGGAGGGTGTATCTGCGCTCATACTTCAGCGCTTACCCTGTTTCCCGCGCTTGCGAAAGGGCGGCGTTTGCGGGCAAGAGAGGTGTATGAGCTTTACGTCCTACATGTCCGTGGCGCTGGAAGAGGCCCGCGCCGCCGCCGCCCGTGGTGAAGTGCCCGTGGGCGCGGTCATCGTGGCACCCGACGGAAGGGTCGTCGCGCAGGCGGGCAACCGGACGCGCGAGCTGAACGATCCCACCGCCCATGCCGAGATGCTGGCGATCCGCGCTGCCTGTGCGGCGGCGGGGTCCGAAAGGCTGGGCGGGCATGCGCTTTATGTGACGCTGGAACCCTGCGCCATGTGTGCCGCCGCGATCTCTGCCGCGCGGGTGGCACGCTTGTACTATGGCGCGTCAGACCCCAAGTCTGGCGGTGTGGCGCAGGGGGCGCGGGTGTTTTCCCACGCGCAATGTCACCACGCCCCCGACGTCTATGACGCCATCGCAGCGCCTGAAAGCGAACAGCTGCTAAAGGCGTTTTTTGCAGAGAAACGAAAAGGATAGACCCATATGGCCCAACGGGACGAGCTGAGCATTTTCGTGCGCGAGGCCTTGGCCGCAGGCAAGTCACGGGCCGAGATCACATCCGCGCTGACCCACGCGGGCTGGCGCAGCGCAGAGGTGCAGGATGCGCTGAACGGCTGGGACGAGATGCCGTTCTCTCCGCCGATCCCGCGGCCTGTGGCGACGGTGTCTGCGCGGGACTTCTTTACCTATGCGCTGACGTTCTGCGTCTTGATCCTTGGCGCGTTAAATCTGGTTGTCGTATTACAGGCGCTGGTCGATGTGGTCTTTGCCACGGGCGACGGCGGCAGCGACCGGTCGATCCGCTGGGGTGTTGCGGTGCTGATCGTGACCGGACCGATGTATCTGTGGCTGACCCTGCGCGAGCGGCGGAAACTGGCGCGCGACCCTGCGCTGTACCGTTCTGCGATCCGAAAATGGATGATTTATATCGGCCTGCTTTTGGCCGCGCTGACGATGTTAGGGGATTCGATTGCCACCATCTATGCGCTGCTGACCGGTGATCTGACGCTGCAATTCGTGCTCAAGGCGCTGGTGGTGCTGGTCGTCGCCGGGGGCATCTTTGGCTATTATCTGCGGGACCTGCGCGAAGAGGCCCCGGCGTGAACAAGCTGCTGCTGATCTGCATGTCTGTGCTGGTCGGTGGTGCCATCATTGGAGGCTTGGTCGTGGTGGGCGGCCCGCAGCACGCGAGGTTTGCCCAGCAGGACAGACAGCGCCTAAGCGATCTGCGGACCTTGCACACGCATCTGATGTGCCTTGGTCACCCGCGCAAACCTTTGCCGCAAGCGCTTGCCGATGACAGCTATTGCCCCGGCACGCGGCCCGGTCTGCGCGATGTGCTGACCCAAGGCGACCCTGCAACGGGCGCGCCTTACGCCTATCACCGCCTCAGCGATACCGCGTTCGAGGTCTGCGCCACACTGTCGCTTGATCCGGCAGAGGCGCGCAAAGCTGAGTTTGATCACGACACCATCGCCCTGCGCGCCAACGACACCCTCTGTTTCATCGGGGATCGCGCCGGTTCTTCCAATTAAACCGTTTTACAGGCTGATCGGCTTAAGCACCTCAGGCTCGATCACATCCACGCCGGGCAAGCCGTCGATCAGTACCTGCGCCGATTGTTCAAGCGCGTCGAAGGTGCGGTAGTGGCAGGGGATCACGGTCTTGAAGTCAAAATACCGTCTCGCCGCATAGGCCGCCCCGGCCATATCCATGGTGAAGTGGCCGCCCGCGCTGAGGATGCCGATATCGGGTTTGTGATAGTCGCCCATCCAATCCATATCCGCCATAATATCCGTATCGCCCGAGACATAGATCGTGTGACCTTCACCCTTGATCATAAAGCCGATTTCAGCCCCCATATAGATCGGACCCGCGTCCCCATCGACTGAAGAGGAATGCGACGCCGGCACCATCGTCACGTCAACCTTGCCGCAGCGGATCGTGCCGCCCTTGTTGAAGCCCGTGGTTTTTTCCACGCCTTGCGCGCCGAAATACCCCATCAGTTCGACCATGCCTGCAACCGGCGCGCCGGTTTTCTCGGCCACCATCTTGAGGTCCTGGGTGTGGTCGAAATGCCCGTGGGTCATCAGGATTTGCGTGACGCCTGCCAATGCGGCCTCGTGCTGCGCGTCGTCCAGCATCGGATTGCCGGTGAGCCAGGGGTCGACCAGCAGAATCTGATCCTCGATCTCGATGCGAAAGCTGCCGTGGCCTAGCCAGATGATATCCATTTGGGTCTCCCTTATTCCGTGTCTTTAGCGGACTGTAGCGCGTGACGCGGCTTTGGGGAGCCTCCGGCGGGAGTTTATTTGGCAAAATGAAGGGTCAACCGGCGCGATTGCGGGTCAGAGGCAGCCCCCAGACTTGCGGGGGCGGGCAGGGGGCGATAAACGGCACCCAATCAGATGAAGGAGCGCCCATGTCCATTGACGAGTCCACAGCCGCACGGGTGGCGAAACTGGCCCGCATCAAGGTCGAACCCGACGCCTTGCCCGCGCTGGCGCAAGAGTTCAACAATATCCTCGGCTTTATCGAGCAGTTGAACGAAGTCGATGTCGACGGGATAGAGCCGATGACATCGGTCACGCCACAGGTGTTGAAAAAGCGCGAGGACGTGGTGCGCGATGGCGACCAGCAGGCCAAGGTGCTGGCCAATGCGCCCGACGCGCGCGAAGGATTTTTTGCGGTTCCGAAGGTGGTTGAATAATGGCTGATCTGAATAAACTGGGCCTTGCCGATGCACGTGACGCGCTGCGCAAGGGGGATGTGACCTCGGCCGAGCTGACGGCGGCATGTCTGAGCGCAATTGAGGGCGCGGGCGCGCTGAATGCTTTTGTCCACCACACCGGTGATCTGGCGATGGATCAGGCCAAGGCGGCGGATGCGCGGATCAAATCCGGCGATGCGCCTGCCATGTGTGGACTGCCCATCGGCATCAAGGATCTGTTCTGCACCAAAGGGGTGCCGTCGCAAGCTGCGTCGCGCATCCTTGAAGGCTTCTTGCCCGAGTATGAAAGCACCGTATCGCAGAACCTGCTGGATAGCGGGGCCGTCATGCTGGGCAAGCTCAACATGGATGAATTCGCGATGGGATCGTCCAATGAAACCTCCGTGTATGGCAATGCCGTCAACCCGTGGCGGCGTTCGGGCGATGAGACAGCGCTGACACCCGGCGGATCTTCGGGCGGATCGGCGGCGGCTGTGGCGGCGGATCTTTGTCTTGCGGCCACCGGCACCGATACCGGCGGCTCGATCCGCCAACCTGCGGCCTTTACCGGCACCGTGGGGATCAAGCCGACCTACGGCCGCTGCTCTCGCTGGGGCGTCGTGGCCTTTGCCTCGTCGCTGGATCAGGCGGGCCCGATGACCAAGACCGTGCGCGATGCGGCGATCATGCTGGGGGCCATGGCGGGATATGACCCCAAGGACAGCACCTCTGCCGAGCTGGCGGTCCCTGATTTCGAAGCCGCCTTGACCGGCGACATCCGTGGTAAAAAGATAGGCATCCCGCGGGAATACCGTATCGACGGTATCCCTGCCGAGATCGACAAACTGTGGCAGGACGGTATCGCCATGCTGCGCGATGCCGGGGCCGAGATCGTTGATATCTCTCTTCCGCATACGAAATACGCCTTGCCTGCCTATTACGTGATCGCACCGGCGGAAGCATCGTCAAACCTCGCCCGCTATGACGGGGTGCGCTATGGTCACCGCGCCAAGCTCGACCACGGCGACGGCATCACCGAGATGTACGAAAAAACCCGCGCCGAAGGCTTCGGGGCCGAGGTGCAGCGCCGTGTCATGGTCGGCACATATGTGCTAAGCGCGGGCTTCTACGACGCCTACTACAACCGTGCGCGCAAGGTCCGCACGTTGATAAAGAAAGACTTCGAAGACGCTTTTGCGGCCGGTATCGACAGCATCCTGACCCCGACCACGCCCTCGGCGGCTTTTGGTCTGGGCGAGATGACGGATACGGATCCGGTGGCGATGTATCTGAACGACGTCTTCACGGTCACCGTGAACCTCGCGGGGCTGCCCGGTATCGCCTTGCCCACCGGCACCAGCGAGACCGGCCTGCCACTTGGCTTGCAGCTGATCGGCCGCCCATGGGAAGAGGCTGATCTGCTGTCTACCGCCTATGCGCTGGAGCAGGCGGCGGGCTTTGTAGCCAAGCCGCAGAAATGGTGGTAAACCCCCGCCGATAAACCAGAGCAGATAAAGCAGGTCCGATGATGATACGTTGTTCAATTGTTGCAGCCTTGGGGCTCGCCCTGGCGGCCTGCCAGCCCGCAATCCCCGACAGTGGACGGGGTGTCGGTTTTGACGGGTCGTTCGACGCCGCGCAATCCCAGCGGGATACAGCTTTGGCAGGCGGGGCGGTGGCAACGATGCCAGCACCCGCCACGGTGGACGCCACGCCGCTGGACGCTGTCGATGATGGCTCCGCTGCGGCGACGGCTGCGGAAACGGCACGTATCCTGGATGCCACGCGCCCCGGTGGGCTTGGCAATGATGCCGCGACCAATTCGGGCGTGGCCCCTGTGAACGCCAGCCCGTCCAACCCTGCGCCACCGGTGCTGGGGGCAGGGGGAATCTCGCAAGAGAACAACTTTGACGCCGTGGCTGATGAGCGCAGCATCGAAGGCGACGCGGCCCGCATCGCGGCCAACCGCGCGCAATACCGTGTGGTGCAACCCGAAGCCCTGCCGGACCGCGCCGATGCCGGCCCCAATATCGTGGCCTATGCTTTGCAGAACAACCACGCGGTCGGCACCCCGATCTACACCCGTCGAGGGTTCAACAAGCAGCGCAAATTCGCACGGGCCTGCGCCCAGTATTCGCACCCGGATCAGGCGCAGATCGCCTTCCTCAGTGCGGGCGGCCCTGAAAAGGACCGCTCTGGCATGGACCCTGACGGCGACGGATACGCCTGCAACTGGGACCCGAGCCCCTATCGCAAAGGGGTGCAGGGCTAGGCCCTATGGCAGACGCGCCTGACCGCTACCTTTCCCCGAACCATGGGCCGCGCCGCAACGGGCTGCGGCCCTCTTTGATCGTGCTGCACTATACCGCGATGGACAGTGCAGAAGCGGCCTGCGCGCGTCTTTGCGACCCCGCGGCCGAAGTCTCCGCCCACTATCTGATCACGGGCAAGGGCGAGACTGTACCACTCGTCCCGGAAGACCAGCGTGCCTGGCACGCCGGTGCAGGCGAATGGCAGGGTCAGGATGATATCAATTCACGCTCAATCGGGATAGAGTTGGATAACCGCGGCAATCACCCCTTCTCCGAACCGCAGATGGTCACGCTCGAAACCCTGCTGCGCGGGATTATGGAGCGGTGGTCGATCCCGCCCGAAGGGATCATCGGCCATTCGGATATGGCCCCCGGACGCAAGATCGACCCCGGACCGCGATTCGACTGGCCACGTCTGGCGCGTCAGAACCTTGCCGGCAAAGGCAGTCCGTACGCGGAAAACGACCGCAGATCCGACCCAACGCCGGCTGCCTTTATCGCGGCGGCACATGCGGCAGGCTACACCGCCACCGATGATATTGACCTCCTGCTGCACAGCACGCGTCTGCGGTATGCCCCTTGGCGCAAGGGGCCGCTCTGCGCCGCGGATATGACCCTCGGGCATGATCTCTAGCACCACACCCGTTTCCAAATGGTTAAAAATCCTCGCCGAAGGCATCCTGCGGGTGAAACTGATTGACCCCACCTGAAGTTAGGCGCTAGGCGTGCAGCGCGCGGAAGGCTGGATGGCCGCGGTCTTGGCAACAAGGTCGAGGAAAGTCCGGACTCCCAGAAGAAACGGTGCCGGGTAACGCCCGGGCGGGGTAACCCGACGGAAAGCGCCACAGAAAACAGACCGCCGCTTCGACGGGTCGGGCAACCGATACCACCGAGGAGGTAAGGGTGAAACGGTGCGGTAAGAGCGCACCGCGGAGGTGGTAACATCTCTGGCAAGGCAAGCCCCACCGGGAGCAATGCCAAATAGGGACCGCGCGCCGCGTCTGGCAACAGGCAAGGCGGGGCCACTTCTGCCCCAGCAGGTCCGGGTTGGCAGCTGTAGCTGTGCAGGCAACTGCATGGTCAGAGGAATGGTCATCCCCTGTCGCAAGGCGGGGACAAAATCCGGCTTATAGGCCTTCCGCGCATAATCATGGTCTTTACCCCTGTTCTTCGGGGGATTGGACCGAAAAACTTCAATTTTTCCGGTTCGTTTGGGCCATGGGCAGGAAATAGCGGTTGACTCAGGCGCAGGCGTGACTAGAACCCAAAACTCAGGATTTCACGAGCGGTCGATCAGCGGCCGGCTCGTCGTTGCAGGAGAACGACTATGGCGAAGCCAACCACGATCAAGATCCGTCTGAACTCGTCCGCGGGCACAGGCCATTTCTACGTAACCAAGAAAAACGCACGTACCATGACCGAGAAAATGGTCATCAAAAAGTACGACCCCGTTATTCGTAAGCACGTTGAATACAAAGAAGGCAAGATCAAGTAAGATCTTACCGTCGACGCGATATGAAGGCCGCGCCTCGTGCGCGGCCTTTTGCGTTTTTCTACCTCGGACATGGGAACATTCCTGCTGTCTCGGGTCAGTTGCGGATGTGATCGCAAGGAGACGGGCAATGCCCAAAGAAGGCCATTACATCAATCGAAGCAACTGGTTGCGCGCCGCTGTACTGGGGGCGAATGACGGGATTGTTTCCATCTCTAGCCTTCTGGTCGGCGTTACCTCGGCGGGGATGGCGACCGGAAATGTCGCCCTAACCGGTTTCGCCGGATTGACCGCTGGCGCACTGTCCATGGCCGCGGGGGAGTATGTCTCTGTCTCGGCGCAGGCCGATGTGGAAGCCGCCGATCTGGAGCGTGAGCGTATCGCGCTGGAGGAAGACCCAGACTACGAGCTGGAAGAGCTTGCCGAAGGGTTGGAGAACCGCGGCGTCGATGCCGCGCTCGCCGTTAAGGTTGCCACGCAGATGACCGACCACGACGCTCTTGGTGCGCATGCGCGCGAAGAGCTCGGTATGTTTGGCCTGGCAGGGCAGGCAAATCCGCTGCAGGCCGCCGGGGCTTCCGCGCTCGCCTTCGCTCTGGGTGGGGCCTTTCCGTTGATCGCAGCACTTGTCGCCCCTGCCGGATACGCTTTGATCGCGATTGCCGTGACCGCTGTGCTCGCTCTGGCGCTGCTCGGCGGCGGCGGTGCACGGCTTGGCGGTGCGCCCATGCGTTCGGCGATTATTCGTGCGGTGGTCTGGGGCGCGCTTGCGATGGCTGTGACCGCTGCCTTGGGGCAAGCCTTCGACATTGCGGTTTAGCTTGGGCGACGGGGGGGCGGCGCTTAAGCTAAGACTTCTAAAGTCGTCATTTTAGTGAGCATTCAAAGACGTGGCTCACTCCTCTGCGGATGTGCTTTTCTGCACGCCCGACTGGAAGACGTGCCGTTGCAAGGTCGTGTCGGCACGCTCGTCGCGCCGAATGTTGCTGAACACACTGCTTAGACGGATCGCAGTTGAGCGGACGCGGCGCGGGCAGATTAGGTAGTCATACCGACGGTTGTCATCACGCCGAGGGCAAAAGAAAAACGCCCACCGAACGGATGTCGACGGGCGCTTACTGTCACATATTTCCCGCCTCGCGGGGTCGGTCTGTTATTCGCGGTTGCCGAACAATTGCAGCAACATCATGAACATGTTGATGAAGTTCAGGTACAGGCTCAATGCGCCCATGATACCGGACTTCTGCAGCCATTCTTGGTCACCGTGATGTGCATGCGCCAAGTAAGTGTTCTTGATGTTCTGCGTGTCATAGGCGGTAAGGCCAGCGAAAATCAGAACGCCGATAGCCGAGATCGCGAACACAAGGGCAGGGGAGGCGAGGAAGATGTTCACGATCGACGCAACGACCAGGCCAATGACGCCCATGATCAGGAAGCTACCCCAGCCGGAGATGTCCTTTTTCGTGGTGTAGCCCCAAAGCGAGAGACCCGCGAAAGCGATCGATGTGACCAAGAATATCTGGATGATAGAGTAGCCAGTGAACACTAGGAAGATCGAGCTGATCGAAACGCCCATGACGGCAGCGAAAACATAGAACAATGTCTGCGCAGTCGCGGCCGAGATTTTATTCATCGCGGCACCCAAGCCGAAAACAAAGGCCAAGGGTGCAAACATCACAACCCATTTCAGCGGCGACATATACAGCGCGGAGCCGAAGGAGGTGAGGTATTTATCCGCGCCAATCTGCGCAACCGCGCCGGAAGGATCGGTCGTCACGGCCAGACCGGAAATGGCCCAAGCCGCTGCAAAGGTGATCAACATGCCAATCGACATGGTGCCATACACCTTATTCATGTGGGTGCGCAGCCCTTCATCGATAGCGGCGGCGCGGGATCCGGCTGCAGACCGGATTGTGTTCACGTCGGCCATGAATATCCTCCAAATAATAGACGTGTTGCAAAGTCGGTTTTCCGACCTCGGTATTGGGTCAAATATCGGCACACGCGTCTTTGTTTTCAAGAGCTTTCGCATCCAAATCTAGCGCAGTGGGCACTATTGGCGTATTACTTTGCCAAATATGGCGCAACATGGGCATTTCCATCGTCGAACGAGGCAGCCTTTCCTTTGGACATCTGCCTGACCATGATGAATGAGCTAAAGAACAGATATGAAGATTTGCCTAACGCGTTTGCGCATTTTGCGTGACAAAGGGTGCACGGTGTCATCCACGGTGCTCTGAACGGTATTTTAAGATTTAGACTGCAAGCCTTTTGTCCATGAAAAGGATGATTCTCCCTCGCGATATGCGCAATTGTGCCGTAACGATTTCGTTATTTGCGCTATTTGCTCGGTATTTAGATGCCGTGAGCAAAACATCGCGCACCCGAACAGAATGTAGTGGCGAAACCGATGGGTGGGGCTATCTTACTGACAAATATGATATTCTTAAGCGTGAGGGGAGCGGATCGCACTGTGTTTGAAGTGCTGACACACAGGATTGCGGCGAATTTATGCTGTTCGGCTCAGTTAAAAAGTTTTGCGAGTTTCCGAACGCTTGCTACGTTCAATTCGCGCATAAGGGGTATTTTTCTCGCAGAAACAACGCTTGATTAAGTGCTGGCGCTGATTGGAATGATAACTGAACGTATGTCCATTTTCATTTTATTTGCGCATGGTGAGTATATTTGCAAGTAGCACGTTTTGTCGGAAATGACCACGTGAATTGGTCACTTCCTCACCACAAGTACAAGCGTCGAAATTATGGGCGCTGAGTTAGAAAGAAGATCGTGATGCCTCATAAAGTAGATGTTCATGTTGGTCAGCGAATACGGCAGCGCCGTTGGCTGACGGGCATGACACAGCAGCGCTTAGCAGAACTTGTTGGCATAAAATTCCAGCAAATCCAAAAGTACGAAACCGGTGCAAACCGTGTCAGCGCGTCCAGACTTTGGGACATCGCCTTTGCCTTGAACGTTGACGTCGCCCATTTCTTTGAGGGTCTGGAAGCCGAAAAGCCGCAGCCCGAAAAGGCCTTGGACAATATCCCCGCCGATCTGAGCGGCGATAAAGAGGCGATGGATTTGATCCGCTCTTACTATGCGATTCCCGAAAACCAGCGTCGCCGCCTGTTCGAATTGGCGCGTGTCCTCAGTGATGTTGCTTAACCTTTAGCGGGAAGTGTTATCTTGCAAGGATCTGGCGAAAGTGTCAGATCGGTAGCTATGATACCAAATATGCACTCCGATCCCGATATATTGCGTGTGGGCCATTTGCTGGCGGACGCCGCGCGTGCCGCGATACTTCCCCATTTTCGTCAAGCAGATCTGATAGCGGACAACAAATTCCAGTCGGGGTATGATCCCGTGACGGAAGCGGATCGGGCGGCCGAACGGGCCATGCGCGATATCTTGGCGCGCGAACGCCCCAACGACGCCATCCTAGGCGAAGAATATGGTGCTGCGGAAGGTACCTCTGGGCTCACCTGGGTTTTGGACCCGATTGACGGCACGCGGGGTTTTGTATCCGGCACGCCGACCTGGGGCGTGTTGATCGCGGTCAGCAATGCGGATGGGCCGTTTTTCGGGATCATCGACCAGCCCTATATTCGCGAGCGTTTTGTAGGGCATAGCGGCCAAGCCGAGGTTGCGGGTCCGTCTGGCGTTCATCCGCTACGGACGCGTGCTGCGCGTGCACTGTCACAGGCGACCGTTTTCACAACTTTTCCAGAAGTCGGAACGACATTCGAAGGGGCCGCCTTTGCCGAGGTGGCGCGACATGCGCGTTTGGCGCGCTTTGGGATGGACTGCTATGCTTACGCTTTGGTGGCCTCGGGGCAGGTCGATCTGGTCATCGAAGCGGGCCTGCAACCCTATGATATTCAAGCACCAATCGCCCTTGTCCAAGCCGCAGGTGGCATCGTTACAGACTGGGATGGCGGCCCCGCCCATCATGGTGGACGTGCCATTGCGGCGGCCAATGCTGATATTCACGCCGAAGCTTTAGAGTTTCTTAGGAATAGTCCGATATGACCGAACTGCTGATACGCAACGCTGATTATCTTTTGACGATGGATGAAACGCGGCGCGAATTGGTATCGGCTGATGTTTTGCTGCGCGATGGTGTCATTGCTGCGGTGGGGCAAAACCTGACAACACAAGGGGAGGTGATAGAAGCATCGGGATGCGTTGTGACACCAGGGTTGGTGAACACCCATCACCACCTTTATCAAAGCTTAACACGTGCCGTGCCGGGAGGGCAGGATGCGCTGTTGTTTGGCTGGTTGAAAGCGCTTTATCCGATCTGGGCGCGGTTTACGCCGGAGCACATGTATGTCTCGGCTCAGGTGGGGATGGCAGAGCTTGCTTTATCCGGCTGCACGTTAAGCTCGGACCACATGTATATGTATCCGAACGGCAGCCGGTTGGAGGATACAATACACGCCGCGGCAGAGATCGGGATGCGGTTTCAGCCTACGCGCGGCGCGATGAGCATCGGGGAAAGCGACGGTGGGCTGCCACCTGATGCTTTGGTGGAACGCGAGGCTGCGATACTGGAGGATTGCATTCGTGTGATCGACGGTTTTCATGATCCATCGGTCTCTTCCATGTGTCGGGTTGGGATAGCGCCCTGTTCGCCCTTCTCGGTAAGTCGGGACCTGATGCGGGACGCAGCGCTGTTGGCGCGGGACAAAGGCGTGATGCTGCATACGCATCTTGCCGAGAACGACGAGGATGTTGCCTATTCATTGGCGCAATTCGGCTGTCGTCCGGGTCAATATGCGCAGGATCTGGGCTGGGTCGGGCCCGATGTATGGCATGCCCATTGCGTGAAACTCGACCCGAGCGAGATCGCGTTATTCGCGCAGACCAAGACTGGCGTTGCACATTGCCCCTGTTCGAACTGCCGCTTGGGCTCGGGGATCGCGCCCCTTCGTGCGATGCGAGATGCCGGGGTTCCCGTAGGGCTTGGGGTCGATGGATCCGCAAGCAATGACGCCGGTAATCTGGTCGCAGAGGCACGGCAGGCGATGCTTTTGCAGCGCGTTGCTGGCGGGGCGGATGCGATGAGCGCGCGCGAAGCGCTCGAGGTTGCCACGCGCGGCGGTGCAGACATCTTGGGCCGCCCCGAATGTGGGCGGATCGAGCTGGGGGCACGCGCAGACATCGCCATCTGGGACGTGAGCGGGATTGAAAGCGCCGGCAGTTGGGACCCTGCGGCACTGTTACTTGCGGGGCCGACAACGGTCCGCGATTTGCTTGTTGAAGGGCGCAGCGTCGTGCGGGACGGGCAGATCGTGACCATAGATCTACCCGCGCAGATAGCGCAGCAAAACAAATTAGCGCGGGCGCTGCGCGACGCGATATAACCAACAGCGGCCCGATCTCGGGAGAAGGTAGAGGCCGAGACAGCGCGAAGGCGGGGGAGTTGACGGTATGAATATTCGGCGCAGGCTGGCTTTGGCGGTGGCTCTGATGATTGCCGCGATATCGCCTTTGCGGGCCGAGCCACAGGCGGTTCAGATGTTGAATGCCATGCGCGCCCAGCAGGGGATGGCCCCGCTTTCCTATGCACCACGGCTAGAGGCCGCCGCGCGGGCACATGCGCTGGACATGGCGCGGCACGGATATTTCGCGCACACGGGACGCGATGGGTCTGGTGTTGGTGATCGGGTGCGGGCGCAGGGCTATCGCTGGTGCTATGTGGCCGAGAATCTTGCCAAGGGGCAGGGGGATCTGACGCAAGTCATGCGGGGATGGGCGCAGTCGGCACCGCATTACCGCAATATGATGAGCCGGAATGCCACGGGTTTTGGCCTATTTCAGGGGCCGGACCGGATTTGGGCAATGGTTCTGGCCGCACCCTGTTAGGATGGGCCCGAAGCCGCCTCGCAAGGCGCGCCTGCGGGACGCGTCGCGGGGAGTTTAAAGGCAAAATGAAGGAGACTGGCGTCAGCCTCGGCGCACCCCGTTGACCCAGACATCGCTGATGGCGCGGTCGTCGCCCATCATGATTGTGGCGAAAAGCTGATCCCATATGCTGTGCGCATTGTCGCTGCGCTGCTTGATCGCGGGGGTGGAGGCGAGGTCGAGCACGGTGATATCAGCCTCGAACCCTTCAGCGAGCGTGCCGATCTTTTCGTGCAGATGCAGGCTGCGGGCAGAGCCGGCGGTGGCAAGCCACATCAACTGCGCCGCATGGGTGGGGGTGCCGCGCAGCTGGCCGATCTCGTAGGCCGCAGCCATTGTGCGCAGCATCGAGAACGACGACCCGCCGCCGGTGTCCGTGGCCAAGCCAATCGGTATCTGGCGCGTGGCGAGATGCGCCATGTCGAACAGTCCCGATCCGATGAAGGTGTTCGAGGTGGGGCAATGCACCACCGATGCGCCGCTTTCGGCAAGGCGGTCGACCTCGCGCGGGGTCAGGTGGATGGCGTGGCCAAAGACGGCGCGATCGCGCACCAGCCCGTGTTCCTCGTAGGTGTCCAGATAATCGCGAGCGTGGGGCACAAGGTCTTGTACCCAAGCGATCTCGTCGACCTGTTCGCTCAGGTGGGTCTGCATCAGGCAGTCGGGGCGCTCAGTCCAGAGCGCACCCAAGGCTGCGAGTTGTTCCGGCGTCGAGGTCGGGGTGAAACGGGGCGTAATCGCATAGCTGGCGCGGCCTTTGCCATGCCAGCGGTCGATTAGCGTCTTGCTGTCGTCATAGGCCGATTGCGCCGTATCGCGCAGCCCGTCGGGGGCGTTGCGGTCCATACAGGTCTTGCCCGCCACGATGCGCTGGCCACGTTCTGCCGCCGCGTCGAATATCGCGTCGACGCTGGTGGGGGCGATGGTGGCGAAAGTGCAGACGGTAGTCGTGCCGTTGGCCAGGGTCAGATCCAGATAGCGCCCGGCGATGTCGCGGGCATAGGCGGGGTCTGACAGGCGCATTTCCTCGGGGAAGGTATAGCTGTTGAGCCAGTCGATCAGCCGTTTGCCCCAGCTCGCGATGATGGCGGTCTGCGGATAATGCACATGGGCGTCGACAAACCCCGGGCAGATCAGCCGGTCGCCATAGTCCTTCACCGTTGCCTGCGGGTGCGCCTTGCGCAGGTCGTCGGCGCGGCCCACGGCCTTGATCTGCGCGCCCTCGATCAGCACGCCGCCAGCGCTGTCGATATGGACCGTCTCCTCCCACGGGTCAGAGAGGGGATTGCCCGTGAACCGGAGCGTTTGGCCGAGGAGAAGTGTTTGTGTTTTCATGCCGCCTGTCTAACCGCAGCCTGCCGTGCCGACAATCCGATAGCGCAGGGTTCCGCGCCATTGTATCCGCGCTGTGGCACGCTTATGGTCTGCGCAAAATCGCAAGTGGGGGCAGCCATGGTTGACGACGCACAGGAACTTGAACTCTCCCCCGACGCCGAGGATGAAGGCGAGGCATATCGGCTGAACAAAAAAGCCGTCGCGTCCATTCTCTATGCGGTGGAAATTGATGACGCCGCCAAGCTGACTGAACTGATGGAGCCGCTGCACGCGGCCGACATCGCCGACCTTCTGGAACAGATCAGCGCCTTTGAACGGACCAAGCTGATCCGGCTGTATGATCGCGAGTTCGATGGCGAGATTCTGTCGGAGCTCGACGAATCGATCCGCGAGGAAGTCGTCGCGATCCTGACGCCCGAGGTGCTGTCAGACGCCGTGCGCGACATGGACAGCGACGATGTTGTCGATCTGATCGAAGACCTTGAGGATGCGCAGGCCGAGACCATTCTGGGGGCACTGGAAGATGCGGACCGGGTCGCTGTCGAACAAGCGCTGACCTATCCCGAATATTCCGCTGGTCGTTTGATGCAGCGCGAAGTTGTCATGGCCCCCGAACACTGGACCGTGGGCGAGGCGATTGATCACCTGCGCGCCACGCCCGAGGAAGACCTGCCGGACCAGTTCTATCACATTGTCATGGTCGATCCGCGGTTGCACCCTGTTGGCAATGTCACCCTTGGCAAGCTGATGCGGTCCAAACGCGCCACCCCCATGCGCGACATTCTGGAGGATACGTTTCAGGTCATTCCCGCCCTGCGGGACGAGGGCGATGTCGCCTACGCGTTCAACCAGTATCACCTGATCTCCGCGCCCGTTGTCGATGACGAGGGGCGTTTGATCGGGGTGATCACCATTGATGACGCCATGTCGGTGCTGGACGAGGAACACGAAGAAGACATCCTGCGTCTGGCCGGTGTTGGTGAAGGGTCGCTGTCTGACCGTGTGATCGAGACAACCAAGCAGCGGTTGCCCTGGCTGGCGGTGAACCTGGTGACGGCCATCGCGGCCTCTATGGTGATTTCGCAGTTCGAGGCGGCGATCGCGCAGATCGTGGCGTTGGCGGTGTTGATGCCCATCGTGGCCTCCATGGGGGGGAATGCCGGTACGCAAAGTCTGACCGTGGCCGTGCGCGCCATCGCGACCCGGGATTTGACCGGATCGAATGTCTGGCGCGTGATCCGGCGTGAATGTCTTGTGGGACTGGTGAACGGCCTGATTTTCGCGATCATCATGGGGATCGTCGGTATTCTGTGGTTCGGGTCACCCGCGCTTGGCTATGTGATCGCGACGGCAATGGTGATTAATATGGTCGTGGCGGGGCTTGCGGGGACTGGCATCCCGATCCTGCTGGAACGTTTTGGCGTGGATCCGGCCCTTGCCTCTGGTGCTTTTGTGACGACGGTGACGGATGTCGTGGGCTTTTTCGCCTTTCTGGGGCTGGCGGCGGCGGTCTTGCTGTGACGGATATGGCGGCGGTCAAGGGGGCAGCGCGCAAGGCGGCCTTTGCCCGTCGCAAGCCGCTGTTTGATGGTGCCAACGCCGCGCAAGCCGGCTATCTGAGCGAAGTGCTCGCGGGGTATCGCGGCGTACCGCTGTCCGGTTTTCTGCCCATACGCACAGAGATTGACCCGCGCCCCGCCATGGCCGAGGCGGCAGCCCACGGCCCCGTGGGCGTGCCGGTGATCATGGGCGCAGCGCAGCCTTTGCGGTTTTCGCGCTGGACCCCGGATACCCCTTTGGTGGACGGTGCCTTTGGCGCTCAGATCCCCGCAGTCGAGGATTTCTTTGACCCGGAAATCGTGATTGTACCGCTGTTAGCGTTCAACCGCGCTGGCGGGCGTCTGGGGTATGGCGGCGGGTTTTATGACCGGACGCTGGAACAGCTGCGTGTGCGGCGGGCGACCTTGGCGATCGGTTTTGCCTTTGCGGGGCAAGAAGTTGACGATCTGCCGCTTGAACCCACCGACCAGCCGCTTGATCTGATCGTGACAGAGACGGGCGTGATCGAGATCGCCTAGGCGCGCCCGCACCCCGCGCGCAAAAACCGCAGCTCCGCCCCTTGCCCTCCGGCGCTGCGCAGCCTAACGCTTGGGGCATGAAAATACTCTTCCTCGGCGATGTCATGGGCCGCGCGGGCCGCCGCGCAATCAGCGAAAACCTTCCCCGTCTGCGGACGGAATGGAAGCTGGATTTTGTGGTGGTGAACGGTGAAAACGCCACCTCTGGGATGGGGCTGTCTGGCAGCCACGCCAAAACGCTGCTGGACGCAGGGGCCGATTGTCTGACCCTGGGCGACCACGCCTTTGACCAAAAAGACATGCTGAGCTTTATCGAACAGGAGCCGCGTGTCATCCGGCCGCTGAATTTTTCGAAAAACGCACCGGGCAAGGGCGCGCGTCTGTTCACCGCCAAGAACGGGCGCAAGGTGCTGGTCACCCAAGCGCTTGGTCAGGTCTTCATGAAACGCCCCTTTGACGATCCGTTCTCGGCGCTTGAACCCGTGCTCAAGACGCACCCTCTGGGCGGCATGGCATCGGCGGTGATTGTCGATATGCACTGCGAGGCGACCTCGGAAAAGATGGCGATGGGGCATTGGTGTGATGGCCGCGCCAGCCTTGTTGTGGGCACGCATACCCATGTGCCTACGTCTGACGCGATGATCCTGCCGGGCGGGACGGCCTATCTGACAGATGCAGGCATGACTGGCGATTACCATTCGGTGATTGGCATGGAGAAGACGGAGCCTTTGCGCCGTTTCATCACCGGCATGCCCAAAGACCGCTTCACCCCCGCCAACGAAGAAGCGACCCTGTCCGGCGTCTATATTGAGACCGACGACCGCACCGGCAAGGCGACCCGTATCGTGCCCGTGCGTCAGGGCGGCAAGCTGCAGCAAAGCGCGCCCTGACCGCGTCGCCGCTGGCACGCTTAAACCCGTATCCGGAATATCGCAGGGCAGGCGCATCTGACGCTTGCCCCAAGGCGACGCTTGCCGTGGACGTTGCAATCAACGACACTGCAGTTTGATTTTCATCTGCCCAAGGCCGGATATACCTGAATGGACTTTCTAAACCTGTCGGATAGCACCTCTGCCATCCTGGCATTGACCGTCGTTGTGATCATGTTTGTCATGTTCTTGCGCGAATCTCTCCCGACCGAGGTCGTGGCCCTGTCAGGGGCGGCCATCATGCTGGCGCTTGGTATCTTGCCCTATGACGATGCGCAGGCGGTGCTGCAGAACTCTGCCCCCTGGACCATTGCCGCGATGTTCATCGTGATGGGCGCGCTGGTGCGCACGGGGGCGCTGGATGTGCTGACGCGGATGGCCGAACGCTATGCCAAGACGCATCCGAAAACGGCGGTGGTGGGGGTGATCATAGCGGTCATGGCGGCCTCGGCGGTGATGAACAACACGCCCGTGGTGGTGGTGATGATTCCGGTCGTGGTGCAGCTCAGCCAGACGCTTGGCACCAAAGCCTCCAAGCTGCTGATCCCGCTGAGCTATGCGGCGATCATGGGCGGCTCCCTGACGCTGATCGGGACCTCGACCAACCTTCTTGTGGACGGTGTCGCACGGTCGCAAGGGCTTGAGCCGTTTGGCATTTTCGAAATCCTGCCCATCGGTCTGGTCGTCTGTGCCTGGGGCCTGATCTATATGGCCGTGGTTGCGCCCAAACTGCTGCCCGCGCGCGACAGTATGGCGAATATGCTGTCCGACCGCTCAAAGATGAAATTCTTCACCGAAGCCGTGATCCCGCCCGACTCCAACCTGATCGGGCGCGAGGTGCTCGACGTGCAGCTGTTCAAACGCGAAGGCGTGCGGCTGATCGACGTGGTGCGCGGCGATCAGTCGTTGCGCCGCGATCTGGCCAGTGTCGAACTGCGGGTCGGCGACCGTGTGGTTCTGCGCACCCAGATGACCGAGCTGCTTAGCCTTCAGGCCAATAAAGAGCTCAAGCGCGTCGATCAGGTCTCGGCGGTGGAAACCTCGACCGTAGAGGTGCTGATCACGCCGGGCTGCAAGATGGTGGGTCGCACGCTCGGGGCGCTGCGTCTGCGCCGGCGCTATGGGGTATACCCTTTGGCGGTACACCGGCGGAACCAGAACATCGGTCGTCAGCTTGACGACCTCATCGTCAAGGTCGGTGACACGCTGTTGCTTGAAGGCGCGATGGAGGATATCCAGCGCCTTGCCTCGGATATGGATATGGTCGACGTCTCGCAGCCGTCGGCACGGGCCTTCCGGCGTGGACACGCCCCGATCGCCATCGCGGCGCTGGTGGGGATCGTGGTCTTGGCCGCGCTGAACGTCGCGCCGATCTTGCTGCTGGCGGTGCTTGCTGTGGCGCTGGTGCTGGTCACGGGCTGTATCGACGCGGAAGAGGCCTTCAGCTTTGTCGATGGCCGTCTGCTGGCACTGATCTTCTCGATGCTTGCGGTCGGGGCGGGGTTGCAAAACTCCGGCGCGATCAGCCTGATCGTTGACAATATCGCGCCCTTCCTCGGCACGCTGTCGCCTTTCTATGTGATCTTCGCGGTGTTCCTGCTGACGACAACCCTGACAGAGATCGTGTCGAACAACGCGGTGGCGGTGATCATGACCCCGATTGCCATCAGCCTCGGGTCCGCGCTTGGCATGGACCCGCGCCCCTTGGTCGTGGCGGTGATGATCGCGGCGTCTTGCGCCTTTGCCACCCCCATCGGCTACCAGACCAACACGCTGGTCTATGGCCCGGGCGGCTACCGTTTCACAGACTTCATGCGCATCGGTATTCCGCTCAACCTGTCGATGTCGCTGCTCGTCTCCATGATGATCCCGCTCTTCTGGTAGCGCCGAACCCGCGCTTCCAAATGGCAAATATCCCGGGGGCCCGGGGGCTGGCCCCCGGCACCTCCAATGGGTGGGTGCCCTAAAGCGGCCAGAATACCAGAATGGCCGGAATGGACACCGCGACGACGATGATCTCAAGGGGCAGCCCCATGCGCCAGTAATCGCCAAAGCTATAGCCCCCGGGCCCAAGGATCAGCGTGTTGTTCTTATGTCCGATGGGCGTCAGGAACGCGCTCGATGCGGCGACGGCGACCGCCATCAGGAACGGGTCGGGCGAGACACCAAGGCTCGTCGCCATCTGGATGCCCACGGGGGCGGCGACGATGGTGGTGGCGGTGTTGTTCAGCACATCCGACAGGGTCATGGTGACCAGCATCAGCACCGTCAGCACCACCCATGCGGGCAGCCCTTGGGTCAGCCCGACAAGCGCGCCGGCAATCAGCTCCGTCCCGCCAGAAACTTCAAGCGCAGCCCCCAACGGGATCATCGACCCCAGCAAAACGACGACGGGCCATTCGATATGGGTGTAAAGCTCCGACAGCGGGACGATCCGCGCCAGCACATAGGCGATTACGACCAGCCCCAGGGCGACGGGCAGGTAGACCAACCCAAAGCTCGCCGCCGTGACTGCGCCGCCAAACAGGCCGATCGCCAGCCAGACCTTGTGATTTTCGGTCACTGCCAACCCGCGGTCAGCAAGGGGCAGCACGCCCAGCCATTCGACCACATGGGACGCGGTATCGCGCGGCACGAGCAGCAGCAGAATATCACCCACCTGCAGCTCGGTCTTGCGCAGTTGCGAGGTGATGCGTTTGCCGCGCCGCGATACCCCCAACAGCACGGACCGTTGCCGCCACGACAGGCCAACCGCCTGAGCCGACCGGCCGTTCAGGCGGGAATCGCTGGTGACCACGACCTCGATGATCTCTACCCCTTCGCCATCGGCGCGCAGGCGGTCTTCGCGGTCGGCGTCGGCGACATGCAGGTCTAGCGTGCTGCGGAATTCGTCCAGCGCGTCGGGCGTCGCCTCAAGCACCAGCGCGTCGCCTGCGCGCAGGGGCAGGTTGCGTGACTGGCCGTAGCGGCGCTTGCCGTCCCGGATCACCCCCAGCATGGCGACATCGGCCTTCTCGGCTGCGTCCTGAAGCTCTGCCAGACGTTTCCCGATCTGGGCATTGCCTTCGGGAATTGTCAGCTCTGCCAGATAGGGGGACAGGTCTTCGGGGCCCAGAACGTTGTTTTCGCGCTGCGGGATAAAACGCCAGCCGATCAGCGCGACAAAGGCCAGCCCCGCCGCCGCTGCAATCCCGCCGACAGGGGCGAAATCAAACATGCGAAACGGTGCGCCAAGGGATTCCTGTCGGATCGAGGCGATGATGATATTAGGCGGCGTCCCGATCAGCGTCGCCATGCCGCCAAGGATCGTGGCAAAGCTCAGCGGCATCAGGCTCAATCCCGGGGATCGTCCGGCTTTGCGGGCGGTCTGGATGTCGACCGGCATCAGCAGCGCAAGGGCTGCGACGTTGTTCATGAAGGCTGACAGCACCCCGCCGATGACCCCCATCAGCGTGATATGCCCGCCAAGGCTACGCGAGGCATCGACCAGCGTGCGCGTGATCAGCAACACCGCGCCAGATCGCGTCAGCCCCGCCGATACGATCAGCACCAGCGCGACCACCAGCGTCGCAGGGTGACCAAAGCCCGCAAAGGCATCCTTGCTGTCGACCACCCCCAGCACCACGGCAACCATCAGCGCAGCAAAGGCGACAAGGTCATAGCGGAACCGCCCCCACAAGAGCATGCCAAACACGGCGGCAAACAGGGTGAACAGGATGATTTGATCGGTGGTCATGAGCGTACCTTGCGTGAACTGCGACCAAAGCCCTAGCAGCCGCCCGTGCGCCTGTCTGCCCCAAACCCAGCCATACCGCCCGCGTGCGCGGTGGCTTGTTCAGGCGCGTGGCCTGCCGTATAGAGAGCCAACCGAGAATTTTAGCATGTGAGGTCACCATGGCAGGTCACTCAAAATGGGCAAATATCCAGCACCGTAAGGGCCGTCAGGACAAACTGCGCGCCAAGGTGTTTTCCAAGCTCTCCAAAGAAATCACCATCGCGGCGAAGATGGGCGAACCCGATCCGGACAAGAACCCGCGTCTGCGTCTTGCGGTGAAAGAGGCCAAGGGCCAGTCCATGCCCAAGGACAACATCGAACGCGCGATCAAGAAAGCCGTCGGCGGCGAGGGCGAGGATTACGAAGAAATCCGCTATGAAGGCTACGGCCCCAATGGTGTTGCCGTCATCGTCGAGGCGATGACCGACAACCGCAACCGCACCGCATCGACCGTGCGGTCCACCTTCACCAAGAACGGTGGCAATCTGGGCGAGACAGGCAGCGTCGGCTTCATGTTCGACCGTAAGGGCGAAATCACCTATCCCGCCAGCGTTGGCGATGCCGATACCGTCATGATGGCCGCCATCGAAGCCGGTGCGGAAGACGTCGAAAGCTCGGATGACGGGCATGTGATCTGGTGCATGGATACCGACCTGAACGATGTCAGCACCGCGCTAGAGGCCGAGTTGGGCGAATCCGATAGCACCAAGCTGGTCTGGCGTCCGACCACCACGACCGAAATGGATCTGGAAGGGATGGAAAAGCTGATGAAGCTGATTGACGCCCTGGAAGACGACGACGACGTGCAGCGGGTCACCGCGAACTTCGAAGCCTCTGACGAGGTGATGGAGCAGCTGTAACACTTACGCCCCGCCAGTGATCAATGTCGCGGCGGGGCTTTGCTTTGGCGGGGGCAGGCGTTTGCGTCACACCCCCGCAAGACATAAAAAAACCGCCCCTGGCTTAGCTGCGGGGCGGTTTTTTTATGTCAGCTTTTGGGGCCGAATTTATCCCAAAAGGCGCGCCATGCGAAAAAGACCACACCACGCTGGTTTGGCCGAGGTTTCGCGCACGCGCTGCTGCGAGATAGAGGCGAGGACGCGTTTGACATCGTTCAGGTGCCCCAAGGCCTTTGATCCGCCTGCGCTTGCCTGAACGCTCAGGATCTTGGACTGTGTGTGCAGGGCTGCTTCGATAAGCGCCAATTCATCTTGGCTGATTTCCAGCTTCTGTTTGTCGTCGAACATGACATTATTCCTTGGTTGTATGCGGGTCAGATAGGCGCTGTATCTGTGGTTCGCTAGTAGTAACGGGCCCAATCACGCAAATGTTTCGCGGCCGCAACAATAAAGTTGGGGTTGCAGGGGATGAAAATTTATTTTTGGGTGGGGTCCGGCGGTGCATCTTGCCCGAGACCGGCTTAGATTCCCGACGGAGCTTTTGACATATGACCGCCTTTTTCCCCGGCTTTGCCTTGGGCCTGACCTTGATTCTGGCCATCGGGGCGCAGAACGCCTTTGTCTTGCGCCAAGGCTTGCGGTTGCAGCATGTGTTTTGGGTCTGCCTGACCTGCGCCTTGTCGGATGCGGTGCTGATTGCCGCAGGGGTGGCAGGGTTCGGTGCACTGGCAAGCGCGGTGCCGTGGTTTGAAACGCTGATGCGCTACGGCGGGGCGGCGTTCCTGATCTGGTACGGTTTTCAGAACGCCCGCTCGGCTTGGCAGGGCGGCCATGCGCTGGCCGCTGACGGGGCTGCGCAAACCAGCCTGCGCCGCACGATCCTGACGCTGCTGGCCCTGACCTGGCTGAACCCGCATGTCTATCTGGATACCGTCGTGCTGCTGGGGTCCATCGCCGCGCAATATGAAAGCCGCCTTGCCTTCGGGGCAGGTGCGGTCACGGCGAGCTTTGTTTTCTTTTTCAGCCTGGGCTATGGCGCGCGCCTGTTGGGGCCGTTTTTCAGCAAGCCGCGCAGTTGGCAAATTCTGGATGGTGTGATTGCGCTGACCATGTGGGCGATTGCTTTGAAACTTCTGCTGATGTGACCTTGCCCTTGGGGAAGGGTTGGGGAATGTTGCGTCCATGACAACTGCACATCCCCAAAGCCCCGTCACCGGTATCTTCTGGATGGTCGTGACCGGCCTGTGTTTCATCTGCGTGACCGCCCTGGTCAAACATATGGGCCCGCGCCTGCCGTCCTCCGAAGCTGCATTTATCCGTTATGGCTTTGGCTTGGTGTTCCTGCTGCCCGCGATTGGCGCGCTGCGCGAGGCAAAGCTGTCACGCCGCCAATGGGCGCTTTTTTCGGTACGCGGCGGGCTGCATGGGGTGGGCGTCATCCTGTGGTTCTACGCCATGACCCGTATCTCTATCGCCGAGGTGACGGCGATGAACTATCTTGCGCCGATCTATGTCACCATCGGGGCCGCGCTTTTTCTGGGCGAGAGCTTGGCCCTGCGCCGTATCATTGCGGTCGTGCTGGGGCTGGTCGGGGCCGCGATCATTCTGCGACCGGGGTTTCGAGAGCTGACCGGCGGGCATTTCGCGATGCTGATCGCGGCGGTGGTGTTTGGTGGGGCCTATTTGCTGGCCAAAGTGCTTGCGGATGAGGTGCGTCCGTCGGTCGTCGTCGCGATGATGTCGCTGTTCGTGACGCTGTTTCTGGCCCCCTTCGCGCTTGCCAACTGGATTACCCCCACGTGGGAGGAGATCGGAATCCTCGCCGCTGTCGCCTGTTTTGCAACCGCAGGTCACTATACGATGACGCTGGCTTTTGCCGCAGCACCGCTGACGGTGACCCAGCCGGTGACCTTCCTGCAACTGGTCTGGGCCACGGCCCTTGGTGCTATCGTCTTTGCTGAACCCATTGATATCTGGGTCGTTCTTGGCGGGGCGGTGATCCTTGGGTCGGTGACCTTTATCACATGGCGCGAGGCGATGCTGAAACGCCAGATCACGCCCGCCACGCCGGCGACCAAATTCTAGCAACACAATTTGCCAGATCGTGACTAAACCTTGGGTTGATCCGCTCTCAGGTTTTTATTGACTTACTAGTCAATCAACGTAGTTTTGATGGCCAGATGCTATCAACCTACTAAGGATTCTTTATGCCCAAAGTCGGAATGGAGCCTATTCGCCGCGACGCATTGGTCAAAGCGACGATTGCCGAAATCGGTGCGGCGCAATCACTGGATGTAACGGTCGGGCAAATCGCGCGCCGCGCGGGGATGTCCTCGGCGTTGGCGCACCACTATTTTGGCGGCAAGGACCAGATATTCCTCGCGGCCATGCGCTATATCCTGACGGAATACAGCACCGAGGTCCGTCGCGAGCTGCGTCTGAACAAATCCCCCCTGGGACGGGCCGAGGCGATCATCCGCGCGAGCTTTGACGAAAGCTATTTCGATCCGGCAACGGTCAGCGCCTGGATGACGCTCTATGCTTCCTCGCGGACCAATACCGAAACCTACCGTTTGCTGGTGGTGTATCAAAAGCGGCTGCGGTCGAACCTGACCTATGCGCTGCGCCCGATCTCGGATGATCCGGCCGGGGACGCCGATACGCTGGCCGCCCTGATCGACGGTCTTTACCTGCGTGCCGCCTTGTCGGACGAAGGCAGCGCCCGCGCCGCCAGCGACCGCGCCCTGTCGGTGCTGCATATGCTTGTGGGAGCCAAAGAATGACCCAGCCCAATATCCTTATCCTGATGGTCGACCAGTTGAACGGCACGCTGTTTCCCGACGGCCCCGCCGACTGGCTACATGCCCCGAACCTCAAAAAGCTGGCGGCGCGGTCGACGCGGTTCAAGAACGCCTATACCGCCAGCCCGCTATGCGCGCCGGGGCGTGCGGCGTTCATGTCGGGGCAGCTCCCGTCGGCCACAGGCGTCTATGACAACGCGGCAGAGTTCGCGTCGAGCGTGCCCACCTACGCCCACCATCTGCGGCGTGCGGGCTATCAGACCTGCCTGTCGGGCAAGATGCATTTCGTCGGCCCCGATCAGTTGCACGGGTTCGAGGAACGCCTGACCACCGATATCTACCCCGCCGATTTCGGCTGGACGCCGGACTATCGCAAGCCGGGGGAACGCATTGACTGGTGGTATCATAATATGGGGTCGGTGACCGGCGCAGGTGTGGCGGAAACCAGCAACCAGATGGAATATGACGACGCCGTGGCCTATGAGGCGACGCGCAAGATTTACGATCTGTCCCGCGGTCTGGATCCGCGCCCGTGGTGCCTGACCGCCAGCTTTACGCACCCGCATGACCCCTATGTCGCGCGCAAGAAATACTGGGATCTGTACAACGATTGCGACCACCTGCTGCCCGAGGTGCCCGATCTGGGGTATGAAAATCAGGACAACCATTCCAAACGTATCTTTGACGCGAACGACTGGCGCAGCTTTGACATCACCGAACGCGACATCACACGTTCGCGTCAGGCTTACTTTGCCAACATCAGCTATCTTGACGACAAGATCGGTGAGATCCTTCAAACGCTTGAAGACACGCGCCAAGAGGCGATCATCATCTTCTGCTCGGACCACGGTGATATGCTGGGCGAGCGGGGGCTTTGGTTCAAGATGAGCTTTTTCGAAGGCTCGTCCCGCGTGCCGATGATGATCGCCGCCCCGCAGATGGCACCGGGCTTGCAGACCACGCCGGTCAGCAATATCGACGTTTGCCCCACCGTCTGTGATCTGGCAGGCGTTTCAATGGACGAGGTGCAGGAATGGACCACAGGGCAATCGCTGGTGCCCATGGGGCAGGGGGTGGAACGCACCGAACCCGTCGCGATGGAATACGCGGCAGAGGCGTCTTACGCGCCGATGGTGTCACTGCGCTACGGCAAGTGGAAGTTCAACCGCTGCGCGCTTGACCCTGACCAACTGTTCGATCTGGAAACCGATCCGCACGAACTGACCAACCTTGCGGAAGAACCTGCCCATCAGGGCACGCGGCTCACCCTGTCGGCCAAGGCCGACGCCCGCTGGGATCTGGCCGCGTTCGACGCAGATGTCCGTAAAAGTCAGGCCCGCCGCTGGGTCGTCTACGAGGCGCTGCGCAAGGGCGGGTACTATCCGTGGGATCACCAGCCGCTGCGCAATGCGTCAGAGCAATACATGCGCAACCACATGGATCTGAACGTGCTGGAAGACAACAAACGTTTTCCGCGCGGCGAATAGAACGACTGCCCAAGGGGTGCGGGCAACCAAACCAATAATGCACCCCCAACACGGAGGGACACAATGTTAACGACCATCATTTCGTTCGGGGTCATACTGGCTTTGGGCTTAACTATTTTCTGTACGATCAAGTGGTGGAACCTGCCGCTGACCGGCGTGACGCCGGTGCCGCTGTTCACCTTTATCGCGATCCTCTTTACGTCGGGGCTGGATGTGGGGCTGATCATGTTCCCGCTGGCCTTCGACTTCCCGCTTTATGCGGATACGGCCACCGAGCCAGCCTATGGGTTCACCAACCCGCTGGCGCTTGAATTCGGGTTTTGGGGCTTTCTGATCTGGGCGTTCTATTTCCTGACGACCTTCTATTTCTGCGCCATCGAGCCGCGGGTGAAGTTCTTTGAGATCCCCGCGATCAAGCTGCTGAACAACATCGTGATCATCACCACTTGTGCCTTCACCGGTGCGTTGTTCCTGATCTATATGCCCTATTACATCGCCGAGGTCGGCGACGGAGAGACGATCCTGCCGGTCTTCTACCTGATCTGCTTCCTCGTGATCTTGATTGCGGCCTTCAGTTCGACGGACCTCAAGTTTGTGCGCGTGCTGTCTGTCAGCTCGACCCTGCTGTTTCTGGCGTTGATTGCTTACATGTGGCTGAACGCCGGCATGGGACTGGGCGAATTCACCTCAACGGCAAGCAACCTTGGTGGCTATTTCGCGAACATCCACAAGTTCATCATCCCGCTGACGGATTACCACGAATTCTACCTGTTCTGGTGGTTCGCCTGGTCTATCATGATCGGGCAGTTCGTTAGCCGCTTTGTCGGCGGGCTGAAGACGTGGCAACTGCTGGCATCCTTGCTGGTATTCCCGTCGATCCCCTTGGGGCTGTGGTTCTCGGTGCTGTACTACTACCACCTGAACGGCATCGGTACCGCGGGCTTCCCGAACTGGGCCATGACCATCGTGGGCATCGTGTTCGTGATCAACTCTTTCGACAGTTTGATCCGGCTCTACACCGATAACCTCAACTTCACGACCGAGCGCTTTGGCACGGTGTCTTACGTGCTGGCGAACGCCATCGGCCTATTCGTGCTGACCCTGCTGTTCCAAAGCCAGTGGCTGCAAATCCAGTGGGTCGGGACCATCGTGATCGGCATCTACCTGCTGGCGCTTGGCTATATGTTCTTTGTCAAACGCCGTCACCTGCACGGGCTGGATGGCAACGCCAATATCCCGGCCGAATAACCCTTAAACCTGAGCGGCCCCGCCATACGGGCGGGGCCCAACCGAAAAGAGAGACCTATGCAAACGCAACCCACCGCCAGCCATTTCATCAACGGCGAATATGTCGAAGATACCAACGGCACCCCGATCGAGGTGATCTACCCGGCCACGGGCGAGGTCATCGCGACCGTCTATGCCGCCACGCCGGAAATCGTCGAGAAAGCCATCACCGCCGCGCGGGACGCGCAAGTTGCTTGGGCCGCGATGACCGGTACCGAACGGGGCCGTATCCTGCGCCGCGCCGCCGACATCATGCGCGAACGCAACCACGATCTGTCGATCCTTGAGACGTATGACACCGGCAAACCCTATCAGGAAACCTCGGTTGCGGATGCGACCAGCGGTGCGGATGCGCTGGAATATTTCGGCGGTCTGGCGGCCTCTCTGACGGGCGAACATATCCAGCTGGGCGAAGACTGGGTCTATACCCGCCGCGAACCTTTGGGCGTCTGTGTCGGTATCGGCGCATGGAACTATCCGACGCAAATCGCGTGCTGGAAAGGCGCACCGGCGCTGGCCTGCGGGAACTCGATCATCTTCAAGCCGTCCGAGACGACGCCGCTTTGCGCGCTGAAAGTCGCGGAAATTCTGGTAGAGGCAGGGCTGCCCGCCGGTCTTTATAACGTTGTGCAGGGCATGGGCGAAGTGGGGGCCTCCCTTGTGACCGACCTGCGCGTCGACAAGGTCTCGCTCACCGGCTCTGTACCCACGGGCCGCAAAGTCTATGCCGCCGCTGCCGAAGGTATCAAGCACGTCACGATGGAACTGGGCGGCAAGTCCCCGATGATCGTGTTCGAGGACGCCGACATTGAAAACGCCATCAGTGGCGCGATCTTGGGGAATTTCTACAGCTCGGGTCAAATCTGTTCGAACGGCACCCGTGTCTTCGTACACCGCGATATCAAGGAGGCATTCCTGAAACGCTTGGCCGAGCGGCTTGAGACTGCTGTGATCGGCGACCCGATGGACCCTGACACCAGCTTTGGCCCGATGGTATCAAAGCGCCAGATGGAGATCGCGCTTGGCTATGTCGAAAAGGGCAAGGCCGAAGGCGCGCGTCTGGTCTATGGCGGGGCGGCGATCGACCGCGACGGATTTTACATGCAGCCCACTGTCTTTGCTGATGTGACCGACGACATGTCCATCGCGCGCGAAGAGATTTTCGGGCCGGTCATGTCGGTGCTGGATTTCGAGACCGAGGAAGAGGTCATGGCCCGTGCCAATGCGACCGAATTCGGTCTGGCCGCCGGTGTGTTCACCAAAGACCTGTCCCGCGCGCACCGCGTCGCGGCGGGGTTCGAGGCGGGCACCTGCTATATCAACACCTATAACGACGCACCGGTCGAAGCCCCCTTTGGCGGCATGAAAAATTCGGGCGTGGGGCGCGAGAACTCCAAGGCGGCGATTGATCACTATAGCCAGCTGAAAACCGTCTACGTGCGCATGGGCGATATGGAAGCGCCTTTCTAGGGGCTGATCCAACGCTGCGCTAACGCGCATGCGATACTTGGGGCACGCATTTGGCCCGGGCTTTCCTTCGGCAAGAATGGGGGCTTGGGCAGGGCGTGCCGGAATATGCTGAGAGGTGCTTGACGGATCGGTCTGATCCTCAAGTCACCGCGACAATGTTGGGATGCGAGTCTTGCGCGCGTCAAGGACCAGCCGCGCCGGGGCGCGGGGCCTGCGGCCTCGTTGACCCGCACAAGACTCACGGAAGGAAGGCGATAGGATGGAAGCTGAATTTATTATCGTAGGGGCGGGCAGCGCGGGCTGCGCGATGGCGTACCGCCTGGCCACGGCAGGGCGCAAGGTATTGGTGATCGAACATGGTGGCAGCGATGCGGGGCCGTTCATCCAGATGCCGGCGGCGCTGTCCTACCCGATGAACATGAAAACCTACGACTGGGGGTTCCAGTCCGAACCCGAACCGCATTTGAACAACCGTCGTCTGGCGACCCCGCGTGGCAAGGTGATTGGCGGATCGTCCTCAATCAACGGGATGGTCTATGTGCGCGGGCACGCGATGGACTATGACCACTGGGAAGAACAGGGGGCCGACGGCTGGGGCTATGCCGATGTGCTGCCCTATTTCAAACGCATGGAAAGCTGGCACGATGGCGGCCACGGGGGCGACCCCGACTGGCGCGGCACTGACGGCCCGCTGCATGTCAGCCGTGGCCCCCGCGAAAATCCCTTGTTCGAAGCCTTTGTCGAGGCGGGCAAACAAGCGGGATACGAGGCGACCGACGATTATAACGGCGAGAAACAGGAAGGCTTCGGCCCGATGGAGCAGACGGTCTGGAAGGGCCGGCGCTGGTCCGCGGCCAACGCCTATCTGCGGCCCGCGCAAAAGACCGGCAACGTCGAACTCGTACGCGCCTTGGCGCAGCGGATCGTGATCGAAGACGGTCGCGCTGTCGGGGTCGAGGTGCTGCGCGGTGGCAAGACCGAGGTGCTGCGCGCCAGCGGCGAGGTGATCATCGCGGCGTCCTCCATCAACTCGCCCAAGCTGCTGATGCTGTCGGGCATCGGCCCTGCCGCGCATCTGGCAGGGCATGGTATCGAGGTGATCGCCGACCGTCCCGGTGTGGGCCAGAACCTGCAAGACCACCTTGAACTGTATATCCAGATGGCCGCCAGCCAGCCGATTACGCTGTACAAGCACTGGAACATCTTTTCCAAGGCCGTGATCGGCGCGCAGTGGTTGTTCACGAAAACCGGCATGGGCGCGTCGAACCAGTTTGAAAGCGCGGCCTTCATCCGGTCGAAGGCGGGGATCAAATACCCTGACATCCAGTATCACTTCCTGCCGATCGCCGTGCGCTATGACGGGCAGGCCGCCGCCGAAGGCCACGGGTTTCAGGCGCATGTGGGGCCGATGCGGTCGACCTCGCGCGGGTCTGTCACCCTGGCCTCGGGCAATCCGGCCGACGCGCCGAAAATCTTTTTCAACTACATGTCGCAAGACAAGGATTGGGAGGAGTTCCGCACCTGTATTCGCCTCACCCGCGAGATCTTTGCGCAGGACGCCTTCAAACCCTTCGTCAAACACGAGATCCAGCCGGGGGCCGATGTGCAAAGCGACGAGGAGCTTAATGCCTTCATCCGTGAACATGCCGAAAGCGCCTATCACCCCTGTGGTACCTGCCGCATGGGCCGCGCCGATGACCCGCAGGCGGTGGTCGATCCGCAGGGCCGTGTGATCGGGGTAGAGGGGCTGCGTGTCGCCGACAGCTCGATCTTCCCGCGGATCACCAATGGCAACCTGAACGCCCCGTCCATCATGGTGGGCGAGAAAATCTCGGACCATGTGCTGGGGCTTGATCCATTGGCCGCGGCGAATGACGCGCCCTGGATTCACCCCGACTGGGAAACCGCGCAGCGCTAAGGGGCTGGACCCTTGGTCGAGAGGCCACAAGTGTTAACGAAAGTTAACCTTAGTTAATATCTCTGGTTGATTGGGGCGTGGAAACACCCCAATCAACGGGATATGAAAGCCATCCTTCACACATGTTTCGCAGCGGCGCTGGTCGCCGTTTTCACGCAGCCCGCTGCGGCGGTCGAACCGCGCCTGACGGGCGAGATCCGGGTGATCGACGGCGATACGATCGCATTGGGTGAGACGCGGATCAGGCTTTTCGGCATCGATGCGGTCGAAGGGGATCAGCCTTGCCGTTCAGCGGATGGGCGCGTGTTGAACTGCGGCGCTTGGGTGACGGCGCAGGTGCGCGCCACCTATGACGGACAGCGGGCCGACTGCCAGCGGGTGGATACCGACCGCTATGGCCGGATTGTCGCGCGCTGTGCCGCCTTGGGGCAGGACATGGGGCAAGCCTTGGTCGCGGCGGGGCTGGCCTTTTCCTACGCGCGCTACAGCCGCGCCTATGTCGCGAGTGAAGCGGCGGCCAAGCGGGCAGGACGCGGGGTGCATGTCTATGAAACGCAGCGCCCCGATGCCTATCGCAAAGCCTCTAGAACGGTGGCGAAACCCGTCGCCTCGGCAGGGCCGGGCGGTTGTGTGATCAAGGGGAATGTCAGCAGCAAGGGCACGCGGATCTTTCACGTGCCCGGACAGCACGACTATGACCGTACCGTGATCCGCACCGACAAGGGCGAACGCTGGTTCTGCAGCGCGGCGCAGGCGCGTGCCGCCGGATGGCGGGCGGCTAAGCGGTAAGCGGTCAATCCACCTGATAGGGCAGCACGTCGCGCAGGTTCGGGTCTACCACCAGTTGGCGTTCCAGCGGCGGCACAGACCGCTGGTGGCAATGTTTACGTTCGCAGATACGGCAAGATATGCCGATAGGTTCAAACGCAGAGGCGCGGGTGGTGTCCATCCCGTCGGCATAGACCAGCGCGGGCGCATGGCGCACCTCGCACCCCAGTGAAATCGCATAGCGCCGCACCGGTGCGCCAAACCGCCCCGCCGGTTTCGAGATGTCCCGCGCCAGCGAGATATAGCGTACCCCGTCCGGCGTTTCGGCCAGCTGGCGCAGGAAGCGGCCCGGCGTTTCAAAGGCGCTGTGCACGTTCCACAGGGGGCAGGCTCCGCCAAACCGCGCGAATTGCAGACGGGTGGCCGAATGGCGTTTGGTGATCGTGCCCGCCTGATCCACACGGACAAAGAAGAACGGAATCCCCTTTGACCCCGGGCGTTGCAGCGTCGACAGCCGATGCGCGACCTGTTCGATCGACGCCCCAAAATCGGAGGCCAGCACCTCAAGGTCATGGCGGCAGCTTTGGGCGCGCTCCAGAAACCGAGCGTAGGGCATCAGCGCGGCCCCGGCAAAGTAGTTCGCCAGCCCCATCTTCGCGATGTCACGGGCCGCAGGGCTGTTGAAACGCGCGAAATCCAAGGTTGCCTCAAGCAGGTCGTTCTGGCGCACAAGGGCGACCTGTAGCAGCATCTGGAACGTCTGTGTGGCCTGCGAGGCGCGGGCCGATACATGCAATACGCCGCTGGCCGGATCATAGCGGCGCAGGGCATCTGTCTCGTCGAAGGCGACGGTGATGCCTGCGCTGGACAGCGCCTCTAGCGTGGTGTCGCGCAGGCTTTGGCCGGTGCCGGTGTCGCGGGCGAAATACTCCGCGGCGCGGTCCACGGCATCCAGATAATTGTCGCAATAATGGAAGAAGTCGCGCACCTCTTCCCACGGGCTGGGGGAAGGGCGGGCATCTTCGCGGCCCAAGGCTTCGTCCAGATAGGCCAGCCGTTCCTGGGTCTGGCGGTGGCTTTGGTGCAGCTTGATGAATGCCCGCGCCAGCCCCGGCGCGTTGGAGGCCGCAAGCTGCACATCGGCCAGCGGCAGCACATCGCCCTCGAACACCGGATCGGACAGGACTTCGCGCATGTCGCTGACCAACCGTTCGCTGTCCCCGCTCGACAGTTCGGTGACATCCATCCCGAATTCAGACGCCAGCGCCAACACGACCGTGGTGCTGACGGGTCGGTTATTGTTCTCCATCTGGTTCAAGTACGGAAGGGATACGCCAAGGCGCGCGGCGAATTCTTTCTGGGTATGAGCCAGATTTGTGCGCAGCTCGCGCAGTTTTGCGCCAGCGTATAGCTTTTGGATCGCCATCGGGGTGGGGCCTTTGCAAAGTTATTGGTTCTGCAAACCGTATCTTTGCAAACTAGTGGCGGCAAGGCCCGTCAGGCGATACCAAGCGCCCGTTCACGGCGGATCACGACCAAGATCGACGCGACACCCGCGACGGCCGTAGCCAGCATGATCCAGAGCAGCGGATAGGCTCCGGTTTCTTCGCTCAGCAGGGCACCGGCCAGAATGCTCAGCCCCGCACCACCGCCAATCATGATCGCGCCGCCAAGCCCGGATGCCGTGCCCGCCAGATGCGGGCGTACCGACAACAGGCCCGCGGTCGCGTTGGGGATGCACAACCCGTTGCCAAGGCCCACCAGCGTCATCATGCCAAAGAAGGATAGCGGCGATCCATAGCCCAGCAGGAAGATCATCATCGACACCGAACCGCCAATCGCATTGGCCAAACAGCCCCAAAGCACCAGCGTGTTGACGCCGACCACGGTCGCTTTGCGGGCCGTGATAAAGTTGCCAAGGAAATAGCCCACGGCAGGCGCGCCGAAATAGATGCCAAGCTCGGCCGGTTCCATGCCGAAAACGACGCTGCCTACAAAGGGCGCGCCGCCAAGGTAGGCAAAGAACGCCCCCGAGCAGCAGGCCGCCGCCATCGAATACCCCCAGAACCGCGGAGAGCCGAGCAGCTCGGGGTATTCGGCGAATTGCTGGGTCAGCGTGCGCCCTGACGCGACGTGGGTCTCGCCAAGGTCGAACCATGTGATCGCCAGTACCAGCGCCCCGATCCAGAACATCGCCCAGAAGGTCGCCTGCCAGCCGAAGGATTGTTCCAGCAACCCGCCCACAGCGGGGGAGATCATGGGCACCAGCGCCATGCCCATCGTGACATAGCCGATCATCGAGGCGGCTTTATCTTGGGCGAACATATCGCGGACCACTGCACGGCTTAGCACCATCGACACGGCGACGATGGCCTGCACGCAGCGGAAGGCAAGGAACACAGCCGTCGTGGGGGCGTAGATACAGCCCACCGTCGCAACCATATATATCGCCAACCCCCACAGCAGCACATTGCGGCGGCCTAGATTATCCGAAATCGGGCCGATCAGCACCTGCAATACCGCGCTGCACAGCAGATAAAGCGGCACGGAAAGCTGCATCACAGAGTAATCGGCGTCGAAATATTCAGCCATAGCGGGAAGGCTTGGCAGGAACATATTCATCGCCAGCGCCCCGATCCCAGAAAGAAGGATCAGCGTGGAAATATGCGGGGGGGATGTTTTATCCAGAAAACGGACGGGGTTATCCTTGATCATTGCATATCAGTATGCCTGCGGTTGCATCTTGTCTATCCAGAACCATACGGTAACCGAACGATTTGCAAGTTTTCAATTAGCAAGGAGAAGGGTGTATAGTTTTTGCAAATTTGCAAAAATGCGCTTTGGTTCGCGCGGGGGCGGCGTTACGGTGGCGGAAATCTTATAGAGGTGCGTGATGAAAGATATTCTGGAACAGCTTGAAACCCGCCGCGACGACGCCCGACTGGGCGGAGGGCAAAAGCGCATTGACGCGCAGCACGCCCGTGGCAAGCTGACCGCCCGCGAGCGGATCGACCTGTTGCTTGATGATGGGTCGTTTGAAGAATTCGACATGTTCGTCACCCACCGCTGCACCGACTTCGGGATGGAGCAGCAAAAACCCGCAGGTGACGGCGTTGTCACCGGTTGGGGCACGATCAATGGCCGTCTGGTCTATGTCTTCAGTCAGGATTTCACGGTCTTTGGCGGATCGCTGTCCCAGACCCACGCGCAGAAGATCTGCAAGATTCAGGATATGGCGATCCAGAACGGTGCGCCTGTCATCGGGATCAACGATTCCGGCGGTGCGCGTATTCAGGAAGGCGTCGACAGCCTCGCGGGCTATGCCGAAGTGTTCCAACGCAATATCGAGGCCTCCGGTGTGATCCCGCAGATCAGCGTGATCATGGGGCCATGTGCGGGCGGGGCGGTCTATTCCCCTGCGATGACCGACTTTATCTTCATGGTCAAAGACACGTCCTATATGTTCGTGACAGGCCCTGACGTGGTGAAAACCGTGACCAACGAACAGGTCACCGCAGAGGAATTGGGCGGCGCGACGACGCACACGCGCAAATCCTCCGTCGCGGATGGCGCGTTTGAAAATGACGTCGAAGCACTGGCCGAGGTGCGTCGTCTGGTCGATTTCCTGCCTGCCAACAACCGCGACCTGCCGCCCGTGCGCCCGTTCTTTGACGAGCCCGACCGAATCGAGGCGTCGCTTGATACTTTGGTGCCCAGCAACGCCAACACGCCCTATGACATGAAAGAGCTGATCCACAAGCTTGCGGATGAAGGCGATTTTTACGAAATTCAGGAAGACTTCGCCAAGAACATCCTGACCGGCTTTATCCGTATCGAAGGGCGCACCGTGGGTGTGGTCGCAAACCAGCCGATGGTGCTGGCGGGGTGCCTTGATATCGACAGCTCGCGCAAGGCGGCGCGGTTTGTGCGCTTCTGCGATGCGTTCGAGATTCCGATCCTGACGCTGGTGGACGTGCCCGGCTTCCTCCCCGGTACGGGGCAGGAATATGGCGGCGTGATCAAACACGGTGCCAAGCTGCTGTTCGCCTATGGCGAAGCGACGGTGCCGATGGTGACGGTCATCACCCGCAAAGCCTATGGCGGCGCTTATGACGTGATGGCGTCCAAGCACCTGCGGTCCGACTTCAACTACGCGTGGCCCACAGCCGAGATTGCCGTGATGGGGGCCAAGGGCGCGACAGAGATCATCCACCGTGCCGATCTGAACGACCCCGAAAAGATCGCACGACACACCGCCGACTACGAAGAGCGTTTCGCGAACCCCTTTGTGGCGGCAGAGCGTGGCTTTATCGACGAAGTGATCCAGCCGCGTACCACGCGCAAGCGGATTGCCCGCGCCTTTGCCTCGTTGCGCAACAAGAAAGCCGCAATGCCTTGGAAAAAGCATAACAACATCCCGCTCTAACGTCGTTTAATCCATATCCCTTGCGGTGCCTTTTCAGGCACCCCGAGGGGCAGGAGACCGCTTTGCTTTCCGTTCGATCCTTTCTTTCCGCGTCTTTGCCCTACGGGCTGCATCCAGCGGGTGCGGCACCGAAGTGGCTTGCGGTTTGCGCAGCTTTGGCCGCGGCCTCTGCCGCGGCGCAGCCGGTCGAGGTGCCGTCGGGCGAAAGCATCGAATTGCAAGAGGTGCTGATAGACGAGGTGGGGGTGCAGACATGGCTGCGCTTCCGTTTTGTCGCCCCTTATATCGCGCGCGATACGGGCGCTGTGGACTTTGCGCAGGTTGGGGCCGATATGACCTATCTGTGCGACGCGCTGGCCATTCCCTATATGGCGCAACATGCGCTGGACGGAGAGGTCATCGTGATCTCTTTGGCTGATCGCGTCACGGAATTCGGGGTGTCCGACCCCGATGCCACACAGTTTTTCGAGGCATTTCGCCTGAGCAACGACACCTGTATCTGGGAGGGCCTTTGATGCACCCACAACATCTTGCGAGCGCTGCGGCACCAGCGCGCCGAACTGCGGCTTTGGCGTCACATTTGGCCGCATTGGAAAGCACACCGTATGCAACGCCAATGAACTGCGATAATGTCGCGGCGGGGAATACCGACGTATTTCTTACTTTAAAACCGGGGTCTGATTGGCATGAGGCAGTGCCGGGCCCTTTAAACAGTGACAGGAGACTTAGATGTCCAAGAGCATCACAATGCTGGCCGCATTCGGCCTTATCGCAGCCGTTTCGGCATGCGCACCCAAGCAGCAAGAAGAATTCGTCGTGGTCGCACCCGAGCCCATCTCGGTTGAGCCCGTGTACACAGGCAAGTACAAGTAATGCTTGCTGGGGGCAGGCGTCTGCGCCTGTCTCCAACCTCTCTGCGGCACGTAACGCAGGGATAGCACCGCGCATCGCTCTCGCAGTCTGGGGGGTATCATGCTGAAACATCGCGGTTTTCCGGGGCGTATGCCCGGATCAGACTATCAATTCGTTATCCGTCGCGCCAATCCGCGTGGGGTCACCCCGCTGACCCGTCGCGAACGCCGTTCTGACCGCAAGGCGGCGGACCGTCGCGTTGACACCGCCTTTATGCGCGCGCTGTGGGAAGCCTTTGGCGACGAGCCGTTCGAAAGGGGCAATCTGGACGCGGGCCGTCTGTCGTGGCTCTTTGGCCGCGAGGTCGTCGCGGTAGATGACCCCTTTGATCCAGCCGACTACGAAGCGATGCTGGTCATCAACGAAGCCCTTGCCCGGGCGTCTTTCCCCGACGCGTTCGAGGATTGATCATGCGCGTCGCCCCCTTCCTTTCAGCTGATTTTCGCCACATGCGCGGCATGTTGGGCGGTAATTTGCCCGTTGGGGCAGGGGCGCGCGCAGAATTTCGAACCGCGGTGGAACCTTCTGCGAAACCATGCGTTTATCAGCATCACATCACGAATAACGCACGATCAATAAAAGGTTTAATCCCATGTCCATCAAAACAATTCTTCTCGCCGTTACTGCGTCCGCTGGCCTCGCTGCATGCGGTGACACACTGGGCGAACAAGCGCTCGGCGGTGGTGTCGTGGGTGCCGGTGCTGCAGCCGTCACAGGCGGTAGCCTCGCGCAGGGCGCGGCCATCGGTGCTGGTGCAAACGTACTGGCGTGCCAATCCGGCGCAGTGCGCTGCCAATAATCTGACATCTGCCGCGGCCTCGGGTCGCGGTAGCTGCAGTGCCAAAGATTTTGCCCCGCTCAGCCGCGTGCTGATGCGGGGTTTTTCCGTTCACTCAAGACCAAAAGGGACAGTCGATGTTCAATAAGATCCTGATCGCCAACCGCGGCGAGATTGCCTGCCGCGTTATCAAGACCGCCAAGAAGATGGGCATCGAAACCGTCGCCGTCTATTCCGACGCTGATGCGCAGGCGTTGCACGTCCAGATGGCCGATGAGGCGATCCACATCGGCCCGCCCGCCGCGAACCAGTCGTATATCGTGATCGACAAGATCATGAACGCGATCAAGCAGTCGGGCGCGCAGGCCGTACACCCCGGCTATGGCTTCCTGTCCGAGAACGCGAAATTCGCCGAGGCGCTCGACGCCGCTGGCGTCGCCTTTGTCGGCCCCCCTAAGGGCGCGATCGAGAAGATGGGCGACAAGATCACCTCCAAGAAAATCGCGCAGGAAGCCGGTGTTTCCACGGTCCCCGGCTATATGGGGCTGATCGAAGACGCGGCCGAGGCGGTGAAGATCTCGAACGAAATCGGCTACCCGGTGATGCTGAAGGCGTCTGCCGGTGGGGGCGGCAAGGGGATGCGTATCGCGTGGAACGACGAAGAGGCCCGTGAGGGGTTCCAGTCGTCCAAGAACGAGGCCGCCAACAGCTTTGGCGATGACCGTATCTTTATCGAGAAATTCGTGACCCAGCCGCGCCACATCGAAATTCAGGTGCTTTGCGACGCCCACGGCAACGGCATCTATCTAGGCGAACGCGAATGTTCGATCCAGCGCCGCAACCAGAAGGTCGTGGAAGAGGCCCCGTCGCCTTTCCTTGACGAAGCCACCCGCAAAGCCATGGGCGAGCAATCCGTCGCCTTGGCGCAGGCCGTTGGCTATACCTCTGCCGGTACGGTCGAATTTATCGTGGACGGCGACAAAAACTTCTACTTCCTCGAAATGAACACCCGTCTTCAGGTGGAACACCCTGTGACCGAGCTGATCACCGGTGTTGATCTGGTCGAACAGATGATCCGCATCGCCAATGGCGAAAAGCTGACCATCACCCAAGACGATGTGAAACTGACCGGTTGGGCGATCGAAAACCGGCTCTATGCCGAAGATCCATACCGCGGTTTCCTGCCCTCCATCGGGCGTCTGACGCGCTACCGTCCTCCGATGGAGATCGCGGCCGGCCCCTTGCTGACCAACGACAAATGGCAGGGCGATGCGCCTGCGGGCGATACGGCTGTGCGCAACGATACCGGTGTGTACGAGGGCGGCGAGATCTCGATGTATTATGACCCGATGATCGCCAAGCTGTGCACATGGGCGCCGACGCGCGCCGAGGCGATTGAACGGATGCGTGTGGCGCTGGATAGCTTCGAGGTTGAAGGCATCGGGCACAACCTGCCGTTCCTCTCTGCCGTGATGGATCACCCGATCTTTGTCGAAGGCAACATGACCACCGCCTTCATCGCCGAACAATACCCCGACGGGTTCGACGGGGTAGAGTTGCCTGACGCAGAACTGCGCCGGATCGCGGCGGCCACCGCCGCCATGCACCGCGTCGGCGAGATCCGCCGGACTCGTGTGTCGGGCCGCATGGACAACCACGAACGCAAGGTCGGCACCGCCTGGAACGTCGCGCTGCAAGGCCAGTCGTTTGATGTGGAAATTCAGGCCGATCCAAAGGGCGCGACGGTGACGTTTGACGAGGGCACAGCGCTGCGCGTTGCGGGCGACTGGACACCGGGCGACCAACTGGCCGAGATGACCGTCGATGAAGCACCGCTGGTGTTCAAGGTCGGCAAAATCTCTGGCGGGTTCCGCGTGCGGGCCCGTGGCGCGGATATGAAAGTGCATGTGCGCAACCCGCGTCAGGCCGAACTGGCCCGTCTGATGCCCGAGAAACTGCCGCCCGACACATCGAAAATGCTGCTGTGCCCGATGCCGGGTCTGGTGGTGAAGATCGATGTAGAGGTTGGCGACGAGGTTCAGGAAGGCCAGAACCTCTGCACCATCGAGGCGATGAAGATGGAAAACATCCTGCGCGCCGAGAAGAAGGGCAAAGTGTCCAAGGTCAATGCCGCAGCGGGGGATAGCCTCGCTGTGGATGACGTCATCATCGAGTTCGAATAAGCGCTATGCCAGCCGTTGCCATCATGGGATACGACACGGCGCTGCGGGGGACCCCTTCGCAGCACCGGCCCATATTGCAGCGGCTGGTGGCTGTTCAGTCGAAGATTTTACCTGACTTCTCCTTTGCTTCGCGAATTTCGCGTTGCCGGATGGTCATTTTGTCGATGCTGCGGGTGATCTCGCGGACATCCCACGGGCGGGGCTTGCGCAGCTTGATCCCGCCGTCTTTGCCCACCAGCACCAACATGAACCCGCGCGGCCGCATCCGCAGCCGCAACGGGCTGCGCGCCGCTGGGTCAGTATCGGTCAAGACAATCACGTCACGTTCGATCAAGTCTTCGGGCTGCTCGCGCAAAAGCTCCATCTGGGATTGGAAGGCGGGGTCATCCTCGCTGTCCGCAAAGACCAGAACCGGTCTTTTTTTCCAGTGGAATTCACTCAAATCTTCCATATCTGCGGGCAGGAACAACGTGGGAACCTCGGGTTCCGTGGCCGTTTGCGCCCCCGCCGAGACCGCAAACAATCCTGCAAAAACAAGGGCTATCACTGGTTTCATTTTGTCTCCTGTCCGTACAGATATAAGCTTGCGCGACGCAATTGCGATGCGCAACCGGACATCTGCGCATATTAAGCACTCTGCAACAGGTTTGCGGGCATGACTGTGGCTCAAACTCTTAGTGGGCCACAGTGGCTGGCCCCCGTTCAAGGATTGGGCAAGCAGATCATGGATATTCTTCTTCACGTCGGTGCACACCGTACAGGAACCACCAGTTTTCAACGCTATCTGGCGGATCACGCCGATCCCATTGCGGCGCAGGGCACCTGCGTCTGGGGGCCGCGCCAGACCCGTGGCGGGCTGTTTGCAGGGCTGTTTCCGGCGTCGGGAATTCTGGCCTCGGGGCCGAATTTGGTAAACGGGCGCGTATCGCTGCTGATGGGCAAGGCGCGGGACCTCGGGGCGGATCAATTGCTGATCTCGGACGAGAATATGATCGGGTCGGCGCGCCATTCGGTGCGCAGCGGGCGGCTGTTTCCGGCCATCGGCGAACGTATGGCGCGGTTCGGGGCCAGCTTTGGCGGGCGCGTGACACAGGTGGTGCTGACCATCCGGCAGACGGACCATTGGTGGGCCTCGGCGCTGGCCTATACCGTGGGGCGCGGGCATCCCGTCCCCGACGCCGACCAGATTGACCGGATCGCCCATGACCAGCGCGGCTGGCGTGACGTGATCACCGATCTTGCCTGCGCGCTGCCCGAGGCGAAGATCAGCATCGCCCGTTACGAAGATTACGCTGGCCGCCCCGATGCGCTGTTTACGCAGCTCACCGGTCGTGCCGCCCCCGCCGCCCACGGCTATTGGCTGAACCGCCGCCCGGACGAGGCGAGCCTGCGTGCGCAGATGGGCCCCGCCGCGGCAGGGCTGCGCAGCGACGGGCTGGGCAACTGGCACCCCTTTAGCGACGCGCAGGCCGCGGCCTTGCGTGAAACCTATGCGGACGATCTGTTCTGGCTGACGGCCGGTGCGGATGGTCTTGCCAATCTGACAGAGACATCAACCGCCCCAAGAGCCGGCACAAGCTGGCCAGACGGCGATAGAAGAAAAGGACACCACCATGACAGCGGACAAAGAAAACTGGCGCAATCTGGCTGAGGCGGAGTTGCGCGGGCGTAGCCTCGATGACCTGACGTGGCACACGCTGGAAGGCATTGATGTCAAACCGCTTTACACCGCGGAAGACACCGAAGGGCTGGACCATCTGGGCGGCATCCCGGGGGAGGCACCCTTTACCCGCGGGGTGAAGGCGACCATGTATGCCGGTCGCCCGTGGACGATCCGCCAATATGCGGGTTTCTCTACGGCAGAGGAATCGAACGCCTTTTACCGCCGCGCCCTTGCGGCGGGGCAGCAGGGGGTGTCGGTGGCCTTCGATCTGGCCACCCACCGCGGCTATGACAGCGACCACCCGCGCGTCGAGGGCGACGTGGGCAAGGCGGGCGTGGCCATCGACAGCGTCGAGGATATGAAGATCCTGTTCGACGGTATCCCGCTCGACAAAGTGTCGGTCTCGATGACGATGAACGGCGCGGTGATCCCGATCCTGGCGAATTTCATCGTCGCGGGCGAAGAGCAGGGGCATGATAAATCCGTGCTTTCGGGCACCATTCAGAACGACATTCTGAAAGAATTCATGGTCCGCAACACCTATATCTATCCGCCCGAGCCCTCGATGCGGATCATCGGGGATATCATCGAATATACCTCGGACCACATGCCGAAATTCAACTCCATCTCGATCTCGGGCTACCACATGCAAGAGGCGGGCGCGAACCTTGTGCAGGAACTGGCCTTTACCCTTGCCGATGGCCGCGAATATGTGCGCACAGCGATTGCCGCGGGCATGGATGTCGACCGGTTTGCACCCCGGCTGAGCTTCTTCTTCTGCATCGGCATGAACTTCTTTATGGAGGCCGCGAAACTGCGCGCGGCGCGTCTGCTGTGGTCGCGGATCATGGATGAATTCAAACCGAAGAACCCCAAATCCTCGATGCTGCGCACCCACTGCCAGACCTCCGGTGTAAGCCTTCAAGAACAAGACCCCTATAACAACGTGATCCGCACCGCCTACGAGGCGATGAGCGCGGTTCTGGGCGGTACGCAGTCGCTCCACACCAACGCCCTGGACGAGGCGATTGCCCTGCCCACCGATTTCTCCTCGCGCATTGCGCGCAACACGCAGTTGATTTTGCAGGAAGAAACCGGCGTCACCAATGTCGTCGACCCGCTGGCCGGCAGCTACTATGTCGAGAAGCTGACCGCCGATCTGGCTGACGCCGCGTGGAAGCTGATCGAAGAGGTGGAAGAGCTGGGCGGGATGACCAAGGCCGTCGCCTCCGGCATGCCGAAACTGCGCATCGAAGAGGCCGCAGCCACGCGTCAGGCCAAGATCGACCGCGGCACCGAGGTTATCGTCGGGGTCAACAAATACCGCCGCGAGGTCGAGGACGAGATCGACATTCTGGATGTTGATAACGTCAAGGTGCGCGACAGCCAGATCAAACGTCTCGAAGCGATCCGTGGCGCGCGTGACGAAGACGCCTGCAAAGCCGCCCTGGCCGAGCTGACCCGCCGCGCCGCAGAGGGCGGAAACCTGTTGGAAGGGGCGGTCGAAGCCGCCCGCGCCCGCGCCACCGTAGGGGAGATCAGCATGGCGATGGAAGAGAAATTCGGACGTCACCGCGCCGAGGTCAAGACATTGGCCGGCGTCTATGGCGCGGCCTATGAGGGCGACAGCGGCTTTGCGGAAATCCAGAAATCGGTCGAGGATTTCGCCGAAGCCGAAGGCCGCCGCCCGCGTATGCTGGTGGTCAAGATGGGCCAGGACGGGCACGACCGCGGGGCCAAGGTCATTGCGACCGCCTTTGCCGATATCGGGTTCGACGTGGATGTGGGGCCGCTGTTCCAGACCCCCGCCGAGGCCGCGCAGGATGCCGTGGACAACGACGTGCATGTCATCGGAATCTCGTCCCAGGCGGCGGGTCACAAAACGCTTGCCCCACAGCTGATCAAGGCGCTGAAGGATCAGGGGGCCGAGGATATTCTGGTTATCTGCGGCGGGGTCATTCCGCAGCAGGATTACAAGTTCCTCAAGGACGCGGGGGTCAAGGCGATTTTCGGGCCGGGGACAAATATCCCCAATGCGGCGCAGGATATCCTCAAACTGATCCGTGCCGCACGCAGCTAAACGGGCGCGAGGGGGCTGTCTGCCCCCTCACACTCCCCCCGAGGATTTGAACCATCTGGAAGCAGGACCAATGATTGAACTGGACCATCTTGCCGTCGCGGGCGAGAGCCTGAGAGCCGCGTCCGACATGGCCGCGCAGGTGCTTGGGGTGCCGTTGCAGCCGGGCGGCGCGCATGCGGTGTTCGGCACGCATAACCATCTGCTGGGGCTTGGCGATGCGCTGTATCTGGAGGCGATCGCTGTAGATCCCGAGGCGAGGCCGCCTGCCTATGCGCGCTGGTTTGATCTGGACCGGTTCAACGGCCCGGCGCGGCTGTCCAACTGGATTTGCCGTTGCGAAGATCTTGAGGCGACGCTGGAAGCTTTGCCCGAAGGCTATGGCGCGCCGGTGGCGTTGCAGCGTGGGGATCTGCGCTGGCGTATGGCAGTGCCGGAAACCGGTATGCTGCCCTATGACAATTGCGCCCCTGCCTTGATGCAATGGGAGGGGGAGGCCCATCCGACCCAGCGGCTTGATGCCTCTGGCTGTCGTTTGGTGACATTGACGGTCCAGCATCCGCAGGCCGAGGCATTGGCGGCAGCGCTTGCCCCGATCTTCACCGATGCGCGCGTCGTGTTCGAGGTCGGGACACCGGCGCTGTCTGCCCGTTTTGACACGCCCACGGGCCGCGCTGTGCTGGCGTGATCATCCGGCCGGCAAAGCGCAGCGACGCCGGGGCGGTGGCGGCCCTGTGGAATGTGATGATCACGCAAACGCTGTTCACCTTCACGTCGCAGCCAAAGACTGGTGCAGAGGTCGAGGCGCTGATCGTCGGTCGCGCGGGGCAGTTCTGGGTGGCCGACGCGGAGGGTGTCGCCGGTTTCATCACCTATGGGGCCTTTCGCAGTGGGGTGGGGTATCGCGATGCGGTGGAGCATTCGATCGTGCTGGATGCCGCAGCACAGGGCGCGGGTGCCGGGCGTGCCTTGATGCAAACCGCCTGTGATGCGGCCGTGGCACAGGGGCGGCGTGTCATGGTGGCGGCGATCAGCGGGGCCAATCCGGGTGCCGTCGGCTTTCATGCGGCACTCGGGTTTGACCACGTGGGCAGGATGCCGCGCATCGGGCAGAAGAACGGGCAGCAGCTTGACCTAATTTTGATGCAGAAAATGCTGACGCCCCGCTGACTTCCCCGGCGCTGCCCCGTATGGTGGGCGTCATGTCTATTTGGTCTCGCATCACCGAAGCTTTGTCAGCGCTCACCGCCGGTGAGGGGCTGTCGGCTGTTTTCGACCGTCTGCGCACCCCGCCAGAGCGGTCGGTGGCCTTTACCATTGCGGTGATTGCGCTTGGGGCCAAGATGGCCAAGGCCGACGGGCAGGTGACCCGTGACGAGGTTACCGCCTTTCGCGAAGTGTTCCAGATTGCCGAGGCCGACCAGCAGGGTGCGGCGCGGGTGTTCAATCTGGCACGGCACGATGTGGCCGGGTTCGAGGATTACGCCGCGCGCATTGCGCAGATGTTCGCGGACCAGCCAGAGACGCTGCATGATCTGATCGAAGGGTTGTTCCACATTGCCATGGCCGATGGCATGTACCACCCGAACGAGGATGCGTTTCTGGTGCGTGTCGCGCAGATTTTCGCGATGGATGACAGCGATTTTGCCTCGCTTCGGGCGCGGTTCGTGCCCGATACCTCGCCGCTGCCCCATGCGGTTCTGGGCATTCCGCCCGATGCCTCGCTTGAAGAGGGGCGCGCGGCGTGGCGCAAGCTGGTGCGGGCCAATCACCCCGACGCTCTGGTCGCCCGTGGCCTGCCGCAAGAGGCCATCGCCATGGCCGAAAAACGCATGATCGACATCAACCGCGCGTGGGAGACCTGGTCAGGCAAGGCGCAGTAATGCGGATCGCGACCTATAATGTCGAATGGTTTACCGGTTTGTTCGACGACAATGACCATCTGCTGCTGGATGACGGCTGGTCCGCCCGCCATGATATTACCCGTGCGCAGCAGGCGCAGGCTTTGGGTACCGTGTTTCGGGCGATGGATGCCGATGCGGTCATGGTGATCGAGGCCCCTGACCAAAGCCGCAAACGCGGCACAGTGGCCGCATTGGAACGCTTTGCCGCGCATTTCGATCTGCGCACACGCAAGGCGGTGATCGGCTTTGCCAATGACACGCAGCAGGAAATCGCGCTGTTGTTCGATCCGGACCGGCTGTCGGCCACCCATGCGCCCGGTGGTTCGGTCGGGCAGGGGGAAGCGCCGCGCTTTGACGGTACGTTGGACATTGATCTGGATATCGACGCGCGCGAGGATCATGTCGTCTTTTCCAAACCGCCGCTCGAGCTTGATATCGTTACCCGCGAAGGGGTGGCGTTTCACATGATCGGCGCGCATCTGAAATCCAAGGCCCCCCATGGGGCCAAGACGCCGCAGGATGCGCTGCGCATCGGGATCGCGAACCGGCGCAAGCAGCTGGCGCAGGCGATCTGGCTGCGTCGGCGGATCGATGCGCGGCTAGACGATGGCACGCCGCTGATGGTCTTGGGCGATCTGAACGACGGGCCGGGCCTGGACAGTTTCGAGGATCTCTTCGGGCGGTCCTCGGTCGAGATTGTGATGGGGCACCGGCAGGATCGCGCGCTCGTCGATCCCCATGCGACCCGCGCCTTGGGCCAGCGGATCGGGGCGATGCCCACCACGTCACGCTTCTGGATCGCGCCCGAAAAACGCTATCTGCAGGCGCTGCTGGACTACATCATGATCAGCCCGTCCCTGACCGCGCATCGGCCGCAATGGCGCATTTGGCACCCGTTGGACGACCCGGAATGCTGGGGGGATGCCGCATTGCGCGACGCCTTGATCACGGCGTCGGATCACTTTCCGGTGACGATTGATCTGGACCTGTCAGCGGGCCTGTAATCCCGCTTTCATCACAAGATGAAATAAGGCAGTCTTCGCCGCATGAGACAGTTTCTTTTGACCACCACCCTGATCTGCCTGTCCAGTGTCGCCTTGGCGCAGGAGCAGGAAAACGACGGTTCCGGCTTTTCTTTGATGGAACGCGGGGCGCGGGATTTCTTTGACGGTATGAAGAAAGAGATGGCCCCCGCGCTGGAAGGGCTGGGCGAGTGGGGGCGCAAGGCCAGCCCCGCGCTGCGGAATTTCATTTCCGAGATGGGGCCCGCCTTTACCGATCTACTGGAAGAGGTCGAGGATTGGAGCGTCTATGAGCCGCCCCAAAAGATGCCCAACGGCGATATCGTAATCCGCCGCAAGCCAGACCCCGCGCCGGAAGATGAAACGCCCGAAGACAAGGCACCGGAGGAAACGCAGCCCCCCGCGATCTATCTGGACGAGGTGCCGCAGATCGATCTGTAAGACAGGCTATTTCTTGCAGGTCTTAAGCTGGACCTCGGCCCCCAGCGATAGGGCGAGGGAATTCAGCCGCGCTTCGGCGACCTCTCCGAACAGGGGCATCATGTCGTCGGTCAGCCACAGCTCCAGCAGCTTTTTCTTGGGGAACCAACGCATGTGGCCGCGCTCTTCCTCTGGGTTCATCCACAGCATCGCGCCAAAGCGCATGGCCTTGCCCAGAATCTCGGCCTCGTTGCGGGTCTTTTCATCGACCATTTCATACAGGTCTTCGAAACGGGTATTCTCGCGCTTGTTGGAATAGCGGTGCAGCAGGGCCAGCCCCAGATAGATCCGTTCTGAATGTTTCAGCCCGCCCAGATTCGCCCGCGTCGCGTTGTCAAAACAGACTTCGGCGCGGTAGTCGGGGTGCGCGCGCCAGCTGACATCGTGCAGCAGGCAGGCGGCCTTCACCAGACGCTTGCGCTGCGGCGAGGCTGATTTATAGAGCGGCAGGATAAAGTCGAACAGCGCCTTGCCGAACCCCGGTGTGCGCGCGTCCTTGGCTTCGGCAAAACGGCAGGCCTCGATCAGAGGGTCGCGGTCGCGCAGGCGTTGGGGCATCTGTTCATACAGCATCCCCTCGCGGATCCCGTAGCTGGAGATCGCGATATCCTTGGGTTTGAACGTCTTGACCAGTCGCGACAGCACTTCGGCGGCAAAGGGCACCAACGCCATCCGACTGGAGGAGACGCCGCTGATCTTGCGCAGCTCTTCATGGTCGCTGGTCTGGATGTGTTTCACCGTCTCGCGGACGGATTTCGGGGTCATCCGGTATTCATGTAGCACGTGCAGCGGGTAGCCGCGGCGCACCATGTCGATACGCGCAATGGCACGCCACGAGCCGCCCACCAGAAACAGACGGTCGCGCTGTGCGCCCATCTTTTCGGCCAGCCCTTCGATCACCGTCTTGATCTGTGCCTGCCGTGCCTTGGCACCGCCCTTGATGTCGCGCAGTTTCAGCGGCCCTAGCGCCGAGGTCACACGCTTGCCCACGCGCCCGCCCGAGATTTCCGCCAGCTCCATCGACGACCCGCCGATGTCGCAGACCAGACCAAAGGCACCGGGCCAGCCCAGCAAAACACCCTGTGCTGACAGCCGCGCCTCTTCCTCGCCGTCAATGACCCAGATCTTCAGGCCCGTCTCGCGCTGCACCTCGTCGCAGAAATGACGCCCGTCGCTGGCGTCGCGCACGGCGGCTGTGGCGACGACGGTCAGTTCGGACAGGCCCATGCCCTGTGCAAGCTTGCTGAAGCGGCGCATGGCGGATAGGGCGCGGATCCGGCCTTCGGGCGACAGATGGCCTGTTTCGGCCATGCCCGCGCCAAGGGCGCACATGATTTTTTCGTTGTAGAAATAGGCAGGCGACCGCGCCGCCCCGTCAAACACCACCAACCGGACAGAGTTCGACCCCACATCGACCACACCCACACGCGCCAGCGCACGGGCCGACGGGTCTTGGAACAGGGGTTTGCCGAACAGGCCCAGATCAGCGACGCCCGTTTCGGGGACGGGAGAGGGCGGAGGGGTGTCGGTTTTATCTGCCACGGACGCTCCTGCGGGGGCCTTTGTTTGGGGGGCAAGTTGGCCCAGCCGGCCCGCCGCGTCAATCGTTAACGCAAACGGGCAAGTGAAAAACTCCGCCGCGATGGGGGGATATAAACGTCACCGGGAACGCAAGCGGAGAGATGCGCCTTCGGCGAGAGTTTACAGGCAAAATGAAGCGGTTAGTCTTCGGTATGGGTCAGTTTCGGGACGTCGGATGCGCCCGCCGTGCCACGTCCGGAGAGAGAGGGGTTCTCCATGAAGAAGCGGTGGCAGTTGAAGGCGAAAGTGCCTTCTGCAATCTCGGGGCGCGCAAAGCTGCCATCGGGGGACATGACCCAGCTTTGCGCCACATCCGCAAGATTGGCCGCCATGACCTGACTGGTGATCTGCGCCTTGACGGTGGGGTTCTCGATCTCGACCAGGGTTTCGACGCGGCGGGTCAGGTTCCGGCCCATCCAATCAGCCGAGGACATGAAGACCCGCGATTTCTTATGCGGCAACCCGTAGCCATTGCCAAAGCAGACGATGCGCGAATGCTCCAGGAAGCGTCCGACGATGGATTTCACGCGGATGTTTTCGGACAGCCCCTTGATGCCGGGGCGCAACCCGCAGATGCCGCGGATCACCAGGCTGATTTTCACCCCTGCTTGGCTCGCGGCGTAAAGCGCGTCGATCACATCGGCATCGACGATGGAGTTCATTTTGGCCCAAATCTCGGCCGGTTTTCCTGCGGCGGCATGGTCGGCCTCGGCGGCGATCATCGCCAACAGCCGCGGCTTCAGCGAGATGGGCGAGATGGCGAGGTTGTCCAGCGTGTCGGGTTGCGCGTAGCCCGACAGGTAGTTGAACACTTTGGTCGCGTCGCGGCCCAGCTTCTGGTCACAGGTGAACAGCGACAGATCGGTATAAATGCGTGCAGTGATCGGGTGGTAGTTGCCGGTGCCATAATGGGTATAGGTGACCAACTGATCGCCCTCGCGGCGCACCACGGTCGAGATCTTGGCGTGGGTCTTGAGGTCAAGAAACCCATAGACGACATGCGCGCCCGCGCGTTCCAGCCGGCGTGACTGGCGGATGTTGGCGGCCTCGTCGAAGCGCGCCTTGAGCTCGACCAGCGCGGTGACGGATTTCCCGTCTTCGGCGGCTTCGCACAGTGCCTCGACAATGGGGCTGTCGCGCGAGGTACGGTAGAGCGTCTGTTTGATCGCCACAACGTTTGGATCGCGCGCGGCCTGTGCCAGAAAGCGGACCACCATGTCGAAGGTCTCGTAGGGGTGGTGCAGCAGCATGTCCTTGGACCGGATCGCCGCGAACATATCGCCTTCGTGGTCGGTGACGCGTTCGGGGATGCGCGGGGTGAATTGCGGCCAGAGCAGATCGGGGCGGCTGTCGGTCACCAGCTCGGACAGGTCGTTGATGCCAATCATCCCGTCCAGTTCGATCACATCCTGCGGGCGCACGCCCAGTTCGGCCATGACCACGGATTTCAGCTTTTCGGGCGCACCGGCGGAATGGGTCAGGCGCACGACCTCGCCGCGGCGGCGGCGTTTCAGGGCGACCTCGAATTCCCGCACGAGGTCTTCGGCCTCTTCCTCGACCTCGAGGTCGCTGTCACGCAGCACGCGGAATTCGAAATGCGCCTTGAGCTTGTAGCCCGGAAACAGCCCCGGCACCTTGAGCACCAGCAGATCTTCGAGCGGCAGGAACCGCAGCGAGCCTTCGGCGGCGGGCAGGGCGACGAAACGGTCAATCTGCGCCGGGATCGGCAGCAGCGCCTGAAGGGGGCGCTTGTCGCTGGTGCGTTCCAGTTGCAGCGCCAAGGCGTAGCCGGTGTTGGGGATGAAGGGGAAGGGGTGCGCGGGGTCAATCGCCAGTGGGGTCAGAACCGCAAAGACACGGTGCAGGAATACATCGTCAAGATAGGCCAGATCGGCCTCGTCCAGATCAGCGGCGCGTTCGAGCATGATATTCTGGTCGTCCATCTCTGACATCAGATCGACCAGCACGCGCTGTTGTTCGGTCATCAGTTTGCGCGCGTCTTCGTTGATCAGCACCAGTTGCTGGGCAGGGGTCAGCCCGTCGCTGGCGGGGGTAGTGTTGCCCGCTTGGGCAAGCTCGCGCAGGCCGGCGACACGCACGGTATAGAATTCGTCAAGGTTGCCCGCCGAGATCGACAGGAAGCGCAGGCGTTCCAGCAGCGGCACGCGGGGGTTCTTGGCCTCTTCGAGAACACGCCAGTTGAACCCGAGCCAGCTGAGCTCGCGGTTATAGAAACGACCGGGGCCGGTGATGTCCAGATCGGGCATATCCTGCGGCGGCACGAAGGCGGATTCGAGAAAGTCAGCGTTTGTCATGACGGCCTTATGGCGTTGCATTGTAATGGGTTTGTGACGAAATCTGAGAAGATTATCGCGCGGCGTTAAACCCATTGTCCAGCACTTGTGCGGCTAGCGCCCGTGTCACCGGCTTTTGTTGCGCCAGACTGGCGGCATCCAGCGCCGCGACCAGATCACCCGCGGCGGCGAAAGACCGGTCCATGCGCAGCAGCAGGTAGGGGATCACATCGGGTTTGGGGGTCAGCTGGCGGTCGGCCAGCAGCTTGGCCATGACAGCGGTGAGCAGGCTGTCATCGGGCGCTTCAAGCGCTGCCGCCGTCGCCGCGCGCATACGACTGGTCAGGTCAGGCAGATGCAGCCCCCATTGGGGCACCGCCGGGGTGCCGGTCAGCAGCAGGCTATGACCTTCAGCCAGCACCAGATTGTGCAGGTGGAAAAGATGCGTCTCGGCCGCATTATCGCCTGCGATGTCGGGTACATTCTCGACCGCCAGCGGGCCTTGGGCCAGCGCGGGGATATCGCCTGTGGCAATGTCGCGCGCGTCGATGATACGTGCGCCGGACAGATTGGCCCAGACATGCGCCAGATGGGTCTTGCCTGATCCGGGCGGGCCGGTCAGCACCATCTTGCGCCCCGCCCAGGCCTGCCAGCCCTCGATCATGGCCACGGCAATCGCGTTTGACGGGGCGACGAAAAAGTCGTCCCGGCCCAGTGCGGGGCGGCTGGGAAGGTCAAGTCCAAGCTGTTGTGCCATCGTGTCAGTCCGCCGTTTCGTCCAAGGTCTTGCGCTGCGTGCCCTGATACAGCGAACTTTCGACATATTGCTCGGTCGCGAAGCGCGCGATCACGCCGAGGGCGGCGGCAATCGGCACGGCGGCCAGCATGCCTACAAAGCCGAACAAAGAGCCAAAGACCGACAGCGCGAGGATCAGCCAGACCGGATGCAGCCCGACCGAATTGCCGACCAGCTTGGGAGTGAGGAAGTTGCCTTCAATCATCTGGCCAAGCACGAAGATCCCCGCCACCATCCCGATCGAGAACCAATCCCCCCAGAACTGGAACAGCGCCAGACCGATGGCCAAGGCACCGCCCAAAACCGCGCCTAGGTAGGGGATGAAGGTGACCAGACCGGCGATAAAGCCCACCACAAGGCCGAATTGCAGCCCCACCAGCATCAGCGCGATGGCATAGTAGGCGCCCAAAATCAGGCAGACGGTGCCCATGCCGCGGATGAACCCCGCCAGCGTGCGGTCGATGTCACGCGCAAGGCGACGGATCACCGGGGCGTGGTCGCGCGGCAGCAAACGGTCGATCTGGGCAACCATTCGGTCCCAGTCCAGCAGCAGATAGACGGCAACCACCGGCACGATCACAAACAGCACCATCACGTTCAACAGCGTTGCCGCCGAGGAAATCGCCGTGTTCAGCACCTCGCCGCCCCGTTCCTGAATGGTCGACCCGATAGAGTTGATCGAGCTGCGCAGGGTCGATCCTTCGACCAGCAGGGTGGGGAAACGTTCGGTCAGGAAGTTGGTGAAATTGCGGGTCAGCTGGGGGGCGACCTCGAACAGGTTGATGGCCTGATTGATCAAGGTCGGGATCACCAGCAGCGCCATCAGCACAAAGATCAGCAAGGCGACAAGCGTGATCACCATTGTGGCCATCGCGCGGCTTAGGCCAATCGCTTCGAGCCGGTCCGCCACGGGATCCAGGAAATAGGCAATCGCCGCCCCGATCAGAAACGGCAGCAGCACGTCACCGGTGAACCATAGGAACACCAGAAAAATCGCGCCCGCGACGCCCCAGTATTTCATCTGATCTCTGATAGGCAGGCCCATGCCGCATCCTCGCATTCTGGTTTCGGTCGACATTGCGCAACGGGGCCGGTTTTTCAAGGCCCGTGGTGAAATGGATCGGCAGCACCCGCCGATGGGGCAGGTGCCTTCGGCGAGGATTTAGAGCCATTTGGAAGCGGGCGTGGCGCGGTCAATGCAGGCGGACGCCCTGATCTTGCAGGGTTTTTTGTACGCGTTCCAGCGGCACGGCGTCCAGCGGGCAGCCCAAGGCTAGCGCAATTGCCGCTGCGACGCCCGCGCCTTGGCCCGCCACCGTGCAGCACGCCATGTTGCGCGTGGCCGCATGGGCGATTTTATCGCCGCCGATGGCACGCCCCGCGACGAGCAGATTCTTCACGCCCTTGGGCAGCATCGCGCGGTAGGGGATATGCATGTAGCGCCCCGTGGTGGGGATGATCAGCACGCCGTAGCCGTCGATGAACTCGGGGTAGATGCCGATACTGTCGTCAAAACGGGCCTGCTGGCGGACGTCGGTTTCGGTCATGTTGTAGACCGCGTCGATCTTGCGCGTGTCGCGGATGCCGATGCTCATGCCGAAATTGCGCAGCCGCGCGGTCTCGCAGCCCGGCGTATAGGCCTTGAGCGCGTCAATCGCGTGCATCGCTTGGGCGCGGCCCTCGATCTCGAAGCGGGTCATGCTGTTGGGGTCGGTGCCGTCGCATTCTGCAAGGTGGACGAGGTTCATATAGGTCATTTCGCCACTGTCATGCACAGCGCCCCATGTGCCCCCGATGGTATTGAGGTTGGCGGGCATACGCCCGTCGCGGATGGCCTGGGCAAAGGGTTTGGCCAGAAACGGAGAGAACATCGCGTCTTCCTTGCCATCGGTTTGGACCACCCATTCGCCCGTGGACCAATTGGCATAGGTCTGTGGGTCGGCCTTGACCCCCGCCATGAAGGCCGTCTTGTCGACGCCCGCGATGTGGAACATGACCGAGGCGGCCTGCATCTCCTCGACCGGGGTCTTGTAGGTCGGGGCACCGGCACGGTGGGCGACATCGGCGTCGCCCGTGGCGTCGATCACGATTTTGGCGAGGATCGCCTCGCGGCCCGCTTTTGATTCGACGATGACACCCCGGATCGTGTCGCCCTCCATGATGGGTGCTGCGAACTGGCGGTGCAGCATCGGGTGGATGCCGGCTTCGGTCACCAGCCGGTCGGCGACAAGTTTGAACCCCTCGCTGTCCAGCTCGTAGCTGAGCGATTGGGATTCAGGGCTGGCAGCCCCCATCGCCTTGGCGCGTTCCTCGAATTCCCAGCCGATGCCGCCCGCCTCTATCGTCTGTTCATGGCGGTACCAGGCAAAGCCTTCGACCCCGACCACAGTGATATTGCCGCCAAAGCAGCCGAACCGGTCGAGCAGCGTCACCTCTGCCCCGGCGCGGGCGGCGGCGAGGGCCGCGGCCAGACCACCGGGGCCGGACCCGATCACCAGCACGCCGGTCTCGTGGATCACAGGGGTTTCGCGCGCGGGCTCTAGGATCATGGTCATGGGGCGTCCTTTGTGGATTCGTGAAGCTGACAAGAAACGCGTCTGCGCGCCGAGGGTCAATCGGTTGCGGGACGCGGGACTTGGTGCCCCGCTGTGGGTGGACGCTTCTTGATGCCCCGTCTGTCGGTGCCCCTTCTGTTCGTGCCCCTTCTGTTCGTGCCCCTTCTGTTCGTGATTGTCTCGGCGCGGGGATTATCATAGTCAGGTGCCAATTCACTCTGAGAGGATCATCATGCGTCTGTCCCGTTATTTTTTGCCTGTGCTCAAGGAAAACCCCTCTGAGGCGCAGATTGTCAGCCACCGGTTGATGCTGCGGGCGGGCATGATCAAGCAATCGGCGGCGGGGATCTATTCGTGGCTGCCGCTTGGCTTCAAGGTGCTGCGCAAGATCGAAAACATCGTGCATGAAGAACAGCAGCGCGCGGGCCACATCCCGATGCTGATGCCGACGCTGCAATCGGCGGATCTGTGGAAGGAATCCGGCCGCTTTGACGCCTATGGCCCCGAGATGCTGCGCATCAAGGACCGTCAGGACCGCGATATGCTGTATGGTCCCACGAACGAGGAAATGATCACCGATATCTTCCGCAGCCACGTCGGGTCGTACAAGGACCTGCCGATGACACTGTACCACATCCAGTGGAAATTCCGCGACGAGGTCCGCCCCCGTTTCGGCGTCATGCGCGGCCGCGAGTTCCTGATGAAGGACGGCTATACCTTTGATCTGACGAAAGAAGATGCGCTGCACGCCTACAACCGCCATCTGGTGACCTATCTGCGCAGCTATGAACGCATGGGTTTGCAGGCGATTCCGATGCGTGCGGATTCCGGCCCGATCGGCGGCGACGACACACATGAGTTCCTCGTACTGGCGGAAACCGGCGAATCCGAGGTGTTTTATGACAGCCAGATCACCGAGCTGAAGTTCGGCGACCGCGAGATCGATTATGATTCCGTTGACGAGTGTCAGGCGGTGATGGAGGAGTTCACCTCGCGCTATGCCCGCACGGACGAGACCCATGACGAAGCGCTTTTTGCCGAAGTCCCCGCCGAACGCCAGCGTAGCGCGCGCGGGATCGAAGTGGGGCAGATCTTCTATTTCGGGACGAAGTATTCCGAACCGATGGGGGCGACCGTACAGGGGCCTGATGGCAAGCCTGTGCCGGTGCACATGGGGTCGCACGGCATCGGCGTCAGCCGTCTGCTGGGCGCGATCATCGAAGCATCGCATGACGACAAGGGCATCATCTGGCCCGAGGGGGTGACACCGTTCCATGTGGGGATTGTGAACCTCAAGCAGGGCGACGAACAGGCGGATGCGGCCTGTGACGCGCTATATGCCAGCCTGCAGGCTCTGGGGCTGGACCCGCTGTATGACGACACCAAGGAACGCGCGGGCGGCAAGTTCGCGACGATGGACCTGATCGGCCTGCCATGGCGGATCACCGTCGGGCCGCGGGGGCTGAAAAACGGCGTGGTAGAGCTCACCTCGCGCCGCACCGGCGAAAGTGAAGAGATGACGCCCGAGGCCGCGGTTGAAAAGATCGCCGGGATTTATCGCGGTATCGCTTAACCTTGTAACGACGGGGCTTAAAGAACGGGGGCGGATCATGAAGCGCTGCGCAACGGACCTTTGGGGCGTTTCATGATCCTGCGGGCGCTGACCCTTGCTGGCGGTGTGGCGGGCGCGGCGATAAGCTCGCAATTCCCCGAATACTCGCAGCAATATCTGCAACGGCTGGGGGGTGCTGTCGATGCGCTGCACGAGGTCGTTGCCGATTTCGATGCCAGTGCCCAAGCGGTTGGCCTGTCACGCAGCGATGCCTTGGCGCAGATGACCGGCACCGCGTTTATGGAGCGTCGCCGCGCCGATATGGCCGCGACCATTACCCGCTACGAGACATTGCAAACCGCCCTGACCCGATTGCAGGGGCAGGGGCCTTTCATGCGCGCCTACCATCTGCCGCAGATGTCGGACCCGCAGATCGCGGGGGCGGCGTGGCAGGCGTTTCAGCCCGCCGTACCGTTGAACTTTGCCGGGGTGGTGTTTGCGGGTGTGGGCTTTGTCGCGGGCGGCTTGGGGCTGGGTGTATTGCTGCGACTGTTACGCGCCCCGTTCCGGCGGCGCGGCACCCGCATACCGGCGCAGGGCCGCTGACACGCGCGCCTTTACCTGCGGTACACGCTGCCGCGACCACTCCTCGCTTGACCCTATTCCTCGCTTGACCCGATGCGCCGAAACCGCGAGGTTGCGCGCGATTGATCCCAGATCGGAACCATCCCTTGGCCAAACCAGTATCCTCGACACCGCCCTTCGCCCCTTTTGAATGGATGATCGCCTGGCGCTATCTGCGTGCGCGCCGCGCCGAAGGCGGCGTGAGCGTGATGACCTGGATCAGCCTGATCGGGATCACGCTGGCGGTTTTTGCCCTGATCGCGACCCTTGCCGTGCGGTCGGGCTTTCGGGCTGAATTCGTCGATACGATCCTTGGGGCCAATGCCCATGTGACCGTGTATAATATGGCGTCGGTGGATGAGAACGGCGTGTCCCAGACGGGGATACCCGATTACACCGAGATGGCCGCGCGTGCGGCCCAGGTGCCGGGCGTGACACAGGTGGCCCCTTTGGTGCGCGGTCAGGTGATGGCCAACAAGGGGCAGGCCAACGCGGGGATCGAGATTTTCGGCATTGATGCCGACGATCTGGCCAATATCCCGCGCATCGCCAACCCCGAAACCGCCGACGGCGATCTGGCCGATTTCGAACAGGGCATCGCCATCGGGTCCGGCGTGGCACAAGCACTGCGGGTCGGCTTGGGCGACACGATCAAGATCATCTCGCCGAACGGGGTGAAAACCGCCTTTGGCACATCGCCCCGCGTGAATGGCTACGAGGTGACCTATATCTTCTCGGCCGGGCGCTATGACATCGACCGCACCCGCGCCTATCTGCCTCTGGCCGAGGCGCAATCCTTCTTCAACCGCGAAGGCGTCGCCGACGAGCTTGAGGTGATGGTCGAAAACCCCGACAGCGTGGATGATCTGACCGTGCCGCTGCTATCCGCCGCGGGGGAACGCGGCCTGATCTGGACGTGGCGCGATGCGTCGGGGTCGTTCCTGAACGCGCTTGATATCGAAGACCGCGTGATGTTCGTGATCCTCAGCATCCTTGTCTTGATCGCGGCGATGAATATCGTCTCGGGCCTGATCATGCTGGTCAAGAACAAGGGGCGCGACATCGGGATCCTGCGCACCATGGGCCTAAGCGAAGGGTCGATCCTGCGCGTGTTCTTCATCTGCGGGGCCTTCACGGGCATCATCGGCACCGCGATGGGGGTGATCCTTGGCTGTCTCTTTGCGCTTTATGTCGATCAGATTTTTGCCGTCGTGAACTACCTCTCGGGGGGCAACGCATGGGATCCGTCGATCCGCGGCATCTACTTCCTGCCCGCCAAACTGCAATTCGGTGACGTGATGTCGGCCATCGGCCTGTCGCTTGGCCTGTCGTTCGTCGTCACCATCTTCCCCGCGCGCCGTGCCGCGCGCATGAACCCAGTCGAGGCGCTGCGCTATGAATGATCCTGTTTTGCGGCTCTCGGGGATTGGCAAATCCTACAACCCCGGCCAACCGAACGAAGTCAAGGTGCTGCGCGGCATCGACCTGACCGTCGCCGCCGGAGAGGTCGTCGCACTGGTCGCTCCCTCTGGCGCGGGCAAGTCAACGCTGCTGCATATCGCGGGTCTGCTGGACACGCCCGACACCGGCACGGTCGAGATTGGCGGCACCGATATGACAGGGCAGTCCGATCGCAAACGCACCGGCGTGCGGCGGCGCGATGTGGGTTTTATCTACCAGTTCCACCACCTGCTGCCTGAATTTTCCGCGCTGGAAAACATCGTGTTGCCGCAGCTTGCAAACGGTGTCTCGCAGTCCGAGGCGCAGACCCGCGCGCTGTCCCTGTTGGACGAGGTCGGCATCAGTCACCGCGCCGACCACCGCCCTGCGGCGCTGTCGGGCGGCGAACAGCAACGGGTCGCTTTCTGTCGTGCGCTGGCCAATGCGCCGCGGCTGCTGCTGGCGGATGAGCCCACAGGCAACCTTGATCCGACCACCTCGGATCAGGTCTTTGCCGCGCTGATGACGCTGGTGCGGGGCACGGGGCTGTCGGCGGTAATCGCGACCCATAACCTTGAACTTGCCGCGCGGATGGACCGCCAGATCCGGCTTGAAGCAGGGCAGCTCGTCGCGCTTTGAGGCGGCTGCCTTAATTTATCCTTACCCAGACCCAACTGGTGCCACGAGCAGGGGGCAAACTGTGTCAAAACAGGATGCTGCCATGTCACCTTTGCTCATCATGCTCTTTGCCGCTTTCGGCCCTATGCTGGCCGTGTTTGACCCGTTTGGCGATGATACGGAGGATGAGCCCGAGGATGAAGAAATCCCCATCGGCATGCCCGATATGGGGACGACCACGGGCGCAGGCATGGACGATGCGCTGACCCCCGACCCGGCAGAGCCTGAATCCGACGCGCCAACCGACACGCCAACAGATGCGGCGACCGAGGAGGATTCCACGGTGGAAAATATCGACGACACCGAGGAAACCCCCGAGGTTGAGGCACAGTCGCAAACCGGCACGGCGGGGGATGATACATTACAAGGCACCGACGGGCGCGACATCCTGTTTGGTGGGCAGGGCAATGACACGCTTTCGGGCGGGGTCAACGCCCAAGACGGCAATGACGACGGGGTCGCGGACGAGCTGATTGGCGAAGATGGCGACGACAGCCTGCGATTGGGGGCGAGTGACACCGGCATCGGGGGCACGGGCGCGGACAGTTTCACCGCGATCTACGGTGCGACAGGCGGGATCACGGTCACCGATTATGACGTCGGCACAGATGCGCTGATTGTCGAAACCGACGATGAAAACGCCGCTGTCACCGATCAGACCGTCTCGGATGGAGAGTTGACGGTCACGCTCAGCACAGGGCTCACCATCACCCTGCCTGGGGTCGAAAACCCCTTGGCGGATGACGAAATCCTCTTTGTGCTGACCAACCCGCTACAAGACGAGGCCTGATCCGCCTCAGGCTTGCTGGGTTAACCAGACACCGGCACACATCAAGGCAATGCCAGCGGCCCGCGCGGCCCCCAAGGGCGAGACCTGCGCGCCGAACAGCCCGAAATGGTCAATCGCCGCGGCGCTGAAAAGCTGGCCCACCAGAACAAAGAACACCGCGTTGCCGACGCCGAAATGCGGCGCGATAAAGGTGATCGACAGGATGTAGAAGGCCACCAGAAATCCGGCCAACAGCAAGTGTTTCGGTGCCGCGGGGATTTGCGCAAACCCTTGCCGCCCCACCAGCATCGCGACCAGTAAGCTGACCGAAAAAGCTATCACAAACAGCACAGTAGCCGCTGCCGCGGGGGATCCGATCCGGCTACCAAGCCCTGCGTTCAACGCGGCCAGAACGGGAATGCCAACCCCGGCCAAAAGCATCACAACTGCATAATGCGCCATGAGAGTCCCTAATCTTTCCCGTTTCTTGATCCAGATCATGGCGAAGACCCCCGCCAAGGGCAAGCATCCCCGTGACCTACCGGAGGATCATATGATGAAAACCACAATTGCCCTCGGCGTGCCGCTGCTCTTGGGGCTGGCCGCCTGTATGCCCGCACAAACCCCGCCCGATGCCCCCGACCGCGCGGAAGGGGCAGCATTTTTTGCCGAGAACTGTGTGCAATGCCACGGGCTGAACGCCCAAGGGGCCGGTGCCGCGGCCAAGGGCCTGCGCCCGCAGCCGCGCGACCTGACCCTACTGGCGCGCGACAATGGCGGGCGGTTTCCGCAGACCAAAACGCTGGCCTATATCTATGGCGACCCGGCGGGCGATGCCACAGACAGCCACCTCCAACGGGTGATGCCGCACTTTGGCGAGGGTATGGCGCTGGATCTGGTGCCTGTCGATCTGGATGGCCAGCTGACGCCCACACCCCGGGTGCTGGCGGGGCTGCTGGTCTACCTTGAAAGCATCCAGCGTTAACTACAAATCCCGTTCACCTCGACCCCGTCCCAGGGCATCCGCACCGCATAGGGCCGGCTTTGGGGCAGGGGTGCTATGGGCATCTCTTGCGAGATCAGCGCATGCAGCCGTTTGGTGCGCGGTGCCTGCGGGTCCAACGCACGACAGCAGACGAATTCCTCGACGATAGAGCCTTGTTGTTCAAAGGCAAAATCCAGAAACTTCGGGTCGCTCTCCAGATCAAAGAGATACGGGTCCGCCCCGCCGCTATGTTCAAACGCCGCGCGCAGCGGCGAATAGCCCGTCGTCTTGCGGTTCTGCCATTGCCAGATATGGGTCAGCTCATGGGCAAAGATCATCGCCGCGATCAGCCCGATCCGGTCGGGATAGTCGGGCAGGTAATCGTCCAGATACCAGTCTTCGTCAAACAGCACCGTATTCCACAGCGCCACGGCGGCGGGTTTGGTGGTGATCACCTCGCCCACCTTTTCGGGCGGCAGGATACGTTCACGACAGGTCGTGCGCGGCCGCGCCTTACGCGTCATCGTCACCCCGCGCGAGGGCGACCCGTCATGCAGCCGCACCTTGGGGTAATCGAGCGTATCCCCCATGATATCACCCGCGAACAGCAGCTCATTCTGCGTCAACGGCCGCCCGCAAGAGGCAAGAAACATAAGGAGGATGAAGGCGCGGATCATGCCGAAACGTTGAGTGAAAGCGCAGGGCGGATCAAGCGGTATTTTTCACGTGAGACCCGTGTTGAAACCTTCCGGGGGAAGGTTTCAGGGTCGAACGGGCGGAGCCCCGGGGGTGGGCTATCGGACGCAGCGGATATCCGCCGGAACAGATGTTGAGGGCTGCGCCCGACCTCGGGCCGAAGGCCGTCTCGCGAAAGGTCCAGTGGACCTTTCGAGGCCGTAGGGATGCGTCAGCATCGAGGGTGCATGAAATGCGCCCTCCCCGTGGGGGAGGTCGGGCGCGGCCCGAGGCGGGGCCTCGGGCTGATGTTGAGGCTGACCAAAGTTCTCAACTTGGGTGCGATGTTAGGGGAGAGTGATGTAGTGTCAGATAGTTAAAATAGACGCGACATCGCTTAAAAATTGCTACGAATGTTTCTGAGGGGGACCATCATCGATGACTATTGATCCAGAACATAAGATAGACGAATTGACCCCAATACTCGGGGTTGAATTTTCGACTGTGTATGTTTACGCGATGCTCGATCTCTTATCACTGAGAAACCAATGGCGAATTTATAAGGGGCTATTTGGACAGAATAGGGAACGGTTCGAGTTGATGAACCGCGCGTCGCCGGTCGTTTCGGGTGTCATAGAGCGTTCAATGTTCGAGGCGGCACTATTGGCGATAAGGCGATTGACGGACAAAATTACAACTAAGCAAGGTAAACAACCGGTTACTGTATGCGCTTTTCCCATTCATCTGAAAGGTGAGCAGCAAGCTGAAATGAAATTACTCGTGTCTAAAGCAGTTATATCAGCGAAGTTTGCACGCAACTGGTCGGATAAGCGGATAGCCCATTCTGAAATTGCCTATCGAACGGGTGCAATTAAATTAGAACCCGCCAGCCGCGATAAAGTAGATATCTGTATCAAACACATCGCCGAAACGCTTCAGTGGATCGAAGCCAAAAAAATGGGCATTCATTTCGATACGCACCCCGTTTCTCTTCTACCCGACGAAACGGATTTTTTGGTGAACCTCTATGAAGGTGAACTTGCACTGAAGGAACGGAAAGCGAGGATGATTAAGCTCTTGGATCAAGGGAAGTTGGACGAGTTTGAAGCGATAGCACCCTACCCAGCTTGGCTTGATCCTCCACCAAATGAGCACGATTAACCCCCTCAAACATCCAGCTCCTCCACAAACTGGGCGTTCTCCTGAATATACTGGTAGCGTAGCTCGGGTTTCTTCCCCATCAGACGCTCGACCAGATCGCCGGTCTCTCCGGGCATGTCTTCGTCGACGGTGACACGGATCAGCTTGCGGGTGGTGGGGTCCATCGTGGTCTCTTTCAGGTCTTTCGCGTCCATCTCGCCCAGACCCTTGAACCGTTGCAGATCGATCTTGCCTTTGCCGCCCAGGCCTTTCTCAAGCCACATGTCCTTTTCCGCATCATCCGCCACATAGACGCGCTTGGCCCCTTGGGTCAGACGGTAAAGCGGCGGACACGCGAGGTAGAGGTGCCCGGCGTCGATCATCGGGCGCATCTGGGTATAAAAGAACGTCATCAGCAGCGCCGCGATATGGGCCCCGTCTACATCCGCATCGGTCATGATGATGATCTTGTCATAGCGCAGGTCATCAAGGTTGAACTTCGTGCCCATCCCGACGCCAAGCGCCTCGCATAGATCGTTGATCTCGGCATTGGTGTTCAGCTTGCTCGACGCGGCCCCCAACACGTTGAGGATCTTGCCCTTTAGCGGCAGCAAGGCTTGCGTGTTCCGGTTGCGCGCGCCCTTGCCGGAGCCACCGGCGGAATCGCCCTCCACGATGAACAGCTCGGTGCCTTCGCGGGTTTTGGAGGTGCAGTCGGTCAGCTTGCCGGGCAGGCGCAGCTTTTTCGTGGCGGTCTTGCGCGCGGTCTCTTTTTCCTGACGGCGGCGCAGGCGTTCTTCGGCGCGCAGCACAAGGAAATCAAGGATCGCACCGGCGCTTTTGGTATCCGCCGCCAGCCAGTTGTCAAAGTGGTCGCGCACGGCGTTTTCCACCATGCGCTGCGCGTCCACCGTCGCCAGACGGTCCTTGGTCTGGCCAACGAATTCAGGCTCGCGGATAAAGCAGGACACCAACGCACAGCCGCCGGTGATCAGATCGTCGCGGGTGATGGTGCCGGCCTTCTTGTTGCCGACCAGCTCGCCGTAGGCTTTGACGCCTTTCAGGATCGCGGACCAGAAACCGGCCTCGTGGGTGCCGCCTTCGGGGGTGGGGATGGTGTTACAATAGGACTGGATGAAGCCATCGCGTGACGGCGTCCAGTTGATCGCCCATTCGACCTTGCCCGGTGCGTTGAATTTCTCGCGGAAGTCGACGGTGCCGCCAAAGGGGTGTTCGGCGTAGGTTGTCGACCCTTTCAGCGTTTCGTTCAGATAATCCGACAGGCCGCCGGGGAAGTGGAACGTCGCCTCTTGCGGAGTGTCGCCATCGGTCTGGCCGCATTTCCAGCGGATTTCGACGCCGGAAAACAGATAGGCTTTGGACCGCGCCATCGCGAACAGCCGCGCGGGCTTGAGCTTGAGCGCGCCAAAGATCTCTGCATCGGGGTGGAAGGTGACAGCCGTCCCGCGCCGGTTCGGGGCCGCGCCGATTTTCTCAAGCTTGCCTTGGGGGATGCCGCGCGAAAACTCCATCGCGAACAGCTCGCGGTTGCGCGCGACCTCGACCCGCAGGTGATCCGACAGCGCGTTGACCACAGAGGAGCCCACGCCGTGCAGACCGCCCGAGGTCTCGTACGAATCGCCCGAGAATTTACCGCCCGCGTTCAGCGTGCAAAAGATGATCTCCAGCGCCGATTTGCTGGGGTCTTTGGGGTGCGGATCGGTGGGGATGCCGCGCCCGTTGTCACGCACGGTGACATGGCCGTTTTCATGCAGTTCCAGCTCAATCCAGGTGGCATGGCCCGCGACGGCTTCGTCCATCGAGTTATCGATGATTTCCGCGACCATATGGTGCAGCGCGCGATCGTCCTTGCCCCCGATGTACATGCCGGGGCGCAGGCGCACGTGCTCCATATCCTCAAGAACCTGGATCGAAGAGGCATCATATTCCTTGGCGTTGCTCTGCGCACCGGAAAGAAGATCGGACATGTAGGGGCCTGCCTGTCTGTTGCTTTTGTTGAGCCTCCCACTATGCCAGAGCGCTATGGTCGGGGGAAGGGCGGATGACGTCGCAATGCGGTGTTTCCTGCGGCTGTGCCTTTGCTATCATCGCTGCAAGAAACCGTTGGAAGGCTTGCCATGACGTTTGACACCGTTACCCCCACCACCCTGCGCGATGTGCCCAACTGGCGCTATATGATGCAGGAATGTGACGAGCTTTATCGCTACCTGCCCGCGGGCGGCAGCGACCGGATCAAAAGCCATCAACGCAAAGCACGCGAGGCCATCGCAAGGCTGCTGCGGGGCAATGCCGAACTGCGGTTGCAGCCGCGCGCGGAAAAGCCCGTCACCGCCCATCTGCGCCGCGCGCTGGACGAGGGCAAGCAGGGGGCCTTGGCCCCCGCGGTCAGGGCGCTGGATGCCGTGGCCCATGACCTCAGCTGGCAATACGGCTACGAGAAAGTCCCCAAGGGGCTGACCAACAGCTATGCCTATGCCGAATTGGCAGGGGCGCAGGGTCCGGTGGTCAGCCATGATATCATTCTGGGCGTGGTGCTCTTCGCGCCGGGCTGCACCTATCCGGCCCATGCCCATAAGGGGATCACCGAAAGCTACGTCTGCCTGTCCGGCGCGGTGTCCGAGAACCATCAAGGCGTCTATGTGCCCGGTTCGATGATCTTTAACCCGCCCGAACATCTGCACCGGATCACGGTGGGCGATCATGAACCCGCGCTTTTGGCTTATGCATGGATGGGCGAGCCCGCTGATCTGCACCAGCAAAAAATGGTCTTTACCCGCGCCCGTAAATAACGCGCGGGACGGGGCAGGCGCGGCCTAAAGCCAGTTCAGAATGGCCTCCGCCACCTCTTGCGGTTTTTGGTGGTGCAGCCAGTGATCCGCGCCCTCGATGGGGGCGCGGGTCAGGTCGGGGGCGTAGTCCTCAAGCCCGCGGGTCGTCTCGGGCAGCAGCGCGGTATCATCGGTGCCCCAGACCAGCAGATGCGGGCAGCGGACCTGCAACCGCGCCGGATCAAAGCTGAGCGCGTCGTCAATCGCCTCGCCCTCGGCCCCCAGTTTCAGCGGTGAGGCGCGATACCAGTTCACCATCCCGCGCAGCCCCGCCGCATCGCGCCACGCTGCCTTGTAGCCCGCCAGCGTCTCGCCCTCTAGCCAGCTCATATCCATATGCGCCGAGAACAGCCCCATCAGCTTGTCGAAGTTATCTGCGGTCAGAATATCCTCTGACCCCTCACGGCGCAGGAAATGGATGTATTGCGACGCATCGGTCTGCGCGCCGCCCTTGGCAAGCTCGCGCTGGAAGGGGGCGGGGTGGACGCCGTTCATGATGATCAGCTTCGATACCAGATCAGGCCGCCCGATGGTCAGCGCATAGGCGACAGAGGCCCCCCAGTCATGGCCCAGCAGGATCACGGGGTCGTCCCCGATGAGCGCCGCCATGTCCGACACGAGCTTTGACGTCTTGTATTCATCTACCTCGGAAGGTCGCCAGCTTTGCCCATAGCCGCGCTGGTCGGGGGCAATGCAATGGAACCGCTGCGCCAATAGCGGGGCCAGATCGTTCCACGCGCCCGAATATTCGGGAAAGCCGTGCAGCATCAGCAGCTTGGGCGCGTCCTCATCGCCCCAGTGGCGGATAAAGAAAGGGTTGCCGTTGATCTGGCGGGTTTCGGTCCAATGGGCGGTCATGTCGTCTTCCTTTTCGGTTTGTCTGGGGCGGGGTCGGCGGGCAAATGCTCCAGCTGCAGCCCTGCGGCGGTGCCCGGGGCAAAACCGGGCCAGTCAGCCCCGTCCAGCATCCCTGCGGTGTCGTCACCGCGCAGATGCATCCCCATGAAGGCGGCCGCGTAATGTTGCGCGATGTTGTTCATGCGCAGCGTGTCCCAGACCGGATCGGCATAGTGCTGGAACGGTGCCCACCCCAGCAGATCCGAATGCGCCCAGCTTTCCAGCGGGGCAGGGATCGGCGCGGCGGCATTATGGCCCGCGTTGATAAAGCTTAACAAATAGCGGTCGCTGGCGCAGCCGGTGAAGAGGCGGCGCATCGCGGCATAGTCTGATACATCATCGACGGTGCCGGCCATCATGAACAGCGGCGTGTCCATCTGCGCCAGCCCACCGGCATCCCACATCGCCTGCCCGTTGCCCCAAGGGCCGATGGGCATGATCGCGCACAGCCGCGGGTCGCGCAGGGCGGCGTGGGTCTTTGACTCCGAAAGATGCCGCGCAAGGCTGTCGCCCTCGGGCGCGCGGGGATGCTGCAACGCCGTCTCGGCCAGACCCGCCCCGCCAAAGATCATCGCCCCGTAGCCGCCCATAGAGTAGCCGATCAGCCCGACGCGGCGACAATCGACCAGATCGCCCAAAGGGCCCGTCAGCGCCTCCATCGCGTCAATCACCGCGCGCTGGTCCAGCGGACGGTTCAGCAACGTCACTCCGAAGGCTTGCTGATCGTCATAGGTGCTGCCCGCGTGATCCGGTGCCGCCACGACAAAGCCTTGGCGCGCAAGGGATTCCGCCAGATGGCTCAGCAAAAAGCGGTTCCCGGGATACCCGTGCGAGATCAAGATCAACGGCGCAGAAATTCCCGCGGCGACAAAAGCCTCGCGGCAGGCCGACCCGTGCAGGACAGTCGGCGTCGCCCCGTCGCGCAGCAACGTGGCATAGGACGTCCCCGCATGCGTGCCCTCGGCCGCCGGATACCAAACCTCTAGCGTCAACTGGCGCGTGTCGGACACAGGGGCGGTCAGGGTGGTCACGCCGACGGGATGGGGGCCACGCTGCGCCAGCGCTGGCGCGTCGGGGCGCAGCAGATCGATGCGGTTGTGCAAGGCGGTGTTCTCCCAACTTCGGTGTCGCGACTGTGGCGCGGCCAGCCGCAGGGTGCAAGCCCGCCCGACGACGCAAACCGCCGCGCTGCCTTCCCCTAGGTCATCGGCTCTTCCCCTTGCGGGCAGGGCGGCGTAGGAAAGGCGCATGACACAGCAAATGACATATCCGGGCCACGCCCGAGCCATCACCGTGATGGGGCTTCCGCTGGTGGGCGGGCATCTGGGGCAGATCGCGATCGGGGTCTCCGATACGGTCATGGCGGGCTGGTACAGCGTCGAGGCGCTGGCCGCTGTCACCCTCGCCAGCACCTACTTCTTCGTGCTGCTGATCTTCGGGTCGGGCTTTGCATGGGGCGTGATGCCGCTGGTCGCCGCCTTTGACGCCGAGGGCGACGAGGTCGGCCTGCGTCGCGCCACCCGCATGGGCATGTGGCTGTCGATGGGCTTTGCCGTGCTGGCGCTGCCGCTGATGATCTGGTCGCGGCCGATCATGGCGCTGATGGGGCAGGATCAGGCGCTGGCCGATATGGTCGATGGCTATCTGTTCATCGCTGCTTGGGGTATCTTCCCCGCGCTGATGGTCATGGTGCTCAAAAGCTACCTCGCCGCGCTGGAACGCACACAGGTCGTGCTGTGGATCACGCTGCTGGCGGGCGTCGCGAATGTGCTGGCCAACTATGCGTTCATCTTCGGCAACTGGGGCGCGCCAGAGCTTGGCGTGCGCGGTGCGGCCATCGCGTCTGTCACGTCGCACAGCGTGTCGCTGGTCGCCGTGGTGATCTACGTGCTGTGGAAAATGCCGCAACACCAGATGTTTGTCCGCCTCTGGCGCCCTGATTGGGAGATGTTGGCCCGCGTGTTCCGCCTAGGCCTGCCCATCGGCTTCACAGGGTTAAGCGAGGTCGGGCTGTTCGCAGCCAGCGCCGTCATGATGGGCTGGCTGGGCACCGTAGCGCTGGCTGCCCACGGAATCGCGCTGCAACTGGCGTCAATCACCTTTATGGTGCACCTTGGCATCAGCAACGTGGCTACGATCCGCGCAGGCAACGCCTATGGCCGCCGAGATCCGGCGCATCTGGCGCGTGGCGCGATCACCGCGACGGTGATGTCGGCGCTGGTTGCAGTGTTGACGATCTTTGTCTTCGTGATGTGGCCTGAACCGCTGATCAACCTGTTCATGCAACGTGACGAACCCGCGCGTGACCAGATTCTTGTGATCGGGGTGGGGCTGCTTGCGATGGCGTCGCTGTTCCAGCTTGTCGATGGCGCGCAGGCCGTGGCCTTGGGCATTCTGCGCGGGGTGCAGGACACCACCGTACCGATGATCCTTGCGGGCTTTAGCTATTGGATCGTGGGCATGCCCGTGTCGTATCTGCTGGGCTTTGTCTTTGACCTAGAAGGGGTCGGGGTCTGGCTCGGGCTGGTCTTTGGCCTTGGCGTGGCGGCGATCCTGCTGAACGCGCGCTTCTGGGGCAGTGTACTAAAACGTCTGGGGCCAACAGATGCCGCAGCCACGTAACACCACCTGCTGACCGGCAGCCGCTTCGCCTAGGGCAGCCGGTCGGCCTTCTTGCGTACCAAGGTGCTGCGCAGATCATGCATCGCCAACAGCAGCGCGTCCGTGACGGCATCAAGCTGGTCGTCCGTGGCCTTTGACTGCACCCACTGCGTTGTCAGGTTCAGATAATCCACCGCACGGTGAATATCGTCGATGTCGCGCTGCGCCAGCACCTGTGCGCGCTCGGTCATCCACTGGCGGATACGTTCCAGATCGCCATCCGACAGCACGCGATCGCCTTGGGGTTTGATCTCGCCGTTGCGGATGTTCACAACGGCGATCTGGTCCATCTCGATCCGCCGCTGGCGGTTCTCTGCATCCACGCGAAACACCGCCGCGCCATTCTCGCGCACGCGAAAGTAATACTCTGGCAGGTCGCTCGCCATGGGGGCTCCTTTACGGTCTGGCTTAGCTCAGCGCGGCGCAGAACTGCTGCAAACGGGTGCAGGCTTCTTTCAGCGCCTCATCCGAGGTGGCATAGCTGATGCGGAAGTTCGGGCTCAGGCCAAAGGCCGCGCCAAAGACGACGGCAACACCGGTGTCTTCCAGCAGCGCAGTGGCGAAAACCTCGTCATCGGTGATGGTAACGCCCGAGGGGGTAGTCTTGCCGATCAGCCCTGCGATGGACGGATAGACATAGAACGCGCCCTCTGGCTTAGGGCAGACGATGCCGTCGATCTCGCTCAGCATATCCACCACCAAATTGCGACGGCGGGTGAACATCTTGTTGTTCTCGGCGATGTAATCCTGCGTGCCGTTCAGCGCCTCCACCGCGGCCCACTGGCTGACGGTGCAGGGGTTCGACGTGGATTGCGACTGCACCTTGCGCATCGCGCCGATCAGCTTTTCTGGCCCCGCCGCATAGCCGATCCGCCAGCCGGTCATGGCATAGGCTTTGGACACACCGTTGACCGTCAGCGTGCGGTCATACAGCGCGGGCTCCACCTGCGCGGGGGTGCAGAATTTGAAATCATCATAGGCCAGATGCTCATACATATCATCGGTCATCACCCAGACATGGGGGTGACGCATCAACACATCGGTGAGCGCTTTCAGCTCATCCCAGCTATAGCCCGCGCCTGTGGGGTTCGAAGGCGAGTTGAAGATGAACCATTTCGTGTTGGGCGTGATCGCCTCTTCCAAGGCCTCTGGGGTCAGCTTGAAATCATTCTCCAGCGTCGCGGGGGCAATCACCGGCGTGCCACCGGCCAGCAGCACCATGTCGGGGTAGCTGACCCAATAGGGCGCAGGGATCACGACCTCTTCGCCGGGGTTCATCGTGGCCATCAGCGCGTTGTACAGGATCTGCTTGCCACCCGTGCCGACGCTGACCTGAGATGGGGTATAGTCCAGCCCATTGTCACGCTTGAACTTGGCGCAAATCGCCTGCTTCAGCTCGGGGATGCCGTCTACGGCGGTGTATTTGGTCTTGCCTGCGGTGATCGCGGCGATACCGGCGTCCTTGATGTTCTGCGGCGTGTCGAAATCCGGCTCTCCGGCGCCCAGCCCGATCACATCCTTGCCTGCGGCCTTCAGCTCGGCAGCTTTTTGGGTCACGGCGATGGTGGGCGACGGTTTTACGCGTGCAAGGGTCTTGGACAGCAGTTCCATTTCGGCCTCAGTTTGATATGTGTGCAGCACCCTCATAGGGCGCACCCCCGCACCGATCAAGCCAGATCGGTCCAAACAGGAGAGACGCAATGGCCGAGAACGAAGACTGGTACGCATCCGACGTGGCAACCTTTGGCGACCGGGTCGCCGCCGCGCGCGAGAACGCGGATATGACGCAAGCCGCGCTCGCCAAGCGGTTGGGGATCAAGCAATCCACTCTGCGCGGCTGGGAAGACGACCTGTCCGAACCTCGCGCCAACCGCCTGTCCACGCTCGCCGGGGTCCTGGGCGTGTCGATGATGTGGCTGATCAACGGCGAGGGCGAAGGCATCGACGCCCCCGATGACACCGCCGCCACAGACGACAGCATCAAAGAAGCATTGATCGAACTGCGCGACATGCGCGCCGACATGCTGAAACGGGCCGAACAAATGGCCCGTCTCGAAAAGAAACTACGCCGGATTTTCAAAGGGAACACCCATGGCTGAGCTGCACGAACACAAGGTAAAACGTCTGCATATGCGCTCCATGCGGCGAGGTATTAAGGAAATGGATCTGATTTTACCTTCGTATGCCTCGACCCGTCTCGCGACGATGGATGACGCGGCATTGTCGCTGTATGACGAAATGCTAAGCGAGAATGATCACGATCTTTATCAATGGGTTACGGGGCAAACGCCTGCGCCCGAACCCTTTACCGCGCTGATCGCGGACATCCAGATTCATCTGGCTGCAAACCCGCTTTAGGCGCGGTTTGCCCTGCGGATGTCGGCCCCCGCGCGCCGACATCCGTCCGGTTTAACGATATATTTTATTTTTATCTTCAGCTTCCGCCCCAATCGCAATGTCGGAGTTGAATATGAGTATCCAAAACCCCATCCCCATCCCCCCGTCAGAGGCGGGATTCATGCAAAGCTATCTCGATGCGCTCGGGCTGGTCGAACGGCTGCACCGCCTGCTGCTGGACGTCATCAAGGATGAATTCGAACGCGTCGGCGTGCTGGACATCAACGCCGTGCAGGCGCTGCTGCTGTTCAACATAGGTGATAATGAAGTCACCGCCGGAGAGTTGAAAAGCCGCGGTTATTATCAGGGCAGCAACGTCAGCTATAACCTGAAGACGTATGTTTCTATTGCAGTTAAAAGGAGGGGGTAGTTGCAGCTATTCCACATACTTCTCGACCCACACGGGGGGAAAGACTTCGCGAGAGCTATCTTGAAGGATGCAGAGATTTTTCTCTCAAAATTCGATCAGACGGTGAGCCTACTTCGCCGCTCTGGTACAACTCACGTGCACTTGGGGTTAGTCCATAGCGGATGATGTACTCCAACAGCACCCGTTCTACCGCATTCAAGTTCCTAGTCGGTTGACGTTCTCTCATAGCTCGTGTCCTTCTTTGCCGGTCATGGCAGTGTCGAACTAAACTGTTAAAGTAAGGTTAACGTTGCGCTGAACCCGAAGTGGTTTCCGGTCGACAAAGGGGTTCTTAACCTCATCTGGGTAGCGTATATCAGTCTGTCGAACGCGTGAGGGGGTGCTAGGTGTGAAGAGCTGGATAGAAGCAGTCGCGTTGGTGGTTGCCGCATGTGCTATGGTCTTCTCGGCTGTACAAACCATGGTTCTTATCCGCACCGTAGATGCGCCGTACAAGAGCAACCTTCAGGACCGCCAAATAGAAGCCTGCGTAGGGCTGATCGAAGCATATGCCGTCTATGGTAGCGGCGAGGCGATCTTCCGTGAGTTTCGGTTCGATAACGCGTACCCGACGGCTGGCGATCAAGAGGCGGGGCGAAATCGGTTCCATGATGAACGGCCAGAAGTAAAAGGTTCACCTCTATCAGAGCATCTGCCTGAGCAGAGTGCTTCGGTGCAGGAGCTGTTTGGGTCGTTGTCGACGATGAAGTATCGCGCCGAACGGCGAGATGATCTAATGGCGAAAGTTGGGCGGCTGCGGGTGTACTCTAGCGATACCACTAAGAGTTTGCTGGACGAGCTAGCTTCAGCAATCAGGTTTGAGACACTCATCAAGCTTTCAGATGCCATCAATATGCAGATGCCAGCGGCTGATCAGGATCACACATCAGAGATCGAGGTGCGTGAACAGTCCAGCAAACGGGCTTATTTGCCAGTCGAGAAAAGGTGTCGCAGTATTATGCTTGGTGAGAGTGTGGGGTTTCTCTGATGGCGTTCATCTGAGAAAGATATTCGAGCCTCTTTCGGCCGATCTGTTTACCCATGCCCAAGTGAGCGGCAGCTTAACTCTATAGGTCCCCAAAAAAGGATGACTTAATCACATGTGCTCGTTCTACGCGCTCATAAGCTTGCCGATCTTCGTTAAGACATCATCTGCACCACCGGCCCAGTCGGCAATCTCGATACCAGAGCTGTTAAGCGCTCTACGGCGGGTCCTAGGCTTGACCTTGCTGTGCATGAAGTCTTCGAAGACAACCACAGGTACCGTTTTGAGCTGAGGATCGTTTCTGAACACCTGCTCGGTCAGTAGTGCCTCAAGAACATTAACCTCGCTCGTCGCTGCGTAGATGGCAGCTTGAATGTTAGCATCGCGGATGATGATGTCGGCAGTATATTCTTTATGTTCATGCGATAACGCTTCTCGTTCACCTACATGAAAGCGGGAGCCAAAACGTTCTTTTATTGCTTCTGTCAGCTCCTCTCGGAACGCGTTGGTTACCCTTTCACGTGAGAGGAGAGCGAGGTCTTGGATACGGTTTAGGAAAGACATGAACCTTACGGCAGCATCTCCTAGATGTGCTTCCTCAGACCAGTTGCTCAGGAACAGTGAATTATCCTCATCAAAATTAATGCCGTGCTCAATGGCTAGCTGCCTCATAGCGTCCATCTTGGTTTCGGTAGTTAGGTCTCCAGCAACATCCTCAAGTAGAGCGAGAGTGTCACCACCATCACGCATCCTAAACAAACCGTCCCCCTTCTCAGCAAACACCACTAACGGCTCACCATGTAGCCAGCTGAAGGGTGTCTTGATCGCATAGCCCAAAGGTATCTCTCGGATAGAGAGGCCCTCACAGAAGGCTGTACAGATGGTCTTCTGTACGTTCATAAGATCAGCTCTCCTTGGGGGGGCGCGTCAAAGCGATATAGCTCTGATGCGATTGCCATGGCACTCTCAGGCGTTACGTCAAAATCCTCTGTACAGTCACCAGTATAACTCGGCCAGTAGCGAAAAGTGTCCCGATCACGTGTGACCCCCGGAAGTACTTTTTCGATATCACCCGTCGCCACGTGGCAGTGCCAGTTTGAATGGGACGTGTGAAGCTCGTGGCTACATAAGATTGCGAGTTCATCGCCACGGACCTGTCCTAGCATGGCGTGGAACTTCTCAAGCTTAATATTCAGATGCAACAGAACGCGTAGGTGGTATTCACCTGAACGCAATGACACTACGCGCCACTTCCAGTCGGGTGAGAACTTCAACTTCTTGCGGCGTAGAGGCCACGACGCTCTATCAATTTCACCTTCCGACCATTGCCCGTAGTCAACAACAGCCTTCTGAAGTCGGATGATATTTGTGAGCTTCATAAGGCGATTGTCCCAACGTTATGGACAGTCGTAAGACTTCAACCTCTAGTTTGTCAAACAAGCGTTTACTCAGGTGCGACCCTACTGAGGAAGTGTCTCGACTATGCTCCATGCTTGAGGGTCTGCAGCTCGGGATGCACCAACTGGTAGCTATCCCTAGCAATTGGGAACAGGTCATACTCGGTGCTGTGATCAAGTGAGGTTGGATATCTGCCTATCATAGGTACTGAACTGACCTTTCCTTACTCGACATTCATCATCAGGCTATCACCAGATGTGTGGTCGGGCTTCCTACAACGCCGGTGAAGTAGTTAGCCCATACCTAACTATACTTAAGGTATAACCCTCGGATAGGTATTTCAGAAGGGGGGTAGAATTCCGTCCGAGCCTCAGAGTAGCCACACACACTGTGCTTGATTGTGGAATAGTACGCTATGTGCGACATACCGAGGGCTCATGATAAGCGTTGACATACAGCGCACAGAACTCCCCTGACGATGCCTTCGAGCCGTTAACAGTTCTGGAAAAGAAGCTCAGCATCCCCGAGAACAAGACTAAGACCGTTGCGTAACTTCACAGAGAGCATGACTTTTTTACCGCGTCGACCATCTTCGCCGGTAATACGGTCCCTTAGCTTGTCACCTCGTACAACGTCGACCCGCTCCACGACCCTACGTACCACTTGGTTGGCCTGCCATGGCTCCAAGGACGAGATGTCATCCGGTATCTCTTGCAATGCCATAGCTTGCCCCTCGCGGCTGTCCCGTAGCAAGCGCTGGGCCTCCTCCACGTCAGCCTCAGCAGCTAGAACAAGTCTATGCGAGCCAGTTTTATGAGCGTACTCTAACGCTGTCTGAGCGCTCAATAGAAGCGCCTCTGCCGCCTCGATCTCAGGAGAGGTGTCTGTATCGTATGCAGCAACTATCTCGTTCCAGCCTTCAAGGAACGGGCGTTCGATAACCTCCCGCTTGGCGACCCACTTCCGAGTTATATTATCTACGTAAGCATATGTGCCATCGCTACCTTTCCTGCATACTGAACGGTTGCCCCCCGCTTTGTGTGTGGACCATATGACGCCTGTCAGAATGCCATGTGTCCTCCTCTTTGGGGAGGTGAGGGCCTTCGCTTCGGCGGAGCTACGGTTGGCCATGTTATTAAGGCGGAAGGTCACTCTTCGTTGGGTGTCTTCGTCAACAATTCTGGGGAAGTACCCCTCGACCTGATCAATGACCGTGCGGTCGTTCTTAGTCCCTCTGCCCAGTTCAAGGATACCGAATGGGGCCTTTGACCGAACAATCCGGTAAATATTCGAGCTCGCAAAAGTTTTGCCTCTAAGCGTTAGGGTTCCTCGATCCCTGAACACCTTCGCTATACTCCAGACGGGTTCGCCATCAGCGAACCTGCCATACAACTCCTGAACCAACTCAACCTTATCTGGTATTTGTTCGAACGTTCCGTCGTCCATGGTCCCGACGAGGCGTAGCCAAGAGGGGACAGCTCTTGTTCGCTTGCGTTTGCCATCCTTGACCTTCTCTAGGTTCCGTCGCCATCCATCCTTCACGCGCTTTGATTTCGTTAAGCTCTCCTCATGGGCACGAACGAAGGTAAGGATGATCTCGATGCCGGTCATAGCGTTGTCGTCGAGGTCTTGCAGAGTATACCGCTTGTTGTTCGAGAGCGTTACAACATCAACTCCAGCTTCGATGATGCCTTCAAGAATGTTCCTGCCTTTCCGGTATTTGTCGCGACTGATCCTATCTAGGTTCTCTACGAGGAGAACTGCGCCTCGCGGTATGGCACCGCTCTCAACAGCGTCAAGAAACGCTGCCAATCTACCCACAGAGGTATTGTCACCCTTGAAAGCGCTTACGCCCAAGTCCCTAAACGTTGTGGCAGATAGCAGGTAGCCATTCTCGTCGGCCCACTTCTGGGCCGCATCAGTTTGCCTTGCGAGGCTAGCGCCCTTTGCCTGCGCAGCGCTGCTAAATCTCACATACGAAAACGCTAGTGGGCGAGTGTCTTGTACCATCGTTGGCTCCTGTGCATGGCTAAAACTACCCTCTCCCTTTAGGTGGTTAAATAACCATACTCAAAAAACTGGTGGATATGGGTTATATGCACCACCAGCGCTGCCAGATCGATCGCCGCTCGGTACGGGTACGGCTGACCGGCAAGGGGCGTCACATCAGCGGCGTTGTGTCAGACCTGTTTGGTCGCCACGCCAGCGGGCTGATGCACAAGGGCGCGCTGGGCGCATCGGGCATGGATGACATCACCCGCGCGCTCAAACGGATGGAACGCTACTGGACGGACCAGATCCGCTATATCTACTGACCGCGCGCGGCGGGCGGGGCTGCGTCAGCCAGTTGCGCCAGCGACAGCACCGCCAGCTCGCGCAGCAGCTTGGTGGTCATGGCGGATTGATAGGCATCAAACCCCGCGGCGGGCAGGGCAAAGGCACCGGGGCCGGTGATCACCTCTGCCAAGAAATACCCCGTCAGCGTGCTGTCCTCCTCCGCCGCTTCGACCACCAGCGCGTTCACCGTCAGATTACGCCCAGCAAGCTGTCGTTTCACGTCACGGGGGCGGGGCCCAAGGTTGGATATCCCGTCGCCCGAGATATCAAGCGTGTGTTTCAAACATGCGGGCCGCTGCGCCAGATAGGCCGCCCCCGCTGCCACCGCCACGCCAAGCGCGGTGCCGGGCGACGCCGCCGCGCGCTCTACCTGTCGCAGCCCGTCGATCAGCTCTTGCAGGGCGGCGGCATCAGTGATCGACCGCCACGGGGCAATAACGCGCTGGTCTGTCGGGCCGCTCCATTCATAGACCAACAGGGACACCGGTGCCTCTGGTGCCGACAGGATCGCCGCGCGCACCGCCGGATCGTCCAAGGCCCCGGCAACCCCGTCCAATTGCAAGCGGTACTCCCGCGCATCGACGGACCCCGACACATCCAGCCCCAAGGCCAAGGCCTGCCGACACTCCGCCAGGCCAGCCGACGCCCAAAGCGTCGCGCCGACAAGGGTCGCAACCCCGGCGCGGATCATCCCGCGTCCTCGGCCACGGGCAGGCTGCCAATCGCAGGGGGTGTCAGCTCGCGTTCCAGCTTGATCCGCATGGCGCGTTCAAAATCCTCGAACCCGTTGGCGATCACCAGAAACGCGCCGGGGCCGTGCAAGACTTCGCGTTTGTAAAAGGCGATCAGCCCCGTCTCGGCCTCGAAATCGGCGGCATTCACCACCAGCCCGTTGACCGTCACATCGTCAAAATCAAACGACCGATAGGCCAGCTGCGGGCCGAAACCTTCGTTATTCTGACCGTCCCCCGCCAGATCAATTGTCTTGTATAAACAACGCGGTGCCCGCGCCATGACCGCCGCACCAAACCCAAGTGCATAGCCCATAGCCGTGGGGAAATCATTGTGACTGCGCTGGCTACCCGCCACCACGCCCGCCGCGCGCGTCAGATCATCAGGGGAATTGATCATCTGCCAATCGAGCACGATCTGTTGGTTATAGCGCCCCGACCATTCATAGACGGCCAGCGCGACCGGCAGGTCGCTGGCGAAAAACGCCCGCCGTACCGGGTCTGACAGCAACGCGGCGGCGGTGCCGCCACGCTGCAAACGGTCCTCGACCGCATCAATCGAACTGGACACATCCATCGCCAGCAGCAGCGCCAGCCGACACTCCGCCGCCGCAAGGGCCGCGGGCGCGACGCCCAGCGCTGTGGCAAGGAAGGTCGCCCGGATCATCGGATTACCAATGGCCGGTGTTTTCCATGCTGGCCCAGGGTTCCTGCGGCTCCAGCCGGTCCCCTTCTTGCAGCAATTCGACCGACACATTGTCGGGTGACCGGATGAACGCCATATACCCGTCGCGCGGAGGACGGTTGATCGTGATCCCGTTCTCTTGCAGCATCTTGCAGGTTTCATAAATGTTTTCAACGGTATAGGCAAGGTGCCCGAAATGACGGCTGTCATCGGGCAGCGCATCATCGCCGTCCCAGTTATAGGTCAGCTCCACATCCGCATGGCCGTCGTCCTGCCCGGGAGGGCACATGAAGATCAGCGAAAACCGCCCATCCTCATTGTCGATCCGGCGGCGCTCTTTCAGGCCCAGCAGCTCGTAGAAGGCCTGCGATTTCTCCAGATCCTTAACGCGCACCATCGTGTGCAAATATTTGATCGGCATGGGTTGGCTCCTTTACTTTCGTCTTCGACCTGCAGGGTAGCACGGCTGGCGGCGGTTGCCAGCGGATGTCAGAATTTTGACTGAAATCCCAACGAAACGGAAAACTCGCTCGTTTCGAACCGGCTGACATTGGATCGCGTCCGTCCGGCGCGTAAAGTCACACTGGGCGCAAACCCCGCATAGTCCACATCAGGTAACATGATGTTAACGTCAGCATAGGTTGCGTAGTCTTGCTTGCCACCGGGGACATCGAAAACCGCAAAATAGGTGTCATAGTCGGTTTTTCCCAAGGTTAATCCCGCGTTCACAACCGCCGGACCGATTTGATCGGCGAAGCTATAGCTTAACCGTAGAGATGCGGCTTGCGAGGCATAGTTAACGAAGTCGCTGTCGGTCTCGCGTAGATTGACGGAAACGCCGATACCATCACCCCAAGCGAGCCTGTGTTGAGACCCTACAATCAGTGACACGGTGTTACTGTCAAAGTAACTAGTTCGTTCACTAAACCGTTTTTCTAGCGTCGCGCCCATGGAAACCGAAGTCGAACCAGACAGCTGCCAGCGGCGACCGACGCCAACACGCATGAATGAATAGCTGCGGTCGCCTCCCGACCAGTATTCGCCAAGCGATCCGGTTACATCGGCGCTTCCGCCCGCCGCGCCGACCGCGAAGGACTGCCGAAGTGAAACATCTGCATAGGTTGCTCCGAAATCACTGTTACGTGCTTCAGGTGCCAAATCATGCGACCCGCTATCAAGCGCCACACGTTGTACAAACAGGCGACCCGAAAGATCCGTCCGCGTCTTTTGAGTGCTCCGCAAACGGTACCCGACGACCGCGTCGACGGTACCGACGATACCCGATAGGGCCTGCGCCGATCCGCTAAGCCGCCCGGTAAACGGCAAGCCGTCGATCACCTGCTGTGCGGTGTCAGCACCATTGTTGACATTGCTAGAGGGCTTCACCCCGCCTGTTATAGAAAAGCGAAACGGATTCTCACGCCGCACACGGGCATAGTCACGCGCAAGCTGCTCTTCTATCTCCGGGGTCGGGGCGTTTTGAACGGCACGTCTAAGCCAAAGCTGAGTGAGCGTCGGATGCCCTTCTGCAAAGGTCAGCCGTGCTGCCAGTTCCGCGGCCTGGAACTTCTGTACCCTGTTGTCTGCATAGCGGTAGGCTCGGGCCGCAGACTTTCGCCCATCCGTTCCGTGCCCCATATCTGCATGCGCTGTGGCCAGAACATAATGCGCATAAGCCGAATGCGGGTCTGCGATCAGCAATCCTCGCGCGATCTGCGACGCCAGAGCAGGGCGTTCACCGTTCAGCGCATGGACCGCCAATGATCGGGCCTCGGGCAGAGACAACGCGACTGACTGCTCTGCCGCGACAGGATCACTGTTCAGCAGGCAGAGCCCGGCCACTGCACAGCCGATGGCGCAATTGGCGAAAGACACGATACAGCCGCTCTATCGCTCGGGCTGATCGCAGATCGCGTCTTCACCGGGTTGGCCGCATTGGGTCAGGACAAACGCGCCATACTCGATCGGTGTGCCCGATCCGCCCAGCGCAATGTGGTTCTCGGCGTGGATCACACCAGCAACTTCCGTGGCACCCGTGCCCCCGAAAATACCGCCGTATTCGCCGACCGCGTTGTTAGACTGTGACGCGGTTCCGAAGAACGAACCGTCGTCCGCGATGCCGGTGCTGTCCAGCGCGATGTTCTGCGCCTCGAAAGGGGTGGCGGAGTTGGGATCGTAGGTGCCGCCTGTATCAAAGTCGGTCACCTTGCGATCATAGATGATCCCTGCAACCGCCGCGTCGGTAAAGTCGCCGGTCAGAACCACTTTGCCCGTCACTTCGGCGGCCTGACGCGACAGGGGGTCGGGGTCAGTCCCGTCTGCAACCGGTGCCAGGTCTTCCCCGGACCCGGCTCCGTTCAGCAGCCCGATGTAATTCCCCGCATAGGTCACCAGCCCACCTTGTTCCTCCGACCCGACGGCCACAGGCGCTGAATACGAGGTGTTGGAATATGCGGCGCCCGAAAAGACCTGCTCGAATTGCCCGCCCGTCATCACCACTGCTGCGCGGGTGCCATCGATATCCTTCACATATGCGGTGACGTGGCGGTCCAGCGACCCGTCCTGCGCGGTGTAGGCTTCATATCCGTTGCGGTCCAAGCCGGGGCGGCGGCGATAGTCGGCGGTGAACTCGCTATCATCTGCGGTGATACCCGTGATCGACAGCGTCTGGGACGCCGGATCGTAGCTAAAGCTCTTGAGGTCGTTTGCCAGTTCTTCGGGAATGGCACTGGCACCCGTGCTCCCGTCAGTGCCCGTATCTGTCTCCGTCTCGCCATTAAACGGCGTGCCACTACCACATGCTGCCAAAAAAGCGCACAGCGCCAGCGCTGATGTCCCGAATTTCATAACTGTCTGCCTCGAAAATTTCTTGTTGATTGCCGCGACAGTCGCCAATCGCGCGCCCTGCTGTCAACGCTCCAACGCGTGTCACACGCATTTGCCGCCAAAGTGCTACCCAAAAACAATACCGCATATGGCGGTTCCGGTGGCCTGCTGCCGCAGATATAGTAGACCCCGAATCCACGCCCATATGACAGGACGCCCCCCATGCCGATCAGCCCCGACCAACAAGCCGAAATCGACGCTCTGCGGGCAGAGCCGAAACAGACCCTGCGCGCCGTCTCCGAAGGGATGGAGGCGCATCTCTACAAGGCCATTCCCGTGCTCGACCACGGCTTTGTGCGCGTCATCGACTATATGGGCGACGATGCGGCGATCTGTCAGGCGGCCCGCGTCAGCTATGGGCGCGGCACGAAATCGGTGCAGAACGACGAAGGGCTGATCCGCTACCTGATGCGCCACTGGCACTCCACCCCCTTCGAGATGTGCGAGATCAAGCTCCACGTCAAACTGCCCGTCTTCGTCGCGCGCCAGTGGATCCGCCACCGCACCGCCAACGTCAACGAATACTCCGCCCGCTATTCGATCCTGGACCGCGAATTCTACATCCCCGAGCCGTCCCATGTGAACGCCCAAAGCGTGGTGAACAATCAGGGCCGCGGCGGCGTTCTTGAAGGGGCAGAGGCCGCCCGTGTGCTCGAAATCCTCAAGTCCGACAGCAACCGCGCCTATGACAATTACGAGGCGATGATCGCCGAAACCGGCCCCGACGGCGAACCCCAGGACGGTCTGGCACGAGAGCTGGCGCGGATGAACCTGCCGTCGAACATCTACACGCAATGGTATTGGAAAGTGGACCTGCACAACCTGTTCCACTTCCTGCGTCTGCGCGCCGATGCCCACGCCCAATACGAGATCCGCGTCTATGCCGATGCCATCTGCAACGTCGTCGCCGACTGGGTCCCCGCCGCCTACCGCGCCTTCGAGGATTACCGTCTAGGTGGCGCAACCATGTCCAATACAGCTCTTGAGTGTATCCGCCGGATGGTGAAGGGTGAGGAGGTCACGCAGGAGACCTCTGGCATGAGCAAGGGGGAATGGCGGGAGTTTGTTGGAGTGATTGGGTGAGTAGGTGGATAAAATTTTGAAATTTTGCCCTTTAGTCAACAAATTGTTTACTTGCTATTGCCAAGCTTTTTGTTCAGTGACTATTTTTAGTTGCACGGGAGTCGTTGATGTCCCGAAGTGAAAAGTTAAAGAAGCGTTTCCTTGATCAGCCTAATGATTTCACTTGGGAAGAGTTGACGCGGTTACTGAGCCATTTTGGCTACAGGCAAATTGAGGGAAGTGGCTCAAGAGCATGTTTCCAAGGCAAGAACTTACCGCAGATACGCCTGCACAAGCCACACAGTCCCAAAGTGGTTAGGGGTTACGCGATGAAACAAGTTAAGGAACTATTGGAGGCCGAGGGTCTGCTGTGAAAACTATGAACTATAAAGGGTATCTTGGTTCCATTGAAGTGGATACCAAAGAAAATATACTTTACGGTAAGCTTCTCCACATTCGGGATCTAGTAAATTATGAATCCGAGAGCGCAGCTGGTTTGGAAGTGGAGTTTCAGACCGCTGTTGATGAATATCTAGAAGATAGTAAAAATAATGGTATTGAAGCGGATAAGCCTTTCAAGGGCTCATTCAACGTACGAGTTAGTCCGGAGTTGCATCGTGAATTGGCTGCTTCAGCCAAAAAGGCCGATACAACACTTAATGATTATATTGTTAATGTTTTGAGCTGTCATAGGGAAAGAACAATCGCTGATAAAGTCGCGTCAATAGGTGAAGATCAATGGCTTCAATTTACAAGTTTTAATAATGCTAAAATTGTTGACCTGAAGGTTTTTGAAAAAGTTTTTCGTGGGATTTCTTCTTGCCAATATTCGTCGGCGAGCGTCCGCAACGTAGTGAACGCTTCTGAAACATCGAAACCCGGTCAAGTTCGTAGCAAGAGCTTTGTTGCTCGTTCACCTTCCAAAGCAATGGGACGCCTGCAATGAAGGGAGTGGAAGTAACATCTGTAGTGCTTTGTGATGAGGTGCGAAGAGAAGCAGCAGGTTCCGCAGTAATAATCGGCGCGAAACCTTCTGGCCCCCCGGTTGCAGATGATGAAATTACGCATTTGTTGCGTCTCGCACTTTACATTGAGTTGGAGGTTCCATTTCCAGCACCGAAAAAGGTTGCATTCCGTTTGCGTGATACGAAGATGGACTACAACGTTTTGGAACACAGTTTCGAACTGCCAGAAATGGACGATAGCGAAGAAACAGAAGGTGACTTCGACCTTCGGGGTGTGGTGGTTTGCGTTCTAAACGAAGACAATGTTGAAATAAGAGGTTCCGGTGTATTAGAGGTTCAGATCAAGTATGATGGTTTGAAGTGGTCAAAAGTCCGAGAGTTTGTTTTTCCGACTGTTTAGCTACCTCAATTCTAGATTCAACTGAACCGCTGGATTCTTCGCCATGCGGCTTTTTCATGAAATAGGACCTTTCTCGACCTTATCGCATCCATGCTTAATCTCGGATTGGGCATTGCCCGCCCCCCACACGGGGGGGGGGCAGCGGATGAAAGCAATCCGCGTCACCGACAGAGTTAAGCCTTGCCTTCGAGGAGCTAGCGCTTCGCTTCCCACCCCTCGGTTCGGGCGCGGCGGTCCCGATTTAGGTCACCACATACATCCCCAGCAAAATACCCGCGCATTCCGCGTTCGGCACTTTGACCTGTCCACCGGACTGTTCGATCCAACCAAGCGAACCATGCCTCACGCCAACGAACGCACCACACCGCACGCCACTCTAATCAAAAATAAACAAACAATAACAACATGTTAAGTTACCCATGGGTAACCCGAGTGCCGCTCCGCAGCCCGCGCCTCTGCCGTTACGCCGTACCAGCAACACTCCCCTAGGGGGCAAAAAGGCTAGACTTGGCCGCTGACACTGGGCAAATTAAGGGAAATTGAAAATAACGAGGGATATTATGCGTCTAACAACAGGAATGATGGCCGGATTGGGTCTGATGGGTGCGGTTCTGCTGCCCGCGCAGGTCTCGGCAGAGCCCACGATCTATGCCTACCCGTCCTCGGCCAACTATTGCCCTGCAGGGCTCCAGCCGATCACCATTTCCGGAGTGATCTGCTGCGGCACGCCGAACACCAGCACCAGCTACCAGCAGATGATGGCGCACCCCGCGCCGAAAAAGCACAAGGTGCGGCACTATACGCCGCGTCCCGTCACCTATTCCTGCGTGCCGGGGGAAAAGGGCTGCCGCTAAGCCGCAGCCCCGCGTGTCCATGCCCGCATGACGACCAGAAAACCCGGTGTCCCTTGGGCATCGGGCTTTTTTACAGCAGTTCCAGATCCGTCGCCATCTGACGGCCATCGCGGCCCTCGGACATCTCGAAGGACACTTTCTGCTCGTCCGCCAGTCCGGTCAGCCCCGACCGTTCCACCGCAGAGATATGGACAAACACATCCGATCCGCCGCCTTCCGGCGCGATGAACCCGTATCCTTTGGTGGTGTTAAACCATTTGACTGTACCCGTTGGCATTTCTCAACGCTCCTCATTAATCGCTGTCACGGCGTCGAAAAATTGCTTTCGCCGCCTTACGCGATAAAAGGTTGTTCACCTGCGCTGGAAATCAAGAAATTTTCCGCTGCCCGATTATCTTAGGACATATGAAACCCCAAAAAAGTGAGGTGAGAATGCTGATCTACGGTCTGAAAAACTGCGATACCTGCCGCAAGGCGATCAAGGCGCTGCCAGACGCGCAGCTGGTCGATGTGCGCAAGGACGGTGTCCCCGCCGACGTGCTGGCCCGCGCCCACGCGCAATTCGGCGCGGCGCTGGTCAACACCCGTTCAACCACATGGCGCGGTCTGGACGACGCGGAACGCGGCACCGATCCGCTCGAATTACTGGCGGCTCATCCTGCCTTGATGAAACGCCCCCTGATCGCGGTGGGGGAGGATCTGTTCCTCGGCTGGAACGACGCGACAGAGGCAAAGGTCAAAGCCGCGCAGTAACCCTCAGCGGCGGCGCGCCAGCAAGACGCGATCCAGCGCAACCGGCCCGCCGCCCTTGACCACCAGCACCACCAGCAGCAGCACCCAAAGCCCGCGTTGGTCCAGAATGGTCCCGTCCGGCAAACGGTCAAACCACTGACCAAGTGCGCTCCATTGCCCGTGGCCGTATAGATCGGTGAGCGATTGCAGCACCACAAAGCCGATCATCCCCAAGGCCGCAAACCGTGTGAACAGCCCCAGAACGATCAACGCGGGCAGCACGAACTCCGCCAGCGTCCCCGCATAGGCCACCAGCCCGTGCCACGCCGACAGCGCCGTCGCGTCATAGCCCGCCGCCTCGAACGCGCGGGGAAAGATCTGGACATAGGCACCGGTGCTAAGCGTGAACAGACCGTCAAGCTTGGTCACGCCAGAGGTAAAGAAATACTGCGTCAGCACCGCGGCGAACAGGAACCGCGCCAATGTGGGAAGCAGCCAGTCTTGCGCGGTGATCCAGTCGGTCGCGCGATCATAAAGGGTGAGAGTCTTCAGCATCTTATCCGCCGTTCTTTGCGCAAAACGCGCCGGTTGCAAAGCACAGGCCCAAAGCCGCGCCAAGGTCGAAATCGGGGTGCGCGGCCAGCGCGGTGTCATGGGCCTGATCAAGCGTGGCACCCCCAGCCAAGGCGGCGAACCATGCGCCGCCGCCGGGGGGCAACAGATGCGGGGCGGGGTCAAAGTCCGGACGGGTGATCAACACGTCCTGCGCTTGCATCTGCGGCTTGGGGGCATCCGCCTGCATGTTGAACCGCCAGATGTCATACAGCGGCCAGTCGGAGCGGAGCAGCACCGTCGCGCGGGCGGGGGGCAGCTGCGCCTGCATCATCGCGTCGGGCGCAATCTGCTGGAATGCGGCAAGGTCGAAGGGCGCGCTGTCGGCGGCGTGATAGGACCGACGGAGTGCGAGGTCGAGACGGGCGCAATCGGGCAGGTAACCCATCTTTGACAAAGGCGGTTGCGCGGCAAGAAACTGCGGAAAATCAGCGCCATAGTGCATCATTAACGGAGAGCTCGGCGGATGCGCACGCACAAAGGCGGGGGCGATCTGGTCGAAGTTCTGCGTGCCCAGAATCTTGACCACCAAGGGAAAGGCGCTGTGCAGCGCGCCAATTAGCGAATGGGTGACGTTGTTGCGGTAAACGTCATAGCGCGTGTCAGCGGGCGCGCCAGCGGCACCGCGCAGCCCTTCGGGGCGGTCCTGTGTCGGGTCCAGCAGGGGCGTCCGAAAACGGTGCAGCGTGGTCATCGGGCCAGCACATCCGCCGCGCGCTCTGCCTCTGTGCGCAGGGTCGGCCAGTCGGGCACGTCATTGTCCCATTCCACCAGCACGGGTTTGGGGCCGGTGCGGTCCAGCGTATAGGCCAGCAAATCCCAGACGGGGTCGACCACGGGGCGGCTGTGGCTGTCGATCAGGAGCGGCTGGTTGAAACCGACGCTGTCTTCCTCGTGACCGCCGACGTGAAGCTCGCCCACGGCGTCTACCGGATAGGCGTCGATATAGTCGCGCGGGGAGAGGGCGAGATTTTTCGCTGAAATGAAGACATTGTTGACATCCAACAATAAACCACAGGAAGTCCGGTGGGTTAGTTCCGCTAAAAAGTCAGTTTCAGACAAGGTGGATTCATCAAAGGCGAGGTAGCTGGAGGGGTTTTCCAGCAGCATCTGACGCCCGATCGTGTCTTGCACCTGACTGATGTGATCGGCCACGCGGGACAAAGTGGCCTCTGTATAGGGCAGGGGCAGCAGGTCGTTCAGAAACTCGCTGTCATGGGTGGACCATGCAAGATGTTCAGAGAAACTGGCAGGGTTTGCCCAGTCACACAGCTTTTTCAAACGGGCGAGGTGGTCGCGGTCCAATGGCATTTCGCCACCGATGCTCAGCCCGACGCCATGAACGGAGAGGGCGAATTTTTCGGACAGGGCGCGCAGCTGCGCCAGTGGGCGGCCGCCATCGCCCATGTAATTCTCTGCATGGATTTCGATCCATTCAACTGGACCAGGATCGTCCTGCAGGTCTTTGAAATGCTGGGGTTTATAGCCGACGCCCGGGCTTGCGGGCAATGTGTCGAAACGGGTGGCACCGTCTGGCATAAAAGGCTCCCTATCCGAGGGGTCGTGTAAAGGGGCCTGCGCGGCGGCATGGGGCGTGCCGCGCAGGCGAAGGGTTTAAGCCGCTAAGGGCTTAGGCTGGCAGGTCACGGTCCAGCGCTTCGAGGGAGCCCATACGCTCTGACCCGTCTGCCATTGCGGGCAGTTCCATGTCGGCGCAGGTGCCTGCGTCAACCAGTTTCCAGGCGTTGCCCTGGTAGTCGGTGACGGATGTGCCAGCGCATGTGGTGCCCGGGCCTGCGGCGCAGTCATTCTGACCGGCAAGCGCCACGCCGTAGCATTTTTCTTTCGACGCGGCGTTTGCTGCGTTCGAATGTGCGGACAGGGCAGCGGCAACTGCGCCTGCAACGGCGAGTGTTTTCATTGTGTTGGACATTGGTGTTTCCTCCTGAGGTTGGTTGCTTGTCGATAAGGACATTAAGCCGCGTGGGGTGCGACAAAGCTACTCACATCGGAGTGTGTCACGGAGGCGTCAGAAAATCGCCGGTTTTTTTGTAACAATTCGCGAGATTCCAGCGTTGGGAGGCGCAATTTTGAAACATAGTGACATGTTCGGGGCGCAAGATCGTTGCGCCCCGAGGGGTTTGTTACAGTTTTCAGCCGCGCAAATCGGGCGGTGTGGCTTCGATGCCCAAGGCGTTCGCCACGTCCGACAGCGCCTGAACCGAGGTCTGCTTTTCACCCAGACGGCGAACGGACACGGTTTTCTCTTCGACTTCGCGGGCACCGACCGCAAGGATCACCGGCACTTTGCCGACCGAATGTTCACGGACCTTGTAGTTGATCTTTTCGTTGCGGATGTCGGCCTCGGCGCGGACGCCTTGCGCCTTGAGCGTGGCCACGACCTCGTGCACGTAGTCATCCGCCTCGGAGGTGATGGAGGCGACGACAACCTGACGCGGGGCGAGCCAGAAGGGCAGCTTGCCCGCGTGTTCTTCGATCAGGATGCCGATAAAGCGTTCGAACGACCCCAAGGTGGCGCGGTGCAGCATGACGGGGCGGTGTTTCGCGCCGTCCGATCCGATATAGGTCGCGTCCAGCCGTTCGGGCAGCACGAAGTCCACCTGATGGGTGCCGCACTGCCAGTCGCGGCCGATGGCGTCGGTCAGCACAAATTCCAGTTTCGGGCCGTAGAACGCGCCTTCGCCGGGGTTGAGCGTGGGTTCGATGCCTGCCTTGCGGGTGGCCGAGAGCAACGCCGCCTCGGCCTTGTCCCAGACCTCGTCCGAGCCGGAGCGTTTTTCGGGACGGTCAGAGAATTTGACGCTGAAGTTTTCGAACCCGAGGTCTTTGTAGATGCCCGACAGGAATTCGATGAACTTGGCGGTTTCGGCTTCGATCTGGTCTTCGGCGCAGAAAATGTGGCCGTCGTCCTGTGTAAAGCCGCGCACGCGCATGATCCCGTGCAGCGCGCCCGAGGGTTCATAGCGGTTGCACGATCCGAATTCGGCCATGCGCAGGGGCAGGTCGCGGTAGGATTTCAGACCTTGGTTAAAGATCTGCACGTGGCAGGGGCAGTTCATTGGTTTCAACGCGTTGACCGATTTCTCGCGGGCGTGTTCCTCGTCCACTTCGACGATGAACATGTGGTCTTGGTATTTCTCCCAGTGGCCGGAGGCTTCCCAGAGTTTACGGTCCACGACCTGCGGTGTGTTCACCTCGACATAGCCGCCGGCGCGTTGCTTGCGGCGCATGTAGTCTTGCAGCTGGGTGTAGATCAGCCAGCCGTTGGCGTGCCAGAAGACCTGACCGGGGGCCTCTTCCTGCATGTGATAAAGGTCCATCTCGCGGCCCAGCTTGCGGTGGTCGCGTTTGGCGGCCTCTTCCAGCATGTTCAGGTGGGCTTTCAGCTTTTCCTTGCCGGTGAAGGCCACGCCGTAGATGCGTTGCAGCATCGCGCGGTCGCTGTCGCCGCGCCAGTAGGCCCCCGCGATGGACATCAGTTTGAACGCGTCGCCCGGCACCTGCCCGGTGTGTTGCAGGTGCGGCCCACGGCACAGGTCTTGCCAGTCGCCGTGCCAATACATGCGCAGCGGCTCGTCGCCGGGGATGCTGTTGATCAGCTCGACCTTATAGGGTTCGCCGTTGTCCTCGTAGTGCTTGATCGCGCGCTCGCGGTCCCAGACCTCGGTCCGGACGGGGTCACGCTTGTTGATGATTTCCTTCATCTTCTTTTCGATCAGGCCAAGGTCTTCGGGGGTGAAGGATTCCTTGCGGTCAAAGTCATAGTACCAGCCGTCCTTGATGACGGGGCCGATGGTGACTTTTGTGTCGGGCCAAAGCTCTTGCACGGCGCGGGCCATGATGTGGGCGAGGTCGTGGCGCACCAGCTCGTTCGCTTGCGCTTCGTCGGCCATGGTGTGGATCGCGATGCTGGCGTCCGCGTTGATCGGCCATGCCAGATCGTAATGGGCACCGTCCACGGTGGCGCTGATCGCTTTCTTGCCCAGTGATTTGGAGATGTCGTTCGCCACGTCGCCCGCAGTGATACCTGCGTCGTACTGACGTGCGTTGTCATCGGGAAGGGTGAGGGTGATTTGGGCCATCTGGGCCTCCTCGTCGGTTTGGCGCCTACGAGACGCCCGGTTGCGGGTTATGTGTGTTCGGCCTGTTTGGCGTCGGCGGTCTGGCTTGTCAATATCGCGGTGGCGCGCGCGGGGGCAGCGTGTGAAATGGGGCGCTGTCCTTTCCTTGGGGGCGCGGTGCCATAGATAACATCAGATTAACGGGCAGCGACGGGACGCGAAGACATGCAGGATGATGCGGCGCAGCGGGCGTTTGAGACGCTTTCAGGGGCAGAGGGCGACGCGCAGGACCTGTCGCCGCATGCGCAAGAGGCCGAGGCCCCGAACGCCCTGCGCCACATCGCCAGCCTGACGATGACCAAAGTGGCCGACGGGCTGATTGACCCCAAGCTTATGCTGTCGTGGCTGCTGACGGCACTTGGCGCGCCTGCGGTCTATGCCGGGGCGCTGGTGCCGATCCGCGAGGCGGGGGCGCTGTTGCCGCAGATCGTGATGGCGGGCTGGGTGCAGGCGATGGCGCGGCGCAAATGGGCGTGGGTCGCGGGATCTGCGGGGCAGGGCATCTTTGCGGCGCTGATCGTGCTGGCGGCGCTCACGTTGGACGGATCAGCGGCGGGGCTGGCGATTTGCGCGGCGCTGGCGGGGCTGGCGGTGAGTCGCGCGGCCTGTTCGGTGTCGTACAAGGATATCCTCGGCAAGACCGTGGGCAAGTCGCGGCGCGGGTCGATCACGGGCACGGCGGGGTCTGTCGCCTCTGCCGGGGTGCTGGTGCTGGCGCTACTGCTGATGTCGGGGTTGGTGCAGGATCGCGGCGTGGTGATCGCGGCGATTGCGCTGGCCGCGCTGCTATGGGGCGGGGCGGCGCTGTTGTTTTCCACGCTGGACGAAACCCCAAGCGAGGGCGGCAAGGCGACGCCTGCCAGTTTCTCTATCCTGAAGGAGGACGCGAACCTGCGGCGGTTCATTCTGGTGCGCGGCCTGCTGGTCGCCACATCGCTTGCGCCGCCTTATTTTGTGGTGCTGGCGGGGGGCGAGGATCAATCCGCCCTTGGCCAGCTTGGCGCGCTGGTGCTCGCCTCGGCCTTGGCGTCGCTGCTGAGCTCTTACGTCTGGGGTCGGCTGTCGGATCAATCGAGCCGCCGTGTGCTGATGTTGACCGGCATTGTCGGGGCCTTGGCGATGGTGGGGGCGGTGGCGCTGGCGTTGCTTGGGATGGCGACGCAGATCTGGGCCATGCCGCTGGTGCTGTTCATCCTGATGATCGCCTATCACGGGGTGCGGCAGGGGCGGTCGACCTATCTGGTGGATATGTCGCCCAAGGACCAGCGGTCGGCCTATGCCGCCGTGTCCAACACGGTGATTGGCGGGCTGCTGTTGGTCGCGGGCGTGGCGGGGGGCGGTGCCGCGCTGATCGGGCCGGTGGCGACGCTGGTTCTATTCGCAGTCATGTCCGCAGGGGCTGCGATTGCGGCGCTTGGGCTGCGCGAAGTCGAAGCGGCGGATTGATCGTCGGGGCCGCGGGGCGTATGACTGGGGCGCGCATTTGATCCAAAGGGGTTCGCCCATGTCCAAACACAACCGCAACTTCGAGCTGACGATCAGCGATATCGACCTGATCGAGGCAGCGCTACATGTGACCAAACGCGATCTGTCGATGGATGCGCTGAACGACACCGCATCGATGCTGCCCGCCGATGCCGCCAAAGACAGCCTACGCCGGATCGACGATCTGCTGGGCCGTCTGCACAACCAGAAAATCTTTTATCGCCCCGCCAAGGGCACCTATCTGGGGGGCTGAGGATGACGGCACCGATGTATCTGGAAACGCCTCAAGGGCGGCGGCTGGCCTATCACAAGACCGAAGGCACAGGCCCCTGCGTGGTGTTTCTGGGCGGTCTGAAATCCGACATGATGGGCACCAAGGCGGTGTTCCTTGAAGACTGGGCCAAACGCGAGGGGCGGGCGTTCTTGCGGTTCGATTACTCGGGTCATGGGGAATCCTCTGGCGCGTTCACGGAGGGCTGCATTGGCGATTGGGCCGAAGACACATTGGCCGCGGTAGACGCGTTGGCCGAGGGCCCTATCCTGCCGGTGGGATCATCCATGGGCGGCTGGCAATCACTGCTGCTGGTGCGCGCGCTGCCCGCGCGGATCGCGGGGCTGGTGACCATCGCCGCGGCCCCTGATTTTACCGAGGACGGCTATTGGGCCAGCTTCACCGAGGCGCAGAAACAGACTCTGGCCGAGACGGGGCAGGTCGAACTGCCGTCCGATTATATGGAGCCTTACATCATCACCCGCCGGATGATCGAGGACGGGCGCAAGCAGCTGGTGCTGCGCGATCCGCTGCATCTGCCGTTCCCGACGCGCTTTCTGCAAGGCACCGCAGATACCGCCGTCAGTGTCGCCACAGCCGTGCGCCTACTGGACCATGCGCAGGGGCGGGACATGCAGTTGCAACTGGTCAAGGATGCGGACCACCGCTTTTCCGACGACCGCTGTCTGGAGCTGCTGATCCAAGCGGTGGAAGAGGTCTCTGCCACGGCCTGAGGATAAGGGGCTTTGCCATGCGTAAACCGGCCAGCATGTGGAGCCTTGAAACCTTTGGGCGGGTCCGGCTGTCGCGGCATTTCTTTATGCGCGATTTCATGTACTCAGAGATTTCGGGGTTTCACGGGCAGCCCAATATCCCCGACAATCCCGATCTTGCTATCGAAAACGGACGGGCCTTTTGCATGACCCTGCTGGACCCGCTAGAGGAAACCTTTGGCCGCATCGCCGTGCGGTCGGGGTACCGGTCGGCGGCGCTGAATGCCTTTGGCAATCGGCACAAGCTGAATTGCGCGGCCAATGACAACCCGATCGAATGTCACATCTGGGACCGTGGCGCAGAGGCGCAGGCGATTGCGGGGGCGACCATCGTGATCCCGTGGTTTGCCGACCAGTATGATCAGGGGCGCGACTGGCGTGATCTGGCGTGGTGGGTGCATGACCATCTGCCCTATTCCGAGATGTGGTTCTTCCCCAAGCTCGCCGCCTTCAACCTGACGTGGAGACCGCAGCCGCTGCGCAGCATCTCAAGCTATATCGCGCCGCGCGGGATGCTGTTGCGCGGCGGGAAGTCGCCGTCGGAGCCCTTGGCGCAGCGCCGTGCGCGCTATGGCGATTTTCCGCCCTTGCGTGGCATCGCCTATCCGTGATGAGGTGCGGCGCAGCAGCAGTGTCCCGAAGTGACGCGAATTTATGACTAGTGACAGGGACATACATGGCTGACCCTCTTGTTCTTCTGCCGGGCCTCATGTCTGACGCGCGGGTGTTCTGGCCGCAGATCGCCGAGCTGTCGGCGAAAACCGCTGTGACTGTCGCCCCGATTACCCAAGGCGAGCGGATCGAGGAAATCGCCTCTGGTCTGCTGGATCAGTTGCCCAAGCGTTTCGCGCTGGCGGGGTTGGGGTTGGGCGGTGCTGTCGCGCTTGAGATTTTGCGCCGTGCGCCGGATCGGTTGACGCGGTTGGCGTTGATCGATGCCAGCCCGCTGGCCGAAACGCCGCAGAGCGCCGCCGCGCGCGAGATGTTGATCGTCAAGGTCAAGTCGGGGCGGCTGGCCGATGCCATGCGCGAAGAGCTGAACCCCGTCTGGCTCGCCCCCGGTCCGAACCGCGCGGCGATCCTTGAGATCGCGCTGGATATGGCCGATACGCTGGGGCCGGAGGTCTATGTACGCCAAGCCCGCGCCTTGCAACGGGCCCGTGACCAGCAGGCGGTGCTACGCAAGTGCAAGGTGCCGACGTTGGTGATGTGTGGCGAGGTGGGTAAGCTTAACCCCGTCAAACGCCATAGTTTCATGGCTGAACTGCTGCCTTATGCGATTTTGCGCGTGATCGAGGGGGCAGGGCATCTGCCCACGCTTGAACAGCCCGAAGCCACGACTGCCGCGATCAAGGACTGGTTGAAGATGCCCCTGACCCCTGCATGATCGGGACGGGTCAAACGCCGGTTAGCGCAGCGCCTCGGTGATCGCTTTGCGCTGGTCGCGCGGGACGATGTGCACGGGGCGTTTGGGCGTTGCTGTGTCCGGATCGATAAAGGGGTTCATCTTCCATCGGCCTGTCACCTTGGCCCCCGCCGCCCGCGACAACGCCCCCCAGATCAACCGCGGCAGCCCTTCGTTCCGCAGCTTGCCCGAGGGCGTCGGGATATAGCCGGTGCCGACGATCGGCCCAAGCGGGGCAGGGTCGGACAGGGTGCGGGTCATGATGCTGGCAAAGGCGAGCTTGGGCTTGCGCAGCGTGTTAAACATCGGCGTGCCACAGCAAGAGGCATACCAGCGCAGCAGATTTATCTCCCCGAAGGAAAACACCGACAATTTGTCGAAACCCTGATCGAAGTGGAACCTGTCGGGGGTGGTCTGGAACAGCTGGATCGCCCGTGGCGCGGGGTCGGGCTGGTCGAGGTAGACCTCGGCCGCGCGGCAATCGATGCAGTGGCATTGGGCGTGGCTGCCGCGCGCGGGTGTCACACCGCGCAGGGTCCCTTTGACCGTGCCGCAGGCACAGGCAAAGGGCAGGTCACGCGGCGCGGCGGGCATTATGCCGTCGACTTCTGTGCGGGGATCGAGGTTTTACCCGCGCTGGCCGGGGCCGCAGGGGCCTTGGGCGCGGTCGCCTTGGCCGTGCGCTGGTTGTCGTCGATGAACTTCAGCACCAGCGGGCGGATATTCTCGCGCCAGCTTTTGCCGGCAAAGATCCCGTAGTGCCCTGCGCCGTCTTCAAGGTGGCTTGCCTTTTTGTCGTCGGGCAGGCCGGTGCAGAGGTTCAGCGCCGCGATACATTGACCGGGGGCCGAGATATCGTCCTTGGTGCCCTCGACCGTTTTGACGGCGACATCGGTGATCTTGCCGATGTCTACGGGCTGGCCCATGATCGAGAAGCTGTTGGTGCCGATCTCGTTATCCTTGAAGATCCGCTGCACGGTGGAGAGGTAGAATTCAGCGGGCATGTCCATCACGGCGAGGTATTCGTCGTAGAACTTATTGTGTTTGTCGTGGTCGCCCGCCACCCCTTGTGCGACACGCATGATCTGGTCGCGGAAGGCCTTGGCATGGGTTTCGGCGTTCATCGTGATAAAGGAATTCAGCTGCAGCAGACCGGGATAGACCTTGCGGCCCACGCCTTGGTGCTGGAAGCCGACCTGCTGGATCATCATCTCTTGCAGTTGGTTCATGTTCACGCGGTGGCCGAAATCCGTCACCTCGGTCGGGCTGGCCGCGGTGTCGATCGGCCCGCCGATCAATGTGAGCGAGCTTGGCTGCGCCTTGGGATCCTGTTCCGCCAAATAGGCGGTCGCGGCGAGGGTCAGCGGTGCGGGTTGGCACACGGCGATGACATGCACGTCGGGGCCCAGATGGCGCATATAGTCAACGAGCCGCAGGGTATAATCCTCTACGTCGAACTTGCCGGCGCTGACGGGGATGTCGCGGGCGTTGTGCCAGTCGGTGATATAAAGGTCCGCGTCAGGAATCAGGCTGATGACGGTCGACCGCAGCAGCGTCGCATAGTGACCCGACATGGGCGCGACCAGCAGGATCTTGCGCTTGGGCGCATCGCGGCCCTGTACGACGAAATGCACCAGATCGCCAAAGGGACCTTCCAGTTCTTTCTCGATCAGGACGGGATGGTCCGCACCATCGACGCCCACGGCGGGGGGGATATCCCAATCAGGTTTGACCACCATGCGCGAAAAGCTGCGTTCGGTAACTTCGCCCCATGCGGCCATCCAGTTCAGCGCAGGGTTCGGGATGGCTGCAAAAGCGGGATACGATGCCATCGCCAACGCCGTGGCACCCAGCCACTGGTTGGTGTTTCTCACCGTTTCCATTAAATCGTAAGATGCCATATACTTCATGTAAGGGGTCTCCTGTTGGGGGCCTTGTGCCCGGCATCTTGTCAGACCCTCCCCCAAAGGTCGGCGCGATGCTGCAGGTGCAAACATAGGGAGGAACGGTTACTATGACAATAAAAACAACCAAGACCGACGCAGAGAGCTCCAAGGCACAGGAACGTATGGAGGAAAACCTGCGTAAGGTCGAAGCGCTTGGCGCGCGGCTGTCGCAGATCATGGTCGGGCGGGACACGCATCAGGCGAGTTTGGACGGCCCGAATCAAGAGCTGTTTGCAAAGGCCGCCGCGTCCTATTGGACCGAAGCCGTACAGAACCCCGCCAAGATGATCGAACAGCAGGTGTCCTACTGGAGCAAATCCGTCGGCCACTTTATGGAGGCGCAGCAGGCGCTGGCCAAAGGCAAGCTGGCCGCGCCGGAAGATACCTCGCCCGAGGATCGCCGCTTTGCAAACCCGCTGTGGAAATCGCACCCCTATTTCAACTTTGTCAAACAGCAGTACCAGATCAACGCAGAGGCCTTGGGCCAAGCGGTTGATCACGTGGCCGATCTCGCCCCGCATGAAAAGAAACGGCTGCAATACTTTAGCCGCCAGATCATCGACATGATGAGCCCGACCAACTTTCTGGCTACCAACCCCGATGCGCTGGAACGCGCTGTCGCGACCGAGGGCGAAAGCCTGATCCGCGGGCTGGAGAACCTGATTGCCGACCTAGAGGCGAATAACGGCGAGCTGATCGTGCGGCTGGCCGATGAAAGCGCGTTTGAACTGGGCCGCAACATCGCCACATCCCCCGGCAAGGTCGTCTATCGCAACAAGCTGTTCGAGCTGATCCAATACAGTCCCAGCACCGAAAAGGTCGACGCCACGCCGATCGTGATCTTCCCACCCTGGATCAATAAATTCTATATCCTTGATCTCAAGGCTCAGAACAGTCTGGTGAAATGGATCGTGGATCAGGGCTATACGCTGTTTATGGTGTCATGGGTCAATCCGGACCAAAGTCATCGTGACATCGGCATGGGCGACTATATCGAGGACGGGTTCCTGACCGCGATCCGCGAAATCAAAGAGATCACCGCGCAAAAACAGGTGCACGCCGTGGGCTATTGCATCGCGGGGACCACGCTGTCGCTGACGCTGTCTTTGATGAAGCAGCGCGGCGATACATCCGTTAAATCCGCAACCTTTTTTACCGCGCTCACCGATTTCTCCGATCAGGGGGAGTTCCAGCCCTTCCTGACCGATGACTTTATCGACGGGATCGAGGCAGAGACCAAGGACAAGGGGATCCTGCCCTCGGTCATCATGGCGCGGACGTTCTCTTTCTTGCGGTCGAATGATCTGGTCTATGGGCCCGCGATCAAAAGCTACATGCTGGGCGACACGCCTCCGGCCTTTGATCTGCTGTATTGGAACGGCGACGGGGCGAACCTGCCGCAGCGGATGGCGATGGAGTATCTGCGCGGGCTTTGCCAGCAGAACAAGCTGGTCGAGGGTGGCTTTGAACTGTTGGGTCATCGCCTGAAGCTGGAGGATATCGATGTGCCGCTGATCGCCATCGGCTGCGAGACCGACCACATCGCGCCGTGGAAAGACAGCTATCGCGGCGTGCGCATGATGGGCAGCGAGGACAAGACCTTTGTGATGACCCAATCGGGCCATATCGCGGGGATCGTGAACCCGCCGAGCAAAGGCAAGTATGGCCACTACACAAACGACAACCTGTCGCTGGATCACGCGGACTGGCTGGAGGGGGCAAAGTTCCACGAAGGGTCGTGGTGGCCCCGCTGGGGCGCGTGGCTGGAGAATCGCTCTGACGGGAAAGTCGATGCCCGTATTCCGGGTGAAAAGGGCCGTGATACCTTGGGCGATGCGCCGGGTACCTATGTGGCGCGCAAGGCAAGGGGCTGATCTGATTGGTCAATTTTTCAGGGGGCGGTGGGGCGCATAGGGGTGATGCTGCAATGCAGAAAAAGCTTGCAATGCCGCACTGCAGCATCTATCTATGGGGTAGTCATAACGTAGCGGTAGACGCCGCTTGACCCCAGAAGGAGAGTTTACCATGACGAAGACACCAGATTTCGCCGCGATGATGAAAGACATGATGGGTGCATTCCCAGTTGACACATCCGCAATGAACGACGCGTTCAAAACAACCGCGACACTGAACGAAAAGCTGTCCGGCGTAGCGCTGAACGCTGCCGAGAAATCCGCCGAGATTTCCAGCAAATGGACAAAAGACACTCTGGCAAAAATGTCCGAGATGTCGAAAGCCAAGCAAGAGCCTGCAGATTACGCCAAAGCAATGACCGAGTTCACCTCGGCCTCTGCTGAAGTCGCGTCCGAGCATATGGCCGCTTTCGCTGAAATCGCGAAAAAGGTTCAGATGGACACGGTTGAGCTGATGATGGCTGCGGGCAAAGACATGTCCGAAGAAGCAACAGCTGCTGTGAAAAAAGCGACATCCGACGCGACAGCCGCCACAAAGAAAGCCGCTGCGAAGTAATCGCACCGGCCTTTGGTTCAGGTAACGATTGATCAGGGCAGACTTTGCGGTCTGCCCTTTTTTGTGGCACCTATCTTTTTCATTTAAGCTGCCCTAAGCTGCAATGCAGCATGCTATTTGGGAAGGATCTACCGTGACCGAAACAGTCAAGCCCCTGCTTATCAAACGATATGCCAGCCGCCGCCTGTATAATACTGAAACCAGTGACTATGTGACGCTGGATGATATCTCGGGGTTTATCCGCGACGGGCGCGAGGTGCAGATTGTGGACCTGAAATCAGGCGACGATCTGACCCGCCAATATCTGCTGCAAATCATCGCCGAACATGAAAGCCGTGGTGAATCCGTGCTGCCCGTGGATGTGCTAAACGATCTTGTGCGCAGCTATATGTCCCCCGATGCGAGCGTTGTGCCGCAGTTCCTCAAGACATCGTTTGACATGCTGCGCGACGGTCAGGCGCGGGTGCTTGAGAACATGAACACGATCAACCCGATGGCGAAGATGCCCGGTTTCGAGGTCATGCAGGCCCAGCAAGAGGCGTTCATGAAGGCGATGACCGGCAATATGCCGACACCTTGGAACGGCATGGGCAAGACCGACCAGCGCCCCGCCAGCGCCAAGGGCGATGACGCCGAAAGTCTGGATGCGATCAAACAACAACTCGCCGAGCTGCAGGAAAAACTCTCCAAGCTGAAGTGACGGCGCTTGGCCCCCGTTTGAACGGTTAAAGCCCACCCGCTGACGGGTGGGCTTTGTTGTGTCTGCCGGATGCCTCCGGCGGGAGTTTATCTGGCAAAATGAAGCTTCAGGCCGCGGCGGATTTCGTCACCGTCGCCAGCGCCCCGAGCAGCACATTCACAATCGCGTCGAGCTCGGCTGGTTGCAGCTGTACGGGCAGGCGCACGTCGCAAGCTGTCATCAACATGGCGCGGGTCCGGGGCAGGTCGGGCAGGTCTTTGATGAACTGCCAGTTCCAGAAGGCGCGCGCGTTGTCGGTGCTTTGGCCGAAGACCTGAACCTTGACGCCGGCCTTGGCGCTGGCTTCGGCAAAGGCGCGGATGGCGGCATCGTCCAGCCCGACCAGATTGAACTGGATGGAATCCGGCGCGCGGGTTTCGGGGGGCAGCGGGGCGGGGACGTCGATCTGGGGCGCGGCGTTCAGCTTGCCCGCGACATAGTCGTGGTTGCGCAGACCGTCGGCCACACGGCGGGGCAGTTCGGCCAGTTGGGCCCGCACGAGCACCGCTGACAGGTTGTTGAGCCGCAGGTTATAAAGCGGCAGTTTGTTCTGCCAGCGCGCACAGGCGTCCGCGATGCCGGGGTGTTTCTTCCAGTTATGTTCATAGGCACCGGACATGATGATCGCACGGGCCACCAGATCGGCGTCGTCGGTGATCAGGATGCCGCCTTCGCCCGCGTTGACCATCTTGTAGGACTGGAAGGAAAAGCAGCCGATCTTGCCGATGGTGCCGATCTTGCGGTCGTGCCAGAGGGTGCCGAGCGAATGGGCCGCATCCTCAATCACCGGCACGTTTGCGGCATCGCACAGCTGCATGATCGCATCCATATCCGAGGTATGCCCCCGCATGTGGCTGATGATCACCGCGTCGACACCCGGCAGCTTGGCGGCGAAATCCGCCATATCGATCCGGTAGTTCGCCCCGACCTCGCAGAGCACCGGCGTATAGTTGGCGTGGATCACGGCAGAGGGGACGGCCGCGAAGGTAAAGCCGGGGATCAGCACCTTGGCATTCTGCGGCAGGTCCAGCGCCAGCAGTGACAGAAACAGCGCGGCAGAGCAGGACGACACCGCCAGCGCATAGCGGCTGCCCATCATTTGGGCAAACTCGGCCTCCAGCAGGGACACCGGCGCATCGGCGGCAGCGGTGTAACGAAACAGATCGCCGCTTTGCAACAGCTGCTCTATCTCGGCGCGGGCTGTGTCGGGAATGGCTTCGGCGCTGTGCATGTCGGGCAGGGTCATATTTCAATATCCTGAATGTTTGTTTTCAGAATGGTAAAACAATGCGCCTATAGGACCAAGTCTTTTCCCCGTTCCGCTACATGAATGTTTTGTGACTATATCCCCAACCGGTCGCGCAGGCTGAACCAGCTCATGGCGAGCGCAAGCAGCGGGCTGCGCAGCGCGCCGCCGCCGGGGAAGGTCGGCGTGGGCAGGGCGCTCATCGTGTCAAAGCCGTCGCCATCGCCCTGGATCGCACGGGCCATCAGCTGCCCTGCGTGGATCGCGGTGCCGACGCCGTGGCCGGAATAGCCCGAAGCCGACAGGATGTTCGGTGCCACGCGGGCCAGAAAGGGCAGCCGTTTCATGGTGATCGCCAGCGTGCCGCCCCAGGCGTAGTCGATCTTGACGTCGCGCAGCGCGGGGAAAACCTGCGCCATAGGTTTGCGTGCCTTGGCGGCGAGGTCGCTGGGGAAGCGGTAGCCATAGCTTTCGCCGCCACCGAACAGCAGCCGCCCATCATGGCTCAGCCTGAAATAATTCACCACGAATTTGCTATCGGCCACGGCGACATCCCGGGGCAGCACGTCTTTCACGCGGTCGCCCAAGGGTTCGGTGGCGACGATAAAGTTGTTGATCGGCATGACCTTGGCCGCGACCTTGCGGTTCAGCCCGCCCAGATACCCGTTGCAGGCGAGGATCACATGGTCCGCCGTCACCCGCCCGCCATCGGTCTGCACAGTGGCGGGGCTGCCTTCGGTGATGTGATGCACCGCACTGCGTTCATATATCTCGACCCCTGCCGCCTGCGCTGCCCGTGCCAGCCCAAGGGCGAGGTTGAGCGGATGCAGATGCGCGGCCCCCATATCCAGAATACCGCCGCGATAGGCGGGCGAGGCACAGACAGTGCGCAGCGCGTCGCGGTCCAACACCTCTATCTGGTCGTAGCCATAGCGGTCCTGCAAGAAGCTGGCATAGGCGTGCAGATGCTCCACGTCACCGGCAGAACTGGCGGTCCAGGCGACGCCGGGCTTGAGGTGGCAATCGATGTCATGGGTCTTGATCAGGCTTTTGACAAGCGCCTTGGCGTCCTCGCCCAGATCCCATAGGCGCGTTGCGCCATCGCGTCCGACCATCTTTTCCAGCGTGTCCTGTTCGACGCGCTGACCGCTCCCCAATTGCCCGCCATTGCGCCCCGAGGCCCCAAAGCCCACGCGCTGCGCCTCGACCAGCACGACGCGGCGACCGGCCTGTGCCAGATGCAGCGCAGCCGACAGGCCGGTATAGCCGCCCCCCAAAACGCAGACATCCGCGCGCTGATCGCCCTTGAGCGTGGGGTAGGCATCGGTCGGGGTTGCGGTCGCGGCGTACCAGCTGTCTGGATAGCGGCCCGGTGCATCGTTTGCGTATAGCAGGTTCATTGCAGATCGGCCCCCTTGGCCGTTTCCAAATGGTCTTAAATCCTCGCCGAAGGCTCCCGCGGGTGCGGCGGGCCTAGACGTTCATCAACAGGTGCTCGCGTTCCCACGGGGAAATCACATGCAGGAACTCTTCGTATTCCGCGCGTTTGACGATGGCGTAGACGCGGGCGAACTCGGGGCCCAACACCTCGTGCAGGGTCGTGGCCTCTTCGAAGAGATCCAGCGCGGATCCCAGCACCTGCGGGATATCCCCGTCGCCGTCATAGGCGTCGCCCTTGAATTCGGCTTTGGGCTTTTTCTGTTCCATCAGACCCAGATAGCCGCAGGCGAGCGAGGCGGCGATGCCGAGGTAGGGGTTGCAGTCCATCCCGGCCAAGCGGTTCTCGACCCGGCGCGACGCGGGGCCGGACAGGGGTACGCGGATGCCCGTGGTGCGGTTGTCGCGGCCCCATTCCAGATTGATCGGCGCGGCATGGTCTTTGACGTAGCGCCGGTAGCTGTTCACATAGGGCGCAATAACGGCCAGCGCGTCGGGCATGTGGTTCTGCATTCCGGCGATAAAGTGGTAGAAGGCATCTGTTTCGCCCCCTTGTGGGCCAGAGAAGATGTTCTTGCCCGTCGTGGCATCCAGCACCGAATGGTGGATATGCATGGCGCTGCCGGGTTCGTTGGCGATGGGTTTCGCCATGAAGGTGGCATAGCAATCGTGGCGCAGGGCGGCTTCGCGGATCAGACGCTTGAAATAGAACACCTCGTCGGCCAGCCGCACCGGATCACCGTGGATCAGGTTGATCTCAAGCTGGCCCGCGCCGCCTTCTTGGGTGATGCCGTCAATCTCGAACCCCTGCGCTTCGGCAAAGTCGTAGATGTCGTCGATCACGGGGCCGAATTCATCGACCGCGGTCATGGAATAGGCCTGGCGCGCGGCAGCAGGGCGGCCGGAGCGGCCCATCATCGGTTTGATCTCATGCGCGGGGTCGAGGTTGCGCGCGACCAGAAAGAACTCCATCTCGGGGGCGACAACCGGCTCCCAGCCTTGGGCACGGTAGAGATCGACAACGCGTTTCAGCACATTGCGCGGCGAATATTCAACTGGATTGCCGTCGCGGTCAAAGGCGTCGTGGATCACTTGCAGCGTCCAGTCGCCGGTCCAAGGGGCGGCGGTCGCGGTCGAGATATCGGGGCGCAGGATCATGTCTTTTTCGATGAACCCGTCGGCACCGGCGGCGTCGCCCCATTCACCGGTGATGGTCTGGTAAAAGATGCTGTCGGGCAGGTGGAAATATTCCTGCCGTGCGAATTTTGTGGCGGGCACCGCTTTGCCGCGTGCGATGCCGGGGAGGTCGGGGATGATACATTCAACTTCGTCGAGCCGCTTGCCCTCTAGATATTCGCGTGCTGCGGGGGGAAGCTCTTCAAGCCAGTCGGACATCATAATCTCTCTTTCTTGAGGAAATCTGCAATATGGTCGGCGATTTTTGCATTGTCGGTGGGGGCGTCCAGCAGGGCAGAGGCCGCCTGAAGCTGGTGATCGGGCACCACGCCTTTGCCGCGGGTGCGGATCAGCCCGTCGATAAAGTCTTGGGTGAATTCGGGGTGGGGCTGGATGGTCCAGATCTGATCATCATATAGCAGGGCCGCATTGGCGCAGAAATCAGAGGCACCGACCACCTTGGCCCCGTCGGGCAATTGGGTGACCTGATCCTGATGCCAGGCGTTCAGGGCCAAGGTCTCTCCGTCGATGGTGTATTCGGTGCGGCCCACGGACCAGCCGCCGGCGAATTTCTCGACCTTGCCGCCAAGGGCTTGGGCAATGATCTGGTGGCCAAAGCAGATGCCGACCAGCGGGCGGCCTGCCTCGCGGATGGCGCGGATCAGCTGTTCCAGCGGGGGGATCCAGTCGTGATCCTCGTAGGCACCGTGTTTCGATCCGGTGATTAGCCAGCCGTCCGCCTCCACCGCCGAGGCGGGGAAGTCGCCATCGACCACGGACCAGATCTTGAAGTCGAACCCGTGCCCGCCCAGCAATTTGACGAACATATCGCCATAATCGCCAAGCGCGGCTTTCATATTGTCGGGGGAGTGGCCGGTTTGAAGGATACCGATTTTCATGGGGGGCATCTGATTACACCGTGTCCAGATAGATTTCGACCTGCTCTTGCGGGGTCAGTTCCTGCATATAATGCAGCTCCTGCCGCTTGGTGAGGATAAAGTTGCGCACCATTTCGGGGGCAAAGATACGCTTTACCTCGGCGGAGTTTTCGAACGCGTCGATCGCGGATTTCCAGTCGCCGGGGATTTGCGGCAGGTCGGCGGCATAGGCGTTGCCGGTGATCGGGGCGGGGGGCTCTGCCCCGTCTTCGATGCCGTTCATCGCGGCCCCCAGCACGGCGGCCAGCATCAGATAGGGGTTCACGTCGCCGCCCGACACACGGTGTTCGATCCGCCGCGCCTTGTGGCTGCCTGAGGGAATACGGATGGAGGATGTGCGGTTTTCGTAGGCCCAAGAGATCCCCGTGGGCGCGTGGGCACCGGGCACCATACGGTCAAAGCTGTTGGCATGGGGCGCAAAGACCAGCGCGCAGCCGGCCATGGCATTCATACAACCCGCCACAGCGTGACGCATGATCGCCGTGCCTTGGGGGCCGCCGTCGTCAAAGACGTTGTTGCCGTTCTTGTCGAGCACCGAGAAATGCGTGTGCAGGCCCGACCCGGGGTAATCCTCGTAGGGTTTCGCCATGAAGCTTGCGGCAAAGCCGTGGCGGCGGGCGAGGCCTTTGACCAGCATCTTGAACAGCCAGGCGTCATCGGCGGCGCGCAGGGCGTCGTCGCAATGCATGAGGTTGATCTCGAACTGGCCCAGACCCGCTTCGGAAATGGCGGTATCGGCGGGGATGTCCATCTCTTCGCAGGCGTCATAAAGATCGGTGAAGAATTCATCGAACTGGTCCAGCGCGCGGATCGACAGGGTTTCGGCGGCCTTGCGGCGTTTGCCCGACCGTGGCGACAGCGGCACCTGCAGTTTGCGGCCCGAATCGTCGATCAGGAAAAACTCAAGCTCGACCGCGCAGACCGGCGTCAGCCCGCGATCCTTGTAGCGTTCGACCACCGCGCGCAGGGCATGGCGCGGGTCGCCGCCATAGGGGCGCCCGTCCTCGTGGAACATCCAGATCGGCAGCAGGGCCGAGGGCGCATCAAGCCAGGGCATCGGCAGAAAGCCGCGCTCGGTCGGGTGCAGGATGCCATCGGCATCGCCACTTTCAAACACCAGCGGGCTGTCGTCGATGTCTTCACCCCAGATATCGAGGTTCAGTACCGACATGGGAAAGCGCGTGCCGTCCTCTACCACCTTATCGGCAAAACGCGTGGGGATGCGCTTGCCGCGGGCCTGACCATTGAGGTCGGCGGCGGCCACACGGATTGTGCGGACCTGAGGATGTTTGCGGAGCCAGTTTTTCATATCACACCTTGCAAGCGGCGGGCATGAACGGCGTTCTTACAACGTGAAAACCGGGGGGTAGCGCCCACGCGCTAAATAATTTGATCAAAAAACAGATACTACCGGATCAGATTTAGACGCAAGCGAATTTTCCGCACCGCAGCTTGGGGCACGTGGCGGTTCAAACGGCGGTTGATCAGCCCGAAGACGGCGATGATCACCAGCGTCAGCAAAATGAAGTAGCCCGCCAGAATGGGGTAGGGGATAAACGGGTTGAACGTTTTGTCCGCGAAATAGCTGGCGTAATACAACGCGTCCCCGCGTTGTTGCAGCGCCGGAAAACCGGTGAAAAACACCAGTGTGGTCGCATGAAACAGGAAGATCGCCTCGTTTGTATAGGCGGGCCATGCCAGCCGCAGCATGGTGGGCCAGATGATGCGCTTGAACCGCGGCCAGCCGGAAATGCCGTAGGCATCGGCGGCTTCGGTGTCGCCCTTGGGAATGGATTGCAGCGCGCCATAGAAGATCTCGGCCGAGTAGGCAGAGGTGTTGAAGAACAGAACAATCAGCGCCCCAAGCCACGCAGAGGTGAACATATCAAAGAACGGGTGCACAGATTTTAGGCTAAGGAACAAAAAATAGCCAAAGAAGAACTGGATGAACAAGGGCGAGCCGCGAAACAGGAAGATAAACCACTCCGCCGGTTTGCGCAGCCAAGGGCTGGGGTGGGCTTTGGCCACGGCCAGCGCGGTCGCCAGCAGAAAGCCGCTGACCAGCGCGAAAAAGCCGTAGTAGACGTTCCAGATCATGCCCGAGCCGATCAGGGTGAACTGGTCACACAGCGTAAAGTCGCTGCGCGGCAGCAGCCGTTCGCCATAGCCAAGCGAGCGCAGCCCATAGGATTGGATGGTTTCCCAACAGGTCATGCCGCTGCCTTTCGCTGTGCTTCGCCGCCGGCGGTGGCCTGACCCTTGGTCAGACGGCGCATCAGCCGGTCGAGCACGATTTCAGACACACGGGTAAAGCAGAGGTAGAACACCAGAAGCGCCAGAAAATACCACATGCGCCAGTCGGGGTGGGGGTAATCGGTAAAGCGCGGGGTCTTGGCTCCGCCCAGATCACGCGCCCAATAAACGATGTCTTCGACGCCCAGCAGGAACAACAGTGGGGTGGCCTTGATCAGCACCATCCACAGGTTCCCCAGACCGGGCAGCGCATAGACCCACATCTGCGGCACAAGGATACGCCAGAAGGTCTGGCGCGGGGTCATGCCATACGCCTCGCCGGTCTCGATCTGGGCGCGGGGCACAGCCCGCATCGCGCCATAAAGGACATTGGCGGCAAAGGCCCCAAAGACGATGGCAAAGGTCAGTACCGCGAGCGAAAAGCCATAGGCCTCGTGGACCCATTGGGCAGAGTTGCCAAGCGGCATCTTGGCGGCCTGACAGACAAGAAAATCACTGCCCTGACGGATCGGCTGATCCCAGTCGGGGCATTTCACCTTGTGGCGCAGGTATTCGATGCCCTGATCCAGCGCGATGACGAAAAACAGGAAGAAGGCGATGTCGGGCACGCCGCGCACAATGGCGATATAGGCGCGGCCCAGCCATGACAGCGGCGCAAAGGGCGACCGCGCGGCCATCGCGCCGCCAAAGCCAAAGGCAAGTGCTGCGGGGGCGGTGATGGCGAGCAGCAGCAAGACGGTGCCGAATGCGCCATAAAAGGCCAAATGCTTGCCCGTGGTCAGGTAGCACGTCAGCCACGACAGGCCGGAAAGCGTTTCTGGGTCGGTGCAGGCAAAAATGGCGGAATGTCCCGGTGGTATGCGCCCTTTGGCGGGCGTCTGGATTTGGGTCTTTAATCAGATCGGCAGGCAGAGAAAAGGGGCGGCATCTGCGCCGCCCCGATCAGGATCAGAATGTTTTAGCTTCTTCGCCGAACCATTTGATGATCAGCTTGTTCAGGCTACCATCGTCCTTCATGGACTGGATCGCGGCGTCGAATTTCGCTTTCAGCTCTGTGTCGCTTTCGCGCAGGCCAAGACCGATGCCGCCGCCCAGTGGCACGTCGTCACCGACGAAAACCATCTCGCCGCCGGATTCCTCGACCGTGGGGACCAGCGCGTCCTTGTCGGCGAAAACCGCATCCGCTTCGCCATTGTTCACGGCTGCGACGGTTTCATCATAAGTGGCGAATTCCAGCAGGGTGGCACCGGATTCAGCCACGTGACCGGCTTGGATCGTGCTGGTCTGTGCTGCAACAACACCGCCCATCACATCGGCATCCGCCGATTTCGCCGCATAGGCGGACGCCGCGGGCGGGAAGTAGTTCTGTGTGAAATCAATCACTTCTTCACGCTCGTCGGTGATGCTCATACCGGCGATGATGGTGTCGTAGTTGCCCGATGTCAGGTTCGGGATGATGCTATCCCATTCGTTGGTGACCCATTCGCAGGTCAGCTCGGCACGGGCGCAAAGCTCGTCCCCGACTTCGCGCTCGAAGCCGTCTACTTCGCCCGCGTCATTCAGGAAGTTATAGGGAGGGTAGGCCCCTTCGGTCCCCATGCGGATGGTTTTGCCGTGGGCGTCTGCCATGGCGAAACCGGTGCTCAGCGCGAGTGCGGCGGTTGCAAGAACGAGTGTTTTCATTTTTGAAGTCTCCCAGTTTATTGTTTTTAGGTGGTTTTACTCTGCGTGAGTGGCCGAGAGGAACCCGCGCAGACGTTCTGATTTAGGGGCGCCGAACAGGTCTTCGGGGGCCCCTTGTTCTTCGATCAAACCCTGATGCAGGAAAACGACGTGATCCGAGACATCGGCCGCCAGTTTCATATCATGGGTTACGATCATCATGGTCCGCCCTTCGGCGGCCAGATCCTTGATGACTTTGACGACCTCTTGCTCAAGCTCGGGGTCCAGCGCCGAGGTCGGTTCGTCGAATAGCAATGCTTCGGGCTCCATGCACAGCCCGCGTGCGATGGCGGCGCGTTGTTGCTGGCCGCCCGACAGTTGCGCTGGAAAGACATCGCATTTGTCGCCAATCCCCACCTTGTCAAGATAGGCACGCGCGGCGGCCTCAACCTCGGCGCGGTCGCGGCGCAGGACGGTCAGCGGGGCCTCCATCACGTTTTGCAGGATCGTCATATGGGACCACAGGTTGAACTGTTGGAACACCATCGACAGATTCGTGCGGATGCGCAGCACCTGTTTGGGATCGGCAGGGCGGCGGTGATGACCGGTGCCTTTCCAGGTGACAGCTTCACCGTTGAAGCGCAAATCGCCCTGTTGGCTGTCTTCCAGCAGGTTACAGCAGCGCAGCAACGTCGATTTGCCGGAGCCGGACGACCCGATCAGCGAGATGACGTGCCCGCGCGGGGCCTTGACCGACACCCCCTTGAGCACCTCCAGAGGGCCATAAGCCTTGTGAAGATTGTTGATCTCAATAACGGGGGGCTGATCTGTCACTGTGCTGCCTTATTGTGCATTCCGCAGCAAGTTAAGGTGATTTTAAGGGGGATTTGCAATCCAGAACTTGGGTTTCGCCCAATAATTCAACGGTTGACCCCGCGTAAATTCACCGCCTGCGCGTAAACTAGTCTTTGTCTTCAATCTGCTTGCGCACGATGGCGCTGTCGGTGTCTGTGACCCCCAGCAAGTTGGCCACCAACCGCAGCAATGCGTTTTCTTCGTCAGAGCGGCTGCCATCGGCCAGCACGACCTCCCACAGGGCTTTGATCACGGCAAGGCGGTCGTCATAGGGTACGGCATCCTTGATCGCGCGGGTAAAGCGGACGGTATCGGGGGCTTCGGCCTCTAGCGCTTCGGCGTCCGCCCGCAGGGAGGCGGTGCCGTCAGCGTCCAGTGCATAGCGTTTCGCGATGATCTGGTCGATGCGCGCGCGCTCGGACGGGGCGTATTCATTATCCGACTTGGCAATGCGCACCAAAAGCGCGGTCAGCGCAAGGCGGGCATCCCCATCGGGAAGCTGGGCGGGATCAGGCTGGGTCAGCCGTTTGATGAATTCTGCGAACATGGGCGTGATATAGAGCGGTTGCGGCGCAAGGCCAAGGTCACAAAGCGTTCAGCGCTTTTTCGCGGGCGGCGGTCATGTCCGCGTCGCTGAGGCCAAGTGCGGTTTCAATGGCCAGCAGCTGGATCTCTTCGTCGTCGTCACGTGCGCCATCCGCAAGCGCCACAGACCACATCGCATCGCCAAGCGCCTTGCGGTCGTCATAGGCGACTTCCTCGCGCAGGATCTGGGCGAATTCGGGCGTACCGGGGGCGTGGCGTTCCAGCGCTTCGCAGGTGGCGCGCAGTTTCGCGGCCTCGATCGGTTTCAGGCCAAAGGTCTGGGCGAGGATGCGGTCGATCTGCCCCACTTCGGCAGCGCGGTAGGTGCGGTCGGCCAGCGCCACACGCACCAGCAACGCCCCAAGGGCAAGCTGGGGGGTCGGCTGTGGCAGCGGCTTGGGGTCCGGCTTGCGGCGGGGGAATAGACGTTCAAACATGGCAACTCTTTATCCTTGCGGGCACATGAGGCTAACCCGATTCCGCGCGCAGCGTTCCGTTTTTCCCATATTCGCAAAGGGGTGATGTATAAAAAGCGCAATGCCGCAGGGGCAGGCGCGGGGCCTGTCGCGACCTTAGGCGTCATACCCTTCGACGATGACCAGATTTCCATCAGAGACGGACGACCGGATATCTTTGGCCGCCTGATACCCCTCGCTTTCATAGCAGGCCACAGCATCGGCCAGCGAGGCAAACTCGATCACCACGATGCGCGGGTGTGACGTACCTTCGCGGATGTCTGGCGTGGCCCCACGGACCAGAAACTTTGCCCCGAAATCGGCAAAAGGCTTGGCATTTGCAGCGCGGTATTTGTCGTAGACTTCGGCATCGCGCACGTCGACGTTAGCGATCCAGTAACCTTTGGGCATCGGGGGCTCCTTATCGGGGTAGGGTTTTGAACTTGGCCGTCAGACGGGCCGCTTCTTCTTTCAGCCCATAGGGCGGGTTCAGCACGAACATGCCTGACCCGACCATCCCGTGACCGGGGCGGGCAGGGGCAAAGCTGACTTCGTGACGCAGGGCCTCGGGGTGGGCACCCATCAGCGCGCTGAGCATCGGTTGATGCGCTTTATTGGTCAAAATCGGATACCACAGTGCAATGATGCCGACGTTCCACGCGCGCGCCAGCTTGCCAATGTGGCGCGGGATATCGGCATAGTCGGTTTTGATCTCGAAGCTGGGGTCGATCAGCATCAGGCCACGGCGCGGCGTGGGCGGGGTCAGGGCAAAGGCCATGTCGAACCCGTCGCGGTGGTGGCATTTGACGTCATAGGGCGACATCGCCAGATCAAGTGCCGCATGTTCGCCGGGGTGCAGTTCGGCCAGATGGATGCTGTCGCTGTCGCGCAGCAGCTTGGCCGCCAGCAGGGGCGAACCGGGGTATGCGTCTGCGCCGTGTTCACCGGTGATCTGGTCTAGCACCTGTGCGTAAGGGTGCGCATCGTCGAACCAGCCGCGCACGCGGCCAATGCCCTGCGCCGCCTCGCCTGTTTTCAGCGCGGGCGTGTCGGACAGGTCATACAGCGCGCGCCCCGCATGGGTTTCCATATAGGACAGCGGTTTGTCCTTGCGGGTCAGATACCCCAACATCCACGCCAGCAGGCTGTGTTTGTGAACATCGGCCAGATTGCCGGCGTGGTAGATATGTTGGTAGCTGAGCATGCCGTTGGCCGCCTTTCGCGAGGGTCAGACCAGCCGCGACATTTCCTTGGCGGCGCGGATGAAATCCTTGAACAAGGGGTGCGGATCAAAGGGTTTGGATTTGAGTTCGGGGTGGAACTGCACACCGATGAACCACGGGTGATCGGACCATTCCACGATCTCGGGCAGCATGCCGTCGGGCGACATCCCCGAGAAGGTAAGACCCGCTTTTTCAAGCTGTTCGCGGTAGGCGGTATCGACCTCATATCGGTGGCGGTGACGTTCGTCGATGGACGTGGTGCCATAGACTTTGGCCACGTTCGACCCTTCTTTCAGCGTCGCGTCATAGGCACCAAGCCGCATGGTGCCGCCTTTGTCGTCGTCGAGCTTGCGTTCGACCTTGTGGTTGCCCTGCACCCATTCCTTGAGGTGGTAGACCACGGGTTCGAACCGTTTCTTGCCGGTGGATTCGTGGTCGAATTCTTCCGAGCCTGCGGTTGTGAGGCCGGCCACGTTGCGCGCGGCTTCGATCACGGCCATCTGCATGCCCAGACATATCCCCAGATAGGGGACTTTCTGCTCGCGGGCATATTGCGCCGCCTTGATCTTGCCCTCGGTGCCGCGTTCGCCAAAGCCGCCGGGCACAAGGATCGCGTGGAACCCTTCGAGGTGGGCCGATACATCATCGCTTTGATCAAAAACCTCGGCATCGACCCAGTCGATCTTGACCTTGACGCGGTTGGCCATGCCACCGTGGGTCAGTGCCTCTGCAATCGATTTATAGGCATCTTCCAGCTGGGTGTATTTGCCGACGATGGCGACGTTCACTTCGCCTTCGGGGTTGTGCACGCGGTCAGAGACATCGCGCCAGACCGACAGTTCGGGCTTGGGGGCGGGGGAAATATCGAACGCGTCCAGCACGGCCTGATCCAGCCCCTGCGCATGATAGGCCAGCGGCGCGTCATAGATGGTTTTCAGGTCATAGGCCGCGACCACGGCCTCTTTGCGGACGTTACAGAACAGGGCGATTTTCTCGCGCTCTTTCTCGGGGATGGGGTGTTCGGAGCGGCAGACCAGAATATCCGGCGCGATCCCAATGCTTTGCAGTTCCTTGACGGAGTGTTGCGTCGGCTTGGTCTTTAGCTCGCCGCTGGCCGCGAGATAGGGCAGCAGGGTGAGGTGCATGAAGATACACTGGCCGCGTGGCTTATCGTGGCTGAACTGGCGGATCGCTTCGAAGAAGGGCAGGCCTTCGATATCGCCGACGGTACCGCCGATTTCGCACAGCATAAAGTCGACCTCGTCATCGCCGACATGCAGGAAATCTTTGATCTCGTTGGTGACGTGGGGAATCACCTGAATGGTCTTGCCCAGATAGTCGCCGCGCCGCTCTTTCTCGAGCACGGTGGAATAGACCCGGCCCGAGCTGATCGAATCCGTCTTGCGCGCGGCCACGCCGGTAAAGCGTTCGTAGTGGCCCAGATCCAGATCGGTTTCGGCGCCATCGTCGGTGACGAAAACCTCGCCATGTTCAAAGGGCGACATCGTGCCGGGATCGACGTTCAGATAGGGGTCCAGTTTGCGCAGACGGACGGAGTATCCGCGCGCTTGCAACAAGGCCCCCAAGGCCGCAGAGGCAAGGCCTTTGCCAAGGCTGGAAACCACACCACCGGTGATGAAAATATAGCGTGCCATGTGATGAAGGCCCCCGTGAGTTCAGATTTGATGCGGCAAAAGCCAAGCAATTGAGCTGCGGAAAACCGCAGCATCACGGGACTTAAGCCTAACAGGATTCGGATGGAAAAAGCAAGGCCAAGCCGCAACATCATGTTGCGTATCTTGGCCCAACCTCAAGCTGTTGTAGTGTCTGGATCAATCCGCAGTCGGCACTTGCGGTGTATTTTCCGCAGGTGTCGGTGGCAGCAGCGCGTCGGCATCGGGCAGCGCTGGTGCGTCACCCTGGTTCAGCGCTGGTGGCGTGCCGCCCAGACGATCGATAACCGAAGAACCGGCAGATTTTTCAGCCGCGATAATGGTCAGCGTGATCGAGGTCACGATAAAGGCCGCGGCCAGAACCCAGGTCAGTTTACCCATGGCTGTGGCTGCCGAACGACCGGAAACGGCTCCGCCGCCACCGCCGCCGCCCATGCCAAGGCCGCCCCCTTCGGACCGTTGCAGCAACACGACTGCAATCAGGCCAAGGGCCAGAATGAGATGGACAATCAGGACTACATTTTCCATGGGTACCTACGGCTCTGCGTTTTGGACTTTGGGCGTGTCTAGGCAAGTTTGCCTATGGGGGCAAGGGAGGATTGGCACCCGCGGTGCCGCTTGGGCGGAAAGCCCGTGTGAAAGCCGCCTCAGGTTTCCACATCGTCCACGTCTGCCTGACCGGATACCGCCCTGCGAAAGATGCTCCAGCTGAGGCCGATGCCCAGCACAAAGCTCAACGCGACAAGGCCGAGCCAGAGGTTAAAGCTGCGATTGTCCAGTCTTAGGATGCCCAGATCATAGAGCACCCAAAGGCTTGACCCCACCAGCGCCAGCACCAGCAGCATCCCCAGCCCACCGATAGAGCGTAGCGTCGCGCGCAGATAGATCACGTAGCCGATGAACAGCAAAAGCCCCAGCAGCACCGCGACGGACAGGTTCATATGCCCGTATCGCTGCGCCCAAGTGACATAGTTATAAGGGGTCGGGTTAAAGGTCGCGGCCAGCAAGACAAAGGCGCAGGCCCAACGTATGATGAATCCCATCTGCGGTACTTCCTTCATTGATCCGTCACGGAATATCGGTGCAGCCTAGGCAAAGTCTATGGCCCGTTGCGAAGTTTCACGGCCCGAGGCTGATAAATGCCCAGAAAAATGACGCGGCGGCGTTTTGGCTGCATTTTACAGTTTCGGTCCCCGACGGTCGTCGCTATACCTCCACGGGTTTGCACGGTTATTTGAACTGTTAAAGGAATATCTTCATGGCCAACGTCGTAGTCGTAGGCGCCCAATGGGGCGACGAAGGAAAAGGCAAAATCGTGGACTGGCTCAGCGAACGGGCCGATGTCATCGCGCGTTTTCAGGGCGGCCATAACGCGGGCCACACATTGGTCATCGACGGCAAGGTCTACAAGCTGCACGCGCTGCCTTCGGGCGTTGTCCGCGGGGGCAAGCTTTCGGTCATCGGTAACGGTGTTGTGCTGGACCCGTGGCACCTGCTGAAAGAGATCGAGACGATCCGCGCCCAAGGCGTAGAGATCACGCCGGAAACGCTGATGATCGCGGAAAACACACCGCTGATCATGCCCTACCACGGCGAGCTGGACCGCGCCCGCGAAGAGGCCGCGTCAAAAGGCACCAAGATCGGCACCACCGGTCGCGGCATCGGCCCGTGCTACGAGGATAAAGTCGGCCGTCGCGCCATCCGCGTTGCCGATCTGGCTGATCCTGCCACGCTTGAAGCCCGCGTTGACCGCGCGTTGCAGCACCATGATCCGCTGCGCAAGGGTCTGGGCGTCGAAGCCATCGACCGCGACGGGCTGGTTGAACTGCTTAAAGAGATCGCACCGAAGATCCTTGAATACGCAGCACCTGTCTGGAAGGTGATGAACGAAAAGCGCAAGGCCGGTAAGCGTATCCTGTTCGAAGGGGCGCAAGGCGCGCTGCTGGACATCGACTTTGGCACCTATCCTTTCGTCACGTCGTCGAACGTGATTGCAGGGCAGGCGGCAACAGGTGTCGGCATCGGACCGGGCGCGATCAACTATGTGCTGGGCATCGTCAAAGCCTATACCACCCGCGTGGGCGAAGGGCCGTTCCCGACCGAACTGCATGATGCGGACGGTCAGCGCTTGGGCGAGCGGGGCCATGAATTCGGCACCACCACCGGGCGTAAGCGTCGCTGTGGCTGGTTCGATGCGGCTTTGGTGCGCCAGACCTGCGCGACCAGCGGCGTCACCGGCATCTCGCTCACGAAACTGGACGTGCTGGACGGGTTTGAAACGCTCAAGATCTGCACCGGCTATGAGCTGGACGGCGCGCAGTTGGACTATCTGCCCACAGCGGCCGATCAGCAAGCCCGCTGCACCCCCATCTACGAGGAAATGCCCGGTTGGTCCGAAAGCACCGAAGGCGCGCGCAGCTGGGCCGATCTGCCAGCGAATGCGATCAAATATGTGCGCCGCGTCGAAGAGCTGATCCAGTGCCCCGTGGCACTGCTGTCGACCTCGCCAGAGCGGGACGACACGATTCTGGTCACCGACCCCTTCGCCGATTGATCTGACACGCCGGGGCCCTTTGGGGCCCTTGGCACGTGATGAAAGGACGACACGATGGCCCTTGGATATAAAGCACGCCGCCGGTGGGCGCTGGTCATTCTGCTGATTGGTCTGCCGCTCTATATCATTGCGGCGGTGGTCACCGTGTCGCTGTTTGACCGGCCACCCTTCTGGATCGAACTGGTGATCTATATCGCGCTTGGCGTGGTCTGGGCGATCCCGTTCAAATTTGTGTTCAAGGGGATCGGTCAGGCGGACCCGAACGCGGATCGCGACGCAGAATAACCCGTTTCGCCTGCACGTCTTAGAGCGTTGCAGACCACCATTATCCCATAAAAAACGGCCCCCGAGGGGGCCGTTTTTCGTTTCGGTCGTCATGTCCTGCCCGCTTAGCCCGCGGCGCGCGCATCCGGCTGGAACCCGATCTGTTCGGAGGCCTTGAAGCGGCCACCTTCCAGCTTTTGCAGCTTGCCGGTGCGCAGCAGCTGACCGAAGGAGCGTAGACCTTCCTCGCGGCTGAAATCCTCGGCACCGCCTTGGCGTACGGTGTTCATCAGCTGCGGACGCGAGAAATCGTCCATGCCTTCGACAAAGGCCATATAGGCCGCGGCCGCCTCCAGCAGGTCGGGAAGCTGGGTCGCGCCCATTTCCTCGGCGAACTCGGCAAAGCCACCGGCTTGCGGTGCCGGCGCGGGGGCCACAGCAGCCACGCGACGGGGGCGTACGGGGGCCACAGTGCGCGGCTGGTCCGTGTCGATCCGCTGTGCCGCTACCAGTTTCAGCGGGGCAGGGCGCGGTTCGGCAGGGCGTTCGGTGCGGGCCGTGGTAGACGCGGGGCGGCGTGGTTTGACCACCTCGGCCAGATCGCTGCGGTAGGCGTTGTTTTCGCGTTCCGCAGCATCGGGCGCACCAAGGGCCATATCGGCCTTTTTCGCGGCCACGGCGGCGCGCAGATGGGTGATCGCGTCGCGGCGTGTAGCGGCTTCGGGTTCGTCCATCTGGTTGTCGGTTTCCGCCAGCAGACGGTTCATATCCGGGCCGCTGTCCGCGTCGAGCGTTGGCAGGCTGCGGCGTTGTGGGGCGGCTTTGGGGGCTTCGGCTTCGGGCTCTGCCACGGTTTCGGTTTCGGCCTGTACCTCTTCGGCGTCATCCTCGGAAACATCAATGTCGACGGTTTCTTCTTGGGCCGTGTCTTCCTGCGAGTCTTCCTCGGCGGTCTCTTCTTCGGGCGCGTTGTCCTCATCGGCGACAGCTTCTTCGGCGTCCTCAGGCGCGTCGGTCAGCGTGTCGGCAGCGGCGGAGGACAATGTTGCCTCAAGCTCGGCCAGTTCGCGGGCCAGATCTTCTTCGTCCTCGTCAGAGAGCGTCGATTCGGGGTCGCGCTGGATACGCAGGGCGGGCTTCTCAGGCTCTTCCAGAACCGCAGGCGCGTGCTCTTCGACCTCTTCCAGCTCGCCTTCGGCGATGGCACGGTCGATGTCGGCGCGTTTGACCTTGAGCACACGACCACGGGGCGCTGTGTCTTCTTCAGCTTCATCGGTTTCTTCAGCCTCGACCTGCGCGGCTTCAGCTTCTTCCACTTCATCAGTCGCAACGTCTTCGTGCTGTTCTTCACTCACTTGTGCAGCGGCAACTTCTTCCTCAGCCTCAGCCTCAGCCTCAGCTTCGAGGTCGGCAGAGTGTGCGATATTTTCGACCGTATCGTCGGCGTCCAGCGCGCCCTCAATGTCGTTGATCGCGTTCGCGATGACATCGTCGGTGCTATCTTCGGCGTCGATTGTGTCCTCGTCGTCAAAGACCTGCGGCTGCGGCGCGGCGGGGGCATCCTGATTGGCGACCACGGCGCGGATGCGCTGCAGTTTGGCCGCGATGCTATCGACGACAGGGGCCGCGACGGGCTGGATTTCGGCGTCTTGGTCGTCGACGGTCACCTCGTTGCGCGGGCTGTCGGCGAAAAATGCTTCGACGTCTTCGTCGGGTTGGCCGGGGACGATATCTACCTCGGCGGCCGGTGCCGCAGGAGCAGGGGCCGCTTCGGCTTGCGTTGCTTCCGGCTTTGGTGCGGCTGCGGAGACATCACGGCTGACCACCTCGTCGCGCGGTGCGGCGGCTTCGGCCTGAGGCGCGGGCGCGGCCTCTGCCTCGGCAGATTTGAGCGCATTGATGCGGTAAGCGTCATAATAGGCAGAGATTTCCTTGGGCCGGCGCGGCGCGAAGGAGGTCGACACCACCGAAGGACCGGCAGCGGTGCTGCTGACCTGTGACTGCGGTGCGGCAGGTGTCTTGGGTGTTTCGGCGGCTTCGGGCGTTGGGGCGGGCTGCGCTGGCGCTGCGGGCTCTGCCGGGGTCTGCGCGCTCAGGACGATCTGACCGTCCTGCTGGCGGGCCTCGACGCGGCGCGAGATTTCTTTCTGGGCGATATGGGCCAGCATCTCCGCATCGGGCTGTGCGGGTTCTGCACCGAAATACCGATCCTCCGACGACAGGTCGCGGAAATACTCTGCGATGGCCTTCATGGTGCCGAATGAATCGTCAAAGCCTTCCAACGTGCACGAGAAAGTGCCGTATGAGACCGTCAGAATTTTGTTGTTATTCATCATCGGATGGTCGTCCTCTGCCTATTTGCAGCTTACTGTTTACCATAAGGTTCAAGACCAATTCGGCTCGAATCTGTGCCCTGCAACGTATCATTTAATGTCAAAATTGCGGCATTGTTTCCAATTTGAGGTAAAACGGCGTGAAAACAACCATTGTGGCAAGCCGCGGCCCTGTCACCGTCATTGGGGGCGGACAGCCCGGCCCGAACGACCTCAAAGAGGCGTTGCAGCTTGCCCCGATGTGTGTGGCGGTCGATGGCGGGGCAAATCTGGCCCGCGACGCAGGCGTAGAGATCGCGGCGCTGGTGGGGGATTTTGATTCCGTCACGCCCGAGACCCTGTCGCAAATCCCGCCCGCGCGGCAGTTTAAACTGGCAGAGCAGGAAACCACCGATTTCGACAAGGCGCTGCGGTCGGTGGCCGCGCCGTTGATCGTGGCGGTGGGGTTTTCGGGCGGGCGCGTGGACCATCAGCTTGCCGCCCTGAGCAGTCTAGCGCGGCATCCGCACCAGCGTTGCCTGCTCATCGCCGGAGAGCAGGTGATTTTCCTCGCGCCGCCCCGGCTTGATCTGCCGACGCGGGCGGGGGATGTGGTGTCGATATACCCGCTGGCGGCGGTCCACGGGGAAAGCAGCGGGCTTGAGTGGCCGCTTGACGGGCTAGAGCTGTCGCCGCTGGGGCGGTTGGGGACATCGAACCGTGCGACGGGGCCCGCGACCCTTAGGGTGGATCGCCCCGCTGCGTTGGTGATGGTTCCCAGGGTGCTCATTCCGCAGGTTGCACAATCGCTGCTGCAGCCAGACGCCGCTGCGTGGCCCGCTCCCTCAGAATAATATAGAGACCGGCGGCCATGGTGATCCCCATCCCAAGCGCCGCCAGCGCATTGGGTAGATCGCCAAAGACGATCAACCCGACCAGCGTCGCCACGGGAATTTCGAGATATTGCATCGGGGCCAGCGTGGCCGAGGGGGCGAAGCGCAGGGACCATGTCATCAGCAGATGTGCCACGCTGCCCAGGACGCCGATTGCGATCAGCAGCATCCAGGCGTTTGCATCAGGGACGCGCCAGCCCAAGGCGGGCAGCGCAAGTGTTTGACCCAGACCCAGCAGGGGCAGCAGTATCATGACCGCCATGAACCCGCTGACCGTTTGCAGGCTGATCGGGTCGGTGTGTTTCGCAATCTGCCGTGTCACCAGCATGAACAGCGCAAAGTTGAGCGCCACGCCGACGGGCAGCAATGCGGGCCAGCCCACCTCGGCAAAGCTGGGTTGCACCACCAGCAGCGTCCCACAAAAGCCGACGATACAGGCGAGAAGACGGCGGCTGCCGACCTCTTCCCCCAGCACGTATTTGCCGAGCAGAAGTATAAAGAAGGGCATGACAAAGATAATCGCCACCGCATCGGCCAGCGGCAGGTATTTAAGCGCGGTGAACATCATCGCGATCCCGATGACATGCAGCACTGTGCGCACAAAGGCGAGACACAGCGTTCGGCCCCGCATCGCCAGCGGCCTGCCCGTCAGCAGCACCAGCGGCAGCAAGATCAGCAATTGCACGGCAAAGCGGATAAACACGACCTGACCCAGCGGCACGGAGGACCCCAGCAGTTTCGCAATTGCATCGCCCACAGGGGCAACGATGCAAAAGCCAAGCATCATGGCAATACCGGTCATCGGTTTATCGGGCAGCATGGCAAAGCCTTTGTCGAGGATCAGGGGGGATAGGCCCCAGACGTGCAGGCATATCGCAGCCAGAGTGGCGGCATTTTTCCGGCTTTGCAACCGTGGGGAGAGGGTGATTTCACGCCGCTGACCGGATTAGTCCTACGCGATCGCGCCCGCGGTGTTTCGCACTGTATAAAGCCTGATCCGCGCGGTCGATTAGCTGTGCCGCGATGGCCGAGGCATCAAGTGGGGCGGGGAAGGCGTCGCCGGTTTCAGGCTGTGCGGTACATAGCCCGATGCTGATCGTGGCATGGATTGGCTGCGCGCTGGCGGGGATGGTAAATGGCGTCGTGCGGTAGGCGTCGCACATGCGTTTGGCCATCTGGGCGGCTTCTGCCTCTGTGATGCCCGGGAGGATGAGTAAAAACTCCTCCCCTCCGATGCGGGCGGCAACGTCGAGCGGGCGCAAACATGATTTTAGCCGGCGTGCTGTTTCTACCAACACGGCGTCCCCCGAGGCGTGGCCGAAAGCGTCATTCACTCGTTTGAAGTGGTCTATGTCTACCAGCATCACGGCCAGCGGTATACCTTTGCGGCGGGTGCGCACGGCAAGCCGCGCGACCTCTGACAGGGCGTGCCGGCGGTTGTAGATTCCTGTCAGCGGATCAAAAACCGCTTCGCGCAGGCGTGTATCGACATCACGCCGGATCGTGTCACCCTGCTGTTTGCGCGCCAGGAGCCCGGTCAGCCGCAGCGAAAGTTCCTCTATATCAAAGCCATGCTGCATCAGGTCGTCGGCCCCCAGATCCAGCGCATGGGCGGCACCGGCGGGGTGGGGGCGCGATTGCAGCACAAGAATGCCGCAGTGCCGCGTCGTCGTATTCGCCCGCAGGGTCGAGATCAGGCGCAGTGGCGCCTCGTCGCGCGTTTCGACACCGGTCAGGGTCAGGATGAAGACATCGGGCAGCGCGTTCTGCCGGATACCGGTCAACGCGTCGCGGATGGTCGTCTGGCTGACAGCCCCCCTCAGACGTTTGCGTAGCTGAGTGACATGCACCTGTGTCTCTGCCTTGTCATGGCTGACGATCTGGAACGTGCCCGGGCGGGTGAAGGTGGCAGCGGTTTCTTCCAGCCCGAGCGGGGGGCAAATCCCGTCCCGCATGGCCGTGGGGCTGGCCCCATGGGCCGCGCGTATCATGCTGCGCACCCGTCCCAGAAACAGCTTGTCGCAGACAGGTTTGACCATTGCTTCCTGTGCGCCATTCGCCAACAGGTGCAAACACAGCTCCGCGCCACCGCCATCGGCCAAGGCAAAGATAGGTATCCGTGATGTCCGCGGCGACCCCGCGAGCATCGTGCATAGGGCCGTCGCATCTTGCCCGTCCAGATGATGCGCCGTGATAACCAAATCAGGCGCCGACCGGCGCGAGATGTCGACCGCCTGGGCCACGGTGGACGCCTGCCATACCTCGTAGGAGGCGGACATGAGTTTGGTTTTCAACGCGATGCGGTTGGTCGCAACCGTATCCACAATCAGGACTTTACCGGGCACTTGTCTTCATTCTCCACTCACGTGTAACTGGCTTTAGCGCTCTTTGTTGCTGTGATTGGTTAACAAAGCGTTTCGTTTGAGAAACCGTGATGGAAATTAATATGATGAAGCAAGATGCCGCCGAGACGGTCGCCCTGCAGGCCTTGGCCTGGCTGGCCGCGAACGAAGACCTGATGCCCACCTTTATGGGATCAACAGGCGCATCTGCCGAAGATCTGCGCACGCAGGCTGGTGATCCGGTGTTTCTGGGCGCGGTGCTGGATTTTATCATGATGGATGACGCCTGGGTCACGGAGTTTTGCGATACCGTGAACATCCCTTACGACCGTATCATGCAAGCACGTCAGTCGCTTCCGGGTGGCGCACAGATGAATTGGACCTGAAAATGATCAAAGCGCTGCTGTTCGACAAAGACGGAACCCTGTTCGACTTCGCTGCCACATGGGAGACATGGGCCAATGCTTTTCTGACCCGGATTAGCAAGGGAGACGGAGAGAGGGCGACTTTGCTGGGGCAGCAGATCGGCTTTGATTACGGGACGCAGACGTTCTCGCCCGACAGTATCGTTATTGCGGGCACACCGGGGGAGGTCGTCGATGCGCTGGCCCCCCATGTGGCTGAAATTGCGAAGACGGATCTATTGGACCTGCTGAACCACGAGGCCGAAAACGCCCCTCAGGCAGAGGCAGTGCCGCTGGTTGCCTTGCTGGAGGCTTTCAAGGCACGCGGGCTGGTGCTTGGCGTCGCCACCAATGACGCCGAAGCGCCCGCCCGCGCGCATTTGGGCGGCGCAGGGGTGACCGGGTATTTTGACTTTATCGCCGGTTTCGATAGCGGACACGGTGCTAAGCCCACGCCGGGGCAGCTCTTGGCGTTTGCCAAAGCCGTGGGGGTGGACCCGTCGGAAGTCGCGATGATCGGGGATAGCCTGCACGATATGGCGGCGGGCCGTGCGGCAGGTATGGCCTGCGTTGCGGTGCTGACGGGACTGGCCACACGTCAGGACCTGGAAGGGGCCGCCGATGTGGTGCTGCCCGACATCGGCCATTTGCCCGCGTGGCTGGACGGGCAGACTCGTGATCCGCAGGGCTGACAGCTAGATTGCATTTGAGGCAAAACCAAAGCGCATTCCGCCGCGGCGGAGGTTTAGCCTTCGGCCTTTGTTAACTCTCATCCGCCATCTTCCCCGTGTAACGGCGGAAAAGGGGTGCGATGCACGGGCTGATCAACCATACGATCCAACGGTTCGTGCTGGATAGCTTTGGCCACCGTGTCTGGGTGCAGGTCGCCCTGCGCGCCGATCTTTGTGCCGCTCTGGGCACGGCGGATTTCGAACCGATGCTCACCTATGATGATGCGATCACGCCGCGCGTTATCAACCGCCTGTCTGCCGTGATGAAACGCTCGATCCCCGATATTCTAGAAGATCTGGGCGCATGGCTTGTGTCCAACCCCGACCGCGAAGGCGTGCGACGTTTGCTGCGCTTTGGCGGCGAAGATTTTGAAGAGTTCTTGCATTCTCTCAATGACTTGCCAGAACGTGCCAGCCTCGCCGTGGAAGACCTGCAACTGCCCCAGATGGAGGTCGCGCAGCTTGATGACTGGCGCTTTACGCTCACCTGTCGCGGGAAAATACAAGGGTTTGGCTATGTGATGATGGGCGTGATGCGGGTGATCGCGGATGACTATGGCACATTGGCCCTGCTTGACTGCAAAGCCGCCCCACCGGAGGGGGAGGTGATTACCGTCACGATTATTGACCGGCACTACGCACAAGGCCGCAGCTTTGATCTGGGTGCACGCGGGTGACAGTAGGGGCAGCCTATGAGGCGGCATTGGATGTGCTATGCCCGATGCATGTGATCGTGCAGCCCTGCGGACGTATCCGGCATGTGGGCCCCACCATCCACAAACTGCGCCATCGGGGCACTTGGATCGGGAGCGATTTTTTCGACCAGTTTGTCATGCGCCGACCGAATATGGCCGACAGTATTGCGCAAATCCGCCCAATGGCGGGGCGCAAGCTGCATCTGGCGTTGCACGACCGGCCCGAGCAGATTTTTAAAGGGGTTCTGGTCCCGCTGCCTCGTGGTGCCGAACAGATGGAAAGCTCGGAAACCGACTGTCTGATAAACCTGTCATTCGGGATATCGATCCTGAGTGGCGTCCGCACCCATCGCCTAAGCAATGCAGATTTCGCGCCGACGGACCTCGCGGTCGAGATGCTTTATCTGATGGAGGCAAAATCGGCGGCGATGGCGGCATCACGTGCGCTGAACCAGAAGCTTGAGGTCGCAAAGATCGCGGCGGAGGAGCAAGCGTTTACGGATACGCTGACCGGCTTGAAAAACCGGCGCGCGATGGATCACGTGCTGTCCCGGCTTATCGCGGGGAACAAGGGGTTCGCCGTGATGCAGATCGATCTGGATTACTTCAAGGCGGTAAACGACAGTCTGGGCCATGCGGCGGGGGATCACGTGTTGCAAACCGCGGCCCGGATCATGGTGGAGGCAACACGGGACATCGACACCGTCGCCCGCGTCGGCGGTGACGAATTTACCCTGCTGCTGCCTGGGGTTACCGGCAGCGCGCATCTGGCACAGGTCGCCGAACGGATCATCACGCGACTGGAACGGCCGATCGGATTTGATGGCGCGGCGTGCCAAATCTCCGCCAGCATCGGCAGCATATGGGTTAAAGCGGGGCAGGATGCCGTGGCCGAAGATGTCCTGTCGGACGCCGATGCGGCGCTCTACCGCTCCAAGCAAGCTGGGCGTGCGCGGCACACGGTGCACGGCGAACCTGTGCCAGACGCCATACCGAAGGGGAGGGAGAAACCACATGCGCTGCAGTAGATGACGGCGCGCGCTGGGCGTGGTGGCTTTAGTGCACGTCACAAAGGCGGGGGCCTGTAGATATACGGGCGTTAAATCTGTGCAATGCTTCAATATTGTGCGCGATGCCTGAAAACGCGCCGCAGGGGGCTGCAGCGACAGGATTATGGGGGCCCCGCTTTTGGCTGCTCGTCACACGGGCGCGGCTGCGTTAGGGTTTGGGGAAGGATATTCAGGCAAGGCAGGAAATTATGACGGACAGTGCCCGTTCTCTCGGCTCTCGGCTTAGCGCGGTGTTGGCAGAGGTCTACCCCGATCTGGATGCCGATATCCTTTCCAGCAAGGTCCTTGACGCCTTCTGGCCCGAGGGAACAACCCGCCGCAAAAGGGGCCGTGTTGCCGGCAATACGCTTTGGTCGGAACGCGACGCGCTGCTGATCACCTATGGCAACTCTATCGTGGACGGGGCGCATAAGCCGCTGGATTTGTTGAACGACTTCTTGCACCGGTACTTGCGCGGCACATTGAACAGCGTGCATATCCTGCCGTTCTTCCCCTATACTTCTGACGACGGGTTTGCGGTGTCCGATTTTCGCGCGGTGAACCCGCAGCTAGGGGATTGGCCTGATATCAACCGCATCGCCGCCGATTTCACGCTGATGTCCGATCTGGTGCTGAACCATGTGTCGAGCCAGGGGAACTGGTTCAACGCCTACCGTCAGGGGCAGGCCCCCTATGACAAGTTCTTTTTCGAAGCCTCACCGCAGGATGATCTGCGCGAGGTGGTACGCCCGCGCACGACGCCCCTGCTGCAAGAGGTAGAGACCTCGAGCGGCCCGCGCCATGTCTGGTGCACTTTCAGCCATGACCAGATCGACCTTGATTTCCGCAACCCCGAGGTGCTGCTCGAGTTTTTGCGGATCATCCGCCTGCATGTGGACAATGGCGTGCAGATCATCCGGCTGGATGCGGTGGCGTTCTTGTGGAAGCAGATCGGCACCCCGTCGATCCACCTGCCACAAACCCATGCGATTATCCGGCTGATGCGTTTGCTGTGCGATTATGCGCCGGAAAAGATCATCTTGCTGACCGAAACCAATGTGCCCAAGGCCGAAAACCTCAGCTATTTCGGGGCAGGGGACGAGGCCCATGCGATCTATAATTTCCCGCTGCCGCCGCTGATCTTGCATGCGATGATGTCGGGCAATGGGGCGCATCTGCGGCGCTGGCAACGTACGATGCCGCCGGCCCCCATGGGTTGCGCCTATCTGAACTTTACCGCCAGTCACGACGGGATCGGCATGCGCCCCGCCGAAGGGTTGTTGCCCGAGGATGAAAAACAACAGGTCATTGATACGGTGCTACAGGTCGGCGGGTTGGTGTCGATGCGCAGCCTGCCCGACGGCGGGCAAAGCCCGTACGAGCTGAACACGACCTTTTACGACGCGCTGTCGCGGACCTTTAAGGGCGAGGATGACCATCATCATGCGCGGTTCATCTGTTCGCAGACCATCGTCATGTCGCTGGAGGGGATACCCGCCTTCTACATCCACGCCATGCTGGCGACACCCAATGATCACGCGCAGGTCGAACATCGCGGGATGAGCCGCGCGATCAACCGACACCGATGGGATTATCCGAGCTTGCGCGACCGGCTGGCCGATGCGTCCAGCGCGCAGTCGCAGGTCTTGGGCGATCTGTCGGCGCGGCTAAAGGTGCGGCAGAAACAAAAGGCGTTTCACCCCAATGCGACGCAATTCACCGTGAACCTGCAAGATGACCGCGTGTTCGGCGTGTGGCGGCAAAGTCTGGACCGCAAACAGTCGATCTTTGCGCTGCATAACGTCAGCGACGCCTCTGTCGCGATTTCGGCGGCGGCGCTAAACCTGATCGAGGATCAACCGTGGCTGGACCTGATCAGCGGTGATTTGATTGACGCCAGCGCTGATCACATCACGCTAGCCCCCTATCAATGCATGTGGATCACCAACCGGTTCTGACGGCACCGCCCGCGCGGCCCCTAGTTAACTGTATTCAGCGTCATCCGCTGCCGCGGCCTCGCGTAGTTTGGCGAGAAATTCAGGTGCGGCGGAATGAACGCGGTTCCATGTGGGGATAAAGGGGGTCTCGTGCGGGTTATCGAGAAAGAAGTGTCCCGCCCGCATGATATTCTCGGTAAAGAGCTCGATCGCGCGTTCTTCCTTGTGGCGGTCGATGCTCAGCCCGTTCATCTTGGCGTCGTTGTAATAGGCATCCAGCAGGTCGAGCGCACAGCGATAATAGGTCGCCTTGAGCGTGCGAAAGACATTGGGTGTGAACACCGTGCCGTCTGCCGCCAGCTTGCGGAAAATAGCCTTGCAGATGTCGGTGGACATGCGGTTCAACCCCGCATCGGCGTCGGCCTCGCTCAGATCTTGGTGCTTGTGGTCATAGTCGTCGGCGATTTCGACCTGACAGACCGATTTCGGCGCGAGGTTGCGCCATGCCTCTGACAGCACGCCGATCTCCAGCCCCCAGTCGGAGGGGATGCGCAGATCGGGCAAGATATTGGTGCGCATGGCAAATTCACCCGAGAGCGGATAGCGGAAAGCGCGCAGGTAATCGATATAGTCACGGTCGCCCACGACCTTTTTCAGCGCGATCAGCAGCGGGCTGACCAGCAGCCGCGTGACCCGCCCGTTCAGCTTGTCGCTGCCCACCCGCGCGTAATAGCCTTTGGCGACCTGATAGGGGAAATTCGCATTGGCGACAGGATAGATCAGCCGCGCCAGCAGGTCGTTGGTATAGGTCACGATATCGCAATCATGGATCGCCATCACCGCGCTGTCCTGACAGGCGATCAGATAGCCGAGCGAGGACCAGACGTTCTTGCCCTTGCCTTGTTCGGCGGGGGCGAGGCCCATGTCTTTGAGCTGCGCGCCAAGCGCCAGCATCCGCGGGCTGTCGTTCCAGATCACGATATGGTTCTGGTTGAGGCCCTTGAAGAACTCTTTCGCATGGCGGAACTGTGCCTCGTCGGCGCGGTCCAGACCGATGATGATGCGGTGCAGATAGGTGACCTTGGACAGCTCGGCCAGAATGCGGGGCATCGCCTCGGTCTCTAGCTCGGAGTAGAGACAAGGCAGGATCAGCGCCATTTTGCGGGTCTGGGCAAACGTCTCAAGCTCGTAGGTCATTTCGTCCAGCGAGCGGGTGCGCAGATTGTGCAGGGTCGCGATATTCCCGTTTTGATGAAAATCAGCCATGCTTTGTCATTCCTTAGTTCAGGTTAAGCCGCGCGATCAGGTCCAGCACGGCACCGTTCCATCCGGCAGGGCCGGGGAGCGTGGTGCGGGTGATCCTGCCGATGTCCTCACCGGGCAGCGGGGGCAGGGGGTCGCGGTGCGGGTTGGCGACAATGACGCCAAACTCGGCCGCTTGCAGCATCTCTATGTCATTGGGGGCATCGCCAAGCGCCAGCGTATGGCGCGGCGCAAAGGCGTCGGTCAGCGCGGCCATCTGGTCGGCCTTGGTACGCCCGTAGGAGAGGGTCAGAAACCGTCCCCCTTCACGGGCATGGATACCGTGATCGTGCAGCGCGTCGATAAATGTGCCGCGCAACTCGGCGCTGCCCGACCAGATGCCGGGTTCGGAAAAGGCCCGCTCTGCCGCGTTGGCGGCGTCATTATGCGACAGGCCGGTGATCTGTGCGATCTGTGCCACGGTCATATCGCCGAACCCGCAAAACGGGTCGCGCAGGTCCGCAGGCAGGCTGTCGAGCGTGCGGCGCAGGCGCACGTAACTGTCCGTTTTGGGCATGTCGGTGCTATCGGGCGGTAGAATGCCGGCACCATTTTCGATGATCGCGGGGCAGTGATCCCATGCCAGTTCGGCGCGAATCCCTGCGATCTCGGGCGCGGTTTTCGAGCTCGCCAACACCACTGCGGCCCCGATTTTGCGCAATGTATCCAAGGCCGGGGTGGCCGCATCCCAGCGATAGGAACTATGTGACAGCAACGTGCCATCAAGGTCGGTAAACACCAGCAGGGGTAAAGACATAGCCATAGATCAAGCGTGTGGCGCGGGATGGATAGTTGCAACTGGACACAGACGTTCATCGCGCGGTTTGCATTGTTTTTCTAGCTTTTGCCTAAAAAATGTGCAGAAACTGGACTGAGCGGATGCGCACGTATAAATAGAATCACATGGGCGCTTTCCGGGGGAGGGTACGGTCTGAAAACGGTCAGGTGACGTCGCGACCAAAGGCTGTATTTTCACTCTGACAATAATTTTTATTGTTGACGTAAACAAAGTTGCGCGACAGTCTGAGCGCCAAGATACGCCAAAGCGTGCTTCGGGGGATTATTTGTCAACAACTGCGATACAGGCGGCGGCGCTTTCGCCACCGGATGGATTGGGCGACCGCATGCGGATGCAGCGTCATCGGATGGCGATGACATTGCAGCAGCTGTCGGCTGCGTCTGGCGTGTCGGTGGGCTATCTGAGCCAGGTGGAACGCGGCAACGCGACACCGACGCTTGGCACGCTTAGCCAGATCGCCGCAGCACTTGAGGTAGATACGGATTTCTTCGTGCGGACCCCGCGCACGGTCGACAGCCTGACCCGCGGTGTCGCACGGCCCCGTTTTGCGGTGGCAGGATCGTCGATTGAATATGAACAGATCGGTGCCGAACGCGCGGGTCACGAGATGACATCTTATGTGATGAATGTCCCGCCCGGCTACGAATCCGAAACGGTGACCCATGTTGGCGAAGAGATCATCTATATCCTTGAGGGTGAGATCTCGCAGATGGTTGGCGAACGGGAGTATCTGATGACGGCGGGCGACAGCCTGCATTATCTGGGTACCACGCCCCATTGCTGGGCCAACAGGACAGACCGGCAGGCCCGCATCTTATGGGTCGGTCGCATGAAATACGATAAGTCCGGGGAAATCGGACAGAGTGAGGCCGCGCCAGCAGAGAGCTCGCGCGAAATGTTACCCCTCAGGCGTTAACCCTATCGCCCTCATCGGCCCAGAGAGGCCGTGGGGAGATAACACTTTACCAACTAGGAGAGTAAATCGAATGTCTTTCAAGAAAATCATGGCCACGGGCCTGCTGCTCAGCACGCTTGGCGTTGCGGCGCAGGCGCAGTCGCTGGTCTATTGCTCGGAAGGGTCGCCAGAAGGCTTTGACCCGGCCCTGTACACCGCAGGCACGACCTTTGATGCGTCCAGCCACCCGATCTACAACCGCCTGGCGGAATTCAAGGTCGGCACCACCGAAACCGTTCCCGCGCTGGCCGAAAGCTGGGACGTGTCCGAAGACGGCAAGACCGTGACGTTCAAGCTGCGCAAAGGCGTCAAGTTTCACAGCAACGCCCAGTTCACGCCCACACGCGACTTTAACGCCGATGACGTGATCTTTAGCTTTGACCGTCAAGGCAACGCCGACAACCCCTACAACCAAGTATCGGGTGGCACCTGGGAATACTACGGTGCGATGTCGATGCCTGACCTGATCGAAAGCATTGAAAAGGTTGACGATTACACCGTTCAGTTCAACCTGACCCGCGCCGAAGCGCCGATCATTGCCAACATGGCGATGGACTTTGCCTCGATCGTGTCCAAGGAATATGCCGACGCGATGCTAGAAGCCGGCACGCCGGAAATGCTGAACCAGGCACCAATCGGTACCGGCCCGTTCACCTTCCAAGCCTACCAGAAAGACGCCGTGATCCGTTACGTGCGCAACGACGAATACTGGGGTGACCCGGCGAAAGTCGAAGCGTTGATCTTTGCGATCACACCGGACGCCTCCGTGCGCTACCAGAAGGTACAAGCGGGCGAATGCCACGTCATGGCCTATCCGAACCCTGCGGACGTGCAGGCGATGAAAGACGCCGAAGATGTCGTCGTGATGGAGCAAGAGGGCCTGAACGTGGGCTATCTGGCGTACAACACGCAGATGCCTCCGTTCGACAACGCCAATGTGCGTAAAGCGTTGAACATGGCGATCGACAAGCAAGCGATCATCGACGTGGTGTTCCAGGGCTCCGGCGAAATCGCCAAGAACCCGCTGCCGCCGACAATGTGGTCCTATAACGACGCGATCGAGGACGACAAATACGATCCCGAAGCCGCGAAAGCCGCGCTGGAAGCCGAAGGCGTATCCGACCTGACGCTGAAAATCTGGGCGATGCCGGTACAGCGTCCCTATAACCCCAATGCCCGCCGTATGGCCGAGCTGATGCAGGAAGACTTCTCGAAGGTCGGTGTCGACGTAGAGATCGTGTCCTACGAATGGGGTGAATACCTTGAGCGTTCCAAAGCGAAAGACCGCGATGGTGCCGTTCTGCTGGGTTGGACAGGTGACAACGGTGACCCCGACAACTTCCTCGCGGTTCTGCTGGGCTGCGACGGCGTAGAGAAATCCAACCGCGCACAATGGTGCAACGAGGAATTCGACGCGCTGGTTCAGGAAGCCAAGGTTCTGCCAACACAAGAAGAACGTGCGCCGCTGTATGAAAAAGCGCAGGAAATCTTCAAGGACCAAGCCCCTTGGGCCACCATCGCGCATTCGGTTGTTTACATGCCAATGCGCCCCGAAGTTGAAAACTATGTTGTGCACCCGCTGGGTGGCCACATCTTCAACCAGGTTGGTCTGTCGCAATAACAGCGATGACAACGCAATGGGGACGGTGCATATCGCGCCGTCCCTTCCTCTATTCTAGGCCCCGGCCACGTTAACGAAAGGCGCAAGCCCCCGTGTCAAAGAACCTCTCTCAACGTCTTGCCGACTATGCCGCTGTCGCCGCCGATCTGGGCGTGGATGCCGTGGCGCTGGTGCCCGGACCCAATTTCTCGCGCGCTGTCGGCCAAAGCTTCATGAGCCACGAGCGTCCCTTTGTTCTGGTGATCCCTGCGGATAAACCCGCGGCGGTGCTGTTGCCGAACCTCGAACTGGGTAGCTGGGACACGGTCGGTTTTGACGGCGCGGTATTCGATTGGCGCGACCAAACCGGCTATGCCGATGCTTTTGCCGCGCTGACGCAGCATTTGGGGATCTCGTCGCTGGCGGTCGAAGGGCAGGTGATGCGCGTGTTCGTGCACCATGCGTTCAAACAGGCACAGCCCGATCTGACCATCACCGATGCAGAGCGTGAAATTTCGGCCCTTCGGATGATCAAGACCCCCGAGGATATCGCCGCCCTGCGCGAGGCGATCGGCATTTCCGAACGCGCCCTCCAGCGCACGCTGGACAGCGTCAAGCTGGGCCAGAGCGAGAAGCAGATCGAACAGACGCTGGTGCAGGCGCTTTTCGCGGAAGGGGCGGATGACCTGTCCTTTGGTCCCATCGTGGCCGCCGCAGATGGCTCGGCCCGGCCCCATGCCCACGCCCGCGAGGATTACGCGGTCAAGGCGGGCGATGCGCTGCTGCTGGACTTTGGTGCGCGCAAGAACGGCTTTGCCGCCGACATCACCCGCACCGTTTTTCTGGATCACGTCACCGACGAGGGGCGCGATGTCTATGACACTGTGCTGCGCGCCAATATGGCAGGGCTTGCCGTGACCCGCGCGGGGGTGACCGCGCATGACATCGACGATGCCGTGATCTCTGTTCTGGAAGCCTCGCCCTACGGGGATCGCATCCGCACCAAGACCGGCCACGGTCTGGGCCGCGAGGTCCACGAGGCCCCTTATATCATGCGTGGCAACCACATGACTTTACCCGCCGGGACGGTTTACACCAATGAGCCCGGCCTTTACGAGATCGGAAATTTCGGCGTGCGCATCGAGGATGACGTGCTGATTACCGACGACGGCTATGAAACGCTGACCAACTTCCCCAAAGAGCTGATGGTGATAAAATGCTGAACTATGTTCTGGGACGACTGCTGACGTTCATCCCGACTTTCATCGGGGTGACGCTGATCTCCTTCGGGTTCATCCGCGCGCTGCCGGGCGACCCCATCCAAGTGATGGCGGGCGAGCGCGGCATCTCTGATGAACGCTATGCCCAACTGGCCAAACAATTCGGCTATGACCAGCCGATCTATGTGCAATTCTGGGACTATCTGACCGGCGTGCTTCAGGGCGATTTGGGCAATAGCTTTGTCACCAAGCGCCCGGTGTTCGACGAGTTTTTCACCCTTTTCCCAGCCACGCTTGAGCTGGCGGTCTGCGCGATGATCTTTGCCATCGCCCTTGGCCTTCCGGCGGGGGTGATTGCGGCGGTGAACCGGGGCAAGTTCTTTGACCGGGCGCTGATGTCCACGGCGCTGGTGGGCTATTCGATGCCGATCTTCTGGTGGGCGCTGCTGCTGATCATTGTCTTTTCGGGCAACCTGCAATGGACACCTGTGTCGGGGCGGATTGATCTGCTGTATTACTTCCCCAACCCCACCGGTTTTATGCTGATTGACAGTCTGGCGTCGGGTCAGAAGGGGGCGTTCCTGTCAGCGGTGCGCCATCTGGTTCTGCCAACGATCGTGCTGGGGACAATCCCGCTGGCCGTGATCGCACGCCAGACGCGGTCGGCCATGTTGGAGGTTCTGGGCGAGGATTACATCCGCACCGCCCGCGCCAAGGGGATGTCTCCGGGGCGGATCAACGGCATCCACGCCCTGCGCAACGCCCTGATCCCCGTGATCACCGTGATTGGTCTGTCGGTCGGCACATTGCTGGCCGGTGCGATCCTGACCGAAACCATCTTTAGCTGGCCGGGCATCGGCAAGTGGATGGTCGATAGTATTTTCCGCCGCGATTACCCCGTGGTTCAGGGCGGGCTGCTGCTGATTGCTGTGATGGTGATGGTCGTGAACCTGACCGTCGACATGCTTTACGGCGTCATCAACCCCAAAATCAGAAAGCGATAACATGGACGACGCACTCTCTGCCGAAGCCGCAATGGTCCAGGAACGTCCGGGCCGCTTGCGCGAATTCTGGTTCTACTTCCGCGAAAACCGCGGCGCTGTCATCGGGCTGTGGATCTTTGCGGTCTTTGCCTTTCTGGCCCTGTTCGGCCCCTGGGTCGCCCCCCATGACGCGACAGAGCAATTCCGCGCCGCCACCCTACAGCCCCCCGCGTGGCAAGAGGGCGGCACCTGGACCCATATCCTGGGCACCGATCCGCTGGGGCGCGATATGCTGTCACGTCTGATTGTGGGCGCGCGTTATTCCTTCTTTGTGGGTGTCGTCGTTGTCTCTATCGCGGCGACCGGCGGGATCATCATCGGGCTGATCGCGGGCTTTGCGCCCAAATGGGTCGATAGCATCATCATGCGTGTCATGGATATTGTGCTGGCGTTCCCGTCCTTGCTGCTGGCGTTGGTGCTGGTGGCGATCCTCGGGCCGTCGCTGACCAACGCGATGATCGCCATCGCGATTGTGTTGCAGCCTCACTATGTGCGCCTGACCCGCGCCAGCGTCATGTCAGAACGTCAAAAAGACTACGTGACCTCGGCCCGCGTGGCGGGGGCAGGGATCTTCCGGCTGATGTTTGTCACCGTGCTGCCCAACTGCCTTGCGCCGATCATCGTGCAGGCCGCGCTGTCATTCTCGACCGCGATCCTTGATGCGGCGGCCTTGGGCTTTCTGGGGATGGGGGCGCAGCCGCCCACACCTGAATGGGGCACCATGCTGGCCGAGGCACGCGAGTTCATCCTGCGCGCCTGGTGGGTCGTGACATTCCCCGGCGTGGCGATCCTTGTGACCGTGCTGGCGATCAACCTCATGGGTGACGGCCTGCGCGACGCGCTTGATCCGAAACTGAAACGGAGCTGAGCCATGACACTTTTGCGTATCAGAAACCTAAGCGTTGATTTCGCCACGGCCTCGGGCAAGTTCCGGGCGGTGGACGGCGTCGATCAAGACGTGAACGAAAGCGAGATCCTCGCGATTGTGGGGGAAAGCGGGTCGGGTAAATCCGTATCGATGCTGGCGCTAATGGGGCTGCTGCCCTGGACCGCCACCGTCACCGCGGACGAGCTGACCTTTGACGGGCACAACCTGCTGACGATGGACGCCAAGGCGCGCCGCAAGATCGTTGGCAATGATCTGGCGATGATCTTTCAGGAACCGATGTCATCGCTCAACCCCTGTTTCACCGTGGGCTGGCAAATCCGCGAGGCCCTGCGGGTGCATCTTGGCATGGGCCGCCGCGAGCGTCAGAAACGGGCGATTGAGCTGTTTGAACAGGTCGGCATCCCCGACCCCGAAAAGCGGCTGTCGGCATTTCCGCACCAGATGTCGGGGGGTATGAACCAGCGCGTGATGATCGCCATGGCGATTGCCTGCAAGCCCAAGCTGCTGATTGCTGATGAACCCACCACGGCGCTGGATGTGACCATCCAGGCGCAGATCCTTGATCTGCTCGCGTCCCTGCGCGAGGAAACGGGCATGGGGCTGGTGTTGATCACGCACGACATGGGCGTCGTTGCGGAAACCGCCGAACGGGTCAGCGTGCAATATGCCGGCCAGAAGATCGAAGAGCAGCCGGTGATCCCGCTGTTTGACGCGCCGCACCACCCCTATACCTCGGCGCTGCTCGACGCGCTGCCAGAACGGGCGACGGAAAAGCGGCTGCCGACCATTCCGGGCGTGGTGCCGGGGCAATTCGACCGCCCCGCAGGATGCCTGTTTTCGCCACGCTGCAAATTCGCCAACGCCAAATGCAAGTCCGAAGCGCCGCCCGCCTTGGGCCCTGATCTGGGCTATGCGCGTTGTTTCTACCCCTTGAACACAGACGAAAGGGTCGCATCATGACCGCACCTGTGATGACTGCAACGGCGCTAGAGCGTCACTATGAAGTCGGCGGCGGGCTGTTTCGCAAGCCGCGCACGCTCAAGGCCGTCGGCGGGCTCGATTTCGCGCTGTATCCCGGCAAGACGCTGGCCGTTGTAGGCGAAAGCGGCTGCGGGAAATCGACGCTCGCGCGGATGGTCACGATGATCGAGGACCCGACCGCCGGATCGCTGACACTGGATGGCAAACCCGTGGTGCGCGAAGACTGGGCATCGCTGCGCAAATCGGTGCAGATCGTGTTCCAAGATCCCTATGGCTCGCTCAACCCGCGCCAGCGGATCGGCGCGATCCTCGAGGAACCTCTCAAGATCAACCGCCCCGACATGAGCAGCAAGGAGCGTACCGCCAAAGCGCGCGAGATGCTGGGGTTGGTGGGGTTGCGGCCTGAGCATTTTGACCGCTATCCGCACATGTTTTCCGGCGGGCAACGCCAGCGGATCGCGATTGCGCGGGCGTTGATGCTGGACCCCAAAGTGCTGGTGCTGGACGAGCCTGTGTCCGCGCTGGACCTGTCGATCCAAAGCTCGGTGCTGAACCTGTTGGTCGATTTGCAGGAACGTCTGCAACTGGCCTATCTGTTCATCTCCCATGACCTGAGCGTTGTGCGTCACGTGGCGGATGAGGTGATCGTGATGTATCTGGGGCGCGCGGTTGAACGTGGCAGCCGCGATGATGTGTTCACCGCGCCGTTCCACCCCTATGCCAAGGCGCTGCTGTCGGCGACGCCCCAAGCGGACCCACGCGGCGCGAAAGAGCGGATCAAGCTGCAAGGCGAACTGCCATCGCCACTGGCGATCCCCGATGGCTGCCCCTTTGCGCCACGGTGCTGGAAAGTGCGCGACAAATGCCGCGCCATGCGGCCCGAACTGCCGCAGGGGCATCATGCCGCGGCGTGCTTCTTTCCTGAAAATGGCGGCACCCCGGCCTAGGGCCGGGGGCTTCCCCTCTTATCTCGCGCGCGTCAGATCAACTCGCGCTTGCGTCGGCGCAAAGCCGTAGCCCGGCGCGTATATGGTCCCGCCGCGAGACGTGGCTGGCCGTCAGACCCTGGGCGGCAAGCCCGCGTGTATAAAGCGGGGCGAGGGGGCTGTCGGATAAGATGACCACCTCGCGGCCCAGCCAATAGGCGCGGGCACCGGCCAGCTCTAGGCCGATCAGCAAGCCCATCAGCCGTGACCAGCCTGCGTCCGTCGTGGGCCCGTTGATTGTGGCTTGTGCCGAAATCTCGGCCAGCGCGGTGGCAAAGATTTGCGGGCGGGCCATGACATCATTCACGGCGGCGTCGAAAGTATTCCCATCCAACGCACCACCGGCAACCGCCTTTGATAGCGGGGCTGTCGCGGACAACTGCGCGGCCATCATGGGGGTGAGAAAACTTTGAAAACTGACGACCTCGCGGGCGCTGATGTGGACCCATGTGGACTGCGCATCAAGGCAACAGATCACCCCGTCAAACTCGGGCGCTGCCTGAAGGTAGCCCGCAATCGCCGTCTCGGCCCCTTGCATGATCTGCGGGGGGCTGGCCTGTTTCAAGCCGGGCACCGCGCGCAGCTCTAGCCGGGGGTCATCAGCCTCTAGTGCGAGCACCCCGCCCAAGGGCTCTGCCGGAACGGGGCGCAGGCTGCTGGCGGGCAGGGCAGGCAGCCCCGCGACGATCACCGGCAAACGCTGTTGGTCCGACAGATAGGGCGACAGTAAATCCGTAAGTGCCGCGACAAAGCCGTCTTCCGCGGGCAAGGCAGCGACTGGCCCGTCGGCCTGCGCCAGCACATCGCCGCGAGGATCATGCACCCACAGATGCATATGCCCATCCGCGACATCGACCCCGATCCACGCGGGGCTTGCGCCGCTCACGCGCGGGGGCCTGATAAGATAGTGCTGGGGAAATGGCGTGTGCCGATCATGGGGTGTCTCCTTGCCTGTGCCGCAGCTTGCCGCGCGGTCGTGTAGAAATCGGGTTGCATCAAAGGGCGCAATCGCGCTCTATTGCGCGATCAACAATAAACATAACGGGAGTTCCTCTGCCATGAAAGTTCTTGCAGCAACCACCGCGCTTACCCTGTCCCTTGCCAGCAGCCTTGCTGCCGCAAGCTGTGACGAGATCACCTTTTCCGACGTAGGTTGGACCGACATCACCGCGACCACTGCCGCGACCACCGTCGTGCTGGACGCCTTGGGCTATGAAACAGACGTTAAAATCCTTTCCGTTCCAGTGACCTACACGTCTATGGCCGCGGGCGACGTGGATGTGTTTCTTGGCAACTGGATGCCCACGATGGAGGCGGACATCGCCCCCTACCGCGAGGATGGCAGCGTTGACACAGTGCGCGCGAACCTGACTGGTGCGAAATACACGCTGGCCGTGAATAAAGCCGCCGCTGACATGGGGATCAAGAATTTTGCCGACATCGCCGCCAATGCAGACGCGCTGGACGGTCAGATCTATGGCATCGAGCCGGGCAATGACGGCAACCGCCTGATCCAGTCGATGATCGACGACAACGCCTTTGATCTGGCCGAGTTCGAGGTCAAGGAATCCTCGGAGCAGGGGATGCTGGCACAGGTCAAACGCCTGTCCGCCAAGGGCGAGCCTATCGTCTTCCTTGGTTGGGAACCGCACCCGATGAACGCGAACTTTGATCTTACCTATCTGGAAGGCGGGGACGATTTCTTTGGCCCCGATCTGGGCGGTGCGACCGTGCACACAAACACCCGCGCCGGTTTTGTCGAGGAATGCCCCAACGTGGGCAAGCTGCTGACCAATCTGGAATTCACCCTCGCTATGGAGAACGAGATCATGGGGGCCATTCTGGATGACGGCGAAGAGCCCCGCGATGCGGCGACAGCCTGGATCAAGGCGAACCCTGATGTGCTCGACACATGGCTGGACGGCGTGACCACCGTGGACGGTGGCGACGCGATGGCGGCCGCCAAGGCCATCGTCGAGTAATCCACCCTTAGGATGTGAAAAGGGCCTGCCATCGGGCGGGCCCTTTTTGCTATCATCGCATGATACCAGCCTCCGGAGGTTCCCATGAACTGGCTCACCGATAACAAGATCCCGATTGATGACGCCGCAGAGGCAGTTTTTGATTGGCTGCTGGTCAACGCCGGTTGGCTGTTCGACGGGCTGGCCGTCGCGATGGAGTGGTTGATTGACGCGATCCTCTGGGTGCTGCAAACGCCGCACCCGCTGATCATCATCGCTGTCTTTGGCGTGTTCACCTGGGCGATCCAGCGCAACTGGAAAACCCCGCTGCTGATCGTGCTGGGGTTCCTGTTCATCCTCAATCAGGATTACTGGGAAGAAACCACCGAAAGCCTGACGCTGGTGCTGTCGGCCTGTGTGGTTTGCATGGGCGTCGGCGTTCCCATCGGCATCGCCGCGGCGCACCGCCCGCGCATGTACCGCTATATGGCACCAGTGCTGGATCTGATGCAGACGCTGCCCACCTTCGTCTATCTTATTCCCGCGATTGTCTTTTTCGGCATCGGCATGGTGCCGGGGCTGATCGCGACGGTGATCTTTGTCCTGCCCGCGCCGATCCGGCTGACGCAGCTTGGTATCGCCTCCACCCCGAAGGCGCTGCTTGAGGCCGCGCAGGCCTTTGGCGCGAAGCCCAGCCAGACGCTGTGGAAGATCGAACTGCCCTATGCGCTGCCGCAGATCATGACCGGTCTGAACCAGACGATCATGCTGTCGCTGTCGATGGTGGTGATCGCAGCGCTCGTGGGGGCTGATGGCCTTGGCGTGCCGGTGGTGCGCGCGCTTAATCAGGTGAACACGGGGCTTGGCTTTGAATCGGGGCTGATCATCGTCGTGGTCGCCATCATGCTGGACCGGATGCTACGGGTGACACGAAAATGAGCGATCAAATGACCAACCCCGCAAACGCCGTCGAATTCGACAATGTGTCCATCGTCTTTGGCCCGAAACCGGCCAAGGCGCTGCCCTTGATGGATGCTGGACAAGACCGTGCCGAAATCGAGGCCGAGACAGGGCAGATCCTCGGGGTGCATAACTGCACGCTTGACGTCAAACAGGGCGAGATCCTTGTGCTGATGGGCTTGTCCGGCTCGGGCAAATCCACCTTGCTGCGCGCGGTCAACGGGTTGAACCCGTTGGTGCGTGGATCGGTGCGGGTGCATGATGGCGACTGGAGCTGTGACGTCACCGCCAGCTCTGCCGCGGATCTGCGCCGCGTGCGCCGCGAATGTGTGTCGATGGTGTTCCAGCAGTTCGGATTGCTGCCGTGGCGCACGGTGCGCGACAACGTGGCCCTTGGGCTGGAACTGGCCGATGTCCCCAAACGCGAACGGCTTGAACGGGCAGAGGCGCAGCTTAGGCTCGTCGGTCTGGCCGATTGGGCCGGCCGCAAGGTCAGCGAGCTGTCGGGCGGGATGCAGCAACGTGTGGGGCTGGCCCGCGCCTTTGCCACCGAAGCCCCGATTCTGCTGATGGACGAGCCTTTCTCGGCCCTTGATCCGCTGATCCGCACCCGGCTGCAGGACGAGCTGCTTGATCTGCAACGCGAGTTGAAACGCACGATCATCTTCGTGAGTCACGATCTGGACGAAGCCTTCAAGCTGGGCGGGCGTATCGCGATTATGGAGGGCGGGCGCATCGTGCAATGCGGCACCCCGCGCGAGATTTTTTCGAACCCCGCGTCGGACTATGTGGCGGAATTCGTGGCCAATATGAACCCGCTTGGCGTGCTGACTGCCCGCGATGTGATGGGCCCGCCCGCCGCGACATCGGACGGGGCCGTCGCCGCCGAGACGCCGGTGGCCGAGCTGATTGGCAAGATCGGCGGTGATGCGCAGGCGATCCCCGTGGTCGAGGACGGAGAGACGATCGGCACCGTGACCGCAGGCAGTATCGTATCGCGCTTGCAGTCCGAATGATGCTTTGACCTCAGGCACTTGGCGGGTCATCACTGCGCCACAGGACCGCGCAGCGCAGGGGATGACAGGATGACGGATCAGGAAAGCTCGGGCCGCGAAAGCAATGCGCTTGGCGTGGCGGGTGTGCTTTTTGCGGGCATCGTCTGGGGCACCACCGGCACCGCCGCGACCTTTGCCCCTGACGTGAGTGCTGCGGCGATCGGTGCCGCGGCGATGGGGATCGGCGGCATCGGGCAGGCGCTGCTGGCGCTGCGGGGCATCGCCCATGCGCGTGCGCAGCTTTGGCAGCAGCGTGGGTTGCTGCTGCTGGGGGCCTTGGCGGTGATGATCTATCCGCTGGCGTTCTATGGCTCCATGCGGTTGGCGGGGGTGACCATCGGGACCGTCGTCACCATCGGCACCGCGCCCCTGTTTGCCGCGCTGATCGAGTATGTGATGGAGCGTTCCTTGCTGACCCTCCGGTGGAGCCTTGGCGCGCTGGCGGGCGTGGCGGGCATGGTGCTGATCTGTCTGGCCGAGGGCGGGCATGGGGCCGCGGGGGGCGTCAATGTGCCGCTGGGGGTCGTGCTGGGTCTGCTCGGCGGGTTTACCTATGCGCTTTATAGCTGGACGGCGCGCGCGATGATGCTGCGCGGCCTGCGGTCGTCGGTAGCCATGGGGGCGACCTTTGGACTGGGCGGGCTGATGTTGATGCCGGTGCTGCTGGCGACCGGCGGCCCGCTGCTGGCTTCGTGGGGCAATGCGGCGGTCGGGCTTTATATGGCGTTTGTGCCGATGTTTCTGGGCTATATCTGTTTCGGCTACGGGCTGTCGCGGGTGCGGGCGAGTACGGCCACGACCCTGACGCTGATCGAGCCGGTGGTCGCAGCACTGCTGGCCGTTGTCGTGGTGGGCGAACGCTTGCCCCCCCTTGGCTGGGCCGGCGTGGGGCTGGTTGTGCTTTGCCTGTTGGTGCTGACCGTACCGACGGGGCGGGGCGCGCAGCCAGTGGCCCCGATCCCGCCCAAGTAGTATCAGATCGGCCTGACGCTGCGACATGGGTAAAATTCTTGCGCTTTTGCTACCTATATCACGGCGTTTTAGTCTAGAAGCGTCGCCAAGCCGCCCCATGCCCCGCCATGGCCCGATAGATTGCAATGACGACCTTACCAAAAAGGACCGCCACAGATGAGCGCCACAGCCCGTAAGACCGCCCCCATGCCGACGGATATTCTGGCCCGCAAAGGGGGGGCTCCGCTGGTGAGCCTGACCGCCTATACCACGCCGATGGCGCAAGTGATGGATGGCATCTGCGATTTCGTGCTTGTGGGCGATTCAGTGGGGATGGTGCTGCACGGGCTGCCCTCGACGCTGGACGTCACGATGGAGATGATGATCCTGCATGGTCAAGCGGTTCGGCGCGGGCTGACCCAGTCGATGCTGGTGATCGATATGCCCTTCGGCAGCTACGAGCAAAGCCCGGCCCAAGCCTTTGAGAACGCGGCACGCTTGATGCGCGAAACCGGCGCCGGTGCGGTCAAGCTTGAAGGGGGGGAGGTGATGGAAGACACCATCGCCTTCCTGACCAAACGCGGCATTCCGGTGATGGCGCATATCGGCCTGACGCCGCAGTCGATCCACACGCTTGGCGGGTACAAGGTGCAGGGGCGCGGTGCGGCAGCCACGCAGCTGATGGCCGACGCGCAGGCGGTGACGCGGGCAGGGGCCTTTGCCGTGGTGCTTGAGAAAGTGCCGCAGGCTTTGGCGGACCAGATCACTGAAACGGTCGCCATTCCCACCATCGGCATCGGTGCGTCAGCACAATGCGACGGGCAAATTCTGGTGGTCGATGACATGCTGGGGCTGTTCACCGCCTTCAAGGCGAAATTCGTAAAACGCTATGCCCATCTGGGCGATGACGCAAAGGCTGCGGTGCAGGCCTATGCCGATGAGGTCACGGCGCGATCCTTCCCCGGACCCGAGCATGTATTTTCTGACGAGGTTTCCAAAACATGACACCCGAAATTATCCGCACGCTGGTTGAACTGCGCAACAAGGTCGCCGGATGGAAAGCCGCGGGCGAAAGCGTCGCCGTGGTGCCGACGATGGGCGCGCTGCATCAGGGCCACCTGAGCCTCGTGCGGGCCGCCAAAGCGGCGTGCGACCGTGTGATCGTGACGATCTTTATCAACCCCAAGCAATTCAACAACCCTGAGGACTACAAGAACTACCCCCGCACCGAGGAAGAGGATGCGCGCAAGCTGATCGCGCTGAAGGCGGATGTCGTCTATGTGCCCGATGGAGAACAGATGTACCCCAACGGCTTCGCGACGACGGTATCGGTCGAAGGTGTCACCCAAGGGCTGTGCGGGGCGCATCGGGCAGGGCATTTTGACGGCGTGGCCACCATCGTGACCAAACTCTTTACCCAGACCCAGGCCGACAAGGCGTTCTTTGGCGAAAAGGATTATCAGCAGCTACAGGTGGTGACCCGTCTGGCGCGGGATCTGGACCTGCCGATAGAGGTGATCGGCTGCCCCACCATCCGCGAGGAGGACGGGCTGGCCATGTCCTCGCGCAATCTGCTGCTTTCGGATCGCGCCCGCACCTGGGCCCCCGAACTTCATCGCGCGATGGAGGAGATGGCGGAAGGGCTGCTGGCCGGAGGCGATCTGGAAGAGCTGCGCGCCGCTGCGGTGAAGCGGGTGGAACGTGCGGGCTTTACGCAGGTGGAATACCTTGACCTGCGCTCTGCTGACCGGTTGGAGGTGATGACCACGCCCGACCGCCCCGCACGTCTGTTGGCCGCCGCGTGGCTGGCCGGTGTGCGGCTGATCGACAATATCGCCGTCGGTTAAATCTTCATCGGTTAGCAAAGAAAAGCGGGGCCCGCGAAGGCCCCGCTGATCGTTTGGCTCAGAATGGGTCGGCGTTACTTGCCGCCGATGCTGAGGGCAGAGGCCATACCGGGGGCTTTGGATTCCCCGCCCAGCTTCTCGCGCACACCGGCCTCGATCTTGTCGCCAGTCTCCTTGTCGATATTGCGCCAGTATTCAAAGGCACGGACGAGCACCTTTTCGCTGACACCGTCGCAGAGGTGCCCCACGACATTCGACACCAGACGCTCGCGACCGTCAGCATCCATCACCTCGCGGACGAGCTTGCCAGCCTGGCTCCAGTCGTCATCATCGGGGCGCAGCGTATAGGCCTGGCGCACCATGTCGCCGTCGGAATACCATAGGCCAGCCTCGTGCTGGTGCGGCTGCGCGGATGGCCCACCGTAAGAGTTAGGCGCGTACACCGGGTCAGACACTTTCTCTGTCCGGCCCGCACCATCTTTCGAATAGCTATGGGTGGGCGAGACGGGCTTGTTGACCGGAATCTGCTTGTAGTTCACGCCAAGCCGCGCGCGGTGTGCGTCGGCGTAGGAAAAGCCCCGTGCCATCAGCATCTTGTCCGGCGACAGACCCACGCCCGGCACCATATTGTTCGGCTCGAACGCGGCCTGTTCGATCTCTGTATGGAAATCGGTGGGGTTGCGGTTCAGGGTCAGCTTGCCGACTTCGATCAGCGGGTAGTCCTCGTGCGGCCAGACCTTGGTCAGATCAAACGGGTTGATGCGATAGGTCTTGGCATCCTCGTAAGGCATGATCTGCCACTTGAGCGTCCAGCTGGGGTGGTTCCCGTCGCGGATGTTGTTGAACAGATCGGCGCGGTGGTAATCGCCGTTGGTCCCCGCCAGCTTGTCGGCTTCGTCTTGGCTAAGGTAGGCATTGCCGTCGCCCTGATCGGTGTGGAAGTGGAACTTGACCCAGAACTTTTCACCCTCGGCATTGACCAGCGAATAGGTGTGGCTGGAATACCCGTTCATCTCGCGCCAGTTTTTCGGAATGCCACGGTCGCCCATGAGATAGGTCACCTGATGTGCGCTTTCGGGCGAGAGCGTCCAGAAATCCCACTGCATGTCGTGGTCGCGCATGTTGTTATCCGCACGGCGTTTCTGGCTGCGGATGAACTGCTGGAACTTGATCGGATCGCGGATGAAGAAGATCGGGGTGTTGTTCCCCACCATGTCAAAGATACCTTCGTCCGTGTACATCTTGATCGAAAAGCCGCGCGGGTCGCGCCATGTGTCCGGGCTGCCGCGTTCGCCTGCCACGGTCGAAAACCGCATCACCACATCGCATTGCGCGCCGGGCTGGAAGATATTCGCCATCGTGTACTTCGACACGTCTTGCGTCGTCTCGAAGGTGCCAAAGGCGCCCGAGCCTTTGGCGTGTGGCTGGCGCTCTGGAATACGTTCGCGGTTAAAATTCGCCATCTGTTCCAGCAGATAGGCGTCATTTAGCACGATCGGGCCATCGGGGCCAACGGTCAGCGAATGTTCATCGCTTTGAACGCGAATGCCGGCGTCTGTGGTTGTGGGAGGGGTTTGCTTCTTGTCGGTCATCTGTAGCTACTCCTTCAGGATCCACTGGCAAAACCTGTAGCGTGACGGATGGTTCCCGACAAAATGCGTAAGGAGTTGGATAGAGGTGTGGCCTGTTGCGCGGCTTAATGGGTCGCCGTGTGAAAGCGGATCACCTGCGCGTTATCCGCCGGATCGACAAGGAAATGCCCGCAGACGCCAAAGACCTCGCGCAGGAGGGTTTCTGTCATGATCTCGGAGGGGGTGCCGATGGCGCGCAGCTTGCCATCTTGCAAGACGCAGATCCGGTCGCAGAGCGTGGCTTGGTTCAGGTCGTGCAGGGCGATGATCGCCGTTGTCGGCAAGCGCTGGATCAGCTCAAGGATCGACAGCTGGTGGCGGATATCCAGATGGTTCGTCGGCTCGTCTAGCAGCAGCACTTGCGGCCTTTGGGCCAGTGCACGGGCGATATGGACGCGCTGTTGTTCACCGCCCGACAGCGTGTGCCAGTGGCGGTCGCCAAAACCCGACAGATCCACATCCGCCAGCGCCTGCGTGACGATGGCGTCGTCTCCTGCGCTCCACCCGCGCAGGGCCGACAGCCACGGTGTGCGGCCCAGTTCAACGGCATGGCGCACGGTGATGCGGTCAGCCGTGTCGGCGTGTTGTTCAACCAGGGCCAGCCGTTGCGCAATGTCGCGCTGGCGCATCTTTGCAAGCGGCGCGCCGTCCAGTTCGACCCGCCCGCGCGAGGGTTTCTGAATACCGGCAAGCATATGCAGCAGCGTGGATTTGCCGGACCCGTTCGGCCCGATCAGCCCCAGCTTTTCGCCCGGCCGCAAGGACAGGGACACGTCATCGACGATGGCGCGGTTGCGCACTCGCCAGCCCAGTTCGTGACACGACAGGATCATGGCGATGTCCTTTTGCCGATCAGGATAAGCGCAAAGACCGGCGCGCCGACCAAAGCGGTCACGACTCCGATGGGCAGCACTTGGCCCGGTACAATCACCCGTGAAATCACATCGGCGAAGACCAGAAACACCGCCCCCGCCAGTGCAGATGCAGGCACAAGGATCGCATGTCGGTGACCCACGACGATCCGCATGGCATGGGGGATCACCAGCCCGACAAAGCCGATCGCACCGACCACCGAGACCATCACCGCCGTGACCAGCGCCGCCGTGCCGATCAGCAGCAGCTGCACGCGGCGCACCGGAATGCCCAAGGACGCGGCGCTGTCGCTGCCGAAGGTAAAGGCATCCAGCGCGCGGGCGTGCCACAGACAGGCCAGCAGCCCGATCATCGCCGCGGGCAGGGCGCTCAGGACATCGGGCCAGCGCACGCCCGACATATTCCCCAAAAGCCAGAACATGATGGCACGGGCCTGTTCGGCATTGGCCGATTTCGTGATCATCAGCGCGGTCAGGGCGTTGAACATCTGGCTGCCCGCAATACCGGCCAGCACGATCACCCCCGCGGCCCGTAGGCCCACACCGCCGCCCGCCGCCTGCGCCAGCAAGGCGACAAAGGCAAAGGCCACCAGCGCCCCGCTGAACGCACCGATAGACAGCGAGATTGCACCACCCCCCAGCCCGAGGATGGTCACCGCCACAGCACCCGTGGACGCCCCCGCAGAGATCCCCAGCAGATAGGGATCCGCCAGCGCATTGCGCAGCAGTGCTTGCAGCACGACGCCCGACAGCGCCAGACCGGCGCCACAGCACATTGCCACCACGGCCCGCGCCATGCGGTAGTTCCACACGATGCCCTCGTCGATCTTGTCGACCGCATAGCCCGCGTTCAGCGCCTTGTTGGCCAGCACCTTCAGCACCACCAGCGGCGGGATAGAGACCTCGCCGATGGCCGCACCAAACAGCAGTGCGGCCAGCAGCACCGGCGGGATGATCACCCACCAGTGCCACTGCGGCCTGCGCATCACAGAGCGGTCGATTGCGGTCATTCGGCCAGATCGAAACCGGACAGCGCGTCAGCCATCGTTTCCAGCGCATAGATCGCACGTACGGTCGGGTCCATCGCATGGGCATCCATGGTGATGATGCGGCCCTCTTTCACCGCGGTCATCTCGCGGGCGACGGGGTCGTTCATCAGGAAGGCGCGCTTTTTCTCGATGTCATCCGCAGGGAAGCGGCGACGGTCCATTTTGGCGAGCACGATGAACGTCGGGTCGGATTTCGCCAGAGTCTCCCATCCGACCAGCGGCCATTCCTCGGCCGAGGTCACGACGTTTTCAACGCCAAGCTTGTCCATCATATAGGCGGGCACACCCTGTTGACCTGCCACATAAGGGTCCGCCGCCATCTCGGACGACGAGAACCAGAACAACGCTGATGTACCCTGAGGCAGGTTCAGCGATTTGGCCTTGGCCACGGCCTTTGCTTCGCGCGATTGCAGGTCTTGCAGCAGGGCGGCACCGGCATCTTGCGCGTTGTAGATCCGGGCAAGTTCCTCGATGCTGGTATACAGCTGCTGGGTCGTGAACAGTTCAGATCGTGTGCCGTCCGCGCCGACAGAGTTATCCTTGGCCGCGCAATCGGTGGGCATCACATAGGTCGGCACGCCCACCTCGTGAAAGCTGTCGCGGGTGCCGACCATACCTTCGGGGCCGACGTGCCATTCATACATCACGGTGACCAGATCGGGGCGTTTACCCAACACGCTTTCAAAGCTGGGATCGTTATCCGCCAGCCGTTCAATCGCATCGTTGGTGTCTTTGAACTCTGGCAAAACAGGGCTGAACCAGACAGAGGTTCCCGCGATCCGGTCCTGCTGACCCAGCAGATACAGGATCTCTGTCGTGGATTGCCCGATGGTCACGGTGGTCTGGGGGGCCGCGTCAAAGCTAAGCGTGTGGCCGCAGTTATCGATGGTCAGCGGATAGTCTGTCTCTGCGCCAAGCGCGGTGCTGCCCGCAAGGCTCGCAATCAGAGTCAGGCTGGAAAAAAATGGTTTCATATCAAGGGCTCCGGTTGGTCCGATGCCGGGGTCTTTGAATAGAAAGACAAGGGGCTAGCCAAACGGCGCGCGGGCGCATTTTGGTCTGCGCGTGTGGTAAGATCCGGTCCCATCATCATCCTCTCCCGAGCAACCCCGCCCGGTGTTTCAGGTTCAGTGTCGGCAGGTCTCCTGACTGACGGATCGCGGCTGTCCCCGCCTTCCCGGACCTTGAGGCCCAGTGGCATGATGGAGGTAGCTCACCGTCTACAGTTGCGGGGGCAGTTCCGGTTCATCCAGACCAAAGCGCGGATGGCGAATTCCCTATTATTTCCCGAAGGAAACCGACCCGGTTTCGATGACAGTTGTCCGCCCACCCGTCAAGTTGCGTTTTTGGGGGCACCATCGTGTGACAAAGGCAAATGACGCAGGTTACAGTTCCGCAGAACGCGCTAGAGGCATGAACAACAAACGGATGGAAAACCAAGTGGCAGCCCGTAGGGGAGTCGAACCCCTCTTTTCAGGTTGAAAACCTGACGTCCTAACCGATAGACGAACGGGCCACTTAACTTGTGAGCGCTTCTTTAGGCAAAGCCATCGGCGGGCGCAAGTGGAAGCAGCGTGAGAAAGGGGGGAAATACGGCAAAAAATTCACGGGGTTTGATACCACATTCCTAAGTGCCATTGATGCGGGGCGCTTGACTGTCCGCTTGCTACGGCGTGCGCCGTGCCAGTCCAAACCGGCCCCGAACAGCGAACGAAACGCATCTCGCCCACATTCACAGCGTAGTATGTTGGGATGTCAGGGAAAGGCACAAGTGGCAGCCCGTAGGGGAGTCGAACCCCTCTTTTCAGGTTGAAAACCTGACGTCCTAACCGATAGACGAACGGGCCACTTAGCTTGTGAGCGCTTCTCTAAGGAATGCGGCGCAGGCGCGCAAGCAGAAATCGAAAGAAAATGAAAAATTTTTACGCAGGTGCCGCATCTTCCAGACGCAGCTGCACGGACTGTCGGCCGCGCCAGGTATTGATGTCCAGACGACCGGCCAGATGGAACCGTGCACCACCGTGGTTTTCCAGTGCCGGGCCAAGCGGGCCGTCAAATGCGCCAAAGGCGATGGCGTCCATTTTGGTGTTGTTGCCGTCGCCAAAACTGATCTTGAGGTGGCTTTCACCCACCCGCTTGGCAAAGCGGATCTGCATGTCGGCAAAGGCATATCGCGGGGCAGGGGCACCGGCCCCAAAGGGGCCTGCCTGCTCCACCTGCTGCGCCAGTTCCACCGTCGCGGCGGCGGGCATCAACATGCCGTCCAGCTTCAGGTCTGCCGCGCCGGCCAGATGCGCGCCCTGCTTGGCCAAGAGCTCTGACAGCCGCGCCATCGCTTCCTCCAGCTTGTCTTCGGCAACGGTCAGACCGGCGGCCATCTTATGCCCGCCGCCCTTGATCAGCAGCCCCTCCGCCGCCAGCCGCTGGATAGGCGCGCCCAGATCGATCCCCGAGACCGATCGGCCGGAGCCTTTGCCGATGCCATCCTCGAACCCGATCACGATCGACGGCCGGTTCGACGCCTCTTTAAGCCGCGAGGCGACGATGCCCACCACGCCCGGGTGCCAGCCCGCGCCCGAGGCCCAGACCAAAGGCGCGTCAAAGCCGCGGGCCTCTGCCTGATCCAGCGCGGCGGCGCGCACGGCGGTTTCGACATCGCGGCGCTCGGTGTTCAGCAGGTCCAGCTTTTCGGCAAGCGACTGCGCCTCATGGGGATCATCGCAGGCCAGCAGCCTTGCCCCCAGATCCGCTTGCCCGATGCGCCCGCCCGCGTTGATCCGCGGGCCAAGCAGAAACCCAAGATGATAGGCCGCCGGGGCCGTATCCATCCGCGCCACATCGGCCAAGGCGGCAAGCCCCAATCTGTCGCGCCGCGCCATGACGCGTAGCCCCTGACGCACAAAGGCGCGGTTCACGCCGATCAACGGGGCGACATCGGCCACCGTGGCGAGCCCCACCAGATCCAGCAGCGCCATCAGGTCAGGCCCGCGTGCGCCCGCTTCGCGCAGTTGGCGCCCTGCCTCGACCAGCATCAAGAACACCACTGCCGCGGCACAAAGATGCGCCAAGGCACCGTCTTCATCCTGCCGGTTGGGGTTCACCACTGCCAAGGCGTCGGGCAGGGTCTCTCCGCCCAGGTGGTGGTCCAGAATAACGACATCCGCCCCGACCGCCGCGGCCACCGGCCCATGCGACAAGGTCCCGCAGTCAACGCAGACAATCAGATCATGAGCCGCGGCCAGCTCGGCCATCGCGGCGTCGTTGGGGCCATATCCTTCGTCGATCCGGTCCGGCACATAAAGCGTCGCGGTGCAGCCCATCTCGCGCAGCCAGACCAGCAGCAGCGCGGCAGAGCTGCCACCATCGACATCATAATCCGCAAAAACGGCAATCCGCTGACGCGCTTTGACCGCAGCTAGAAAACGGGTCGCGGCTTTCTCCATGTCGCGTAGGGAACGCGGGTCAGGCAGTAGATCACGCAACGACGGCGCAAGAAACGCCTCGGCCTCTTCCGCCGCCACGCCGCGCCGCGCCAGCACCTGACACAGGGCCAGCGGCAGGCTGGTCTGCTGCACGAGAACTTCGGTCGCGCGTTCCACCTCGACACCGGGGCCAACCCAGCGACGCCCCGTCAAAGACGCATTAACACATAGAAAGCTCATGCATCTCCCCCTTCCAAATGGTCAAAAATCCTCGCCGAAGGCATCCGCCCCATCCTCCCCACAATGGGAAGGGCAGGGGGCAGCCGCGCCCCTCGGGGTTACAGATCCTCGATCCGCAGCGCCACGGGATCACTTGCCAGCACACCGGTTTTCGCCATCGCGGCCAGAGCCTCGTCCAGCGCGGTGCGGCTGCATTTATGGGTGACGATCAAGACCGGGGCCTGATCGCTGCGGTGTTCGGTCTGGCGCATGCGGTCGATGCTGATGCCGGCCTCGCCCAGAACGGTGGCGACTTTGGCCAGGGCACCGGGCTTGTCCAGCAGGCCCATTCGCAGATAGAAGGCGGCGGGGCGCTGCGACAGGGCTGCAGTGGCCGAGGCGAGCGTGGCTGCCTTCTGACCAAAGACCGGGCCATGCCAGCCGCGCGCGATATCGCAGATGTCCGACAATACAGCGCTGGCGGTGGGGCCTTCACCGGCACCGGGGCCGCGCAGGACGATCTGCCCGATCGCATCGCCTTCCAGCACGATCATATTGGTCCCCCCCGCGAGCTGTCCCAGCGGAGAGCTGTCGGGCACAAGGCAGGGCTGCATGCGCTGTTCCAGCCCGCGGCCGGTCATTTGCGCGACGCCCAGAAGCTTGATCTTGTATCCCATATTCGCGGCAGCCTGAATGTCGTCGATGCTGACGCGCTGGATGCCTTCGATCTCGATCCCGTCGAAATCCACTTGTGTGCCAAACGCGATCGAGGACAGGATCGCCAGCTTATGCGCCGCGTCAATCCCGCCGACATCAAGGTTCGGGTCCGCTTCAAGATAGCCAAGCGCCTCGGCCTCTTCGAACAGGGAGTTATAGCCGTTGCCGGTCTCTTCCATGCGGGTCAGGATATAGTTGCAGGTGCCGTTCATCACGCCCATGACGCGGGTGATCTCGTTACCGGCAAGGCTTTCCGTCAACGCCTTGATCACGGGGATGCCCCCGGCTACGGCGGCTTCATAGCGGATCAGCGCGCCGGCGGCTTCGGCTTGTTCGGCCAGCGCCTGACCGTGGATCGCCAGCAGCGCCTTGTTGGCGGTGACCACATCCTTGCCCGAGGCGAGCGCGGCTTCGGTCGCGTCTTTGGCGGGGCCTTCGTCGCCGCCCATCAGTTCGACAAAGACATCCACATCATCACGTTTTGCCAGTGCGACGGGATCATCTTCCCACGCGTAGCCCGACAATGTAACACCGCGGTCCTTGTCGCGGCTGCGGGCAGAGACGGCGGTGATGGTGACGGGGCGACCGGTGCGGGCCTCGATCAAGGCAGCCTGCTTGCGGATGATCCGCACCACGCCAACCCCAACGGTGCCCAATCCGGCAATCCCAAGACGAAGCGGTTGTGACATGGTGCAATCCTTTTGGTGGTGCGCGGCAGCGGGCTGCGGCGTTTCGGGGGTTTAGCCGCGATGTAGCCCTTTCCCACCGCGCACGCAACGCGACATTGCATGCGGTTTATTGCAAACCTTGGGACAAACGCTGCTTTTCCGACCCCGACAGAACCGATCCGCGCAAGCGCGCCGCACGCGCCTGCAACCGTTCGACCCGCGATGTCAGCCCGCTTTCGGTTTGCGGGATGTTCACCTGTCCGGCCTCGGCTTTGGCAAGCAGCGGATCGACCGGCACAAGCGCGGGATAGTCCGAGGCGAGAAGCTCGGGCGTGGCACGGCTGTCGAGCGCGGGAAACTGCGTGCAGGCTGCGGGCAGGGTCAGCGCGGCAAGGCAGAGCGGAAGAAGGATACGGTGCGTCATAGATCAGTCATGCACCAGCGACGGAAATCGCGCAAGCAGGGGTTTGCCTTTGAACATGCGTTCAATTAACCTTTGACCCATGGCGCGTACAACCGGATCACATTCTGACATCACTCGGCCCAAAATCCGCGCGGCAGCGTTGCGGCTTTTCGCCCGTCACGGCTTTGCTGCCGTATCCATGCGGGCACTGGCGACGGAAGTCGGGGTGCAGGCGGGCGCATTGTATAATTACACGCCGGACAAGCAGACGCTGCTGTTCAGCCTGTTGCAGGACCATATGAACGACCTGCTTGCGGCCTGCGACAGTGACCCCGGTCAAAGCGCAGTGGATCGCCTGCGCCAATTCGTCGACTTTCACATCCGCTTTCACGCCGACCGCCCGGACGAGGTTTTCATCTCTTATATGGAGCTGCGCAATCTCACGCCCGAGAACTTCGCCGAGGTCGAAGCATTGCGCCGCCAATACGAAGACCAGCTAGAGACGATTTTGCGCGACGGGGCGGCGGCGGGGGATTTCGCCATCGCCGATACCAAGATCGCGACCTTAGCGGTGATCGCGATGCTGACGGGGGTGAACACGTGGTTTCGCGCAGGCGGACGGCTGTCGCTGGACGAGGTGATCGCGCAATATTGGGATATGGTGCGCAAGTCGGTCACGGCGGGGTAGGCCCCCGCACGCGACGCTTGTTTTTGCGGCGCTTCGCAGCGCAGGGCGTTAGTCGTCGAAGCCGACGAACCGCGTGACCTCTTCGACGGGGCGTCGGGTAGAGACGACGGCATTGGCCGAAAAATCCTCGTCCGGCCAGCCCATGGCGACGCAGGTCATGATCACCTGATCATCGGGGATTTGCGCATGTTCACGCACCACAGGCGATTGCATGATGCCCTGACCGTTGATCACGCAGCCCAGACCTTTGCTCCACGCGGCGAGGACAAGGCCGTAGGTCACCGCGCCCAGATCGAAATGCGCGATGGTGCCATTGTCATCCAGCGACTTGTCAAAGCAGACGACGATGGACACCGGCGCATCGAACTGGCGGAAGCCGCGCATCACCCAATCTTGGCGGCGTTCCTTGTCGTCGCGTTCGATCCCCATGGCGGCAAAGAGCTGTTTCGCGATGCCGACCTGCCGGTCGCGGTGGACACCGGCATAGGCCCCGTGATCGCTGATTTCACGCACCGGCGGCACGCCTTGCAACATACGGGTCGAATTCCCTTCGCGGACTTTTTCAAGCGGTTCGCCGGTCAGCACATGCAGATGCCACGGCTGGGTGTTCATCGACGATGGCGCGCGATTGGCCAGTGCGATGACCTCTTCCAGCAAGGCGCGCGGCACGAAGTCTTTCTTGAAGCCCCGGATGCTGCGCCGTTCCTGCATTGCCTGTTTCAGTTCCATCTTGCCCTCCCGCAAATTTCCTGACGGCTGTCAGACTGTTGCAGTTCCACGGTGGGGTCAAGCGCGGGTGGGGCCGCGTGCCGCTGCGTCAGATCAGCAGTTCGGCACGTTGACCGCCAGACCCCCAAGCGAGGTTTCTTTATACTTTTCAGACATATCCGCGCCAGTCTGACGCATGGTTTCGATGCAGGCGTCCAGCGGCACCAGATGCGTGCCGTCGCCGCGCAGCGCAAGCGACGCGGCGGACACCGCCTTGATCGCGCCAAGCCCGTTGCGTTCGATGCAAGGCACCTGCACCAGACCGCGCACGGGGTCGCAGGTCATGCCCAGATGATGTTCCAGCGCGATTTCGGCGGCGTTCTCGATCTGCTGCGGCGTGCCGCCCATGACGGCACAGAGCCCGGCGGCGGACATGGCGGCGGCGCTGCCCACTTCGGCCTGACAGCCCGCTTCCGCCCCCGAGATCGACGCGTTGAATTTGACCAGCCCGCCGATCGCCGCAGCGGTGAGCAGGAAATCCTCTATATGCGCCTCCGACGCGCCAGGGACGTGATCCAGATAATAGCGCAGGGTCGCGGGCATCACACCCGCCGCACCATTGGTGGGGGCGGTGACGACTTGCCCACCGGCGGCATTTTCCTCGTTCACCGCCATGGCGTAAACGCTCATCCAGTCGTTGATCGTGTGGGGCGCGCGCTGGTTCTGGCCGCGTTCGGAAACCAGCGCATCATGGATCGCCTTGGCGCGGCGTTTGACGTTCAACCCGCCGGGCAGGATGCCATCGGTCTCCAGCCCGCGGTTGATGCAGTCGTTCATCACCTGCCACAGCCGTTTGGTGCCGTCGCGTAGCTGCGCCGCCCCGCCGCGCGCTTCCTCGTTGGCGCGTTTCATCTGGGCGATGCTCTTGCCGGACTCTGTCGCCATCTGCAGCATCTCGGTTGCGGATTTGAACGGGAAGGGTATCGGCGCGCCTTCGTCTGTGTCCTTGCCCGCCGCCAGTTCGGCTTCGGTCATCACGAAGCCGCCACCGATGGAATAATACGTCTCGCGCAAGCTAACGTCGCCTTGGCCGTCGGTGGCCATCAGCATCATCCCGTTGGCGTGGCCGTCCAGCTTGATGTCATAGTCAAAGATCATATCGGACTTGGGCGCGAAGCTCAGCGTGCCAAACTCGGGCAGGGTGATCGTCTGCGTTCGGTTGATCTCGGCCAGTACCTCTTCGGCGCGGTCATTGTCGTAGTCTTGCGGCGTGAACCCCGCGAGGCCAAGGATCGTGGCGCGGTCCGTGGCGTGGCCCACACCGGTAAAGGCCAGACTGCCGTGCAGGGAGGCGCGCAGGCCCGCAAATTTGAACGGCGAGGCGCGCATCAGGTCCAGAAACCGTGCCGCCGCCACCATCGGCCCCATCGTATGCGACGAGGACGGGCCGATGCCCACTTTGAACATATCGAAGACAGAGAGAAACATCAGGTGGCACTTCCTATGGGTGGGGTGGCAAGGTGGGGCGCGGTAAAGGGCGTGGGCCCCAGCCCTTCGGCGGTTTGCGCGGCCGCCGTGCAGGGGAGCGTTTCGACCCGGGTGCAAAGCGCGTGCAGATGCGGGGTGGCGCGCAGATCGAACCAGCCGCGATCACGGGTGCGCGGATACAGCGCACACCAGCGCAACAGCGGGGCGAGGTAAAGCGCAAGCGCGAGGGGCAGCGCATCAGCCGCGGCCCGGTCCTCCAGCCTGCGCAGGTGGGTCTGCAACGCTTGGGTTACGGTCGTGTGCAGCGCGTCTTGGGCAGCGTCGTCAACGCCCACGTATTTATCAGGGTAAAACAGCATACGCAGGGCAGGGTGCACCGTATTTGAGACGAAAAACAACCACTTGAGGAAATCCGCCCGCGTGGCATCCGTCGCGGCGGGGGCCAGCCCCCCGTGCCGGTCCGCCAGCCACAGCAGGATTGCGCCGGTTTCGAACATCGGCCCGTCCGGCGTCTGCAGCGCGGGGATCAGCCCGTGCGGGTTCAGCGCCAGATAGGCGGGGGCAGACTGCCCCCGCGCCGCGCGATCGACCAGACAGGTGTCATAGGCCACACCCTGCGCTTCAAGCGCGAGGCGGATGATCAGAGAGGCATTATCGGGGGCGTAGTGCAGCGTGTAATCGGTCATAGGCCGGTGGTATCCCATTGCGCCGGAGGCGGGCGATTGAAAACGACCGATCTGCGCGGTTTGCGGTACTCTATCCAGATTATCGGCGCATAAAACCCCCGTGGCGTCGCAGTGCAGGCCATGTGACACCGTCTGTAGGCCACGCGACGCGACGACAATGCGGTTTTGAGGGTCGCGCGCCGGCGCGGCTGCGTCTATAAGGGCGTCGATTAACGAGGAGTCGCTGCCATGACCGGAGAATTGTCACCCATTGATAAGGCCAAATTTGTTGCCGCCAAACGCGCTGCACAATTTGTAGAAGACGGAATGCGCGTCGGATTGGGCACCGGCTCTACCGCCGCGTGGCTGGTGCGCTGCTTGGGCGAGATGGTGCGCGACGACGGCTTGCGGATCAAGGGCGTGCCCACGTCGACCCGTACCGCGCAGCTGGCGCGCGAAGTGGGGATCGAGGTGATCAGCCTTGATGAAGCCAAGTGGCTGGACCTGACCATCGACGGCGCGGACGAGTTCGACGGAGAGCTGAACCTGATCAAGGGCGGCGGCGGTGCCTTGCTGCAAGAAAAGATCGTGGCAACCGCTTCCGATCAAATGGTCGTGATTGCCGACATCGGCAAAGAGGTCGAAACACTGGGCGCATTTCCCCTTCCGGTAGAGGTTATCCCCTTCGGATGGCAGACCACACAAGCGCTTGTCGAAGAGACTTTGGTGTCGATGGACGTGCTGGGGCGTAATTCCACGCTGCGTATGAACGGCGACATTCCCTTCGTGACGGACGAGGGGAACTACATCCTTGACCTGCATCTCAAGCGGATCGGCAACACCCGCCAGATGGCTTTGGTCATGAACCAAATGCCGGGCGTAGTTGAAAACGGGCTGTTCATTGATATCTGTGATGCCGTGGTGATCGGCTATGGCGATGGCCGCGTCGAAGTGCGCGACATCAACGAAGGCACTGTTGATCGCGATAAGATGGAGTTTGTCGAGACGGATAACCTGTTCTCCGACCTGAGCGATTAACAAAGAAAGGCCCCGGCCCAGATGAGCGATTTTGATTACGACCTTTTTGTCATTGGTGGCGGTTCCGGCGGAGTACGCGCCGCGCGTGTTGCGGCGGGTGAATACGGGGCCAAAGTCGCCCTCGCCGAAGAAGACCGCTATGGCGGGACATGCGTGATCCGGGGCTGTGTGCCGAAAAAGCTGATGGTCTTTGCCTCGGGCTATGCTGAATTGGTGGACGAGGCGAAATGCTTTGGCTGGGACATCAAGCCGGGCACCTTCGACTGGCACGCGTTCAAGACCCGCTTGAACAATGAACTGGACCGGCTGGAAGGCGTCTATCGCAAGCTGCTGGGGAATTCGGACGTCGAAACCTTTGACCAGCGCGCCACGATCAAGGACGCGCACACTGTGCAGCTGGCCAATGGCGAAACCCGCACGGCCAAGCACATCTTGCTGGCCACCGGCGGCCGTCCGGTACGCCCCGATGTGCCGAACGCCCATCTCGGGATTGTGTCGGACGATATCTTCCATCTCGAAAGCCTGCCCAAGTCGATCCTGATCGTGGGTGGCGGCTATATCGGCTGTGAATTCGCCTGTATCCTGAATGGCTTGGGGGTCGAGGTGACGATGTACAACCGCGCGGCACAGATCCTGCGCGGTTTTGATGACGAGGCACGCGGGCTGATCGCTGAATCGATGACAAATGCAGGCGTCGATATCCACTGCGGCACCAATATCGTCGAAATGGCGCTGGAATCCGAACACGAGGCGGGCACCATGCCCAGCAACTCTGACGCGGCGATGGGGGCCACGGCTGCACAATCGAACGAGCTGAACAATTGCGACGCGCGCGCAGGCACGCAGGGGCCGATCTGGGTCAAAGCCTCCAACGGGGCTGAAAAGGTCTTTGACATGGTGCTGTTCGCCACAGGGCGTGCACCGAATACCGATGGCATGGGGCTGGAAGAGGTCGGCGTGTCGCTGGGCCGTCGCCAAGAAGTCGAAGTCGACGAATACAGCCAGTCGGGCGTCCCGTCGATCTATGCCATCGGCGATGTCACCGACCGCGTGAACCTGACACCTGTTGCGATCCGCGAAGGCATGGCCTTTGTGCAAACCGTCTTTGGTGGCAACCCGACACCCGTGGATCATGACCTGATCCCGTCGGCCGTTTTCACACAGCCCGAATTCGGCACCGTCGGCCTGACAGAAGAGCAAGCGGCAGAGCAGGAACCGGTCGAGATTTATTCGGCGTCGTTCCGGCCCATGCAAACGGCCTTTGCCGAAAAGAACAAACGTGTGATGATGAAGCTGATCGTCAGCAAGGAAACACGTGTCGTTCTGGGGTGCCACATCGTCGCACCAAACGCGGGCGAGCTGATCCAGCTGGTGGGCATTGCCGTGAAGGCGGGGCTGACAAAAGAGCAATTCGACGCGACCTGCGCCGTGCACCCGACCATGTCCGAAGAGCTGGTCACCATGCGCAGTCCGACACGCACTGCTTGAAGTTCGGGCGAATATGCCCAACTCTGCACAAGATAAAACCGCGTAGGCGGTTGGGATAGGGCCGCTGCAGCGGCCATACATAGGGAAGAATTAATGGCTGGAAATACAGGCGGCCCTTGGGGCGGCGGAGGAAACTCAGGCGGTGGGAACAACGGTGGCGACCGCAACCGGCCCGGAGGGCAGCGGCCCACTGGCGGTGGCGGACGTGGTCCGGGTGGTGACAAAGGTCAGATGCCCGAGATCGACGATCTGGTGAAAAAGGGTCAGGAACAGCTGCGCGTCCTCATGGGCGGCAAAGGCGGCACCCGTAACTCCGGCGGCTCTGGCGGGAATATGGGCGGCGCAGGCCCCAAGTTCACCCGCGGCACAGTGGGGCTGGGTCTGGTGGCGGCCGCTGTCGTCTGGGGGATGGCAAGCTTTTATACCGTGCGCCCTGAACAGCAGTCGATTGAACTCTTCCTTGGCGAGTTTTCTGGCATCGGGACAGAGGGTCTGAACTTTGCCCCTTGGCCTTTTGTCACAGCCGAAGTCTTTGATGTCACCACCAACCGCGCCGAAACCATTGGCGCGGGCCGCAGCGGTGACGACAACGAAGGGCTTATGCTGACCACGGATGAAAACATCGTCGACATCGACTTTCAGGTCGTCTGGAATGTGAAGAACGCCGAGAACTTCAAGTTCTCGCTGCGGGATCCGCAAATGGCGGTGCGTGCGATTTCTGAATCCGCCATGCGCGAGATCATCGCCCAGTCCGAGCTGGCACCGATCCTCAACCGTGACCGTGCCACCATCGAAGCCTCCGCACGCGAGCTGATCCAGACCACGCTTGATAACCGCGAGACCGGAATCAACATCATCCGCGTCAACTTTAACAAGGTGGACCCGCCCAGCCAGACGGTCACCGTGACGGATGCAAACGGCAACACGACACAGGAATCCGTCATCGACGCCTTCCGCGACGTGCAAGCCGCCGAACAGGAACGCGACCGGGTGGAACGTCAGGCTGATGCCTACGCCAACCGCCGCACTGCCGAAGCCCGTGGTGAATCCGCCCGCCTGCTGGAAGCCGCCGAAGGGTACCGCGCACGTGTGGTCAACGACGCCGTGGGTGAGGCAAGCCGCTTTGAAGCGGTATTGCAGGAATATGCAGCAGCACCCGATGTGACCCGTCGTCGTCTGTACATCGAAACCATGGAGAAAGTGCTGGGAGACGTGGACAAGATCATTCTTGAAAACGGCTCTGATGGGACCGGGCAGGGGGTCGTGCCTTACCTGCCGCTCAATGAACTCCGCAACTCCAACCGAGGATCGAACTGATGCGTAAACTCAATATCCTCATCCCCGTGGTTGTGATCGCAGCCGTTGTCGCCCTGTCGTCGATCTTTATCGTGGACGAACGTGAACGCGCGCTGGTGCTGCGCTTTGGCCAGATCAAACAGGTGCGTGAAGACGCGGGCATCGGGTTCAAAATCCCGCTGCTGGACGAGGTCGTCCGCTATGACGACCGTATCCTGTCGCTTGAAACGCCGATGATCGAGGTCACCCCCGCCGATGACCGTCGTCTCGAAGTGGATGCCTTTGTGCTGTACCGCATCAACAGCGTCCGCCAGTTCCGTCAGGCCCTTGGCACCGACGGTGGCCGTCAGGCTGAGATCCAGTTGAACGGTATTCTTGACGGTCAGATCCGTGCGGTTCTGGGCTCGCAGGGTGTGACATCCAACACCATCCTGTCCCCCGAACGCTCTGCCCTGATGGACCAGATCCGCGAACGTTCTGACGCGCGTGCGCAGGCGCTTGGTCTGGATGTGGTCGATGTGCGTTTGCGCCAGACCAACCTGCCAGAGCAGAACTTTGACGCGACCCTGCAACGGATGATCGCTGAACGTGACCGCGAAGCGACCGATGAACGCGCCCGTGGCCGCGAGGCGGCGCAACGTGTCACCGCCCTTGCGGATCGTACCTACGAGGAAATTCTGTCGGAAGCCCGCCGCGACGCCCGTATCACCGAAGGTGAGGCCGACGCCGAGCGGAACAAGATCTTTGCGCAAGCCTATTCCAAGGATGCGGAGTTCTTTGAATTCTACCGCTCGCTCAGCGCTTACGAGCAAGCGTTGAAAGGCGAGAATTCCACTATGGTGATGTCGCCCGACAGCGAGTTCTTTAACTACCTCAAGTCGGACGAAGGCAGCCGCAACCAACGCGCGACCACCACCGGGACTGGCAACTGATCCTATCCACGGTGCACTTTCAAACAGGGGCTGGCAGAAATGCCGGCCCCTGTTTCGTTTGGGGGCATGACCACGGGATCAACGGGATGATGGGCGGCAATTTCGCATAGAAACCGAGGGTCGCGTTGACATGCGCGTGAGGATGACCATCTTTCACCTTGCAGCAGTGGGTTTGCAGATGCACTCTGCCAAGGACACACAAACGGGGTGTATCGCCCCTTATAAAACCGGAGTTGACGAATGCAGCCAAAGGCCGTTTCCCTGTCGCGTACCGACGCAATATCGCCCCAGATCAAATGGTTGATGATGGGTATGCTGGCGCTGGCTTTTGTCCTGATGCAGGCCGTCGTCGCGCTGGCCAAACCCGAAAGCCTTGCACCGCTTGCGGAAAAGATCAGCCCGTCGGTCGTGAATATCACCACCTCCACCACCGTTGAAGGGCGCACAGGTCCCCGTGGCATCGTGCCCGAAGGTTCCCCCTTCGAGGATTTCTTCAAGGAATTCCGGGACCGCAACAACGGCGGCGAAGCCCCCGCACCACGCAAATCTTCGGCGCTTGGGTCGGGGTTTGTCATCTCTGAAGACGGGTTCGTCGTGACAAACAACCACGTCATCGAAGGCGCGGACGAGATCACCATCGAATTTTTCACCGGTCTTGAATTGAAGGCCGAAGTCATCGGCACCGACCCCAACACCGATATTGCCCTGCTTAAGGTCGAAGCCCCAAGCGCGCTGCCCTTCGTCAGCTTCGGCGACAGCAATGCCGCCCGCGTTGGTGACTGGGTGCTGGCCATGGGGAACCCGCTGGGGCAGGGGTTTTCGGTCTCTGCCGGTATCGTCTCGGCGCGCAATCGGGCTTTATCGGGCACCTACGATGACTATATCCAGACGGATGCTGCCATTAACCGCGGCAACTCCGGCGGGCCGTTGTTCAATATGGACGGCGAAGTCATTGGCGTGAACACCGCGATCCTGTCGCCCAACGGCGGCTCCATCGGGATCGGTTTCTCGATGGCGTCGAATGTTGTAACGCGTGTTGTGAACCAGCTTAAGGAATTTGGCGAAACCCGTCGCGGCTGGTTGGGTGTGCGTATTCAGGACGTTACCCAGGATGTGGCCGACGCGATGGGGCTTGCCAAAGCGTCCGGCGCGTTGATCACCGATGTACCGGACGGCCCTGCCAAGGACGCGGGGCTTAAAACCGGTGACGTGATCCTCAGCTTTGCAGGGGTCGAGGTTGAAGACACCCGCGGTCTGGTCCGTCAGGTGGGTAACAGCACTGTCGGGGCCTCGGTCCGCGTGACTGTCCTGCGCGAGGGGAAATCCCAGACGCTCAAGGTCAAGCTGGGCCGCCGCGAAGATGCCGAAGGGGCGGGGGCGTCTGCCTCGGAACCACAGGATGAGGCAGAGCCCGAAGCGCCTGCGTCAAAGTCGGTGCTTGGTCTGACAATCACGCCGCTGACGGATGATCTGCGCACCGAGCTTGGGGCGGATGATTCAGTCGAGGGTCTGGCCGTGACCGAGGTCGACGAGATGTCGGAAGCCTTCGAGAAAGGCCTGCGTGTCGGGGACATCATCACAGAGGCCGGCCAACAGCCGATCCTGTCCATCACCGATCTGGAGGACCGCATCACCGAGGCCAAGGATGGCGGGCGTAAGTCGCTGCTCCTGTTGGTGCGCCGCGCAGGTGACCCGCGCTTTGTGGCCTTGGGTCTGGGCGACTAAACCCGCCCCACATCACTGAAAAACATTGCCCCCGTCGGTCCCCGCACCGGCGGGGGCTTTGCGTGGGGCGCGTCTGCACGCTGCCGGTTGTTTCGCATATCGAAAGCCGATAGGATTTACGTCAAATGAAGGACAGCTCCATGCACGACACAACCACGACGGCCATTCGCAGCGATCGGCTGTCTGCGCTGCGCACCCAAATGCTGGCAGAGGCGGAGATTACCAGCGTGCAGAACCAGTCGCTGATCCAAAGCCGCCGAGAACAGATTTGCGAGGCGGCCTTGTCGCTGTTTCTTGAGAAAGGCTTTGCCGCCACCACGATCCGCGACATCTGTGCGCGCTCGGGCGTCAATCAGGCCAGCATCTATGATTATATCGCGAATAAGAACGACATCCTGCGCCGCTTGCTGAACCAGCTGTGGTTCCGCGAGGACGTGTCGACGTTGCCGATCATCCTGCTGGATGAAAACCTGTCACTTGAGGACGCGTTCGAGAAATACTTCCGCGAAAGCTGGTCGATGAAACGGGATGGCACGTTGCTGGCCTATCGGTGCGTGCCGCATATGCAAGCCGAAGACCGCCGCGCCCTGCACGCGCGCGAGTTTGCGGTGATGAAGGATCTGGCCGACCAGCTTGCCCCGCGTCTGGGGATGCACAGCGACGACCAACGGCTTGATATCGTTGCCAATCTGATGGTGTTCCTGTCAGCCTTTGGCCCGATGCGCGACTGGCTGATCCGTGACATCCCGGACGAGGTGATCCTGCGCACGATCTCGGCCGGTGCGGCGGCGATGGTCAGATCGCTAGCGGATCAGACGCAGAGCTAAAGCTTGCGGGCGCGAATGACCGTGTGGTGGCTGACCAGCTCATAGCCCATCTCGGCCGCGACACGATCCAGCAGCGTCGCGATCTCGGTCCCTGGAATTTCCACCAGATCCCCACTGTCGACATCGACCAGATGGTCGTGGTCCGTGTGAGGCATCATCTCGTAACGGGCAGGGGCATCATCCAGTACCAGTTTGCGCACCAGCCCCGCGTTTTCAAGCACTGACATCGTTCGATAGACCGTCGCGACTGACACAGTGTCATCCAGCCTGCGCGCCTTTTCATACAGGTCTTCGACATTGGGGTGATCGTCGGTTTCCGACAGCAGCGATACGATGGTTGTGCGCTGTGGCGTGACCCGTAGGCCCGCTTCACGCAGCAATTGCTTGTAATCAGCGCTGTGGGTCAAACCGATGTCCTTTCTCGTCTGCCTTCTTGTTACGCAAGATTCTCCTTGCCCGCAAGTTTATGCGACCTATTCTTATTTGCATGTTTGACATATGCGACTAATTCGCATTTACATCTAGCGAACGCATTGCTCCTTGGAGGAACAGAATGAGAAAGAATGTGCTGGCGTCGGTTTTTGCTCCGGTTCTTGGTGTTGCGGCGATGGCGGGCGTGCCTGCGGTTGCGGCTGATTTCAAAGTCGTCACGACCTTTACGGTTCTTGCCGATATGGCGCAGCAGGTCGGGGGCGATGCGGCAGAGGTGGTATCGATCACCAAGCCCGGTGCCGAAATCCACGGCTATGAGCCCACCCCGCGCGATATCGTGGGCGCGGTGGATGCCGATCTGATCCTGTGGAACGGCATGAACCTGGAGCTGTGGTTCGAGCAGTTCATCTCGAACCTCGGGGATATCCCGTCGGCCACGCTGACCGAAGGCGTGGAGCCGATCTCTATCGGGGAGGGGGAGTATGAGGGCAAGCCGAACCCCCACGCCTGGATGGGGCTGGATAACGCGCTGATTTACGTTGACAACATCGCGGCAGCTTTTGCCGAGCACGACCCGGACAATGCGGCGACATATGCCGCCAATGCCGAAAGCTACAAACAGGAAATCCGCGATACGATCACGCCCCTGCGGGACCGCATTGCGCAAATCCCCGAAGACCAGCGTTGGCTGGTGACCTGCGAAGGGGCGTTCAGCTACCTCGCGCGGGATTTCGGGATGAAAGAGCTGTACCTCTGGCCGATGAACGCCGACCAGACCGGCACGCCGCAGCAGGTGCGCAAAGTCATCGATTCCGTGCGCGACAATGATATTCCGGTCGTTTTCTGTGAAAGCACGGTGAATACCTCGCCTGCAAAGCAGGTCGCGCGGGAAACCGGCGCTGCTTATGGTGGTGTGCTGTATGTCGATAGCCTCAGCACTGCCGAGGGGCCCGTGCCAAGCTATCTGGACTTGCTGCGCGTCACTTCGCAGACTGTCGCAGACGGGCTGGATGCAGGCCTGAAGTAAATGGAAACCGATATGAACCCCGCCACCACGACCGTCCCCGTATCAGAGCTTGCCGCCGATGCCATCGGCATCAAGGCCACGGATGTCACGGTGACCTATCGCAATGGTCATACCGCGCTGTATGATGCCAGTTTTGAGATCCCGCGCGGTACGATCACGGCGCTGGTAGGGGTCAACGGCGCGGGGAAATCCACACTGTTCAAAGCGATCATGGGCTTTGTGCCCGCCGCGCAAGGGCAGATCACGCTGTTGGGGAAGACCGTAAAAGAGGCGCTGCGTGAGAACCTTGTGGCCTATGTCCCCCAGTCAGAAGAGGTTGATTGGGCCTTTCCGGTGCTGGTGCAGGACGTGGTGATGATGGGGCGCTATGGGCATATGGGGTTCCTGCGCCGTCCCAAAGCTGCCGATCACGCGGCGGTGGACGATGCCCTGCGCCGCGTCAACATGACCGATTTCCGCCACCGTCAGATCGGAGAGTTATCCGGCGGGCAGCGCAAGCGGGTCTTTCTGGCGCGCGCCTTGGCGCAGAACGGGCAGGTGATACTGCTGGACGAACCCTTTACCGGCGTAGACGTGAAGACCGAGGACCAGATCATCGACCTGCTGCGCGAACTGCGCGACGAAGGGCGGGTGATGCTGGTGTCGACGCATAACCTGGGCTCTGTCCCGGAATTCTGTGACCGGACCGTCTTGGTCAAGGGCACGGTGCTGGCCTATGGCACGACGGAAACGGTCTTTACCCATGACAATCTGGAAACGGCGTTTGGCGGGGTGCTGCGGCACTTTACCCTTGGGGGGCAAGACCTGCACGATGATGACGACGGGCGCGAGCTGCGGATCATCACCGACGATGAACGGCCTTTCGTGCATTACGGCAAACGCATCAACACGACCGAGGACGACACATGATCGACCTGCTGCTAGAGCCGTTCAGCTATGACTATATGTTCAACGCCATGTGGGTGTCGGCGATGGTGGGGGCGGTTTGCGCCTTTTTGTCATGCTATCTGATGCTCAAGGGCTGGTCGCTGATCGGCGACGCGCTCAGCCATTCTGTCGTGCCCGGAGTGGCGGGAGCCTATATGCTGGGGCTGCCCTTCGCGCTTGGCGCGTTTCTGGCGGGCGGTATGGCGGCGGGGGCGATGCTGTTTTTGTCGGGGCGGTCGGGGCTGAAGATCGACGTGATCATCGGCATCATCTTTACCGCATTTTTCGGCTTGGGCCTTTTCATGGTGTCGCTATCGCCCATGTCGGTCAGCATCCAGACCATCATTATGGGCAATATCCTTGCCATCGCGCCGCAAGACATCGTGCAACTGGCGATCATCGGGGTCGTCTGCCTGACCGTGCTGCTGCTGAAGTGGAAAGACCTGATGGTCACCTTCTTTGACGAAAACCACGCACGCTCCATCGGGTTGCGGCCCGAGCTGTTGAAGGCGGTGTTCTTCATGCTGCTGTCGGCTGCGGTGGTGGCGGCGATGATGACCGTCGGGGCCTTTCTGGTGATCGCCATGGTCGTGACACCGGGGGCGACGGCCTATCTGCTGTGCGACCGTTTCCCACGGCTGATCATCGTATCGGTGCTGATCGGCACGATCACCAGCTTTCTGGGGGCCTATGCCAGCTATTTTCTGGACGGGGCGACAGGCGGGGTGATCGTCACGCTGCAAACTGCGATCTTCCTGCTGGCCTTTGTTTTTGCGCCCAAACACGGTGTGCTGGCCGCGCGGCGCAAGGCTGCGGCGGCGCTCAAATCCTTGCGAGACGGGGTGGCCCCATGATCGACACGTTGCTGTTTCCGTTCCAGTTTCCCTTCATGCAGAACGCCTTTTGGATCGTGCTGCTGGTTGCCCCGCCCACGGCGTTGCTGTCATGCTTTCTGGTGCTCAAGGGCTGGGCCTTGATGGGCGATGCGGTCAGCCATGCGGTCCTGCCGGGGGTCGTGCTGGCCTGGATCACGGGGTTGCCGCTGATTGTGGGGGCCTTTGCCGCGGGTATGTCCTGCGCGATGCTGACCGGATACCTGAGCTACAACAGCCGGATCAAACAGGACACCGTGATGGGGGTCGTCTTTTCGGGCATGTTCGGGATCGGCATCATCATGTACACCTCGATCACCACGAACCAGCATCTGGATCACGTGCTGTTCGGCAATATGCTGGGCGTCGGCGTGCAAGATCTTTGGACGGCGGGGCTGATCTCGGCCTTTGTGACGGCGTTTCTAGTGCTCAAGTGGAAAGATCTGCTGCTGCACGCCTTTGACCCCGCACAGGCGCAGGCCAGCGGGCTGCACACGGGGTTCTTGCACTATGGGTTGCTGGCGGTCTTGTCGCTGACCATCGTGGCGACGCTAACGGCGACGGGGCTGATCCTTGCGGTGGCGTTGCTGGTCACACCGGGGGCGATTGCCTTTCTGGTGGTGCGCAGCTTTGGCCCGATGCTGATCGTATCTGTGCTGGTCTGCCTTTTGTCGATGTTCGCGGGCGTCTACGCCAGCTTCTTTCTGGATAGCGCACCGGCGCCGACAATCGTGTTGATCCTGACGGTGATCTTTGTCCTCGCCTTCATCAACCGTTTGCTGGTGACGCGCCGCACCTCGCGTCAGGCGGCACGGGGGTAGCCTTGAAAGGGGAGGGCGGCCACTAGACCCGCCCGACCTTGAACCCGCGGGACAGATGATTGCGCATGGCAAACAACAGCAGTGCGCCGGGCAACATAGAGGTCAGCGTAAACGCCATGACCATCCCGATATCCGTCTGAAAGCCGAACATCGCGCTCAGCGCCATAGAGATCGGCTTGCCGTTGGTGGTGGTTAGGATGCGGGCAAAGACGACCTCCACCCAGCTGAACATAAAGCAGAAAAACGCTGTCACCGCGATGCCGGGCGCGATCTGTGGCAGCAGGATTTTCCAAATATAGCGGGGGCGCGAATAGCCATCAAGGAACGCCGTCTCGTCCATCTCGCGGGGGACGGCGGCGATGAACCCCTGCAGAATCCAGATCGACACCGGCAGGTTGAACAGACAATGGGCCAGCGCGATGCCGGTGACCGAGTTGACGATGCCAAGCACCGAAAAAAGCTGGAAGATCGGCAGGGTCAGCACCACCGGCGGGGTGATGCGAAAGGCGATGAAGCTGAAGAACAGGTGTTTGTCCCCCAGAAACGACAGCCGCGCAAAGGCAAAGGCCGCGGGCAGGGCGACGGGGATGGTGATCGCGATATTGATCAGCACATAAGCGACGGAATTGCCAAAGGCCGCGCGCAAGCTCGGGTCGGACCAGATGGCGCGATAGTTGCGCAGCGTCGTCTCGCCCAAGCTCAGCCCGTCCTGCGCCAGCGTCGCGGTAAAGCTCAGCACCGTCATCTGCACCAGCGGCAGGGTGGTAAAGAGGATAAACGCCCCCAGCAGCGCCAGTTTGATCACGGGCCATGCCCGACGCGGTATCATCACGGTACCCCCGGTTTGGGATCGTCAAGCTTGGCCTGCACCTTGGTAAAGACCCATGCGACCGATAGCACGATCAGGAAATACAGCACCGACCGCGCGGCCGAGGGGCCGTAGTTGAACGCCTTGATCTCCTCGCCCAGATCCACGGCGAGGAACAGGCTGGTCTCGGCCGGGCCGCCGGCGTTGATCGGAAAGGCCTCGGTGTAGATCATGAAACTGTCCATGAACCGCAGCAGCACCGCCATAAGCAGCACATGCTGCAACCGCGGCAGCTGGATGTGGCGAAAGACCTGCCACGGGCGCGCCCCGTCGATGGCGGCCGCCTGATAAAGCGGATCGGGGATGGTGGTCAGCGCACTATAGGCGAGGATGACCACAAGGCTGGTCCAGTGCCACGTGTCCATCGCCAAGATCACCACCCAGGTCAGCACGGCGCTGTCCTTCCACGCGGCGGGCCAGCCGTAGCCCGCCAGCCACTGCCCCAAAATGCCTGTGTCGCCATTCATCAGGCTCAGCCAGAGCGCAGGGATCATATTCCACGGTACGAGCAGCGGCAGCGACAGCACAGCCAAGGCCGCCCCCGCCCAGATCCGTCCGCGCGGAATGCACAGGGCCAGCGCGATCCCCAGCGGGATCTGGATGCACAGCACGAAGGTTGAAAATAGCACGCTGCGCCCGAAGCTCGCCCAGAAGCGCGGTGCGGTGATCAGGTCGCGAAACCATTCGGTGCCGATCCAGAAGCGCGATTGCAGCGTGAAAATTTCGAAGAATGAATAGTTGATGACGGTGACCAGCGGGATCAGCCCGACCACCCCCAGCAAGAGGCAGGCGGGGGCGACAAAAAGCCAGCCGCGTGGGTCTTGCTGCTTCATGAGGTTCTGTCCATGTTTTGGTCAGGCGGTCACAACCGAGGTGCCCCAGCCCGCGCATTCCGCCTTGAGCGCATCGGGCAGGTGGTGGTCGGTGAACAGCGTGTTCACATCGCGCAGGGAACAGATCGTCAGCGGGGCCTTGCGCTGGAACTTCAGGTGGTCGGCTACGACCATCACCGTGCGTGACCGCCCGATGGCGGACCGGCTGACCAGCACCTCTTGCCCGTCGAAATCCAGCAGATCGCCATCCGCATCAATGGCAGAACAGCCCAGAACCGAGAAATCGAACTTGAACTGCTTGACCATCTCGGCAGTCAGCCCGCCGACCATGCCGCCATCCGCACGGCGCAAGACGCCGCCCGTCAGGATGATCTCGCAGCTTTGGTTGGCAGCAAGGATATTGGCAATGTTGAGGTTGTTTGTCACGACTAGCAGGTTTTCGTGATGCAGCATTTCCTGCGCGACCGCTTCGGTACTCGTGCCGATGTTCATAAATACCGACGCCCCATGCGGAATCGCCTGCGCGCAATGTTCGGCGATGGCGCGTTTGCCTTCCTCGTTCAGGCGACGGCGTTCGTCATAGACGATATTCACCACCCCCGACGGTATCACAGCGCCGCCATGCACCCGTTCCAGCTTGCCGCTTTCAGCAAGCTCGGACAGGTCGCGGCGGATGGTCTGCACGGTGACGTTATACGCCTCTGCCAGCCCGTCGACGGTGACTTTGCCGTCCTTGCGCGCCAGCTCCAAAATCTCGCGCTGTCTGAAATTTGACATAGATCCCCCCGTCTTTGGCTGGGGATGCCCGAGATTTCTGCACGCCCGACCAAAACTTACAATCTACGGAAAGCGAAGCACGTCAAGGCCGCGAATCGTGGTATATCGTCTGTAAGGCGCAGAAATGCGCGTCAGGCGAAGGATTAATGCGCCTAAAATCAAGGCTATAGTCGAAAACGAAAAGAAACGAACGTTCGATCTTGAAAAACGAAGGGGCTTGGTGTCTTTTGTCACGACGTCCCGCAAACCTAGCTGCGAGACGCGAAAATGATGCGGGGAGGCTTCATTGAGCCAGCTTGAAACAGAACACAGCGTCGATCTCTTTGTGATCGGCGGAGGGATCAACGGCTGCGGCATTGCACGCGACGCCGTGGGCCGTGGGTTTAGCGTCGAGCTGGCAGAGATGAACGATCTGGCCTCGGCAACATCCTCGGCCTCGACCAAGCTGTTTCACGGCGGGCTGCGCTATCTGGAATACTGGGAGGTCCGCCTTGTCCGCGAGGCGTTGATCGAACGCGAAACCTTGCTGAAAGCGATGCCGCATATCTCGTGGCCGATGCGGTTTGTGCTGCCTTATCATAAGGATATGCGGTTCGAGGGGGATACGCCCACCTCAAAGCTGCTCAACGTGTTCATGCCGTGGATGAAGGGGCGTCGCCCGGCGTGGCTGATCCGTTTGGGTCTGTTCATGTATGACAATCTGGGCGGGCGGCAGATCCTCAAGGGCACGACCGCGGTCGATCTGACGCAGGCCCCCGAGGGTGCGCCGCTGCAGGACAAGTTCGAAAAGGCCTACGAATATTCCGACTGCTGGATCGAAGACAGCCGTCTGGTGGTGCTGAACGCCCGCGACGCCCAAGCCCGTGGCGCGCGGATTAACACCCGCACCAAAGTTGTCTCCGCCGAGCAGATCAACGGCATGTGGCAGGTCACGCTGGAGCCAAAAGACGGCGGCCCCCAACGCGTGGTACACGCCAAGATGCTGGTCAACGCCGGTGGCCCTTGGGTGGAAAACGTGATCCGCAACACCGTGCGCATCAACTCCTCGGAAGGGGTGCGGCTGGTGCGGGGCAGCCATATCGTGACGCCCAAGCTGTATGACCACGATAAATGCTACTTCTTCCAAGGCGAAGACGGGCGCATCATCTTTACCATTCCTTACGAGACAGATTTTACCCTGATCGGCACCACAGATGCCGACCACACGGATGTGTCCGAAAAGCCGGTCTGCACACCGGCGGAGCAGGACTATCTTGTCCGGTTTGCGTCCAAGTACCTGAAAAAGCAGATCACTACGGATGATATCGTCTGGACCTACTCCGGCGTGCGCCCGCTGTATAACGACGGGGCGAGCTCTGCCACGGCGGCGACGCGGGACTATGTGCTGAAGGTCGACACATCCGCCGGTGCGCCGGTGTTGAACGTCTTTGGCGGCAAGATCACCACCTACCGCCGTTTGGCCGAAAGCGCGCTAGAGAAGATCCAGCCCTATTTCGCCAATGACGCCAAACCCTGGACGGCGGGTGTCGCCTTGCCTGGCGGAGATTTTCCGGTAGACGGCGTGGCGGCGTTGAAACAAGAGTTGCAGGACCGCTACGGCTTTTTGACCCAACGTTGGGCCGATCGTCTGGTCAAAGCCTATGGGCGCGAGGCATTTGATGTCTTGGGCGACGCGCAAACCGCGGCAGATCTGGGGCGTGATTTCGGCGCGACCCTGACCGAGCGAGAGGCCAAGTGGCTGATCGACAAGGAATTTGCCCGCACCGCTGACGACATCATCTGGCGCCGGTCCAAACTGGGCCTGCGGCTTGACGCGGATGAATTGAACACGTTGGAAGCATGGATGGTGGCAACCACCGCCACGCCCGCCGACAACACTACAGCCGCCACTGGCGCGTGAAGGGGAGAGGAACATGTCGCTCGTTTTGCAAGGCGTGTCCAAGGTCGTAAACGGCCAGACGCATATTCATCCGACAGATCTTGAGCTGCAGTCCGGCACCATGAACGTGCTGCTGGGGCCGACATCTGCGGGCAAGACTTCCCTGATGCGGTTGATGGCGGGGCTGGATGTGCCCAACACCGGCAAGGTGATCTGGAACGGCGAGGATGTCACCGGCATGCGCGTTCAGGATCGCGGCGTGGCGATGGTGTATCAGCAGTTCATCAACTACCCGTCGATGACCGTCTACAACAACATCGCCAGCCCCATGCGGTTGCTGGGCAAATCCAAGTCCGAGATCGACAGCGCCGTGCGCAAGGCCGCCGATCTGATGCAGTTGACGCCGATGCTGGACCGCAAGCCGCTGGAACTTTCAGGCGGGCAGCAACAACGCTGCGCGCTTGCACGCGCTTTGGTCAAGGACGCGGGGCTGGTGTTGCTGGACGAGCCATTGGCGAACCTCGATTACAAACTGCGCGAAGAGCTGCGGGCCGAGATCCCGAAAATCTTTGAAGAAGCAGGGTCGATCTTTGTCTATGCGACAACCGAACCCGAAGAGGCGCTTTTGCTGGGCGGGCACACCGCCACGTTGTGGGAAGGGCGCATCACGCAGTTCGGCGTGACCCCCGTGGTCTACCGCCAGCCCGTCGATGCCACGACCGCGCGCGTCTTCTCTGACCCGCCGATGAACTTCCTCAACATCACCAAGGCCGGCGACACGCTGACCTTTGGCGATGGCAACACGGTCGCGACCTTCGGGAACTTCAAGACCGTGGCCGATGGCAGCTATGTTGCGGGCTTCCGCCCCAACCACCTTGAACTGTCCAAGCAATCTGACGACGCGCTGGAGTTTGCGGGCAAGCTGAACGTGACCGAGATCACAGGGTCGGAAACCTTTATCCACCTTGATCACCACGGTGAAAACTGGGTCGGTCTGGTGCACGGGGTCAAAGACCTCAAGATCGGGGCACCGCTGAACGTCTATCTTGACCCGACACATGTTTACATCTTTGCCGAAGACGGCACATCCGTGGCCCCCGCATCCTATGCGGCAGCGGCCTGAGGGAGGACCGGACCAATGGCAAAAATCACCCTTGATAACCTGGCGCATTCCTATTTGCCCAACCCCACCAGCGAAGATGACTTTGCGCTGAAAGAGCTGAACCACGATTGGGTGGACGGCGAGGCCTATGCGCTTTTGGGCGCGTCGGGCTGCGGTAAATCCACGTTGCTGAACATCATCTCGGGCCTGCTGCACCCCAGTCAGGGCCGCATCCTGTTCAACGACCGTGACGTGACCAACGACCCCACGACCAAGCGCAACATCGCGCAGGTTTTCCAGTTTCCGGTTGTCTATGACACGATGACCGTGCGCGACAATCTGGCGTTCCCGCTGCGCAACCGGGGCGCGGACGCGGCCTATGTCGCGCAGCGCGTGCAGCAGATCGCGGGGATGATCGGCATGGAAGACATGCTGAACCGGAAGGCGCGCGGGCTGACGGCGGATGCGAAGCAAAAGATCTCGCTCGGGCGGGGGATGGTGCGCGAGGACGTGAACGCGCTGCTGTTTGACGAGCCGCTGACCGTGATCGACCCCCATATGAAGTGGGAGCTGCGCACGCAGTTGAAATCACTGCACCATGAATTCGGTCACACGATGATCTACGTGACCCACGACCAGACAGAGGCGCTGACCTTTGCTGACAAAGTCGTCGTCATGTATGATGGCCGCGTTGTGCAGATGGGCACCCCGCAAGAGCTGTTCGAGACACCACAGCACACGTTTGTGGGCTATTTCATCGGCTCGCCCGGTATGAACGTGCTCGACGCGACGGTGACCGGCGACAAGGCCGTGATCGGGGGCCACGAGATCGACTTGGGGCACGGCTTTGCGCCGCTGGACGGTAAGGTCGAACTGGGCGTGCGGCCTGAGTTCACACGGCTTGCCACGGGCGAGGCGGGGCTGCCCGTCACGATCAAACGGATCGAGGACGTAGGCCGTCACAAGATCGTGCGTGCTGACTTTAATGGCAATGAAATCAACGTAATCGCCGAAGAAGGTGCCGAGATTTCACCGGATATGAACCGCATTGTTTTCGACCCCGCCGGGGTGAATGTCTATGCCAACAGCTGGCGCGTTGCGCCGCAGGGGGCGTGAGATGATCCAATCCGCCGCTTTCCCGCTGACCCTCGCTGAAAGGACCGCGTCATGAACAAGACCGTCAATCAAAAGGCCTGGTTCCTTGTGCTGCCCGTGCTGCTGCTGGTGGCTTTCTCTGCCGTGATCCCGCTGATGACCGTGGTGAACTATTCCGTGCAGGATACCTTCGGGAACAACCAGTTCTTCTGGGCTGGCCTCGACTGGTTCCGCGAGATGATTGAATCAGAGCGGATGTGGAACGCCTTGGGCCGCCAGATCGCGTTTTCGGTGATCATTCTGGCGATTGAAATCCCGTTGGGGATCTTCGTCGCGCTGAACATGCCCAAGAAAGGGTTCTGGGCCTCGCTGTGTCTGGTCCTGATGTCACTGCCGCTGCTGATCCCGTGGAACGTGGTCGGCACCATCTGGCAAATCTTTGGCCGCGTGGACATTGGCCTGTTGGGCTACACGCTGTCGGCCTTGGGCATCGACTATAACTACACTCAAGATTTTTATGCGGCATGGATCACTGTGATCGTGATGGATGTCTGGCACTGGACGTCACTGGTGGCGCTGCTGGCCTATGCCGGTCTGCAATCCATCCCCGACGCCTATTATCAGGCGGCCAAGATTGACCAGGCGAGCCGCTGGAAAGTCTTCCGCTACATCGAGCTGCCCAAGATGATGGGCGTTCTGATGATCGCGATCCTGCTGCGCTTTATGGACAGTTTCATGATCTACACCGAACCGTTTGTCGTGACGGGCGGGGGGCCTGGTAACTCTACCACCTTCCTGTCGATCGATCTGGTCAAGATGGCCCTCGGACAGTTTGACCTTGGTCCTGCGGCGGCGTTCTCGATCATGTATTATCTGGTGATCCTGCTGATCTCCTATGTGTTCTACACCGTGATGACGAACCTTGATAAAAGGGATGGCCACTGATGTCTGATCTTGCACAAAAACGAGGGTTCGCCCTGCCCAAGATCAAGGGCAATGCGATTGTCATGGCGCTTTATCTGCTGTTCTTGCTGCTGCCGATCTATTGGCTGCTGAACATGAGCCTCAAGACCAACACAGAGATCCTCAACAGCTTTACCCTGTGGCCGCGTGATCTGACGTTCGACAACTATATGACGATCCTGACGGATGCGTCTTGGTACACGGGCTATCTGAACTCGATGGCTTATGTGGTGATGAACATGGTGATCTCGCTCGCGGTGGCGCTGCCGGCGGCCTATGCCTTCTCGCGCTACAGCTTCATGGGCGACAAGCACCTGTTCTTCTGGCTGCTGACCAACCGGATGGCCCCGCCCGCGGTCTTCGCGCTGCCGTTCTTCCAGCTTTATAGCTCCGTCGGGTTGTTCGACACGCATATCGCTGTGGCGCTGGCACATTGTCTGTTCAACGTGCCGCTGGCGGTGTGGATCCTCGAAGGGTTCATGCGCGGCGTCCCGAAAGAGATCGACGAGACGGCCTATATCGACGGCTACAGCTTCCCGCGCTTTTTCATCCGCATCTTCACGCCGCTGGTCGCCTCGGGGATCGGGGTCACGGCCTTCTTCCTGTTCATGTTCAGCTGGGTTGAGCTGTTGCTGAGCCGGACGTTGACCAGCGTGGACGCCAAGCCGATTGCCGCCACCATGACCCGTACCGTGGGCGCCGCCGGGATCGACTGGGGTGTGCTGGCCGCGGCAGGGGTTCTCACCATCGTGCCGGGTGCCTTGGTGATCTATTTCGTGCGCAACTACATCGCCAAAGGCTTTGCCTTGGGCCGCGTTTAACAAAGAAAGACCGGAGGAAACATTATGGACTGGATGGCTTGGACTTGGCCCACCGCCGCTTTCTTTGGGATCATCACGGTGACACTGATCACCTTTACGATCCTTGCAATCAAATTCCCCGAAGTGCCGCGCGCCGGTATACTGGGGATGGAAACGACGCGCGGTGACCGGTTGTTCATCACGCTTCTGGGCTCGGCCTTTATCAATCTGGCTTGGCTCGGGCTGCTCAGTGCGCCCCAATGGGGAGCATTGGTCGTCTGCCTTTTCTATGCCATTGCGGTTTTCCGCTGGGTCTAGGAAAGGAAAATAAGGGGGGCCGGCCTGCAAGAACCGGACCTCTCAAATGTTCAATTCTAGGGAGGAACATCATGAACTTGCGCTTAAAGGGAACGACTGCGATCGGGCTTGCGGCTTGCATGTTTGCCGCACCTGCGTTCGCCGACATGGAGGCCGCAAAGGCTTTCCTTGATAAGGAAATCGGCGATCTCTCCGCGCTGTCGCGGGAAGACCAGGAAGCCGAACTGCAGTTCTTTATCGACGCTGCAAAACCGTTTGAAGGCATGTCAATCAACGTCGTGTCCGAGACAATCGGCACGCACACATACGAATCCACCGTTCTGGCCCCCGCTTTCGAAGCGATCACCGGCATCAAGGTCACCCATGACCTGATCGGCGAAGGCGACGTTGTCGAAAAGCTGCAAACGCAAATGCAGTCGGGCGAGAACATCTATGACGCCTATATCAACGATTCCGACCTGATCGGGACGCACTGGCGCTATCAGCAAGCCCGCAACCTGTCCGACTGGATGGAAGGCGAAGGCAAGGCCGTGACCAACCCCGGTCTCGACCTCGAAGACTTCATCGGCCTGTCGTTCACGACCGGCCCCGATGGCAAGATCTACCAGCTGCCCGACCAGCAGTTCGCGAACCTGTATTGGTTCCGCTACGATTGGTTCAACGACGAACAGAACAAGGCTGATTTCAAAGAGAAATATGGCTACGATCTGGGTGTTCCGGTCAACTGGTCCGCATATGAGGACATCGCCGAATTCTTCACCGGTCGCGACCTGTCGCGTCTTGGCGTCGAAGGCGAAGTCTTTGGCAACATGGACTACGGCAAGAAAGACCCGTCGCTTGGCTGGCGCTACACCGATGCGTGGCTGTCGATGGCTGGTGCCGGTGACGTAGGCGAGCCAAACGGTCTGCCCGTCGACGAATGGGGTATCCGCGTCAACGAAAACTCGCAGCCTGTGGGTTCTTGCGTTGCACGTGGCGGTGCCACAAACGGGCCAGCAGCGGTCTATGCTGTGACCAAAGCGATCGAATGGCTGCAGAAGTATTCGCCTCCGGCGGCTGCGGGCATGACCTTCTCTGAAGCGGGCCCAATTCCGGCGCAGGGCAACGTGGCCCAGCAGATGTTCTGGTACACGGCCTTTACTGCCGCGTCGGTAGAGCCTGACCTGCCCGTGATGAATGAAGATGGCACGCCCAAGTGGCGCATGGCACCTTCGCCCCACGGTGCATATTGGACTGAAGGCACCAAGATCGGGTATCAGGATGCCGGGTCGTGGACGCTGATGAAATCCACACCGGTGGACCGTGCACAGGCCGCGTGGCTCTATGCGCAGTTCGTCACCTCCAAGACTGTGGACGTTAAGAAAAGCCACGTTGGCCTGACCTTCATTCGTGAATCGTCGATCCAGCACGAAAGCTTTACAGAGCGTGCACCGAAACTGGGTGGTCTGGTTGAATTCTACCGTTCGCCAGCGCGCGTTCAGTGGTCGCCAACGGGTACCAACGTGCCTGACTATCCAAAGCTGGCGCAGCTGTGGTGGCAGAACATCGGCGACGCCATGTCCGGTGCGAAGACACCTCAGGAAGCGCTTGATGCCCTGTGCGCCGATCAGGAAAAAGTCCTGATCCGTCTGGAGCGCGCCGGCGTTCAAGGGGACATTGGCCCCAAGATGAACGAAGAGCGTGACGCAGAGTACTGGCTGTCCCAGCCCGGTTCGCCCAAAGCGAAACTGGAAAGCGAAGACGAAGAGCCACAGACCATCGCCTATGATGAGCTGATCAAATCCTGGCAGTAAGCCACTCTTTCCGGGGCCGTTTCGCTGGCCCCGGAACCTTTGATTTTCCAACAACGCCGACATCCGTCATTGCCCTGACATCTGGTCGGGCCTGCCGACCCTTGCTAGGATACGGCACCATCTGACGGTTGCTACACTTCCAAAGGGACGCGCATGACGTATATCCTTGCCATTGACCAAGGCACCACCTCCACACGGGCCATCGTTTACGATGACACGATGACGTCGATTGCCAGCGCCCAGGAAGAATTCCCCCAGCATTTTCCCCAGTCCGGCTGGGTTGAACATGATCCCGACGATCTGTGGCGCACGACGCAGGCGACTTGCCGCGGGGCCATCGACAAGGCAGAGATCAAGGCAGGCGATATCGCCGCAATCGGTATTACCAACCAGCGCGAAACCGTCGTGGTCTGGGACAAGGCGACCGGCCGCCCGATTTATAACGCCATCGTCTGGCAGGACCGCCGCACCGCTAGCCAGTGCCGCACCCTGCGCGATGCGGGCCACGAAGAGATGTTCACCGACCGCACCGGCCTGCTGCTGGACCCCTATTTCTCGGGCACCAAGCTGGCTTGGATATTAGACAACGTCGAAGGTGCCCGCGACCGCGCCGCCAAGGGCGAGCTGCTGTTTGGCACTGTCGATTGCTTCTTGATCTGGAAGCTCACCGGTGGGGCGTCCCATGCGACGGACGCCACCAACGCCGCGCGCACCATGCTGTATGACATCCGCAAAGGCCGGTGGAGCCGGTCGATCTGTGACCTGCTCGACATCCCGATGGAGATGTTGCCAGAGGTCAAGAATTGCGCCGATGATTTCGGCCATACCGATGCGGATGTTCTGGGCGCTGCCGTGCCGATCCACGGGGTCGCGGGCGACCAGCAGGCGGCCACGGTGGGGCAGGCGTGTTTCGAGCCGGGGATGCTTAAATCCACCTACGGCACGGGCTGTTTCGCGCTGATGAACACGGGCGACACGCCGGTGCGGTCGGAAAACCGGCTGCTCACCACCATCGCCTATCAATTCGATGGCAAGCCGACGTACGCGCTGGAAGGTTCGATCTTTGTCGCGGGGGCCGTGGTGCAATGGCTGCGCGATGGTTTGCAGATCATTCAAGACTCCGCCGAGACTCAAGGGCTAGCCGAACAGGCGGACCCGCATCAGAACGTGGTGCTGGTGCCCGCCTTTGTCGGGCTGGGTGCGCCCTATTGGAACCCCGATTGTCGCGGCGCGGTCTTCGGGCTGACCCGAGGCACGGGGCCCGCCGAAATGGCCCGCGCGGCGCTGGAAAGCGTCGGCTACCAGACACGCGACCTGCTTGAAGCGATGTCCGCCGACTGGAAAGCCGATGGCGTGCAGCCCACATTGCGCGTCGATGGCGGCATGTCTGCCAGCGACTGGACCATGCAATTCCTGTCCGACATCATCGCCGCCCCCGTTGACCGGCCCACGGTGCATGAAACCACCGCCCTTGGGGTCGCGTGGCTTGCGGGGATGCACGCGGGCGTTTATCCTGATCAGGAACAGTTCGCGAAATCGTGGACACAGGAAACCCAATTCACGCCGAAAATGGACGATGACCAGCGCGACGCGAAATATGCGCTCTGGAAAAAGGCCGTTGACGCGACCCTGAATTTTTAAGGAACTCCCCATGACAGCCCCAACGCTTCGCCGGTATCTGACCCAAAACAGCTTTGACCCCGATCTGGTGTTTCTGCTGGAAGACATCGCCTCGGCGTCGCGACTGATCGCCGGTCTCGTGCGCCGTGGTGCCTTCGAGGGCAACCTTGGTGCCGCCGGAGAGATCAACGTGCAGGGCGAGGCGCAAAAGACGCTGGATATCATGGCCAATGATGTGTTCGAGCGGGAGTGTGCCAACAGCCCGCGTGTCGCCGCACTTGTGTCGGAAGAGGTGGAAGAGGTCACTTGGCTGAAAGAGCCGCAAAAGGGCGACTACCTGCTGTATTTCGATCCGCTGGACGGGTCGTCGAACCTTGATGTGAACCTGTCGGTGGGGTCGATCTTCTCGGTCATGCAGGTGCAGGCCGATGGTGACCGCAACGTGCTGCATAACGGCCGCAACCAGATTTGCGCAGGCTATGCGATCTACGGCCCCTCGACCATGTTTGTGGTGACCAAGGGCGACGAGGTGGCAGGCTTCAGCAGCGATCCGGACACCGGCGAATTCAGCCTGACGCACCCCAAAATGACCGTGCCCGCCGAGACCTCGGAATATGCGATCAACACGTCACGCGCACGCTATTGGTATGCCCCCGTCAGCCGCTATGTGGACGAGGCCGTCGCGGGCAAGGAAGGCCCCCGTGGCCGGTCGTTCAACATGCGCTGGACCGCGTCCATGGTCGCGGATGTGCACCGTATCCTCACGCGTGGCGGCGTCTTTCTGTACCCCGCTGACAGCAACAACCAGAAGACCGGCGGCAAGCTGCGTCTGATGTACGAGGCGAACCCGATGGCGATGGTAATCGAAGCCGCAGGCGGTGCTGCGTCGACAGGGCAGGGCGCGATTATGGATGTCGCCCCCACGGCACCGCACCAGCGCGTTCCGGTGATCCTTGGCTCGCGCGACGAGGTTGCCGTGCTTGACAGCTACCACAAAGACGCCGCTGACAGCTAAGCCGATGTTTTCGTTCTTCTCTCCGCAAGCGCTGCATTTCGGGCGTGGACAGGCCGCGCAGACGGCCACGCTGGCCGCTGGCTTTGGGACGCATGTGCTGATCGTGCATGGGTCAAACGCTGCACGTGCCGCTTGGTTGGTCGAGGATTGCCGCGCGGCGGGCCTGTCGGTTACCAGTGAAAGCTGCGGGTCCGAGCCGAGCCTGCCAGCGCTGGAAGCAGCTCTCGCCCGGGTTTCCGCAGATCGGCCGGATGTGGTTGTAGCACTTGGCGGCGGATCGGTGATCGACTTTGCCAAGGCGCTCGCGGCGCTGATCCCCTGCGCGGGGGCACCTTTGGAGTACCTTGAAGGGGTGGGGGGCGGCAAAGCCCTCGACACCGCGCCTCTGCCGATGATTGCCCTGCCGACCACGGCGGGCACGGGGGCTGAGGTCACCAAGAATGCTGTGATCGCTGTGCCGGAACATGGGGTCAAGGTCAGCCTGCGTGACGCGCGGATGATCCCCAACATCGCGATCGTGGATGCGGCCCTGATGCAGGGCGCACCGCGCCATGTGACACTCGCGGCAGGGTTGGATGCGGTGACGCAGGTGATCGAACCTTACCTGTCGGTCAAGGCGACACCGATGACGGATGCGCTGTGTCAGGCGGCGATCCCCAAAGGGCTGGCTGCGCTGCGTGCCGTGGTTGAACAAGACGCAGCGGAAGCGTGGGACGATATGGCTTGGGTCAGCACCTGCGGCGGCTTGGCCTTGGCGAATGCGGGGCTGGGGGCGGTGCATGGTTTTGCGGGTGTGATCGGCGGCCAGACCGGTGCCCCCCACGGAGAGATTTGCGGCGCGCTTTTGCCCGCGGTGCTGGCGTCTCATTTGGAAAAGGCAGAGGCAGGCACGCAGGTCCACACGCGCCTGATGTGGGTGCTTGGCCTGATCGACAGCGCCTTCGACGTCGAAGATGGGGGAGGGATCACCGCCTTGCGCGATTGGTCCCGTCAGATGGGGCTGCGGACATTGACCGAGATGGGGCTGAACCCCGAGGATCACGCAGAGGTCGCACGCTTGTCCGCCGGTGCATCCTCGATGAAGGGCACGCCCTTTGCGCTGACGCAGGACGAGCTGATCGCCATCCTGCGCGCCTGACGCCTGTCGGGGCGGGTTACAGCCCCAGCGATTTGCGCAGCATGTTCAGCGCCACGAGGATCAGGAAGACCGCGAACACCCGTTTCAACGGTTTCGGGTCCATCGCATGGGCCAGTCTAACCCCCAGCGGCGCGGTGATCAGCGTCATGGCGATGACAATGGCAAAGGTGGGCAGGTTCACCGCCCCCACCGTCAGCGGCGGGCTGTTGGGCGCGGCATCAACCAGCAGGAACCCGATGACAGAGGGCACGGCGATCAGCACGCCAAACCCCGCAGCCGTCGCCACGGCACGGTGGATCGGCACGTTGAACAGGCTCATCAGTGGCACGCCAAAGCTGCCCCCGCCGATCCCCATCAGTACCGATAGAAACCCGACAGAGGGTGATAGCGCCGCGCGCGCGGCCCCACGGGGCATCGCCTGTCCCAAGCGCCAATGCGCCCGCCCAAAAGCCATATAAAGCCCGACGACCAGCGCCAGCCCTCCAAAGATGCCCTGCAAGACGCTCGTGCGCAGCTGTGCCACCACCAGCATCCCGATGATGGCCCCGATCACGATCCCCGGTGCCCATGTCTTGAGGATCGCCCAATCGACTGCGCCCTTTTTATTGTGGCTGTGCACCGACCGCAGCGAGGTCACGATGATAGTCGCCAGCGAGGTCGCCAGACACATCTGCATAAGTTGCGGGCTATCATAGCCAAGCGCTTGGAACGCATAGAAGAACGCAGGCACCAAGACGATGCCGCCCCCTACACCCAGCAGCCCCGCCAGCACACCGGCAAAGGCACCGATGGCCATGATCATAAGGACAATCTGCAGAAGGAGAGTGGGGTCTTGCATGGGGGCGATCCTGAATGTCGTGCGGTTGCCCCCGTTGCTATACCGCTTCTTGCGCCTCGGCCAGTGTCTGCATCGCATCCAGCGCCTCTAGCAGGACCTGACGGTCGGCACCGGGGCGGGAGGCTTGCTCGGACAGGGTGCGCCGCCAGACCCGTGCGCCGGTGCGACCGGAAAAGAGCCCCATCATATGGCGGGTGATCTGGTTCAGCTTGCCCCCGCCGTCGATATGCGCGTCGATATAGGGCAGCATCTGCGCCACGACATCCTCGGGCGCGGTGTCTGCGCCGGTGCCGTAAATGCGGCGATCCGCCTGCGCCAGAATATCGGTCGGGTTGTGATAGGCGCTGCGCCCGATCATCACGCCATCCAAACCGGCGTCCAGAAACGCCTCTGCCTGATCAAGCGAGCTGATACCCCCGTTCACCGAGATATGCAGGTTCGGGAACAGCCCCTTCATCCGGTGCACCAGTTCGTAGTCCAAGGGGGGAATGTCGCGGTTTTCCTTGGGGCTAAGCCCCTGCAGCCAAGCTTTGCGCGCGTGGATTGTCACCCGCTCACAGCCCGCGCCGACGATCTGCGCCAGAAACTCGGGCAGCACCTCGGCGGGGTTCTGGTCATCCACGCCGATCCGGCATTTGACAGTCACGTCCACATCCACCGCGCGCCGCATCGCCGCGACGGATTTCGCCACCAGCGCCGGTTGCTCCATCAGCACCGCGCCAAAACAGCCCGATTGCACGCGATCCGACGGGCAGCCGACGTTCAGGTTGATCTCGTCATACCCCGCCTGCGCCCCGATCCGCGCCGCCTCTGCCAGCTCGTCCGGGTCAGACCCGCCAAGCTGCAAGGCCACGGGGTGTTCAGAGGTGTCATGATCCAGCAAATGCAACGCGCCGCCCCGTACCAAGGCAGGCGAGGTCACCATTTCGGTATACAGCAACGTCTGCTTGGAAAACAGCCGATGCATGTAGCGACAATGCCGGTCGGTCCAATCCATCATGGGGGCCACGCTCAGGCGGGCGGCGCGGGTGAGATCGGATCTATGTCCCATGATGGTCTAAGCCTTATCGTCTATCGAGCTGGAAATATGGGGGTTCGGAAGGGTCAATGCTATAGCGGGGCGGGCATGGCAAGGGGCAGGGGGGCGATATCACGCGCCTGTTGTCTGCCTAAATCCGCGGCATTGGGCCGGAATGTGCAGGGCTTGATACGTTTATTACCCTGATTTTGCCCAAATACTGCCATATCTTAACACTTATATCACACTGTCGGAGCCAAACTACCGACAGGCGACCGAGAATCGAATCGACCGGCGCACAAATTGAACGACCCGAGAGATGGCAGAGATGAACATGACAGATACAGCGCAAGACCCGCAGACCAATATCCTTCGCTTCGTGCCCGCAGCGGCGACGTGGCGATGCGTGACCGTGGCGCAGCACTTTGGCGCGACCCCCGTGGTGCCAGCGGCGAATGACAATTACGCCCCGCAAGATCACGAAGGGGCGCAGACCAGCAGCGAAATGCTTGAGTTCTTGTACCGCGTGGCCCGCTGAATCCTCATCAACGGTCCAGTCGGCCCAGGCGGTTCGCCAGATCAGCCGGTGATGTCGCGCTTGAGCCGCGCAGAGCGTCCACCACGCCGCTTGCTCAGCGATCCCGCCCGCGATGGCAGCTCTGCCATGATGCTGCGGCGCCTTTCCGGCGTCATACGCGACCACGCGCCGATCTCGTCAATGGATCGGTAACACCCTGTGCACAGGCGCGTCTCGGGATGCACCACGCACAGCTTCACGCAGGGGCTTTCGACTTCGTTCCGCTTCCAGATCTCGTCACTCATCGCTTTATCCTCGTGCTGTCGCACTTATCTGGCTTCAGGCCGACGCGCCCTGCGCCTTGATCACACGCAAACGGTCCAGCACCCCTTGCAGAATATAGCCCGCGGCCACGTGGTCGATCACCTCGGCGCGGCGACGACGCGATGTATCGGCCTCCAGCAGCGCACGTTCCGCGGCGACCGTGCTCAGCCGTTCGTCCCAGAACCCGATGGGAATATCCCCCAACCGGTCAAAGTTCCGCGCAAAGGCCCGTGTCGATTGACAGCGCGCCCCTTCCGATCCGTCCATATTGCGCGGCAGGCCCAGCACCACCCCGCCGATCCCGCGGGCGGCAATGATCTCTGACAGGCGGGCGGCATCAACCCCGAATTTCTTGCGGCGCACGGTTTCCAGCGGGGTGGCGATCGACAGAAAACTGTCGCTGACCGCAACGCCGATGGTCTTTTCCCCAAGGTCCAACCCGATCAACGCCTGCATCGGTCGCAGGGCGGCGGCGAAGTCTGTTATGTCGTCATAGATCATTCGGTCACCCCGGCGCGTTCGCCCGCGCGTTGAATATCATCCATCGCGGCGGGGTCATCGGCAAAGACCTCTACCGCATTCTCGTAAATCGCCCGTGCCCGCGCGGTTTCCCCCAGCACGCCAAGCGAAGAGATCAACCGCGCCCAATCCTCGACCGGCCCGCCCTGGCTGGCAAGCCGCGACGACAGGCTTTCGACCATACCGCCGATCATCTCCATCCGTTCGGCAGGGGTCATATCCTGCGCCGCGTCGATATCCTCGGCCGAGGGGCCGCGCAGCGCGCCGCTGCCAATCTCGGGCACGGTATAGTCCACACCGGCCATGGTGGCGATAGGGGTGATCTGCGCCAGGATAGGGGCGATCCACGGGGCATCCTCGGGGCCGCGGCGCAGCAACCCGTCCCACATGCGGAACGCCAGATCAGGGCGCCCGGTTTGAACCAGCATGAGCCCCCAATAATACCGCGCCGTGCCGTTTTCGACATCACGGGTCAGCACCGCACGCAACACCGCTTCTGCCTCGGGCGAGACATAGCCCCCCGCCGCCATCACCAGCAGTTCCGCATAGCCCGACACGTCGTCAATCGAGGCCTCCGCCCCCTTGAGGCGCACAACCTTGCCCTGCGCGGCGGCAGCGGCGGCATAGTTGCCAACGCGCGCCTCGTTCTGGGCCAGCAGGACATGGCCTTGCACATCATCGGGTCGCGCGGCAACCGTTTCGCGCAGGCGGGTCAGCAGCGCTTCATATTCGGGGCTGAGCTCGGGCGGCAGATCGGCGGCGGGCAGCTCTGCTTCGGCGGTGGCCTGATCGGGGCGGTTCCGGCGCATGTCTTCGGCCCGCGCGATACGGTCCTGCAGCGCCAGATCGCCGTACCCCGGCGCACCCAACTGCCAGTAGAGCCCAAGGCTCCCGCCTAGCAAGACCAGCGCGATCGCCGCGATGACGATAGGGGACGGCGTGCCATTCGCGGCGGGAATATTTTGTCCGGCAGCATCCGCGGCCAGAATGCGGCGCGAGATTTCGGTGCGCACGCGGATGGCGTCGGCTTCGGGCAGCACCCCGCGCGCGACATCGCGTTCAACCTCGGCCAGCTGGTCGCGATAGACCTGCACATCATGGGCGGCACCGGTCTCGGCAGGCGCGCTGGCCCCACGGGTCAGGGCACGCGCCAGCAACACGGTCACAAGGGCGGCACCGGCGGCGGCGATGATCCAGAAACTCATAAAGATGCGGTCCAGTAATTATAGCTGCTGCACACCTAACCGCTGCGGCGACGTGACAAAAGAGGCCATATTGCTGCACCTTGTCGCGGCGGCGGCTTGGTTTTTGCCAGATTGCGGCGGATGTCGTAAAACTGTTAAGGAATGCCGCGCCGGGTATCCTCTTTTTCGCCCGAAGACCCAGAAAGAAGCCAAGCCTACGCCACGGCGTACGAATCTTTGCCGGAGACCGCTTTCATGAAGAAATACTCAGCCTTTGCCGTCGCCCGCGAAGCCCTGCGCCATCATACCGGCTGGCAGCGGGCCTGGCGCGATGCGCAGCCGAAGAAACGCTATGACGTGATCATCGTCGGGGCTGGGGGGCATGGTCTGGCGACGGCCTACTACTTGGGTAAAAACTTCGGCATCACCAATGTCGCGATTTTGGAAAAAGGCTGGCTTGGCGGCGGCAACACGGGCCGCAACACCACGATCATCCGGTCCAACTACCTGCAAGACCCCTCCGCCGCGATCTATGAAAAGGCGCGCTCGCTTTACGAGACGATGAGCCAGGATCTCAACTATAACGTCATGTTCAGCCCGCGCGGCGTGATCATGCTGGCGCAGACCCAGCACGAGGTGCGCGGCTACCTGCGCACGGCCCACGCCAACGCGCTGCAGGGCGTGCAGACCGAATTCATCGGGCCGGAGAAGGTCAAAGAACTGGTGCCGATCATTAATATCGACGGGCCACGCTATCCGGTTCTGGGCGGGCTTTGGCAGCGCCGTGGCGGCACGGCACGCCATGATGCTGTGGCCTGGGGCTATGCGCGGGCCTGTTCCGATATGGGCATGGACGTGATCCAGAAATGCGAGGTCACCGGCATACGTCAGGAAAACGGCAAGGTCACGGGCGTGTCGACCAACCGTGGCGATATCGACTGTGACAAGCTGGGCATGGTGGTCGCCGGCCACTCTGGCCATCTGGCCGATATGGCGGGTTTCCGTCTCCCGATCGAATCCGTCGCCCTGCAAGCGCTGGTGTCAGAGCCGATCAAACCCTGCATGGATGTGGTGGTCATGGCCAATACGGTGCATGGCTACATGAGCCAGTCCGACAAGGGCGAGATGGTGATCGGCGGCGGCACGGATGGCTATAACAACTACACCCAACGCGGCTCTTTCCATCATATCGAGGAAACGGTGCGCGCCTTGGTAGAGACCTTCCCGATGGTGTCCCGTCTCAAGATGTTGCGCCAATGGGGCGGCATCGTGGATGTGACGGGCGACCGCTCTCCGATCCTGTCCAAAACGCCGGTCGACGGCGTTTTCGTCAACTGTGGCTGGGGCACCGGTGGGTTCAAGGCGATCCCCGGTTCGGGCTGGGCCATGGCCGAGCTGATGGCCAAGGGACGGTCGCCGCTTACGGACGCCTTCGGCCTGAACCGGTTCCAGGAAGGGCGGTTCATCGACGAATCCGTGGCCGCCGGGGTGGCGCATTGACCGGCGCGCGGAAACCTGCCCGCCCGGTCGGGCTGTGGAACTTTTTGCCTGTGAACGGGGTTTGCACTTCATATCAAGTTTATGAAGGACCATTCCCATGGCTACGCCTGACAACAACCAAGCGCCACACACCACCGTCAACAAAACCAGCGGCACCGGATCGGGGATCGTCATCGGCGTTCTCGTCGTTCTGGTCCTTGGCTTCGGCTTTTACTTCTTCGCTGGTGGCAACCCGATGGACGACTCTGGCGACATCAACGTCAATGTCGAAGGGGCGGCCGATGGTGCTGCCGATGCCGTTGAAGGCGCGGCCGAGGAAGCAACCGGCAACTAAGCCGCTTTCCACTCTATCCGATATGATCAAGGCTGGCCCTCGCGCGGGGGCTGGCCTTTTTGCGTTTCAACCGACCTTAGAAAGGAGCGCCCCATGCTGACCCTGACATGCCCCAACTGCGGCATCACCGCCGAGGAAACCGAATTCCACGCGGGCGGCGAGGCGCATCTGAAACGTTTTGGTCCGGGGTCCTCTGACATCGACTTCGAAAAATACCTATTCATGCGGGAAAACCCCAAGGGCGTGCATTTTGAACGCTGGCGGCATGTCTATGGCTGTGGCAAATGGTTCCACGCCGCGCGCGATACCATGACGCTCGAAGTCTTCGGCACCTATACCGCCCAGACCAGCACGGTCCCGCAAGAGATCATCGACAAGATACAGGACCGTCGCCCCGATTGGCAGGCTTCCGCCGCCCCATGACCGCTGCCGTTCTTCATTTTGCCAAGAAAACTCCCGCCGGAGGCGCCCGCGCTTTCGCCCCACACCAAGGTTTGACTTCATGAGCACCAGAATTGCCACAGGCGGCCGCCTGCTGAACAAATCAAATGCTGTCAGTTTTTCGTTTAACGGAAAGCAGCTGCGCGGGTTCGAGGGCGATACCCTGGCCTCGGCCTTGCTGGCGAATGACCAGATGCTCGTGGGGCGGTCGTTCAAATACCACCGTCCGCGCGGCATCGTGGCGGCGGGCCCGGAAGAACCCAACGCGCTGGTGAACCTCGGGCAGGGTGACCGGTTCGAGCCCAACCAACGCGCCACGACCACCGATCTTTTCGACGGGCTCAAGGCGGAAAGCCAGAACCACTGGCCCAGCCTCGAATTCGACGTTGGCGCGATCAACAAACACCTGAGCCGCTTTCTGCCCGCGGGCTTCTACTACAAGATGTTCATCCACCCGCGCCCCTTCTGGAAGCATGTCTACGAGCCGATCATCCGCCACTCTGCCGGTCTAGGCAAAGCGCCCAAGGAGACCGACGGCGATACCTATGAACATTTCCACGCCTTTTGCGATGTGCTGATCATCGGCGGCGGTGTCGCGGGGCTAGAGGCCGCGCGCACCGCGGCCCTGTCCGGTGCCAAGGTCATCGTGCTGGAACAGACCGCCCATTGGGGCGGCCGCGCGCCTGTGGATGGTGGCACGGTCGATGGCACACCCGTCGCCGATTTCATCGACGCGCTGGTGGCAGAGCTGTCGGGGATGGAAAACGTCACCCTGCGCACCCGTGTCATGGGGGCGGGAGTCTATGACCACGGCTATGTGCTGGGCTATGAACGTCTGACGGACCACGCGCCGGAGATTGCCGGGCCGCGCCACCGGCTCTGGCGCATTCGCGCAGGTCATATCGTGACCGCCACCGGCGCGATTGAACGGCCTTTGTCCTTTGCAGGCAATGACATCCCCGGTGTGATGCTGGCCGCATCTGTGCGGGATTATCTGGTGAACTATGGCGTGTCGGTCGGGGATCGCACGGTCGTGGTCACCAATAACGACGACGCCTACCGCACCGCCATCGCCTTGACCGAGGCAGGTCTAACCGTGCCCGCCATTCTGGATGCCCGCGTATTGCCGCAGGATTCCGCGCTGATGACGCGCGCAAAAGATCTGGGCATTCGCGTGATGATGGGCCATGCCGTGGCGCGGGTCACGGGCGGCAAACGCGTCACAGGCGTAGAGGTGTGCAGCCAAGCGGGCGAGGGCGCGGTGCTTGAAACCTTCCCCTGCGACGCGGTGGCCATGTCGGGCGGCTGGTCGCCGGTGGTGCATTTGTGGTCCCATTGCGGCGGCAAGCTGACTTGGGATACCGCCGGGGCCATGTTCCGCCCCGATGTCAACAATCCGCCGTTGGGGGCAGACGGGCATGGTTTTGTCACCGCTGCCGGTGCCGCGGGTGGGTTCTTTGCGCTGGATGATATCTTGCACGATGCCCATGCCGCCGCGGATGGGGTGGTCACGACGCTGGGGTTCAAGTTGCCCGCCGATGCCGTCTCGCCGAACGCCGACCGGCAAGAGGAAACGCCGCTCGCCCCCGTCTGGATGATGCCGCAAGGGGCGAATATGAAGCTGCGCGAGAAGACGTGGCTCGACTATCAGAACGATGTCAAAGTGTCAGACGTGCGGCTTGCCGCGCAAGAAGGCTTTGTCAGCGTCGAACACGCCAAACGCTATACCACGCTTGGCATGGCGACGGATCAGGGGAAGCTCAGCAATATCAACGGGCTGGCAACGCTGGCGGGCGCGATGGACGCGGATATTCCCGCCGTTGGCACCACCACCTTCCGCCCGCCGTACCACCCGATTTCGATGGGCGCGATCGCGGGCGAGGCGCGTGGTGATGTCTTCCAACCGATCCGCCGCACCCCGCTGCATGACTGGCACGAGGCGAACGGCGCTGAATGGGAACCTGTTGGCCAGTGGCGACGCCCCTACGCCTATCCGCGCAATGGCGAAACCACCCATGACGCGGTGATGCGCGAGGTCACCAACACGCGCAGCAAACTGGGGATGCTTGATGCCTCCACCCTTGGCAAGATCATCGTCAAGGGACCGGACGCGGGGCGCTTCCTCGATATGCTCTACACCAATATGATGAGCACGCTGAAACCGGGAAAATGCCGCTATGGCCTGATGTGTTCGGAAAACGGGTTCCTGATCGACGATGGTGTCGTTGCGCGGATCGATGACGAAACCTTCCTGTGCCACACGACGACGGGCGGCGCGGAAAGCATCCACCAGCATATGGAAGAATGGCTGCAAACCGAGTGGTGGGATTTCAACGTCTATGTTGCCAATGTCACCGAGCAATATGCGCAGATCGCCGTGGTCGGCCCCAACGCACGCAAATGTCTGGAAAAGCTGGGCGGCATGGATGTCAGCAAAGACGCGCTGGCCTTTATGGAGTGGGCAGACGGCACGCTGGGAGGCTTCAAATGCCGCGTTTACCGGATCTCTTTCTCGGGCGAGCTGAGCTACGAGATCGCGGTGGATGCAGGGCAGGGACAGGCCTTCTGGGATGCGCTGATGGTGGCGGGCAATGATCTGGGCGTGATGCCCTATGGTACGGAATGTCTGCACATCCTGCGCGCCGAAAAGGGCTTTATCATGATCGGGGACGAAACCGACGGCACCGTGATCCCGCAGGATCTGGGGCTGAACTGGGCGATCTCGAAAAAGAAGGATGACTATCTGGGCAAGCGCGCGCAGCAGCGGTCCCATATGGTGGACCCGACGCGTTGGAAGCTGGTGGGGCTGGAAACAACCGACGGCAGCACCCTGCCGGACGGGGCCTATGCCGTGGGCGAGGGCGAGAACGAGAACGGCCAGCGCAATATGATCGGGCGCGTCACCTCGACCTATCATTCGCCGACCTTGGGCAAGGGGATCGCGATGGGGCTGGTGCTGAACGGGCCGGACCACATGGGCGAGGTGATCGACTTCCCCGGGACCGACGGCAAGACCTATCAGGCAAAAATCGTCGATCCGGTGTTCTATGACAAAGAAGGGGCCAAGCAAAATGTCTGAGGCGGTAAGCGCATTGAAAGCGGCAGAATTCACCGGCGGCATTGCCGAGGTGACCCTGATGGACCCGATTGGCATGATCTCTGTCCGCGGGGATCTGGGGGCGGGCTATATGAAGAAGGCGCTGAAAAAGGCCGTTGGCCTGGGTCTTCCCGACACCCGCAGCGTCCAGATCAACGGGGATCGCGGTGTCGCGTGGATGTCACCGGACGAACTGCTCTTGCTCTGTCCCTATGATCAGGTCAGCGACACCATCGACACGCTGACCAAATGCTTTGGCAGCAATCACACGCTGGCGGTCAATGTATCCGACGCGCGGGCGGTGTTTCGCATCAGCGGGGCGCACAGCCGCGATGTGCTGGCCAAGCTCGCTCCCGTGGACCTGTCGGCAGACAATTTCACCCCTGGCATGATCCGCCGCACGCGGCTGGCGCAGGTGCCGGCCGCGTTCTGGATCGAAGACGGCGACAGCTTCCGTCTGGTCTGCTTCCGCTCGGTCGCGCAATATGTGTTTGATCTGCTTAAAACCGCGGCACAGCCCGGGTCCGCCCCCGACTATTATAGCGCCGCGCGGTAAGCCGCTGGTCAGGGGCAGGGCGGCAGTCTGGCGGGAACATTCGCGTAGGCCAGCCGTTTTACCCTTAAGCGGGTGACGATAGAAGCGCCCCGTCAGCTGTGCCGGTTTCCCCCTCGCGGGTCGATCAGCACTTGACCTTATGACGGGACGGGCTTCATGTGACCCAGACGCAATTCAATAACGGAGGCTTTTCTCATGGCTTTTACTCTTCCTGATCTTCCCTATGCCTACGATGCGCTTGCATCCAAAGGTATGTCCAAGGAAACGCTGGAATATCACCACGATAAGCACCACAACGCCTATGTGACCAACGGCAACAAAGCCATTGAAGGCACCGAGTGGGAAGGCAAGACCCTCGAGGAAATCATCAAGGGCACCTACAACCCTGACGCGGTTGCGCAAAGCGGTATCTTCAACAACATCAGCCAGCTGTGGAACCACAACCAGTTCTGGGAAATGATGTCCCCTGAAGACAGCAAAATGCCGTCCGAGCTGGAAAAAGCGATCACCGAAAGCTTTGGCTCTGTCGATAAGTTCAAGGATGAATTCAAAGCAGCCGGTGGCGGTCAGTTCGGCTCCGGTTGGGCGTGGCTGGTCAAGGACACCGATGGTGGCCTGAAAGTGACCAAGACCGAAAACGGCGTGAACCCTGTCTGCTTTGGTCAGACCGCACTGCTGGGCTGCGACGTTTGGGAACACTCCTACTACATCGATTTCCGCAACGCGCGCCCCGACTACCTGTCGAACTTCCTCGACAATCTGGTCAACTGGGATAACGTCGCATCGCGCATGTAATCACGATATGATGGGTTAAGGCATCACGCCAACCTGTTGAAATATTTATGTGAAAGGCCCTGCAGCATTCCGCTGTGGGGCCTTTTCTTGTGGAACCACCGGCGTGACTGGGGCGTTTTATCCGTGAACCCACAAGATGAGAAGGAGACCACGATGGCAGAGCGTCACAGATCGAAGGACGGCGTCAAGGAAACCGACAAATACATCAGCGAAGCCGATGATATTGACCATCAGGGCCGCTTTGGCGGCGGGCTGCAACGCGATGTCGGCACCCAGGACGAAGAGAAACAGGTGGTCGACAAACCCGGCGCTGACACCCGCGTCACCGGCGAAGACAAACGCAACCACGGAGAAGACGCATGACCAAGATTGAAAATGGCACCTGGGTGCTGATCGCAGACGGTGAAAAAGCGCTGTTCATGGTGAATGAGACCGACGGGGAGGATCCGTTCCTGCAGGTCTTCCGCGAGGAAGAGCAGGAAAATCCGCCGAACCGCGATCAAGCCGCTAATCGTCGTGGACGCTTCAACGATGGCCCGTCTGTGCACCGCTCGGCTGTGGACGACACTGACTGGCACCAGCTGTCCAAGGACCGCTTTGCCAGCGAGCTGGCGGATATCCTGTACAAACAGGCGCATAAGGGCAAGTTCGACAAGATCATTCTGGTCGCGCCGCCGAACACTCTGGGCGAGTTGCGTCACGAGATGCACAAAGAGGTCGCAGATAAAGTCGTGGGCGAAATCCCCAAGACGCTGACGAACCACCCGATTGAAGAGATCGAGAATATCGTGAAATCGACGCTTGAAACAGCGTAACCATGTGGCCGCATAGCAACAGTCGAATTCTGGCTATGCGGTCGGATCGATAGGACTTCGGGTTGCCGCAGGGCGGTGAATTGAAAGGGCATCGACGCGTGGGTGCCCTTTTGTGCGTTCGCTGATCGGCAGCACAGGGAAGGGATGGCAAAGGCCGTTTTCACCTACCGCCTATAGCACTCCTGACCCTGCTCCGCCGCCTTTCAACCCGTTGCCGCGCAGACGCTTTCCGCACAAGCGCGCGTGCTTCCGCGCGAACTGCCGTCCGTACCTCTACGCGGTCAGGCTGCGGCGCAGAACGTCCAGCGCGCCGTCAACGTCATCGACCGTATCCACATAGCCAAGCAGGCTTTCTTCGGCAAAGCCGCGGGCGACGACATGATCCAGAAGCGCTGTTAGGGGATCCCAGTAACCATTTGTATTCAATAGGATTACCGGCTTCTGATGTAGCCCCAATTGGCGCCAGGTCAGCACTTCGAACAGCTCGTCCAGTGATCCGGCACCTCCGGGCAGGACCACCACGGCATCGCAATTCATGAACATCACCTTTTTGCGTTCATGCATGGTTTCGGTCACGACATAGGTGGTCAAATCGGTCTTTCCGACCTCCCATTTCACCAGATGATCGGGGATCACGCCAAAGGTCGTGCCGCCCGCCGTTTGTGCCGCGCGTGCAACGGTGCCCATCAGCCCCACGTCCCCCGCGCCATAGACCAGCCGCCAGTCGTTCTGGGCCAAAGCGCGGCCCAAAGCGTCGGCTTGTGCGGTATATTCGGGGTCATCACCGGGGCGTGAGCCGCAGTAAACACATACGGATTTCTGGATCATAAACGGGGGTCCTTTTTGCGAATATGCACATGGCATGCAGCTGCATTTTGACCCGTGATAGCCTGCTTGGTACAAGTCCTCAATGTGGGGAAGTTCAAAGGGATGAACGGGATGTCGGTGTTTCAAACGCGGGGTGCTCAGTTTGCGGGCACTGCGCTGGTCGTGGCGGTTGCTGTTGCGGGATATATCTGGTCGCAAGATGCGGGTCCCGTTGTGCCGGATACGGCGAAGGACACCGCGGCCCAGCCGAAACCCGCGGCCCAGCCCCCCGCGCAGACCACCACCGCACCCAAAGACACCACGGCCGCCGCCACCGTTCCCGCTGCGCCGCAAACGCCTGATCCCGCCGCATCGCCCGCCACCCCCAGCTTTGACGAGGTGCGCCGCGAGGGGGACGGGATGACCGTGATCGCAGGCCGCGCAGCACCAGGGGCCCGCGTCAGCGTGATCAGCAACGGGGCAGAGGTCGCCAGCGCGCAGGCCGACCGCTCTGGCAAATTCGCAACGCTCGCCATTTTGCCCCCCGATGGCAGCGGCAAGATCCTGAGCCTGAGCGCGGATGCCGAAACAGGCCCCGTCGCCTCGGTCGAGGAAGTCATCTTGGCCCCGATCACCGCTCCTGCCGTGGCGCAGGTGGCACTGGCGGATACATTGGACGTATCCATAGACACCACATCAGAGGCCACGCCCGACGACACGGCCCCTGAAACGGCCCCCGCTCCGGTCGTGGAACCGCAGGGGGGCACCCCGATTGACAGCGCCCCCGAGATGACCGAGGTCGCCGCCGTGACACCCCAGCCAGACCCCACGCCCCCCACCGCCGATGCGCCCGTCGCCCTGTTGAAATCCGACGCCGAGGGTGTGGAATTACTGCCCGGCACCGCGCCAGAGGTGACCGACCGCATCGCGCTCGACACGATCACCTATTCCGATGAGGGCGAGGTCCGGCTGGCGGGGCGCGCGCAGGCGCAGGCGTCTTCTGTGCGGGTCTATCTGGACAACCGCAGCGTCGGCGCGCTTGAAGTGGACCCCCAAGGTCGTTGGCGCGGCGATATCGAGGATATCAAGACCGGCATCTACACCCTGCGCGTCGATGAACTGGATCAGGGCGGGGACGTGATCAGCCGCGTCGAAACCCCCTTCAAACGTGAATCCCCCGAGGTGCTGGCCCGAGCCAGCGCAGGCAACGACGGCCCGATCAAGGCGGTGACCGTGCAGGAAGGGGCCACGCTTTGGGCCATCGCCCGCGAACGCTATGGCGACCCGACGCTCTATGTGCGCGTCTTTGCCGCCAACCGCTCATCAATTCGGGATCCCGATCTGATCTACCCCGGTCAGGTCTTTGATCTGCCGGATTAATAGCGGCTATGCACGCGGATGAGGCAGCTGCACTGGCATGATCCGGCTGACGGCCCTATGTAAGGGGCAACCACACAGGATCGTTCATGTCAGCCGATAGCCCGCGCACTGCCAGCCAGCCCAAACCCGCCACCCAATATCCCATGACAGAAGAGGAGATCGCCCAAGCTGCAGAGCGGCAGTCGAACCTGCTTGTCTTGCGCAAGGTGGCCCCGTACCTGTGGCCCGACGATATGCCTTGGGTCAAGAAACGCGTGGTCTGGGCGCTGATCTTCTTGGTGGTGTCCAAGTTGATTTCTGTTGTTATTCCAGTGCTTTACAAAGACGCGGTGGATGCTCTTGCGAATGAGGGCGTGCCGTTTCTGGCGCTTGGCGCGGTGGGGCTGACGATCGCCTATGGTATGGCCCGCGCGATGAACGTGGGCTTTCAACAGCTGCGCGACGCGGTCTTTGCCCGTGTCGGCCAGCGCGCCCTGCGGATGCTTGCGCTGGAGACGTTCGAGCATATCCACAAGCTGTCGATGCGCTATCACATCACGCGCAAGACCGGCGGGCTGAGCCGGATCATCGAACGCGGGGTCAAGGGTGTGGAATTCCTGCTCCGCTTCCTGCTCTTCTCCATCGGGCCGCTGATTCTGGAGCTGCTGCTGGTCGGCATCATCCTGACCGTGCTGTTTGACGCGTGGTATCTGCTGATCGTGACGGTCACCATCGGGCTTTACGTCTGGTTTACCTTCGCGGTGACCGAGTGGCGCGTGAAGCTGCGCCGCCAGATGAATGACCGCGACACAGATGCCAATCAAAAGGCCATCGACAGCCTGCTGAACTATGAAACCGTCAAGTATTTCGTCGCCGAACAGCGCGAGGCGCAGCGCTATGACGCAGCGATGGCGGGCTATGAAGAGGCGGCGATCAAGACGAACTACTCGCTTGCCTTCCTGAACTTCGGCCAGTCGTTGCTGATCACCTGCGGGTTGGTCGGCGTGATGATCCTGGCCGCCATCGGGGTGCAGAACGGAGATCTCACCGTGGGGGATTTCGTTATGGTCAACGCCTATATGGTGCAGTTGACCGTGCCGCTGAACTTCCTTGGTACCGTCTATCGCGAAATCCGGCAGGCGCTGGTCGATATGGGGCAGATGTTCACGCTGCTCGATCAACCGGCCGAAATCTCGGACAAGCCCGACGCCCCTGCGCTGCACGTCTCCGGCGGGCGTGTCACGCTAGACAACGTGCGCTTTGGCTATGACGACGACCGACAGATCCTCAAGGGCGTGTCGATCGAAGCCGCCCCTGGCGAGATGGTGGCGATTGTCGGCTCTACCGGATCGGGGAAATCCACCATCGGGCGTTTGCTGTTCCGCTTCTACGATGTGCAGGGCGGTGCCGTGCGCGTGGACGGGCAAGATGTCCGCGATGTGACCCAAGACAGCCTGCACCGCGCGATTGGCGTGGTGCCTCAGGATACCGTGCTGTTCAACGATACCATCGGCTATAACATCGCCTATGGCCGCGATAACGCCACGCAAGAAGACATCGAAGCGGCAGCAAAATCGGCGCAGATCCACGACTTTATCCAGCGCTTGCCCCACGGGTATGAAACCGCCGTGGGCGAACGCGGGCTGAAACTGTCGGGGGGGGAAAAGCAGCGAGTCGGTATCGCGCGTACCCTGTTGAAAAACCCGCCGATCCTGCTGCTGGACGAAGCAACAAGCGCGCTGGATAGCGAGACGGAGCACGAGATTCAGGATGCCCTGCGTCAGGCGGGCAAGGGGCGCACGGTGCTGACCATCGCGCACCGTCTGTCCACCGTGGCCGAGGCTGACCGTATCGTCGTGCTGGAACAGGGCGAGGTAATTGAGCAAGGCACCCATGACGATCTGCTGGCACGCAACGGGCGGTATGCGCAGCTGTGGCAACGCCAGCAATCCGAGGGCGAATAGCTGGCGTTACTAAGGTCTGGTAGGCGCGGGTTTATTCCTCCGCGATAGCCTTGTCGGTGAGCTTGTCCAGCGCGCCGGTCATTTTGGTCAGGTATGCCGCGTCATCGGGCAACCCGTGGTCTGCGGCCAATGTGGCGGGGTCGTGGTAGCTGACATGCACCATGCCGCTGTCATCGACATAGGCCAGCACACGCATGGGCAGGTCCAGACCGGCGGTCTGACCGTCCAGCATCGCAGGCGTGCCCAGCTTGGGGTTGCCAAAGATCAGCAGCGTGGTCGGGCGCAGCTCCATATCCACTTTGGTCGCTCCTTCGGCGTGGTCCACGCGGGCAAAGACCGTGGCACCGGCTTCGGTCACGGCTGCTTCCAGACGGTCGATTGTGTCGGGCACGGAATGGGGGCTCATCTTGGTGATGATGTCGGCGGCGGCGGGCAGGGCGGCCAACGTCGTCAGGGCGAGCGTTGTCGCGGCGAGTGTCTTGCGGATCATGAGGTCTCTCCTTCGGTTTGCGCGGCCCGCAGGCCACGGCTTCCCTATGGAACCTAGTACGCCTTGCCCCATGAACGAGCAAAATTCGATCAACAAGCAGTGAATTGCCGGTATATGCATACAAACAACATGGTGCATTCTTGCCGTCGGGGGCATATGTGCTAGCTCAGCGCTGGCCGAGCGCCACGACGCGCGGCACCCCCACAGCCTTGCCCATAAATTTGAAGGACTACCCATGCCTGCCGGAATGTTCCGTACCGCCCTTATTCTTGGCTCTATCTGTGTGACAGGTCCTTTTGCCATCGACATGTATCTGCCTGCCTTGCCCGCGATCGAAGAGGCGCTGGATGTCTCTGTCTCGGCGGCCCAGATCACGCTGGTCGCCTATTTCCTCGCCTACGGCGTGTCGCAGCTGGTCTATGGGCCACTGTCCGACCAGATCGGGCGCAAAAAGACCCTTGCCATCGGGATGAGCATTTTCTGCGTCGGCGCGGTGATCTGTGCTGTCGCCCCCGACATCGAGACGCTGGTCTTGGGGCGTCTGGTGCAGGGCATCGGCGGGGCGACGGTGATGGTCATTCCCCGTGCCATTGTGCGCGATATGTACACCGGTGCGCAGGCGACGCGGTTGATGTCGTCGATCATGCTGGTGATCTCGGTCTCGCCCATGCTGGCCCCCTTGGCGGGCAGCGCGGTGGTCAGCTTTGGCAGCTGGCGCGAGATTTTCCTCGCCCTTGCGATCCTTGCGGCGGCGACGTTGACGATGGCGCAGATCGCGCTGCCTGAAACGCTGACCGCAGACAAGCGCCGCAAGGTCAATCTGCGCGAGCTGTCGCGCAGTTGTGGTATTCTGTTCCGCGATCCGGTGTTCGTCGGCCTGACCTTTATTGCGGGTTTCGGCATGGCGAGCTTCTTTTTGTTTATCTCCAGCGCGTCCTTCGTCTACACCGGTCAATTCGGGCTGACCCCGACCGAGTTCTCGCTGGCCTTCGCCTTTAACGCGGTGGGGTTCTTTATCGCCACCCAAGCGGCGGGGCGTCTGGCGGATATGTGGGGGCTTGCCACGCTGATCGGGCGCGGTGTCACCGGCTTTGCCGTCTGCTCTGCGCTGTTGACGGGCGTAGTGCTGGCCGGTTTCGGCACGCTGCCGGTGCTGTTGATCGGGCTGTTTCTGGCCTATTCCTTTCTGGGGGTCGTGGTGCCGTCGGCGATGGTCGCGGCGCTGGATGCCCACGGGCGGCGCGCGGGTATGGCATCGTCACTCAGCGGGAGCTTGACGATGCTGACCGGTGCCTTTTGCATCGCTGCGACGACGCCGTTCTTTGACGGCACCGCCGTGCCCATGGTGGTGAGCATCGCGCTTTGTGGTGTGGCCGCATTGGGGCTGGTGATCTTTACCATGCCCAAGCTGCGCCAGCAGCAGGATGCTGCGGCGGCCGATCAGATGCCCGCCGCGGCCTAAGGGTCATTCTGCCGGTGGGGTATGGGCCGGCGGTCCGGTGTCCTCCCACTGGATCACGGTTGTTTGCAGCCTGCGTGCGTCGCGCGCCAGCGCCCAGTCCTGCGCGGATTTGCTGGCGCGCCCCAGTGACATCTTGGCGAGCAGCCGCGCGATCCAGCGGGCGTAGGTGGTGGCCCACACGCGGATCGCCAGCATTGACGGGGTGACCAGCAGCGTCAGAACCGTGGCGATGCCCAGACCAAAGACCACCGCCGTTGCCAACTGTTTCCACCATAGCGCCGTGGGGCTGTCGATGGTGTAGCCGCCATTGGCAAAGTCGAGGCTAAGCCCGAACATCATCGGCGCAAGCCCTGCCATTGTGGTGATGGTGGTCAGCAAAACGGGGCGGATACGGGCCTGCGCCGTGCGAATGATCGCCTCGATCCGCGGCATGTACTGGCTGAACTCCTGATAGGTATCGATCAGGATGATGTTATTGTTCACCACAATCCCCGCCAGCGCCACGATCCCCGTGCCCGTCATGATGATCGAGAACGTCTGATCCATCACCAACATACCAATCAGCACGCCCGTGGTCGATAGCACCACCGCCAGCAGCACCAGCACCGAGTTGTAGATGCTGTTGAACTGCGCCAGCAGGATGATGAACATCAACCCCAGTGCCGCGGTAAAGGCCGAGGACAAGAAAGCCTGACTTTCGGCCTGATCCTCTTGGTCGCCGGTCCATTCATAGCTGACGCCCGCGGGCAGGGGCCGGGTTTCCAGCCATTTGGTCAGCTCCGCAATCCGTTCGTTGGCATTGATCGGGATCATCCGCAGAGTGCCATTGTCCAGCTCTTGTTGCAGATCGACGCCTTGGGCGGCATTGGTCCGGTTGGTGATCCTGAAGGACGCGCCCTCGGGCCCCGTGATATCGCCCGCGTCCCCCGCAGGGCGCATCGTGGCGAGGGTGATTGTCGTCTCGCCCGCCTGTGCCGTGCCCGTTTGCGCGGTGCCTGCCTGTGCCGTGCCTTGGGAGGCATCCACCGTGCGCACCAGCTTGACCAGCCCGGGGAAGACATCGGCCTTCACATCAAGATAGCGTTTCTGATCGATCCGGTTGATCTCTGCCAGCTTGGGCACGGGGGTGCGGGTGATGAAATTCGACAGCGGCACCAGCCCGTCCGCCGTGCGCACCTTCAGCGTGTCCAACGTGCTAAGCACACGGTCTTCTTGCGGCAGGCGCACCCTGATCTCGATCTCTTCGTCAGAGCTGTCGACCCGCATCGTGTCCAGCAGCAGCCCGCGGGTGACCAGCTGTACCATTGCGCCGACGGTGACCACATCAGCCCCGTATTGCCCCGCCTTGGCGACATCTACGTCGATCTGCCAGTCGATGCCGGGCAGGGGGCGGGTGTCTTCGATCAGGGTCAGGCCGGGGGTTTTCTCGAAGGTGTCACGGGCCTGTGCCGTCGCGGCGATCAGATCGGTGAAACTGTCGGATTTCAGACGCAGATGCACCGGCTTGCCCGACGCGGGGCCGCGCGCCTGTGCGAGGATTTCGATCTTGATGCCGGGGATCGCGCTCAGCTCTTCCGTGAGCTCTGCGATCACGATGTCGCCGTCCAGTTCCGGACGCAGGGCGCGGTCTTCCCACGGGATGGTTTCAAGCTGCACCTGACCGATGCTGTCCTTGGGGGCCTGCGCCCCGCCGGTATTGCTGTCCAGCCCGCCTTCACCGGCAAAGGCAAAGGCGGTAGAGACTCCGGGATGCGCCAGTACGATCGCCTCAGCCTGCTGCATGATCGCGTCTTTTTCCGCCAGCGACAGGTTGCCCCGGGCCAGCACATAGACGATCGCCTGCTCGGGTTCGGATTCGACAAAGAATTCCACGCCTTTGCTGTTGTTGCCAAAGAAGATCATCGTGGTGCCGACAAAGACAAAGACGACCCCCGCGACCACCAGCGGCATCACCGGATTGCCCGCGATAAAGGCAATGACCCGCCCGAAGGCTGATCGACGGTAGCCGGCCTTGATCACGGTGGGCTCTTTGCGAAACAGCCGCGATGTGACCCAGCGGCCCCCGCGGCCCATGCGGGTGAACAGCGCGAAAAAGCTGGTCAGCCCCAAAAGCACGCCCGATATCGCCACCGCCACCAGCGCGCAGAGCACGGCGATGCAGATAAAGACCACGGCAAAGACCGGAATGACCGAGCCAAGGATATCCAGCCCGTCCATGCCCGCGAACTGCGCCGAGATCACGGCAAACAGCGGTTGCATCAGCGCCAGCGGCAGGGCGATCATCGCGGCGACAATTGGAAACAGCAGCAGATGCAGATAGAACCGCAGTTTGGCGATGGCAGTCATATTCTGCGCCATCCAGCGTTCCAGCCGTCCGGTGACGCCGCCCATGACGGGCAGATAGATCAGCGCCACCACAAGCGAGGCGGAGAGCACAAAGATCAGCGTGACCGGCAACATGCCCATGAATTCCCCCGGGACGCCGGGCCAGAACAACATGGGCAGGAACGCGCAAAGCGTGGTCGCGGTGGACGAGATGATGGGCCAGAACATGCGTTTGGCAGCCTCGACATAGGCGGCCATGGGGCCTTCGCCTTGTTGCTGGCGCGCGTCGGCATATTCCACCACAACAATCGCGCCATCCACCAGCATCCCCACCGCTAGGATCAGCCCGAACATCACGATGTTCGAGATGGAAATCCCCATCAGTGCGAGAAAGGCAAAACACAGCAGGAACGACGTGGGAATCGCAAAGCCCACCAGCAGGGCCGCACGGATCCCCAGGGCGGCCAGCACCACGATCATCACCAATGCAATTGCGGTAAAGACCGACCCCAGAAGCTGCTGCACCATACTGTCGACAATGCGGCTTTGATCGTTCGACGTGCCAAGCGTGACAGCGGCTTTCAGCCCCTCGGGCCAAGCGGCGCTTTGGGCGGCGACGATCTCTTTCACCTGCGTGGAGGTGTCGATCAGGTTATAGCCCTTGCGTTTGACCACCTGCAGCGCCAGCGTCTTTTCCCCGTTGAACCGCGCGGTGCCTTCGCGGTCTTCAAAGGTCAGGTTGATGGTCGCCAGATCGCCCAGTGTCACCACGCGGTCGCCGTTGGTCTTAACCGGCAGCGCATAGACATCGCGCGGTTCATCAAAGGAGGACGGGATCTTGACCGAGAAACTGCCCTGATCCGACTGCACTTCACCCGCGGCAATCAGCTGGTTATTGTTCTGCACCACATTGATCAGCTCGCCCGCGGTCACGTCATAGGCTTCCAGCCGCAAGGGATCGATCAGCACCTCAAGCATCTCGTCACGGTCGCCCGCCAACCCTGCTTCAAGCACCGCATCCACGCCTTCCAGCGCGTCCTGCAGATCACGTGCGACGCGGGCCATAGTACGTTCGGGCACGGGGCCGGTGAGGTTGACGATGATGATGGGGAATTCGGAAAAGTTGATCTCTGTGATCGAATATTTCTCGTAGCCTTCGGGGAATTTGGATTCTGCCGTGCTCATCGCGTCGCGCACGTCGGCCATGATCTTGGACTTGTCCCAGCCGAATTCGAACTCCAGCGCGACACCGGCGTAGTTTTCGGCGGCGGTGCCGGTCATGGTCTTCAGGCCGTCCAGATCGGAAAGCTCCGTCTCCATCGGTTTGACCAGCAGGGTTTCGCTATCCGCGGCAGAGATGCCCGGAAACTGGACCGAGACGAAAAGCGCGGGGATCTCGATGTCAGGCTCGCCCTCTTTGGGCAGGGTAGAATAGGCATAGCCCCCCACCACGAGGCTCAGCAGGATAAACGCCATGACCATGCGGGCACGGCCCGCGGCCCAATCGACCATGCCGCTCATTCCGGGGCCTCGTCACGGAAGGTCGGGGTCACGGTCACGCCTGCGGTGACATATTCCTGTCCCAGAACGATGACATTCGCCTGCGCGGGCAGGCCGGTGACCCAGATCCCCTCAGGCGTGTCGCGCACAAGCGTGACCGCGGCGAAATCAACGGTATTCTCGGCGTCGATCAGACGCACGCCAAGGGTGCCGTCATCATTCAGCGTCAGGGCCGATTGCGGCAGCAGATGCGCCTCGACCCCGGCCGAGGCGATGGCGATTTCGGCGGTCTGGCCGTCGCGGATGCTCAGATCAGAGTTGGGCACCTCGATTTCCACCTGAAAGGTGCGCGTCGTCGGATCGGAGGCGCGCGAGATAAAGGTGACGGTGCCCGCGATCTGACGCTCGCCCGCGGCCAGCCGCGCCTGCGCCTGCGCACCAAGGCTGACGCGGTCAACCTCGGTCTCGGGGACAAAGCCCACCAGTTTGATCGGGTTAAGCTGGATCACCTGCGCGCAGAGCGATCCGGTTTGCAGCAGGCTGCCAAGCTCTGCGGTGTCGCTTTCCAGCAGCCCCTCGAACGGCGCGGTGAGGGTCAGCCGGTTAATCTCGGCCTGGGTGCTGGCAACAGCGGCCTCCGCAGCCTCAATGCCAGAGTAGGCCGCATTCAACCCCGCCTCGGCAGAGCTGAGGGCGGCGCGCGCGGCGGCGACAGCAGCTTCGGCGGTGGCCAGCGTGGTCTGCGACGAAAACCCGCCTTCGCCCAGTTTTTGTGCGGCGTTCAGCTTTATCAGGGTTTCATCCAGACGCGCCTGCGCCTCGGCCACGCGGGCCTGGGCCTCGGGGACGCGGGATTGTGCTTCGTCGCGGCGGGCCTGCGCCTCTGCCTGTTGCGCGCCACGGGTGCCGGGGTCCAGCTCGCACAGCACATCGCCCGCGTTCACGGTCGCGCCCTTGCGCAGCGGGGCCGATACCACAACGGCAGAGGTTTCCGCCTTGACCGCCACCTGCCGCGCCGCCGTGGTCTGACCGCGCACGATCACGGCAGAGGCGAGCGGTGCCGCCACGCTGCGCTGCACCACGACCTTCACCCGCGCGGGCTCTGCCACATCGGACGGGGACGCGGTATCGGCGCTGTCGGCATCCGTCGCAGGGGCAGGAGGTTGCGCGGCCCCCTGTGCCAGCCCCAACAGGGCGTCACGTTCGAAGATTGCCATATACATCAGGGCGGAAACGGCGATGGCCGCAAGAAGGGGGAAGATACGCATTCGGGCCTCGGTTCAGTGAAACGCGGGCGTTGCGGCACCGCAGTATGTCGTATGCTATAGGGCCAAATGCTTAAGCGAATAAAACTGAACTGCATAGTTCACTATTAAAAAAAACTTGCGACATGCGACCTTGTGAACAACGCGTGGGTCACTTGCTGTGCAGCCAAGCCCTTGGCAGCCCCGCAGCCGCAGGTTAAGAGGGGCGTTAAATCAGGCGGGACGGGTACCACATGAGCGATACAGACAGTTTCATCGACGAAGTAAACGAAGAGGTCCGCCGCGACCGGTTCTACTTTATGCTCAAACGCTATGGCTGGATTGCGGTGCTTGCCGTAATCCTGCTGGTCGGCGGGGCCGCGTGGAACGAATACCAAAAAGCGCAGGCCCGCGCAGAGGCGGAAACCCTTGGCGACGCGATGTTTGCAGCGCTTTCCGCCGAGGATACAGCCGCCCGCGCTGCCGCCTTTGAAAACATCGAGGCTACAAACCCCCGCGCCGGTGCCATGCTGGGCTTGCTAACAGCTGCAGAACAAGCCGAAGCAGGCGAGACCGACGCCGCCGTCGCCACCTTGAACGGCATCGGGCTGGATGCGGATGTGCCCGCGATCTACCGCGAAATCGCCCAGTTCAAGGCGATTACCCTGCAAGGATCGGATATGCCCGCCAATGAACGCCGTCTGGCGTTGGAAAATCTGGCGCAGCCGGGCAGCAGCCTGCGCTTGCTGGCGCAAGAACAACTGGCCATGATCGACATCGAAGAAGACGCCCCCGAGGCGGCGATCGAACGCTATCAGGGTATCCTGAACGATGCGGATGTGACCTCGGACTTGCAACAACGCGCCCTTCAGGTGATTGTCGCCTTGGGGGGGGATCCGCAAATGGGTACCGCAGCCCCCGCGCCGCAAACGGACACCGTGCCGGCGCTGGATGCAGACAATAACTAATCCTGCCTGAACCCTTCAGGTGACACGGACTTAAAGAGCAAAGCGAGCAGGGCCATGACCATTCTCCACAGCATCTCCTTGAAACCCACGTCGACGCGCCGTGCCTCACTTGGGATGGGGGCGGTGGTGGCATCGCTGCTGCTGTCGGCCTGCGCCGAACCAGAGGTGATTCTGCCCGGCGTGCGCGAGGATGTGCGATCGGTCCTGCAAGGCAGCGACGGCTTTGCAGCCCCCGCCGATGCGCCGGTGCCAGCCAATACAACACGCGCGATTTCGCTGCCCGCGGCGACCACCAACGCCAGCTGGTCGCAAAGCCCCGGCACGCCAAGCACACGCGTCAGCCACCCCGCGCTTGGTGCAGCACCGCAGCTTGCGTGGTCGGCCTCTATCGGGAAGGGCGACAGCCGCAAGCAACGCATCACCGCGACGCCTGTCGTGTCGGGCGGACGTGTGTTCACCATCGATTCCGGTGCGACGGTCACCGCGACCTCTGCCACATCGGGGGCCACACTATGGACCCGTGACCTGACGCCGCAAAGCGACGGGCAGGGCGATGCGACAGGCGGCGGCTTGGCCGTCGATGGCAACACAGTCTATGTCTCGCTCGGCTTCGGGTCGGTCACGGCGCTGGATGTCGACGGTGGCGGCACGCGCTGGACGCAGGATATCGACGGCACCGGATCGGGGGCACCGACAGTCTTTGGCGATATGGTCTATTTCACCTCCAGCGACGATACCGGCTGGGCGCTGAACAAATCCAACGGCCGCGTGCAATGGCAGACCGGATCGACCAGCAGCATCAACAATGTGCTTGGCGCACCGGCCCCCGCCGTGGGGTCGCAGATCGCCGTGCTGGCCTTTGGCTCGGGCGAGGTGCAAGGGCTCTTCCGTCAGGGTGGGCTAGATCGTTGGAACACGTCTGTCGTGGGCAAACGCCCGGGGCGCGCGCTGGCCAATATCTCTGACGTGACAAGCGCGCCGGTAATCTCTGGCGATACCGTTTACGTGGGCAACCAGTCGGGCCGTCTGGCGGCGTTGAGCGTTGGCGGCGGCGAACGCCAGTGGACCGCACGCGAAGGCGCGATCGGTCCCGTTTGGCCCGCAGGCGACAGCGTTTTTGTCGTGACCGACCTGAACGAACTGGTGCGTCTGGATGCCAGCACCGGCACCCGCATCTGGGGCACACCGCTGCCGAATTTCGTCAAGGACAAGCCCAAGCGCCAGTCCGAGGTCTTTGGCAACTACGGCCCCATCCTTGCCGGTGGCCGCGTGATCGTGGCCTCTAGCGATGGCACGCTGCGCAGCTTTGACCCCACCAATGGGGCGCTGGTTGCACAGGTGACGATCCCCGGCGGGGCGACCACTGCGCCGGTCGTGGCAGGGGGCGTTCTGTACGTCGTATCCGCGAAAGGGCAATTGCACGCTTTCCGTTAGGCCGCAAATAGGCTAAGCGGCGGGCTTGACCTAGTCTTCGGAGCCGTTCCATGTCTTTCACCCTCGCCATTGTGGGCCGTCCCAACGTCGGGAAATCCACGCTGTTCAACCGTCTGGTCGGTAAAAAGCTGGCGTTGGTCGATGATCAGCCCGGTGTGACGCGCGATCTGCGCGAAGGCGCGGCGCGGCTTGCCGACCTGCGATTCACTGTGGTGGATACCGCCGGACTTGAAGAAGTCACCGACGACAGCCTGCAGGGCCGGATGCGCCGCCTGACCGAACGTGCCGTGGATATGGCGGACATCTGCCTGTTCATGATCGACGCCCGCGTGGGTGTCACGCCGTCTGATCTGGTCTTTGCCGATATCCTGCGCAAGAAATCCGCCCATGTTATTCTGGCCGCCAACAAGGCCGAGGGCAAAGCCGCCGACGCCGGTGTGATCGAGGCCTACAGCCTTGGCCTTGGCGAACCGATCCGCCTGTCTGCCGAACACGGCGAGGGGCTGAACGATCTCTACACCCATCTGATGCCAATCGCCGACGGCTTTGCCGAGCGGGCGCAAACCGATGCGCCGGAAACAGATGTGGACCTGACCGAGGAAGAAGCCGAACTGGGCGACGAAGAGGCACCCATGCCCGTCCCCACCAAGACCAAGCCCTTGCAGGTGGCCGTCGTAGGGCGTCCGAACGCGGGGAAATCCACCCTGATCAACCAGATTATGGGCGAGGATCGTCTTCTCACCGGACCGGAGGCGGGGATCACCCGTGATGCGATTTCGCTGCAAACCGACTGGTTCGACGTGCCAATGCGGATCTTTGACACCGCCGGGATGCGCAAACGCGCCAAGGTGCAGGAAAAGCTCGAAAAGCTGAGCGTCAGCGACGGTTTGCGTGCGGTGAAGTTCGCCGAGGTTGTGGTGGTTCTGCTGGATGCGGATATCCCCTTTGAACAGCAAGACCTGCGCATCGCCGATCTGGCCGAACGCGAAGGCCGTGCCGTTGTGGTTGCCGTAAATAAATGGGACCTTGAGACGGACAAACAGGGCAAGTTGAAAGACCTGCGCGAAAGTTTTGAACGGCTTCTGCCGCAGCTCAAGGGCGCGCCTTTGGTGACCGTTTCGGCTAAGACCGGGCGCGGAATGGACCGCTTGCATAACGCGATCATGCGCGCCTATGAGGTCTGGAACCGCCGTGTCACCACCGCACAGCTCAACCGCTGGCTGTCTGGCATGATGGAGGCACACCCGCCCCCCGCGCCGCAGGGCAAGCGTATCAAGCTGCGCTATATGACCCAAGCCAAGACCCGCCCGCCGGGGTTCGTGGTCATGTGTAGCCACCCCGATAAGGTGCCGGAAAGCTATAACCGCTATCTTGTCAACGGGTTACGGCTCGACTTTGATATGCCGGGCACGCCGATCCGCCTGTGGATGCGCGGCCAGTCGGACGCCAACCCCTATAAGGGGCGCAAAAAAGCGAAACCGTCGAAGCTGCGCAAACATACCGACGGGCACCGCAAGGACCGCTAAGGACTGTAGAATTTGCGAAAAATTGGGGCCGGAGTTTTCGAAACTCCGGTCCTTTGCGTTTAGCCGCGCCGCCATGACCGGTAGGTGGGCAGGATTAACGCGATGGCGCCCCCCGCGGCCAGCGCCGCAATGGTCGGGGCCGTCGCGACATTCGCCACCACCACAGCGACCAGCGCCCAGATCACCCCGATCCCATAGGTCGGCGCACGCATCAGCGACGATTGCACCCCCGCTGCAATCACGATCGCCAGCCCGACAAAGACCAGCCCCGCGGTTGGCCCGCTCATCCAGCCATAGCCGGCCGCCAGCAGCCCCAAAGACACGCAGGAGGCCGCGCTTAGCCAGCCCGCATAAAGCCCCACGGGCAGGGCGGCAAAGCCGCGATCCTCACGCGGGGCGCGGAACAACGCGTAAAGCGCCGACACCAGCATCACCCAGATCAGCACCGACGCCCAGATCGGGCTGGCCACGGCCACGGCAAGCCAGAAACAGCCCACAAACAGCGACAGCGCAAGCGGCAGGCGCATGTCGTGCCAAAGGTAATCCTCGCGGCGTTTCCACAGGCCCCAGCCCATGCCAACGATCAGCCAGACATAGATCAGCCCCCAGATCGAAAACGCATAGCCCGCGGGCTGCACCGGCGGGTTGTCTTGGGGAATGGGGAATTGGTCCGGCGAAAAGCCGTTAAAGCCGGAGACAAAAAAAGGCGACACGGCAAAGCCGATCGCCAGCAGAAAGGTCAAAAGGGCAGTAAGAGAACGGGACATCGGGCTACCTTGCGAAAAGTGGTTTTCGCCTCAGATAGCCCGATGATCCCCGCGTTCAATCAGCTGAGCGTGCCGTCGACGCCCAAAGTGGTCTTGCCGCCCAGATAGGGGGCCAGCACCTCGGGCAGTTTGACCGACCCATCGGCCTGCTGGCCGTTTTCCAGCACCGCGATCAGGCAGCGCCCAACGGCCAGACCGGACCCGTTCAACGTGTGCACGAACTGCGGTTTGCCGCCATCTGCGGGTTTGAACCGTGCGTTCATCCGGCGCGCCTGAAAATCGCCCGTGGTCGAGACAGAGCTGATCTCGCGGTAGGCGTTCTGACCGGGGAGCCATGCCTCGATGTCAAAGGTCCGGCGCGCGCCAAAGCCCATGTCACCGGAGCACAGGATCACGGTGCGGTACGGCACGCCCAAACGTTCCAGCATATCCTCGGCGCAGCGCAGCATACGCTTTTGTTCGTCGTCCGACTGATCGGGGTGGGTGACCGATACCATCTCGACCTTCTCGAACTGGTGCTGGCGCAGCATGCCCGACGTGTCGCGGCCCGCGCTGCCTGCCTCGGAACGGAAGCACAGGGTGTGGGCGGTCATCCGGCGGGGCAGGGCGGCTTCTTCCAGTACGTCACCGGCGACCGAATAGGTCAGCGTCACTTCGGAGGTGGGGATCAGCCACCAGCCGTTGGTGGTCTGATAGCTGTCGTCGCCGAACTTGGGCAGCTTGTCAGTGCCATACATCGCCTCGTCGCGCACCAGCACGGGGGTCATATGTTCGGTCAGCCCGTTTTCATCGACATGGGTATCGATCATAAACTGGGCTAAGGCCCGGTGGACCCGCGCGACCGCACCTTTGAGCATGACGAACCGCGCGCCGGAGGTTTTGGCGGCGGTTTCGAAATCCATTGACGCCGCGACACTGGAGATCTCGAAATGCTCTTTCGCCTTAAAATCAAACGTTGGTACATCACCCCAGCGGTTCACTTCGACATTGTCAGCCTCGTCCGCGCCATCTGGGGCATCATCGGCGGGCAGGTTGGGGATGCGCGCCAGCATGTCGGTCAACTGCGCGTCCAGATCCTTGGCCTCTGCCTGCATGGCGGTGACTTCGGCCTTCTTGTCGCTGACCAAGGTACGCAGCCGTTCGAATTCGGCCTCGTCGCCCTTTGCCTTGGCCGCGCCCACCAGTTTGGAGGCTTTGTTTTGCTCGGCCTGCGCGGTTTCCGCTGCTGAAATCTTGGCCCGCCGTGCCTCGTCCAGTGCCAGTACCTGCGCGCTCACAGGGGTGTCGCCGCGCCGTGCGAGGGCGGCGTCGAAAGCATCGGGGTTTTCACGGATGGCTTTGATGTCGTGCATGGGCTGTTCCTTTGTCGTCCGAGTCGCATGATCTGCGTTGCGCGCGTTATGCCCGATTGTGGATCGCGGTGCCAGATGTGGTTGCGCCGGGGGGGGGATTGGGGCCTTGGATGCTTGCGCAAACAGCTTATTGCAGGCTGCGACACCGGGCAGCGCCATTTCCCCCCGGAACCCACCTTGCAAAGCCCCGCGTCTGACCATAGGTTCCGCCAAACCTAGACGGCAGGCCGTTTGCGGCATGCGCCCAACACAAAGGACGACCTCCATGGAAGCCATTCAGCAATTTGTACCCCTGATCCTGATCTTTGCGATCATGTATTTTCTGCTTATCCGCCCTCAGCAAAAGAAGGTGAAAGAGCATAAGGCAATGGTGGACGGTCTGCGTCGTGGCGATCAGGTGGTCACCGCTGGCGGTCTGATCGGCAAGGTCGTCAAAGTCAAAGAGGACGGCGAGCTGGAAGTCGAACTGGCCGACAACGTCAAAGTACGCGTTGTCCAATCGACCATCGCCACCGTCGTCTCCAAGACAGAACCAGCCAAGTAAGCGCCCCTTCGGGCGAGTCCAGAAAAGGGCAGTACCATGCTTCAGATTGATCTGTGGAAACGGGTGTTGATCATCCTCACCTGTGCCGCTGGCCTGTGGCTGGCGCTGCCCAATGCGTTCTACGGCCCCGTCGAACAGCACAATGACGCGGTCAAGGCGATCAGCGTCGCCGGATCCACCCCCGAGCTTGAGGCGCAAAAGGCGCTTTGGCCCGAGTGGATGCCGGAACGTCTGGTCAACCTTGGCCTCGATCTGCGCGGCGGGGCCCATTTGCTGGCCGAAGTGAATGTCGAAGACGTGTACGCCAACCGGATGGAAGCCGCCTGGCCCGAGGTGCGCGATGCGCTGCGCTCGATCACGCCGGTCCGCCGCGTTGACGCTCCCACCGGCGAGCTGCGCGTGCGCATCAACGATGCCTCTGTCATGGCGCAAGCGCTGGAGGCGACCCGTGCGTTGGCCCGCCCCGTGCAGTCGCTGACGGGCACAGGGCAAAACGACATCGTGGTAAACGGTGCCAATGACATCATCACCGTCACGCTGACCGATGCCGAGAAACAGGCCACGGACGAGCGCACGATGCAGCAGTCGCTGGAAATCATCCGCCGCCGCATCGACGAGGTCGGCACACGCGAACCCACGATCCAGCGTCAGGGTTCGGACCGTATCCTTATTCAGGTGCCCGGCATCGGGTCGGCCGCAGAGCTGAAAGCGATCATCGGTACCACCGCGCAGCTGACGTTTAACCCCGTGGTGAACCGTGGCGCGAACGAAAACGCGGCACCGGGTCTGGGCAATTCGCTTTTGCCCGACGCCGAAGCGCCCGGTGTCTTCTACATCATCGAAACCGCGCCTGTGGTGACCGGCGAACAGCTGGTCGATGCGCAGCCCAGCTTTGACCAGAACGGCCGCCCCGCTGTCAGCTTCCGCTTTGACACCACCGGCGCGCGCAAGTTCGGCACCTACACGGCAGAGAACATCGGCGCGCCTTTCGCCATTGTGCTGGATGACGAGGTTATCAGCGCCCCCACCATCCAAAGCGCGATCCCCGGCGGGTCGGGCATCATCACCGGTAACTTCACGGTCGAGGAATCCACCAATCTGGCCGTCTTGCTGCGGGCAGGGGCCTTGCCCGCGGGGCTGACCTTTGTCGAGGAACGCACCATCGGGCCGGAACTGGGTCAAGACAGCATTGACGCGGGCAAGATCGCGACCAGCGTCGCCTTTGGCGCGGTGCTGTTCTTTATGTGGGCCAGCTACGGGCTGTTCGGGCTGTTTGCCAATATCGCGCTGATCATCAACGTCGGCATGATCTTTGGTTTGCTAAGCCTGATTGGTGCCACGCTGACCCTGCCCGGTATCGCGGGGATCGTTCTGACAGTGGGTATGGCGGTTGACGCCAACGTGCTGATCTTTGAACGCATCCGCGAAGAGCTCAAGACTGCCAAGGGACCGGCCCGCGCCATCAGCCTTGGCTATGAACGCGCGCTTAGCGCCATTCTGGACGCCAACATCACCACCTTCATCATTGCAACGATCCTCTTTGTGCTTGGCTCCGGCCCTGTGCGCGGGTTCGCGGTGACGCTGGGGCTTGGCATCGTCACGTCGGTCTTTACGGCGTATTTCGTCACACGTCTGATCGTGGTGTTCTGGTTTGAACGCCGCCGTCCCAAGACAATCACGGTATAGGAACGCGCACCATGCGGCTGAGACTGATCCCCGACGATACGAATATCGACTTCTTCAAACACGCCAAACTGACCTTTGGGGCGTCCTGTGTGGCGGTGCTGCTGGCCTTGGCCGTGTGGTTCACCATGGGCCTGAACTACGGCATCGACTTCCGCGGCGGGACGACCCTGCGCACGCAAAGTGACGCAGCCGTGGACGTGGCGGCCTACCGCACGGCGCTGGAACCGCTAGAGCTTGGCGATGTGTCCATCTCAGAGGTGTTTGACCCTGCCAGCGACAGCACCAAACATGTCGCGATGGTCCGCATCCAGGCCCAGGAGGGCGAAGAGGCCGCATCCCCCGAGATGATCCAGAATGTCGAGGAAGCGTTGAAAACCGTGGCCCCGAACATCGTATTCACCTCGGTCGAATCTGTTGGCCCCAAAGTGTCGGGCGAGCTGATCCAGACCGCGTTTCTGGCGGTTGCCGCCTCCCTCGGGGCGATCCTGATCTACATCTGGCTCAGGTTCGAATGGCAGTTCTCTGTCGGGGCGGTCGCGGCGCTGTTCCACGATGTGGTGCTGACCATCGGCGTTTTCTCGGCGTTGCAGATCCGGTTCGATCTGGCGGTGATCGCGGCGATCCTGACCATCATCGGCTATTCGATCAACGACACCGTGGTGATCTTTGACCGCCTGCGTGAAAACCTGCGCAAATACAAGAAACGCGACCTGCGCGAGATCATGAACCTCAGCGTGAACGAGACCCTGAGCCGGACCTTGATGACATCGGGAACCACCTTGCTCGCGCTCATCGCGCTGCTGGTTCTGGGCGGCGATGTGATCCGCGGCTTTGTCTTCGCGATCACATGGGGTGTTGTTGTGGGCACCTATTCTTCGGTCTATGTGGCCAAGAACGTCGTGCTGTTTCTGGGCGTCAAACGCGACTGGTCCAAGAAAGACAACAATAACACCGGCCAATACGCCAACATCGACGCGTAATATATTTCGCTGCCAGCAGGGCACCCCCTTGCTGGCAGCACCGTTCCGCGCCCGCCTCCGGCGCGACGCTTTGCCCATAGGGCCCGCCCCATTTCACCGCTAGTTGCCCTGTATTGTCCGCGCGTGATCCGCTATGATCGCGCAGCCCCCGCGAGAAGGAGAACATCATGCGTTTGAACGAGGTCGTGTATTCGGATGCCAAACCCGTCGAAGGCTATGGCGCCGGTTTCTTCCGGATCGGTGGCGAGTTGTTCGAAGGGCCGGTGATCGCAGGCACCTCTGGGGTTTCTCCGTGGCAGGGCTTCGACGACCACGCCCCGCTTCTGGCGCTGGCGGGCAAGATCGACATCCTGTTCATCGGCACGGGGGCCGAGATTGCGCATATCCCGGCCGACCTGCGCAGCACGCTTGAAGACGCGGGCATCGGGGTGGATGTCATGTCGTCCCCCGCCGCGGCGCGGACCTATAACGTCCTGCTCAGCGAAGGCCGTCGCATCGCCTTGGCGATGATCCCCGTCTGATATGACCCTGCGTGTCACCGACCTTGCTGTCGCGCGCGGCGGTGTGCCCGTGCTGGACGGGGTGTCCTTTGCGATTGAACCGGGGACCGCCTTGATCCTGCGTGGGCCGAACGGGGCGGGCAAGACCACGCTACTGCGCTGCATCGCGGGGCTGCAACCGCCCTTGTCGGGGCAGATCGACGGGGCAGAGGAAACCATCGCCTACGCCGGGCACGCCGACGGGCTGAAAGCGATGCTGAGCGTGCGCGAAAACCTCACATTCTGGGCACAGGTCTTCGGGCAACGCGATATCACCGAGGCATTGGCCGCCTATGACCTTAAGCCGCTGCAAGACCGGCTGGCGGGCACCTTGTCGGCGGGGCAAAAGCGGCGCTTGGGGCTGGCGCGGTTGATGGTCACGGGGCGGCCCATCTGGGTGCTGGACGAGCCGACCGTGTCGCTGGACGCCGCCGCCGTCAGGCTTTTCGCCGCGGCGGTGACGGCGCATCTGGGGGCAGGCGGCACGGCGCTGATCGCGACCCATATCGAGCTTGGCCTGAATGCGCATAGCTTTGACATCACCCCGTTTCGCGCCAAACCATCACTGCGCAGCGGTGCCAGTGACGAGGCTTTCCTGTGATCGCCCTGCTGCGCCGTGACCTGATGCTTGCCTTTCGGGCGGGCGGGGGCTTTGGTCTCGGGCTGGCGTTCTTCCTGATTGTGACCGTGCTGGTGCCCTTCTCGGTCGGACCGCAACCCGATCTGTTGGGGACCATTGCGCCCGGTGTGCTTTGGCTGGGCGCGCTGCTGGCCTGCCTGCTCTCGCTCGACCGGCTGCTTGCGCTGGATTTTGAGGATGGCACGCTGGACCTGCTGGCCACGGCACCGCTGCCGCTTGAGGCTGCGTTGAGCGTCAAGGCGCTGTCCCACTGGGTGACGACAGGGCTGCCGCTGGTGCTGGCGGCACCTGTGTTGGGGGTGATGCTGAACCTCGCGCCTTCGGGATATCTGTGGCTGGTGGCCTCGCTGGGTCTGGGCACGCCCGCGCTGTCGGTGATCGGCACCTTTGGCGCGGCGCTGACCGTGGGCATCAAACGCGGCGGGCTGCTGATGTCGCTGCTGGTGCTGCCGCTGTACGTTCCGACGCTGATCTTCGGGGCAGAGGCCGCGCGCCGCGGCGCGATGGGGCTGGATGCCACGACCCCGCTGACCCTGCTGGCTGGCATCACTTTTGGCACCATCGCGCTAATGCCCTTTGCTTCTGCCGCGGTGCTGCGGATGACCTTAAGGTGAGTGCGCGCTTTTGACCATTGAGTGCCAAGAAACGGAGCGATAGAACCCCGCCATGTCTTTATGGGAATACGCCAATCCGGTGAAATTTTTAGGCCTCTCGGCGCGCGTGCAACCCTATGTCTGGGGGGGGGCGGCGCTGTGTCTGATCGTCGGTCTGGGCTGGGGCTTTTTCGGCACGCCGGATGATTACCGTCAGGGATCGACGGTCAAGATTATCTACCTACATGTGCCCGCGGCGCTGATGGCGATCAACGCATGGTTCATGATGCTGGTGGCCTCGCTGGTCTGGCTGATCCGCCGGCATCACGTCAGCGCCCTTGCGGCCAAGGCGGCGGCCCCTGTGGGCGTCACCATGACAGTGATCGCGCTGATCACCGGTGCGATCTGGGGGCAGCCTATGTGGGGCACCTGGTGGGCATGGGATCCGCGGCTGACGTCCTTTCTGATCCTGTTCCTTTTCTACCTTGGCTATATCGCCCTGTGGGAAGCGGTCGAGGACCCCGATACCGCAGCAGACCTGACCTCGGTCCTGTGTCTGGTGGGCTCGGTCTTTGCGGTACTGTCGCGCTATGCGGTCAAGTTCTGGAATCAGGGTCTGCATCAAGGTACCTCTGTCCCGCTGGCCACCGGTGGGCGTACCGTGTCGGATGTGTTTTTCTACCCGCTGCTGATCAGTATGGTCGGCTTTGGCCTGCTGTTTCTGGCGCTGGTCCTGTACCGCACAGGGACCGAAATCCGCCTGCGCCGCGCCCGCGCGCTGCTGGCGCGCAGCGAAAGGGGCACATGATGCCGGAGCTTGGGAAATACGCCGCCGAGGTGCTGGCCGCCTATGGGGTGTCGCTGCTGCTGCTGGCGGGGCTGGTGGGGCTGAGCCTGAACAAAGGGCGCAAGGCCCGCGCCACACTTGCTGATATAGAGGCCCGTAAAGATGGCTAAAATCTCTCCGCTCATGATCGCGCCACCGCTGGTCTTCGCCGGTTTCGTGGCACTTGCCGCCTTTGGCATGTTCCGCCCCGATCCCGAAGGGCTGCCCTCGACGCTGGTGGGGCAGATGGCCCCCGCGCTGCCGGAAAAACCGCTGGAAGGGTTTCCCGCCGCGGCACCGGATGTGCTGACCAATGGCGAGGTGACGCTGGTCAACTTTTGGGCCAGCTGGTGCCCGCCCTGCCGCGCCGAACATCCGCAACTGCTTGATATGCAGGCGCAGGGGCTGTCGATCATCGGGGTCAACTTTAAAGACACGATCGGCCCCGCAACCAGCTACCTGACCAATGATGGCAACCCCTTCGAAGGCGTCGCCTTTGACCCTCAGGGACGCACGGCCATCAACTGGGGCGTCACCGCCCCGCCAGAGACATTCATCATCGCGGGCGACGGCACGGTGCTGTTCCGCTACGCCGGTCCACTGGTCGGCAGTGACTACGAACAACGCTTTCTGCCGGCGCTGCAAGACGCTCTGAAGAACTGACACCCGCTTCCAAATGGCCCTAAATCCTCGCCGAAGGCATGGCCCGTAGCAGGCTGCGCCCCGACAGCGGGCCTATGCGCCGCGCCGCCGGTTTCGCCTCCGGCTGGCCCTCATCCGCTCATCTGAAAGGAAAGCCCATGCCCGTGATATTGCAAACCAGACTACCGGACGCGCAAACCGGCACGCCCGGATTGCCGGGCACGGGGCCTTGCGGGGCGGATGACTGGTTGCTGATGGACGAAGCCTACGCGCCGCAGATGGTCTACCGCGAAGCGCTGCTGGCGGAACGACCCAAGGCTGTTTTCTACCAAAGCGAGGCCGCCAGACCCGCCGCGGCAGAGCTGCTGTCAGAGGCGCTGACCCTTCTGCCGCGTTTCGGTTTCACCCTCGGGGCTGATGCGGTGGTTTGTCCTGACGGGCGCAAGGTCACGCTGGACCGGTCGCAACCGCTGTGGACGTTGGCGCATCTGGTGCAAGAAGACCTCTGCATCCTGCAAAAGCGTGGCGATGAACATGTGCTGACCGCTGCGGCACTGTGCTTTCCGGCGAACTGGCGGCTGGCGGATAAGATAGAGCAACCCCTGACGGGCATTCACACTCCGGTCGAGGAATATGACGCCGACATCGCGCGGCGTGTGCAACGTCTGTTTGACGGCGTGCGGGCAGGGCGGCCCCTGTGGCGGTTCAACAAGCTGCGCTATGCGGATGCGGATCTGCACCAGCCGCGACGGCGCGAAACAGGCAGCGACATGCCCTTTATCCGGTCAGAGCGGCAATGCATCCTGCGTCTGCCCGAAAGCGATGCGGTGGTCTTTACGATCCACACCTATGTGGTGCGCGACGGAGATGCGCCTGCCTGAGCGGACACAGGCAGGCGCGATAGTTAGAGTTTAATGGCGCTAGGTCAGAACCAGATGCGGATGCCCGTCGGAGGTCTTGCGCGGGGAGATCCCTTGCGCATCGACCACCGCGTTGATCTGCCGCCGCATATTGCTGAACAGGGGCGATGTCACGACGTCAATCGCCGTGTCAAAGCGCAGGGTCAGCGACCACATGCCACTGCCCGATAGCCGCGCCGCCTTGACCACGCCGGTAAAGGGATGCCCCAGATAGCGGCCTTGCACGCGGTCGCCGGGCGTCCAGCCCTGCGCAGGGGCCGCGGCCTGTGCGTTCAGCGTATTCCAGTCGCGCGCGCCCCATTGGTGGGCCACCATTTCCAGCGTCGCCGCATGGGACACCGCTGTGCCTTGGGCCGCAAGATCCGCGCGCAGCCGTTTAGCCTGGGATTTCAGCACATCAGCCGAAGGTACGGCGGTGGGATGGTTTTGGGTTGTCATCATAACACTCCTGCTCTCGCAAAAGTCGAAGGGGGTCCGCGTTGCCCGTCAATCCGCGAGATTGAAGGTGTGTTCTTGATCAAGGACTTCACCGATATGCGGACGGCAGGGGCCTTTCCCTATGGGTGCTATATGACGCTTGGGGGCTTCAATTGCAATGGGGCGGTGCGGGTGGCACGGGGCAGATGCCTTCGGCGAGGATTTTCAGCCATTTGGAAGCAAAACACGCGCGCCGCAGGACCGGCGCGCGCGTGGCGGTTGCTTTTACTATTGAGGGGATTAGCCGTCGATGCGGGCGGCCATGATGGCGATGGCTTTCTGGTACACGCCGGCAGCGTTCCACTGTTTGATCACGTTGAAGTTGGTTTGCCCTTCCTGATAGCCGGCACCGGGTTGCCAGCCTTTCTGACGTAGGAAGTTCGCGGTCGAGGCCAGCGCGTCGGTCTGGTTGTAGAAATCAACGCGACCGTCGCCGTTCCCGTCCACCCCATAGCGCAGGGCGTTGCCGGGCAGGAATTGGGTGTGGCCAAGCTCGCCATGTTTTGCGCCTTTGGTGCCACCGTTGATCGCGCCGGTATCAACTAGTTTCAGCGCGCCGATGGCGTGAGGGGCAAAGAAATCGGAGCGGCGGCAGTCATAGGTCAGCGTTGTGATTGCAGAGACCACCGAGGTATCGCCCATGAAGCCACCAAAGGCGGTTTCCATCCCGTGGATCGCGATGATCACCCCCGCTGGCACGCCGTAGCGCGCTTCGAGTGACTGGTAGAAGCTTGCATTGCGGGCTTTGCGCTTGCGGCCTTGGGCGACGATCGTATCGGCACCGCGCACCTGCATGAATTTATCAAGCGAATAGTTGAAGGATTTCTGGTTGCGGTCGGCGGCGATGGTGCTGCTGGCATAACGTGCGTTGGCCAGTGCATCGAGCCCCCGTTGACCGACACCCGCGGCGGCGGCCTCTTTCGCGAAGGCGGGTTTCCAGGCGTCGAAGCCTCCCGCGTTGTTGCCACATTGGGCCGCTGCGACCGGGGCGGCGAAGCCCAAAGAAAGCATAAGTGCCGTGGCAAGACGTTTGGTGGGGCGCATGAAATAACCTCTGACTATATGAAACTTCGGCTGACTTTAGCTCAGCTGTTTCGAACTTCAAATAGCAAGACGCATTCCAAGCGAAAGGGCGCCCCGATAGGGACGCCCTTTGCTGTTGGTCTGGCCACCCGTGAGGGTGGAGGCCGCCGTTTAGCAGCTGTAGTACATGCCGAATTCAACAGGGTGGGGTGTGTGCTCGTATTTGTGCACTTCTTCCATCTTGAGTTCGATGTAGCCTTCGATCTGGTCTTTGGTGAAGACGTCACCGGCCAGCAGATAATCCATATCCGACTGCAGCTCTTCCAGCGCTTCGCGCAGGGAACCGGAAACGGTTGGGATATCGGCCAGTTCTTCAGCGGGCAGATCATAGAGGTTCTTGTCCATGGCTTCGCCCGGATCGATCTTGTTCTTGATCCCGTCAAGGCCGGCCATCAGCAGTGCTGCAAAGCACAGGTAGGGGTTTGCCGCCGGATCGGGGAAGCGGGCCTCTACGCGTTTTGCCTTCGGGGATTCGGTCCATGGGATACGGACACAGCCCGAGCGGTTGCGTGCGGAATAGGCGCGCAGAACGGGGGCTTCAAAACCAGGGATCAGACGCTTGTAGCTGTTGGTCGCCGGGTTGGTGAAGGCGTTCAGCGATTTCGCGTGGGACAGGATGCCGCCGATGAAATACAGCGCTTCCTGGCTCAGGTCGGCGTATTTGTCGCCTGCGAACAGGGGCTTGCCGTCTTTCCAGATCGACATGTTCACGTGCATGCCGGAGCCGTTGTCGCCATAGATCGGCTTGGGCATGAAGGTTGCGGATTTACCGTAAGCGTGGGCCACGTTGTGGATCACGTATTTGTATTTCTGCAGCTCGTCCGCCTGTTCGGTCAGCGACCCAAAGATCAGGCCCAGTTCGTGCTGGCAGGACGCCACTTCGTGGTGGTGTTTGTCGACCTTCATGCCCAGACGTTTCATCGTCGACAGCATTTCGGCGCGCAGGTCCTGTGCTTCATCCGTGGGGTTCACGGGGAAGTAGCCGCCCTTGAGGCCCGGGCGGTGGCCCATGTTGCCCATTTCATAGTCGGTGTCGGTGTTCCAGGATGCGTCAGACGCATCAACTTCGTAGGATACCTTGTTGATCGAGTTCGAGAATTTGACGTTGTCGAACAGGAAGAATTCGGCTTCCGGACCCATATAGGCCACATCACCGATGCCGGAGGATTTCAGATAGGCTTCGGCTTTTTGCGCGGTGCCGCGGGGGTCACGCTCATAGGCTTCGCCTGTGTCGGGCTCTACCACAGAGCAGTGCACGCAGATGGTTTTTTCAGCATAGAACGGATCAACATAGGCGGTGTCCGTGTCGAGCATCAGCTTCATGTCGGAAGCTTCGATGCTTTTCCAACCCGCGATGGAGGAGCCGTCAAACATGAACCCTTCTTCGACAAAATCTTCGTCAACAAGATCGGAGACGATTGTCACGTGCTGCAGTTTACCGCGTGTATCGGTGAAACGTACATCAACGTATTCGATGTCCTCGTCCTTGATCTTCTTCAGGAAGTCCTTGGTGCTCATTGGATGATATCCTTTTCTTGAATCTCGTAAATTCGATTAAAGCGCGTCTGACCCGGTCTCGCCGGTACGGATGCGGATTGTTTGTTCGATGGGGCTGACGAAGATTTTGCCGTCGCCGATCTTCTCGGTCTTAGCGGCCGATACGATGGCCTCGATGGCGGCGTCTACCTGATCGTCGTCCAACACGATTTCGATTTTTACCTTGGGCAGAAAATCCACGACATATTCAGCGCCACGGTACAATTCTGTATGGCCCTTTTGACGCCCGAAGCCTTTGACTTCGATAACGCTAAGGCCCTGAACGCCAACCTCTTGGAGCGCCTCCTTGACTTCATCAAGCTTGAACGGCTTGATTACAGCTTCGATCTTTTTCATCTGAGGCCTCCCTGCCAGACGGGTGATTTTCGGTCTACATCGGTGTCATCTCACCGTGCGGGCCGACGGTCTACCAGACGCGCGATGGAGTCCACCGAAAGAGGCGAAAATTTGTGCGCATCGGCTGTTTTATGTGCGTTGCGATTAAAATCTGTGCAGTTTGAAAATCCATGTGCTGGCAGGCTTGGCTATCGCTTGGGCAGGTGGTTTATCTTTGGGCAAAAGACGGACCGGAAAGGGGCTGCCATGCAACCGACTGCCATCACCGCAGACACGCTGGACTTTGATCAATTGACCAAGGGGCAGGGGCATAAGTTCGATCACGGGCATGCGATTGTCGTAACCGGTGGGGCCGGGCGCACGGGGGCGGCGCGACTGTCTGGGCGTGCGGCGTTGCGGATGGGGGCGGGGCTGGTCACGCTGGCCGTACCGCCCGCCGCGCAGATGGAGGTGGCGATGCAGATCATCGCTCTGATGCTGTCGCGCGTTACAGGCCCCGAGGATCTGGCAGAGCTTGCCGGTGACAAACGCGTGCGGGCGCTGTGCATCGGGCCGGGCTTGGGGCTGAAACCGTCCCATGTGGCGCTGGTGCGTGCAGTGCTTGAATGCGGCAAGCCCTGCGTGTTGGACGCCGACGCGCTGACCCTGATCGCACAGGAGCCCACCCTGTGGGAGCGCCTTGGCCCGCACTGCGTGCTGACCCCGCATGGCGGAGAGTTCGCACGTCTTTTCAAGGAGATATCAGAGAGTGATGCCGATAAGGCGCAGGCCTGTCTGATGGCGGCGCAAAAGGCGGGGGCGGTTGTTCTGTACAAGGGGGAGACCACCCTGATCGCGCATCCCGACGGCCGCGTTGCCGCGCATCACGGCACAGGCGATCGCGCGGCCCCGTGGCTTGCCACCGCAGGCGCGGGGGATGTGCTGTCGGGCATGATCACCGGTCTGCTGGCCCGCGGCATCGCGCCCTTCGAGGCGGCGCAATATGCCACGTGGCTGCATGTAGAGGCCGCGCGTCAGTTCGGACCGGGGTTGATCGCCGAAGATCTGGTCGAAGAAATCCCACGCGTCTTCAAGGCGCTGGACCTCTAGCGGCCGTCGGGCGCAGGCACGCGTGGCAGGTGATAAAAACTATACGTCATGCGCGTTTTTCCCCCTCGCCACTGGGAAATTTCTTTGATAGTGAACGCGCAATGCGGGTGTGGCGGAATTGGTAGACGCACCAGATTTAGGTTCTGGCGCCTATGGCGTGGGGGTTCGAGTCCCTTCACCCGCACCACTTCAACTTATTGATAACTAACAATACCCTTGCAAATAAGGCCGGAAGTCCGTTCAACGGTTACAGTTTTGGTTACAAACGGGTTTACCATGGCTGGCAAGATCAGGCATCTCATCAACCGGTCCGGGCGGTATCACGCACGCCTTGTTGTCCCTAAAGACCTTCGCGGTATCGTCGGTAAGACCGAGCTTCGCAGCCCGCTAGGGGCGGACTACAGGCAAGCCCTCAAGCTGCTGCCCGGGGCCGTGGCGCAGCTACAGCACCAGATCGCGCTGGCTGAGCGCGAAGGATCGCAAGGGAGGCAGAAGCCGGTCCAAGCTCGGTATCCTCTGGCACCGGACCAAATTGCTCTGAGCCACTACAATCAGCGTTTGGCGTTCGACGACCTTCTGCGGAATGATTCACGATACGCTAACACCGGCATTGATGATCTCTACGTTTATCAACTGCGCCAAGCAGTAGCAGGCCGCTGCAGTGATGATGAGCTGCAGTCGGTCATCGGTGATCAGCTCGAAAGATTCAGGGCAGCTGGGAATATCGATGCGGTGCAGGGCAGCGATGAATGGCGGGTGATCGCTCGTGCCTTGTGCAGCGCAGAGCTAGAAGCGCTGGCGCGCGTCGCTGAGCGTGATGAAGGTGATTACACCGGCACGCCCGCGGCACCGATAATTAAGGACGCCGCGCAGGCTGAAAAAGCGCCTGCGCCAGTCAGCTTGTCCGGCCTTTGGACAGATTATTTGAACAGTCGCATGCAGGCCGGTTTCATGCGCGACAAGGGGCAGCGCCAGCGCCCGGTGATCGACAACCTGCGCAAGTTTCTCAAGCACAACGACGCTGGTCGCGTGACGAAGAAAGACGTGCTGGCTTGGCGAGACTACCTTATGAAAACGCTATCGCCAAAGACAGTGAACGATATCTACCTCTCAGCTCTGAAATCAGTGCTGGCATGGGCTGTGGAAAATGACCGTCTGCCCGAGAATGTAGCAGCAACGGTGCGACAGCCTAAACCGCGCAAAGTGTATGGGCGTGAACGTGGATACACCGACGACGAAGCCAAGAAGGTATTGAAGGCCTCTCGCACTTATCAATCGACACCGGACGAGTTCGGGCGGGTGCGTGAATCCATGCAGATGGCAAACGTGAAGCGGTGGGTGCCGATCATCTGTGCGTTTACCGGTGCGCGGGTTTCAGAGATCATTCAGTTGCGGAAAGAGGACGTGACCAAGGTGGGCGAACATTGGGTCGCTCGGATCACACCAGATGCTGGCACTGTCAAATCTGGTGGCTACCGAGACGTGCCGTTACATTCGCAAATACTAGACCAAGGTTTTTTGAAATTCGTCGATGATGCCGTCGAAGGCCCACTGTTCCACAATGCGACCAAGCCCGAGAGGTTCAGAAAGGCGGCTGTGATCGTATCGAACAAGTTGTCAGACTGGCTGCGCAAGGATGGGCTGGTCCCAGATGGTATTCAGCCGAACCATGGGTGGCGTCACAGGTTCAAAACGCAGTGCCGAGAACTAGGTATCTCTGATCGTGTTGCTGATGCCATTCAAGGCCATGCGGGGAGGACCGCTGCCGACCACTATGGTGATGTGACGATCAAGACTAAGGCTGATGCTCTCCGGCAGCTGCCTTTCTACAGTATGTAGAGCAAGTTAGGTTCATTATTTCACTACTCTGATATATGGTGGAAGACGATTGCCATTATATATTTGCGCGGGTGGCTGATTTAGAAAATGTTCTCTCGCGCCATCCACGATCTCAGATAGCCCCGCAAGGTAACGCTCGCAGAGCTCCAGAGCAGTTTTGTCGCATTTGCCAAGATATTTTTCCGCTAGGTCGCCTGCAAATGTCTGCTCAACAACTGCAACATCGCTCGGCATATCTACGTAGAATTTTATCGTCTCGCCATTTGGCAGCGGAACTTCCCATCCTGACCCGCCTAGTTGGTCGCCGATGAAGAAACCTGTAGCTCCCGGTGGTTTTTCTGCCGAGAGAGCGTTCATTTCAGCGTCACCAAATCGTTTAATCTGCGCAGAAGTTGAGACCTCCAAGCGACCCTGCTTTTCCAGATTGTTCCGCGCGTCTCTGAAGAAACTAAACACCGGATCGGACTTCAGCTTATCTTGGTGAGGTTTATACCATTCTTCGAATACTTCACTTTTGCTGCTTAAATTTTGAACTACAAATGTGACACTCCGTCCAAATGTTAGAACATTGCGCAGCCCTAGGTCTTTCTTTGCACCACTGGATAGCCTCATCATTTCTAACCCAGCGTAAGCGGCTCTCAAGACTAGCTCTGCGCGGTCTATTATTTCTGATATCTCCTTTACCATGATGCCTTCTCGCTCGTTGTCATTTCACCTTCGTTTACAGTGATGGGTGAAGGAAGGCGTCTAAGCAAGCTGCCACCAGACGAAACCGCAAAAACGATAAAAATGTAATAGTATAACATTTTGTGGATTCACAGCGATTCACCGGTGTGGTATACAGATACCACACTGTATGGAATGCTGAATGCCACTCATCGACCGTTTCTTTCGCAAGCGCGAAACCAAAGCTCTGAGTCTGACTGAGCCAGAGGCGTTTGGGCTGTTTGGTGCAACTCCAACGGCTACCGGCATATATGTCTCCGGCAACTCAGCCTTGCGCGTTCCAGCCGTTGCCTGTGCTGTGGCGCTCATCTCTGAGACCATCGGTGCGATGCCTGCAAAGGTCCATCTGACCGACACCAAAGAAGCGGCAAAGGGGCAGGGCGCTTACCGGCTTGTGCATGACGAGGCGAACGAGTGGACCAGCGCAGGTCAACTGCGCGAACACCTGACCATCGACGCGCTGCTGACAGGTAACGGCTATGCCCACGTTGTCAGGCTGACCGGTGGCGAACCCTTTGAACTGCATCGGATCGACCCTGCCAGTGTTCGCGCAGATCACGAGCCGGACGGTGAACCTTTCTATATTGTCCAGACCGATCAAGGGCCGCGCCGCTTCGGCTATCGCGACATCTTGCACGTGCAGCCCTTTGGTGGGGTTTCCCCGATCACGCTCGGTCGCGAGGCTATCGCCCTTGCGCTCGCCTTTGAACAGCACGTGGCTAGCCTGTTTGCCAATGGCGCGCGCCCGTCCGGCATCATCAAGAGCGACAAGGTGCTGGATGTAGAGGCTAAGAAAAAGATCGCGGCTTCATGGTTCAACACCCACGCGGGGCGCAACGCAGGCGGCACTGCCATTCTTGATGAGGGTATGAGCTATGACCAGCTTTCGATGACACTTGCCGATGCGCAGTTCGCAGAGAACCGGCTTGAGCAAATCCGTGAGATCGCCCGTGTCTTTCGGGTTCCCCCTACGATGCTTTTCGAGCTGACACGCGGCACATGGTCCAACACTGAGGAAATGGCTCGCCAGTTCTACGCCATCACGCTCAAGCCGTGGCTGACAAGCTGGGCATGGGCATATGCGCGCGTCCTGTTCACGCCAGAGGAACGCGCTGCGTTCTATGTAGAGTTTGTTACCGATGATCTGCTGACCACCAACGCCTCAGACCGCGCCGGAGCCTACGGGCAATACCGCAGCATGGGTGCGATGACGGCAAATGAAGTGCGCAGCGGCCTGAATCTTGCGCCGCTTGCCGATGGCAACAGCCTTGCCAACCCCTACACCACATCCGGTGCGGCTGAACCCGTGGCACAGGAGCAAGCAGCATGATCACGCACACCGGATTTTTCGGCACGGCTGAGCACAAATTCACCCTGACCGACGACATGATCACGGAGCTGGAGCGCATCACAGAAAGCGGGATCGGTGCGTTTTACCAGCGAGCCGTCGCGATGCTGTTCAAAGCAGCCGACCTTGCCGAAGTCATCCGGCTTGGACTGATCGGCGCGGGCATGCACCCGCAAGAGGCGATGCAGCTTGTGGACACATATGCCCGCAACCGCCCGATGGCGGAAACCTATCCACTTGCCCTCGATATCCTTGACGCCCGCTGGAACGGCACCGCCGCCCCGGCAACCGGAGACACCGCAGCATGACCACCCGTTTAGAGTTTAAGGCTGATCTGACCGTCACACCCGAAGGGCTGATCGAAGGCATCGCGTGGCCATTTTGCAGCGCTGATCGCGTCGGTGATGTGATTGAAAAGGGTGCCATCGCCGCGCCGGTTACTTTGCCGATGCTGTTTGCCCACGATCAGGGGCAGGTCATCGGTGTCTGGGATCAGATCGAAGAAACCGAAGCGGGTCTGATCGTGAAGGGCCGTTTACTGATCAACGATGTAGCACGGGCGCGTGAAGTGCAGGCGATGATCAGCGCTAAGGCTGTATCCGGCCTGTCCATCGGTTTTGTCACCACCAACTCAACACCCCGCGCCAAGGGCCGCACCATCACCGCGCTGTCCCTGCATGAAATCTCTGTTGTCGCTGTGCCGTGTCATCCGGGCGCACAGATCACTTCCCTGAAATCGGACGGCACCGCAAAGCCTACTAAGGAACAACACATGAATACCGAAACTATCGAAGATCCGATCAATCCATCTGCACCGGCCAACGCGCCCCAGATGGACACCAAAGCTTTCGACGAAATCAAATCCCGGCTGGATAAGATCGAAGCGAAAGCAAACCGCCCGCAAGGCGTTCACATCACTGGCCCGGTCACAGACCCCGAAACCAAGGCGTTTGGTAACTTCCTGCGCCGTGGTGTCGAACGGATCGCGCCAGAGGAAGTCAAAGCCCTGACCGTCGCAAATGACGCCAGCGCGGGCTATCTGGCACCGCAAGAGTTTGGCAGTGAACTGATTAAGCTGCTGACAGAGTTCAGCCCGATCCGGTCCTACGCGAAAGTCATTTCGATCAGCGCACCCTCTATCGTGTATCCGCGCCGTGTCACCGGCACCTCAGCAACGTGGGTTGCCGAGATCGCCAGCCGCACCGCATCCGGCATGACGTTTGAACAGGTGACAATGACACCGCACGAACTGGCCACGTTCACGGACGTGTCGAACGCGCTGCTTGAAGACAACGCCTATAATCTTGAAGGTGAGCTGCTGTCTGACTTCGCCGAGTCTTTCGCGAGGACAGAAGGGCTGGCATTTGTCAAAGGCACTGGCGCTGGCCAGCCGTTCGGCATCATGGCCGCGTCTGGCATCGCCGAGCTGAAAACCGGCGTCGCGGCAAACTTCCCCGTGTCAAACCCTGCTGACGTGCTAATCGCGATGTATCACAAGATCGCCACGACTTACGCGCAGTCCGGTGTCTGGATGATGAACCGCAACACGCTGGCCGTCGTCCGGCAGTGGAAGGATGGCAATGGCCGCTATCTCGTGCTTGATCCGATCATCGCTGGCGCACCTTCGACGCTGCTTGGCCGTCCGGTGGTTGAAATGCCGGATATGGACGATATCGGCGCGGGCACTTACCCGATCCTGTTTGGCGACATGCAGGGCTACCGGATTATTGACCGCGTGGGCCTGACCACACTGCGCGACCCCTACAGCCTTGCTGTAAATGGTCAGGTGCGTTTCCATGCCCGCAAGCGTGTCGGTGCTGACGTGACGCACCCTGATCGTTTCATCAAGTTGAAGTGCGCGGCATAAGATGATGCAGCGGCACGCCTCTGATATCGCTCTGGCCTACGGTGGCAACACTGTCTGGCTCAAGCCGTCGCTGCGTGCCGCGACGCACTTAGAAGCATTGCATGGCGGGTTTCCCGCCCTGCTTTCCAAACTGCATGAATTTGACACCGCGACGATCCGCGAGATCATCCGGTATGCAGCATTTGACCGTGCGGCGGCACAGACGATGCTTACCGCCCTATCTGGCGCTTCAATGCGCACGGTCCAGCAAGTCACGCTTGCACCTGCCTTCGCACTTCTCACAGCGCTGACGACCCCGGTATCTGAAAAGATCACGGGCGAGGCCGCGAAGGCACCTGCTGCTAAGGCAGTCGCATGGGCTGACCTGTATGCAGACCTCTACAAACTGGCGACAGGTTGGCTTGGCTGGACGCCGGACACAGCTTGGAACGCCACGCTGCCGGAAATCCTGAACGCCTTTGACGGTCACGTCGATCAGCTAAAGGCCATTCACGGCGGTGGAGATGACCAAGATGCCAGCGCACCCACCATGAACAACGATCAGCGACAGGCGAACATTGACGCTGGCCTTGATCCTGATTTTGATCGCGCCGGACTGCATGCCTTGAAGGCGAAGATGACATGAGCCGCCCGCCGCACCTTTGCACCTGTGGTGCCATCGTGGCGTATGGCGAGCGCTGTGCCTGCAGGGTTGCGGCCACTCGTGCGCGGAATAAGCGCCATGACGCGACCCGGCCCAGCGCCCGTGAGCGTGGCTATACGCGCCAATGGGAAGTTGCCCGCCAGGAATGGCTGCAGTTCAATCCTGTCTGCACACATCCGGGCTGCAATGCCTTGGCAACTGTGGTGGATCACATCACGCCGCATAAAGGCGACATGATGCTGTTCTGGGATAAATACAATTGGCAGAGCCTCTGCGCCCCTTGTCACAACCGGCACAAACAACGGTTGGAGCGCTCTCTGTGAACTCAGATCAAGCCCTCTGGTGTGAAGTGTTGTCCTTGGCGATCAGTGATGCCCTTACTGGCACATCGTCTGCCAGCAAGAGCCGCGAGACGCGCATTCACGAGATCGAGCGCAATCGCAAATACCTGACCATCCAGAACAACGACTTTGACATGGTTTGCTCACTCGCCGGTGTAGATCCGGTCGCAACCCGTGAGCACTTGATCAGGCGCATTGCAGATGCACCAGCACCAGAACAGCTGATCAGCGTCAAACGCCGCGCACAGCGCCGCACAACCCGTTTCCGGGAGCGCACAAGCACCATGCGGGGGGTAGGCAAAAACATTGCGCAAGATCAGGGGACCGGCGGGGGGACAGCCGCACAAGAGACCCCGAATATAATTTTTCAGGATAAATCCGCATGACGACTACACCACTGCCATTGCTCAAAGCGCAGTTGAACCTTGAGCACGATCTGGACGACGCACTGCTGACGCACAAGTTGGCCGTAGCGGAAGAATGGATTATGAACCACACTGGCGCGCCTTTTGCTGAGCCGGTGCCTCCATCCCTGACCGAAGCCGCATTGCAGCTTGCCGCCTATTGGTATGTCAGCAGGGAAGCGGCGACAGATATGCGCCTGACCGCCGTGCCATTTGGCGTGCTGGAGTTGATTACCCCCTATCGCGAGAGTGTGACCGGCCATGTCGCGGCTTAAAGGATCAACGGATCTCGAGCGCCGTCTTCTCGCCATCCCTCTTGAGGTGCTGGCAGAGCTGCGCCCAGCGCTGGTGAAAGGCGCTCAGGACATCGCAGACGCTATGGAGCAGCTTGCACCAGAGGACACTGGCGACCTTGTGAATACCATCTCGGTCACCGGCCCCGGTGGCACAACTCCCGCCTATGCGTCCGGTGGTGGCAGCGTGACCCTTGCCAATAATCAGGCTGCCGTGACCGTGGGTAGTCCGGATATGCGCCACGGCCACCTTCAGGAATTTGGCACCGTGAACCATGAGGCGCAGCCGTTCATGCGGCCCGCATTCCGGTTGAAGAAAGCCAAGGTGATGGCTCGGATCAGCCGCGCCGTTGCTAAGGCCATTAAGAACGCAGGTGACGGCAAATGATCGAACCATCCGTCGCACTGCAGACCGCATTGCGTGCCACCCTTATCGCTGACCCCGCTGTAAGCGCTCTGGTGCAGCCAGATCGTATTCGGGCTGGTTCTACGCGCCCTGATCGCTTCCCGTGCGTGATCATGGGCCACGCTCAAACGCACTACCTAGGCCGCGCATCCGGAGAGCAGCACTTGGCTAGGGTCAATCTCGACGTGCATATCTGGGCAATTGAAGACGGTGCCGATACCGCCAAGGCCATCGGGTTTGCCATGTCAAAGACGCTGATTGGTATGGCTGATCATCAGGACGGCTTTGCCATCGACCAACTCGACCTACCGCGTGTCATTTGGATGCGCGACCCGCAACCTGAACTGGCTTACACCCACGGCGTGATCGAAGTTGAAGCGGTGATCAGGTGGCGGGCATGATCCGGGCCGGCGCAATGCGTGAGCAGATCACCTTTGAGTGCAAGCTGGAGACGGTGCAGCCGTCTGGTGCGGTGCTAGTGCAATGGGTTCCTGAGCAGACCCTACGCGCAGAGCTGGTGCAGGAGAGTGCTGACGCCTTCCTGAGCAACGTAGAGCGCACCGAGGACCGTAAGGTGTTCAAGCTTTGGGCAACTAACTGGATCACCACAGATATGCGCGTGACACACGCAGGCTACACCTACCGGATTGTCCGGATCTTGCCATTGGATCGGCTGGCGCTGGAGTTGCACTGCGTGAACGCGGTGGATGAAACATGAGCGCGCACCTGCGCGGGGTGAAACCGCAAGCCAAAGTCACGAAAGATGCGCTGACCAAAGCACCGCCGGTGCCTGAGTATTTCAGCACCTACGCGGCGGGCGAGTGGAAACGGATCATGCCGCGGTTGATCAAGGACCGGGTGTTGACCAAAGCTGATCTGGCAGGCGTCGAACACTACTGCATGATGATTGGCGTGGTGCGCGAGATCGAAAACAACCGTAGCCTGAACGCTGGTGAGATCGACCCTAAGATGTTCGGTGTTCAGAACCGTGCCGCCCAAACAGCGCGCCAGCTCGCCGCGGAGTATGGGCTGTCACCGGTGAGCCGTGCGCGTATCGGCACCAACGCTGATGACGGCGCGGACGATGACAACCCTTTGAACGTCCGGTGACGCATGACCAGCGCAAGCGCGTTCCCCGCGTGGATATACGACGCCAGCCCGATAGCCGATCCGTTCGGCTATGGCGAAAGGGCCGTGCAGTTTCTGCGCCGCTTGCGCCATCCAAACAGCGACGCACCGGGCGGTGCTTTCCAGCTTGCGCCGTGGCAAGAGCGGATCGTGCGGCGGATCTATGGCCCCAGGCACCCGGACGGGCGCAGGATCGTGCAAAACGTGTTCTTTCTAGTCCCGCGCGGCAACCGTAAAACCAGTCTGGCTGCTGCACTGGCGCTACTGCACACCATTGGCCCCGAACGGGTGAGTGCCGGACAGGTGTTGTTTGCCGCTGCAGATCGTGATCAGGCTGGCATCGGCTTTCGTGAAGCCGCAAATATCGTGCGCATGGACAAGCGCTTGATCGCGGCAACTCGCATCTACGACGCGTTCAACAGCGCCAAGCAGATCGTCTACAATGCTGAGAACGTCACGCTGCGCGCCCTTTCTTCTGACGGCGGTGCCGCGCACGGCCTGACACCTACATTCACGCTGATTGACGAAATCCACATCTGGAAAGGCCGCGACCTTTGGGAAGCGCTGCGTAGTGGTGCAGCCAAGGTGCGCGACAGCCTGACCGTGATCGCCACGACTGCCGGACGCGGTGCCGAGACCTTGGCATCGGAGCAGTATAATTATGCCCGCCGCGTCGCGCTGGGCGAAATCGACAACCCGGCCTATCTGCCTATCCTGTTCCAAGCTGAACCTGACGATGACTGGCAGGATGAAACGGTATGGCATCGCGCCAACCCCGGTCTTGCACATGGTTTCCCCTCCATCGACGGCATGCGCGGCTTAGCGAAAGAGGCAGAGAACAAGCCTGCAGACCGGGCAGCGTTCCTGCAGTTCAATTTGAACGTTTGGCAGGCCAACAGCCGTGACCCGCTCTTCGATATGGCGACCTATGATGCCCGAGTGTTTGAACCGGACTTTGACGCGCTGGCAGAGCTTCCCTGTTATCTTGGCGTTGATATGTCTCTCTCTGGTGACTTGACCGCGGTGGTCGCGGCTTGGCGTCATGATGATGACCAGATCACGGTTCACCCTTGGCTGTTTGTGCCCAGTGATGACCTCAAGGGCCGCGCTGATCGCGACGGGCTGCCCTATGAGGAATGGCGCGACGCTGGACTGATCTTTGTCACACCCGGCCCGATCATCGACGCTGGGCTGATCGAAGACCAGATCAGGGAGATATGCGCGACCAATGACGTGCAGGAGATCGCCGTAGACCCGCACCTTGCGCGCCGCTTGATGCAAAGCCTGCATGATGACGGTCTGCCAGTGATTGAATATCGCCAGACGCCGCTGAATATGGGTGTGGCCGCCGGTGATCTTGAACGCACGGTGAACGGCGACCTGATCCGGCACGCTGATCATGCAGCGCTGCGCCAGCACTTCGACAGTGTTGTCGCATCACGCAATCCGACATCTGGCCTGATCCGCATGCACAAGGGCAAGAAGACAGACCGGATCGACGGGGCAATCGCCGCCGCGATGGCGGTGTCACGCGCCTGCGCCGCTGAAACCAACCTGAGCAAATACAACGCACCCGAAGCCGAAGGGCTTTTCATCTTTTAGGAGCCTGCACCATGTCTGACCTTCCCGGCCTTGTCGTCGATATAGAAGCCCGCATCGACAAACTCGAAAAAGGGTTGAAGCGCGCCAATGCTGCGCAGAACAGTGCCAGCGGCCAAATGGAGCGCCGTGCGCGCCAGAGTGCCGACAAGCTGCGCGACACCTACGGCAAGGCCGGTGACAGCATCCTTGCCACGTTCAAGCGCCTTAGCCCCGGCTTGGCCGGTGGTCTGGTGGGTGGCCTGACCGTGGGTGCTCTGTCTGGTTTGTCACAGAACCTTGGCCGGATCGTAAATGAGACAGCGCAGATCGGGGATGAGGCCAAACGGGCAGGGGTCAGCGTTCAGGCCTTGCAGGAATGGAAGTTTGTAGGTGCGCAGAACCGGATCGGCATTGATCAGATCGTTGACGGGTTGAAAGAGCTGAACCTGCGGGCTGACGAATTTGTCGTGACCGGGCAGGGCGCGGGTGCCGAAGCGTTTGCGCGCTTGGGGTATGGCGCTACCGAACTCAAGGCAAAGCTCGCAGACCCTTCGAAGTTACTGCTTGAGATCATCGGGCGCATGGAAAGCATGGATGAAGCCGCGCGGATCAGGATCAGTGATGAGTTGTTTGGGGGTTCAGCCGGTGAGCGTTTTGCTGAGCTAGTCAGTCGTGGCGAAGGTAAACTGCGCGACACCATTCGCGCGGCCAATGATACCGGCGCAGTGCTGGACAGCGAACTGATCGAAAAGGCGGCTGAACTTGACCGGCGGTTCGCGGCACTCAAGACGCGCGCCGATGTGTTCATGAAGTCGCTTGTAATCGGCATTGCAGAGGCGGTGCCTAAACTTGGGGAAGTGCGCAGTCACATCGACAACCTCTTTGACAACCCACGGCAGGGCAACGCGCTTTTAGGCGCGGGTATCTATGATGAGCTAAACCGTGATGCCCGTGCGGTGGAGACGCACCGCACAGCGATTGAGGCGCTGGCAGGTGCATATGATGAAACAGGCTATATTGCTGAGCGTAACGCGACGCGGCTTGGCAAGGTCGCGGCAGAGCTGCGCGCATTGGGTCAGACCGATGCAGCGAGCGCATTGGACCGGGTGGCGACTGAAATGCGCACGTTGGTCGCCGATCTTGAAAGCGGTGCCATTGGTGCGGATGAGTTTGAACAGCGGCTAGCGGAAACGACCACAACGGCTCAGGCGACTTTTGCCGAGGTGAACGCCATCGACAGTGTTGATTTTGGCTATGTCATCGGTGGTCTGGGTCGCTTGGTCAAAGCACTCGCCACAGCGTCGGTGAACGCCCGTGCCCTGCGCGCAACTCTGCCCGGTGCATTAGCGGGTGGTGAGACAGTTGCACCTACATACATGGACCCCGGCCCGAGGTCGCGCAATGGCTACCGCGCCGCGACACCCGGCTTGGCGGTTGGAACATCTCTGCGCCCAGCGCTGCCCAGCGTTGATGCCAGCTTTGACACACCAGAGCCGGTCTCAGGTGGTGGTGGCGGTAAGGGCGGCGTGGGTGCGCCGCGGCAGAACGATCTTGAACGCGAGATCGAAAGTATCGCGCAGGAAACAAATGCCTTGCGTCTTGAGGCTCAAGCCTTGGCTGAAGTATCCGGTGCTAAGCTTCGCTATGGTGATGCTGTGGAATTTGCCCGCACTAAAGCTGAGCTTCTGTCAGCGGCGCAACGTGCTGGTGTGGAAGTGACGCCACAGCTTGCCGCCCAGATCGACACACTAGCCAAGGAATACACCGACGCGGGCAGTGCAGCTGAATTGGCGGCGGACAAGATCGAAGAGGTCCAGAACGCCAGCCGCGCCGGTGCAGACCGGATTGCCAGCGTATTTGAGGGGATGGCGTCTGGCGCTTTGACGGCGAAACAGGCCGTGGGTCAGCTAATCCTTGAGCTGATCAAGCTGGCGCTCAAGAAGCGGCTGCTTGAAGCTGCCAGCGGGGCAGGTGGATCAGTGTTCGGTAAAGCCCTGCAGCTTATCGGCGGCGGCTTTGCAGCTGGTGGATACACCGGCCCGGGCGACAAATTCGAACCGGCTGGCATCGTCCACAAGGGGGAGTATGTCCTGAGCGCAGCGGCAACCAAGGCTATTGGAGTGCCTGCCCTTGAGGCGCTGCACCAGAGCGCCAAGAAGGGCTATGCTGGCGGCGGCCTTGTAGGTGCCGCTCGCGAAGCATCATCGAATCCTATGGGCCGTGCCAGCGCATCTGCGCCCACAATTTCGATCAGTGCCCCGGTTACGGTGAACGGCTCAGCGGGCACGCCGGATCAGAACAGCGATCTTGCGCGCAAGATGGCACGTGAACTGGAAGGCACGGTGCGCAGCGCAGTCGTGACAGAGATACAGCGGCAGCTTAGGCCGGGAAATATCTTGAACCGGAGGGGATAGTTTTTGGGCGGTTATTGATGGCTTTGAAAAGATGACAGCTCATTTTTTTTTGAGCGCAATAAGCGCTTGCTTCTTCGCTTTAAGTTTAGCGGTTTTTTGGTCGTATATTTCCGATAGAGCGTCTTCATAAATATCCAACAAATCGAAATAGTCGCCCTCTTTAACTTTGTCGCCGTGTGTGCCGAGATTCCCAATGATCCTCATCGCGGTCATCGACTCCGCTAGATCAGCATCGTTTGACTGTTTTTCAAAAAGATCAATGCGGTCAAACAGGTCTAGTCTTCGGAGCTTTCCCTTCTTGTCAACCGCGGTTGTTGCTATACCTTGTTCGTCTAGGACACGCTCGAGACTCGTTCGAATCCTTGAAGTTGAAGCGGATAGGTCCATCCAGTAGAGTTGGAAGGCTAGCTTTAGCTCGTCCTTCACAGGTTCCGGCAAATTTTTGGCGATTGGAAAAAGAGGTGGCGCGGGTGCCATACTGGCTGGCTTCAACCAATTATAGTAAAATTGATGGGGCTGACCTACTTCATCGTAGTCATGAAGTGAGTCCACACCTGCCCGTCCGCTTACTGCGACGACTTCGCCGCAGATTGGATTGTCGCATGTCAGCATGGTGGTGAATGCCATGCGCATCCACTCAGGTTCCCACTCGTCCATTTTGTGCTCCCGTTCCGAATGAGCTGGCTCAACCAAAACAACGGGGCTATCGCCGCGTCTGACACTTCCCTTAGTGCAGCGCGGACATGGAAATGAAACAGTGAACGATTCCGCAATATATTTTCGCCATCTGGAACGATCTATCGTCATTTTCTTCGTCCCTTGGATGCGTATCAGACTAACTAGCTAGTCTTTCTCTGGTGCATTAATATTTGCCAACTTTTTTGCGCAGACAATGTCAAAAATGCGCCAGATATCGGTGCAGTTGAACTATTTACTATTTCGCGATGCGGTGCAATCGACCACCATAAGATAGTGGACTTGCTGGAAATATCGCTAGGCAGATGGTTCCCAATGTGATATTTTGGAGAAAATCATACGCATATCTATCAGTAGCACCTGCCAGCTAGAGTCGATCGTCTACTTTCAATGACGATCAGACCAGCACCAAGCTAAGCCTACCTAGTCAGCTTGTCACGCTGAACAGGAACATGTTATGGCCCTGCTAAAGAACCTCCAGAACACCGAATACGAGACGGCGCGGAGAGCCGACCAGCCATAGGTCGCAGGTTGTATCCCCGGATGCTCCCCGTCTTAGATGACGGACGCAAGCCGGTAAGGTTGCTCCCCGGCATTGCCGAATAGCACGAGCAAAGACAGCGGCTCTGAGGTAATCGTCTCACCCGCTGGACATGGGGCAGGTTGAAGGTAAGCCGCCCATGTCGCGCAATCTTCGGATTGCGACCGCGTTGACCGAAAGGTCAGGAATCGCCGAATATCGCTGGGACAATGGACGCCGCCCAGTTTGGTCACGACAGGCCAAGGTTCGGTTCACCACTTCGACGTAAGCTACATCGTTTCCCCCTGATCTGGTCATACACACCAAGGCATGTCCTTGGTCCTCTACACGTATGGTCAGATCAGGGGGAAAGTCATCTCTGTAAGCATATAAACACATATCTATGAAATGCAGAGCATACGCACGAACACCCTTCGGTCAGACCAGATAAAACGTCCGGCGAGCGAAGCGAGACGGGCAAGGCCGAAGGCCGCGCAGGGAGGCCCGCAGGGCCGAGTAGGTGGGTTTTATTATCAAAGCACAATTGTGCGCATCCCACTTGGCCGCTGTCTATAAATGAGTTGCGAACTTTTTCGCAGAGTGAAACACAATTCAGAAGGATTAATATGACCGATAACGACTGTGCGCACATGGCCTATGGGATTGAGCGTCAAGGGTTCAAACACCTCACCGACGGCATCCATCGTGCGAAATTTTACGGGCTGATCCAGGCCGGTGAACTCATCACAAGGCACCTGCAGAACTGCCCGTCCGGCACCACCATCGGTGATCTGTTGAAAAAGACCGACGACACAGGTGTGCTGCCCACCAAATAACCTTGACCAAGTAGAGTAAGCGGCCTGTTTGCGTTCGGGCAGGCCGCTTAACCCCCGCGGTTGTGACCATGTTTGCGCGTATTTTGAAAAGTAAGTAAGTATTTAAGTATCTGAAAAATAATACTTTAATCGATTTTGTATCTTGCGCGGACGTTCCAGATCAGGGAGTCTGGTGGTGTTGTAACACCTTGGAGTGCCTGAGATGGCCACATCTGACATCTACCTACCGGATACCGACTATTACGAGCTGCTGAACGCACTTACTGAGCTGGACCGTGATCCGGCACACCCACACCCATTGCGTGATCGAATAGCTGAGGTCATCGGCGAAATTGGGGGGCTTTGGCCCAAATCTTTAGTGAGCGAGTAAATACTTCTTTGCAAAGTAACGGTAACTGTGTTAGCGTTACTTATGTTAGGAGGAAATGATGGCACTTACACCTGCAGAAAAGCAAAAGGCTTATCGCGAGCGGAAAAAGGCGGAGGCCGAGGTCGCTCAAACAAAAGGGAAGGATATCGCGGTAAGCCTCTACCGGAAGCCGTTCTCTCAGTGGGCAGAAAATGACCCGAACATAGGTGAGTGCGATATGTATATGGCGCTCGCGGGAATGGAGTTCCCGGGATTTGACGACGAGCGCGACGCGCAAGACTATGTCATTGATCTCGAAGCGTTCGGTGACATTGATATAGTTGGAGCTGATCACGTTGATCACGTTGAAGACGCTAAGGGCGCAATCGGACGCGCCGAGCTGGTAATTAGTTGTATGCTAGATACGATTGTGACGCTGGCGAATTCGGTCAATGAATACAAGCGCAGTGAGATTCAAGCGCGCATAAAAGAGCTTGAGCAGTCGACTGATATCGATCGAGCAGCCGCTATGAAACAGGCCGTAAAGCTGAATAAGATTCTGAACCAGTTAGATAAACCGGTCAGGAGACCTTTCCCACAGTGGAAGGTTACGGGCATCTAAGCCCAAAGTCGCGAAGTGGTCCGGTCGCCAAACTAGAACCACTTCGCATTTTTTGAATGTTCAGAAAAAGGAATGAACACATGAATGTTTATACCATTCAACCAGCCTCTAAAGCAACACTGACACAAAATCAGTTGTTTAATCTGTATCTTGACGCTCCATGCCGCGATGGAGGGAAGTCCGCACTCTCAGCTGTCAAATTTAGTGAAGACAGCATTTTTGAGCGCTACTTTCCCACTTACTGTTCTGATACTGAATGTTTGCCCGACGAACTTGGAGACGATATCGCAGAAGCACTACGCACCTGCGAAGAACCCCTGGTCGAACTGGAAGCGGTGTTTAATGCACTTGAAGTAATGGCTGTTATGCTCCGGGTCATTAAGAACGACTTTGAGCGGCTTGCTGAGGAAACGCGGACGCCAGAGCCAGGTCCAGACGCCACTGACCACGAATATAGTCAGTGGGAAGATAACCCCCGGTATATTATCGCTGGGGTGGGGAGGACTGCAGTATGAAAACTAGGGTTCAGGAAGAGTTTGAAGAAGCTCTCGAATTTTATGTCGATGATGTCGATAAAGATACGAGTCGTTTGAAGCGGGCATCACAACTTCTTCTCGGCGATGAGACTGCGATAGAAAATCCATTTTGCGGACAATGGATTGCTAAACTTGAAGGTCAGACCTTACCTATTGTCGATCTTACCTACTCCGGCGCTGCGGAATCAGTGTTGTCTCATCTGAGAAAATCACAAGCTTAGCATCCAATTGCCCGCCGGATCACACCGGCGGGCATTGCAACCACCTAATCGGATACTAATGAAGTCCGCAATTCTTCGACGGACCACCATGGGCGCGCAGCATGAACCATCCTATGGCAGTTTGCGCAAAGCAAAGCTAAGTCAGCTAGTTTGGTTTTCTCACCTGGGATTAATTCAGAAACCGGCTTTGTGTGATGACATTCGATGAAATTCGCGCCTCGTTCTCCATACTTAGAAGAGAAGTCAAAGTTACATACTTCACAAAATAGCGTGCCATGCCTTTTGCGAAAGCTATCCTTCTTTCTCTTTACGATCGCTCGGTCACGTTCCCGATAAGTATGCAATCGGGTCAAAACACGACCTTCCTGCGCGTCGACCTCATCTGCCGCCATGCTCACCATCGGCATTTCGCCTAACTTAACGACCGCGCGAATTGCGTCCGCGACGCTTGCCAGTCTAGCGGGATCAGTAATGAATTCGTCCATAAGAACCTGTTCCAGACGGTTGCCGCGCGAAAGCCCCTTAGCGTCAACATCTGGATCTCGGGAGCGAAAATTCTGTAGCTTCATTGACGCTCCTACTGCGTTCCGGAAGGTATCTGTTCCCGTCAATCCGAGCGCTCTGCCAACAGCGTTCACCTCTCGCGCTAAGCGCTGAACTTCCTCGCTGGTGTCTTCAAATGACTTGCCCCTATTTTTTACATAGAAATCGAGCGCCAAGATAAGCTCGTCTCTCGACCAATTTGGGTTACGCTTCGACTTTTCTGCCATTCAATGCATTCACTCTGGTTTGTTCTGATTAAAGCCATTTTGCTTATTCTGTTGCTATAAAAGCCCCTCTACCCTAGATTGTAAGCACTGGATCAAGTATCGAACAAGGACTTTTTCGTAACTACTCATTAAGGATGACAGCTTTGAAAAAATTGTTACTCGCAGCACCCTTTATTTTCTTTTTGGGGGCAGGTCCCATTGCAGCCGAGGACGGCGTCGACTCCATTCTTGGACCTATGCAGACAGCCATCCAGCATGGCGGAGGCTGTCGTAAAGATTCGCCTTCTGGTCAATGTTGCCATGCAGGAAGTAAGCCGTATCACTGCCATTAGAAAAGCGTGTGCCCTACCACGCTGGTAGGGCATTTTAATTACCTGTGATCTCCACCAGAACTTGCCGGTGTGAGCTGACCTGATTTCTTGTGCCTACGAATAACGGGCATGCTCTCACACAGTTAATCGTCGATGCGCCAGTGTGCACCTCTTTACCAACCACAGCGCTTGCGCTTCATATCTGCCTGCACAATTATTATTGACGTTAGGTAATGATGCCCATTCTGACGGTGGTTACATGGTTACAAAATGCCGCGTAAGTCATTGATTTATAACGCCTCGGGTAGGGTTCGAGTCCCTTCACCCGCACCACTTCAACTTATTGATAATCATACATAATTCGCGCGCTTCAGCGCCTGCGTTTTGATGTCTGTCTTGGCTGTGAACCATGCGCCGCGCCCGAAGGGTGTTCGGGCGCGGCGGGGCTGCGTGGGTTACGCGGCGGCTTTCAGCGCTTTGTCGGCCTTGTCGGCGACGGGCTCAGCGGCGGATGTTGCCGTTGATGCGGCCTCTGTTGGCGCGTTCGATTTCAGCAGGGCCGACAGGTAGGATTTGCTGGCCTGCTGGGGCGAGCTGCTGACCGGCGCGATCGAGTCGATCAGGCTGCGGGCCTGTGCGGCTTCGATCCGGGCTTCGGCTGCGGCGCGGGCTTGCGCCTCGCTCATGCCGCTGTCTTCGGCGTCCGAGGTGGCAACCGGGGTTGGGGCGACGGGGGCCGGAGCCTCCGCAGCGGGGGCTTGCGCTTTCTGCGCAGGGGCGGCGGCCTGAGACGACTGCGCAGGGGCAGTTTCAGCGGAGGGCTGCGTCTCTTGCGCGGCCGGCTGGTCGTCTTTGGCTTTGGCGTTGTTCTTTTCGGTGTTACCGGTCTCGGACTTATCTTTCTGTTTCTCGGCCCCTTTGGGCTGAGACTGCTGGCTGCCGCCAGAGAAAAGTGAACTTATTAACATAGATGTGCCTTTTCAGTTGGTTACCTACATGACTGAAGCAACTGCCTGACCGGTGTGGCGAAAAAATGGTCCAATTAAGGTTAATGCAAAGCTGAAATACCTGCGCAGATAGTATGCTGCGCAGGTCGGTGTGGTTTGATCACTCCTCCGGCGGGCGTAGAGCGATAACATGGATGCCGTCGCCGCCTTTGAACTCCTCATTCTTGCGCATGAACTTGATCTCGCCGCTGGTGGTGATCTGGGCGAGCAGCCGCGCGTCGGGGCTTTCGGCGCGCCAGTCTTCCAGCGTGAATTCTTCGGTCAGGTGGGTACTGCGGAAGCGCCAGCCATCGGCCACCAGTTGGCGTAGTTCTGTATGGGTCGCTTCAAGGCCCAAGGGGCGTCCGCCCAAGGTACGGGGCAACTGGTGGCGGCTGCTTTCGGATTTCTCGCGCATCACCTGAAACACATTCTCGCGGCCGAATTCCGGTGCAAGGTCAGTGGTGACCAAAGTGTTATAGGCATCGTTTTCCGTGGCAGCGATCAGCGTGGCATAGCTGACGAGTTCCACGCGCTGCTCTGCCGCCTCTGACAGAATATCGCCCGAGAATGTGTCGATCCCCGCTGCACGCGCCTTGCGCAGGCGGATGAAGTTGGGGTCGGTCATCAGTACCGGAATCTTCGCTTTCTTAAGCACTTCGGCCAGCTGCGTTGTCCAATCCGAGCCGCCGATGATCACCACGCCGGGCGTGTCCGCACCGGTCAGCCCCAAAAGCCGCGCAAAGGGGGCGAGGGTGAAGCCGTTGACCACCACGGTCACCGCCACAAGCGCAAAGGCAAGCGGTGCGATCAGGGCGGCGTCCTCGAACCCGAGGCTGAGCAAGCGTTCGCCAAACAGACCCGCGACCGCGACCAGCACGACGCCGCGCGGTCCGGTCAGGGCCACCAGTAGCTTTTCGCGGAACGGGATGCCCGACCCGATGAGCGAGATAAACACCGTCACAGGCCGTGCGACCAGCACCACCACAGCCACAAAGGCCGCCGCGCGCCAGTCAAGATTGCCAAGCGCGTCAACATCCAGCCCTGCGGCCAGCAAGATGAACACGCCCGACACCAGCAGCACGGTGGCATGTTCCTTGAAGCGGCGCATCTCCTCGTAGCTGGGCAGTTTGGAGTTCGCGATCACGATCCCCATGATGGTCACCGCCAGCAGCCCGCTTTCATGCAGCACGGCATCGGAGGCGGCAAAGACCCCCAGCAGCAGGGCAAAGAGCACGGGCACCTTCATATATTCGGGCACCCAGCCGCGTTTGAAGGCGCGCGACAGGCCGATCCCCGCAGCGACACCGGCGGCAGTGGCGACGGCGGTACCGATAAACAGCTCCAGCATCGCCTCGGACGCGGTGGTGGCGGTGTTCAGCGCGATGACGACCTCGAACGCCAGCACAGCGGCCAGCGCGCCGATGGGGTCGTTCAGGATCGCCTCCCATTGCAGCAGGGTGGCAGGGCGGCGTGACAGCCGCGCGGTGCGCAACAGCGGCGCGATCACCGTGGGGCCGGTCACGATCATGATCCCGCCAAAGACGGCAGAGCTGGACCAGCTGAGCCCCGCCACATAATGCAGCGACAGCGCCGACATCAGCCAGCCGAGGGGCGCGCCGATATAGACCAGCCGCCGGACACCGCCGACCGCATCTTGCAGCGTGTGAAAGTTCAGCGACAGACCGCCCTCGAACAGGATAATCGCCACGGCGATAGAGATCATCGGCCCCATCAGTGGCCCGATATCCCGTGCGGGGTCGAAGATGCCCAGAACCGGCCCGATCAGGATGCCGGCCACCAGCATCAGCACGATTGCGGGCATGCGCAGCCGCCATGCGATCCATTGTGACCCCACCCCGATCGCGCCGACCAATGCGATCGCAGTTACAGGATTTAGCGCGCCGAGTGTTTCTGTTGCCACAATGTGAACCCTTTATAATCAAAGCGATGACGTAACGCGGGCCATCCCGCTGACAATGGCCGGTGTGAAATTTTAGGGGGTTTCCGTGGCGCAAGCCAGCGATCTGTCGTGTTGAATGACAAAAGGCCCCTACGTCAGGGGCCTTTTGCGCGGGCGTGTGGGGCAGGGCGCGTGGCCCCGTGGGGTCAATCGTCGACGCGGCTGTCGGCCAGCGTGCTAAAGGCGAGGTTCTTGAAGATCAGCCGCAGCGGCCCCCGATTGGCGGGCGACTGGATCATCAGCAGCGCGATCATATCTTCGGCAGGGTCCGCGTGATAGCCGGTTCCCGCGGCACCTCCCCAATTGTATTCCCCGGCGGAGCCCAGTGACGGGGCATTGCCGGTGTCAAGCCGCACGGCATACCCCAGCCCAAAGCCATATCCCGGACCGGGCAGGTAGTATTTGCCGGGTTTGATGCCTTCAAGGTGGTTCGAGGTCATCAGCTGCACCGACTTGGGGGACAGCAGCCGCGTGCCGTTCAACTCTCCGCCATTCAGCATCATCTGCGCGAATTTGGCGTAGTCATGCACCGTGGACATCAGTCCGCCACCGCCCGACTGGTTCGGCTTGCGCACGCGCGGGTCAAAGACATCGCGGCTGCCCAGTTTGGCCTGATCGACGAAGGGTTCGGCGATGCGCGGGAAATCCGCTTCGTCGTCGACATAGAACGCGGTGTCCTCCATCCCTAGGGGGTCGAAAATACGCGCCTTCATGAAGTCTTCGAGCGTCTGGCCAGAGGCGACCTCTACCACCGCGCCCAGAACATCCGTCGCGCGGGAGTATTCCCATGTCGTGCCGGGGTCATGCTCCAGCGGCAGGGACGCCAGCAGATTGGCCTGTTCGATCGCCGTGTTCTCGGGCGAGGCGATCCCGGCCGCGTTATAGGCCTCGCGCGCGGGTCCGGCCCCGAAGAAGCCATAGGTCAGCCCCGAGGTATGGCGCATCAGGTCGCGGACGGTCATCACGCCCTTGGCGGGGCGAGTCACGGGCTTGCCCTCGGCGTCTTTCTCACCGGTGACCACGGTCAGGGTCTTATAGGCGGGCAGATAGGTTGAAACGGGCGCGTTCAGCAGCAGCTTACCTTCTTCGACCAGCATCATCGCGGCGACGGATGTGATGGGTTTGGTCATGGAGTAGATGCGGAACAGCGTGTCTTCGGTCATCGGCTCCCCGTCGGGGGTGCGTTTGCCCATCGTGGACAGATGCGCGATCTGACCGTCGCGGATCAGCATCAGCACGGCCCCCGGCGTCATCCCCTTATCCACCAGCGCGCCAAAGGTGGCATCCATCCGCGCCAGCCGGTCAGGGTCGAACCCCAAGGCGGTCGCATCGCCGCGCGGCAGCTCTTGGGCCCATGCGGGGGTTAGGGTGGCAAAGGCGGTGCCAAGGGCCAGCGCCCCGGCGACCAGACCTGATCTGAAATGTTTCATTATATCTCCTCCCGGTTGTCGTGATCCGGTGGGATCACGACCCAAGGTTAGGAGCGTGCACGCCGCTGTGGCAACCTGCCTGACGGCTGTCAGGGCAGCGGCGCGGCTTTATGACGTAGGGTAACTTGTGCCGCGATGCAGCGGGTGCGGGGGCGAGGCGAGGGGGCTGTCGGCCTAGGCAGGAAAGACCGTGGGCGCGTCGCCCTCTGCCCATTGCGGGTATTTATCCATCACGGCGGCAAAGGCCTGCGCGGTCAGGAACCGGTCCAGCCACGCCTGCAACTGCGGCCAGGGCTGCGCGTCGAACCAGGGTTTGTCGATGAAGGCGAACTGCCGCACGAAGGGGGCAATCGCCATGTCGGCAAGGCTGGGGGTGTCGAAAATATGGGAGCCTATTTGCGCGTCCAGTGCCGCTAGATGGGCGGCGGCTTTGGCCCGCTCTGTCTCCGGATCGGCGTCGGGATAGCGGGTGGCGTATTTCGTGCGGTCCAGTGCCTGTTTGAACGGCCCGTCGCAGCGGTTGATCCAGTCCCATCCGGCGTCAGGCATTTTCAGCAGCCCTTCGGGATCGTGTCGGCGCAGGGCCCAGATCATGATGTCGAGGCTTTCGTCAATGACCTCGCCCGTATCTAGCGCCAGACAGGGCACTGTCCCACTGGGCGAGGTCGCAAGAAAGGCGGCGGGCTTGTCGCGCAGCACGACCTCGCGCAGCTGCACCTGCTGGTGGGCGGACCGCAGCGCCAGCCGCGCGCGCATGGCATAGGGGCAGCGCCGGAAGGAATAGAGCACCGGCATCATGGCAGCACGCTGAGCCAGAGCCACGCTGTGAGCACCGACCCCACCGTCGCCACCAGCACCGAGCTTGCCGCGACCCGCCGCGCGCGGCCGTACATATTGGCGAAGATATAGGCGTTGAACCCCGGTGCCATCGCTGCCGTCAGCACGCCCGAGCGGAACAGATCCTGCGGCAGGCCAAAGCCGCTGCCCATGAACCAGACAATTGCGGGATGCACGATCAGCGACAAAAGGCAGACCATGGCGATGGTCTTGCAGTCACCCTCGGGGCGGTACTGGATCAACACGCCCCCCAAGGCGAACAAGGCCGCGGGCAGGGCGGCGCGCACGATCAGCGACAGCGCGTCGTCGATCACACCGGGGATCGCCAGCCCGCTAAAGTTCACGGCAAAGCCCGCGAGGATGCCCAGAACCAGCGGATTGTGGAACATCGCCCGCGCCACATTGCGCGCAAAGGCCGGACCGGATTGGCCCCGGTTGCGCACGAACTCCATCACCGTGATCCCCAGCCCGTAGCAAAAGGGCGAGTGGATGGCGATGATCGCAAAGTTCCCGATCAGCGCGTCTGGCCCATAGGCGCGTTCGGTAATCGGCAGTCCCAGCAGGACCGAGTTGGAAAAGAGGCTGCAGAACCCGATGGCCACGCAGTCTTCCCAGTCGCGCTTGAACAGGATGCGCGCGCCGAACAGTCCCAGCGTGAAACAGACCGCCGCGCCGGTGTAGAAGCTGAACAGCAGTCGCGGATCAAAAGAGGCCGATAGATCCAGATGCGCGATCGATTGGAACAGCAGGCAGGGGATCGCGAAGCTTTGCGCGAACCGCATGACCCCGTCGATGCCCGAGACCGGAAAATACCCTCGCCAGACAGAGACATAGCCAAAGCCGATGACAAGGAAGACGGGCAGGATGACTTCGAGAAGCGTTTGCACGAGAGATATGGCCTTGGGTGCGGGTGGCGCTGTCAGAGTGGGGGTTTCACACCCCCACGCCCCCGTGGAGTTTATAGGGCAAAATGAAGTCCGGACCCCGCGGGCGGGGGCTAGACCGGAAAGCTCAGGGTCATGCCATCAAAGGCGGGTTCGATATGGTCGGGGGTTTCCGCGGCCAGCGTGTCATAGTCGAGGTCGTTGTGCATGTTGGTCAGCACAGCGGTTTGCGGTGCCATCTGTTCGATCCAGTCAAGGGTCTGGGCCAGATGGCTGTGGGTCGGATGCGGGTCACGGCGCAGGGCGTCGACGATCCAGCAGCGCAGGCCCTTGAGGTGGGGCCAGATGTCATCGGGGATCTGCGCCACATCGGGCAGATAGGCCACATCATTGACGCGGAAGCCAAGCGCATCCATCCCGCCATGGTTCACGAGGAAGGGCGTAAAGGTCAGCGGCCCGCCGGGGCCGTCAATCGTCACGTCGCCGTCGATGTGGTTCATTTCGAGAATAGGCGGGTAGGACGATCCGGGGGGCTGGATAAAGACATAGCCGAAGCGGTCCAGCAGTGCGTCGCGCGTGGGTGTGTCGGCCCAGACCGGCAGGCGCTGGCGCATGTTGATCACGATCATCCGCAGATCGTCCAGCCCGTGGACGTGGTCGGCATGGGAATGGGTGTAAAGCACCGCATCCAGCCGCCCGACGCCTGCATCCAGCAATTGGCTGCGCATATCGGGGGAGGTGTCGATCAGCACCGATGTCGTGCCTGCGTCCGTGATGCGTTCTACCAGGATAGAACAGCGTCGCCGTGCGTTCTTGGGGTTGGCCGGATCGCAGGCTCCCCAGTGCCCGCCAAGGCGCGGCACCCCGCCCGAAGAGCCGCAGCCCAGAATGGTGATCTTCATCTGCGCCATCAGGCGGCGTCCTGATACTGTGCAACCTTGGTGAACAGCCGGTCGAAATTCGCCTGTGTTTGCGCGGCAAAGCTGGCATAATCGATGCCAAAGGTTTCGGCACCGCGCCGTGCCGTGTGCGCCGTAAAGGCTGGTTCATTCCGTCTACCGCGATGCGGGGGCGGGGCCAGATAAGGGCTGTCGGTTTCGACCAATATCCGGTCCAGGGGCGCGTCGGCAAAGATGTCGCGCAGGTCTTGGGATTTGGGGAAAGCGGTAATGCCCGACATCGACAGGTAGAACCCCAGATCCAGCGCCGCACGGCCAAGCGCTTGTGTCGAAGAGAAGCAGTGCATCACGCAGGGGTAGGCACCGTTGGCGTGCTCCTCTCTGAGGATGCGGGCCATATCGTCGTCGGCGTCGCGGGCGTGGATAATCAGGGGCAGGCCGCTGTCGCGGGACGCGGCGATATGGGTGCGCAGGCTGGTTTGCTGCGCCTCGGCGCTGTCGGCGGTGTAGTGGTAATCCAGCCCCGTTTCGCCGATGCCCACCATCTTGGGGTGTTTGGTCAGCGCCATCAGATCGTCATAGCTGGCCATAGGCTCTGTCGCGACGCTCATCGGGTGGGTGCCGGCGGCGTAGAAAACCGGGGCGTGCGCCTCGGCAATGGCGCGCACAGCGGGTTCGTTCTTGAGCTTGGTGCAGATGGTGACCATGCGCGTCACCCCTGCGGCTTGGGCGCGGGCGATCACGTCGGGCAGTTCACCGTCGAAATCGGGAAAGTCCAGGTGGCAGTGACTGTCGGTGATCGGGTGAATGTCGAGGGTGCTGTCTGTCATGCCTGGGGTCCTGCCTGTTCGTCTTGCGTGGGCTAGCGGGGTGCGGCGTCGCCCATCTTGAACAGGGTATCTAGGACCAGTGCGGCAGGGTCAAGGTTGACCGCCATCCCGTGGCGCGCGCGGGTGCCGATGTCTTGCGCTGTCTCGGCCCAGACCCGTCCTTGGGCGGGGGTGGGCGATAGGCGGGTCAGCACTGCGGCCTCGTTCGGAGCGGCGGCGGTTTCGGGCGGGCGGCCAAGGGCACCGGTGCGGGCCAATCGCAGCATCAGCAGATCCACCAGCGTGAACAGCAGCGACAGTTTTTCTTCGGCTCCGCGGGCGGCGGCGGCCTCTGCTAGTTTGAGCGCACGGGCGCGGTCCAGCCGCGGCATCGTTTCAAGCAGCGCGACTAGTTCGCCATACATCGCCAGCCCGCCCATCAGCGACAGGGACAGCGCGCCGCCCACTGACCCGCCGGAAAGCGCCGCGAGCGCTGCGGGATCGCCCTGAATATCCACCTCGGATTGACCAAGCGCCTGCGCCATATCGTCCGGCGTCAGCGTGCCAAGCCGCAGGGTCCGGCAGCGCGAGCGGATGGTGGGCAGCAGGCCAGAGGGGCGGTGGCTGATCAGCAGCATGACCGCGCGGGCGGGCGGCTCTTCGAGCATCTTGAGCAGAGCGTTGGCGGCGTTGGGGTTCATCAGGTCGGCGTCATCAACGATCACCACCCGCCGCCCACCATCGGCGGCGGACATCTGGAAGAACCCGTTCAGCTTGCGGATGTCATCCACAACGATCTGTTTGCGCAGCCGTTTGGTTTTCTCGTCAACAGAACGCGTGATCGCCTTCAGCGCGCCTTCGCCCCCTGCGGCCACACGACGCGCTACAGGGTGATCGGGATCGATATCAAGGCTGATGGGGGCGGGGGTGTCGAACATGCCACCGTCATCCGCATCGGGGGTGGCCAGCAAGAACCGCGCAATACGCCACGCCAGCGTTGCCTTGCCCACACCACGCGGGCCGGTCAGCAGCCAGCCGTGGTGCAGCTTGCCCGAGTTGAAAGCATCGAGAAACGCGGCCTCTGCCGCCGACTGGCCGAAAAGCTGCGGCGTGTCGCGCGGGTGGCGCGCGCCGTCGATGCGGTCGGGCTGGGGGGCGTCATCACTCATGTCATGTGGTCTAGCAGATTGCGACGGCAGGAAAAGGGGTCAGCGCGCATCAAGACGCGGGCGCACCTGCGCGAAGACATCCGCCGCCACCGCATCGATGGATTGTGCGCCGTTGATGGTGACGAAACGGTCGGGGAATTCAGCGGCAAGCGACAGGAAGCCGGCGCGCATGGCGACCTGCAGGCTTTCGCCGAAATCCTCGAACCGTTCCTCGACCGTGTTGCGCGACAAGGCGCGGCTGAGCCCTTCGCCGGGGTCCATATCGATCAGTACGGTGACATCGGGTTCGACGCCGATCATCAGGCTGTGCAGCTGGTCCACGGCACCGCGCAGGTCACCACGGCTAAGCCCCTGATACATGCGGGTGGAATCGGCGAAGCGGTCGCAGATCACGATCTTGCCCGCCTCAAGCGCAGGCAGGATCGTACGTTCAAGGTGATCCCGACGGGCGGCGGTGAATAGCAGGATCTCGGTTCGGGCGGACCAGCGGTCGGGGTCGCCCTGCAAGACCAATGCGCGAATTTCCTCGGCCCCGGGGGAGCCGCCGGGTTCGCGGGTCAGCACGACCTGATGCCCGTCGGCCTCAAGCCGGTCTTTCAGTAATTTGGTCTGGGTCGATTTGCCGGAGCCGTCGATGCCTTCGAAGCTGATGAACAGGCCCTTGGCCGTGGTGCTCACGAAGCGGCCTCTGGCCCTTCGTTCAACCGGGTCAGCAGATGGCGGGCGGCGGCTTCAAGTTTGACCATGAACCCCCCTGCGGCAACGCTGTCCTTGGCAACCAGCGGGGCACGTACCTCTGGCAGGTCACCACGGGTCAGCACCAGTTCGCCGATGTTCTGGCCCTTGGTGATGGGCGCACGCAGCGGGCCGGTATAAACCACCTCGGCCGAGACATCGCTGCCGCCGGACACAGGCACCAGCACCGACAGATCGCTTTCCAGTTCAAGGCCGACGGCACCCTGCGCCCCAAGTGCGACAGGGGCTTCGGCAATCATTGTGCCGGCTTTGCCCATAGAGCGCTGCGAGAATTGGCGGAAGGCCCAGTTCACGATCGATTCCGATTCCTGCGCGCGTGCCGCGGCGCTTTCGAGACCGGACAGAACAAACACAACGCGGCGGTCGCCCTGTTTGGCAGAGCCGACAAGCCCGTAGCCTGCTTCTTCGGTGTGGCCGGTTTTCAGCCCGTCCGCGCCGATGCCGAGCCCCAGCAGCGGGTTGCGGTTGGTTTTGTTTTGCGGCGCACGCCCGTCAAACAGGAATTCGCGCTGCGAGAACATCGGGTAGTACTGCGGGTAATCCTCGATCAAGCGGGTGGCCAGCAGCCCCAGATCGCGCAGCGACATGCGGTGACCGGCGGCAGGCCAGCCGTTGGAGTTCGCGAACGTCGAGTTGGTCATGCCCATCTGCTGCGCCCGCTGGGTCATCAGGCGGGCAAAACCGGCCTCTGACCCATCGGGGCTCAGCGCTTCGGCGATCACGGCGCAGGCGTCATTGCCAGACAGCACGATGATGCCGCGCAGCAGGTCTTCGACCTTTACGCGGTCGGTGGTGTCCAGAAACATGGTCGACCCGCCGTAGGACATGGCGTGCTGGGACACGGGCAATTCCTCCGTCAGGTCCAGCCCGCCATTGCTTTTGCCCCGCTCGATCGCCTCGAACGCCATATACAGCGTCATCAGTTTCGACATGGAGGCCGGCGGCAGGGGCTCATCCGCGTTCTTGGTCAGCAGTACGGTGCCGGTGGTCTGGTCGACCACATAGGCCGCGCGGGCCTGTGTCTCGAACGCCTGCGCGGGCAGGGCCAACAGAAGGGTCGCAATCGTGGCTGCAAAAATACGGATCATGGCAGTTTCCTTTGGCGGTGGGTCAGTTCGACACGGCGTAGGCGTCAGAGAACCCTTCGGTCTTGATGGATTTCAGCAAATTGGTCAGTTCGGATTTCGTTGCCGCAGGGCCGACGACCACGCGCCAGAACGGCTTGTCGTTGATCTCGCTGCGTTTGACGGTGGGCAACATGCCCGCGCTGCGCATCTGGTTGGCGGCGCGTTCGGCATTGGCTTCTACGCTGAAGATGCCGATCTGGACAAAGGGCTTGGCCAGCGAAGACGCAGGTTTGGGTGCCGCGGGTTTCGGGGCCGCAGGGGCAGCGGGTTTGGCCGCAGCAGGTGCGGCATCAATCGCGGCACCTGCCGTGACAGCGACCGGATCAAGCGTGGTTTCCGTCACTTCCGACGGGGTTTCAATCGTGCCTTCGGGGGCTGCGTCGGGGGCAGGGGTGTCGTCGACTTCCTGCCGGCGCAGGGCAGTGACGTTCAATGGCGCAGGGGCACCGGCCAGAATACCAAGGGCCGCCGCCGCATCCGAAGACATCTGCAGTTTGGGCCCGGGCAGATCGCGTTCACGGCGGAACAACGCGCCGATGACGAATTTGCCATTGGCCTCGTTGCGGATGATCACCCGTTCGGGATCTGTGACATCGGGATGCGCGACCCAGACACCGCCAAGGCTGGGGCGTCCGTCCCAGAGGCCCTGATCACTGACCGAGAAGACCTCGGGCGCTTCGACGTCACGCTCCACCAGCTTGGTCGAGCTGGAGGGTGCCGCAGCAGAGCCTTTCTGACCGCCGGTCAGATTGCCGACCGCATCGCAGCCCGCCAAAGTCGTCATCATCAGCAAAACCCCTACCGTGCACCGCAGCGGCCGGTTGCCAGAAAAAGGGTGTAGCCTGAGGCTGTTCATGTCCGTCGTCCTTGCCTGCTGGCGCGGCGTTGTCCGCCGCCGCCTGATCGCGCCGTCAATACGGCATGTTTGATGCCCCATTGCCGGGGTCTTTGCGCTACACTAACGCGGGTACAGGGGTTTTGGAAAGGCTGACAGGGCAGCATCGGCAAATTTCCCCACCCGGCCGGAACCCGCCCAACACGGGCTGCCGGTGTCTTGCGTAACGGTGCCACTGCGCACGTCATTTCCAGGTTTGCAGAATCGCTGACACCCCTCTATGCGGTGCTTGCTGCGGAGGAGTGGCAGAGTGGTCGAATGCACTGGTCTTGAAAACCAGCGTGCGTGAGAGCGTACCGTGGGTTCGAATCCCACCTCCTCCGCCATTATCCCACCTTTCCATCACGCCTCTCCCCAATTCCGCGCCTGTCGTGGAACCGTCACCTTTGCGTTACGCGGCTGTTACCAGAATCGCGCATCAGGGGCCGTCTTTAACGGAGAGCCCTTATGAAACACCCTATTCTTCCCCTTGCCCTGTCCCTTCTAGCCGTCCCCGCTGCCGCGCAAGAGACGTTTGATGCCACGCTTGCGGGCCATGCCTACCTGCCTGCGCTGAGCCTTGTCGCGCCGCCTGCGGATGCGCCGAAGGATGCGTGGATCAGTGGTAAGTTCACTGGTGGCGCGCGTAATGGCGTGCCGATGTCGGTGCCGGGCAATACGGGCGGGCTGCATGGTAAACGGTTGACGGGGCTGAACCTGCCCTTCATTGGCCAGCCGTTGCAGGGGTTTTCCGGTTTCGCGATGAACCGTGCCGAGGATGGGTCGGTCTATGTGCTGACGGACAACGGCTTTGGCTCAAAGGCGAACAGCCCCGATACGCTGTTGTTCTTCAGCCGGATGGACGCTGATTTCGACACAGGTGAGGTCGAGATCAAGGAAACCGTTTTTCTGCATGACCCAGATTTCAAAGTGCCCTTCCGCATCTCGTATGGCGGGACCGACGGCCGCTATCTGACCGGCGCGGATTTCGATCTGGAGAGCATCCAGCGCGTCGGCGACAGCATCTGGATCGGCGAGGAGTTCGGCCCCTATCTGATCGAGGCCACGTTGGACGGGCGGATCAAGGGCGTCTATCCGACGATGGTGGATGGTGTTCAACTGAAAGGGCCGGACACGCCCGGTATCTCGGCTACATCGGTGAAGGGGACGGATTGGACCGTCCCACGCTCGGGCGGGTACGAGGGCATGGCGTTGCAGCCTGAAACGGGTCTGCTGTGGGCCATGCTCGAGAAACCTCTGTTGGCCGCGAGCGGCGAGAACGAAGGTGATTTCCTGCGCGTCATGGCCTTTGACCCAGAGGCACGGGATTGGACGGGCGAGGGCTTCAAGTTCAAGCTGGCCGAAGGGGCCACGGCGATCGGTGACTTCAACTTTATCGACGCGACCCGCGCGCTGGTGATCGAACGTGACAATGGCGAGGGCGAGCCTTCGTTGAAATGCGCCGGTGAGCCGCAGGCAGATTGTTTCCCGAACCCCGCGATGGTCAAGCATGTGGTGCTGATTGATACCGCCGATGTGGATGGCGAGGGCTATGTGCGTCGCATCGGTCAGATCGACCTGATGAACATCGCCGACCCCGAGGGTAAGGCCCGCATCGAAACCGATGGCGGCGAGGCAGGGCGGTTCAGCCTGCCGTTCTTCACCATCGAGGACGTGATGCGGGTGGACGAGACGCATATCATGGTCGCCGTGGACAACAACCTGCCGTTCTCATCCGGGCGCAAGCTGGATGCCGCTGCAGATAACGAAGTGGTGCTGCTGAGCGTGCCCGAACTGCTGGCCGCGCAGTAACCTGACGCGCCCCTGTCGCAAAGGATGCCGAGGGGGCGTTTCACACCCTAGACACACCCTAGGCCCCGCCATTGCCCGCGCGCCACCACCTTTGGGAGGATGCCGGTTGATGTGCGGGGCTTTGCCGTGTCAGAAACAGCGAACGCCCGCCTGATGGCATCAATGGGCCCTGACCCCCGCGCCATGGGACAGGGCATAGGGGTGGTACGGTGGGCCTTGGTAAAAGGATCTCCCCCATGACGTTTCAGATCGGCATTGGCCCGAATAATCGCAAATCCGCCTATTTCGACGCGACTGTCGCAGATGGTGTGGCTTGTTTCTCGGTCTATAATCACATGTTCATACCAGCGCATTACGGCGACCCCGAGGGCGAATATGACGCGCTGATGAACGGTGTGGCAATGTGGGATGTCGCGGCGCAACGGCAGGTCGAACTGTCCGGGCCGGATGCGGCGCGGCTGATCCAGTATCTGACCACGCGCGATATGTCGAAAACCCGGATCGGGCAGGGGCGCTATGTGCCCATGTGCGACCATCAGGGGCGGCTTGTCAACGACCCCGTGCTGCTCATGCTGGCGCAGGATCAATATTGGCTGTCGATTGCGGACAGTGACATCGCCCTATGGGCCAGCGCCATCGCGGCAGAGCGCGGGTGGGACGTGACCGTGGCTGAGCCCGACGTATCCCCGCTGGCGGTGCAGGGCCCCAAGGCCGAGGCGGTGATCACCGCGTTGTTCGGCGACTGGGTGCGCGATCTCAAGTATTTTGGCTTCAAGCAAACGCAGTTGGGGGATATCCCGCTGGTGCTGGCGCGGTCGGGCTGGTCGAAACAGGGCGGCTTCGAACTGTATCTCCAAGACAGCAGCCGCGGGGCGGAGCTATGGGCAAAGGTAAAGGCCGCAGGCGCGTCCTTTGGCATCCGCCCCGGTGCGCCCAATGACGTTGAACGGATCGAAAGCGGGCTGGTGTCCTATGGTGCGGATGGTCGTCTTCAGACCAACCCCTGCACCCCGTATGACATCGGCCTGGGCAAGCTGGTCGATCTTGAGACCCCCGACGATTTTATCGGCAAAGAGGCGCTGCGCCGCATCGCCGATGAAGGCGCGCAACGGGAAAGGTCAGGCTTTGTCATCGCGGGCGCGCCACTGGCGGGGGCGGCACATTCGATTGCCCTGATTGACGATCAAGGCCAGCCGCGCGGGGTGCTTAGCGATTTCGTCCATTCCAAACGTTTCGAGGCCAATATCGGCGTCGGGATGATCGCATCGGATGCAAAGCAAGCGTCGCTCCACGTGGTCATCGGTGACGAGGCCCGCAAGGTGATTCTGCGCAGCCTGCCATTTGAAAGCTGACCTTAGGCGGTGATCCCGCCGTTATGGCAGGATCACCCGTACGCCGGGAATTTCCTGAATGCGCGCAACGTCTTCGTCGTATACCTCGGTCATCTCTTCGACCAGCTCTTCGGTCCAGCTGGGCATGTCCAGCTCTTCCTCGAGCGCGTCGTCGATCACGTATTTGTCCAGAAACGCCGCGATCACGCGCGGGTGCTCTGCCGTCGTCATCTCGGGGTGGGAGGCCAGATAGGATTTAAACCGTTTCATGCCTTCGGGGCGCATGATCGTTTCCAGCAGGTCGAATTCCCCGTCCAACGGGGCCATCATGGGCAGCCCGGCCATCTCGCGCATGATCTGCCCCCAGATCAGGGGGGCGTCTTCGTTGCACCATACGGTCACGGGAATCTCTGGCGCAGAATCGCGGAGCAGCGCCAGCGTGTCGGACCAGCGCACATCCAGAGGATCCTTGTCGCCCCAGAACTGCGGCGGAGATTTATCGGCCGACACATCATACAGCACCGGCAGCAGGGTCGCAGGATTGCGGATGCCCATGAAAATCTGCAGTTCATCCTCGGGAAAGAGCTGCGCCATGCGCATCATCCGCACAGGCGCGGCGGGATAAAGCATCCCTTCAACCACCGCCGTCGCCGGGGTGCGAAAGAAGTTCGCGTCGGAAAAGATCACCCGATCCGCGTCAGACTCCCCCATGACCGCGTCCAGCAAAACATCCCGCGCCCCATCCGAGGCAGATGTTTTATACATCGCATTCAACGTATCGCGAAACAGACCACGATAGGTCGTGGGGCTCGGCACATGCGTGCCCGCCTGCGCCAAAAGATCGTGGTTCGACTGGAGGCTTTTCAGCAGCCCGTCTTCTTCGGTGTAATGGGCACCTGTGTGCAAAATCAACTGCATGAACGTCTTCTCACCCTTACTGATACCGGCTTTCCAATAGCCTGTCCTGCGACTTGTGTAAAACTGCAAAAAATTGACATTTCCCCTCTTGCACGGCCCGCAGCAATCTCTTAAACGCTCCCTCAGTGCCCCTATAGCTCAGCTGGTAGAGCAACTGATTTGTAATCAGTAGGTCCGCGGTTCGAGTCCGTGTGGGGGCACCACTTAATCATTACATTACAGTACGATACCTGAACTTGGTGTGACACCGCATGCGTCCGTTTGTGGGGTGCTATAGTGCGTGGGGCGTCGGTCTAATGCTTGCTGCGCGGCAGGGGGATGATGTTGGATTTGCGTTTCATCCGGACGAATTCCAATTGTGCCGCTTCTTTGCAGGTAGGACAGATTGAATAGCTTTTTGCGAAGTTATCTGCATCTGGCGGGGTGCGCAGATCGATCCATTTGTCGCCGATCTGGAAGGCGCAGCAGACCGAACATCGCGTGGTATCGTAGTATTCCTCGAAGGCGCTGATCGTAGGGTGAGGGGGGTTGGTGATCGCATGGACAAGCATACTGCCGATGGTCAGGCTATCGTCGGGGGAGGGCCAAATCGTCAGCCGGTACAACCGCCGCACATCCGGCCCGTCACAGCGGTAAAGGATACTGAACAGTTGCTGTTCGATCCGGCAGGCCTGAAACACGCCGAACAGATAGGTACGGGTGTTGGCCCCTTCGACGAAATCCCAAATCTCCCGCCCCAGCACATGGGTGGAGGTCGCCCCCGGCGCGTCATTCTCTATCGCGAAGGCATCCCATTCGGACCCGACGGAGATGATCCGATCTTTGCTGTCAACGACATAGCTGTTTGTCTTGAGGTCCAATGAAAATGCCCTTGGAAAAATTTCAGGTCATAAACAGGATCATCGTTACGCTAGGTCATTATATGCGCGAAACCGGCGCTTGCCCAAATATTTATCTTTAGAATTTAAAGTAACACGCCCCTCTGCGCTTCAAGCCGTCGTCTGGATATCGGTCGCGCCGGTGCAGGGCAGCGTCAGACTGAAGGTGCTGCCAACGCCCAGTTTGCTTTCCAGTGACAGCGATCCGCCGTGCAACTCTGCCAGCTGCTCAGAGATGGCCAGCCCCAGCCCTAAACCGCCGTTTTGCCGTGTCATTGATCCGTCAACCTGCTGGAAACGCTGAAAAACGCGGCTTGCGTCTTCTTCTGCGATGCCGTTTCCGGTGTCGCTGACACTGAATACGATCTTGTCGGTGGAATGCAGCATAGACAGGTTGATCTTGCCCTCACTGGTGAATTTGATGGCATTGGTGATCAGATTGTACAGGATTTGTTTGACGCGGACTTTGTCAGCCACAGCTGCGGCGGGGCCGTCGCCGACGTAGGTGAGGGTCAGTCCCTTGGCCTCTGCAACCGGTAGCAATTCTTGGGTCACCGTGCGGGCGATATCATCTAGCTGGGTCGGGGCCATGTCCAGTTCAAGCTGACCGCGGGATACTTTGGTCCAGTCCAGCAAATCTTCGACCAAACGGATCATATGCTGCGCGGATTCCGCAATGCCCGCCCCCTGTTCCGACATGAAGCGCTGGTACTCTACGGCGGCGGCGGCCGATTGAGGACAGCCTGTGCCATCCGCGGTCAATGCTGTCATCAGACGCTGCGCTTGGGGCATCTTTTCGCTGTGGCGCATGAAAGAGGCGCGGCCAAAGATCACCGTCAGCGGCGTGCGCAGTTCGTGCGATACGTTGTTCAAGAACTCGGTCTTCTCGCGGTCGGCAGCCTCTGCGGCTTCTTGTGCGCGTTTTTCGGCGGTCACATCCGTCCAGATGCCGACGGTATATCCGTGGGGGGTCTTTGCCTCTGTCACCTTGAGCCAATTGTCGTTGCCGATGTCTTGCAAGAACGCCTGACCCGGATTGCGGAAACGTTGCAGCCGCTCGCGTACCCAGGCCTGTTTGCTTTTCGATCCGCTAAGACTTTCGGTGCGGTTGGCCCAGTTGACCACCAGCTCTCCCATTGTGGCACCGGGGACAATCAGATCGGCGATCTGGGGGTGGTAGTCGCGGTACTTTTGGTTCACCACCATCACGCGTTCCCGATCGTCGAAGGCGATGAAGCCCTCGTCGATCGCGTCCACCGCCTCTGCCAGCAGGGCGTGGGCGTTGCTTTGGTTCACCGCCATCTTGCGGAATGCGAGCAGCACGCCAAGCAACAATAAGGCGGAAATGAGGGCGATAGCGACGAGGTTCTGGCTTTGCGGCGAATAGGCGGGCCACCCTGCGGCGGGGCGCACTGCTGCCTCCCATTTGGTGCCGAGAACGCTAAAGGTGGTGACAATCGGCTTGTCTTTCAGCGCGCTTAAACGGTGATCGGGTAGGGCCTCTACCAACCCTGACGCTTTCAGAGGGTGCAGTTCAAAATTGTATTGTTCGGGGTCGGCAAAGTCGTGTTGTGGCGCTTGCAGCAGCCCTTGTTGGTCCATCACAACAGAGATCACGCCCCAGAACTGATCGGTGTTCAATTCGGCGTTTGGCAGGAACACAGGGTAATGCATGATATAGCCGGTCCCGCCTTGCACAAGGTTTACACGGTCGTCCACCACGGGCGAGCGGGTGCGGTAGGCTTGGGCGACGCTGGCCATCTGGGCGGGCAGTTGCCAGTATTTGACGCCGATTGTCTCGCGGTTATCTGTTTGCGGAAAACTGTGTGTAATCGATAAGTTAGGAGCCAAAGCGACGGCGATCACGTCGGGGTTGTGACGTTGCAGGTCGCTGACGGTCCGCGCGATCTGGCGTTCGTTGATCTCGCCCGATACGGCAAGCGTACTTTCGATATTCTTTGCGACCAGCACGGCCTCGAAGAAGCGCAGCTGGATTTGGTCGGCCACCGAATGAAGCGCTTGCTCGACCTCCAGACGCAGGGCCGCGAGGTGATTGTCGCGGTCAAGCTTGACGATAGAATAGGCGATCCCGCCGACGCTTGCGAGCAAGACGATCGTCAGAACGACGAATACCTTTGAGGCAAAATACCCCGTAAACTTGTTGAGCAAAATACCACCCTCTTCCGTCCAGGTAGGACACCGCACGACGTTCTGTCGTTGCTGGTTTGCCTGCCTTTGTCCCCTTTATTGACTGCATCATTGTTTATCGAACGGACAAAATACGGGCGCAATCGAGGCATTTTGTAGACTTTTGCGCAAAGCGGTCATGCCGGTTACTGTCAGGCGTTTTCGGGGCTGATCACGGGGGTGCGATGCTGTCGAAGCGCTAAGGCAAGCCCGTCCTTGGGTGCTGCATCGGTGATCAGATGGCCCAAATGCTCAAGCGGGGTAACCTGCGTCAGGTGACGTTTGCCGAACTTGCTGGCGTCGATCAGGAAATGCGCGGCGCGGCTTTGGTCCAGCATGGCGCGTTTCACCTCGGCAAAGCCTGCGATGGCCTCGCTCACGCCGGTTTCATCCAGCGCGGATGCCCCAAGGAAACACGCGTCGACATTAAAGCCGCGCAGAAAGTCGCAGGTGGCAGTACCGGTCAGCGCGGCCTCTGCATTCATATAGTCGCCGGGGGTCATGATGACCCGCACCCTGTCGGAGGCCCCCAGAATCATCGCGACCTGCAGGCTGTTGGTTAATACCGTCGCCGCCACGCCGGAAAGAGTCAGCGCCCGCGCGAATTCCATCATCGTGGCGCCTGCGTCGATCATCAGCGTTTGCCCGTCTGTCACCCGTTTCGCGGCAAGCTGCGCCATCTGGCGGCGTTCATCCACATGTTCGCGCTGCCGTTCATCCAGCACGCTTTGCGCCCCCGGCGCGCGGGGGGAGGCCCCGCCGTAGGACTTCTGCAACAGCCCCTGCGCGCTGAGCTCGGCAATATCGCGGCGGACGGTTTCGGTGGTCACATCAAAGCTGGCCGCTAGGTCCGACACACGCACATGCGGGGCAAGGCGCAGTTCCAGTAAAATCTGCGCGTGGCGCTCTGCTTTGCGCAAGTTTCGGCGTTCCGTTCCGGTATCCATGCTGCGGTTCCTTTCGGCGGAGGGGCGATGCGTCCGACCGTCAATATTTGGCACTTGCCAAATTATTAGGCGGAAAATGTTGCGAATCGAAAGCTTCAATGCTCGTATCGCGTAATTAATCGTGCAGTACACTCTGCGCGGGTATTCTCGGGGAGGAGAAACAAGATGATCAAACGCAGCTTTATCACGGCGGGCCTGATGGCCGCTTTTGCCATGACTGGCACCACCGCACTGGCCCAAGAATGCGCCGACCGCGGCGCGCTGGACGCGATGTTCTGTGACGCCAACGGCGATCTGGTGGCCGACGCGCCCACGGACGAAAGCATGCTCAAAGACCCGTCGACGCTGGTCTTTGCCTATACACCGGTCGAAGATCCCGCGATCTACGAAGACATCTGGACGCCCTTCATCGACCACCTGTCCGAGGTGACCGGCAAGAAGGTGCAGTTCTTTGCCGTCCAATCCAACTCTGCCGAAGTCGAAGCCATGCGCTCGGGCCGTTTGCATATCGCGGGCTTCTCGACCGGACCCACACCTTTTGCTGTGAACCTTGCAGGCGTTGAACCCTTCGCGATCATGGGCTCCGAAGACGGGCAGTTCGGCTACAAGCTGCAGGTCTACACCCAAGCCGACAGCGATATCAAAGAGATGGCCGACCTTGCTGGCAAACGCGTCGCGCATACATCGCCCACGTCGAACTCCGGCAATCAGGCACCGCGCGCGCTGTTCCCTGATCTGGGCGTCGTGCCGGATCAGGACTACGAAGTGACATACTCGGGCAGCCACGACCAATCCATGCTGGGTGTGGTCGCGGGTGACTATGATGCGGCACCGGTTGCGTCCGAAGTGGTGGACCGCATGGCGGAACGCGGGCTTTATGACCCTGCCGAGGTGCGCATTGTCTGGGAAAGCGATCCGTTCCCCACGACATCTTACGGCGTAGCCCACGACCTGACGCCCGAACTGAAGGACAAGATCAAAGAAGCGTTCTTTAGCTACGATTTCACCGGCACCGCATTGGGCGAAGAGTTTTCGGGCGTGAGCAAATTCGTCCCGATCACCTATAAAGACCAATGGGCCGTCATTCGCCAGATCCAGTCTGCCAATGGTGTTGAATACACGCCACAAGGCCTTGCTGCTGAATGATTTTTCCGTCGAGGCCGATCCCAATGGGTCGGCCTCGCGCATAAGGTATCTTACATGTTGAAAATTACTGACCTCGTCAAACGCTACGGCTCTGGCGATCCGGTCCTCAAGAATCTTGACCTCACCATTGAGGGCGAAAGCGTCGTGTCCATCATCGGGTCTTCTGGTGCGGGCAAAAGCACGTTGCTGCGTTGCATCAACCGTTTGGTTGAACCTACGTCGGGCACAATCGAGCTTAACGGCACCGACCTGACCCGCCTGCGGGGCAAGAACCTGCGTGCCGCACGGCGCAAGATCGGGATGGTGTTCCAAGGGTTCAACCTCGTCGATCGTCTCACCGTGATGGAGAACGTCCAGTCGGGCCGCCTGGGGTATATTTCAACATGGTCCGCCATCACGCGGCGCTATCCCAAGCAAGACATCCGCCGCGCTTACGAGCTGATGGAACGTGTCGGCATCGCCCATTACGCCGACACCCGCGCCGACCAGCTGTCGGGCGGTGAACGTCAGCGTGTCGGCGTGGTCCGCGCCCTGATGCAGGAGCCCGATATCCTGCTGGCGGACGAGCCTACCGCATCGCTTGACCCCAAGACATCGGAACAGATCATGGGCCTGCTGCGCGACCTGTCGCGCGAGCTCAAGCTGCCGGTGCTGATCAACATCCATAATGTGAACGAGGCCAAGGAATACACCGACCGCATCGTCGGCATGCGCTATGGCCGGATCATCTTTGACGACAAACCCGACATGCTGGACCCCGCCGCGATGGAGGCGATCTATGCGGGCAGCCCCCATGCCGACCGCAGCGGCGGGCCGGATGACAAGGCAGCCGCATCATGACCGCGCCGCGCGACACTTGGGTCAAGCCGCCCTTCATCGCCAACCCCGTGCTACGTTGGGCCGTATATTTGGGCGTTATCGCCTATTTCGGCTGGGTCGGGCTGACCATGCCCATCGACTGGGGCCGCGTCGCCGAAGGTATCGGCCGCGCAGGCAAGATCTTTGGCGGGGCCTTTCCCCCGAGCTTTGAACGCAGCGGTCTGCTGATCGACGGGTTTCTCGAAAGCCTCAAGATCGCGGTGCTGGCCACGGCGCTTGGCGTGCTGCTGTCGATCCCCATCGCCTTTATGTCCGCACGCAATGTGGCCCCCAAGCCCGTGTTCTATCTGGGCCGGGCCATCATCATCATCGCGCGCAGCTTCCATCCGGTCATTGTCGCGATCCTCTTCGTCAAGGCCGTTGGCTTCGGGCCGTTCGCCGGTGTGCTGACCCTGACCGTCTATTCCATCGGCTTTGTCGCCAAAATGCTGGCCGAGCGGATCGAGGAGATCGACTTTGGGCAGGTCGAGGCCATGCGCGCCGCCGGTGCGCCGTATTTCTCGACGCTATCTTACGCGATCTTCCCGCAGATCATGCCGCGCCAGATCGGTCTGACCATCTACCAGCTTGATTCCAACCTGCGGGCCTCTGCCGTGGTGGGGATCGTGGGGGCAGGGGGCATCGGTGCGACGCTCGCCAATGCCTTTGGGCGCTATGACTATGACTTTGCCCTTGCCATCACCATGGTCATCGTCGGGGTGATCCTCTTTTCCGAGGCCGTCAGCGGCGTTATCCGAAAGCGTATCCAATGACCTCACTTTCTATGCAATTCGGACGCGACGACTGGTCCCGCTTTACGCTCAAACAACGCATGATGCGCTATGCCATCTTTCTGGGTTGCGGGTTGGCGATCGCCTGGGCGCTCACGTCGATAGAGGTGATCTGGCCTTGGGTCTGGGGCGCACCTGAACAGATCGGCGATCTGTTCAGCCGGATGTATCCGCCGGACCCCAGTAATCTGGAAACCATCCTCAAGGTGCTGTGGGATACGGTGAACATCGCGACATTCGCCACCACTTTTGCGGTCCTGCTGTCGCTGCCCGTCGCTTATATCTCGGCGCAGAATACCACGCCGAACCGCGCGACCTTGTGGCTGGGGCGGTTGATCCTTGTGACATCTCGGTCGGTGAACACGATCATCTGGGCGCTGCTGTTTGTGGCGATCTTCGGGCCGGGGGTGGTGGCCGGTATCGTGGCGATCATGTTCCGCTCTATCGGGTTTATCGGCAAACTGCTGGGCGAGGCGATAGAGGAGATCGACACACGCCCTGTCGAAGCGCTTGAGGCCACGGGCGCGTCGCGCTTTAAGGTCATCGTCTATGCGATCGTGCCGCAGGTCATGCCGACTTTCTGGGCCGTTGCCATTCTGCGGTGGGATATCAACCTGCGCGAATCCACCGTGCTGGGGCTGGTGGGCGCTGGCGGCATCGGGATCATCCTGCAAGGTGCCATCGACACGTTCAACTGGCCCGAGGTCGCGACCATCCTGCTGGCGATCATCGCGCTGGTGGTGGTGGGGGAAGTCATCTCTGCCTATCTGCGCCGCCGTATCCTGTGACCCAGAACATCGGCGTCGACCCGCAAAGCGCCTTTGCGCGGTATCTACAAATTGCCGACCGTCTGCCGCGCACTGCTGCGGGCGGTCTGGCGGAAACCGGCGTGTTCACCGACATCGCTTTGCGCTTCGATCTGATCCTGTTTGACGCCTACGGCGTGCTGAACGTCGGCGAAACCGCGATCCCCGGTGCGACCGATACCATCGCGGCGCTGCGGGCGGCGGGCAAGGCGGTTGGCGTGGTGTCAAACTCCGCCGCCTATCCCAAGGCGCATATGATGGCCCGCTATGCCCGTCTGGGGTTTGATTTCACCGCATGCGAGGTTACCACCAGCCGCGAGGCACTGACCGCGCATATAGCGGGGCTGCCGCCGTGCCGATGGGGCGTGATGATCAACCCCGCCGTCGATCTGGGGGAGCTGGCGACGCTGAACACGACTGTGCTGGGGGATGACGTCGAAAGCTACGGTGCGCAGGACGGGTTCCTGCTGGTGGGCGCAGACGGCTGGACCGACCGTCGGCAGACATTGCTGGAGGCGTCGCTGAAACGCGCGCCCCGACCGGTGCTGGTGGGTAACCCCGATCTGGTGGCACCGCGCGAAACGGGCCTCTCGCGGGAACCGGGCTGGTTTGCGCACCGGCTGGCCGATCGCACCGGTGTGATGCCTGTGTTTCTGGGCAAGCCGTTCGGGCAGGTCTTTGACATCGCCCTCGGCCGGTTCAATCGCGCCCTGCGTCCCGAACGGGTGCTGATGGTCGGCGATACGCTGCATACCGATATTCTGGGCGGCGCGCAGGCGGGTTTTGCCACGGCGCTGGTCACGGGCTATGGCGCGCTCACGGGGTTGGATGTACCGGATGCCATCGCGCAGGCTGGTCTGTCGCCCGATTTCATCGTCCCCAACATCTGACGCCCGCGCCCCTGCGCATCGGCGGATCATGACCCTTTGCGCGATATCACGGTTTATTTTGTGGCCCCCACAGGCTACCACCGGACCCGAGGCTATCAGAACAAGGGCAAGAAAAATGCGCAAAGCAGTGACCGCCGCCATATCGGCATTCGTGATCGCGACCACCTTGGGGGCCACCCCCGCAACCGCAGGATCGCTCGGCCGTTTCGAGGTAACGGGCGTGGGTGAGGATGACATGCTCAAGATGCGGGCAGGGCCGGGGACGGGGTTCATCGTGCTGCTTGGCCTGCCCAACGGCACCATTTTGCAGGTGCATGACTGTCAGCAAACCGGCGGCACGCGCTGGTGCGACGTCTCGCTTGATCAGGCCCGCCGCGTGCGCGGTCACGTGTCCTGGGCCTATCTGCGCAAGCTTCGGTAATACGGGCGGCGCAGGGGCTACCGTTGCGGTTTGTCGCCGGCGCGTGCATTCCTGAATAGTTGATGTTTAAAGTCAGGATTGCGCCTTGCCGTGATCTTTGCTAGGCACGGCGCAATCGCGCTGTGCCAAAAGGGCTGTTTGCCCGCTGCGCCGCGCCAGAGCCATAGGTGCCCACAGCGCCTTAGCCAAAAATCTCATCGTTTCATCCCACGGTCAGGAGGTCCCATGTCCCGTTTCCGTACCGCTATTCTGTCGCTGCCCCTTGTGATCGCAGCCCCGCTGGTCGCCGCGCAAGAGACCGATATCAAGGATCAAATCTCGGTCGAGCTGAACGCGGCAGAGACCACCGAAGATGCGTGCAAGCTGACCTTCATGATCACCAACGGGCTAGAGACGTCTGTCGACAAGATCATCTACGAGGCGGTGCTGTTTGACACCGAAGGGCAGGTGGACCGGCTGACGCTGTTTGATTTCGGCACCCTGCCACCGGCCCGCCCGCGCGTGCGCCAGTTCGTCGTGCCGCAAACCACTTGCGAAGGCCTGGGCCGCATCCTGTTCAACGGGGCCAACGCCTGCGAGACCGGCGGCAACGCCAGCGGCGTCTGTGACACCGGCCTGCTGCCCTCATCGCGCACGTCGATCGAGGTTCTGGGCTGATGGATATGTTCTCTGCACTGATCGCGTCGTTTCGCCAGATCGCTGAAACCGGCGGACCGGTTGTTGTTGTCCTGATGGGCGTCGCCGTGCTGACGCTGGCGGTGGCGATTTATAAGGTCTGGCAGTTTTGGCGCTCTGCCGTGGGGCGGCACAAGGCGCTGAGCGAAGCGGTGGAGGCATGGGACCGTGGCGACAAACCCGCCGCCCGCGAGGCTTTGGGCCGGTCGAAAAGCTACCTCGCCCCCGTGATCAAGATGGCGATGGTGTCGAACGGCAGGGGCAGCGGCGCAGGCGTAGAGCGTTTGCAAGCCGAGGCAGAGACGCGTTTTGCCAAGCTCGAAACCGGTTTCCGCCTTCTCGATTCCGTGGCGCAGCTCGCCCCTTTGTTGGGCTTGTTCGGTACGGTTCTGGGCATGATCGAGGCTTTCCGGTCGCTGCAAGCCGCCGGATCGCAGGTCGATCCGTCGATCCTTGCGGGGGGTATCTGGGTGGCGCTGCTGACCACGGCTGTTGGTCTGGTCGTGGCGATGCCCACGGCACTGATCCTCAGCTGGCTCGAACAGCGGATGGAGGCGGAGCGGGTGATCGCGGATAAGGCGATCCTCACGGTGCTGAATCCGTCCAACGACGTGCCAGCCCCTGCCGCAGCCACGCCAGCGCCGACGCCCGAAATGGTCGCCGCACATGGCTAGGCCGCGCACGCGCAGACGGCGGCTGTCGATGACCTCTCTGATTGATGTCATCTTTCTGCTGCTGCTGTTCTTTATGCTGACCTCGACCTTCTCGAAGTTCTCCGAGGTGCCGCTGGCCGCTGCCGGTTCGGGCGCGGTCGCGCAGGCCAGCGATGCCAAGCCGGTGTTCTTGCAGCTTGGCCCCGATACCCTGCGTCTGAATGGCGACGAAATCGCATTGGACGCGCTGGCCGGATCATCCTTGGCCGAGGCCGAGAAGGGCACCGTGCTGCTCGTCTCGCTCGGGGCGGATGTGGACGCGCAGCGGTTGACGGATGTGCTGGTCAAACTGCGCGAGATGCCTGCCTTGCAGGTGTCGGTATTGGGGGGCTGACAGATGCGCCGATTTGCCAAATCCAAACCGCAGCGTGAGCCGACCATCGCGTTGATCAATATCGTCTTTCTGATGCTCGTCTTTTTCATGGTCGCGGGCACCCTGGCGCAGCCGCTGGACCCCGATCTGAAACTGGTCGAGACCCGCGCGCTTGAGGGGCAGGCCCCGCCGGACGCTTTGGTGATCTACCCTGACGGGCGGTTGACCTATCAAGGCGCGGAGCACGTGGATGCCGCGTCCTATGTCGCCAGCCTGTCTGACGAAGGCCGCGAGATCATACGCCTTGTGCCTGATCGTGCTTTGCCCGCCGAGACGCTGGTCACGCTGACCCGCGACTTGCGCGCGGCGGGGGCGCAAAAGGTGATGCTCGTCACGCAAAGGGCACTGCAATGATATCGCATTCTCCTACAGCGAAAGTGGTCTCTTTAGCCTTGGCGGTCGGGATCGTCGCGGGGGCGGTCACCATCGGGCTGCCGCAAGATGAGATCGCGATCGAAGGGGGCGGTGCGCCGGTCGAGGCGATGATGGGCAGCAGTTTCGAGGATATGGCCGTGGGCACGCTCACGCCGGAACCGGCAGAACCGGCAGAGACGCCCGTGGCCGAGGCCCCCACCGCCGCAGAACCCCTGCGCCCCACCACAGCAGAACAAACCCCGCCCGAGCAGGCCGAGCCGGTCACCCCGCCGGAGCAGGCGCAGCCCGTGACCCCGCCCGATGTGGCAGCGGTGACGCCTGCAGCCCCCGCAGCACCCGCCGCTTTGGTGCCCGCGCCGCTGGCCGTGCCCCCATCCGAGAGCGCGCAAGTCGCACCGCCGCCTGAAACCCTGCAGGCGCAAGACCCCGACAGCGACGCCCCCGTCCTGTCGCGCCGCCCCATGCGCAAGAACCCTGAAACCGCTACCAAGATCGCCCAGGCCCGCGCCAAGCAAGAGCAGGCGGAGCGTGAACGCCGTCAGGCAGAGCAGCAAGCCGCCAAGAAGAAAGCAACGCAGCAAGCCGCCGCACGTGGCAATGCGCAGCGCAATGCGACCAAAGGGTCTTCGTCGGGTCAAAGCGCATCGGCCAAATCCACGAGCACCGGCAAACGCCAAGCCGCGGCATCGGCGCAAGGCAATGCCGCCGCCAGCAACTACCCCGGTCAGGTCATGCGTCGCATCTCGCGGGCGGGCAAGCCGCGGGTCCGGACCACCGGCACCGCGACGATCGCTTTTTCCATCGCCAGCAATGGCGGCTTGGCTTCTGTATCCGTGGCGCGTGGGTCCGGCTCTGCCGCGCTGGACCGGGCGGCGGTATCGGTGATCCGCAAGGCCGCCCCTTTCCCGCGTCCCCCTGCTGGCGCGCGGCGACAGTATTCCATCAAGATCAAAGGGCAATAGGCGGGGCGTTCAGCCCCGTACGCCTTGCTTGAAGTGCAGCCGCCGCGGCGGCATCAGCCCTTATATACTGGCCATTTAAGCCGGATTGACGCCCTGCAAGCTGTTGTTTCCCATGGTAAAAAAGACCGGTAATTTTTCTTGGTTACCACTAGTATAACGTAAACACGCCTCAAATCTGCCGTTTTCTCCGCCGATTAACTGTCCGGTAATCAACAGGTAGAGTACGCCGACATGTTCAAAGTTGCCCATACAATCCATCATGATCACGACATTGGATTAGTTCTTCTGGCAGGGCTGCTTTGCGCCTTTGGTGCTTGGGTGGTATCACGTTTATACCAGCACGCCTTGGGGCGGCCACGCAGCCAGGCGCTGATCTGGTATTTGCTGGCCGCGATCACTGCTGGTGTTGCAGTCTGGTGTACGCATTTCATCGCAATCCTCGCGTATCAGCCTTCGGCTCCGGTGACGTTCAACCTGCAACTGACCTTTGTATCGCTGTTGATTGCGATTGCAGGGTCAACCATCGGCATCATGGTGGCGGGCATGTTCCGGTCGCTCGCGAGCACGATCATCGGCGGTACGATCTTTGGCGTGGCGGTCACGGCGATGCACTACATCGGCATGATCGCTTACCGCGTTGAAGGCGTGGTCTCCTGGGACCGTGGGTATGTCATCGGCTCTTTTGTTCTCGCGGTGATATTGTCAACAATCGCGCTTTATCTCGGCGGGCGCACCTCGCGGTGGAGCGGGCTGCAAATGACCGGCGCGCTGACGCTGGCCGTTGTCGGGTTGCACTTTATCGGCATGGCCGCATTCAGCGTGGACTGCATTGGGTTGAAACCCGGCTATACCAACCCCGAAGAATACAAGCTGCTGGCACTGGTGATCGCAGGCACGGCGACGACAATCACCCTTGGCGGTCTGTTCACCTATTTCATCGAAAACCGGACCCGTATGGAAAGCATCGAAGAGCTGCGCAAAGCCCGCGACGCTGCCGAAGGGGCGAGCCGCGCGAAATCCGAATTCATGAGCGTTCTCAGCCACGAACTGCGCACGCCGCTGACCATCGTGATCGGCTATGCGGGCTTCCTGACTAAGCTCAAGACCACGACGACGGCCAAACTGTCGCCGGGTGAGCCGATCACCGAAAAACACTATAACATCATCGGCGATCAGGCAGAGCTTTACGGCCAGCGCGTCAAATTCGCGGGCAACCACCTGCTGACGATCATCAACGATATTCTCGACTATACCAGCATCGAGCTGAACGACATTAAACTGGCCAAGACCACATTTCCCACACGGGCGCTGCTGGCGCAGGTCGAGGACCAGTTTCAGGGCATGGCGCAGGGCAAGGACGTGACCCTGCATATCCCCGCCGGCAGCCTTGATGTGACCGCCGACCGTGGGCGCTGCTTGCAGATCCTGATCAATCTGGTGGGCAATGCGCTCAAGTTTTCCAAGGGCAAGGATATCTTCCTGCGGGCCGAAGTGGACGGCGGCGGCTTCCGCTTCGAGGTCGAAGACAATGGTGTCGGGATGGAACAGAAAGATCTGGAATCGATCTTCCAGGCCTTCACCCAGATCGAAAGCGCCGACAACCGCTCTGAAGGCGGGACGGGGCTCGGGCTGGCGATCTGCAAGAAGCTGGCGTTGGCGCATGGGGGCGATATCTCGGTCTCCAGCACGGTGGGCAAGGGCACTAAGTTCTCGGTCTTCTTCCCGCATAGTCTGGTGAGCACCGGGCGCCCGTCGCAGTCCCTTGCGGCAGCCGCCTGATCGAAGCAGGGACACACCCCGAAACACCAAGGGCCGCAGCGTGATGCTGCGGCCCTTGGTGTGTGTGTGCAGATCACCGCCTAGCGTTTTAGCAACGGGGCGACGCCAGAGGACAGCATGAACAGCACCGCCGCGACGCTGACGATGCTGGGCCCAGTGGGCGTATCAAGTGCAAAAGACGCGGCCAGCCCGCCCAAGGCGGCGATCACCCCGATGATACATGCGGTCATCGCCATGACTTCGGGCGTGCGGGCGAAGGGGCGGGCGGCGGCGGCGGGGATGATCAGCATCGCCGCGATCAGCAGCGCGCCGACCACCTTGATCGCGACCGCAACCGTCACCGCCAGCGCCAGCGTCAATATCAGCTGTTCACGGCGCGGATTGACCCCGCTGGCCGTCGCCAGATCGGGGTTCAACGTGGACGACAGCAATGCCTGCCAGCGCCAGACCAGCAGCGCGATCGACAGGACGGCCCCGCTCCAGATGATCGCAAGGTCGGTCTTGGTCACGGCCAGGATCTCTCCGAACAGATAGGCGCTGAGGTCGACGCGCTGGTTCGGCAGCAGCGACACCGCCACAAGGCCGATGGCCAATGCCCCGTGGGCCAGCACCCCCAGCAGCGTATCCGTGCCCAGGCTGCGCCCGTTCAGGGCCGTCACGATCAGCGCCATCGACAGCGCGATCAGCAGCACCCCCGCGAAAATCGGCAACTCAAACGCCAAGGCCAGCGCGACCCCCAGCAACGCCGCGTGCGAGGTCGCATCGCCAAAATAGGCCATGCGCCGCCAGACGACGAAACAGCCCAAAGGCGCGGCTGCAAAGGCCACACCGATACCGGCAAGCCCGGCACGTATCAAAAAGTCATCAAGCATCTTGGTCCCCATGGGCGTGGTTGCAGCCGGCACCATGGGTATGGCCCTGCGCATGGTCGTGGGTGTGGCTATGATCATGCGAATGCGAATGTTCGTGCCGGTAAAGCGCCAGTGCCCCTTGGGTGCCAGTGCCGAACAACGCGCGGTATTCCGGCGCATCGGCGACGATCTCGGGGGTGCCTTCGCAGCAGACATGACCGTTCAGGCACAGCACACGATCCGAAGCCGCCATCACCACATGCAGATCGTGGCTGACCATCAAGACGGCACAGCCCATGTCGCGGCGTACCTCTTCGATCTGGCGGTAAAACGCGGCAGAGCCGGGCTGATCCAGCCCCTGCGTCGCCTCGTCGAGGATGAGGATATGGGGTTTGTTCAGCAGGGCCCGCGCCAGCAACACGCGCTGGAACTGGCCGCCCGACAGGTCGGTCATCTGCTTTTTCGCCAGATCCGTGACCCCCGCCTGCAGCAACGCCTGCGCGATGGTATCGCGGGGCTGGCGGCGGGGCAGGTTCAAAAAGCCATGCACCGTCAACGGCAGCGTCGCGTCGATTTGCAGCTTCTGCGGGACATAGCCGATGCGCAGATCCGCGGCACGGGTGATCGTGCCCGACGCGGGTTTCAGCGCGCCGATCAACGCCCGCAGCAAGCTCGACTTGCCCGACCCGTTGGGGCCGACGATGGTCACGATCTCGCCCGGCTCAACAGCGATATCGACATCGCGCAGCACCGTTTGCCCGCCAATGCGCAGGGTCAGGTTCTGGGTGGCGATCAGGCTCATGCGGTGGCTCCGTCCTGACAGGCGGGGCAAAGGCCCTGCGCCTCGATCACCGTGCGTTCAATCTGGAACCCCGCCGCGCGGGCCGCATCGCCCAAGCGCCCTTGGGTCAGCGTCGTGTCGCTTTCGGCGACCGACTGGCAGCTGCGGCAGATCAGGAATGCGGGTGTGTGGTCCGCGCCAACATGGCTGCAGGCGGTATAGGCGTTCAACGCCTCGATCCGGTGAGCAAGCCCCGCTTTCACCAGAAAGTCCAGCGCGCGATAGGCGACGGGCGGCTGCGCCCCGAGCCCTTCGGCAGAGAGATGCCCCAGAATATCATAGGCCCCCATGGCGCGGTGTTCGGCCAGCAGCAGTTCCAGCACGCGGCGGCGGATGGGGGTGAGCCTTAAGTCAGAGGCCGCGCACCGCGCCTCTGCTGCGGCCAATGCGTCTTCGACACAGGCACCGTGATCATGCGTTTCAAATCCAAGGGTCGACATATTTCGCCTCCGTAGCAGGGTTCGGTGTTGATATGTTATAACGTGTAATCTATCAAGGTTATAGTATAACAATTCATAGGACCCCGCCCATGCGCCGCTTGCTTTGCACCACCCTTCTTTTCTCTGCCGGTCTGGCCCATGCAGAGGTGCCCCGTGTCGCCACCGATATTGCGCCGGTACATTCGTTGGTGTCTATGGTCATGCAGGGGGCAGGAAGCCCCGATCTAATCATCCCGTCAGGCGCGTCGCCCCACAGCTATGCCATGCGCCCCAGCGAGGCGCGCGCGGTGTCCAAGGCCGATCTGGTGGTCTGGGTCGGCCCGTCGCTGGCCCCGTGGCTTGAAGAACCCCTGAACGGTTTGGCGCAAGGGGCTGAACGTCTGACCTTGCAAGACGTAGAGGGTATCCGCCTGCTGACCAACCGCAGCGGCGTCGCGTTCGAAGCCCATGACCACGGCGATCATGAGGGCCATGATGATCATGCGGGCCACGACGATCATGCGGGCCACGACGATCATGCGGGCCACGACGATCATGCGGGCCACGACGATCATGCGGGCCACGACGATCATGCGGGCCACGACGATCATGCGGGCCACGACGATCATGCGGGCCACGACGATCATGCGGGCCACGACGATCATGCGGGCCACGACGATCATGCGGGCCACGACGATCATGCGGGCCACGACGATCATGCGGGCCACGACGATCATGCGGGCCACGACGATCATGCGGGCCACGACGATCATGCGGGCCACGATGATCATGCGGGCCACGACGCTCATGCGGGCCAAGATGATCATGCGGGGCACGACGATCATGAGGGCCACGACGACCACGCGGGTCATGACGACCATGAAGGCCACGGCGATCACGAAGATCACGAGGGGCATGATCACGGCGACCACGAAGGCCATGACGACCACGAAGGTCACGATGACCACGCAGAACACGACGACCACGACCATGACGCACATGAAGAGGCAGACGCTCACGAAGGGCACAATCATGCACCCGGCGCTTTGGACCCGCATATCTGGCTTGATCCGCAGAACGCGATTGTCTGGCTGGACGTCATCGCCGCTCGCTTGTCCGAGCAAGACCCTGAAAACGCAGCGCTTTACGCAGGCAATGCCGCGCAGGCCCAAGCGCAGCTGGTGGATCTTCAAGCCGACATTCAGGCCGAGCTGACGCCGCTTCGGGGGCAGAAGTTTATCGTCTTCCACGACGCCTATCACTATTTCGAAGCCCGCTTTGATGTCGAGGCAAGTGCGTCGATCTCGCTGAGCGATGGGGCCGCTCCCAGTGCCGCGCGTCTGGCCGAGGTGCGTGATGTGGTGAAGGATACTCAGGCCGCCTGCGTCTTTACCGAACCGCAGTTCAACTCCGGGCTGGTCGACGCGCTGCAAGATGGCTCGGTGCTGAAATCCGCTTCGCTTGATCCTTTGGGTGCTGAGCTGGCACCGGGTGCCGACATGTACCCCGCCTTGCTGCGCGATCTCGCCGCAGCCTTTACCAGCTGTCTGGCAAAGTAAGCTCCGCTTTGGGCGTCACAGTGACGCCCAAAGTTGAAACAGCAGCCCCGAGGCAAACGACCCTGTCAGCGCGATCCCGATATACAGCGCGAAGACAGGGCGTTTGACCAAGGCCCAGACGGCGATGGCCGCGGGCAGGGAGGTCACCCCGCCCGCGACCAGAAACGACAGACCCGCACCGGGGGCCATGCCCTGTCCGATCAGCCCGCCCACCAGCGGAAGTGCGGCATAGCCGTTCAGATAGGCCGGCACCCCCACCAAGGTCGCGATCCCGATCGGGGCCAACCCGCTGCCGCCAAGGGCGCGGGTCACCAGCTCTGCGGGAATCCACGCCAGCATGAGGGCTTCCAGCAGGAACGCCAGCGTCAGCCATTTGGTCAGGAATATTGTGGTCTTGGCGGCCTCGCGCAGGAATTTGGCGGTCCGTGTCTTGTCGTGCCAAAAGGCCCAAACCACGGGTTGCGATGTGCGCACCTTCGACGCGCCACAGCCACCATTGCCCACGCCGTCGCGCAGCGGGTCGGTTAATGCACCCGCGCGGGACAGCAGATGCACGATGATCCCGCCAAACACCCCGAGCCCGACGGCCGCGATGGTCTTGGCCACCGCGAACTCCACCCCCAGAACGCCGGTGGTCAACACGAACATAGACGGGTCCATGACGGGCGAGGCCAGCCAGAAGGCCATGACGGCAGATAGGGGCACCCCCATCGCCAGCAGCGCCGCGATCAAGGGGATCACCCCGCATGAACAGAAGGGCGACACCCCGCCGGCCAGTGCTGCAATGGCGATCATCATGGCGGGTGATCCGGTAAAGGCCCGCGCGATCAGCCCGTCGGCTCCCGTGGCTCCCGCGTAGGCTGCGGCTGCGATGGACAGGATCAGGAAGGGCGCGACATCCAGCAGATTGATCGCGGTGAACTGCACGCTGGTCACGGCAAGCGGCGCGTCGACAGCTGCGACAGCGGCCAGCACCGCGATACAGACCAGCCACACGCGTTCTTGCGTCCAGATGTGATGGGCCAGCGATCTAAGCGGGCTGCGTTCGGTGTGGGGCAGGTCGGTCATGCGGCGGTCTCCTTTTTAAGCGAAACACCGGTGCAGCATTCCGAGGTGAGAAACGAAAGCGTCGCCCGCATCACGTCGAAATCGACGCGGTTGACGATGTTGCGCCCGTCGCGGCGCTGGATGATCAACCCCGCATCGACCAATGCCCCAAGGTGATGGGCAAGGGTGGAGGGGGCCGCATTCAGATGGGCACCGATCTCTCCCACGGTCAGCGCGTCTTCACCGGCGCGGACAAGCAGGCGAAAGATCGCGAGGCGGGTATCATGGCCAAGGGCGGCGAGGGCGCGGGCAGTTGTTTGATGTTCTGTCATAGCGCTAAACAAAACTATAAAACTAGTTTTGTAAAGATGATTCGCGCATGCTGTCGCGACTAACGAATTACGCCCAAGGGGGGGAACCCTTGGGCGCAGCAGCTATGAAATGACTTGGGTGGTAATGAATGAATGATCAGACGGCGATCTTGCCGCCGCCCTGTTTCGTGACCACAACCACCGCAGGGCGCGGGGGCATCTTGGGGTCAAAGTCGGGCCAGCGCGTGGCGGGATCCTCGAAGGTGCTTTCACGCTCGAACCCGGGGATGTTCTTGGTCCCGTCCGTGCCGGGGTGTTGCACGGCGACAAACAGCGTCTCGCCGTCATCGGTAAAGTAGGGGCCGCACATCTCTCCGCCGACGGGGCAGCGGAAGAACAGCTTGGACGTGCCGCGCGCTTCGCCTTCGGTTTCGACCGCATAGAGCCCGTCCGACTTTCCGGTCTTGGCCCAGTTGCTGCCCTGATCCGTGCTGACCCACAGGCGGCCATCGGCGTCGATGGCGCAGTTGTCGGGGCTGCCGAACCAGCCGTTTTCCGAGGTTTCGGGGTTCCATTGTGCGCCCACGTCCGACACCGACGGATCGCCGCATTTCACCAGGATCGACCAGCGCCCCTGCGTCGCCGCGTGGTTGCCGCCGTCTTCCTTGATCTCGATGATGTGGCCAAAGCTGCTGTCGGCACGGGGGTTGGCGGCGTTCACCGCATCCTCTGTGCGTTTTGTGTTGTTTGTCAGCATGATATAGGCCGTGCCGTCGCCACGGGGCTGCGCGTCTTCGGGGCGATCCATCGGGGTCGCGCCCAGCAGATCGGCCGCGATCCGCGTGTCGATCATCACGTCACCTTGGTCGTTGAAGCCGTTTTCAGCCGTCAGCGGGCCGGTGCCGTGGGTCAGCGGCAGCCAGGTCACCGTGCCATCTTCGTCAAAGCGCGCGACATAAAGCGTGCCATCGCTCAGCAGTTTGGCGTTGGCCGCCCGGTCGTCCGAGACCTTGCCCCCCGAGACGTATTTATACTGATAATCAAAGCGGTTGTCGTCGCCCATATAGACCACCAGACGCCCATCACTGCTGACCGTGGTTTCCGCACCTTCGTGGCGGAAGCGGCCCAAGGCGGTGTGTTTGACGGGGGTAGAGGTCGGGTCCATCGGGTCCACCTCGACCACCCAGCCGAATTTATTGGGGGCGAGAGGCTCTTTATCAATGTTGAAACGGTCGTATTGCGCGCCCCAGGCGTACCACATGCCCGGCACGCCATAGCGTTTGTAGGACGTGGCTTCGGGATGGTCATCGGCGATCACGGGTTTGCCGTCCGCGTCCAGCTGGTCGCTCCAGAAATAGCCGTGGAAGTTCTCCTCGGCCATGAGCCACGTTCCCCAAGGGGTCAGCCCGCCCGCGCAGTTGTTCAGCGTGCCGATCACATTCACCCCGTCGGGGTCGTCGTTGGTCTTCATCCGCGCATGGCCCGCGGCAGGGCCGTCGATGGTCATCGCGGTGTCCAGCGGGGTGATGCGGCGGTTCATCTTGCCGTCGCGCACCACCTGCCAGACCCCGGCGTCGTCCTTGGCGATCTCGACCACCGAACCACCGTGGGCGGCCATTTCAATGTCGATCAGCGCGGGCGTCATGCCGGAAAACTGCGCGCGGTCCTGACGGCCAAGGCCGGGGAACATCACCTCTTCGTTGGTGTATTCGTGGTTCACACAAAGCAACCCGCGGCTGCCCTCATCATTCAGCGGGACAAAGCCCACGTAGTCATTGTTATAGCCGAACTGCTTGAGCTGCGCCGCCGCGGTCTGGTTCATCACGTCAAATTCGGGCGCGTCGGCGGTGATCGGATCGCCCCACCGCAGCAGCACATTGGCGTCATAGCCCTTGGCCACATGGTGGGTTTCGTCATTGCCCCATGCCAGTTCGTCAAAGACATAGCGGCTGTCGGCGGTGGCGGCACTTGCCTGACGCGGCGCGACCATTGCCGAGGTGCCGAACAATGCGGTTGTCGCCGTAACCCCCAGCATGCCGCGCAAGATGTCGCGGCGGCCGTAGCGCGCGTTGATCACATCGCCGATGGTGCGCTGCAGATTGGGGTTGGTGGGGATGTCATCGAAGGCTTCAAAGGCTTCGGCCTTGTTGCCGATTTCGGGATCATCGAGGATTTGGCGACGTGTCATGGCTATTCCTTCATTGTGTCGGGCATTGCGTTTGGCGAGGTGACTCGCGGTTGCGCCTTATGTCGTCGCGATGTGCTACAAATCTGTTCCGCTTTCATGACAGTTCTGTGACAACACGCGCGGCAAAGGGCTGTGTTGCGCGCCACCTTGGCGCAGGATCGGGCGAGATGTGGGAGAAAATCGGCTGCCGGTATCCGCGGCACGGATCAGCGGGGCAGGGTGGTGGCACAGGGCCAAATTGAAAGCCAAAGGGATGATCGGTCCTGCCCCCCTTGAACCCCCTAGATGGCGCGATTAATCTTATGCCAAGGTTTCGCGGGTATGGTCCGGCGAATGGCAATATCAGGCAGGCTTTATGAACGATCCACATGATACATATATGAACACGCTGGTCCCTATGGTGGTTGAACAAACCAGCCGGGGCGAACGTGCGTACGACATCTTCTCGCGTCTGCTGAAAGAGCGGATCATTTTCCTTAACGGGCCTGTGCATGACGGCATGTCTTCGCTGATCGTGGCGCAGCTTCTGCACCTCGAGGCAGAGAACCCCTCCAAGGAAATTTCCATGTATATCAACAGCCCCGGCGGCGTTGTGACCTCTGGCCTGTCGATCTATGACACCATGCAGTACATCAAACCGAAGGTGTCCACGCTGGTCATCGGGCAGGCGGCATCCATGGGGTCGCTGTTGCTGCAAGCGGGCGAAAAAGGCATGCGATTCTCGCTGCCCAACAGCCGCGTTATGGTCCACCAGCCGTCCGGCGGGTATCAGGGTCAGGCGACGGACATCATGATTCACGCGCAGGAAACGCAAAAGCTGAAAACGCGCCTGAACGAGATCTATGTCAAACACACCGGCCAGCCGCTGGAAAAAGTTGAAGCAGCGCTTGAGCGTGACAACTTCATGTCGCCCGAAGAAGCCAAAGACTGGGGCCTGATCGACGAAATCGTCGAGAACCGCGGCAAGATGGATGATCCTGATGCGCCAAAAGATGGCGACAAAAAAGGCAAGTAAATAAGGCGTGCGTGGCCCGTTATTTTGCGATTGTGGACCACGCACCGCTGGCCTAAGCTGGCACCGAGCAAAAAAATATATAGATGGCTGCCCTATGGCGGACACGATCAAACGACAGACCTGAAAGGGTTGAAATGGCTAATACTTCGAGCGGCGACAGCAAGAACACACTTTATTGCAGCTTTTGTGGCAAAAGTCAGCATGAGGTGCGCAAGCTGATTGCAGGTCCGACTGTCTTCATTTGTGACGAATGTGTCGAACTTTGCATGGATATCATCCGCGAGGAAACCAAAGCCTCGGGGCTGAAAGCCACCGATGGTGTGCCGACCCCGAAAGACATCTGTGATGTGCTGGACGATTACGTGATCGGGCAGGCGATGGCCAAACGGGTGCTGTCGGTTGCCGTGCACAACCACTATAAACGTCTGAACCACGCCCAGAAGGGTGGGGACATCGAACTGGCGAAATCCAACATCCTGCTGATCGGGCCCACGGGTTGCGGTAAGACGCTGCTGGCGCAAACGCTGGCGCGTATTCTGGATGTGCCCTTTACCATGGCCGATGCAACGACACTGACCGAAGCGGGCTATGTCGGGGAAGATGTTGAAAACATTATCCTCAAGCTGCTGCAGGCGTCTGAATACAATGTCGAGCGCGCACAGCGCGGCATCGTCTATATCGACGAAGTTGATAAAATCACGCGCAAATCCGAAAACCCCAGCATCACCCGTGATGTGAGCGGCGAAGGCGTGCAGCAAGCCTTGCTGAAACTGATGGAAGGCACCGTGGCCTCTGTCCCGCCGCAGGGCGGGCGCAAGCATCCGCAGCAGGAATTCCTGCAGGTGGATACGACGAACATCTTGTTCATCTGCGGCGGCGCTTTCGCCGGTCTGGACCGGATCATTGCCGCGCGCGGTAAAGGGTCCGCTATGGGCTTTGGTGCCGATGTGCGTGATCAGGATGCCCGCGGCATTGGCGAGATTTTCACCGACCTTGAACCGGAAGATCTGCTGAAGTTCGGCCTCATCCCTGAATTCGTGGGCCGTCTGCCGGTTCTGGCGACGCTTGAGGATCTGGACGAGGACGCGCTGGTCACCATCCTGACCGAACCGAAAAACGCGTTGGTCAAACAGTACCAGCGCTTGTTCGAGATCGAGGATACGCAGCTGACCTTTACCGATGACGCGCTGTTGGCGATCGCGAAACGCGCCATCGAACGCAAAACCGGTGCCCGTGGTCTGCGCTCTATCCTCGAAGACATCTTGCTGAACACGATGTTCGATCTGCCCGGCATGGACAGCGTCACCGAGGTGGTCGTGAACGAAGAGGCGGTGACCTCTGACGCAGCACCGCTGATGATCCACGCCGACGCCGAGAAAGAGCCTGCAACCGCCGGCTAAGCATCGCATGCATGTTATCTGATCAAGGCGCGCCAGCGATGGTGCGCCTTTTTCGTATCTGGCAGGGGGCCGCCGCTTTGTCGCTTGACCTTAGCAAGGGCAGGCGCTTTGACAGGGGCAGGCATGACAGACAAGAGGCGCATCATGACAAGACGTATTTTTTCCGGCGGTGAGTTCGAAGCCAAGATCGGCTACTGCCGCGCCGTTGTGGCGGGGGGCTTTGTCCATGTGGCGGGCACCGTGGGGCAGGGCGATACCGTGACCGACCAGTGCCGCGCCGCCCTTGCTACCATCGAAGGGGCCCTGCGCGAGGCAGGCTGCACCATGGCGGATGTGGTGCGTGTGAACTATTATCTGCCCGACCGCGCAGAGTTCGAACCCTGCTGGCCGATCCTGTCAGAGGTATTTGGCGACGCGCCGCCCGCCGCGACAATGATCGAATGCGGGCTGATCGACGACAAATACCGCATCGAAATTGAAGTCACCGCCTGCCTACCCGGCTGAAAACCGCGGCTATGTGCGCCGAAGCCCGCTAGACCTTTGCGCGGCCTTGGTGCATATATCCATCAAAGCTTCAGGAGACCTCTATGGGCATTCTCAACTCTCTTTTGCGCGGCGTGACCTGGTGGAACGGCCAGACGCTGAACACGCAACTGTTCACGTGGCGCAAGGGCATCAAGGTCGGCGAAGACGCCGAGGGCAATGTGTACTACCGCAACGCGGACAGCAGCAAACGCTGGGTGATCTTCAACGGCGAGATCGAGGCGACGCGCGTCAACGCGGATTGGCACGGCTGGCTGCACCATTCGTGGGATGAAACCCCCGAGGCGCGTCCGCTGGCGCATAAAACCTGGGAAAAGCCCCACCAAGAGAACCTGACCGGCACCGCCTTGGCCTATGCGCCAGCAGGGTCGATCCGCCGCGAAAAACCTGCGGACCGCGGTGACTACGAGGCGTGGCAGCCCGAATAAACGCCACGCGCGCCCGTGATAGGGCGCGTGGTGCCGCGGCGGCCCGGCTGTGCTGACGCCGCCCTTTGACGTTCAAGGAACCCATGTGATGCGCAAGATATTGATGATGCTCGCCGTGATGGCCGCACCGGTGCAGGCACAGCAGGTCGCCAGCGCTGAAGGCGGTATTTTGCGCGCGCTCGACAAGGTATCGGGTGTGTCGCGTGACGTTGAAATGCGCCGTGGCGAAACCTCGCGCGTGGGTAATCTGAACGTTACAATGAACGAATGTCGCTATCCGTCGGGCAACCCTGCGGGCGACGCCTATGCTGAGCTCGAGATCGTCGAGACGGGCGACGAGAACCGGCTTTTTGCAGGCTGGATGATCGCCTCTGCCCCCGCGCTGTCGGCGCTGGAGCATCCGCGCTATGACATCTGGGTCATCCGCTGCACCACCTCTTGAGGGCTGGCCGCAGCGGGCGCTGTGAAGTCTGCGGTTTTCATCGACGCCAGTTCTAGCCGTGCGTGATAGGCCGCGCGGGTGATCTCTTGCGCGCCAAGGGACGCCAGATGCGGGGTCAGGAACTGTGTGTCGAACAGGGTAAACCCGCCGCGGTTCAGCCGGTCCACCAGACAGGCCAGCGCGATCTTGGACGCATTGTCGCGCCTTGAGAACATGCTTTCGCCAAAGAACGCTCGCCCCAGCGTGACGCCATAGACCCCGCCCACCAGCATGTCATCCTCCCAGACCTCAAGGGCGTGGGCATGACCAAGCGTATGTAGCTGGGCATAAAGGCTGAAAATCTCGGCGTTGATCCAGGTGTCGGCGCGATCGGCGCAGCCGGTGACAACGTCGTTGAATGCGGTGTTGGTGGTGATGGTAAAGCGCGTGCGCCGCATCGCGCGCGCCAGGGACCGCGAGATATGGAACCCGTCGAGGGGAAAGACACCCCGACGCCGCGGATCGACCCAGAAAATCTCTGGGTCGTCGCGGTGTTCGGCCATGGGGAAAATCCCGATGGAATAGCCGTGTAGTAATAGCTCGGGCGTGAGGTCAGGCATTGCCCAGGTTGGTTTCAAGCCAATGCTCTAGCCAGTGGATGTTATAGTCCCCTGTCAGCACGTCCTGTTCGTCCAGCAGCGCGTGGAACAGCGGCACCGTAGTGTCGACACCATCCACAATCAGCTCGCCCAAGGCGCGACGCAGACGCGCCAGCGCTTCGGGGCGATCGCGCCCGTGGACGATGAGCTTGCCGATCAGGCTGTCATAATAGGGCGGGATTTTATAGCCGTCATACAGCGCGCTATCCATCCGCACACCAAGCCCACCTGGGGCGTGATACTGCGTGATCTTGCCCGGGCACGGCGAGAAGTTCGGCAGTTTCTCGGCGTTGATCCGGACCTCGATCGCGTGACCGTTGATCTGCAGGTCTTCTTGGGTAAAGGACATGTCCATACCGGCAGCAACACGGATCTGTTCACGCACCAGATCGACCCCGAAGATGCCTTCGGTCACAGGGTGTTCCACCTGCAAACGTGTGTTCATCTCGATGAAGTAGAATTCGCCATTTTCATAGAGGAATTCGATCGTGCCGGCACCGATGTAGTTGATGTTGGCCATCGCATCGGCACAGACTTTACCGATCCGCGCGCGTTCTTCGGCGGTGATCGACGGGCCGGGGGCCTCTTCGAAAACCTTCTGGTGACGGCGTTGCAGCGAACAGTCCCGCTCGCCCAGATGGACAGCACGGCCCTTGCCGTCGCCAAAGACCTGAATCTCGATGTGGCGGGGCGTGGTCAGGTATTTCTCGATATAGACTTCGTCGTTGCCGAAGTTCGATTTACCCTCGGCGCGGGCGGTCATGAAGGCACGTTCCATTTCAGCGGCGGATTGCGCCACTTTCATGCCCTTGCCACCCCCACCGGCGGTCGCCTTGATGATCACCGGATAGCCGATTTCCTCGCCGATACGCTTGGCGTCGGCCAATGTGGGCACGCCGCCGTCAGAACCGGGAACGCAGGGCACGCCAAGCTCTTTCATGGTGTCCTTGGCGGTGATCTTGTCGCCCATGACGCGGATGTGTTCCGCTGTGGGGCCGATAAAGGTCAGGTCGTGGTCTTCGACGATCTGCACAAAGCCCGCGTTTTCCGACAAGAAACCGTATCCGGGGTGGATCGCTTCGGCGCCGGTGATCTCGCAGGCGGCGATGATCGACGGGATCGACAGATAGGATTGCTGCGAAGAGGGCGGGCCGATGCAGACAGATTCGTCTGCCATGCGCACATGCATCGCATCGCTGTCAGCCGTCGAATGGACGGCGACAGACCCGATGCCCATCTCGCGGGCCGCACGGATCACGCGCAACGCGATCTCGCCACGGTTTGCGACTAGGATTTTTTTGAACATGGGTTTCGCCTTATTCCAGGATCACCAAAGGCGCGCCGAATTCAACGGCGGCGCCGTCTTCAACCAGGATCCGCTTGACCGTGCCGGAGCGTGGCGCAGGAATGTGGTTCATGGTTTTCATCGCTTCGACGATCAACAGCGTGTCGCCTTCGGAAACGCTTGTCCCGACAGAGATAAACGCGGGCGCGCCGGGTTCGGCTTGCATGTAGACGGTGCCCACCATCGGAGAGACGACTGCGCCCGGGTGATCCGCCGGGTCGCTCATGTCTGCCGCAGGGGCGGCTGCCGCTGCTGGGGCCGCGGGGGCGGGGGCTGCATATTGTGCAGGGGCCGACTGCGCCTGTTGCGGCGCGACGATTTGTTGTGGGGGTTTACGGCTGACGCGCACATTCAGGCTGTCATCCTCGGCGTAATCCCGCTTGACCTGCAATTCGGTCAGATCGTTTTCATTCAGCAACTCGGCGAGCGCCTGGATAAAAGCCACATCGGCGTCATGGGTGTTTTTTGTCATATTTTCCTCAGCCAGTCTAAGTCGATCGGGCGCTGCCTGTGCCCTTGAATTGCTGCCTTATAGGGCATGGGCGCAGCCATGAAAAGCAAGCAGTTGCCTAACGTAAGCTTGGCCGCGCAAAGCGCGGGATCGGGCAGCGGATCGGGGCGAGGGATATGGGGGATGTGACAGGGGGACGCGGGCGCGGGAAAATGCCGGTGTGAAACATGTGTTTCGTCTGGTTTTCCCGCGCGCGTAGAGGCTTGGCTGTCAGATTGCCAGATATTCGGCACGCAGTTCGGCGTTGTTCAGCACCTCTTCGGCGGTGCCGTCAAACACCACGCCGCCGGTATCAAGGATCACAGCACGATCCGCGAGCTTGAGCGCACGCACCGCGTTTTGTTCGACCAGAATGGTGGTGATGCCTTGGGATTTGATCAGCGACAGGGTTTTTTCGATCTCGTCCACGATGACGGGGGCAAGCCCCTCATAGGGTTCATCCAGCAGCAGCACCTTGATGTCACGGGCCAGCGCACGGGCAATCGCCAGCATCTGTTGTTCGCCGCCCGACAGGGTCACGCCCTCTTGTTTGCGGCGTTCCTTGAGGCGGGGGAACAATTCGTAGATGCGGTCAAGCGACCAGCCGATGGGCGGGGCGATCTGCGCCAGTTGCAGGTTTTCCTCGACCGTGAGCCCTGCGATGATGCGGCGGTCTTCGGGGACCAGCGCCAGACCGTTTGCGGCGGCCTCGTGGCTGGCCATCTTGTGCAGCGGCTGGTGGTCCAGCCAGACTTCGCCCTTGCGCAATTCGGGGTCGCCGATCTGCGCGATGGCCCGCAGGGTCGACGTTTTCCCCGCCCCGTTGCGGCCTAGAAGCGCCAGGATCTCGCCTTCGTGCACGTTAAAGCTGACGCCCTGTACGATATAGCTTTCGCCGTAATAGGCGTGGATGTCCCAGACCGAAAGATAGGCGGGGGCGGTAGCGGCGTGGTTGGCGCTGTTCGAGAAATCGGGTTTCGTGTTCATAGTCTTGTCCTTGCAAAGCCTCTGGTGCGGGGTGACGCGCGAAGGGGGGAGCCCCCGCGCGTCAGGCGGCGTCCTGGGATTCGCCCAAGTAAGCCTCGCGCACCTTGGGGTGGCCTTTGATGTTGTCGGGGGTGTCTTCGACCAGCGGGGTGCCTTGCGCCAACACGGTGATCCGTTCCGCCAGCGAGAACACCACATGCATGTCGTGTTCGATGATGGCGATGGTGATGTCGCGTTCGTCCTTGATCTGTTTCAGCAGGTCGATGGTATTGTTGGTATCGGCCCGCGCCATGCCTGCTGTGGGTTCATCCAGCAGCAGCAGGCGCGGATCTTGCGACAGGCACATCGCGATTTCCAACCGACGTTTATCACCGCGCGACATAGAGGCCGCGTTCATGTGGCGCTTGTCGGCGAGCTTCATCTCGACCAGCATTTCCTCGGCTTTTTCGATCACGTCTCGCTGGCTCGACATGGCGGTAAGCGCGTTCATCTGGAACGCCCCGTCACGTTTGGCAAAGCAGGGGATCATCATGTTTTCCTGCACGCTGAGATCACCAAAGATCTCGGGCGTCTGGAAAACGCGGGAAATTCCCATCTGGTTGATCTCGTAGGGTTTGCGCCCCAGCACCGACTGCCCATCGAACATGACCGATCCGGTATCGGGGATCAGCTTGCCCACCAGACAGTTCAGCAGCGTGGATTTGCCCGCCCCGTTCGGCCCGATGATCGCATGAACCGAGTTTTCCGCGACGCTGAGGTTCACGTCGCTCAACGCTTGCAACCCGCCGAAACGTTTGCCGACATTTTTGACTTCGAGAATGGCCATCTGTTCAGCTCCTTCTTATTCGGCTGGGGGTGTGTTGCGTTGTGCGGCGGCGTCTGCCTCTACCGATCCGGCGTTCCGGTCCTTGCGGCGGAACACGCGACCGATGCGTTGACCGCCTTCGACCAGACCGCCGGGCAGGAAGATCACGACCAGCATGAACAGCAGGCCCAGAGTCAGGTGCCAGCCCTTGCCCACAAAGGGGTGGATCAGCGTGATCAGCGTGTCTTCCAGCCCGTCGGGCATAAAGGCGAACCAACCGTGCAGGACGTTATCGTTGATCTTGGAAAAGATGTTTTCAAAGTACTTGATAAAGCCCGCGCCCAGAACCGGCCCCAGAAGCGTGCCCGCACCCCCAAGGATGGTCATCAGCACGACCTCGCCCGAGGCGGTCCACTGCATCCGTTCGGCACCGGCAAGCGGGTCCATTGCGGCCAGCAAGCCACCGGCCAGACCGGCATACATGCCAGAGATGACAAAGGCCGCCAGCGTGTAGGGTTTGGTGTTCAGGCCTGTATAGTTCATCCGTTGCTGGTTCGATTTCACCGCCCGCAGCATCATGCCGAAGGGCGACCGGAAGACGCGGATCGAGATATAGAACGCCAGCAGCATGATCACGGCACAAAGGTAGTAGCCGACCGAGAAGGTGAAGGACCACGCGCCGAAATCCAGCGTCGTCGCCGCATTCATCTGCGCCCCGAAAAGGTTGGGGTAGCTGGGCGCATTCGCCCCATCAAGGATACGCGGATCGCTCAGCGCGATTTGCAGGCCGGTTTCCCCGTTGGTGATCGGCGTCAGCACCGAATAGGCAAGGTTGAACGACATCTGTGCGAAGGCCAGCGTCAGGATCGAAAAGTAGATCCCCGACCGGCGCAGCGAGACAAAGCCGATCACGACAGAGAACAGCCCCGCCACGATCACCGACAAAAGGATCGCGGGGATCACGTTCATCGACAAGAGCTTCATCATCCACACGGCAGAGTAGGAACCGACCCCCAGAAAGGCCGCGTGACCAAAGGAGAGGTATCCGGTCAACCCGAACAAAATGTTGAACCCGATGGCAAAGATGCCAAAGATCACAAAGCGTTGCATCAGGTCGGGGTAGCCCGCGTTGAACTGCGCCAGCCCTGATCCGGCGGGGAAGGGGTTCAGGATGATAGGGGCTGCCATGGTCAGGAATGCCACCACCAACAGCAGGAGAAAGTCTTTTTTCGTGAGTGAGTGCATGGGTTATTCCTCCATCACGCCTTTGCGGCCCATCAGGCCACGGGGGCGTGTCAGCAAGATGAGTATCGCGACAACGTAAATGATGATCTGGTCAATGCCGGGCAGGATGTTCTTGACCTCGTTCATAGAGGCAAAGCTTTCCAGAATACCCAGCAAGAACCCCGCCAGCACGGCACCGGGCAGCGACCCCATGCCGCCGACCACGACGACCACAAAGCTCAGCACCAGAAAATCCATACCCATGTGGTAGTTGGGCGAATTGATCGGCGCGTACATGACACCGGCCAGACCGGCGACAGCGGCGGCGATGCCGAACATGATGGTGAAACGTTTGTCGATGTTGATGCCCAGCAGACCGACGGTCTCGCGGTCGGCCATACCGGCACGGACAACCATCCCGAAAGTAGTGAACTGCAAGAAGGCAAAGACGCCACCGATGATCACGGCCGAGAAAGCGAAATAGATCAGGCGCCAGTAGGGGTAGATGATCGCATTAGGATCAAAGCCCAGCATCACGCCAAAGTCGAACGACCCGCGAAACGCCTCCGGGGCGGAGGTGGGGATCGGGTTCGCGCCGTAGAAATACTTGATCACCTCTTGCAGCACGATCGCCAGACCGAAGGTTACCAAAATCTGGTCGGCATGGGGGCGTTTGTAGAAGTGTTTGATCAACCCGCGCTCCATCACAAAGCCGACGGCCAGCATGATCGGCACGGCAAAGAGGATCGACAGGGGAACGGACCAATCAAGCATCCAGGCACCGGCGGTCTCTCCGAACCAGTCCTTGATATAGAGAATGTCCTCGTATTTCGGTTTGCCCAGAAAATCGACGCCGGAGGGTTCCGATGCCTTGTGGCTGAGCGTGAAAATCTTGCTTAGCGTGACGGCGCAGAAGGCACCGATCATGAACAGCGCCCCATGGGCAAAGTTCACGACACCCAGCGTGCCGAAAATCAACGTCAGACCAAGCGCGATGAGCGCATAGGCTGAACCTTTGTCCAACCCGTTAAGAAGTTGCAAAAGAATGGCGTCCATCGCGGTGCCCTCGAATTTTTAAGAAGTGAAAGGCGGAAAAGCCCGCCGGCAAGGTAAGGCAGGGGTCGCCCCCTGCCTTAGACTTGGTTTACGCGCCGGGGTTGCAGTCACCCAGCTCACCGCCCGCAAACATCGGGTGGTCAGGTGCATAGGTGACCTGATCGGCTGGGGTGACTTCGACGATTTCCACGAGATCGAATTCATTCTCGGGGTTCTCTTTGCCGCGCACGACCACAACGTCCTTGAAGCACTGGTGGTCATCGGCGCGGTACAGCGTCGGGCCGTTGCCCAGACCGTCGAATTCGAACCCGGCAAGGGCTTCGCCGACGGCGCAGGGGTTGAACGAACCGGCACGGGCCACCGCATCCGCGTACAGCAGCGTCTGCGCATAGCAGGTTTGTGCCGCCTGGCTGGGGGGGAAGCCGTATTTTTCGCCGAAGGACTGAACGAAGGCGTTGGTCCCTTTGTAGCGGTCGCCCATCTGGTTTTCGAGCTTCCAATCCCAGTTCTGCGAACCGACGATACCGGTGATATTCTCACCCGCACCACGGGCCATCAGCTCTGAATAGAGCGGTACAACGATCTCGAAGTTCTTGCCGTTCACCTGCTTGTCACGCAGGCCGAACTGCACCGCGTTGGTCAGCGAGTTGACCATGTTTCCGCCGTAGTGGTTGAGCACCAGAACATCGGCACCGGAGTTCAGGACAGGCGCGATATAGGACGAGAAATCGGTCGCGGCGAGCGGCGTGCGCACGTCGTTGATGGTTTCCCAGCCCATGGCTTCGGTCGCGGCCTGAATGGATTCCTGCTGCGTCCAGCCCCATGTATAGTCGGCTGTCAGGCTATAGACCTTGCGATCATCGCCATAGAGGTTTTTCAGCACCGGTGCCAAAGCGGCAGCGGACATATAGGCGTTGAAGAAGTGGCGGAAGCCATTGGCTTTCTTGTCTTTACCCGTCGTGTCGTTCGAGTGGGTCAGACCCGACATAAAGATCACACCGGCCTCTTGGCACAGGCCCTGCACCGCAACCGCCACGCCCGAGCTTGAGCCGCCCGAGATCATGATCGCGCCGTCTTTCTGGATCATCGACTGCGCCGATGCGCGGGCCGCGTCCGATTTGGTCTGCGTGTCGCCGGTCACGAACTGGACTTTCTTGCCCATGATCCCGTTACCTTCCAGCGCCTTTGAGCTGAAGGTGTTCAGCATACCGCCGTCGCCCTGACCGTTCAGGTGCTCGACCGCCAGCTCGAACGCGCGCAGCTCGTCTGCGCCTTCGTCCGCGTAGGGGCCCGATTGGGGTACGTTAAAGCCAAGCGTCACCGTGTCGCCCGTTGGCGCGTTGGTAAAGCCGGAATGCGCGGCCGCGCTAAGATACGTCGGCAGCGCCAGACCGGCCCCGGCAGCAGCGCCGGTTTTGATCACGCCACGACGCGTCAAGTTAGAAAATGACATGTATTTCCTCCCAAATGTTGAAATCACGGCCCGATTATTTTTCCGGGTCCATGATGCACAGAGGTGCAAATATGATATGAGAGGAAAACTGAAAACCGATCAACAAGCCCCTTGATAAACACGATTATTCTGTAAATATATTCGCAGGGATTGTGGGGGAGTTGTAAATTTCATGATATTGCAGCGCAGAAAGCCGTTGATAACGCGATACAATTCGCGCGGGGGTGCCGCATGACCCGCGATGCGCTGACCGGCAGCCGTATCCGTGAACGTCGGGTGATGGCGGGGCAGAAACAGGCGGACCTTGCCAAGCGGATCGGCATCTCGGCCAGCTATCTGAATCTCATTGAACACAACCGTCGCAGAATCGGCGGGAAACTACTGCTCAACATCGCGGCCGCCCTTGGGGTGGAGCCGACGGCCTTGACCGAAGGGGCAGAGGCGGCGCTGATTGCCACCCTGCGCGAGGCGGCGGATGATGCGCGGCTAAGTGGGCCGGAGGCGACCCGCGCCGATGAATTTGCCGGGCGGTTCCCGGGCTGGGCCGATGTGCTGGCCACCGCGCAGCGCCGGATCGCGACGTTGGAGCGTACGGTCGAAACCCTGACCGACCGTTTGGCCCATGACCCGCATCTGGCGGCCTCTATGCACGAACTGCTGACGACCGCTGCCGCGATCCGGTCCACCGCGTCGATTTTGGCCGATACCAAAACGCTTGAACCCGAATGGCGCGACCGGTTTCACATCAACATTGATCAGGACAGCCGTCGCCTTGCCGATAGCGCGCAGGCGCTTGTGGGCTATCTTGAGGCCGACCCCGAAATCACCCCCGCGGCCGATTCCCCGCAAGAGGAGGTAGAGGCGTTTCTGGCCGCGCATCGCTATCGTTTTGCCACGCTCGAGGTCACGGAAGGGGATGCAGATGCCATCGAAAAGCTGATCCAGACCGCCCCCGAGCTGCAAAGCGTGGCCGCGCGTCACATCGCGCGCGATGTGTTGCAGCAGATCGCCATCGACGCCGAAGCCCTGCCGATCACGCGGCTGACACAGGCGCTTGACCGGCTTGGACCGGACCCTGTGGCGCTTGGTGCAGAGCTGCGCCAGCCCGTGGCCCGCGTCTTGCGGCGCTTGGCGACGGTGCCGGAACTGGGGGCAGGGCTGGTTATCTGCGACCGATCGGGCACGTTGATCTTTCGCAAATCCATCGACGGATTCGTCGTGCCACGCTTTGGGGCCTGCTGCCCGCTTTGGCCGCTGTTCGCCGTTCTGGGCAGCCCGGGCATGGTGCAGAAACAACGGGTCGCGCAATTAGGGCGGGGCCACTCCGCCTTTGACTGTTTTGCCACCTGCGAGACGCAGAATGTGCGTGATTACAACGCGGTACCCTTGCTTCATTCGGTGATGTTGATCCTGCCCGCAGGGCCGGACAGCGCGCCTGCGCTTGATGTGGGGGCCACCTGTCGCGTCTGCCCGCGCGCGGCCTGTCCGGCGCGGCGCGAACCGTCGATCCTGAATGACGGGGTATAGCGCGCGGCAACAGGCTTTTGACAGGGCAGGGTTTTGCGTGCATCTTGCCGCTCGGCCTACCCAGATCGCGGCACAAGCGACCAGGGCCACAGGGAGGGATTTTGCCAATGGGCAAGCATGTTGTGCTCGTGGAAGACGAGACGAACATCGCCGAGGCGATACGATTTTTACTCGGCCGTGAGGGCTGGCGCGTCGAAACGCTGGCCAATGGCGCGACAGCCGTGGAGGTGATCCGCAACGCCAGTCCCGATCTGGTGATGCTGGATGTGATGCTGCCGGGCAAAAGCGGTTTCGAAATCCTGAAAGAACTGCGTGCGGATGCGGCGCTGGCCGATCTGCCGATCCTGATGCTGACCGCCCGCGGCCAGACCCGCGACCGCGAAATCGCACAAGAGGCCGGGGTCAGCCGGTTTATGACCAAACCGTTTTCCAACGCCGATATGCTGGCAGCCGTGCGCGATCTGACCGCCGCAGGCACCGCAAAAGCATGAGCAAGCCCCCCGGCTCGCCGCTGTTTCTGGAACGGCGCAGCTACCGGTTTCGCCGCATGATGGATGCTGTCCGGCTGCTGCCCTTGCTGGTGCTGGCCTTCTGGATGGTGCCGCTGCTCTGGCCCGTGCAGGATGCCCCCGTCGGCGCGGCCGTGCCCATGTCGCACGCGCTGCGCTATGTCTTTGGCGTCTGGCTGGCGGGCATCGTCTTATGCTGCTTGCTCTGGCGGCGCACGGCGCGGCAGATTGCTCAGGAAGCTCAAGACTGATGGTGTCGCTGAACCAGTTGGTCGCGGTCTGTCTGCTTTATGTGGTCGGGCTCTTTGCCGTGGCCTTCGCGGCAGAGCGTGCGGCGGCGCGGGGGCGGGGCGACTGGCTGTTGCGCTCTCCGCTGGTCTATACGCTGTCGCTGTCAATCTATTGCACCGCCTGGACCTTTTACGGTGCCGTTGGCTATGCCGCGCGGTCGGGGTTGGAGTTTGTGACGATCTACCTTGGCCCGTCGCTGGTGATGATCGGCTGGTGGTGGGTGCTGCGGCGGTTGGTGCGCATCGGGCGGTCGCATCGGGTGACCTCTGTCGCGGATCTGATTTCTTCGCGCTACGGCAAATCGAACCTGCTGGCGATCTTGGTCACCATCATGGCGGTGATCGGGGTGACACCCTATATCGCGCTGCAACTTCAATCGGTTACCCTGTCCCTGTCGATCTTTGCCAGTGCCGAGCCGGGGGTGACACCGGGCAGCGATCCGCTGAATTCCGCACAGGCGGCCTTTTGGGTCGCGGTGGGGCTGGCGCTGTTCACCGTGCTGTTTGGCACCCGCAATCTCAACGTCAACGAACGCCACCACGGGGTGGTCATCGCCATCGCTGTCGAGGCGGTGGTCAAGCTGCTGGCCCTACTGGCCGTCGGCGTTTTCGTGGTCTGGGGGCTGGCGGGCGGCGTCGATCAGGCGCTGGCGCAAATTGACCGGTCGGCCCTTGGTCAATGGCAGGTCGAGGGCGGCCGTTGGGCCGCGCTGACGCTGCTGGCCGCTGCTGCTTTCATCTGCCTGCCCCGGATGTTTCAGGTACTGGTGGTCGAGAATGACGACGAACGTCACCTGCAAACCGCCAGCTGGGCCTTCCCGCTGTATCTTATGCTGATGAGCCTGTTTGTCGTGCCGATTGCCGTGGTCGGGCTGGACCTGCTGCCCGAAGGGTCGAACCCCGATCTGTTCGTGCTGAGCCTGCCGCTGAGCCAAGGGCAGAACAGCCTTGCGATGTTTGCCTTTCTGGGGGGCTTTTCCTCGGCCACGTCGATGGTGATCGTGGCGACGCTCGCGCTGTCGACGATGGTGAGCAACCACATCGTCATGCCGATCTGGCTGACCTACGGGCAGAACACGGTGCAGCAATCGGGCGATGTGCGTCATGTGGTGATCTTATCGCGGCGGCTGTCTATCCTGCTGATCATCTCGCTGGGGTATTTCTATTACCGGCTATCGGGCGGCGGCGGTGCGTTGGCGGCGATCGGGACGATCTCTTTCGGGGGGGTCGCGCAGTTCCTGCCGGTGTTGCTGGGCGGTATCTTCTGGCGCGGGGCAACGCGCACGGGGGCCGTTTGGGGGCTCAGCGTCGGCTTTGCGATCTGGGTCTATACGATGCTCTTGCCCAGCTTCGGCGCAGGCGCGGCGTTGTCGGTTGACACCTTTCAGGACGGGCTGTTCGGCATGACCTGGCTGCGCCCCGAAGCCTTGTTTGGAATCAACGGCTTAGACCCCACTGTTCACGCAGTGATCTGGAGCCTTTCGCTGAATGCGCTGGTCTTTGTCGCCGTGTCCCTGTTCAGTTTTCCCGCCCCTGTTGAGCGGCTGCAAGGCGCGCAATTTGTCAATATCTTCGACCATTCCACCGCTGCCCGCGGGTGGAGCGCGTCTGTCGCGGCCAGCGAGGATCTGATGATCATGGCGCAGCGGATTTTGGGCCCCGCCGAGGCGCAGGGATTTTTCCGAGCGCAAGCCCAGTTGCAGGAAAAACCGGAAGGTCTGCCAGAGCCCACGCCGCGTTTTGTCCAGGCGCTGGAGCGTGAATTGGCGGCCTCGGTCGGGGCGGCGACGGCCCATGCGATGGTGTCGCAGCTGGTCGGCGGTGCCTCTGTCTCGGTGCAGGATCTGCTGGCGGTGGCGGACGAATCGGCGCAGATGCTGGAGTATTCAAGCCAGCTTGAAATCAAATCGCGCGAACTGACCGATACCGCCGCGAAGCTGCGCCGCGCCAATGACAAGCTGACGCAACTGTCGCATCAGAAAGACAGTTTTCTGAGCCAGATCAGCCATGAACTGCGCACGCCCATGACCTCTATCCGGTCGTTCTCCGAGATTCTGCGCGACGCCCAAGGGCTCGGGCCCGAGGAAAAGACGCGCTATGCCTCGATCATCCACTCCGAAACCATTCGGCTGACGCGGTTGCTGGACGATCTGCTGGACCTGTCTGTGCTGGAAAACGGCGAGGTGTCGTTGAACCGTCAGCGCGGGTCGCTGCGCGATGTGCTGGATCAGGCCGTGACCACAGCGCGTGCCGCCAACACCCGCGCGATCACCATCGACCGCGATCTGGCGGGCGAGGAGGTGATGCTGGAGACGGATCTGGACCGGCTCGTACAGGTTTTCATCAACCTTATCACAAATGCGCAGAAGTATTGCGTTGCCGACGACCCGCAGCTGTCGATCCGCGCTCATCAGCGGGGGCCACGCATCATCGTGGACCTGATCGACAATGGGGCAGGGATCGACGCGGCTTCGCAGGAACTGATTTTCGAAAAGTTTAGTCGTTTGCCCGGGCAGGGCGGCGAGGGGGCCGGTCTAGGACTGGCGATATGCCGCGAGATTATCAAACGTTTACAAGGCGATATCTCGTATCTCACCGAGGTATCGGGCACCGGTTTTCGGGTTGAACTGCCGTTGGCGCAGAACGGGGCCTAGGGCGATTTTTTCTGTTCTCTAAGGGGAATCGTAACTTTTCTGCGTCATTTCATAGGGGTGAAATGGCAGTGAAGGAGGCGTACGATGGGGTAACGAGTGTAAGTTTCGTAGATTGATGCCGGTGACATCAGTCGCGGGGTGACAGCGCCGTTTTGGCGCTATCCGTTGGTATGGCTTCTGCAACGGCGCGGTTGGCCTCAGATGGTCTGACCGTGGCGCGTTGACCTTGGCGGATTGACCCGTGACGCGTTGCGGTTACGCGTAGGGGGCGCTTAGCACGCCGCGCATGTGGCTTAGGTCGTAGCCACCGGCCCGTGCGGCCTCAATCAGCGCGTCAGCCGGTTGTTCGCCTGCCTGACCCAAGGCCCAAGCGATGGTGGACCGTGTGCCCGAGGCGCAATAGGCCAGAACAACCTCGTCCTGCGCCACCCCGATCTCGCGGTTACGGGCAATGACATCAGGGGTCATGGTTTGGTGCGTCAACTCTTGCACCGCAAAGCGCAAGCCAGCCGCCTCTGCCGCGGTCTGGATGGCGGCATGTTGATGGCTGGGCGGCACCTCCGCGTCGGGACGGTTGCACAGGATCAAGGTAATGCCAGCCTCTTTGATCGCCTCCATATCGGAGGGGTCGATCTGAGGGGCAGCAAAGAAGCGGGGGGTGATTTGACGAATATCCATAGTTTGACTTATCCAGCCGCCCGCGTTGTGTCTAGTATCCGCCGCGCTTTGGGGGCGATGATCATACCCGCCAGCATGGTGATCAGAAAAATCAGGCCCCCCAAGCCGCCAAACCCAAGCGACGCCAGCGCCGGCCCCGGGCACAGCCCGACCAGCCCCCAGCCCGCGCCAAAGAGCACGGCCCCCACGATCAGCTTGCGGTCCAGCCGCGGGTCGGGGCGTTCGGGGAAATCACCGCCCACCACGGGCCGCCGCCCACGGGTCAGCGCCCAAGCGACTGCCATCGGCAAAATGGCCCCGCCCATGACAAAGGCGAGCGTCGGATCCCAATCTCCAAAGAAATCCAGAAACCCCTGGACCTTTTGGGTGTCGGTCATGCCAGACAGATACAGCCCGGTGCCAAACAAGGCCCCGGCGAGCGCGGCAAGCATATTGCGCATCTCAGACCCCTCCGACCAGGGCGCGCAGGGCGACAACCATCAACGCGCCTGCCGCGATATAAACGAGCGTGGCGACGATACCGCGCGGGCTCAGCCGCGAAATGCCGCAGACCCCGTGACCCGAGGTGCAGCCATTGCCGATGCGCGTGCCCAGCCCGACCAGCAGACCGGCCGCGCCGACCAGCCACAGGTTCTCTGTCAGGTTGGTGGTCGCAGGGACGGGGGCGAAGGATGCTATCACCGCAGGGAGGAGGATCAGTGCCGCCAGAAAGCTGCCGCGTTCGGCCCAAGCGCCGCGCGCCGATCCGTCCACCAGCCCGCCGATAATGCCGCTGGCCCCCATGATGCGGCCGTTGCCCAACAGGTAGACCGCAGCGCCGCTGCCAATCATCAGGCCGCCAATCAGGCCCCAAATCCAATCTGTTTCAATCATATGCTATATCGCCCTTTAGTACCGCCGTAAGCGGCGGGTGTCGGGAAAACATATAATGAATGCTGAATGTGTGGCAAGCCGCAAGCGCGACGGGTGACGCTGTGTCGGTCTCTGTGTGCCTGTTATATATAAAGACAGGGGCAGAAAGTGGCCGCCACCTGCCTTAGCCGAGGATGATACCGACCACGACCATCATCAGCCCGATCACCGACAACAGCAATGCGCCGAGGTTCATGGGCAGCACTTTTTGCAGGACGACCCGCATCTCTTCTTCGGGCAGGGCGGCGCGTTTGGCACGGGCCACGCGCGCGATACACCAGACAAGCCCCACCAACCCTACAAAGGAGATCGCCGCGCCCGCCCAGATCAGGACGTCAAAGATTGAAAGAGATGCATTTTCCATAGGCCGCGAGCTATCCGAATTCCGCCCAATGGGCAAGAGTGGCTTGCGGCAGCGCAGGCACGCGGGTAGTCAATGCGCTGACCCATTCAAGACATAGGACGCCCCAGATGAGCGACAGTGCCACCAATCCCGAATCCCAAGACGCCATCGGTGATGCCACATATCGCGTGACCGCGAATGAGCTGCGCCAGTTCGTAGAGCGGATCGAACGGCTGGATGCCGAGAAGAAAGACCTCGCCGAACAGCAAAAAGAGGTCATGGCCGAAGCGAAATCCCGCGGTTACGACACCAAGGTGCTGCGCAAGATAATAGCTCTGCGCAAACGTGAAGCCGATGATATCGCCGAAGAAGAAGCCGTGCTTGAGATGTATAAAGAAGCGCTTGGCATGTCCTAAGCCGGATGCGGTGCCTCGGGGGCCGAGTATGCGCCCACTGGACGCCGCGCGAGACGTTTAATGCCATCGGTACGCGGGGGCAGGGGGCAATTCGCCCCGTCCCACGGGACCCCGCCGCCAAATCCGCTTGCGCCCAAGCGCAGGCCCCAATAGAAGAGCGGAAATTTTTCCGCCCGCGCCCCGCAATGCGCGGCCTTACCCTATGGAGCAAACATGCAGGTCAACGAGACGCTGAACGAAGGTCTGAAACGCGGCTATGCCATCACTGTGACAGCAGCTGAACTGGAGGCCAAGGTCAACGAAAAGCTGGCCGAAGCGCAGCCCGAAGTCGAGATGAAGGGTTTCCGCAAAGGTAAAGTCCCAATGGCGCTGCTGAAAAAGCAGTTCGGCCAAAAGGTTATGGGCGAAGCAATGCAGGAAAGCATTGATGGCGCCATGCAAGAGCATTTTGAAAAGTCCGGCGATCGCCCTGCGATGCAGCCCGACGTCAAAATGGCGAATGAAGACTGGAAAGAAGGCGACGACGTCGAGGTCACCATGACCTACGAAGCACTGCCCGACATTCCCGAGGTCGACCTGTCGTCCATCACGCTGGAAAAAATGGTTGTCAAAGCCGATGACGCCGCCGTTGAAGAGGCGCTGGCAAACCTGGCAGAGACCGCACAGGACTTTGAAGCACGCGAAGAGGGTGCCAAGGCCGAAGACGGCGACCAGATCACATTTGATTTCCTCGGCAAAGTGGACGGCGAAGCCTTTGAAGGCGGCGCGGCGGAAGATTACCCGCTGGTCCTGGGCTCCAACTCCTTCATCCCCGGCTTCGAAGAGCAGCTGGTCGGTGTTGTGGCTGGCGACGAGAAAGACGTAACGGTTTCCTTCCCGGAAGATTACCAAGCGCCTCACCTTGCCGGCAAAGAAGCCGTGTTCGAGTGCAAGATTAAAGAAGTGAAAAAGCCTGTTGCCGCGAAAGTGGACGACGAGCTGGCCAAGAAATTCGGTGCCGAGGATCTGGCCGCGCTGAAATCCCAGATCGCAGAGCGTCTGGAAGCGGAATATGCCGGTGCGTCGCGCGCTGTCATGAAACGCGGCCTGCTGGACGAGCTGGACAAGCTGGTCAGCTTTGACCTGCCGCCGTCGCTGGTCGAAGCCGAAGCAGGCCAGATTGCGCACCAGCTGTGGCACGAAGAAAACCCTGACGTTCAGGGCCATGACCACCCGGAAATCGAGACCACGGACGAGCACAAGACCCTGGCCGAGCGCCGCGTACGTCTTGGCCTGCTGCTGGCCGAACTGGGTCAGAAAGCCGAAGTTCAGGTAACCGATGCGGAAATGACGCAGGCGATCATGAACCAGGCGCGTCAGTACCCTGGTCAAGAGCGTCAGTTCTTTGAATTCGTTCAGCAAAACCAGCAGATGCAACAGCAGATGCGCGCACCATTGTTCGAAGACAAAGTCGTCGATCATGTGTTCGAACAAGCGACATTGAACGAAAAAGAAGTGTCGAAAGAAGACCTGCAAAAAGCCGTAGAAGAGCTGGAAGACGAATAAGTCTTCCCGCCTTCAACGGTGACATCTACGGAAAAGGCCGCCCGATTGGGCGGCCTTTTTTGATTTATGCGGCATAGTGTTTAAACGGTAGCGCGGCGCGCCTCAGGGGGCTCAGCCTTTGCGCAGGCCGGTTTCGACCAGCATACCGCGCCGTTTGGCCTCGTAGTAATAGCCGCGGGCGTACCATTTGATTGCTGTGGCGTGATCGCCATCAGACAGCAGCCAAGCGCCGCGCAGGTATTTGACGCCGTATCTCAAATTCACATCAGGATCGAGAAGATCGCCGGCATCGCCGCGAAACCCCATACCGCGTGCGGTGGCGGGCAGGATTTGCAGCAGGCCGAAGTAGGGCCCGTTGCGGGCCTCTGGACGGTGGGTGCTTTCACGGATGGCAAGACGGTGGACCAACGGGCGGGGGACTTCGTAGTGGTCGGCCCATTTGTTGATCAGCCCGCGCAGCTCGGGCGTCTCGTTGGGATAGAGCGGCAGCTTGCGGGGCGCGGGGGCGGGCTCTGGTGCGGTACTGGCGCAGGCAGAGAGGGCAGGTGTGCAAAGCAACATCTGGCAAAGGGAACGACGTGTGAGGGCGATCATGCGGGTGACTCGCATCGTTGACGGGAGCCAAATGCTTACAACGCCGGGAAAACGGCGCAACAAGAGCGGTGCCGGATGGGCAGAGGGTCGCTTAGCACAGGGCGGCATATTGCCGATCGCACAATGAAAAACGCCGCCGCTGAGAGGTCAGCGGCGGCGTTTCATTTGGAATCAGATCGGAAGGCTTAGGCTTGCGCTTCGTCTTCGTCTGTTTTCTCGACAGTTTCTGCCAGATCATCGTCGTCGGATGCGGCGGAGCCGATATCGTCGAACAGTTCAGAGATCTCGAATTCGGCTGCAGCTTCTTCTTCTGCGGCCAGTTCCTGGATCGACTTGCCTGCGGCCTGAAGCTCGGCCTCTTCAGGGGAACGTGCAACGTTCAGCTGAATTGTGGCTTCGACTTCCGGGGTGCAGGATGACGGTGACGTCATGCAGGCCCAGGTCTTTGATCGGGCTGCCCAGAACGACCTGTTTGCGGTCGATGGTGAAGCCTTCGGCTGTGGCAACGTCTGCCGCGTCACGGGTCGTAACCGAACCGTAAAGCGCACCCGAATCGGACGCGGAGCGGATGACGATGAACTGCTGACCGTTAAGTTTGTCAGACAGCGCTTCGGCTTCTTTTTTGGTTTCAAGGTTGTCAGCTTCAAGCTGTGCCTTGCGGCCCTCGAATGCTTCGATGTTGGCTTTGGAAGCCGACAGCGCTTTGCCTTGTGGCAGCAGGAAGTTGCGTGCGTAGCCGGGCTTTACGTCCACGACTTCGCCCATTTGGCCCAGTTTGGCCACACGTTCCAGAAGGATAACTTGCATGTGCTTTCTCCTTACTTAACGGCGTAGGGCAGCAGGGCGAGGAAGCGGGCGCGTTTGATGGCACGGGCCAATTCACGCTGCTTTTTCGCGGAGACTGCGGTGATGCGGGAAGGAACGATTTTGCCGCGCTCAGAGATGTAGCGCTGCAGAAGACGTGTGTCTTTGTAATCGATTGCCGGTGCGTTGTCGCCCGAGAAGGGGCAGACCTTACGACGGCGGAAAAATGGTTTAGCGGCCATGGTTTATGTCCTTTATTGCAAGCTGATGATCAACGACGTTCGCGGCGTTCGCCACGCTCGGGGCGTTCGTCACGTTTCTGCATCTGAACCGATGGCAGCTCTTTGTGCTCATCAACTTTGATGGTCAGAACGCGCATCACGTCATCATGCAAACGCATCAGGCGTTCCATTTCCTGTACGGCGGTCGCTGGTGCGTCCGAACGCAGGAAGGCATAGTGGCCCTTGCGGTTTTTGTTGATCTTGTAGGCCATCGTTTTGACGCCCCAGTATTCGCTGTCGACGAGCTTGCCGTCGTTGTCAGCCAAAACTGTGCCAAAGTGTTCGATAAGGCCTTCTGCTTGCGTGTTGGACAAGTCCTGACGCGCAATCATAACATGCTCATAAAGCGGCATGTGCACTCCTATTTATATCAAGGCGCATTTCATAGGCAGGGCATTTGCGTTTTGCGGCCCCACCACGAGAGTCTGCGCGGTTCAAAAGATGATGCAAAACGAAGGGCCGATATACACGGTTTTGCAGGCAGGGCAAGGGTGCGATGGCGCTATGGCACGGGCGTCTATCGATTTGGGGCGGGTGATCCTTTGAAAAGTACCACTTCGATCACGGTCGCGCCTCTTTTTCGTCATGAACCCATACGAGAACTGAAGGCGAGATCTCACGGTTAAGCAAGGTTTATCAGAGCAATGGGCGCAGTTACGAATTTCTCGGCGGATAGTCTTCAGTTTTCGGCACAGGCCGGGATGGTAGATGGCTCTCGGGCGGTGGTGCGCAGCGTCCAGCGGTTGCTGGGGGCGGCCTTGGTGCTGGCGGCGTCGGGGTTGTGGCTGACGCAGGGGTCGAACTTTGGTTCTGATGTGATGCTGTTCAAGGTGGGGCTGTCGGCGTTGTCTGTGATGTTGGGGGCAAGCCTGATGCTGTCGGGGCAAAAGCCCGCACTGCCCGAGATCCAGATCGACACGCTGCGGCGTGAGCTGCGTTTGGCGCGCCCGCGCACGATGGGGGCGCAACGGGTGCTGCAACGCTGCAGTTTTGGCGATCTGGGACGGGTGGAGCGTGTAGGCCGCAACTTTCATTTCTGGGACGGGCGCGGCAATTTCATCGTCGATGTCCATATCACAGAGCGCCGCGTGGTCGATAACCTGACCCTTAGCCTGCGCGACTCGGGCCAGGCGATCTGATCATTGCTTGATCGTCATGTGCGTGTTTATCGCATGTCTGACGCGCGACTGTTCGCCAATGCGCACTAACTGTTGAACGCTGCTGGGTTGCTGAAACGCTGAAATGCTTCATGTATGGTGCAGACAAACGCCAACAGGAGTATTCCAATGACCATGAAGTCTGTCCTTCTTGCCACCGCCCTGACACTGGGTGCCACCTCTGCTTTCGCCGCCGAGAAATACGTGCTGGACGCAAGCCACAGCCAGATCGTTTTCACCTATAACCACCTTGGGTTCTCGACCACCACGTCCATGTTCAGCGGTTTTGACGGTGAAATCATGCTGGACGAGGCAGAGCCCGCGAACTCCTCTGTGTCCGTATCTTTTCCGGTCAAAGACATGATCACCGGCTGGGAACCCCGCACCGAACACTTCATGACCGCTGATTTCTTTGGCGCTGAAGACGGCGACATGGTGACGTTCGAATCCACCGGTATCGAAGTCACAGGCGAAAAGACCGCGTTGATCACCGGTGATCTGACCATGAACGACGTGACCAAATCCGTTGTGCTGGACGCCAAGCTGAACCAGATGGGCGAACATCCAATGGCCAAGAAGCCTTGGGCCGGTTTTGACGCGACGACCACGGTCACACGCACCGATTTCAACCTTGGTCAGTTCGCGCCGTTCGTCAGCGACGAAGTGCAAGTGAACATCTCTATCGAAGCGATGAAGGCTGAGTAAGCTTTTCACCGTTTATAAAGAAACGAGAACGCCGGGGCAGGACCCCGGCGTTTTTGCGTTTGTGGGGGGCGGGGCCCTAGGGCCTTCGCCGATGTTGGCAGGATTACTGCCCGCGTGTGGCGGTGAGGTCGATATTCACCGTGACGCTGAACGCCAGCGTGCTTTCGTCCGTCACGGTTTCACCGATGCCAAAACTGCGGCGGTCCAGCGTGGTGGTGCCTGTCATCCGGGCAGTGTCGTCCTGCAACGTCAGGGTGAAAGGCAGGTCGACCGGCATCGTCTGATCCTTGATTGTCAGGCTGCCCGCCGCGACATAGCCGTCGGCGGTGGCGTTGATATCGGCCTGGAAGGTCGCGGTGGGGAAGGCCTCGCTGTTGAAGAAATCCGCCCCCATCGCCTGATCCGTCACCGACCCGAGGCTCAGCGACGGGATCGCGACCGTGGTCGTTACTTCGCCCGCTTTGCCGGATTGTACGGTGTCGTCAAAAGTGATCGCAGATGTCCAATCGGCAAAGCTGCCAGCCACGACGGACCCGAACTGCGTGACCTCTAGCGCGATGGTCCCATCCTGCAGCTGCCAGTCAGAGGCGACGTCCTCTAGTGCGGCGGTTTCGGTCGGGGCGGGTTGTTCGGTTTGCTGGCCCAAGCCAAGGCCAAGACCCAGCCCGACGGCAATCGCCGCGACCCAGACCACAGTGGCGGTGACCACCGGTGCGGCAGAGTGGTGCTGCGCAGGGAGCGGGCCGACGACGGCTTCGCCCGGCAACATCCGCCGCAGGGTCGAATCGCGGTCCACAACATGGTGCTTCACCGCGCCTGCGATATGTAGGATCAACGCGCCGATCAGCAGTTTGCCTGCGATGACGTGAAGCGCGCCAAAAGCGTGCTCTACTGTTGTGTTCTTGGGAATAAACGGCAGCGACTGCCCCAGCGGCCACCAGATCGGCGCAAAGCCAGAGGCGGCGGCGTGGTTGATCCAGCCGGCCAGCGGGACGATCACCAGCGAGCCATAGAGCACCCAATGCACCGTTTCCGCCAGCCAGCTTTCAAGACGGTGATCCGCGTTCAGCAGCCCCGGTTTGGGTTGGGTAAAGGCCCAGACGATGCGGGCAAGGGCGACAAAGAAGACCGTCACGCCCAGTGTTTTGTGCAACGAGAACAGCCACGCTTTGCGGGTCAGGGCGTCTTGGGTGTCGTGGGGCAGATCGCTGGCATACAGGCCAAGGGCGATCAGCGTGAGGATCAGCAGGGCGGTGAGCCAGTGAAAGAACTTGGTCACCCCGCCGTAGCGGATTGAGGTATTGGTTAAGGCCATCTGGGTGCTCCGTCGCGAAATGGGGTGGTTTCTGCTTACCGCAACGGGGCTTGGGGACCAATGCGGATCAGCGCACAGTCGCCGTGCAGGCTTGTTTGACGGCCACCCACGCGCTAAAGCGCTGGAAACGCAAATTCGGGGGACTTTATGACCATTGCATTCGTATATCCGGGCCAAGGCGCGCAAACCATCGGTATGGGCCGCGATCTGGCCGACGCCTATCCGGCGGCAAAGGCCGTGTTTGACGAGGTGGACGAAGCCTTGGGCGAAAAGCTGTCGACGCTGATCTGGGAAGGCGAGGCTGACGCGCTGACGCTGACGCAGAACGCGCAGCCTGCGCTGATGGCGACCTCGATGGCGGCGATGGCGGCGTTGAAGGCCGAAGGCGTTACCGTCGACAAGGCGGCGTATGTCGCGGGCCATTCGCTGGGTGAATACGCGGCCCTGTGCGCGGCGGGGACATTCTCGCTTGCCGATACGGCGCGGTTGCTGCGCATCCGTGGGCGCGCGATGCAGGCGGCTGTGCCCGTGGGGCAGGGCGCTATGGCAGCCCTTTTGGGGCTAAGCTTTGAGCAGGCCGAGGCCGTCGCCGCAGAGGCAGCACAAGGCGAGGTCTGTCAGGTCGCCAACCAGAACGATCCGGCGCAGAATGTCGTTTCGGGCAGCAAGGCTGCCGTGGAACGCGCGATTGATCTGGCGAAAGCGGCCGGTGCCAAGCGTGCGCTGCTCTTGCCCGTGTCTGCCCCGTTCCACTGCGCCCTGATGGCCCCCGCCGCAGAAGAGATGGCCGGTGCGCTGGCGGATGTGACAATGAACGCCCCCGCCGTGCCTGTGGTGGCGAATGTGGTGGCCGAGGCGGTCACCGATCCCGAACAGATCCGCAAGCTGCTGATCGAGCAGGTCACCGGTCAGGTGCGCTGGATGTCGTCGGTTGAATGGATGGGCGCGCAGGGCGTGACCGAGGTCTGGGAAATCGGCGCGGGCAAGGCGCTGTCGGGGATGATCCGCCGCATCAACAAGGAAATCACCTGCGTGAACATCGGCACCGCTGCCGATGCCGCTGCCGTGAAAACGGCCTAAGACAGGCCGCGAAAGGAATTACATATGTTTGATCTTACTGGAAAAAACGCGCTGGTCACCGGGGCTTCGGGTGGTATCGGCGCGGAAATCGCGCGCAGCCTGCATGCCCGTGGCGCGACCGTGGGCCTGTCCGGCACCCGCACCGAACCGCTTGAGGCGCTTGCCGCCGAGCTGGGCGAGCGCGCCCATGTGCTGCCCTGTAACCTGAGCGATATGGACGCCGTTGACGCGCTGCCCAAACAGGCGGCCGAGGCGATGGGATCGGTTGATATTCTGGTCAATAACGCCGGCATCACCCGCGACAACCTGTTCATGCGCATGTCGGATGATGAATGGAATTCGGTCCTGAACGTCAACCTGACCGCGACGTTCAAGCTGTGCAAAGGCGTGATGCGCGGGATGATGAAGGCGCGTTGGGGCCGGATCGTGAATATCTCGAGCGTGGTCGGGGCCACCGGTAACCCCGGTCAGGCGAACTATGCCGCGTCCAAGGCCGGGATGGTGGGCATGTCCAAATCGCTTGCCTATGAGGTTGCCAGCCGCGGGATCACCGTGAACGCGGTCGCCCCCGGTTTCATTACTACGGCAATGACTGACAAGCTGACCGACGACCAAAAGGCGGGAATCATGGGGCAAATCCCGGCGGGCCGTATGGGCGAAGCATCCGAAATCGCGTCGGCTGTTGTCTATCTGGCGAGTGCGGAAGCCGCCTATGTTACCGGAACCACCTTGCATGTGAACGGCGGCATGGCCATGTTGTGACCCTGCGCTGCAAAGCGTTTGCCAAATCTGCGTCTTGTGCTAAATGGGGCGCAGAATCCATCATAGGGAGGCTTGATTGCCCCCCTTACCTTGTGACAACAAGGGCCATAGCCGCCCCTCGGGGCACGATCCATACGGACCACATAAGGTTCTGACGGAAACAGAAGAGGGCAGGATTGCCCGAATGAATGAGGACTGAATATGAGCGACGTCGCAGACCGCGTAAAGAAGATCGTTGTAGAGCACCTGGGTGTTGAAGAAGACAAAGTTGTTGAGAACGCATCGTTCATCGACGATCTTGGCGCAGACAGCCTCGACACTGTTGAGCTGGTTATGGCGTTCGAAGAAGAGTTCGGCATCGAGATCCCCGATGACGCAGCTGAGAACATCCAGACCTTCGGCGACGCGGTCAAGTTCATCAAAGAAGCGTCCTAAGACGTTTTCGCCAGCCGCAGCCCCTTAGGCGTCGCGGCGGCACGAGATTTAGAGAACGGCGTTCTTCCTAGCGGAAGGGCGCCGTTTTTGCTTGGGGGGGCCGCGCGTCTCTTGTCTTGGACGGGCTGTGGCGTGACACTGGTCATGACAGAAATTCAAGCGTGAAGGTAATTCACCACATGTCGCGATCAGTACCGACCATCAATACCGCCCGTCTCACCCTGCGCGCTATGCGGGCCGAAGACTTTCCTCGGTATGCTGACATCTGGGCCACGCCCGCCGTGGTGACCCATATTACCGGCAAGCCCAAACCCAAGGCCGAAAGCTGGGATGCGTTTCTGCGCAATGCGGGCCATTGGCAGATTGTGGGGTTCGGCCAATGGGCGATCCAGTCGCGCGGCACCCGCGAGATGGAAGGTCAGGTCGGGTTTTTCTTTGGTTCCCGCGGGTTTGGCGACGATTTCGATCCCTTTCCCGAGGCCGGTTGGGTGTTGGCCCCCGAAGCGCAGGGCACGGGGCTGGGACTTGAGGCCGCGCGCGCGGCGCATGACTGGTTCGACCGCGTGGTGACGGGGCGCACGGTGTGCATGATTGCCGTGGCGAATGCATCGTCGCTGCGTCTGGCCGAGACCTTGGGATATACTACGCTGCGCGACATAGAGCTTGACGGCGACAAGATACGTCTGATGACGCGCAAAGGCCCGCCGGTCTGACCGTGACTTGGGCGCTTCGCGTCTTGAAATTTACGGTCTCGGCAAGGTATAGCCGGTCAACGCAAAGAAACACCAAGGGGCTTGGATATGCGCAGAGTAGTAGTGACAGGTTTGGGATTGGTAACTCCGTTGGCCGATGGCGTGGAGGCCAGCTGGTCCAGAATTTTGGATGGTCAGTCCGGGGCTGGCAAGATCACGGGCTTCGATCCCAGCAAGCTGGTCACTCAATACGCCTGCGAAGTGCCGCTTGGCGATGGTACGGATGGTACCTTTAACGGCGACAAGTATATGGAGCCGAAAGAACAGCGCAAGGTGGATACCTTTATCCTGTTCGGCATGGCCGCAGCACAGCAAGCGGTCGAGGATTCCGGCTGGATGCCCACGGACCGCGAAGATCTGGAACGCACCGGCGTCTTGATCGGGTCGGGCATCGGGGGGCTGAACTCTATCGCGAACACGGCCGTGATGATGCACGAGAAAGGCCCGCGCCGCGTGAGCCCGTTCTTTGTGCCCGGCGCGCTGATTAACCTGATCTCGGGTCAGGTGTCGATTCGCTATGGTTTCCGCGGCCCGAACCATTCGGTTGTGACCGCCTGTTCCACCGGTGCTCATGCGATTGGTGATGCAAGCCGTTTGATCCAGCATGGCGACGCGGATGTGATGATTGCCGGCGGGGCTGAGGCCGCGATTTGCGAAATCGGCATGGCCGGGTTCAACGCCTGTAAAGCGCTGTCCACCAAACGGGGCGATGACCCCACCAAGGCAAGCCGCCCCTATGACGCGGATCGTGACGGTTTCGTCATGGGCGAGGGCGCGGGTATTGTCGTGCTGGAAGAATACGAACACGCAAAGGCGCGTGGGGCCAAGATCTATGCCGAGGTGCTGGGCTATGGTCTGTCGGGCGATGCCTATCACATCACGGCCCCTGCCGAGGATGGCGACGGGGCCGAACGGTCCATGCGCAACGCCCTGCGTGGTGCCGGGCTGGAGCCAAAAGACATCGACTATATCAACGCGCATGGCACATCGACCATGGCTGATGTGATCGAACTTGGCGCGGTCGAGCGGATGCTGGGTGATGCGGTTGAGACGGTCACCATGTCGTCGACGAAATCCGCGACAGGTCACCTGTTGGGGGCTGCTGGCGCGATCGAAGCGATCTTCTCTATCCTCGCGCTGCGCGATCAGGTAGCCCCACCGACCATCAACCTCGACAATCCTGCGGTTGAAACCAAGATCGATCTGGCCCCGAACAAGAAGGTCGAGCGCAAGATTGATGTCGCGCTGAGCAACTCTTTCGGCTTTGGTGGCACCAACGCGAGCGTGATCTTCGGGAAAGCATCCTAATGTGGCGTCATATCGCGTCTAACGCTGTTACGTTTCTGATTTTAGGCTTGTTTTTGTTAGGCGGGATTATCCTGTGGGGGCGGGGGCAGTATGATGCCCCCGGTCCGCTGTCTCAGGCGATCTGCCTGCAGGTGGAGCGCGGGTCGAACATGCGTGCCGTGGGCGATGATCTTGCTACGCAAGAGGCCGTAAGCTCGGCTGCGATCTTCCGTCTTGGGGCGGAGTATGAGGAAAAGACCCGCGACCTGAAGGCGGGGAGCTTTCTGATCCAGCCCGAAGCCTCGATGAAAGAGATCGTGGACACCGTGACACGCGGCGGGGCAAGCACCTGCGGTACCGAAGTTGTCTACCGCATCGGTGTGAACCGCATCAGCACGCAGGTGCGCGAGCTGGACCCCGCAACAAGCCGTTTCGTCGAGCGTGCTGAATTCACCCCCGGTGAGGATGAGGTGCCAGAGGTCTATACCCAGACCAAGGCGAAGGCCGACACGCGGTTCCGCATCGCGATGGCAGAGGGCGTGACAAGCTGGCAGGTGGCCGAGGCGTTGAAAGCCATTGACCTGCTGTCTGGCGAGATCGCGGCGGTACCTGCGGAGGGATCCTTGGCCCCCGACAGCTATGAGGTGTCCGAAGGGGACGAACGCGCCGAGATCCTGACGCGTATGGCCGCGGCACAAGAACAGCGTTTGGCCGAAGCCTGGGAGGCTCGCGATCCGGGGCTGCCCGTCGAGACGCCTGAGGAACTGTTGATCCTTGCCTCTATCGTCGAGAAGGAAACCGGCGTACCGGAAGAGCGCGAACAGGTGGCGAGCGTTTTCGTCAACCGTTTGAACCAGGGCATGCGTCTGCAGACGGACCCGACCGTGATCTACGGGATCACCAACGGGCAGGGCGTCTTGGGGCGTGGTCTGCGCCGCAGCGAGCTGCGCAAGGAGACCCCGTTCAACACCTATGTCATTGATGCGCTGCCACCGACGCCGATTGCGAACCCCGGACGTGCAAGCCTGATGGCTGCGGCACAACCGGCCAGCGAGGACTATGTTTTCTTTGTTGCCGATGGCACCGGTGGTCACGCTTTTGCCGAGACATTGGAAGAGCATAACGCCAATGTCGCGCGCTGGCGCCAGATCGAGGCCGAGCGTGGCGCGGAAGCGGCGGGCAATGCGTCGACGGGCGGAAACTAAGCGTCAGAGCGGGTGTAAGTTAGGAATTTATTAACCATCGTAAGGGCTTGGAAGGTTTCGGTAACCTTGTTTTCCTTGACTTTGCGTCCGCTCTGACATAGAAATACGTCCATGCTAGAAGACATGGGCAAACGGCCCCGGATTAAGTTCCGGTGGCCGTTTTTTCGTGTCTGCTCGGGTTGGAGGTCCAAAACGAGAGGTAAGAGCAAGATGACGATGAATACCCCGGAACAGGAAATTGCTGCCAGCGAAGAGCAGCTTCAGGCGTTGCAGGTCGCGATCCGCGATTTGCGCCGCGAGATAGAGAGCCTGCGCGAACAGGCCCGATCCGGGGAGGAAGTAAACGAAACAGCAGCGTCGAAGGCATTGGGTAAGGCCAGTGGCATGGTGGCGACTTGCGTCAAGGTGGAGACCTATCTGAATGAGTGCAGAAACAGACAAGCGGGCATTGCCCGAGGCGGATACGCGCTGGACATGGAAAGGGCGCGGGCTGACATCGGGTGCAAGCTGGATCGGCTCCGCCGATGTTGCGGTGCAAGACCGGTTCCTGAATGATCTGGAGGAGGGAGAGCTTTTGGCTCTCCCTTTTTTGTTCGAGTTCTGGGCCATGCCGCATCAGTTGCCCCCCGACGGCGACTGGCGGTCCTGGGTGATCATGGGCGGGCGCGGTGCGGGCAAGACGCGTGCGGGGGCGGAATGGGTGCGCGCGCAGGTCGAAGGGTCGCGGCCCTTGGATACGGGGCGCTGTCGCCGTGTGGCGCTGGTGGGCGAGACGATCGAGCAGGTACGCGAGGTGATGATCTTTGGCGACAGCGGGATATTGGCGTGTTCGCCTGCGGATCGGCGACCGGATTGGGAGGCGACGCGCAAGCGGTTGGTCTGGCCAAACGGGGCCGTGGCGACGGTGCATACTGCGCATGACCCCGAGGGGCTGCGCGGGCCGCAGTTTGACGCGGCCTGGGTGGATGAGCTGGCCAAGTGGAAGAAGGCCGAAGAGACGTGGGACCAGTTGCAGTTTGCTTTGCGGTTGGGGGATGATCCGCGGGTCTGTGTGACCACGACTCCGCGCAATGTCGGCGTGCTGAAAAACCTGCTGGCGTCGCCGTCGACCGTGACCACCCATGCCCCGACAGAGGCGAATGCCGCGAACCTTGCGGGGTCATTTTTGGAAGAAGTGCGCGCACGCTATCGCGGGACGCGGCTGGGGCGGCAGGAGCTGGACGGTGTGCTGTTGGCTGACGCGGAAGGAGCGCTGTGGACATCCGAGCGGATCGAGACCGGGCGGATGCGGGATGTGCCCTTGCTGGACCGGATCGTCGTGGGGTTGGACCCTGCTACCACTGCAGGCGCGGGGGCGGATGAATGCGGGATCGTGGTGGTGGGCGCGCAGACCCAAGGCCCGCCGCAGGATTGGCGCGCCGTCGTGCTGGCAGATTGTACGGTGCAGGGGGCGACCCCGTCGGGCTGGGCACGCGCGGCGATCAGCGCGATGGAGCAGTTCGGGGCAGATCGCCTTGTCGCCGAGGTCAATCAGGGCGGGCAGATGGTGGCGGAGGTCTTGCGTCAGGTTGACCCATTGGTGCCGGTCAAATCGGTCCATGCCAGCCGTGGCAAGGTCGCGCGGGCGGAGCCTGTGGCGGCGCTTTATGAGCAGGGGCGCGTGGGGCATGTGGCGGGGCTGGACGCGCTGGAGGACCAGATGTGCCGGATGACAGCGCGGGGCTATGAGGGCGGCGGATCGCCGGACCGCGTCGATGCGCTGGTCTGGGCGCTGCATGAGCTGATGATCGAGCCTGCGGCGCAGTGGCGGCTGCCCGGGGTGCGTGGATTGTGAGCGCGTTGCGGAGGAGAGCGGCCCTTCGGGGAGAGTTTAACGGGCAAAATGAAGCGCTGTTGCGGGCGGGGCGTACGGTCTGGTCGGTCGGCGTTAAGGGATTGGTGAGATCTTCATGGGGCGGTCAATGAGCAGGGAGAGCAGCGGCATGGTTTTTGATTTTCTCAAACGGGGGGCGGTTGAGGTAGTTGCGGAGAAGAAAGCCTCTGCCACAGGGCCTGTCGTTGCGGTTCAGACCAGCGGGCGCGTGGCCTGGAGCCCGCGCGATGTGGTCAGCCTGACGCGCAGCGGATTCTGCGGCAACCCTGTGGGGTTTCGGTCGGTGAAGCTGATTGCGGAAGCCGCGGCGGCCCTGCCGCTGGTGTTGCAGGATGCCGCGCAACGGTTCGAGAGCCATCCGCTGCTGGATCTGGTGGCACGGCCCAATGGGGCGCAGGGGCGTGCGGAGTTGCTGGAGGCGCTTTATGCGCAACTGCTGTTGACGGGCAACGGCTATATCGAGGCGGTTGGCGCGGGGCCGGTGGAGCTGCACGTCTTGCGGTCGGATCGCATGTCGGTGGTGCCGGGGGCGGACGGCTGGCCGGTGGCCTATGAATATGCCGTTGGCGGGCGCAAGCATCGGTTTGACGTGGCCGGGGATACGACCGCGATCTGTCATATCAAGAATTTCCACCCGCAGGATGACCACTATGGTTTCAGCCCGTTGCAGGCGGCGGCGATGGCCTTGGATGTGCATGGCGCGGCCTCGCGCTGGAGCAAGGCGTTGCTGGACAATGCGGCGCGGCCATCCGGGGCGATTGTGTATCGCGGGGCCGAGGGGCAGGGCAAGCTGAGCGATGATCAGTATGACCGTTTGGTCAGTGAGATGGAGAGCCATCATCAAGGCGCGCGCAATGCGGGGCGGCCGATGCTGCTGGAAGGTGGGTTGGATTGGAAGCCGATGGGGTTTTCGCCTTCGGACATGGAGTTTCACCGCACCAAGGAGGCGGCGGCGCGGGAAGTGGCGCTGGCCTTTGGGGTGCCGCCGATGCTGCTGGGGATCGCGGGGGATGCGACTTATGCCAATTACCAGGAGGCGCATCGGGCGTTCTACCGGCTGACGGTCCTGCCCTTGGCCACGCGGGTTGCCGCGGCGCTTGGTGCGTGGCTGGCGGGGTTCACGCATGAGGCGGTGACGTTGAAGCCCGATCTGGATCAGGTGCCCGCCCTGGCGCAGGAGCGTGACGCGCAATGGGCGCGGGTGGCGGGGGCGGATTTTCTGACGCAGGCGGAAAAGCGGTCTTTGTTGGGGCTGCCAGCGGTGGCGGCGGATGGCTGAGGAGATGGGATATGACCGGTTTGAATGTGCGCCGGGCTTGCGGTTGCAGGCGCATGAGAGGGTGAGCGCGATCCACCACGAGAACCTTTTGCAGCGGCTCGACCGGCTGGAGGAGATGATGGAGCGGCTGGAGCGGCGGTTGTGGTTGACCGTCTATGGTGTGGTCGCGGTGATTTTGGCGCAGGCGGTACAGTCGTTTCTGGTGGTCGCGCCGTAGCAATTTGAACGCAAGGGAGGGTGTCATGGAAGATGGCATGCGCTTCGGCCTCGGGTCGGAGAACGGGAGAGGTTTGCCCCATATGGGCGCTGGGTTGGAGCATAAGTTCGCGCGTTTCGACGAGGGGCTTGTGGTGGAGGGCGGCACCGAGATCAGCGGCTATGCCAGCCTGTTCGGGCGGGTCGATCAGGGCGGTGATCTGGTGGCACGGGGGGCCTATGGTGCGTCGCTGGCGGCGGCGCAGGCCGCGGGGCGTCGGATCAAGATGCTGTGGCAGCATGATCCGGCACAGCCCATCGGCGTCTGGGACGAGCTGCACGAGGATGCGCGGGGGCTCTGGGTCAAGGGGCGGCTGCTGGACAGTGTGGCGCGGGGCCGCGAGGCGGCGGCCTTGATCGAGGCCGGAGCGATTGATGGCCTTAGCATCGGCTATCGCACGCAGCGGGCGGCCAAGAATGACGCGGGCCAGCGGGTGCTGCAGACCCTGGACCTGTGGGAGGTGTCGCTGGTGACCTTTCCCATGCTCCCTACGGCGCGGATCGCGGCCAAGGGGGATTTCATCGCCGTCGGAGACGTCTTGCGCGGCATGGCCGGTGTCTTTGACGACGCGCGGCGGAATTTGAACCGGAACGGAGGGTAAGCGGATGAAACGAAACGAGGATGACATGGGCACCGAGCCCCAAGGCGCGGTCGAGGAGATGCGCCGCGCTGTGGGTGGATTTGTGCAGGATTTCAAAGGGTTTCAGGACGAGATGACGACCAAGTTGCAACAAACAGAAGAGCGAATGACTATGTTGGATCGAAAGATGACTTTGCCTGCGCGCACACCATTGGCGGGGGCTGTGGACAGCGGTGCGCCGCATCAGAAGGCGCTGCATGCGTATGTCCGCAATGGCGACGACGACGGGTTGCGCGGGCTTGAGCTGGAGAGCAAGGCGCTGTCAGCGGCGGTGAATTCGGATGGTGGCTATCTGGTGGACCCGCAGACCTCGGATCGGGTGAAGTCGGTGTTGAATGCCACGGCCTCTATCCGGGCGATTGCGTCGGTGGTGCAGGTCGAGGCGACCTCTTACGACGTGCTGGTGGATCATGCGGATGTGGGTGCCGGTTGGGCGACAGAAACGGGGGCCGTGTCCGAGACCGATACGCCGCAGATCGACCGGATCACCATCCCGCTGCACGAGTTGAGCGCGTTGCCCAAAGCCTCGCAGCGGTTGCTGGATGACAGTGCCTTTGACATCGAAGCGTGGTTGGCGGGGCGGATCGCCGACAAATTCTCGCGGGCCGAGGCCGCGGCCTTTATCCACGGGGACGGGATCGACAAGCCCAAGGGGTTTCTTGCCCATGACACCGTCGACAATGTGATCTGGGAATGGGGCAATCTGGGCTATGTGCCCACCGGTGTTGCTGGCGAGATCACGGCGGATGCGGTGGTTGATCTGGTCTATGCGCTTGGGGCGCAGTACCGCGCGCAGGCGAGCTTTGTGATGAGCTCTAAGACCGCGGGCATTGTGCGCAAGCTCAAGGATCTGGACGGGCGGTTCCTGTGGTCTGACGGGATGACGCAGGGCCAGCCCGCGCGGCTGATGGGCTATCCGGTGCTGGTGGCCGAGGACATGCCCGATGTGGCGGCGGATTCATTCTCGGTCGCCTTCGGGGATTTTGCCGCCGGTTACACGGTAGCAGAGCGGCCCGACCTGCGGATCCTGCGCGATCCCTTCAGCGCCAAGCCGCATGTGTTGTTCTATGCCACCAAACGGGTGGGCGGCGACGTGAGCGACTTTGCCGCGATCAAGCTGCTGAAATTCGGCACCGCCTAAGCCGCGGGGTCGAATAGGGGGGCTGGCGGTGGCTGGCCCCATCCCCCGGGCGCGCCGTGATGCGCCGGGTGCATTGCCTAGCTGCTGCCTCCGACCGAGCGATGCAGCCGGGGTGCGCGTCCGGGGGGCTTTGGCGGGCTAGATTTGGAGCGATGAGATGTTGATCGAAGAGACAGGGGTGGCGGAGGCCGATCTGCCGCTGGAGCCGTTCAAGGCGCATTTGCGGATGGGCAGCGGTTTTGGCACCGAAACCGTACAAGAGCCCGTTTTGGCGAGCTTTTTGCGTGCCGCCATTGCCGCGATTGAGGCGCGCACAGGTAAGGCGCTGATCTCGCGGTTGTTTACCATGACCTTGCAAGAGTGGACGGACCCGCAGGCGCAGGCTTTGCCCGTGGGGCCGGTCGGGCAGATCGTGAGTGTCACCGTGGTGGCGCGGGATGCGATGGAGACGGTGATTGACCCGCAGCGCTATTGGCTGGTGCGCGATATGCAGGCTCCGCTGCTGAAACCATCAGGGGCGATGCTGCCGTTCATCCCGCCGCAAGGATCGGTGCAGGTCGTGTTCGAGGCGGGGCTTGGTGAAAGCTGGGGCGCTGTGCCCGCGGATTTGCAGCAGGCCGTGCTGATGCTGGCGGCGCATTACTATGAATACCGCCATGAGACCCGTCTTGGGGACGGCTGTATGCCCTTTGGGGTGAGCAGCCTGATCGAACGCTACCGCCCGCTGCGGATCGGCTTGGGGGCACGCGCATGAGCCGGCTGTCATTGAGCCGCCGTTTGGTGTTGGAGGCGCAGGTGCCTCAGCCTGATGGCGCGGGCGGAGAGAGCCGGAGCTGGGTGCGTGTGGGGGATCTCTGGGCGGATGTTACGGCGCGGCGCGGCCGGCGTTTGGGCCGTGGCGGTATTGCGGTGAGCCGCGGGGTCTATGTGGTGACGGTACGGGGTGCGCCAGTGGGCGATCCCGCGCGCCCCTTGCCGCAGCAGCGCTTTCGCGAGGGCACACGGGTTTATCAGATTCAGTCGGTGGCCGAGCAGGACTCACAAGGGCGGTATCTGGCCTGCCTGACCCATGAGGAGGTGGCGGTATGAGCTATGGCATGGGGTTTGCCCTGCAACAGGCGGTCTTTGGCGTGTTGAGCACGGATCAGGAGATCACGGCGCTGGTGGGGGATGCGGTTTTTGATGCGGCCCCTGCCGGGGAGGTGCCGGCGCTGTACGTGCAGTTGGGGCCCGAAGCGGTGCGCGATGCCTCTGACGGGACGGGCGGCGGGGCGGAGCATCGTTTCACGGTTCTGGTCGTGACGCATCATGCGGGGTTCGCCCCTGCGAAACAGGTGGCCGCTGCGGTGAGTGATGCGCTGGTCGGTGGGCAGTTTGGCCTGAGCCGCGGGCGGCTGGTGAGCCTGCGGTTCGAGCGGGCCGTCGCACGACAGGTCGGGGCGGATGCGCGCCGCCAGATAGAGATGCGGTTCAGGGCGCGGGTTCAGGACGGCTGAGCCGAGGTTTCAGGAAATTAACAGGAGAGTGGATATGGCTGTTCAAGCGGGCAAAGATCTTTTGGTCAAGGTGGACATGACGAGCGATGGTCAGTTCGAAACGATCGCGGGGCTGCGTGCCACGCGGGTGAGCTTTAACGCGGAGCCGGTTGAGGTGACCTCGCTTGACAGTGAGGGGGGCTGGCGGGAGCTGCTGGCGGGCGCGGGCGTCCGATCTGCCGCGATCAGCGGGTCGGGTGTGTTTCGCGATGCGGGCACGGATGAACGCGCACGGCAGCTGTTTTTTGACGGGCTGACGCCGGATTTTCAGATCGTGATCCCCAGCTTTGGTATCATTGAGGGGCCGTTCCAGGTGGCGGCGATTGAATATGGCGGGTCGCTGAATGGGGAGGCGACCTATGAGTTGAGCCTGCAGTCCGCGGGGCAGCTGAGCTTTACCGCGGATACGGCAGACGCACCCGGGGGCGGGGTCTGATCATGGTGAACCGGTGGCGAGGGGATGTGGCCCTGGTGGTGAACGGGCAACGGCGCGTGGCACGGCTTACTCTGGGGGCTTTGGCCGAGCTGGAGGACGCGCTGGAGGAGCCGTCGCTGGTGGCTTTGGTCGAGCGGTTCGAGGGTCATCGGTTCAGCAGTCGGGATGTGCTGTTGCTGCTGGCTGCGGGGCTGCGTGCAGGGGGAACCGAGGTGAGCGCCGAGACGCTGGCGCAGGCCGAGATCGAGGGCGGGCCGGTGGCCGCCTCTCAGGCCGCCGCAGAGCTTTTGGCGCGTGCCTTTGTCGTGCCGGTATGAGCGTGCCGCCCAAGAGGAGTGGGACAAAGACAGCGCAGGGGATGGATTGGGCGGCGCTACTGCGGGCGGGGCTGAGGGGATTGACGCTGACGCCCGACGCATTCTGGGCGCTCACGCCGGCAGAGCTGCAACTGATGCTGGGGAGCGAGGCGGGGCGGGCACCGCTGTTGGGGGATGGATTGGCGGCCTTGATGGCGGCTTATCCCGATAGGCAGAGAGAGGAAGACTGATGGCACAGGATGATACATTCGACGGGCTAGAGGACGGTGCAGAGCGGTTGAATGATACGCTTGGCGCGACGGCCACGCTTGTGGCTGGTTTCGATACCGAACTGCGCCGTATGCGCAGCGCATTGGCCGCGACAGGCAAGGATGTCGCGACGCTGGAGAAAGGGCTGAGCCGTGGATTGCGCAAGGCCTTTGATGGTGTCGCGTTTGACGGGATGAAACTGTCGGATGCCCTGTCCACCGTGGCGCGGTCGATGGTGAACACGACTTATAACGCGGCGATGAAGCCGGTCACCGATCACGTCGGCGGGCTGATCAGTCAGGGGGTGGGGTCACTGGTGCAGGGGATACTCCCCTTTGCCGATGGGGCACCGTTTTCTCAAGGACGTGTGATGCCTTTTGCCCAAGGGGGGATTGTCAGCACCGCCACAGGCTTTGGCATGCGTGGGGGGATGGGGCTGATGGGCGAGGCCGGGCCGGAAGCGATCATGCCCTTGGCACGGGGGCCGGACGGTAAGCTGGGTGTCAAAGGGGGCGCGAGCGGCGGGACGAGTGTGGTCATGAACATCACCACCCCTGATGTGCAGGGGTTCCAACGCAGTCAAAGCCAGATCGCCGCACAGCTGAGCCGCGCGCTGAATGCTGGCAACCGTAACCGCTAGGGGAGCAAGCCAATGAATTTTCACGATGTCAGATTTCCACCTAGCCTGAGCTTTGGGTCCCTCGGGGGGCCGCAACGCCGTACCGATGTGGTGACGCTCGCCAACGGGTATGAGGAGCGCAATACGCCCTGGGCCCATTCACGCCGTGTCTACGATGCGGGGCTGGGGATGCGCTCTATCGACGATGTCCAAGCGCTCACGGGGTTCTTTGAGGCGCGTATGGGACAGATGTATGGGTTTCGCTGGAAGGACTGGGCGGACTTTAAATCCTGTGCGTCCTCTGTCGGTGTTGCGTTCGAGGATCAGAGCCTCGGGTACGGGGATGGTGTGCGGACGGAATATCAACTGGTGAAGAGCTATGCCTCCGGTGGACACAGCTATCTGCGACCAATCACCAAGCCGGTTGCCGGAACCGTGTGCGTGGGGATAGAGCAGGACGCCCTGCAAGAGGGGAGCGATTATGAGGTTGATCTGAGCACCGGCATCATTCGTTTCGCCCATGCGCCGGACCCCGAGATGCAGGTGTCGGCGGGGTTCGAATTCGACGTGCCTGTCCGCTTTGACACAGATCGGATTCTGGTCAGTGTTGCCAGTTTTCAGGCGGGGCAGGTGCCGAATGTGCCTGTGATCGAGGTGCGGGTATGAGCGGGGCAGGCAAGGACGCATTGTTTACGCATGCGCGCACGGGTCTGACGACGCTGTGTACCGCCTGGGCGATCCAGCGGCGGGACGGGGTGACGCACGCGTTTACCGACCATGATCAGCCGCTTAGCTTTGACGGGTTGGTGTTTCGCGCGGATAGCGGGCTGAGTGCGCGGGCCTTGGCGCAGAGCACGGGGTTGTCGGTGGATAACACAGAGGCGCTGGGCGCGCTGAGCGATGACGCGATCCGCGAGGACGAGATCGAGCAGGGGCGCTTTGACGGGGCGGAGGTACGCTGCTGGCGGGTGAACTGGGCCGATGTGACCGCCCGCTGCATGATCTTTCGCGGCACGATTGGCGAGATGCAGCGCGCGGGCGGTGCCTTTCGCGCAGAGCTGCGCGGGCTGACCGAGGCGTTGAACCGGCCCTTGGGGCGGGTGTTTCAGAAGCCCTGCACCGCGGTGCTGGGGGATACGACTTGCGGGTTTGATCTGGCGACGGCGGGCTATGCCGTGACACTCGCCGTGCAGAAGCACGTAGACGGGCGGGTGTTCCGTTGGGAGGGGATCAACGGGTTTGATGACGCATGGTTCGCGCGGGGGCGGCTTGAGGTGTTGGACGGCCCTGCGGCGGGGCTTTGGGGTATCATCAAACACGACCGTGTGCTGGAGGGGCGGCGCGAGGTCGAGCTGTGGGAGCCGATCCGTGGTGCGGTCACCGCGGGGCAACAGCTGCGACTGGTGGCAGGCTGCGATAAACGCCACACCACCTGTCGGTTGAAGTTCAACAACCTGCTGAACTTTCAGGGCTTTCCTGATGTGCCGAGCGCGGATTGGATGATGGCGGTGCCGAAATCATCGGGCAGCAATACCGGCGGGTCGCTGAGATGAGGGCGCGGGGGACCGCCGTGGTAGCCGCAGCGCGGGGATGGATCGGTACGCCCTACGTGCATCAGGCGGCGCGCAAGGGGGCGGGCTGTGACTGCCTTGGCCTGTTGCGCGGTATCTGGCGCGAGGTGGTGGGGGAGGAGCCCGAGACGATCCCTTCCTATTCGATGGACTGGTCAGAACCACAGGGGGACGAGCATCTTTGGCGCGCGGCGCTACGGCACCTGTCGCCCAAGGCCCTGACCAATGAGGCCCCCGGTGACGTGCTGTTGTTCCGGATGCGCAGCGGGGCGGTGGCGAAACATCTGGGCGTGGCGGCAGAGGTCGGCGCGCAGGCGAGCTTTATCCACGGCTACAGCGGGCATGGGGTGACGGAAAGCCCGCTGAGCCTGCCGTGGCGCAGGCGCATTGTGGCGCGTTTTGAATTTCCGGCGGAGGCGATCTGATGGCGACGATACTTCTTTCAACCGCAGGTGCGGCGATTGGCGGCTCTGTCGGGGGCACATTGGCGGGGTTGTCTTCGGTCGCCATTGGGCGTGCCGTGGGGGCGACCCTTGGCCGTGTGATCGACCAGCGGCTGCTGGGGCAAGGGGCGCAGGCGGTCGAGACCGGCAAGGTCGACCGCTTTCGTCTGACCCAGGCGGGCGAGGGCGCGGCGATTGCGCAGGTCTATGGCCGGATGCGTGTCGGGGGACAGGTGATCTGGGCCTCGGATTTTGCGGAGACCACGACGGTGACGGGCGGCGGCGGTGGCAAGGGCGCGCCCTCGACCCCGCAGACGACGGAGTACAGCTATAGCGTCAGCCTCGCCATCGCGCTGTGCGAAGGGGAGATCACCAGCATTGGCCGGATCTGGGCGGATGGGGAGGAAATCTCGGCCCACGCGCTGAATCTGGCGGTCTATCGCGGGACGCGCGATCAACTGCCCGACCCGACGATTGCCGCGATCGAGGGGGCGGACGCGGTGCCGGCCTATCGCGGCACCGCCTATGTTGTGATGGAGAACCTCGGGCTGGGACAATTCGGCAACCGCGTGCCGCAGTTTTCCTTCGAGGTGCTGCGGGCAGAGGAACCGGACGCGCCTGCCGCCGACATCAGTGTGACCCATGGGGTTAAAGGTGTCGCGCTGATTCCCGGCACAGGGGAATACGCGTTAGCGACGACCCCGGTGCATTATACTGACGGGAAGGGCGGCCGGTGGAGCGCCAATGTCTCTACCCCCGATGGGCGCAGTGATTTCGCCGCCGCGCTGGAGGATGCCACGCAAGACCTTCCGCAGCTGGCTGCCGCGTCGCTGGTCGTCTCGTGGTTCGGCGATGATCTGCGTTGCGGAAAATGCCGCCTGCGCCCCAAGGTGGAAAGCGCAGAGGTCGAGGGCGAAAACATGCCGTGGCAGGTGGCAGGTCTGACCCGCGGCACCGCCGAGGTTATCGCCCGCGAGGACGACCGTCCGGTCTATGGTGGCACCCCCGCAGATGCCGCGGTGATCGAGGCGATCCATGCCATTCAAGCGGCGGGCAAGGCGGTGATGTTCTACCCGTTCATCCTGATGGACCAGCTTGATGGGAATACTTTGCCCGATCCCTATAGCGATGCGGGCACCCAGCCAAAGCTACCTTGGCGGGGGCGGATCACGCTGGCGAAAGCTCCGGGTCGGGCGGGCAGCTCTGACGGGACGCTGAGCGCGCATAACGAGGTGGCGGCGTTCTTTGGCACGGTCACGGCGGCGGATTTTACCATTGCGGGCGGGCAGGTGGTCTATACCGGTCCGCAGGAATGGTCGATGTCGCGGTTCATCCTGCATTATGCTGCCCTGTGCAAAGCCGCAGGCGGGGTAGAGGCCTTTTGCATCGGCACCGAGATGCGCGGGCTGACGCAGATCCGCGGGGCGGGGAACATCTTTGTCGCGGTGCAGGCGTTTCGCGCGCTGGCCGCAGAGGCGCGGCTGCTTTTGGGCGCGGGCACCAAGATCAGCTATGCCGCGGATTGGTCCGAATATTTCGGCTATCACCCGCAGGATGGCAGCGGTGATGTGTTCTTTCACCTCGATTCGTTGTGGGCCGACGACAACATCGATTACATCGGCATCGACAATTATATGCCGCTGTCCGATTGGCGCGACGGGGTGGATCATCTGGACGCGCGGCAAAGCGACAGCATCTACGCGCTCGACTATCTGGCGGGTAATGTCGCGGGGGGCGAAGGGTTTGACTGGTATTACCATTCGCCCGAGGCGCGCGCGGCGCAACTCCGTACGCCGATCACCGATGGGGCCCATGGGGAGCCTTGGGTCTACCGTTACAAGGATCTGCGCGGCTGGTGGGAGAACCTGCACCACAATCGTATCGGCGGTGCGCGCGCAGCAGAGCCGACGGGCTGGCAGCCCGGGTCCAAACCCTTCTGGTTCACAGAATACGGCTGCGCGGCGGTGGACAAGGGGACCAACCAGCCGAACAAGTTTCTTGACCTCAAAAGCTCTGAAAGCAGTGTGCCGCGCTATTCGTCGGGCGCACGGGATGAGTTGATGCAGATGCAATATCTGCGTGCCGTGGCGGATCATTGGCGGGATCCGGCGCATAATCCGGTCTCGGCGGCCTATGGCGGGCCGATGGTGGATATGACCCGCGCATTTGTTTGGGCCTGGGACACGCGGCCCTATCCTTTCTTTCCCAATAACCGCGCACTCTGGAGCGATGGTCGCAATTATGCCCGTGGGCATTGGCTGAACGGCCGCAGTGCGGCGCTGCCTTTGTCAGAGCTCGTGGCGGCGATCTGCCGTCGTGCTGGCGTTAACAATTTCGATACCTCTGGGCTGTATGGCTATGTACGCGGCTATGTGGTGGACGAGGTGGCCGATGCGCGCGCGGCGTTGCAGCCGTTGATGCTGCGCTATGGCTTTGATGCGGTGGAGCGCGACGGGGTGTTGCGTTTCATCATGCGGGACGGATTGGATGCCGTGCCGCTGAACAGAGAGACGTTGGCTGTTTCGGGTGATCTGGAGGCACCGGTGGAACAGTCCCGTGAGGCAGAGGCAGAACTTTCGGGGCGTCTGCGATTACGGTTTGTGCAGGCGGATGGCGACTACGAGGTGATCGCGGAAGAGGCGATCTTGCCTGACGACGCGACCCATGCGGTGGCGATGTCAGAGTTCAATATGGCGCTCACCCGGGCGGAGGGGCACCAGACAGCTGAACGCTGGCTGACAGAGGCGCGCGTGGCACGCGAAGGGGTGCGTCTGGCCTTGCCGCCGTCGATGATGGATGTCGGCGCGGGCGATGTGATTGCCTTGCCGCCAGACGATGGCGAGGGGGAGGCGCTGTACCGCGTGGATCGGGTCGAGATGGGGGAGATGTCTTTGATCGAGGCTGTGCGGATTGAGGCCGAGGTCTATGACCCCGCGCCCTTTGATGACGAATTGGTCGCGTTGAAACCCTTTGTTGCGCCCGTACCGGTGAAAGCGCTGTTTTTGGACCTGCCGCTACTGCGCGGGGACGAGGTGCCCCATGCGCCGCATATTGCGGCCACCGCACGGCAATGGCCGGGTAACGTCGCGGTCTATGCCTCTGGCGGGGAAACGAATTTCAGGCTTAACACCCTGATACCCCTGCGCGCGACGATGGGGGTCACGCAAAACGACTTGGCACATGCGCGCCCCGGTGTGGTGGATCGCGGGCAGGCGCTGCAGGTCACGCTGACCAGCGGCGTGTTAGAAAGTGTTGACGAAGCCGATCTGCTGGGCGGGGCCAATCTGGCGGCGATCGGCTACGGCTCTGCGGACAGGTGGGAGGTGTTTCAGTTCGCGCGGGCCGAGCTGATCGCCCCGCAAACCTATCTTCTGCGCGATCGGCTGCGCGGGCAGGCGGGGTCGGATGGGGTGATGCCGGATGTCTGGCCCGCGGGATCGCAGTTTGTGCTGCTCAACACTGTCCCGCGCCAGATCGAGCTGAGCCCAAACCTGTTGCGGATCGCGCAGACCTATCGCATCGGGCCCGCAGGCCGCCCGCTGAACGACCCAAGCTACGTACAAAAAACCGAGAGCTTTGACGGCAACGGGCTGCGCCCCTATCGGCCCTGCCACCTGCAAATAGAAGAAGAGGCGGGGGCGTTGCGGTTTGGCTGGATACGCCGGACGCGGATCAATGGCGACGGGTGGACGGGTTTCGATGTGCCACTGGCCGAGGAAAGCGAGCAATATCAGCTGCGTATCCTGCAAAACGGTGTTGTCCTGCGCGAAGAGATCGTGGACCGCGCAAGCTGGACCTATACCGCCCAAATGCGCGCAAGGGACGGGGCGGCGGGGCCTGCGTTGACCAGTGTTGCGCAGGTTTCTGCGCTGTACGGGGCGGGGCCCGCGCTGTTTGGCGAGATCAATTTGTGATAAACTGCCTGTGTAAACCCTCGGCTTTGCGTTTGGCACTGGGGCGGAACCTGCTATATCGTGGGGAGAAAGAAGGATGGTCTTATGGCAAATGCACGCACGAATATCGCCACGGTGGATCCGGTTTGGGATCAGATCCAGACGGAAGCACACAACGCTGTCCGCGATGAGCCGCTGATTGGCGGCTTTGTCCACGCTACGATTCTGCACCATAAATCCATCGAGAAAGCGCTGTCCTACCGTATCGCGGCGAAGCTGGCCTCGAACGAAATGTCGATGATGGTGGTCCATGAGATGGTGGAGGAGGCCTTTGCCAGTGATCCCGACCTGATCAAGGCGGCACGTGCCGATCTGGTGGCGATTTACGAGCGTGACCCCGCCTGCCACCGGCTGTTGCAACCGATCCTGTATTTCAAGGGCTATCAGGCCGTGCAGGCCTACCGTGTCGGCCATCACCTGTGGAAACAAGGTAAACGGGATCTGGCCTATTTCGTGCAGATGCGCGTGAGCGAGATTTTTGGCGTCGATATCCACCCCGCCGCGACCATCGGCAAAGGAATCATGATCGACCACGCCCATTCCGTCGTGATTGGCGAAACCGCGGTCGTGGGCGACAACGTGTCGATGCTGCACTCGGTCACTTTGGGCGGGACGGGCAAGGAAGAGCAGGACCGTCACCCGAAGATTGGCAACGGCGTGCTGATCGGCGCGGGTGCGAAGGTGTTGGGCAATATCTCTATCGGGCATTGCTCGCGCATTGCGGCGGGGTCTGTCGTGCTGGAATCCGTGCCGCCCTGCAAGACCGTCGCGGGCATCCCGGCGCGGGTCGTGGGGGAGGCGGGCTGCGATCAGCCGTCGGTCCTGATGGATCACATGCTGGGGCCGCAGGGCGAAATTAATATGTAATTTTGGGCCTTGGGGCCGGGCGCCTTAGTCGCGAGGCAAAAAGGCCGGACCCGTAAAACGGTCCGGCCTTTTTTGTGGATAGGCGGGGGGGCTGTCTGCCCCCCGACCCCCGAGGATTTAAACCCATTTGGAAGCGGGGTTACGCCAGCATCATCATGGGGTTTTCGAGGTTGTCCTTGATGGCGCTGAGCAGCTGCGCGCCCAAGGCACCGTCGATGACGCGGTGATCGACCGAAAGGGTGACCGACATGACCGTGGCGACGGCGAGTTCACCGTCCTTCCCGACGACGGGTTTCTTAACGCCCGCGCCGACGGCCAAAATCGCGCCGTGGGGTGGATTAATGACCGCATCGAAGTTGTCGATACCGAACATGCCGAGGTTCGAAATGGCGAAGCTGCCGCCCTGATATTCATGCGGCGCAAGCTTTCGGTCGCGTGCACGGGTGGCGAGGTCTTTCATCTCGGCCGAGAGGGTCGAGAGCGATTTCATCTCGGCGTCTTTCAGCACTGGCGTGAACAGGCCGCCCTCGATGGCCACGGCGACGGCCACATCCGAGGGCTTGAGTTTCAGGATGCGGTCACCGGCCCAGACGGCATTGGCGTCGGACACGGTTTGCAGCGCCAGAGCGCAGGCTTTGATGATGAAGTCATTGACAGACAGCTTCACGTCGCGCGCTTCGAGTTGCTTGTTCAGCTCGCCGCGGAACTTCAGCAGCGCGTCGAGTTCGATATCGCGGCGCAGGTAGAAATGCGGGATCGACTGTTTGGCTTCGGTCAGGCGCGCGGCGATGGTCTTGCGCATGCCGTTGAGGGAGATTTCCTCGAACGCGCGGCCTTCGTAGATTTTCATCACGGCGTCGGCGGAAGGGCCGGCGGCGGGGGCCGCTGTGGTTGCGGGTGCGCTGGCGGTTTGCGTGCTTTCGGCCGGTTTGGCTTTGGCGCTACCGGCGGAGGCAGCCTCCACATCTGCTTTGATGATGCGACCATGCGGGCCAGAGCCGGAGAGTTCGGTCAGGTCCACGCCTTTGTCTGCCGCGATGCGACGGGCCAGCGGTGTCACAAACAGCCGTTTGCCGTCACTGCCCTTGGGCGCGGCGGGGGCGGACTTGCCTGTGTCGTTGGCGTCGCTTTCGCCGCGGCCGTAGCCTTTTTCAGGGGCCGCGTCCTGGTCGGGGGCATCTTCCTTGGCGCTGTCCTTGGCATCCGGGGCAGGGGCGCTGGTATCAATGTCTGATGCCTCTTCGCCCTCTTCCAGCAGCACAGCGATGGGGGTGTTTACCTTGACGCCTTCGCTGCCGTCACCGATCAGGATCTTGCCGATGGTGCCTTCGTCGACGGCTTCGAATTCCATCGTGGCCTTGTCGGTTTCAATCTCGCACAGGATATCACCGGAGGAGACGCTATCCCCTTCGGAGACAAGCCATTTCGCCAGCGTGCCTTCTTCCATCGTGGGGCTGAGGGCGGGCATGAGGATTTCTATGGGCATGTGGACCGCTCCTTACTTGTAGGTGACTTTTTTGACCGCCGCGATGACCTCGTCCGTGGTGACAAGCGCCAGTTTTTCGAGGTTTGCGGCATAGGGCATGGGCACATCTTTGCCGGTGCAGTTGATCACCGGAGCATCCAGATAGTCAAAGGCTTCCTGCATGATCACGCTTGAGATGTAGTTCCCGACGGAGCCTTGCGGCCAGCCCTCTTCGACGGTGACAAGGCGGTTGGTCTTCATCACCGACTTGATGATGCTGGCAGTGTCCATCGGACGCAGGGTGCGCAGGTCGATGACTTCGGCGTCGATGCCTTCTTCGGCCAGCTTTTCAGCGGCTTCCAGCGCATAGGTCATGCCGATGCCAAAGCTGACGATCGTGACATCCGTGCCCTCGCGCCAGATGCGGGCTTTGCCGAAGGGGACGGTATAGTCGTCGACATCAGGCACATCGAAGGATTTGCCGTACATGATTTCATTTTCAAGGAAAACAACGGGGTTGGGGTCGCGGATCGCGGTTTTCATCAAGCCTTTAGCATCAGAGGCAGAGTAGGGCATCGCCACCTTGAGGCCGGGGATCTGCATGTACCACGCGGCGTAATCCTGGCTGTGCTGCGCGCCGACGCGGGCAGCAGCACCGTTTGGCCCGCGGAAGACCATTGGCGCGCCCATCTGCCCACCGGACATGTACAGCGTTTTCGCGGCGGAGTTCAGGATGTGGTCGATCGCCTGCATGGCAAAGTTCCAGGTCATGAATTCGACGATGGGGCGCAGCCCGCCAAAGGCAGCACCCACACCGATACCGGCGAACCCGTGTTCGGTGATCGGCGTGTCGATGATCCGCTTGGCCCCGAATTCATCCAGCAAGCCCTGGGAGATTTTATAGGCACCTTCGTATTCGGCGACTTCCTCGCCCATCAGGAACACGTCTTCGTCACGGCGCATTTCTTCGGCCATGGCGTCGCGCAGGGCCTCGCGCACGGTCTGCTGTTTCAGCTTGGTGCCTTCGGGCCAGTCGGGGGTGGTGTCGGTTTCCGGTGCCTTCGGGGCCTCGGCGTCGGGCTTGGCGGCGGCGGGCGCTTTGTCGGATTTCGTCTCGTCGCTGTCGTCGGCTTTGGCCTGTTCTGCCGGTGCGGCGCTGGACGCGCTGTCGATGTCAGAGGCGTCTTCGCCTTCTTCCAGCAGCACGGCAATGGGGGTGTTGACCTTGACGCCTTCGGTGCCCGCGTCGATCAGGATCTTGCCAATGGTTCCTTCGTCGACTGCTTCGAATTCCATCGTGGCCTTGTCGGTTTCGATCTCGGCCATGATGTCACCCGAGGACACGGTGTCGCCCTCTTTGACCAGCCATTTGGCAAGCGTGCCTTCTTCCATTGTGGGGCTCAGTGCGGGCATGAGAATTTCGATTGCCATGGTTCAAGCCTCCTGTGGGACTTCGGTTGCGTAGATATCTGTCCAAAGCTCTTCCGCCGCGGGTTCGGGGCTTTCTTTGGCAAACTCCGCGCTTGCGTTAACGATTTCCTTGATCTCTCTGTCGATCGCTTTCAGATCGTCCTCGCTGGCGTGTTTATGTTCCAGCAGGATGTTGCGCACCTGTTCGATGGGGTCGCGTTCGTCGCGCATTTTCTGCACTTCTTCGCGGGTCCGGTATTTGGCCGGGTCCGACATGGAATGCCCGCGGTAGCGGTATGTCTTGATTTCCAGAATATAGGGGCCGTCGCCCGAGCGGCAGTGTTTCACCGCGCGTTCGCCCGCGTCCTTGACCGCCAGCACATCCATGCCATCCACCGCTTCGCCGGGGATGCCGAACGCCTTGCCGCGTTCCCAGATTTCAGCACTGGAGGTAGAGCGCTGCTGCGAGGTGCCCATGGCATATTGGTTGTTTTCGATGATGAAAATCACCGGCAGTTTCCACAGGGCGGCCATGTTGAACGTCTCGTAGACCTGACCCTGGTTCGCGGCACCATCCCCGAAATAGGTAAAGGTAACGTTGTCGTTGCCTTTATATTTGTCCGCAAAGGCGATGCCCGCGCCAAGGGGGACGTTCGCGCCCACGATACCGTGGCCGCCATAGAATTTCTTCTCTTTCGAGAACATATGCATGGACCCGCCCTTACCGCGGGAATAGCCGCCTTCGCGGCCGGTGAGCTCGGCCATCACCCCGTCGGGGTTCATGCCGCAGGCCAGCATATGCCCGTGGTCGCGGTAGGTGGTGATGCGGCTGTCGCCGTCCTTGGCCGTGGCTTCAAGCCCGACAACCACCGCTTCTTGTCCGATATAAAGGTGGCAAAAACCACCGATCAGCCCCATGCCGTAAAGCTGGCCCGCTTTTTCCTCGAAGCGCCGGATCAGCAGCATATCGCGGTAATAGGCCTTGAGCTCTTCGGCGCTGGCGTTTGTCTTTTTCGTCGGTTTCTGGGCAGCCATGGGGCAATTCCTCCGTACTTTGTCCCGCGCACGCGCAAAATAGTTTAGCGTTAAACTATCTCTTATCGGATTCGAGCAATGATGGCGAGAGGCATTTATAAGTCACGCAATACCCTGCTGGCGGGACGTGAATTTTTTATGACGCCGCGGGGGATTATGCCGGGAGATGCGCGGGTATCAGCGGATCACGATTTCATCGGCACGGATCATCCCCAGCACCTTGCGGGTCTGTTCGTCGAGCAGGTCAAGATCAAGGTATTCGTCAGACAGACGATGGGTCAGGTTTTCCATCCGCGCCACATCAACCTGCACCTGTGCAAGCTGTACCCGCAGATCCTGCGCTTCGGCGACGATCTCGGCGCGGCGGAACAGGCCGTAGTTCCCCTGAATCGCCGCGAAAGCGAAATAGAGGCTCAGCGCGAAGGCGATCGCGAAAAACAAGAGAGTGCCAAAAGCGGGTTTGCTGCTGCGGTTCATGTATCTGCCTTTAATCGTCTCTTAGTGGACGTTCCCCCAGTATGACACAGGTGATTCGCGAAGGGAATCCCCCGTCTTGCGATTGGCAAGAAAATGTTCATCTTTTTAGGGGGTTGGGCAAGGATGTCGCATATCTTTCCCGCCAGTCGCATCGCTGTGGCGCGACTGGCGGGGGAAAAGCTCAGGCGTCCAGCGCGGCGACGCCGGGCAGGGTCTTGCCTTCCATCCATTCAAGGAAAGCACCGCCCGCGGTGGAGATATAGGTGAAATCATCCGCTGCACCCGCCTGGTTCAATGCGGCCACGGTGTCGCCACCGCCCGCCACCGAGATCAGCGCGCCGTCGCGTGTCAGCGCGGCTGCTGCCTTGGCCGCGGCGACAGTTGCGGTGTCGAAGGGGGCGATCTCGAACGCGCCCATGGGGCCGTTCCAAATCAGGGTTTTCAGGCCTTCAAACGCGTCTTTAACCAGGTCAACCGTCTTTGGGCCTGCGTCCAGTACCATCTGGTCCGCTGCCAGCACGGTATCGGCCCCAAGGGCTGCGACCTCATGCGCGGCATGGGCGGCGAATTCCTGCGCGACAAGCCCATCTACGGGCAGCAAGACGCGGCAGCCGGCCTTTTCCGCCTGTGCCAGAATATCCTTGGCGGTGTCGTAAAAATCGGGCTCAGACAGGGACTTGCCCAGATCCGCGCCTTGCGCGCCCAGAAACGTATTGGCCATGCCGCCCCCGATCACCAACAGATCCAGCCGGTTCACGAGGTTTTCCAACAGCTCGATCTTGGTCGATACTTTGGCACCGCCGACCACCGCGCCCACGGGGCGTTTCGGTTTGGCCAGCGCGGCTTCAAGCGCCGAAAGCTCGGCCTGCATCAAACGGCCCGCACAAGAGGGCAAAAGCCGCGCGACCCCTTCGGTCGACGCATGGGCGCGGTGCGCGGCGGAGAAGGCATCATTGCAATAGATATCGCCCAAAGCGGCCAGGCGCTTGGCAAAATCGGGGTCGTTCTCGGTCTCGCCGGGATAGAAACGGATGTTTTCAAGCAGCAGTACATCGGCGGCGTTGATCTCTTCGGTGCCCGCCTCGGCGGCCTCGAGCGTTTCGGCCAGCACGACTTTGCGGCCCAAGGCAGACTCTAGCGCGGGCAGGACGACACGCAGGCTCAGATCCTGCACGCGTTTGCCCTTGGGGCGGCCAAAATGGGCCAGCAACACCGGCGTGCCACCTTGTTCGAGAATGTCGCGCAGGGTGGGGATGATCCGCTGGATGCGGGTGTCGTCCGTTACCTTGCCGTTTTCAACCGGCACGTTGATATCCACGCGCACCAGAACCCGCTTGCCGCGCAGGTCCATGTCATCCAATGCTTTCCAGCCCATCTTGTCCCTCGTGTAAAACCACAATTCCCGTCGTGTTTTGCCGTTATTGCCGTCAGGGTCAATGGACCCGCTTGGCAATTGCGCTTGCACGTCCTAGGTAATTGCCAACGAAATTCTTAAAGGAGACCGGCATGGCCGAGATCAAAGACCCCGAAAACACGATCCTGATGGAACTGAAGGGCGGCACTGTCACCATCCAGCTGTTGCCTGACGTGGCCCCCAAACACGTAGAGCGTATGAAAGAACTGGCCCGCGCTGGTAAATACGACAACGTGGCCTTTCACCGCGTGATCGAAGGGTTCATGGCGCAGACAGGCGACGTGGCCAACGGCAATATGGAAGACAATTTCAACCTGCGCGCCGCGGGGACCGGTGGGTCGGACATGCCGAACCTGCCAGCCGAATTCTCCAAGGTGCCACACGCTCGTGGCAGCATCGGTGCCGCGCGTTCCGCCAACCCCGATAGCGCCAACAGCCAGTTCTTCATCAACTTCAAAGACAACGACTTCTTGAACGGTCAATACACCGTTTACGGTCAGGTCATCTCGGGGATGGAACATGTCGACGCGATCACCCGTGGCGAGCCGCCAGCGAACCCTGATCGGATGATCAGCGTCAAGGTTGCCGCAGATGCGTAATCTGATTGCAGCAGGCGTTGCCTCTGCCGTGATGGCAGGGGCGGCTTTCGCCGATGGTCTGGCGATCACCGTGGATGGCGAAGCGCAAGGCACCATCAAGATCGATCTTGCCGAAGACGTGGCCCCCGCGCATGTGGCACGGCTGAAAGAGCTGGCCGAAGCAGGGGCATACGATGGCGTGGTGTTTCACCGCGTGATCGACGGGTTTATGGCGCAGACCGGTGACGTCGAATTTGGCAAGGCCGGTGGGGACACAGGCCGCGCGGGCATGGGCGGTTCCGACTTGCCCGATCTGCCTGCCGAATTCTCGGACATCCCCTTTGACCGCGGTGTTGTCGGCATGGCCCGCAGCCAAAGCCCGGATTCCGCGAACTCGCAGTTCTTTATCATGTTTGACCAGGGGCACTTCCTGAACGGGCAATACACCGTTGTGGGCAAAGTGACCGAAGGGCTGGACGTGCTCGACACGATCAAGCGCGGGACCGGCGGCAACGGCGCTGTCACCGGCACACCCGACCGTATGGTCGAGGTTAAGGTGACCGAATAATCATCGCGAAGGGCAGGGGTGCTTGCGCCTTTGCCCCGCTTTGGCCGCGCAGCACTTCGCAGTCGAAAATTTTGATATCACAACGAAAAAGGGCGTCGCAACAGTGCGACGCCCTTTCACATTCATCACCCTTGTCCGATCAGGACGCCGGGTTCGGCTTTTGTGCAGGGGCGGATTTCGCGCCGGGGTTCAGCGGGTCGTCCTGACGCTGAACGGAGCCTTCGAAATGCGCACCGGATTCGATGGCGATGGTCTTGTGGATGATGTCGCCTTCGACGCGGGCGGTCGATGTCAGGCGGACTTTCAAACCGCGCACGCGGCCCACGATACGGCCGTTGATCACTACGTCATCGGCGATCACTTCGCCTTTGATGGTCGCGGTTTCGCCGATGGTCAGCAGGTGGGCGCGAATGTCGCCTTCCACGGTGCCTTCAACCTGGATGTCGCCGGTTGTTTTCAGGTTGCCGGTGATGTGCAGATCGGAGGACAGCACAGAGGCAGGTGGTTTTGCCTTGGGCGCGCTGGCCTTGAATTCGCTTTGCTTGGGCGCAGCCGGTGCAGAGGATGACGGTGCAGCGGTGCTGGACGTGTCTGCGTCGGACTTAGGAGCGGGATCATTGATTTTGCTTTTAGAAAACATCGTTTGCAGCCTTGATAAAGATCATTGGATTTACAGCCTTGCCACCGACACGGACTTCGTAATGCAGGTGGACACCAGTAGACCGTCCTGATGTTCCCATATCACCTATCCGCTGTCCGCGCGATACCCTTTGGCCGACTTTTACGCGCAATTTAGACATGTGTGCGTAACGTGTCTCGACCCCGAATTCATGTTGGATTTTAACCAGTCGCCCGTAGCCAGAGCTCCAGCCCGCGTGGGTCACAACCCCTTCGGCGGTGGAGTGGATGGGCGTGCCCATACCGGCGGCGAAATCTGTGCCGCTGTGCATCCGGCGGCCACCCGTCTTTGGATCGCGGCGGTAGCCGAACGGGCTGCTGAAGCGGAAGGAGGATTTCAGCGGGTTCGCAAAGGGCGCTTTTTGCGCGGCAATGCGGTACATGTTCAGCTTGTCCATCTGGCCAAGCAGACGGTTGGCGCGCAGCGTGTCGGGAGAAGGAGCCTCCCCCCGTGTGGAAAAGCTTAACGGCATCAGCGGGCCACCCTGACCGGAATAACCACGGCGCACGGTGGCCAGCATCCGGTCGGTCGGCATGCCCGCGCTGCGGAACATCTTATCAAGCGGCGCAACAGAGACGGTCATCGCCTCTTCAAGCTGGCGGAAAATCGCGTCGTTCTGTTCGCGCATCAAGGCCAGCTTTTGGTTCAGTTCATCCGCCTGGATCAGCGCGTCTTGGGCATCAATCACCACCTGATCGCGTTCGGCGGCGGTACGCTCAAGCGCCTCTGCCAGCAGGGAAATCGGGGCGGAGGATCCATTGGCGGCTGTCTTGGACTTGCCGTCGCCTTCCGCGGCCCCTTCCAGTTCCGCGACCTGGGTGCGCGCAGCTTCGCGGTCTTTCATCGTGTCGCGCAGGGTGCTTTGAATAACTTCGATGCCGGTCTCAAGCTCGCGGCGGCGCGTCTCGGATTGCAGCAGCTCGGACTGCATGACCGAAATCTGCTTCAGCGCGGCGTTAAACCGTTCCTGCGCGGCGACGGCCTCTTCCGCGCGCCCATTGCGCTGCGCTGAAAGATCGCTCAACCGCGCCTGATAGGTGCGTTGGTCGCGTTTTGCTTGTTCGCGAAAATTGCCCGACCCGATGCTGTCCATCAGGATCACGGCGGTGGCGACGATCGACCAGGCCACAAACAAAGAGGCCCCGGTGAATACGAAAAGCTGGGTAACGGGGCGCAGGCGGATAAAGCGTGTGTCGGTATCGGATTTCAGAAAAACGCGGCGTTCGGGAAAAAACCGTTCAAGCGCCGAATGAATTTTGATCGCAAACCTTGTCCGCACGCGTGGTATCCTTGTTCCGTCCCTGTCACAGCACGCAAGGCCCCCACCGCGCGCTGATTGTCACCCGCCGTGCTTAGCCAGTGGGGGTCCGTCGGGCAACCCTTCAGACTTTCCCACCGGCGGTTAATGAAAGTTTAACGACAAATTTGGCAATAAATTGCCGATTCAACGGTTTGGAGGGCGAATATTTTAAACACTCTCGGTCAAGGGCCAGTAGAAATCCGGTGGAATCCCGGCCTCTGCCCGCTTCTCTTCGTTGAACGGGGGCTTGAGAACACCGTGGAAATAGGTGCGCACCAGATCGTGGAATGCCTCTTTCGGGTCAAGCTCGTGGCGCCCGCACAGGAAGTGAAACCACTTTGACCCATAAGCCACATGCGCGACCTCTTCGGCGTAAATCACCTCAAGCGCGTCGACGGCCTGCGTGGCCTTGGCGCTTTTGAACACCTGAATCATATTGGGCGTCACATCGAGCCCGCGCGCCTCAAGCACCATAGGAACAACGGCGAGACGACCCATGAAATCATCCACCGTATCCTCGGCTGCGCGCCACATACCGGCATGGGCGGGCAAGGCCCCGTAGTGGCTACCCAAAGCTTCAAGACAATCGCACATCAGATTGAAATGTTTGGATTCATCGTCAGCGGCGCTGACCCAATCATCGTAAAATCCCATGGGCATTTTGACATCGGTAAAGCGCGCAATAATATCCCAGTGCAGATCAACCGCGTTCAATTCGATATGGGCCACGGCGTGCAGCAAGGCGATGCGCCCTTCGGGCGATCCGGGCTTGCGGTGGGGTACATCGCGGGGCGACAAGAGTTCTGGCTGGTCGGGGCGGGCGGGGCGCAACGGTGGGTTGGACGTGCCGATTTCCGGTGTCTCGCCTGCGGCGCGGGCAGCCCGCCACTCGGCTGCATACTTGTGAGAAAGCGCGGTTTTTTCACGGCCATCCGCAGTGCGCAGCACGTTTTCCGCCATTTGGGCCAGCGCGATCATAGGGCGCGCACCGCGTCCAGTACCTCCTCCACGTGACCGGCGACTTTCACCTTGCGCCAGATGCGGGCGATATTGCCGCTCGCATCAATGAGATAGGTGGCGCGTTCAATGCCCATGGATTTTTTGCCGTACATATTCTTTTCGACCCAGACGCCATAGGCTTCGGTCACGGCCCCATCGATATCGGCCAGCAAGGGAACCGTCAGGTCATGTTTCGCCGCAAAACGGTCGTGTTTCGCCATTGTGTCACGGGACACGCCAAAAACCACGGCACCGGCGTCGGCAAATGCTTCAAGATGTTCTGAGAAGCCCACGGCCTCCTTGGTGCAGCCCGGCGTGTCGTCGCGGGGGTAGAAATACAAAACCACAGCCTTGCCCCGCAGATCGGAGAGCGAAATTTCGCCACCCCCCGTCACAGGAAGCTTAAAGTCTGGTGCAGGTTGGGAAATCTCTGGCATGGGTCACTTTCTTATGTATTGGAAGCCGTTGTCTGCACTGTCATACTAGTCGGGCTTGGCGAAACTTAAACCCCAAGCCGCCCTAAAAACCGGACGCTCATGCCCAACACCAGCGCAGCCCCCCGCACCCCCAAGCGGAGACGACTTTGGCAGGCCACCAAATGGTCTCTGCTGGTTATTTCGCTGATTGTTGCCGCCATCGCGGGGACGGCCATCTATATGATCCGCAGCCCCATTGTCGTCCCAGAATGGCTCGAGACGCGCATTGAAGAGCGGTTTGCCAAAGATATGCCGCTCGCGCGGATCGGGTTCGGCGAGATGGTGTTGATTGTGGACGAAGGGTGGCGCCCGCGCGTTCGGCTGCGCGACGTGAATATCACCAACCCCCAAGGGGTTAGCTTTGCTGCCTTCCGTGAAGTGCGCGCCAGTTTTTCCATCCAAGGCCTGTTGGCGGGTGATGTGCAGCCGCGCGATATTGCGATGTCGGGCGTGGTGGCCAATCTGCGACGCGATAAAGATGGCCGCGTCGCGCTGAGCGCGGCAAGCGGGACCGCCCCGGCAGAGCGGCGGGCGGCCACGATGCCGCAGTTGATCGGCCAGCTTGATACGGTGTTCGAGACGAAGGCGCTGTCGCGTCTGCGATCGATAGAGCTGCGCGCCTTGACCTTGCGCTATACCGATCTGCAGTCCGACAGGATGTGGACGGTGGACGGCGGGCGGCTGTTGCTGGACCGTGAAGGCGATAACCTGCGGATGACGGCCGAGCTCGCCGTTTTGGGCGGGGGGACGGATGTGGCCACGCTTTCCGCCAACTACAGCAGCAAAATCGGCGATACCGCGTCGCAGTTCGGTGTGAATTTCGACGGGGTGAGCGCGGGTGACATCGCGGTGCAGAACCCGGCTTTCGCTTGGTTGAAAGTGCTGCGTGCGTCCATCTCTGGTTCGGTGCGCAGCAGTCTTGACGAGGACGGCACCTTTGAGCCGCTGAACGCTACGCTGCAGATCGGGGCCGGGGTGGTTCAGCCTAATGAACGTGCTACGCCGATTCCATTTGACGGGGCCCGCAGCTATTTCAGCTATGACCCAGATCAGCGTCTGCTGCGTTTTGACGAGCTTTCGGTCGAAAGCAAATGGGTGTCGGGCCGGATCGAGGGGGCCGCAAGTCTGGGTATTGATGACAGCGGCAAACTGAGCGCGCTGGTCGCTCAGCTCCGCCTGCGCGATCTGGTGGCTGACCCTGCCGATATTTATGACGCCCCTGTGTCGATCGAGGGGGCCGATCTGGATGCCAAAATCACGCTCAACCCCTTTCACATGTCCGTCGGACGCATGGATATCGTTGACGGGGGCACGACGCTGAACCTGTCGGGCGATTTGAAGGCAGGCCCGCAAGGGTGGCAAGTAGCGCTGGATGCAGGATTGAACGCGTTGAAACCGGAACGCTTGCTTGAGCTTTGGCCGGAAAACATGAAACCGAAAACCCGTAGGTGGGTCGAGGAAAACGTTTACGCAGGCGCGCTGAGCGACGTTGACCTCGCCTTTCGTTTGACACCGGGAGAGGCACCGCAAACCTACCTCGACTTCGATTTCCGGGGTGCCGAGGTGCGCTTTTTGCGCACTATGCCCAATATTACCAAGGGCAGCGGCCACGCTAGCCTTTCGCGCAATCGTTTCGTCGTCAGCGTCGATGCTGGGAAGATTACACCGCCAAATCAAACGCCTGTGTTGGTTGACGGATCGTCGTTCATCATGCCCGATGTTACCGTTAAAGATGGCCCGCCCGGCATTGTGCGGCTTCAGGCCAATGCCGACGTGACATCTGTTCTGTCGCTGCTGAACCGGCCGCCGTTGCTCGCGATGGACAAGGCCAACCTGCCGGTCGATATCGCCGACGCAACTGCTGATTTGACGGGCACGCTTTCGTTTCCGATGAAGAAAGGGTCCGACCCAAAGCTGACGATCTTTGACATCAAAGGCACACTTTCCGGCGTTGAAAGTGACCGTTTGGTAAAAGGGCGGTCCCTGCGGGTTCCGCAGTTGAGTCTTACGGCTTCCAATAGTGGACTGACCCTTGAAGGCGAGGGGACATTGGATGGCGTGGCGTTCGATGGCGGCTGGACCCAACCGTTTGGCAAACCTGGCGCGGCAAGTAGCGTCAGAGCCGATATTGCACTGAACGCTCAGACGCTGGAAACGTTTAAGATTGCGCTGCCGCCTGAAACGGTTAGCGGCGAAGGCCGCGCATGGTTTGCCCTGGATTTGGTTAAAGGTGAAACGCCAGAGTTTTCCATCACATCCGACCTTCGCGGGCTGCGTGTTAGTGTGCCGCAAATCGGCTGGACGAAACCGGCGCAGCAAGTGGGAAACCTTGAAGTTTCGGGCCAGTTGGGAGCTGTGCCGAAGGTTGAGAGCTTGAGCATTTCGGCGCCTGGGCTTACGGCACGGGGGAACGTGGCGCTGACGCCAAACGGCTCTTTGGATCGCTTGCGGTTTAATCGTTTGTCCGTGGGCGGTTGGCTTGATACACCCGTTGACTTGATCGGGCAGGGGGCGGGTCGACCGGTGCAGGTTGTTGTCCGCGGCGGGACGCTTGATATGCGCAAAGCAAAGCTCGGAAAGACCGAACCAAGCGGCGTTGCCGGCCCACCAATGTTGCTGACTTTGGATCGGTTGCAGGTGACCGATACGATTGCGCTGACCCAGATGAAAGGGGAGTTCGACGTCGCCCGCGGCATGGATGGTCGTTTCTCCGCAACCTTGAATGGCGGCACCGGGGTATCGGGGCGGATCATTCCCAAGGACGGGCGCAATGCTGTGCAGCTGAGCGCGGCGGACGCGGGCGGCGTTCTGCGCTCGGCCAACATCGCGCGTCAGGTCCAGGGGGGCACGCTTTCCCTGACCTTGGTTCCAGTTGGCGACGGTGGTGCGTTTAATGGGCGAGCCGAAATTACAGACGTGAGGATCAAGGATGCGCCAACAATTGCCGCGCTTGTAAATGCTGTGTCTGTGGTCGGTTTGATCAACGAATTGAATGGCGACGGCATTTATTTCGATACTGTTGATGCCGATTTTCGTCTTTCTCCGGATCGGGTCACTTTGACCCAGGCGAGCGCGACTGGTGCATCGCTGGGAATTTCCATGGATGGGGTCTTTGCCACCGATACAGGGCAGATGGCACTGCAGGGGGTTATCTCTCCGGTGTATATGTTGAACGGTATCGCAAGTTTTCTGACCCGAAAGGGCGAGGGCCTTTTGGGATTTAACTACTCCATCGGGGGGACGGTCAAGAATCCGTCGGTATCGGTGAACCCGCTTTCTGGCTTTGTGCCCGGTGCCTTGCGGGATATTTTCCGCAGCGATCCGCCGACGTTGCCCGTGCAGCCAGGGGAACCACAGCCAAACCCCGTGCCACCCGAGCCACAGAAACCAGTTGCTCAACGCTTTGAGGGGCGCTAACCGGCGATTATGAAACTCAGTGATTTTGATTTTGCCTTGCCTGAACGCCTGATCGCGACGCGGCCTGCGGTCCCGCGGACTGCAGCTAAGATGTTGGTGGCGCAAGGGGATTCTATTATAGATAGCACCGTGGCCAATATCGCCGACTGGTTGCGCCCGGGTGATCGGCTTGTGTTGAACGATACCCGCGTTATTCCCGCGCGGCTGACCGGATACCGCAGCCGTGATAGCGCCCAAGGGCATGTTCAGGCGCGTATCGAAGTGACGTTGCTGGAGCCGCGCGGCGGTTCTGATTGGACTGCATTGGTTAAGCCGCTCAAAAAGCTTAAGATTAACGAAACCGTAGTTTTCAGCAGTGACCTTTCCGCGCGACTTGAAGCGATTGAGGACGGTCAGGCCGTCCTGCGGTTCAACTGTACAGGACCTGATTTCGATGCCGCGCTTAATACCGCGGGTGCGATGCCATTGCCGCCGTACATTGCAGGCAAGCGCCCTGCTGACGCGCAGGATTTGACGGACTATCAAACGGTTTTTGCAAAGAATGCCGGTGCCGTCGCGGCACCGACGGCCTCGCTTCACTTTGACCAGCCGCTGCTTGACCGTCTTGCCGAAATGGGGGTGCATTTTAGTCATGTGACCCTCCACGTGGGGGCCGGGACCTTCCTTCCGGTCAAGGTAGACGACATTTCCGACCATAAGATGCACAGCGAATGGGGCCATGTAAGCGCGCAAGCCGCTGCTGAAATCCGCGACACGAAGGCGGCCGGCGGGCGGGTCATACCCGTCGGCACCACGGCCTTGAGGTTGGTTGAAACCGCAGCGCGCCCGGGGGAGATCCAGCCGTGGGAAGGAGATACGGATATCTTCATTACCCCGGGCTTCGAATTTAATGTCGCGGATGCGTTGATGACAAATTTTCATCTTCCAAAATCGACCCTAATGATGCTCGTGTCGGCTTTGATGGGGCAGAAAACTGTACAAAACATTTACGATCATGCGATTGAATCAAATTATCGGTTTTTTTCCTATGGCGACGCATCATTGTTATTTCCTAAGACGCAAATAAGCGCCTGAATGTCGTTCAGGGGGGTGACACCCCCTGCGATCGCGGTCAGGGAGAGATCACGTCGCGTTAAAGGATTCGTAAGATGTTTCAGGTACTGACCAGCGCATGGGCGCTTTTGTTGGGCATGTGTTTGTTGATGGTCGGCAATGGCATGCAAGGCACACTCTTGGGGATTCGCGGCGGGATTGAGGCATTTTCGACATTTGAAATGTCGATCGTTATGTCGGCATATTTCGTGGGCTTTTTGGGCGGCTCGCGTATGGCACCGGGGATGATCCGCCGGGTCGGGCACGTCCGCGTTTTCGCGGCGCTTGCGTCGATGATTTCGGCCGTGATGATCCTATACCCGACCTTCCCGAATGTTGCGGTCTGGTCCGTCGGACGCGTGTTGATTGGATTTTGTTTTTCAGCCGTTTATGTGACAGCTGAAAGTTGGCTAAACAATGCTGCTACAAACGAAAACCGGGGTCAGGCGTTGTCGCTTTATATGATCGTGCAGACGTTCGGGATCGTGATTGCACAGGCGTTGCTTCTGACCGCAGACCCATCGGGCTTTGTGCTGTTCGTTATTCCATCGGTCTTGGTAAGCGTCGCAGTCACACCCATTTTGTTATCGATCAGCCCGACCCCTGCATTTGATACAACAAAACCCATGAGCTTACGCGAACTGGCGGGTTTTTCGCCACTGGGGTGTGTCGGGATGTTCCTGCTGGGCGGGATATTTTCGGCACAGTTCGGCATGGCATCCGTATACGGTGCCGAAGCCGGGCTGACCGTGGCCCAGATTTCTATTTTCGTAGCGACATTCTTCGTCGGGTCGGTCGTGCTGCAATATCCGATCGGATGGATGTCCGACCGGATGGACCGTCGTCTGCTGATCGTGATTACCTCAATTATTGGCGGCATCGGTTCCGTGGTGGGTATGCTGCTTGGTCATAATTTCCCGATACTTCTGATGACCGCTTTTGTGGTGGGCGGCATGTCTAACCCACTGTATTCACTCCTTATTGCACACACGAATGACTTTCTTGAGCATGAAGATATGGCTGCGGCATCTGGTGGTATGATCTTTATTAACGGGCTTGGGGCAATTTTGGGGCCCGTGATCACCGGTTGGATGATGGGTACGGCGCTTGGACCAGGCGGCTTTTACCTGTTCACGGCGGTCCTGTTTTTCGCGCTGTCGATGTACGCATCGTATCGTGCGACCGTGCGCCCTGCCATACCTGCGGATGAAACCGGGAACTATATCCCGATTTACCCTGCCGCGACGACTGTGGCCGTAGAGCTGGCTCAGGAGTATGCCATCGAAAACGAACAAACGATCGAGGCAGAGACGCCCTAGACGTTTCGCCAAATCGATACATCTTATGTCCAATGCAAATCGAAAGGTTTGAACGTATCTGTGGATAAAGGGGCGCAAGAGTATGAAAACAGCAGAAGAGGTCCGTCGGTTTTGGATTGACGATGTCGGCCCCAAAGGTTGGTACGCCGTAGACGATAAGCTGGACGCCACCATCCGCGCGCAGTTTATGGACACGTGGAGCTTGATCGGGACTGGCCGTCTGGACCGGTGGCTGACTGATGCCAAAGGTACATTGGCCTATCTCATCCTTGCAGATCAGTTCCCCCGCAATATGTTTCGCGGTCAGGGGAAGGCGTTTTCCACCGATATTCGTGCTCTGCGCGCGGCGCAGGCAGCGGTGCGTAAAGAATGGGATAGGCTGGTTGACGTCCCAGAGCGGCAGTTTTTTTACCTACCGTTCATGCATTCCGAAAGTCTTGTTGACCAGGATCACTGCGTTCGGCTGCTTTGCGACCGGATGCCTGACGCCAATGACACGCTTTTGCACGCACGTGCGCATCGTCAGGTTATCAGAAGTTTTGGTAGGTTTCCCTATCGCAACACTGCGTTAGAGCGTCGAAACACCCCAGCTGAAGCTGATTATCTTGACGCTGGCGGGTACGCATTTACCCTGCGATCCATGGAGTGATCCGTCCTATGTGCGTCGGGCCAACGACAAGGATTCTCCGAGTTGCTGATGTGCGCGAGATAGTTTACCACTAAACTAAATTTCAATACGTGCTGCGAGGTTGCATAATGGCTGCGAAATCCTTTGATCTGATCGTGATTGGTGCGGGACCGGGGGGCTATGTTGCGGCCATCCGGGGCGCGCAGCTGGGGCTGTCGGTCGCCATTGTAGAGCGGGAACATCTAGGCGGCATTTGTCTTAACTGGGGCTGTATCCCGACCAAAGCTCTGTTGCGGTCGTCGGAAGTGTTCCATCTGATGCAACGCGCGAGCGAATTTGGTCTGAAGGCAGACAATATCGGCTATGATCTGGAGGCAGTTGTCAAACGGTCGCGCAAGGTTGCGGGGCAGCTGTCCGGCGGTATCGGGCATTTGATGAAAAAGAACAAAGTCTCGGTCTTCATGGGCGCGGCGACGTTAGCGGGCAAAGATAAAGTGTCGGTTAAATCGAAAGACGGGGAAGAGACGCTGACGGCCAAGAATATCGTACTGGCGACCGGTGCGAGGGCACGCAACCTGCCTGGGCTGGAAGCAGACGGAAAACGCGTGTGGATGTACAAGGATGCCTTGCAGCCGCCCCATATGCCGAAAAAGCTGCTGGTGATCGGGTCTGGCGCGATCGGTATCGAATTCGCCAGCTTTTACAACACCTTGGGCGCTGATACGACCGTGGTTGAGGTAATGGATCGTATCCTTCCCGTCGAGGATGAAGAGATCAGCAAATTCGCGAAAAAGCAGTTCGAAAAACAGGGCATGAAGATCATGCAGAAGGCCGTCGTCAAGCAGCTGGACCGCGCTGATGACAAGGTCACTGCCCATATCGAAACTGGCGGTAAGGTGAGCAAGCATGAATTCGACACGGTGATCTCGGCCGTGGGTATTGTTGGCAATGTCGAGGATCTTGGGCTGGAAGATCTGGGCGTGAAAATTGATCGGACCCATGTTGTGACCGATGAATATTGCCGGACCGGCGTGGAGGGACTGTATGCCATCGGTGACATCGCCGGTGCCCCTTGGTTGGCGCATAAGGCCTCGCACGAGGGGGTGATGGTCGCCGAACTGATTGCGGGTCAACACGCGCACCCGGTCAAACCGGAATCCATCGCCGGCTGCACCTATTGTCACCCGCAGGTCGCGTCCGTCGGGTATACGGAAGCCAAGGCGAAAGAGCTTGGCTTTGACGTCAAGGTGGGTCGCTTCCCCTTCATCGGGAATGGCAAAGCGATTGCCCTTGGCGAGCCCGAGGGGATGATCAAAACCGTCTTTGACGCTAAAACAGGCGAATTGCTTGGCGCGCATATGGTAGGCGCCGAGGTGACCGAGCTGATCCAGGGCTATGTCGTGGGGCGTCAGCTTGAGACCACCGAAGAAGACCTGATGAACACCGTCTTCCCGCACCCGACCTTGTCAGAAATGATGCATGAATCCGTGCTCGATGCTTACGGCCGCGTTATCCATATGTAGCCTTTGCCCGCGCATAGCGGGGTCCTGATCTTTGCAACGCCCGGTGACATATTCAATGTTGCCGGGCGTTTGCCGTCGTAATGGTAGCCCAAAATGCGTCGCGATAATGTCGTTCCCCTTGTGTTCTAATTTTTCCGTTGGAGAATCCGTAGCACGCACCTATGTACTAAGCGTTAACGGGGGTCCGATATGGCTGAGCTAAAGAACATCGAAGTGCGCGGCGCGCGCGAGCACAATCTAAAGAACATCGACGTGGATATTCCGCGCGACAAGCTGGTTGTGATTACCGGGCTTTCCGGATCGGGTAAATCGAGCCTCGCGTTCGATACGATCTATGCCGAAGGGCAGCGGCGCTATGTGGAATCGCTCAGCGCCTATGCGCGGCAATTCCTCGATATGATGCAGAAACCCGATGTGGATCACATCAGTGGCCTGTCGCCAGCGATTTCAATCGAACAGAAGACCACGTCGAAAAATCCCCGCTCTACCGTGGGGACGGTCACCGAGATCTATGACTATATGCGCCTGCTTTTTGCGCGCGTCGGCACGCCATACTCCCCTGCGACCGGCAAGCCGATCGAGGCGCAGCAGGTGCAGGATATGGTCGACCGTGTGATGACCATGCCTGAAGGGACGCGCGCTTATTTGCTGGCCCCGATCATTCGTGACCGGAAGGGCGAGTACCGCAAAGAGTTCCTTGAACTGCGCAAACAGGGCTTTCAGCGGGTAAAAGTGAATGGCGACTTTTACGAGTTGGACGAGCCGCCCACGCTGGACAAAAAGTTCCGCCATGACATCGACGTGGTTGTCGACCGCATCGTGGTCCGCGAAGGGCTAGAGACGCGCTTGGCGGATTCCCTGCGGACAGCGCTTGATCTGGCCGATGGGATCGCCGTGCTGGAAACCGCCCCGACTGAGGGCGAGCCCGAGCGTCATACCTTCAGCGAAAAATTCGCCTGTCCTGTCAGCGGCTTCACAATCCCCGAGATCGAGCCGCGTCTGTTTTCATTCAACGCTCCTTTCGGTGCCTGTCCGTCCTGTGATGGTCTGGGCAAAGAATTATTTTTTGATGAACGCCTTGTGGTGCCCGACCAGAACCTCAAGGTCTATGACGGTGCGCTGGCACCGTGGCGCAAGGGTAAGTCCCCGTATTTCAAGCAAACTATCGAAGCCATCGCAAAACACTATCAATTTAGCGAAAATACGCGATGGAAAGACCTGCCCGAGAAGGTGCAGCAGGTGTTCCTGCACGGCTCCGGCAAGGAAGAGATCAAGTTCCGCTATGACGAAGGCGGCCGAGTGTACGAGGTCAGCCGCGTTTTCGAAGGGGTGATCCCCAATATGGAGCGCCGCTACCGCGAGACAGATAGCAACTGGATCCGCGAAGAATTCGAACGCTACCAGAACAACCGCCCCTGTGGCACCTGCAACGGCTACCGCCTGCGTCCCGAAGCGCTTGCGGTCAAGATCGGCCCGTCGGATGGCGATAGCGATACGTTGCTGCATGCCGGACAAGTCGTTGAAATGTCTATTCGGGAAGCCTTTGACTGGTGCACCAAAGTGCCCGATTATCTGACCGTTCAGAAGAACGAAATCGCGCGCGCGATCCTCAAGGAAATTCGCGAACGGCTGGGATTCCTGAACAATGTCGGGTTGGAATATCTGACGCTGGCACGCTCTAGCGGGACGCTTAGCGGGGGGGAAAGCCAACGTATTCGGCTTGCGTCGCAGATCGGGTCGGGGCTGACGGGGGTGCTTTACGTGCTTGACGAACCCTCGATCGGGCTGCACCAGCGCGATAATGACCGCTTGCTCCAGACGCTGAAAAACCTGCGGGATCAGGGCAATACGGTCATTGTCGTTGAACATGATGAAGAGGCGATCCGCGAGGCGGATTATGTTTTCGATATCGGGCCGGGGGCCGGTGTGCACGGCGGGCAGGTGGTCAGCCACGGGACATCGCAAGAGGTCGCAAATGATCCGAATTCGCTGACAGGGCAATACCTTACCGGCAAACGCGAGATCGCGGTGCCCGCCAAACGGCGCAAGGGCAACAAAAAGAAAATTCGCGTGGTCAAGGCAACGGGGAACAACCTTCAGAATGTCACGGTCGACTATCCATTGGGCAAATTCGTCTGCGTGACGGGTGTGTCAGGCGGTGGCAAATCGACCCTGACGATCGAGACCTTGTTCAAGACCGCATCGATGAACCTGAACGGGGCGCGCCAGACGCCCGCGCCGTGCGAGACGATTAAGGGGTTGGAGCATCTGGACAAGGTGATCGACATTGACCAGCGCGCCATCGGGCGCACGCCGCGGTCCAACCCGGCGACCTATACCGGTGCCTTCACCCCGATCCGCGACTGGTTCGCCGGTCTGCCCGAAGCCAAGGCGCGCGGGTACAAGCCCGGGCGTTTCAGCTTTAACGTCAAGGGCGGACGCTGCGAGGCCTGTCAGGGCGACGGTGTGATCAAGATCGAGATGCACTTCCTGCCGGATGTCTATGTCGAATGTGAAACCTGCAAAGGCCAGCGCTATAACCGCGAAACGCTTGAGGTGAAGTTCAAGGGCAAGTCCATCGCTGACGTGCTGGATATGACTGTCGAGGACGCGCAGAGCTTCTTCCAGGCGGTCCCCAGCATCCGCGAAAAAATGGATGCACTAATGCGTGTGGGCTTGGGCTACATCAAGGTGGGTCAGCAGGCGACGACGCTGTCGGGCGGGGAGGCGCAGCGCGTCAAATTGTCGAAAGAGCTCAGCAAACGCTCTACGGGGCGGACGTTGTATATCCTGGATGAACCGACCACGGGTCTGCACTTTGAAGACGTGCGCAAACTGCTAGAGGTGCTGCACGAGCTGGTGGATCAGGGCAATACTGTGGTCGTCATTGAACACAACCTCGACGTCATCAAAACCGCGGACCATATCATCGACATTGGCCCAGAAGGCGGCGATGGCGGCGGGCAGGTGGTCGCGACCGGCACGCCTGAACAGGTCGCCGAGGTCGAGGGGAGCTATACCGGCCACTACCTCAAGCCGATGCTCGCTCCGCGTAAGGTTGCTGCCGAATAGCGTTGCCGCCACTGCGGTAGACACAAAAATGCCCCGTCCTATTCAGGTGGGGCATTTTTCATGAAATCTTAGGGTTTCGCAGCGCAGTTTAGTTCAGCAGGCGCGATGCCAGACCGATCAGCGCCAGCACGTCGTTTGTTTGCGGGTCCACGGCATAGACATAGCCGTCGTCCTGAACGTAGCGGTTGTAGCGGGTCAGCCCATGCCGGTGGGGCTGTTCGATCACGACGTAGCGCGTCAGCTTGTCGCCCTTGGCGTGGTGGTGCTTGTCATGCCCTTTGGCCAGATGACGCCCGTTGTCGCTGTGCTGCTTCTCGTGTTTCTTGATCGCTTTTTTGTATTCTTTAACAGCTTTCTTGTGCTGCTTTTGATGCTTTTTGTCATCGTGCTTATCATGCTTGGCCAAGGTCACCTGTGGTGCCGCGACATCGTAATGCCCCGACGCGCCATAGGAGGCAGAGGCCGCCTGAACGGCCGGGCTGAAGGCCAGCACGGCGAAGGCGCTTGCGGCGAGGGTAAGGATTTTCATGCTCGTTCTCCGTTACAGTGTCGATACAGTAACAAACGAACGGCGCGCGGGTTTCCGTCGCTGGGACGAGACGGCGGGAACCCGCTTGCTTTTGCGTATCAGCCGTTGCGGCCGCGGGTTTCGAAACGGGGCAGCATGGCAGAGAAATCTTTGCCGTTGCCGTCTTCGTTCTCGACAAATTGCGCATAGAGCGCGCGGGCAAGCTCTCCCATCGGGGTGTCTGCATCTGCCATCTCTGCTGCCTGCTGCGACAGCCCAAGATCCTTGAGCATCAACTCCGCCGCGAAGCCCGGTGTGTAGCTATTGTCTGCGGGCGAGGTGGGGCCAACACCGGGGGCAGGGCAATAGGCGTTCATCGACCAGCTGTAGCCGGACGAGGTGCTGACCACGTCAAACATCTTCTGCCGGTCCAGCCCCAGTTTATCGGCCAGTGCAAAGGCCTCGCATGTGGCGATCATGGTGACACCGAGGATCATGTTGTTGCAAATCTTTGCCGCTTGCCCCGCACCGGCATCGCCGCAATGCACGGCCTTTTGCCCCATGATGTCGAACAGCGGCTTGGCCTTGGCAAAAGCTTGCGTCGACCCGCCGGCCATAAAGGTCAGCGTGCCGCCAGATGCCCCGCCGATACCGCCAGACACGGGGGCGTCAACGGCCATTATGCCTGCATCTTCAGCAGCTTGCGCGGTGTTCTTCGCGCTTTCCACATCGACGGTCGAACAGTCGATAAACAGCGTGCCCTGCGCCATATGGGGGATCGCCTGCGCCGCCACTTGCCGCAGGATGGACCCGTTGGGCAGCATCGTGATCACCGCGTCCATGCCCGCCACGGCGGCTTCAAGGTTGTCTGCAACGCGCACGCCCTCTGCCGTGGTGCCTGCCACGTCAAAGCCCGCCACGTCGTGGCCTGCTTTGGCGAGGTTGGTCGCCATAGGTGCGCCCATGTTGCCCAACCCGATAAATCCGATTTTCATGCTCATGTGGTTCTCTCCAGTGTCAGGGCGTCCACGGCCAGCGGACGCAGCATCTTGGCTGTCGCGGCAAGGGGGACGTTCATATCGGCATATTGCCAGTTGGGGCTGCGGTCCTTGTCGATGATCGCCGCGCGGATGCCTTCAAGGAAGTCGCCATGCTCCATCGCGCGGAAGGTAAAACGGTATTCCATATCCAACGCCTTCTCGATGCTCAGCGAGGGGCCGCGCAGACGGTGGATGATCTCGACCGTGCAGGCCATCGCCAACGGGCTGCTGCGCTGCATCTTCTTGAGCGTGTCTGCAGCGAATTCGCTGTCGGATGCGCGCAGGGCGTTGAGGATATCCGCCAGCGTTTCGCCGCCAAAGAAGCTGTCGATCTCGGCCGTCTGCGCTTCAATCGCAGAGGCGGGCGGCGTGGTGCTTGCGGTTTCCAGAATGGCCACATCGCCTGAATTCTCAAGCGCGGCTATCACGTCGGGCCAGTTTAGCTCCGCGATGTAAGTGTCTGCGAAGCCCGCGTAAATCGCATCTTCACCCTTCATCCGTGACGCGGTTGTGCCCAGATATTCGCCCACCCGTCCGGGGGCCAGCGCCAGCATCAGGCTGCCGCCCACATCGGGCACCAGACCGATGCCACACTCCGGCATCGCGATCTGGCTGCTTTCTCCCACCACGCGGTGCGAGCCGTGACAGCCGATCCCCACGCCGCCGCCCATGGTGAACCCCTGCAAGAAGGAGACGACGGGCTTGGTATAGGCGAATATCTTGGCGTTTAGCCGGTATTCATCCGCCCAGAACTTGCGCCCGTAGGCATAGTTTCCCTTGGTGCCCGTGGCGTAAAGTTCGGCGATGTCTCCGCCCGAGCAAAAGGCGCGATCCCCTTCGGCGTCAAGGATGATCAGATCGACGTCCGGGTCATGCAGCCAAGCGTCAAAGGCGTCTTCGATGGCCAGACACATGTCGTAGGTCATGGCGTTTAGCGCTTGGGGGCGGGTGAGGGTGATCCGACCCGCGCGCCCTGAAATACGGATGGAGATATCGGTCATCGGTTCTTCAGCATATCCCGCGCCACGATGACGCGCATGATTTCGTTGGTGCCTTCAAGGATCTGGTGGACGCGCAGGTCACGCACCAGCTTTTCGATGCCGTAATCCGCCAGATAGCCATAGCCGCCGTGCAGTTGCAGACATTGATCGACGACCTTGCTGCCTGCCTCTGTCACGAACTTCTTGGCCATGGCGCAGAACTTGGTGGCATCCGGCGCGCCCGTGTCCAGCTTCCACGCGGCTTGTCGCAGGAAGATGCGGGCGGCTTGCAGTTCAATCTCCATCTCGGCGAGGCGGAATTGAAGCCCCTGAAACTGGTCGATGGGTTTGCCGAATGCTTTACGCTCGCCCATATAGGTGAGCGTGGCGTTCAGCGCGGTCTGTGCAGCACCCAAGGAGCAGGCGGCGATGTTCAAACGGCCGCCATCCAGCCCCATCATCGCATATTTGAAACCTTTCCCCTCTTCACCCACCAGATTTCCAGCAGGAATGTTGCAATCGTCAAACTGCACCTGGGACGTGGGTTGGCTGCGCCAGCCCATTTTATCCTCTAGGCCGCCAAAGGACAGCCCCGTGGTCCCGTCTTCCACATAGACGGTGGACACACCCGCCGCCCCATCGTCCGAGGTGCGCACCATTGCGACATAGGCGTCGGAATAGCCGCCGCCCGAGATGAACGCTTTGGTACCGTTCAAAGTATAGCCTTTGTTCGTGCGGGTGCATTTCGTCTTGAGCGCCGCCGCGTCAGAGCCCGATCCGGGTTCCGTCAAACAATAGCTGAGCACGGTGTTCATGCTCAGGATGTCGGGCATGATCCGCGACTTGAGGTCGTCACTGGCAAAGCTGTCCAGCATCTTGGCGCACATGTTATGGATCGACAGAAAGGCCGCGACCGACGGGCAGGCCATGCTGAGCGCTTCGAACACCAGCGTGGCATCAAGCCGCGTCAGGCCAGACCCTCCTGCATCCTCGGACACGTAAAGCCCGCCAAAGCCCAGCTCTGCAATCTTGGGCCAAAGGTCTTTCGGGATTGTTTCGTCTTTCTCCCACTTCTGGGCGAAAGGGGCGATATGTTCCTGGCCAAAGCCATAGGCCATGTCGAAAATCGCGGTTTGCTCTTCTGAAAGTGCGAAATCCATAAACGGTGATCCCTCCCAAGACCGGTCGAATTGAACGTGTGTTTAATTGTAAGCATGCACGTGGGCGTCGCGCAAGCACCCTCCGGCGGGGAAGCCGCCGAAGGGTGAGGATGGGGCTTATTCCATCGGCTTGAAGTTGAACTCGCCGCCTTCTTTGATGCCCGAGGGCCAGCGCGAGGTCACGGTTTTGGTACGTGTGTAGAATTTGAACGCATCCGGCCCGTGCTGGTTCAGGTCGCCAAAGACCGATTTCTTCCAGCCGCCAAAGGTGTGATAGGCGAGCGGCACGGGAATCGGCACGTTGATCCCGATCATGCCGACGTTGACGCGCGCCGCAAAGTCACGCGCGGCATCTCCGTCACGGGTAAAGATCGCGGTACCGTTGCCCATTTCGTGATCCATCGCAAGGCCAAGCGCCTCTTCATAGGTTTTGGCGCGGACGGTAGACAGAACCGGCCCGAAGATCTCGTGCTTGTAGATGTCCATATCGGGGGTGACGTTGTCGAAGAGGTGCGGGCCGACAAAGAAGCCTTCCTCGTAGCCTTGCAGCTTAAAGTCGCGCCCATCGACAACCAGCGTGGCCCCCTGATCGACGCCGGTCTGTACCAACCGTTCGATGTTTGCCTTCGCGGCTGCGGTGACCACGGGGCCGTAATCGACGTCATTGCCCGAGGTATAGGGCCCGACTTTCAGCTTCTCGATGCGCGGCACCAGCTTTTCGATCAGACGGTCGGCGGTTTCCTCGCCCACAGGCACAGCGACCGAGATCGCCATGCAGCGTTCGCCCGCCGCGCCATAGCCCGCGCCGATCAGCGCGTCCGCGGCCTGGTCCATATCGGCGTCCGGCATGATGATCATATGGTTCTTGGCACCGCCAAAGCATTGAACGCGCTTCCCATTCGCGCAGCCCGTGCCATAGATATATTCGGCGATGGGGGTGGAGCCGACAAAGCCCACCGACTGAATGACAGGGTGATGCAGGATCGCGTCAACCGCTTCCTTGTCGCCATTGACGACCTGAATGATTCCTTTGGGCAGGCCCGCTTCTTCCAGCAGTTCGGCCAGCATCAGGGGCACGGATGGATCACGCTCGGACGGTTTGAGGATGAAGGCGTTGCCGCAGACGATGGCGGGGGCGAACATCCACATGGGGATCATGGCGGGGAAGTTGAACGGCGTGATGCCTGCGGACACGCCAAGGGGCTGGCGCATGGAGTACATGTCGATGCCGGGGCCCGCGCTGTCGGTATAGTCGCCTTTCAGCAGCTCTGGTGCGCCGATGCAGTATTCCACCACTTCCAGACCGCGCTGCACGTCACCGGCGGCGTCGGGCAGGGTCTTGCCGTGCTCGCGGCTTAGCGCTTCGGCCAACTTGTCCATATCGCGGTTCAGCAGGTCCACGAACTTCATCATCACCCGCGCCCGACGTTGGGGGTTCACCGCGGCCCATGCAGGTTGAGCCGCCATCGCGTATTTCACGGCCTGATCCATTTCGGACTCGTTGGCCAGCGGTACCTTGGCCTGCACTTCGCCGGTTGCGGGGTTGTACACGTCGGCAAAGCGGCCTGACGTGCCTTTGACGTGGGCACCGTTCAGGTAATGGGTCAACTCTTGCATGGAATGCTCCTTCTGTGCGTTTGGCGGCAGGTTAGGCTTGCAAAAAACAAAGCAAAAGAGGCATGGCGTCAAAATCGTTTTGCAATATTGCAAAGCCTTGCGCGGGCTGAAAGGGTAGTGTGGGGCGCTGCCCCCGTCCTTCGGACGTCCCCGGAGTTTACGGGCAAAATGAAGTGCGGACCGCAATGAAGTCTCAACTGGAATGAAGTTTACAAGGAAGCCTGACCGATGATGGGAAACTGGGACGATCTGCGGCTGTTCCTGGCGGTCGCGCGCGAGCAGAGCCTATCGGGCGCGGGGAAGCTGTTGCGGTTGGACCCGGCGACCTTGGGGCGACGCATGGCACGGTTGGAAAAGACCATGCAGGCGGTATTATTTGTGAAATCGCCCTCGGGCTACGCGCTGACCGAGGCAGGCGTGCAGTTGCTGGCGCGCGCCGAAGCCGCAGAGCAGGCGATGCGGCAGGCCACGGCGGATGTGGTCGTGCCATCAGACCAACTGGCAGGGCAGATCAGGATCGGGGCACCGGACGGCTGCGCCAATTATCTTTTGCCACAGGTCTGCGCCCGTTTGGTGGCGGATAATCCGGGGCTTGATATCCAGATTGTCGCCCTGCCGCGGGTGTTCAACCTGTCGCGGCGCGAGGCGGATATGGCGATCGGGGTCAGCGCGCCCACGGCGGGGCGGCTGGTTGTGCAGAAAATCGCCGACTACCAGCTGCATCTTGCCGCCGCCGATAGCTATCTTGCGGCGCGTCCCGCGATCCGGACCGTTGCAGACCTGCAGGGGCACCGGTTGGTGGGGTATATCCCCGACATGATCTTTGATCGCGAGCTTGATTATCTGGCGGAGCTTGGCATGACGCGGGTGCCTCTGGCCTCTAATTCCGTGTCCGTTCAGGTGAATATGATCCGGCAAGGGGGCGGTGTCGGGATCGTGCATGATTTCTCGCTTCCTGCGACGCCGGGGGTGACGCGCATCCTGACCGGTGACGTGCATCTGAGCCGCGCCTTTTATTTGATTCGCCACGAAGACGACCGTCGCAATCTGCGTCTGAGCCGCTTTGCGGAAGCTCTGGCGCAGGGTGTCCGCGCCGAAGTGGCGAAACTGGAGGCAATTGCTTGACACGCAACAGTATTAAAGGGAACCTGACCTATAGGTAATATTCTTGCGAAGGGGCCGACCATGCTAGTTTCCCAAATCCTGAAAACTAAAGCGGATGACAGTGTTACGACGGTAAAACCGGGCACGCGTATCTCGCAGGCGGCGGCGATGTTGTCGGAAAAGCGGATCGGGACCCTGGTTGTGTCAGCGGACGGCAAAACGCCCGATGGTATCCTGTCGGAGCGTGACATCGTGCGCACCCTTGGCCGCGAGGGCGGCGGCTGTCTGGACGACACCGTAGAGGCGCTGATGACGCGCGATCTGATCACCTGCGCCAAAGATGAAACCGCTGATGATATCCTTGCCAAGATGACCCAAGGCCGCTTTCGCCACATGCCTGTTTTGCAGGATGGGGTTCTGATAGGCCTCATCTCTTTGGGGGATGTGGTCAAGGCCCGCCTAATGGAACTTTCGATGGAGAAAGACGCCCTGGAGGGGATGATCAGGGGCCACTAGCCCACCGAAATTGGCGTTGCATCTTCGCGGTGTAAATGCTTGCTTGCACTTCGAATAACGACTTGAAATGACTGGACTCTCCCATGCGCGTAGGCCTTTACCCCGGCACCTTCGACCCTATTACTTTGGGTCACATCGACATCATCCGGCGGGCGGCGACGCTTGTTGATAAACTGGTGATCGGGGTCGCGATCAATCGGGACAAGGGGCCATTGTTCGAGCTGGAAGAACGTGTCGCCCAGATCGAAGAGGAATGCGGCAAGCTGAACCAGGAGACCGGGACAGAGATTGTGGTGCATCCCTTCGAGAACTTGCTGATCGATTGCGCCCATGATGTGGGGGCACAGATGATCATCCGCGGGCTGCGGGCCGTGGCGGATTTCGAATATGAATATCAGATGGTGGGGATGAACCGTAAGCTGGATGACAGCGTCGAGACGGTCTTCTTGATGGCAGAGGCCGAGCATCAGGCGATTGCCAGCCGTTTGGTCAAGGAAATCGCCCGGCTTGGCGGGGACGTCAGCAAATTCGTGACGCCCGCCGTCAATGCCGAGCTGTTAAAGCGTTTCTCGCAATAACGATCAGAGGGTTTTCGCAACCTCGCGCGAGGTGTCGAGCATACGGTTCGAGAACCCCCATTCGTTGTCATACCAGCCCAGAACCCGCAGCTGTGTCCCGCTTTGGACAGAGGTCTGATCAAGGGCCACGACACAGGAATGTGAATCGTGGTTCAGGTCGATCGACACCAGAGGACGTTCAACCAGTCCAAGGATGCCTTTCAGCGGGCCTTCGGCGGCCGTGCGCAGGATGGCGTTGACCTCCTCCACCGTGGCTTCTTTCGACAGTTCGACCACCAGATCGACACAGGATACATTCGGTGTGGGCACGCGGATCGCGGTGCCGCCGATCAGCCCGTCAAGCTCGGGCAGTACTTTACCCAGCGTCTTGGCCGCACCGGTGGTGGTGGGGATCATCGACAGCGCCGCGGCGCGCGCGCGGTACAGGTCGCTGTGCGCCGTGTCATGCACCGGTTGGTCGCCCGTGTAGCTGTGGATCGTGGTCATATGCCCGTGCTTGATGCCGAAGGCATCATGCAGGGTCTTGGCCAGCGGTGCCATGCAGTTGGTGGTGCAGGAGGCGTTGCTCAGCACCGTGTCTTCAGCGGTGATCAGATCGTGGTTCACACCGTAGACGATTGTTTTCATGGCGTCTTTACCGGGGGCAGAGATGACAACCCGCTTCGATCCATTCGCCAGATGCTTGGCCGCGGCCTCGTGCGTGGTGAAGATGCCGGTGCATTCCAGCACGATGTCCACATCGCCCCAAGGCAGGGCAGCGGGGTCGCGTTCTGCTGTCACGCGGATCGGGCCTTGACCCACATCCATCGTGTTGTCGCCCAGGGTGACCGGACGGCCAAAGCGCCCGTGGACCGAGTCGAATTCGAACAGATGTGCGTTGGTTTCCAGCGGGGCGAGATCGTTGATCGCCACCACCTGCAAATCATCGTCGCCACGCTCCATCAGCGCGCGCAAAACGTTACGACCGATACGGCCAAAGCCATTGATTGCCAATTTGGTAGCCATGGGGCGTCCTCCTGAATTTGATAGCGCTAACATCGACATTTATGACAAAGAGTCAACCTATGCAGGGTAATATTGCGCCGGTAGCGATCAGAGGGAAGGGGTCGACCGTCGGATCAGCGCCAGAACGCCACCCACTCGATCAGGTCGACAAATTTCTTGGTCAGGAAAATCAGATGTTCGCTGCCATAGATCAGCGCATCAATCCCTAGTGCGGTCAGCAGTACAGCAGCGAGAGAGACAGCGATGGGGGTGTCCATGGGGGCGGTGGTCCTTGCCTGCGGGTGGCCCAGATATGACAGGGCAACCCGCGCGTCGCAAGTCTTAGCCCAGTTTGCCCATAGCAACGGCAACATCGGCCATACGAACAGAGAAGGCCCATTCGTTGTCATACCACGCGAGGACACGCACCAGACGGTTGCCAACGACCTTGGTCTGGTCGGGCGCGAAGATCGACGAATGTTCGGTGTGGTTGAAATCGATCGACACTTTCTGTTCCGCGTCATAGGCAAAGACCCGCGACATCGGGCCGTTTGCAGCAACGCGCATGGCCTCGTTCACCTCTTCTACGGTGACATCACGGCTTGCCATAAAGGTCAGGTCAACCGCGCTGACGTTTGGGGTTGGAACGCGCATAGCGGTGCCATCCAGCTTGCCTTTCAGTGCGGGCAGCACTTCGCCCAAGGCTTTCGCCGCACCAGTAGAGGTCGGGATGATCGCCATAGCAGCGGCGCGCGCGCGGTAAAGGTCTTCGTGGCGGCGGTCCAGCGTCGGCTGGTCGCCGGTATAGCTGTGCACGGTGGTCATGATGCCGCTTTCGATGCCGAACGCATCATGCAGTGCCTTGGCCATCGGCGCCAGACAGTTGGTGGTGCACGACCCGTTCGATACCATCGTGTCCGAGGTCTGCAATTCGCCGTCGTTCACGCCGTAGACCACCGTGCGGTCGACGTTCTTGCCCGGTGCCGACAGCAAAACACGTTTCGCGCCCTGATCCAGATGCACCTTTGCCAGCAGCCCGTCGTTGAACTTGCCCGTGCATTCCAGCACGACGTCGCAACCATCCCAGTTCAGCTCGTTCATCTGGTAGGTCGATACGACCTCCATCTCGCCGCGCCCCAGATCCAGCGTGCCATTGCCGACTTTGACCTCGTTCGGAAAGCGCCCGTGGATGGAATCGTATTTGATCAGATGCGCCGCAGTCTCCAGCGGGCCGGTCGCGTTGATGCGCACCACCTCGATGTCATCCCGGCCCGACGCCGCGATATGAGACAGGGTGCAGCGGCCGATGCGGCCAAATCCGTTGATACCGACTTTGATGGTCATGGGGGCGTCCTTTGACAAAGATCTGGAACTTTGCCGGTTCTATATCTGGTGGTCGTGAACAGGGGAAAGGGCTAAAACCCCCTAATTTCCGTATGTTAGCGATAAATATTCGTGTTAGCGATAACCCTCAGATCGGCTTTGCCTTCTGCCTGCGCTGCGCTACCCTTACCCCAACAAATATGGAGAGACTGAATGAGCGGCCTATTAGCCCTGTTGGATGATGTAGCAGCGATTGCAAAAGTGGCCGCGGCCAGCGTGGATGATGTGTTCGGCCAGGCCGCCAAGGCCAGTGCCAAGGCCGCGGGTGCCGTCATCGACGACGCCGCCGTGACCCCGAAATACGTCAGCGGTTTCGAGGCCAACCGCGAGCTGCCAATCATCTGGCGCATCACGAAAGGATCGTTGAAGAACAAGCTGGTTTTCTTGTTGCCCGCCGGATTGCTGCTGTCGAATTTCGCGCCTTGGTTGATCGCGCCATTGTTGATGTTGGGTGGGGCCTACCTGTGTTTTGAAGGCGCTGAAAAGATTGCCCACGCGCTTGGGGTGGGGGGCAAAGGTCACGAGGATCATCCCCCCGGTGCCGATGAAAAGGTGATCAAGGACCCCGCCAAGCTGGAAGAGCAAAAGGCCAAAGGCGCGATCAAGACCGACTTTATCCTCTCGGCCGAGATCATGACCATCGTGCTGTCGAACCTTGAGGTGACGAACTTCTGGATGGAAGCAGGCGCTTTGGCCGCCGCCGCCGTGATCATCACGGTCGCGGTCTATGGCTCCGTCGCGCTGATCGTAAAGATGGATGACGTGGGGCTTTATATGGCCAAGAACGGCAATCTCGGCCTGACCCGTGGTCTGGGACGCGGGATCGTGCGCGGCATGCCGTGGTTCCTCAAGGCGCTGACCATCATCGGGACGGCGGCCATGCTCTGGGTCGGCGGATCGATCATCGTGCACGGTATGGAAGAGCTTGGCTTCGGCGCGCTTGGCCATCTGATCCACGACTACGCCGTCGCCTTCGGCCATATGGTGCCGGTCGCGTATGAAGGTGCCGCCGAATGGATCGCTAAAGCCGCGATGGACGGTGTCTTTGGTCTCGCCCTGGGGCTGGTGCTGATCCCCGTAGGCGAAAAGATCATCACCCCCCTCTGGCGCGCGGTCTTCAACGGCAAGGACGCCGGCGCACACGCGTAATCGGGGCGGATATGACGGAGAGGAAGGGGGCGCAGGTTGCGTCCCCTTTTTTTATGGCTTGCCGGGGTTAATCGTTGGCGCACCTACGAACCTTGCCTATGAAGACAATCCCTAGGTTCGAATGCGGACTGCGGATGGAAAAGCCCTTGAGGCTGTAGTGCAGTGGAACATTTGCCGCGCCTTGTCGGTTAAGCGGTAAGGCATGGGACGCCAAAACGTTCACCCCGACATGTCCATTTTTGAAACTAGGTGCTGGATGCTTGATCCGCCACTCTGATATGGAGGTCTTTTCGTGAAATTCACCCCCCTCGCATGTGCGACCATTCTGGCTTGCGCCGTAGCCCCCGTTCTAAACGCAGGGGTCGCGTTGCCCAGTGCGACAATGTCTTCCCTGACCGTGCCTATGGCGCGGGACTCCCAGATCGTGAAGATCAAAAACGACAAGGAAAAAGGCCCCAAGAAGGCGAAGAAGGAAAAGCATAAGAAGGACAAGCACGCGAAGAAAGAGAAGAAACACAAAAAGAAACACGAGAAGCAGGCCAAGAAGCTTGAAAAGCACGAAAAGGTAAAAGTGAAAGTCAAACGGTCGAAGGAGGATCGTTCGCGTATTTCAAACGAGGTTCTCGAAGTGCGCGCACCTGAAGGTCGTGACATGAGCGTGCTACTTGGTGCCGTGCCACTCGCGCTCTTGGGCTCTCAAATCGCATTTGCTGATGTTCCCGAAGAAAAACTGCTGACCTATCGCAACTGCCCACCGGGCCTTGCAAAAATGGACCCACCTTGCGTACCCCCTGGACTTGCCAAAAAAGGCGTGACCTATGAGGAATGGGTGTCATATGACGATAAGCAGCTTGACGCCATCTACCTTGATCAGCGTACGGAATTCCTCGACCGGGACATTGTCATTGGTGAAGAAAGAGTGCCGGATCGGAACGTGGTTGTCGAAGAAGATGCAAATCGTGACGTCGTCCTTGACGACGATACCCTGTTGCTCAGCTCGGAACAGATTGCATCGCTTTACGATCTTCGCCCCGCACCGGCAGGCAAGCGCTACGCGTTGATCGATGGCCAGCCTGTGTTGCTCACCCAAGAAGATTACACATCGCTACTGCGGATCAATGAATTGGCGCGGGTTGAAAACCTACCAGACGGCGTGCGCATAGCACCTACAGCGGCGTTGACGCAGAACGAATTGCGCCAAACCTACAAATTGCCACAGCTTGAGACCGGCAATAACTATGCTGTTGTGAATGGTGAACTGGTGACGTTGCAGGACAGCGCATTCGAAACATTGCAACTTATCCGGATCGCGCGCGCCATTTTTTGAGGCCACGCTGAAGTTAGACCGAGGGGCATGCGCCACGCCTCTCGCAGCTTTTGCCAGCGTCAGACGGCCCGCAACATTGTGGTACAAAAATAGAAAGGGGGAGCAAAATGCTCCCCCTTTTTGGTTGTGACTGTATCCGTTCAGATCACAGCAGCGCTCTGGCCTTGTCGGCGACGTTCTGCGGGGTGATGTCGAACTTTTCGAACAGCTCTTCCGCGGGGGCGGAGGCACCGAAGCGGTCCATGCCGACGAAATCGGCCTTGTTCCACTTGCCACGCTCACCGGTGAGCCAGCGGTCCCAGCCTTGGCGTACGGCGGCTTCGACGCCGACGCGGACGGGGCCGGCAGGCAGGACGCGGCGGCGGTAGGCTTCGTCTTGGTCGGCGAAGAGCTCCATACAGGGCATGGACACGACGCGAGTGCCGATGCCTTCGGCTTGCAGCAGGTCACGGGCTTTCAGCGCGATCTCAACTTCAGAGCCGGTGGCGATCAGGATCACCTGACGTTTGCCTTCGGCGTCTGCCAGAACATAGGCCCCCTGTTCGGTGAGGTTCTTGTTCTTGTGCTCAAGCCGCACGGTGGGCAGGCCCTGACGGGTCAGCGACAGCACGGAGGGTGTCTTTTTGCTGCTCAGCGCGATTTCCCAGGCCTCTGCGGTTTCAACCGTGTCAGCGGGGCGGAACACATAGGTGTTGGGTGTCGCGCGGCTGATGGCCAGATGCTCGACCGGTTGGTGCGTCGGGCCGTCTTCGCCCAGACCGATGCTGTCGTGGGTCATGACAAACACGCTTGGCACCTGCATCAGCGCGGCGAGGCGCATGGCGGGGCGGGCGTAGTCGGTGAAACACATGAATGTGCCGCCGTAGGGACGGATGCCGCCGTGCAGCGCCATGCCGTTCATCGCGGCGGCCATGCCGTGTTCACGGATCCCCCAGTACACATAGCGCCCACCACGGTTTTCCACGTCAAACACGCCCAGATCAGCGGTCTTTGTGTTGTTCGAACCGGTCAGGTCAGCCGAGCCGCCCACGGTTTCGGTATAGAGCGGGTTCAAAACCTCGAGCGTCTTTTCGCTGCTGGCGCGGGTGGCCAGTTTTGGTGCGTTTTCCGAGGTCTGCTTTTTGAAGGCCTTGATCGTCGCGCTCAGCTTCTTGGGGGCGTCACCGGCCAGCGCGCGGTTGAACTCTTCACGCTTTGTGCGCGACATGGCGTCGAAACGCTCTTCCCAGGCGCGGCGGTCGTCTGCGCCGCGTTTGCCAATCTCTTCCCAGGCGGATTTCACGTCGGCGGGGACTTCGAACGGACCGGTTGTCCAGCCATAGGCGGCTTTGGCGGCGGCCATCTGGTCCGCATCGGTGAGCGCGCCGTGACCTTTCGAGGTATCCTGCGCGGCGTGACCAAGCGCGATATGCGTTTTGCAAGCGATCATCGTGGGCAGGTCGGATTTGCGCGCCTCGGTCAGGGCGGCGTCGATCTCGTCGGGGTTGTGGCCGTCGATCTCGATGACGTGCCAGTCAGCCGCCTTGAACCGCGCGACCTGATCCACTTTGTCGGACAGCGAGACGGGGCCGTCGATGGTGATGTCGTTGTTGTCCCACATCACGATCAGCTTGCTCAGCTTGTGGCGACCGGCAAGGGCAATCGCCTCGTGGCTGATGCCTTCCATCAGGCAGCCGTCACCTGCGATCACATAGGTAAAGTGGTCGACGATCTTCTTGCCGTATTGCGCGCGCTGGATTTCTTCGGCCATGGCAAAACCGACGGAATTTGCGATCCCCTGACCCAGCGGGCCGGTGGTGGTTTCAATCGCATCGGCCAGGAAGTTTTCAGGGTGGCCCGCGGTGCGTGCGCCCATCTGGCGGAAGTTCTTGATCTCTTCGAGCGGGAATTGCTCGTAGCCGGTCAGGTGCAGCAGCGAATAGATCAGCATGGACCCGTGGCCCGCCGAAAGGATAAAACGGTCCCGGTCAGGCCACAGTGGGTTGGACGCGTCGAACTTCAGGTGCTTTTCGAACAAGACAGTGGCGACATCCGCCATGCCCATCGGCATGCCCGAGTGGCCGGAATTGGCGGCGGCGACAGCGTCCAGCGTCAGGGCGCGAATGGCGGTCGCTTTGGACCAATGGGCGGGATGGGCTTTGGCGAGGGCGTTCAGATCCACGGTGCAAGCTTCCTTATAAGGGGGAAAAGGGATTGCGCGGATCAATACCAGCCACCCCGCAAAGATCAAGGGCCAGAGGACACCCCGCGCAGCAGAGCTTTTCCGCCGGGCCAAGGCATTGTTCTTAAAGGGGCAGTATTCCGCCTTTGGTTTCGGTAGGATCAGCGGAAACCACGTTGACCAGCGATTCGATGGTTGGCAAACTGCATTTCACGACTGACATACGACGTTTTACGAGGAACCCTGCGATGAGCGACATAGAACACTTGCAAGGCCGTATTCTGGCGGCGCTTGAAAGGGCATCGCGCGGAGCTGACAAACTGGCCGTCGCCAAGGCAGATGTTCCCGATCTTTCGGAAGAACTGGCCCAGGAACGTGCTGTCAACGCAGAGCTTTCTGAACAGGTCACTGCCCTGAAAAAGCGGCTGGAGGATGAAACCGCGCATCTGCGGGCTGAACTGGCCACAGCACAGGCGCGCAACAACAGTGCGGCCGCGGCACAGGCCCAGACCGAAAAACTTGATCTGGAAATCCAGCGGGTGCGCCGCGCCAATGCGCAGCTGGCCGATGCCTGCGCTGCATTGCGCGAAGCCAATGCTGAAGGGGTGGGGGACGCCGATCTGATCAATGCCGCCTTACAGGCAGAGCTTGACGCGCTGCATGCCGCCCGTCGCGCCGATGTGGCAGAGGCGGACGCGATCCTCTCTGTTCTTACCCCGCTTGTTCCCACTGCCGAGGAGTCTGCCTGATGCCCGAAGTTACTATCTCTATCGGTGGTCGCCAATTCGAAGTCTCCTGCCAGGAGGGCGAGGAAGACTACCTGCACGCCGCTGCCAAGATGCTCGACGATGAAGCGCAGGTGTTGTCGGATCAGGTGGGCCGGATGCCCGAAGCGCGGATGTTGTTGATGGCGGGTCTGCTGTTGGCCGATAAAACCGCCTCCGTCGAGGATAAGATCAAGGAAGCCCGCGCCGAACTGGCAGAGCGTGACGCAGAGCTTGCAAGCCTGCGCAATGTCGTGGTGGAGCCCGAGCGGATCGAGGTGCCTGTCATCCCGCAAAGCGTCACCGACAGCCTTGCCGAAATGGCCGCCCGCGCCGAAGCCTTGGCGAGCGAGATCGAAGACAAGGCTCGAGACACGGCCCAAGATACAGCCCAGTGATCCTGCGGCACACCATCGCATTCGGGGCCGCGGCGGCGTGGTGGCTCGGGGTAGGGGGCAGCGCTTTCGCGCAGGCCATGCCGGTCACCGCCACCTATATCTGCGAGCGCGGGGTCGAGGTGCCGGTTTCCTATGCCACTCCCGAACACGGCGATGCGACGGCTGTGCTTTATGTGGAAAACCGCATGGTTACGCTGGTCCGGACCCGCGCGGCATCAGGGGCGCGCTATGCATGGCCCTCGGACGGTTCTGGCTATGTCTGGTGGAGCAAGGGGGACGCCGCGACCCTATTCTGGCATGATGCGGCGGCGGGTGAAGATGTCACGCTCTACGCGGCGTGTCAGGCACAGTAACACGATCTATGCAGGGCGTGCGCCGACATCCGTGGCGCGGTTCGGGTGCCCCTTGATCCAAGGCGCACCCGTTTCTTATCAGTCGATCGTTAGCCGTTGGCTTCGCGGATCTTGTCGGCGGCTTCTTTGTCAAAGCCGACGCCGTTTTCTTCCAGCAGCGTGTCCAGCTCGCCCGACAGCATCATTTCGGTGATGATGTCACAGCCGCCAACGAATTCGCCTTTGACATAAAGCTGCGGGATGGTGGGCCAGTCGGAGAAATCCTTGATCCCCTGACGCAGCTCTTCGTCGGCCAATACGTTCACGTCGGTGTAGTCGACATTCATATAGTTCAACACGCCAGCCACACGGGACGAGAACCCGCACTGCGGCATTGTTTTGTTGCCTTTCATGAACAGCACAACGTGGTTGGCGGTGATGGTTTCCTGAATTTGCGTTTTTGCGTCGGTCATTTCGATTTGTCCTTTGGTATAAAGCGTTTCGCGTATTCTTGAGGGTCGCGGGGGATGCGGTAGTTGGTCTGATGTCCGCCGCCGCCGCCACCCGAATGATAGGTCGCGTCAATTTCGTGATACCCCTTGCCCGGCTTTGATCCGCGTTCGGTATCGCGTGTGTGTTTCAGCGCCTGTAGGCCGCGCAGAACCGCCACGATCAGCACCAAGACGCTGAGGATCAGGACCAGGATCGGGTCCACCGGATCAATCCGGCGCTTTGGTCGTCAGCGCGAGCGCGTGCAGTTCGCCGTTCGATCCATCCATCCGGCCCTTGAGCGCGGCATAGACGGCACGTTGCTGTTGCACGCGGTTCTGACCACGGAAACTTTCGTCGATGATCATCGCGGCCATATGCACGCCGTCATTGCCTTCGACGGTGATCTTGGCGTTTGGAAAGGTCTCGCGCAGCAGGTCTTCGATTTCGCGGGCTTGCATGGGCATGTGTGGGGCGCTCCGTCTGGCATGTCATTGCCCAAGATGTAGTAGTGTGCAGGGCGGCGTGCAAGTTATCTCCCCGTTATCTGATTGAGCGGGGGCATGGGACGCCCTACATAAGAACAGTCGCCGCCGCGACAAGTTAAGGAGACCACCCGCCATGGAGATTTTCGAGAACGCACCGGAACGCGCTTATGCATGGGCGCAAGCGGGCCGCGGGGCCGCGCTGGCCACGGTGGTGGAGACATGGGGCTCTGCCCCGCGACGGGTGGGCGCGCAGCTGGCCATCGCCGCAGATGGCGAAATGCAGGGCTCTGTCTCGGGCGGTTGTGTCGAGGGGGCTGTGGTGGTCGAGGCGCTTGAGGCGATCGAGGACGGCACGCCGCGTTTGCTGGAATATGGCGTCAGCGACGGCGACGCTTTTGCCGTGGGGCTAGCCTGTGGCGGCAAGATTCGCGTGTTGGTCGAACCTGTGGGCGAAAAGGCGATGCCGTTTGACGTTCTGGGCGAGCTTGTCCGCGCCCGCGCTGCCCGCCAGCCCGTGGCCTATCAGGTGCCGCTTTCGGGCGGGGTGGGGCGCTTGGTAACGGGCGGCTTTGCAGACCGCTTCCGCATGGACCGTTCCGGCGTGGAAGAGGATGGCGAAACATTTGTCGCGATCCACAACCCGCCGCTGCGGCTGGTCATCGTCGGGGCGGTCCACATCGCGCAAGCCTTAGTACCCATGGCGCAGGTCGCGGGCTTTGACGCCGTGGTCATCGACCCGCGCGAGGCCTTTGGATCGCAAGCGCGTTTCCCCGATGCACAGGTGATCAACGATTGGCCGGACGCGGCGATGAACACCGTCGGCGTTGATACCCGCAGCGCCGTTGTGCTGCTGACCCATGACCCCAAGCTGGACGACCCCGCGCTGCATGTAGCACTCCGGTCCGACGCCTTCTATATCGGGGCGCTCGGGTCGAAACGCACCCATGCCTCCCGCGTGGCACGGCTGGAAGAGGCGGGCTTTACCGCGGCCGACATCGCGCGCATCAACGGCCCTGTCGGGCTGGACATCGGGGCCGCCGGCCCGCCCGAGATCGCGGTGTCGATCCTGTCGCAGATGATCCAAGCCCTGAGAAAACCGTGAAGTTTGGCCCCGTCGACACGGCGCAGGCCGAAGGTGCCGTGCTGGCCCATTCCATCGCACTGCCCTCGGGCCGTTTGCGCAAGGGCTTACGGCTAGAGCCCGCGCATCTGGCCGAGCTTCAGGCAGAGGGCATCGACCGCATCATCGTGGCGCAGCTCGCGCCAGGGGATGTGGATGAAAACACCGCCGCGGCACAGGTGGCGCAGGCAGTGCTGGCGGCGCATCCCCATCTGACGATGACACGCGCCTTTACCGGCCGCGTGAACCTGCTGGCCGATGGGCCGGGGGTGGCGCAGCTGGATGTGCGCGCGCTTGAAGCGTTGAACGCCGTGCACCCGATGATCACGCTGGCCACGGTCCCGCCGTTCCAGCAGATGGCAGCGGGGGGCATGGTGGCGACGATCAAGATTATCTCTTACGCCGTTGCGCAAAGCGATCTTGCCGCCGCCTGTGATGCCGGACGCGGCGCGATCCGGCTGGTGCCGCCGCAGATCAAAGACGCGACGCTGATCATCACCGAGATTGACGGCGGCGCGGGCGATAAGGGGAAAAAGGCCATCGCAGACCGGCTCTCTGCGCTGGATGTGGATTTGAAAAAAGTCGTGATGGTCCCGCATGAGGTCACCGCCCTGCGCGATGCCATTGCCGCGGCGGATACGGCGCTGACGCTGATCCTCACCGGCTCTGCCACCTCTGACATTGATGACGTGGCCCCGCAGGCCCTGCGCGCCGCAGGTGGAGAGGTCTCGCGCTTTGGCATGCCGGTTGACCCGGGCAATCTGCTGTTTCTGGGGCAGATGGGCGATACGCCGGTGATCGGCCTGCCAGGCTGCGCGCGCTCTCCTGCGTTGAATGGGGCGGATTGGGTGCTGTCGCGGGTGATCTGCGGCATCGAGGTATCCCCGCGCGATATCGCCCGCATGGGGGTGGGCGGCCTGCTGAAAGAGATCGCCACCCGCCCGCAACCAAGACGCGGCTGACCGACCCTGACGCAAGGCCCGCCGCCGCGCCGCGCCCGCGAAGTTCAACCCATGCGAAAAATTTCTGTTCTCAACGCCCCTTTGGCGTGCTTAACTCGACCCAACACATGACATAAAACGGGAGGAACATCATGACCGAGGTCAAAATGACCGTGAACGGTAAACCTGCATCTGGTGCCGTCGAAGGGCGCACGTTGCTGGCGTCATTCCTGCGCGACAACCTGAGCCTGACCGGCACGCATATCGGCTGCGACACCAGCCAGTGCGGGGCCTGCGTGGTTCATGTCAACGGCGAGGCGGTCAAGGCCTGTACCATGCTCGCGGTCGAAGCGGACGGGGCCGAGGTAAAGACGATCGAATCCATGGCCAACCCCGATGGATCGCTGACGGTGATTCAACAGGCGTTTCAGGACCACCACGGGCTGCAATGCGGCTTTTGTACACCGGGCATGATCATGTCAGCCTCGGCGCTGCTGAAAGACAACCCCAAGCCGACCGAGGCAGAGGTCCGGCACTATCTGGACGGCAACATCTGCCGCTGCACCGGTTACCATAACATCGTCAAAGCGATCATGGCCGCATCCGGCCAGGACGTCAGCGCGCTGGCTGCCGAATAACCACCGTGCGACGTGCGGCCCTGTTGGATGCAGGGTCGGGAGGACACGGCGCACCCATTCTGAAAACCGCGCTTTCCCACGCAAACGGGGAACCGCAGCAACCCATAGATTGACGACATAAGAATAAAGCCAAACGCAAAAGCCACATACGACGGTGCGGACCCGATCCGTGCCCCATAGGGAGGAATTGACCATGCCAAAGGACGGCGGAATTGGTGCCAGCAGCAAGCGGCGCGAGGATATCCGGTTTTTGACCGGTGAGGGGAATTATACCGACGATATCAACCTGCACGGACAGGCGCATGTGTTCTTTCTGCGCTCGGAAATTGCCCATGGGGTGCTGAATTCGGTCGATACATCCGCGGCAGAGGGGATGCCGGGGGTCGTGAAGATCTTTACCGGTGCCGATTTCGCCGAGGTCGGGTCGATCCCCTGCGGCTGGCAGGTCACGGACAAGCATGGCGAGCCCATGCAGGAACCGCGCCACCCCGTGCTGGCAGAGGGCAAGGTGCGACACGTAGGCGAACCCATCGCGGCCGTTGTCGCTGAAACGCTGTCGCAGGCCCGCGACGCGGCAGAGGCGATCGTCGTCGATATCACCGATCTGCCCGCCGTCGTCGATATGAAGCAGGCGGTGCAGGAAGGCGCGCCCAAGGTCCATGACGATCTGACCTCGAACCTCTGCTACGATTGGGGCTTTGTCGAAGAAAACAAAGGCGCGGTGGACAAGGCCTTCGAAGACGCGGCCCATGTCACCACGCTGGAACTGGTCAACAACCGTCTGGTCGCCAACCCGATGGAGCCGCGCGTCGCCGTCGGCGACTATGCACGCGGGACAGGCGATCATACGCTTTACACCACCAGCCAGAACCCTCATGTGATCCGCCTGCTGATGGGGGCTTTTGTTCTGGGCATCCCCGAACACAAGCTGCGCGTCGTGGCCCCCGATGTGGGCGGCGGCTTTGGCACCAAGATTTTCCACTATCAGGAAGAGGCGTTCTGCACCTTTGCCGCCAAAGCCTGTAACCGTCCGGTGAAATGGACCTCCAGCCGGTCCGAGGCCTTCATGTCCGACGCCCACGGGCGCGACCATGTAACCAAGATCCAGATGGCGCTGGACGCAGACAATAACTTTACCGCGCTGCGCACGGATACCTACGCGAATATGGGGGCTTATCTGTCGACCTTCGCGCCGTCGGTGCCCACTTGGCTGCACGGCACCTTGATGGCGGGCAACTACAAAACGCCGCTCATCTATGTGAACGTAAAGGCCGTGTTTACGAATACCGTGCCCGTCGATGCCTATCGCGGCGCGGGCAGGCCAGAGGCGACCTATCAGCTTGAACGGCTGGTGGATAAATGCGCCCATGAGCTTGGGCTCGACCCGATTGCCTTGCGGCGGCAGAATTTCATCACCGAATTCCCCTATGCCACGCCGGTCGCGGTGGAATATGACACGGGTGATTATGTGGCCACGATGGACAAGCTGGAAGAGATCGCCGATTTCGCCGGTTTCGACGCGCGTCGCAAGCAAAGCGAGGCCAAAGGCAAGCTGCGTGGGTTCGGCGTGAACTGCTATATCGAGGCGTGCGGCATCGCGCCCTCGAACCTTGTAGGGCAGCTCGGCGCGCGGGCGGGTCTGTATGAATCCGCCACCGTGCGGGTCAATGCCACGGGCGGTCTGGTCGTGATGACCGGCAGCCACAGCCACGGGCAGGGACACGAGACTGCGTTTCCTCAGGTCATCGCCGAGATGATCGGTATCCCCGAAGAGATGGTCGAGATCGTGCATGGTGACACGGCCAACACGCCGATGGGGATGGGCACCTACGGCTCGCGCTCCCTTGCGGTTGGCGGGTCTGCTATGGTCCGCGCCACAGAAAAGATCATCGCCAAGGCCACCAAGATCGCGTCGCACCTGCTGGAAGCCTCGGAAGGGGATATCGAGCTGAAAGACGGGGCCTTTACCGTGGCGGGGACGGATAAATCCGTTGCTTGGGGGGATGTGACGCTGGCCGCCTATGTGCCGCATAACTACCCGCTGGAGGATATCGAGCCCGGTCTGGAAGAGACGGCTTTCTACGATCCGTCGAACTTTACCTATCCGTCCGGTGCCTATGCCTGCGAGGTCGAGTTGGACCCCGAAACCGGCCATGTGACCATTGACCGTTTTGCGGCGGCAGATGACTTTGGCAATATCGTCAACCCGATGATCGTGAGCGGTCAGGTCCACGGCGGGATTGCACAGGGGATCGGGCAAGCGCTGATGGAGAATTGCACCTATGACAGCGACGGTCAGTTGCTCAGCGCGTCCTACATGGATTACGCGATGCCACGGGCCAGCGATCTGCCGTTCTATACCGTTGACCATTCGTGCCAGACACCCTGTACGCACAACCCCCTGGGCGTGAAAGGCTGCGGTGAGGCAGGGGCCATCGGGTCGCCGCCTGCGGTGGTGAATGCGGTATTGGACGCCATGCGATCGGGCGGTAAGGATGTCGGGCATATCGACATGCCTGTCACACCGGCGCGGGTTTGGGCGGCGATGAACGGATAAGAGGATGAGTCAAGGCGGGGGCCAGCCCCCGCGCCCCCGGAGTTTATTGGCAAAATGAAGAGAGACGTTTGGGGCCGCGGCCCGCTCTCTGACTGGAAGGACGCAAGATGTATGATTTTGATGTAGTGAAACCCGCGACAGTGGCCGAGGCGGTCTCGGCCTTGGGGCAGGACGAGGCGCAACCGCTAAGCGGCGGGCAAACGCTGATCCCCACGCTGAAGGCGCGCTTGGCGATGCCGTCGGTTCTGGTGTCGTTGAGCGGGATCGAGGACATGCGCGGTGTGCGTATGGGCGATGACGGTCGTCTGTGTATCGGTGGGGGCACCGTACATGCGACCGTCGCCAAAGAGGCAGAGGCGCATTACCCCGGGCTGGCAAGTCTGGCCGCGCGGATCGGTGATCCGGCCGTGCGCAACCGTGGCACCATCGGCGGTTCGGTCGCGAATAACGACCCCTCGGCCTGTTATCCGGCAGGGGTGCTTGCCAGCGGTGCGACGATCGTGACCAACGCGCGCGAGATCGCGGCGGATGATTTCTTTGAGGGGATGTTTGCCACCGCGTTGGACGAGGGCGAGATCGTCACCGAAGTGCGTTTCCCGATCCCCGAGAAGGCGCATTACGAAAAATTCATCCAACCTGCTTCGCGCTTCCCGCTGGTGGCCGTATTTGTGGCAAAATTCGCTGACGGTGTGCGGGTCGCGGTAACCGGGGCGTCGGAGGATGGCGTCTTCCGGTGGAGCGATGCAGAAGCCGCGCTGAGCGGGAACTTTGCCGTGGATGCCCTGTCGGGGTTGAGCCTGCCCGGTGACGGTATGATCAGCGATCTGCACGGCAGTGGTGACTACCGTGCGCATCTGGTTGCTGTGATGACAAAACGGGCAGTTGCCGCGCTTACCTAAGCGGCTCGATACTTTAATGAAAACCGCCCCTTGGGAAACCTTGGGGCGGTTTTTTGCTGTCTGGATGATTATCACTTGCGCAGGGTTGGGAACGATTTTGCAGCACCGGTGTTGTGCCGTAACGCTGCCCGAACGGCGTCCATAACCCCGTGAGGATTAGGAATGTATAAACTTTTGAAATCGACGACCTCTTTGACCATGTGTTTGGCGCTGGCTTTGCCCACAGGTGGTTTTGCCCAGACAACAGAAAGCTGCGTGGCCGAAGGGGAGCAAACCGTGTTCCCATGCGTGCTGCCTGACGGCAGTGTCGTGGCGGATGCTGATCAGATGATGACACTGCGTGCCGATGGTGATCTGGCGCAGGCCCTTGGTCTTGAGGCGGAAGCCCAGGCCGACGCGACAGCAGAGCCCGATGCAGAAGCCGCCGCTGAAACCGTAGACGCCGCGGAAGAGCAAGCTGCCGCCGCCGCCGAAGCCGAAGCCGCTGCCACCGCGCAAGCCCAAGCCGCCGCGGAAGAGCAAGCCGCTGCCGACGCAGAGGCCGCCGCCGCTGCAGCCGAAGCAGAAGCCGCTGAAGCGCAAGCTGCCGCTGATGCCGAAGCTGCCGCCGCCGCGCAGGCTGCTGAACAAGAAGCTGCCGAAGCTCAGGCCGCTGCAGATGCGCAAGCCGCAGAGGCCGAGGAAGCTGCTGCCGCCGAAGCGCAGGCCGAAGCAGAGCGTGAGGATGCCGTCGCTGCACAGATCGCCGCAGATGCTGAAGCCAAGGCTGCAGCCGAAGCCGAGGCAGAGCAAGACGCCGCTGCCGCTGCTGAAACCTCGGAAAGCCCCGAAGCGCAGCCTGCCGAGACAGAGGCAGATGCCCCTGCTGCTGAAAGCGATGCTGGCGTAGAAGCAGAGGCGCAAGCTCAGGCCGAGCCGACAGAGGCCGAAACGACCGAGGAGACGCAAGCCGAGTCCGATGTGCCGGAAGACAGTTCTTCTGACACCGAAACTCAGGCACAGGCGGAAACCCAGCAGCAAACGGAAGAGCAGATCGCCGCTGATCTGGCCGCCGAACAAGCTGCCGAGGAAGCACGTCAGGAACAGCGCGCCGCCGATGCAGCTGCTGCTGCCGAAGCCGCCGCCGCTGCTGATAGCGGTGAAGCCAAGGCCGACGTTGTGGTAGAAGAGATCACCGAAGAAGACACGCGCGCCTCGAATGAAGAATTTTCGACGGCCGTCACCGGTGACACCTCCGCTGAAGCAGAAGCTCAAACCGAAGCCAATAACGACGATGACGACGACGGGCTAAGCAAGTTTGAGAAAGCCTTGCTCGTCGGTATCGGTGCTGTGGCTGTCGGGTCGATCCTGAACAACGGCTCGAAGGTCGTGAGCAACTCGGGTGACCGTCTGGTTGTTGAAGATACGAATGGCGATCTGCGCGTGTTGAAAGACGATGACGCGCTTGTGCGTCAGGCCGGTGACGAAGTCCGCCGCGAGACGTTCAACGACGGTTCTTCGCGCACCACGGTGATCAAGCCTAACGGCAGCAAGATCGTGACCATTCTGGGTCGCGACGGCACCGTATTGCGCCGGATCAACGTCGATCCACAAGGCAATGAATATGTGCTGTTCGATGACACCCAAGCTGAAGAACGCATCGTGGTGAACGAGCTGCCTCAGGTCCGTCCGCAGGCCAATACGCTGGCCAGCCAGCAGAACGAGGAAGCGCTGCGTGCCGCGTTGCAAACGCAGCTGCGTGGGGATCAGGCCCAGCGGTATTCGTTGCGTCAGGTGCGCGACGTCCGCCAGGTCCGTGCCTTGGCCCCCGAGATCGAGCTGGACGCCGTGCGCTTTGCGACAGGGTCGGCTGCAATCCAGCCTGAGCAGGCCCGTGCACTGTCCAAGATCGGGACCGCCATCAGCAATGCCATCAAGGATGATCCGCGCACTGTGATCCTTGTGGAAGGGCACACCGATGCGGTCGGCAATGCGGGCTACAACCTTGCGCTGTCTGACCGTCGTGCCGAAACCGTTGCATTGGCCCTGACCGAGTATTTTGACGTGCCGCCAGCCAACCTGATCACCCAGGGCTACGGTGAAAGCACGCTGAAAGTACCGACCGAGACTGCCGAACCCGCCAACCGTCGTGCGGTTGTGCGCAACATCACAGGTCTGCTGCGTCAGTGACAGCGACCTTCAAGACATAGAAAAGCCCCCGCAGGAAACTGCGGGGGCTTTTTGCGTCTCGGACTGTAAGATCCGGAATTATTTGCTTGGCAGCGGCCCGATGAGCATGACCATCTGGCGGCCTTCCATCTTCGGGAAGTTTTCAACGCGGCCAACTTCTTTGGTGTCTTCGGCAACACGTTCAAGCAGCTCGCGGCCAAGGTTCTGGTGGGCCATCTCACGGCCGCGGAACCGCAGCGTGATCTTTACCTTGTCCCCATTGTCGAGGAACTTGAACACGTTACGCATCTTGACGTCATAGTCATTGGTATCGGTGTTCGGGCGGAACTTGACCTCTTTGATCTCGATGATCTTTTGCTTCTTGCGCGCTTCGGCTTCACGCTTTTGCGTCTCATACTTGAATTTGCCAAAGTCCATGATCTTGCACACGGGCGGGTTGGCATTGGGCGAAATCTCGACCAGATCAAGTCCGGCATCAACAGCCATTTCCATGGCGCGATCCGGTGTCACGACGCCGACGTTTTCCCCATCCGCACCGATCAGGCGGATTTCGTTGGCGCGGATGTTTTCGTTGATGCGCGGGCCGGTGTCTCTTTGCGGCGGCGCGTTATGCGGTCTGCGAGCGATGATGGTCGTCCTTTGATTGTTGTACTGATGTCGAGCACGGAAGGTAAACCTGCTCATGGTCTTCTTCAAGTCGCAAAATGGCGCATATACAGGGTAAAAGCGCGTATTTTTGGGGGATTTACCCAAGGGGAAGCAGCGTATCGCGCATTTGACGGTGTGTGTTGGCATATAGTATGTGCAGCAGGGGATTAACAAAGTTCAAAGGAACCACAGCATCATGAAAAACCTCATCTGGATTGTCATCGCAGGGGTGATCGCGATTGGCGCGTACATGTTGTATTCGGGCCGTTCGGTCCAGGAGATTGCGACCGATGCGTCGGATGCCGTCAATGCACCCGCGGCGCTGGAAAGTGCGACCGAAGCTGTGGGCGACGCTGTCGAGGCGACAGAGGGCGCAGTGACCGAGGCGGTAGAAGCCACCACCGAGGCCGCGAATACCGCAGCCGACGCGCTGGCGGAAGCGGCCGAGGATGCGGCCGATGCCGCGGCAGAGGCGGGCGAGGATGCGATGAACGCGGGCAAGCAGATCGCCGAGGATGCAACGCAAGCGGCGAATGATACCGCCGATGACACTGCGGTAGTGTCCACCAGTGCCGACGCCGATGCGATGGCCGCCAGCGATGCGGAAGAAAGCGATGCCGCCAGCACCACACAAGCGGGCACTGCACCCGCCGCCGATCCAGAAGCCGAGGCAGACGCCGCAGCGGTTGAAGAGGAAGAAGCCGCCGCCGTGGCCGCGACAGACGCACAGGCGAGCACAGATGCGGGGGCTGCAGCCGATACAGAAGTTCAGGCCGACGTCACCGCCGATGCCGACACGCCAGAGCAGCTGACCACCGTCGATGGCTTTGATCTGGAGAAGGTGCAAACCATGATCGACACCTCTGATCTGCCCGCCACGCAGAAAGCGCTGCTGAAGCAAGGGCTGGTCACCGCCGGTGAAAACCCCGATGCCCTGCGCGCGATCCTCGCACGGATCCGCGAGGCGCTGGCGCTTTAAGCGCGGCCCACGCAAAGCCGATCCGCCAGACATGAAAAAGCCGCGCCTCGAAAGAGAGCGCGGCTTTTGTTTTATTTGTGGTGCCCCATGCAAGGACACCGCTGCGTCGGATCAGCCGACAAAGGCTTTTTCAACGACGTAGTGTTTCGGGTCGGAGTTCGCCCCTTCCTCGAGCCCGAAACCTTCAAGCACCTCCTTGATGTCCTTGTTGAATTCAAGGCTGCCACAGACCATGCCGCGATCGGTGTCGGCGCTGATCCCGTCGATGCCGAGGTCTTTGAACACCGTGCCGTCCTGCAGCAGATTGGTGATGCGGCCCATCTTGGGGCTTTGTTCACGGGTGGTGGTGGGGTAATAGACCAGCTTGTCGCCGATCATCTCGCCGATCAGGGGATCATCGGCAAGGCTCTCGACCAGCGTGCGGCCATAGTCCAGCTCGGCCACGTCGCGGGTGGTGTGGGTCATGATGATCTGGTCGAATTTCTCGTAGGTTTCCGGTTCGCGCAGCAGCGAGGCAAAGGGCGCAAAGCCTGTGCCGGTCGCAAAAAGCCACAGACGTTTGCCGGGCAGCAGCGCGTCATGCACCAGTGTGCCGACGGGCTTGGGCCGCAGGATGATCTGGTCGCCGGGTTGGATGTGCTGCAGCTTCGAGGTCAGCGGGCCGTCCTGCACTTTGATCGAATAGAACTCCAGCTCTTCGTCCCAGGATGGCGAGGCAATGGAATAGGCGCGCAGCAGCGGCTTTTGCTTGCCGGTCTCGGGGTGCGGGTCGCCCATCAGGCCGATCATCACAAACTCGCCCGAGCGAAAGCGCAAGGACGCAGGGCGGGTCACGCGGAAGGAAAACAGCCGGTCCGTCCAGTGTTTGACAGAAGTCACGGTCTGCGCGTCAGGCAACGTGGGTACGGGTTTGGCGTCGGTTTGGGTCACTACATTCTGCTCGGTCATAATTTCATCTACGCGCGGATCGCGGCACGCAGCCTTTCTCTAGGGGAAGGGAGGGGGCAGGGAAAGCATCTTGGGGCGAAAACCCCGATCAGCCGCGCAAACGCGCCTGATAATTATGCTCTTGCCAGTTTGCACGGGCCAGCCATTGGTCCTGCGGTTGACGGGCGGCCAGATCATCGGGAATCTCGACCTCGTCAAAGCCCGAGCGGCGCGCCATGGTGTATTGGTCCGCAATCACATGCCCATGCGCCCGCAGCCGCCCGGTGTAGCCACGCAACCGCAGCTGGCGCGCGATGGTAAAGCCACGCCCGTCTGCGGAACTGGGGAAGGCCACGCGGATCATTGAGATCGCACCATCAACAGGGATCGTTTCCGGCTGCGCGTCAGAGGGGACGTCAAGGGCGGTCGCACCCGCTTCTACGCCTTCAGCAGCATCGAAGGGGGCGTAGGGCGTGGCGAAATCATCCGCCACAAACCCTTGATCATTGATCAACTGTGTCATGTCTTTGCTCCTGTGCGGACCATCTTGCCATCGACAAAATGGATGCCGCATTCTTCTTTTTCAATGTTTCTCCAGCGGCCGGCGCGGGGGTCTTCGCCCGGTTTCACCTTGGTGGTGCAGGGGGCGCAGCCGATGCTGGGGTAGCCTTGGGCCACCAGCGGGTGCCGGGGGAGGCGGTTTTCGTCGATATAATCCGACACGTCGGAGGCCTGCCAATGAGCCAGCGGGTTTACCTTGATCCGCGCAGGTGCATTGGCGGGGGTTTCGACCTCGAAGAACGGCAGGCTGGCGCGGGTGCCGGACTGGAACCGCTTGCGCCCCGTGATCCAACCGTCGAACCCCTCTAGCGCGTGCTGCAGCGGCACGGTCTTGCGGAAGGCACAGCAGGCGTCCGGGTCGCGCAGATGCAGCGTCCCGTCGGGGTCTTTCTCTGCCACGTCCTGCGCCCGGATCGTCTGCACATTGCGCAGCCCCAACCGTTCGCTCAGCTCTTGCTGATAGACCAGCGTTTCGGCGAACAGCATCTCTGTGTCGATGAACAACACCGGCAGATCACGTTTCACCATAGAGGCAAGGTGCAACAGGGCGACGGATTCCGCCCCGAAGCTTGAGACAAGCGCCAGATTGGGCACGTTGTCGATCGCGGCACGCAGCACGTCGGTGGCGCTGTGATGGCGCAGGCCATCGTTCAGCTTTTCCACCTGACGGGTCAGCGCTGCGACGCGGTCCGGCCCTTCGGGGAGGATTTTTTCCCCATTTGGAAGTGTCAGTTGATCACGCGGCATTGGCTTGTGCTTCCGGGTAGAGGACGGCCTTGAACGGGGCAAGACCGAGGCGACGATAGGTTTGCAAGAAGGTCTCGCCCGCGTCGCTGCGCAGGTCGAGGTAGCCTTTTACCAACCGTTCAATCGCCGGAATAATGTCGTCGGCGGAAAAGCCCGGACCGGCGCGCTCTCCGATGGCGGCGTTTTCGGTGCCGTCACCGCCCAGAGTGATCTGGTAGTTTTCGACACCGGCGCGATCGAGTCCGAGAATCCCGATGTGGCCCACGTGGTGGTGGCCACACGCATTGATGCAGCCCGAGATCTTGATCTTGAGCGGACCGACATCGTGTTCCAGCTTCAGCTCGTCAAAGCGGGTCGCGATTTCCTGGGCAATCGGGATCGAGCGGGCTGTGGCCAGCGCGCAGTAGTCCATGCCGGGGCACGCGATGATATCGCTGATCAGGCCGATATTGGCCGTGGCAAGGCCGACCTCTTTCAACGCCGCGTGCAAGGCGGGCAGGTCGCCGCGGTGCACATGGGGCAGGATCACGTTCTGCTCGTGGCTGATGCGCAGTTCGTCATGGCCGTATTCAGCCGCCAGTTCCGCCATACGGTGCATCTGCTCCGTTGTGGCGTCGCCCGGGGTCTTGCCATGGGCCTTGAGGCTGATCGACACGATCGCGTAGGACGGATCGCGGTGGTCGGTCAGGTTGGTGTCGGCCCAGCTTTTGAACACGGGATCACTGTCATAGGCAGCAGTATAGGCGTCCGTCGGGGCGGTCTTGAACGTCGGGCTGGCGAAATCCGCCTCGATCCGCGACAGCATCTGTTGGTCGACGCCGGTGAACTGCGGACGGATCAGCGCATAGCGGGCGTCCACCCGTGCGCGGATGTCGTCGATGCCGTTCTCATGCACGGTGATTTTGATCCGCGCTTTGTATTTATTATCGCGGCGGCCCAACAGGTTGTAGACCGAGACGATGGCCTCGAGCGTGGGCAGCAGGTCTTCGGAGCTGACGAAGTCATACAGCACCTTGCCGATCATCGGGGTCCGGCCAAGGCCGCCGCCGACGATGACTTGATAGCCGATCTCGCCATCTTTCTCGACGATTTGCAGGCCGATATCATGGGCTTTGATCACCGCACGGTCATGGGGCGCGCCAGAGACAGCGACCTTGAACTTGCGCGGCAGGAACTGGAATTCGGGGTGGTCGGTGGACCACTGCCGGATCAGTTCGGCCACGGGGCGCGGATCGGCGATTTCATCCGCGGCGGCACCGGCGAAATGGTCGGCGGTCACGTTGCGGATGGTATTACCGCTGGTCTGGATGGCGTGCATGTTCACTTCGGCCAGCGCGTCCAGCATATCAGGGACATCACGCAGCTGGGGCCAGTTGTACTGGATGTTCTGGCGCGTGGTAAAATGGCCGTAGCCCTTATCCCATTTGGCAGCAATATCGGCCAGCTTGTGCATCTGGCGGCTGCTGAGCGTGCCATAAGGGATCGCGACGCGCAGCATATAGGCGTGCAGCTGCAGATAGAGCCCGTTCATCAGGCGCAGGGGCTTGAATTCATCCTCGGTCAGGGAGCCGTCGATGCGGCGTTCGACCTGCGCGCGAAACTGTGCGTTGCGTTCGGCGATGAAGGCATCGTCAAATTCGGTGTAGCTGTACATTATTGAACCTCCTGCTTGCCGTGGGTGTAGTTGCTTGGACCCTTGGCGCGGAATGCTTCGCGGAAATGCGATGGCTTGGGTGTGTCGGTGCTGATGTCGACATCGGCCAGATAGGCCCCGACGGTCAGGTCGGCTTGCTGGATCGCATCGATCAGCCGCACGTCGGCGTCAGCCTCGTCGGTCAGGACTTCGGCCTCTTCCAGTTTGCGGGTCCAGCCGGTGGCGGTCTGGTAGATCACATCGCCTTCCAGCAAGGCATTGGCGGTGACGACTTTGGGGGTGAAGGGCTTGGCCATTATGCCATCTCCTCTTGGAAAAATTCGGTTGTGGCACGGGCTGCAGCACGCGGGGCAAGGCCGTAAAAGGTAAGAGCGGGGCCAGCGAGGGCAGCCGCGGCAAGGTCAGTGGGCAAGCGGTCCAGCGTGGTTTCGACGATACGCTGGTTGGCGCGGGAGGCGTTTTCAACCAAGGTGACAGGCGTGCTGCGGTCCGCGCCATGCATCAGCAGGCGGCCTTGGATGAAGCGTGCGGATTTCTTGCCCATATAGATCGCGGCGACCTCGCCGGGACGCGCGAGCGTGGCCCAATCATGATCAGCAAACCCCTTCATATCGTGACCCGTCAGGAACCGGACCGAAGCGTTGCGCCCGCGTTTCGTGAGACTTTGCCCAATAGTGGCCACGGCGGCAGAAGCAGAGGTGATCCCCGGCACGATGTGCCAGCCGATGCCATGGGCGTCCACGGCGTCGATCTCTTCGTCCAGGCGGCCAAAGATAGTGGCATCGCCGGATTTCAGACGCACCACCTGTGCCCCCGTTTGCGCGTGTTCGACCAGCAGATCGTTGATGGTTTCCTGCGCGGTGGAGGGGCCGAAGCCTTCCTTGCCCACGTCGATCATCAGCGCCTCGCGGCGGGCGAGCTCGAGGATCTCGGGGCTGATCAGCCGGTCGTAGATCACCACATCGGCCTCGTCCAATGCGCGGCGCGCCTTGAGGGTCAGCAGCTCGGGGTCACCGGGGCCGCCGCCGACAAAGGCGATGTGGCCGGCGCGTGCAGCTCGGGACTGGTGGTCGGCCAACAGCGTGGTCAGCGCGTTTTCAACGGCGGCCTTGCCATCTGCCACGGCGCGGGGGCCGGCGGCAAAGTAATAGTCACGCCAGAAATCGCGGCGCGGGCGGCCAAAGGGCAGGGCGTCGGCCATCTTGCGAAAACCCTTGCCGATCCGCGCCAGTGTTCCCAGCGTTGTGGGCAGGCGTTCTTCCAGATCAGCCTTGATCGCACGGGCCAGCACGGGGGCGGCGCCTTCGGTGCCGATAGCGATGGTTACGGGGTCACGGTCCACGATGGCGGGGGTGATAAAGGCGCTGTCGTCCAGATTGTCGACGATATTGACCAAGGCCCCTTCGGCACGCGCAATCGCGGCGGTGCGGGCGTCTTCGGTCTCGTCTTCATCGGCAGCGTAGAAGAGTTTCGCACACAGCACATCGCCGTGGCGCAGTGCGCGGGTGTGCAGCGTCAGGCGGCCCGCATCGGCCCATGCCGCGATCTCGGGCGCGGGGGTCGGGGCGAAGACGCTGATCTTGGCTTCGGTCTTGAGCAGCAGGCGCAGCTTGGCCAAAGCCGCTTCGCCACCGCCAGACAAGACGATGCGCTGGCCCTTGGTGGACAGGTAGATTGGGAAATGATCCATGTGGTTCGGTCCTTGCGCTTAGCTTGAGCTCTATATAGGAAATAATTCCAATAAGGCGCTAGGTGTCTGGGGATATAAGGACGCACGTTCCATTCAGCCTTGCAAACAGAACAACAGACCACAGAGTGAAGGAAAAGCAGAATGGATGTTCGGATCGATGACGTGGACCGGAAAATTCTAGCGCAGTTACAACGCGATGCCAGCCAGTCCTTGGACGATATCGCGCGCGAGGTCGGCAGTTCCAAGACCCCTGTGTGGAACCGGATTCGTAAACTGCGCGAGGCAGGGGTGATCGGGCAGCATACGGTTGTGCTGGATGCAGAGGCGCTTGGCTTCGAGGCGTGTTTCTTCGTGTTGATCCGCACGTCGTCCCACGAGGCCGACTGGCAGGCGGCGTTCCTCAAGGCGTTGAAAAACCGTCCCGAAGTGCAAGAGGCGCACCGGCTGGCGGGGGACATCGACTATATCCTGAAGGTCCGCGTCAAGAACGCCCGCGCCTATGATGCCTTTTATCAGGCGCTGATTTCAGAGGTCCGCGTGCACAACGTCACAGCGCTGCTGTCGATGGAAGAGATCAAATCGACCACGATGCTGCCGCTGTAACGCAGGGCCGCTTACAGCGTCACCATCAACCGTTCCAGCTTGTGGAAATGGTAGGTGTTGGCAAAACGCGGGGGCTCGGCCAGTTGCAGGTTCGGCGCATGGTCAAAAAGCGCACGCAACGCGATCTGCATTTCCAGCCGCGCCAGCGGCGCGCCGACGCAGAAATGCAATCCACCGCCAAAGGCCGCATGGGCCTTGGCCGGACGGGTCGGGTCGAACACATCGGGCCGGTCGTAAAGCGCAGGATCACGGCCCGCGGCCCCCAGCACCAGTGCGATTTTGCGGCCCTTTTCCAGCGTGACGTCACCCAGTTCGATATCCTCGTAGGCGAAACGTTCAAAGACATGCAGGGGCGGGTCGTAGCGCAGGATCTCTTCAACCGTGGCGTTGATCGCATCGGGGGCGAGGGCGCTAGCGGGGGTGTTATTTTCCAGCAAGCAGGCGATCCCGTTGCCAAGCGCGTGGACCGTCGCCTCGTGGCCTGCGTTCAGCAGCAGGATACAGGTGCCGATCAGCGCATCCGTGCTTAGTTTTTCGCCGTCTTCTTCGGCGGCGATCAATTGGGTGATCAGATCGTCACGCGGGTCTTGGCGCCGTTCGTCGACATAGCGGCGCAGGAAAGCGGTGAAATCGGCGGCGGCGGTATTGGCGGCCTCTTCGGTCGCGCGGGTCCGGCCGATCTGGTAGACGGCGACCATATCATTGGACCAGCGCAGCAGGTCGGGCCACATATCCTCGGGCACGCCTAGTAGCCGCGCGATGATGCGCACGGGCAGTTGGGTGCAAAAAGCGGGGATCAGGTCAAAGGCTTCGCCCTTGGGCAGGTCGGCCAGCAGGGCTTGGGCGATCTCTTCGATCTCGGGGGCAAGGCCGGCAATCCGGCGCGAGGTAAAGGCGCGCAGAACCAACCCGCGCAGACGGGTGTGGGTCGGCGGCTCAAGCTCGAGCATCGATTGGTCTTCCACCGCATAGAAGTCGCGCATGTGATCGGGCGTGGGCTTGCGCTGGTCTGCTGGGATCTCGCGGCCCAAACGGCGGTCGCGCAGCAGGGCCTGCACCGTCGCCGCATCAAAAGCGGCCATCATCCCGTAGTCTTGCCAGAACAGCACAGGGCCCTCCGCACGCGCACGTGTATAGGCGGCATAGGGGTTTTGGACGAAGTCGGGATCAAGCGGGGAAAGGTTCAGTGTTTTCATGGGGCCTAGCAATAGCTGCGGCTCTGGTCTTTGCAAGCGGGTCTGTGCCAAATAACGCCATGACCTCTGGAATGCGCCGCCGCGTCGCGACCTTTGTTTTGTTTCTGATCACCGTGTCGGTCCTCTCCGGCGGGGTTTGGCGCTATGCCTATCTGCAAGGGCTGGACCAGCTGCGCGCGCGCGGGCAGGCGGATCTGTCGCTGGTGAGCGACCGTCTGGTCGGGCAGCTGCAGCGATACCGTGATCTGGCGGTGTTTCTGGCGGATCACCCGCAGGTGACGCAGGTGCTGGACCGGCGGCCAGCGGTCGAGGCGCAGGCGTTTTTGCAAGAGGTCGCGGATAAGACCACGGCGCTGGATGTGCAGGTGCTTGACCGATCCGGCGATGTGATCGTCGCGGCACTTGGCGCGGAAGCGGTGCGGGTGCCGCGGGCGGATCAGCGCTTTGTCCAGCGGGCGCTGCGCGGGTCGCTTGGTTGGGGGCATGGCCCCGCCGCGCCCTTGACCGACCGCGCCTATTTCCATGCCGCCCCTGTCTTCGCGCCTGATGGGCAGGTGCGCGGTGCCGTGGTCGTTTCGACCGATTTGAACGGCATCGATTATGACTGGCGCGGCAGCAATGCGGCGGCGTTTTTCACCGATACCGACGGGGTCGTCCAGATCGCCAACCGGTCAGAGCTGCTGTTCTGGGCCCGACCAGACGGGGCGCAGGGGTTGGTGCCGCCGGATGGTGCGGCGCGCGATTTCGCGGTGTCTGACGTGCGCGGCCACGAGATCTGGCATATGGGCTGGGGGCCGTATCTGCCGGACGCCGCCTTGCATCTGACCCGCGCCTTGCCGGTGGTGGGGATGACGGGCGAGGTGCTGCTGGATATCGAGGGCGCGCAACGTTTGGCACGGGCACAGGCGGCGGCGGTGGCCGCGCTTTGCCTTGCCTTTGGCGCGCTACTGTTTCTCGCGACCGAGCGCCGCCGCGCCTTGTCAGAGGCGAACGCGGCGCTTGAGCGGCAGGTCGCCAAACGCACCGCCGCACTGAACGCCAGCAACACCGAATTGCGCCGCGAAGCGACCGAACGGGAAGAGGCGCAGGCCGCACTGCGCCGCGCGCAGGCGGATCTGGTGCAAGCGGGCAAACTGTCGGCGCTTGGCCAGATGTCGGCGGGCATCAGCCACGAGCTGAACCAGCCGCTGATGGCGATCCGGTCCTTTGCGGAAAACGCGGTGCAATTCCTTGAGCGTGACCGCCCCGACCGGACGGCGGAAAACCTGACCCGCATCTCGCAGATGGCCGACCGGATGGCGCGGATCATCCAGAACCTGCGGGCCTTTGCGCGACAGGAAAGCGTGCCGCAGACCCGCGTGGATGTGACCCGCGTGGTCGCCAGTGCGGTGGAGCTGACCCAAAGCTATCTGCGCGACGCTGGCGTGACCCTTGACTACCAGCCCGCAAATGCCCCCGTCTGGGTGCGTGGTGGCGAGGTGCGCTTGGGGCAGGTCTTTGTAAACCTCATCACCAACGCCGTCGATGCCATGAGCAGCAGCGACACCAAACGGCTGAGCATCACCATCGATCCCGCCGACCCCGTGCGGGTGCAGTTCCGCGACACCGGACCGGGGATCGAGATGCCGGACAAGGTGTTCGACCCGTTCTACACGACAAAATCCGTGAGCGGCGGTGCCGAGGGTGCGATGGGGGGCATGGGGCTGGGGCTGTCGATCAGCTATGGCATCGTGCAAAGCTTTGGGGGGGATATCCGCGGCACCAACCTTGACGCGGGCGGTGCGATGTTCTCTGTCACGCTGGAACGCGCCGATACGGGCGAGGAGGGGCAGGGATGAGCAGAACCGTTCTTTTGGTCGATGACGATGCCTCTGTCCGCGAGGCGCTGGCGCAGACGCTGGAGCTTGCCGATATTGATGTTGTAGCCACGGGGTCGTTCGTGGCTGCCAAAGATAGGATCACCGAACGGTTCGACGGCATCATCCTATCGGACATGCGCATGCCCGGGCGCGACGGGTTTCACCTGCTGGCCTATGCCCATGAACAGGACCCCGATCTGCCGGTGATCCTGCTGACGGGCGAAGGTGACATCCCCATGGCCGTGCGCGCGATGGAGGCAGGGGCCTTTGATTTCCTTGAAAAACCCTGCGCCCCCGCCGCGCTGGTCACGGTGATTGAGCGCGCACTGAAAACCCGCGCGCTGGTGCTGGAGAACCGTCGCCTGCTGCATATCGTGGAAACCGGCGATCCGGCGGCGCGGATGATTTTCGGGTCGTCGGATCTGTCAGAGCGGCTGCGCGACAAGGTGCGGCGGGTGGCGCAGGCCAATGCCGAGGTGCTGGTCACCGGCCCGTCGGGGTCTGGTATTTCCAAGGTAGCAGAGGTGATCCACCTGTCCTCGCGCCGGTCCAAGGGGCCGTTCGCCAAACGCGCCGCCGCGGGGCTCAGCCCCGATGATGTGAGCGATGCGCTGCACGCTGCGTCGGGCGGGTGCCTGTTTCTGGACGAGGTCGCACAGCTTCCCGCGCAGACGCAGCTAAGCTTGGTCGAAGCGCTTGAGGAGGTCCCCGATGTGCGTCTCATTGCGGGCAGCGTACGCGAGCTGCAGTCGTTAGTGGCCGAGGGGAAGTTCCACGTAGACCTCTATTATCGGCTTGAAGTCATGACCGTGCGCATCCCGTCGCTGGCTGAACGCCCCGAGGATATCGCCACGATGTTCCGCCGCTACGTCGATCAGGCGGCAGAGCAGTCGGGCGTGCAGCCGCCCGAAGTGACGCCGCAAATGATCGCGGGGTTGATGGCGCGGGACTGGCCCGGCAACGCGCGCGCGCTGATGTCAGAGGCGATGCGCTTTGTCATGGGGGTCTCGGACGAGGTGACGCCGGATGCGAACCTTGGGCTGGCGGACCAGATGGCGCAGGTGGAACAGTCCCTGCTGCGCGCGGCCTTGCGCCGTGCCGAGGGGCAGGCGAGTGCGGCGGCGCAGGCGCTGAAACTGCCGCGCAAGACCTTCTATGACAAGCTGGCCCGCTACGGGATTCGGCCCGAGGACTTTCGCAGCTAGCCTGTGCGGATTTTCGCACATCTGCGCTGCGCGCTGTGCGGTTATCCGCACAGGCAGCGTGTATCGCGTTGGTTTGTAACCTTAACTGTGTGCGATAACGCTTTGATAAATAATATATTTAAAGTGACCTTCATCTTTCAACCTCTCTTGCTTGTGAGGTCGGCGAAATAACGCTCTAGTAACGCCACCGCATTTGGAACGACCGGATGCCGAGACTTGAAAAACAGTTCTCTGGGAGGAGACATCACATGAAATTCCTGACAACCACTCTGGTGGCTATGACCCTTTCCGTAAGCGCCGGTGCTGTTGCCGCGGCGTGTGACGATGGCGAAGTCGTCATCAAGCTGAGCCACGTAACCAACACAGACCGTCACCCCAAAGGCATCGCCGCTTCCTTGCTGGAACAGCGCGTCAATGACGAGATGAACGGCAAAGCCTGCATGGAAGTTTTCCCGAACTCCACGCTGTACAACGATGACCAGGTTCTTGAAGCGCTGCTGCAAGGCGACGTTCAGATGGCCGCGCCGTCGCTGTCGAAGTTCGAGCAGTTCACCAAGCAATTCCGCATCTTCGATCTGCCCTTCATGTTCAAGGACATCAACGCTGTAGACGAGTTCCAGAACTCCGAAACCGGTGTTGCGATGAAAGAATCCATGACGCGCCGTGGTCTGCTGGGGCTGGCGTTCTGGCACAATGGCATGAAGCAGATGTCGGCAAACAAAGCACTGAACCTGCCGTCGGATGCCAATGGTCTGAAATTCCGCGTGCAGAACTCTGACGTGCTGAAGGCCCAGATGGCGGCAATGGGCGCATCGCCCCAGCCGATGGCCTTCTCGGAAGTTTACGGCGCGCTGCAAACCGGCGTTGTCGACGGTCAGGAAAACACCTGGTCCAACATCTATGGCCAGAAGTTCTTTGAGGTGCAGGACGGGACAACCGAAACCAACCACGGTGTTCTGGACTACATGCTTGTGACCTCCACCGACTGGTGGGACAGCCTGGACGCCGATGTGCGTGACCAGCTGGCGACCATCGTTCAAGAAGTCACCGACACCCGCAACTCTGAATCGTCCAAAGTGAACGCCGAAGCCAAACAGGCGATCATCGATGCCGGTGGTGTGGTCCGTGAACTGGACGAGACACAGCGCGAAGCCTGGGTCACCGCGATGAAGCCCGTTTGGGAAGAGTTCACCGCAGACGTTGGTCAAGAAAACATCGACGAAGCCCAAGCGATCAACGCCAAGCACTAAAACCTGTTCTGCCCCGTCTGGCGACGGACGGGGCATATCACTTGCGTCAGGCCCCGACATGCCCCGCGGCGTGCGGGCCTGATCCACTCTCCTCTCACAGCGGAGCATTTCCATGTCACATGGTGTTCAATCTCATTCTGCGCTCGGGCGCATTGTCAACGAGCTTGAGGAAACGGCGATTGCCATCATCCTTGGTCTGATGACGCTTATCACCTTTATCAACGTCGTCCTGCGCTATGGTTTCAACACCGGCATCATCTGGGGGCTTGAAGCGGTGACCTTCCTGTTCGCCTGGCTGGTGCTGTTTGGCATGAGCTATGCGGTCAAGGTCACGGCGCATCTGGGGGTGGACGCGGTCGTGAACCTGTTTTCGCTGCCCAAACGCCGGGTGCTCGCGCTGGTTGCGGCAGTGATCTGCGTGGTCTACGGGGCCTTGCTGATGAAAGGCGCGTGGGATTACTGGGCCCCCTTCGCGGGGCTGGACGCCACCACAGGCCGCTGGTTCCCCACAGGTTTTGCCGATAGCCGCGATCAAGCGTGGTATGAAACCGTCGATCTTCCCATGCCGGATTGGCTGCGCTTTATCGAGCCGATCATGAACGAGGGCGAGACCTATGGCAAACTGCCACGGTTCATCCCGTATTTCATGCTGCCCTTCGGCATGGCGCTGCTGTTGTTCCGTTTCATCCAGGCCGGTGCGCGTGTCTTTACCGGACAGGCCACAGCGCTGATCGTCAGTCACGAGGCCGAAGATGATATCGAAGCCGTCAAACACATGAACGCGGAGTCCTGAGCGCATGGAAGTCCTTATCCTATTTACCATGATCGTCGGGCTAATGTTGCTGGGCGTTCCGATTGCCGTCAGCCTTGGCTTCTCGTCGATCGTCTTTTTGCTGGTGCTGTCCGACAGCTCGCTTGCGTCCATCGCGCAGACCTTCTTTCAGGCGATGGCGGGGCATTACACGCTGCTGGCGATCCCGTTCTTCGTGCTGGCGTCGTCGTTCATGTCGACGGGCGGCGTGGCCAAGCGGATCATCCGTTTCTCTATCGCGCTGGTCGGGCATTTCCCGGGTGGTCTGGCGATTGCGGGTGTCTTTGCCTGTATGCTGTTCGCCGCCCTGTCGGGATCATCGCCCGCCACAGTGGTTGCCATCGGGTCCATCGTGATCGCGGGGATGCGGGAAACCGGCTACACCAAGGAATTCGCCGCCGGTGTCATCGCCAACGCGGGCACCCTGGGCATCCTGATCCCGCCGTCCATCGTGATGGTTGTCTATGCCTCTGCCACTGATGTGTCTGTTGGCCGGATGTTCCTTGCGGGCGTTATTCCGGGTCTGATGGCGGGCACCATGCTGATGCTGACCATCTACATCATGGCGCGGGTCAAGAAGCTGCCACAGGGCGAATGGCGCGGCTGGGGCGAGGTCTTTGCCTCGGGGCGTGAAGCGGGCTGGGGGCTGATGCTGATCGTGATCATCCTTGGCGGTATCTATGGCGGTATCTTTACCCCGACCGAAGCCGCCGCGGTGGCTGCTGTCTATGCCTTCTTTATCGCGGCCTTCGTCTATCGCGATATGGGCCCGCTGCATGTGGAAGGCGAGGGGCGCAACCTGTCGCTGATGCGCAAGCCGATGGCGCTGGTCACTGTCTTCTTCCACCGCGATACCCGCGATACGCTGTTCGAGGCCGGCAAGCTGACCGTCACCCTGATGTTCATCATCGCCAACGCGCTGATCCTCAAGCACGTGCTGACCGACGAGCAGATCCCGCAGCAGATCTCTGCCGCAATGCTGAGCGCCGGTTTCGGGCCGATCATGTTCCTGGTCATCGTCAACGTGATCTTGCTGATTGGCGGGCAGTTCATGGAGCCCTCGGGCCTGTTGATCATCGTCGCCCCGCTGGTCTTCCCCATCGCGATTGAACTGGGCATTGACCCGATCCACCTGGGGATCATCATGGTGGTCAACATGGAAATCGGGATGATCACCCCGCCGGTGGGTCTGAACCTCTTTGTGACCTCGGGCGTGGCGAATATGCCGATGATGAATGTGGTCAAGGCCGCGCTGCCCTTCACCGTGGTGCTGTTCATCTTCCTGCTGATGGTGACCTATATCCCGGTCATTTCGACCTGGCTGCCGACCCTGATGATGGGGCCGGAGATCATCACCCGCTAGCGCGGAGGATCACCAGAGAAACGAAAAAAGGCGGCGCACCCCATCGGATGCGCCGCCTTTTGTTTGTGTCCTGCCATGAGTTTATTTGGCAAAATGAAGGTCAGGCGGCAGAGAGCGCCTGAAGGATCGGGACAAAGTCAGCGGCCTTGAGGCTCGCGCCCCCGATCAGGGCACCGTCCACGTTGTCGACCTTGAAGATCTCTGCCGCGTTGTCCGGTTTGACCGAGCCGCCATACAGCAACCGCAGCGCGTCGCTGACATCCGTGCCAAAGCGTTCGGCCAGTTTTGCGCGGATGAAGTCATGCACCTCGATGATCTGGTCAAGTGTCGGGATTTTGCCGGTGCCAATCGCCCAGATGGGTTCGTACGCGAGGACGGTATTCTCGCCTGTGCAGCCATCGGGCAGGGAGCCTGCAAGCTGTTCGGCGATGACATCCAGGGTGGTGCCCGCGCTGCGATCCGCCTCGCTTTCGCCGATGCAGATGATGGCAGTCAGTCCCGCGGCCGAGGCCGCCTGTGCCTTGGCCGCGACATCGGCATCCGTTTCGCCATAGGCATCGCGGCGCTCGGAATGGCCGAGGATCACATAACTCGCGCCGATATCCTTGATCATGGAAGCAGCGATATCGCCGGTGAAGGCACCTTTAGGCTCTGCGTGGCAATCCTGCGCGCCGATGCCAACGGGGGTGCCTTGCGCCTTGGTAACGGCTGGTAGGAGGTAGGGGGCGGGCGGGCAGATCACCGCCTCTGCACTTGCCTGATCCACCGCGGCGGCCACATCGGCCAACATATCAAGACCGGCCAGCGTGCCGTTCATCTTCCAGTTTCCAGCGGCAAGCTTGCGGCGCATATGTATATCCTTGATGTGGTTTTTCAAAGGGATACCAGCGCCACCCCGACAGGGCAACGGCAAGCTGCGGTCACGCCCCGCCAGCGCTAGCTGAACTTGATGGATTCGCCGCAACCGCAGGCTTCGGTCACATTGGGATTGCGGAACTTGAAGCCGGATTCCAGCAGCGAGGTCTCATAATCGATCTCGGTGCCGAAAAGAAACATCTGCGCCATCGGCGCGATCATCACGCGCGCGCCGTCCTGTTCGACGACCTCGTCATTGGCGTCGGCCTCGTTCACATACTCCATCGTATATTCCATGCCGGCGCAGCCACCCTTCTTGATGCCGATGCGCAGACCGGCGTGGCCGGCGGACGTCATCAGCTTGGTGATCTGATTGGCGGCTTTGGGGGTGATGGTGACGGCTTGCTTGCCTGGGATTGCGAACATGCTGAATACTCCTGTTACCGACAAGATAAGGGCTTTGGCAGGGTTTCTCAAGCGGGGGGATGCACAATAGCAAAAGGCCGCCCCCGAAGGGACGGCCCATGTCTTCACGCGCGATTGCGCCGGATCAGACCCCGTAGGTTACAGACCCATGCAGTTGGCATAGTAGGTGACGGTTGCGGGCCAGTCAGAGAAGACACCCTTGACGCCAGCGTCCTGTGCCAGCACGTCCAGCGCGACCAGATAGTCGCTGTCGTCGGTGATGATGTCGCCAACGGATTGGAAATACCAGCCACCGCCCGTGGACAACGGACCGGAGCGTTCGAGCGTCCAGGCGATCAGGTTCAAACCGGCTTCGCTGGCTTTCTTGGCATAGTCAGAGGCGGCCAGAGCGCCGTCTTTGTTGGTCAGCAGCATGTTCAGCGACGGGGCCAGATACTGCACGCCTTGCTCTTTCAGCTGGGCGAAATCCTGTGTCCAGGTGCTGGGGTCCTGTTCGTCGAAACCGTCGCTCCATTCCACGAGATAGACGGCCTGTTTGCCGAACTCGGGCTCTGCCTTGATCCAGTAAAGGACGTCATCCAGGTTGAACGACTGCGCCCAAACGTCCGAGGCAGGGATGCCCGCGGCTTTGTATTCGTCGATCATCTTCTGCGCATAGTCTTCCTGGCTGAAGCCGTCATGGGGCATCTCGACCGAAGGGGACTTGAGCTCGGGGGTGAATTTCGCGCCGAGGGATTTGAACAGCTCGATCGATTCCGCGTGGGTCATCAGATCGGCACCGTCGCTGTACAGCTGGGTGCGGAAGCTGGCCACGCCGCCCTGATAGTCTTCGGCGGTGGTGGCGGTGGCGTCAGCGCTGTCCATCTTGGGCGTCAGGGTGCGGAACTCTGCCAAGGTGATGTCCGAGGTGCGGCATTCCGCACTGGCACCTTCTTCGCCCGCAGCGGCGGTGAAACCGGCGGTGCATTTATCGGCCAGATCGGAGACGAGGATATTGGTGGTGGTGTGCAGATCGTTCTGCGCGTGACGGCAGACCAGTTCGTGATCGGCGGTAAAGGTCACGTCGCATTCCAGAATGCCTGCACCCTGGCGGGCGGCGGCAACGTTGGACTGTACGGTGTGCTCAGGGAACATCAGCGGCGCGCCGCGGTGCCCGATGGAGAAATCGGATTTGGACGCGGTCTGGCCCATACAGGACGCCAGCTTGTCCTTGAGGTCGCCATCGGGAAGCTTGTCCACCAAATAGGCAGGACGGGCACCGTATTCGACAGGGACGGGTGTGCTGTGGGCGTCGGCCAGCAGCGCGGTGGGGGCCAAAGCCAAAGCTGTAAGGGCAGTTGTTAGTCGCATGATCGCTCCAAATAAAATCATCTGGCAGCGGTGTGGCTACCCTATGTTACAATGATGCGACCATTGCGTGAAACTCATGTAAAATCAACCGGGGCGTGAATTGCGCCCCGGTTTCAGCCCATCGGCTTACATGAAGCCCAGTTCAAGACGGGCTTCGTCAGACATCATATCCATGCCCCATGGTGGCTCCCAGACCAGTTCCACGTCGACGGTTTTCACCCCGGGCAGGGGTTCGACCGCATCGGCGACCCAGCCGGGCATCTCGCCTGCGACGGGGCAGCCGGGCGCGGTCAGGGACATCTTGATGTTGACCTCGTTTTCCGCATTGATGTCGATCGTGTAGATCAACCCCAGCTCATAGATATTCACTGGAATCTCAGGGTCATAGACGGTGCGGCAGGCTTCGGTGATCTGCTCGTACAGCGGATGATCCGTTGACGAGGGCGCAATCAGAGGGGTGCCTTCAAGAGGTTGTGTGCTGTCGGTCATCAGGGCCTCGCTCCTTTTTCTTATCGTTTATATAGGGATTGCAGCGGGCACCGTCCAGAGGGCGGACCCGCGATCCAATGCGGAACCTACGCTTTGCGCTTGCGCACCGGCTGCGGCTTTACCCGCGCTTCGATCATATCATAGACCATGCCGACAATATCCTTGCCGGTGGCTTTCTCGATCCCTTCGAACCCGGGGGAGCTGTTGACCTCAAGCACCTTTGGCCCGCTGTCCGACCGCAGCAGATCCACACCGGCAGTGCCCAGACCAAAGGCCCGTGCCGCGCGCAGGGCGGTATCGCGTTCAACCTTGGTGATGCGCACGACCTGAGCGGTGCCGCCACGGTGCAGGTTGGAGCGGAAATCGCCATCCGCGCCGGTGCGCTTCATCGCGGCTACGACCTTGCCATCCACCACAAGACAGCGCAGATCCTCGCCCGCGGCTTCCTTGACGAAATCCTGCACAAGAAAGTTTGCCTTGAGCCCGCGGAAGGCATCAATCACGGATTCCGCCGCCTTCTTGGTCTCGGCCAGCACCACACCTTTGCCTTGGGTGGATTCCAGCAGTTTCACGATGAGCGGCGCGGTGCCTACCAGCGCCATGAGGTTCGACGTGTCCTTGGGCGAGGCGGCAAAAGCGGTGGTCGGCATGCCGATTTTCTTCGACGCCAAGACCTGATGCGCATGCAGCTTGTCGCGGCTCGACAGGATACCGGCAGAGCCGTTGACGCAGTAGGTCCCGATGGTTTCGAACTGCCGGATCACCGCGCAGCCATAGGGCGTGACCGAGGCACCGATCCGCGGGATCACCGCGTCATAGCGCGGCAGACGTTTGCCATCGTAATGCACTTCGGGGGCCATGGCGTTGATCGCCATATAGCAACGGGTGGTGTCGATCACTTCGACGGTATGGCCACGGGCCTCGCCGACCTCGACCAGACGCGAGGTGGAATAGTTGCTGGCTTCACGGCTCAGCACAGCGACCCGCAACGCGCGTTTGGGCGCGCGGTGGCGCACAGCGGCGGTATGGTAGACGTCATAGCTCAGATCCGGTTGCAACCGTTTCTCGGTGGGCGAGATGGTGATGTGATCTGTCAGCGCCTGGCGGCCCAGCAACATGCGGCTGGTCATGCCCGCACGGTTGGTCAGGGTCACGTCGATGGGCCACGTCTCTCCTCCGACATCCATCTTGGTCGAGATGACATAGCGCAGCTCTGCCTCGCCATTCGACGAGGTGACCTCGCGCCGGTCAATGATGGGCGCGGAGCAGGTGATGGTGATGTCTTCGTTGCCGGCCACAGGATGCACGTTGAACCGGACCTTGGGCTTGGAGGCGGGGCCAAAGACTTCAATATCATGGGCGTGCAGCGCCGATGTGCGCGCGCCGGTGTCGATCTTTGCCTTGATTGCGGGAAGCCCCAATTCGGGAAGGGCGACCCATTCTTCCCAGCCAAACGTCAATTCTTGCATGTCACACACTCCGGCACAGCTAAATCATCCCGCCGCCTAGCAGGTCACCCGCGTCTACTCAAGCCACGACACGGGCTTCCAAATGGCGTAAATCCCGGGGTCCGGGGCAGGGCCCCGGCGGTTCCGGGCTGGACATAGCGCGGATTTACGGTGCTTCCATGACAGCCTCAAGGAACGCGCGGCTAAACTGCGCGATTGCGCCTATGCTGGGGACATCTTATAGCCGCAGTCATGAAAAAAATCTCGTTCGATCTTCAGGCCCGCGATGGTGCGGCGCGTACCGGTGTCATCTCTACCCCGCGGGGTGATATTCGCACGCCGGCCTTCATGCCTGTAGGCACTGCCGCCACGGTCAAGGCGATGATGCCCGAAAGCGTCGCCGCGACCGGTGCGGATATCCTGCTGGGCAATACCTATCACCTGATGCTGCGCCCCACTGCCGAACGGATCGACCGTTTGGGCGGGCTGCACAAGTTCATGAACTGGGACAAGCCGATCCTCACCGATTCCGGCGGGTTTCAAGTGATGAGCCTGTCGGGGCTGCGCAAGCTGACGGAAAAAGGCGTGACCTTCAAAAGCCATGTGGACGGGTCGAAACACGAACTGACCCCCGAACGGTCGATGGAGATTCAAAAGCTGCTCGGCTCCGATATCGTCATGTGCTTTGACGAATGTCCCGCGCTGCCTGCGGATCGCGCGCGTATCGCGGACTCGATGCGGATGTCGATGCGGTGGGCCAAGCGCAGCCGCGAGGCTTTTGGCGACCGTCCGGGCCATGCGCTCTTTGGTATCCAGCAGGGCGGGCTGGAACGTGACTTCCGCGAGGAAAGCGCCAAGGCGCTGATCGACGTGGGCTTTGACGGCTACGCTGTGGGCGGCCTTGCCGTGGGCGAGGGGCAAGAGGCGATGTTCGGCTGTCTCGACTTCGCCACCGATATGCTGCCCGTGGATCGGCCACGCTATCTGATGGGGGTGGGCAAGCCGGATGATATCGTCGGGGCCGTGGCCCGTGGGATCGATATGATGGACTGCGTATTGCCCTCACGCTCTGGCCGGACGGGGCAGGTGTTCACGCGTCACGGCGTTGTGAACATCAAGAACGCACGCCACGCCGATGACCCGCGTCCGCTGGACGAAGCCTGCACATGCCCTGCTTGCTCGAACTACAGCCGCGCCTATCTGCACCATGTGTTCCGTAGTCAGGAAATGATCTCGGGGATGCTGCTGACTTGGCATAACCTTCATTATTTCCAGGAAATCATGGCGGGTATGCGCGACGCGATTGCGGCGGGGACATTTGACGCCTGGCAGGCTGATTTTCATAGCCAGCGTGCCCAAGGCGACATCGACCCGCTTTAGGAAAACCCTCCTGTGAATGGAATAAACCTTCCGCCCCGTCCTTGCGATGACGGGGCGGAAGGTTAGGTGCTGTAGACAAGAAACAACACCGCAAAGGAGTTTTCCATGACCGAGGCATTATTCACCCCCCTGAAGGTCGGTGGCATCGAGGCCGCGAACCGCATTGTGATGGCCCCGCTGACCCGCAGCCGCGCTGATGACGACAGTGGCGAAGTCGGCGACATGCACGTCGAATACTACGCGCAGCGCGCCGGTGCCGGGATCATCATCACCGAAGCGTCCCAGATCAGCGCCGAAGGCAAAGGCTACATTAAAACCCCCGGTATCTACACCGAAGGGCAGGTTGCTGCCTGGAAAAAGGTGACGGACGCGGTGCACGCCAAGGGCGGCAAGATCGTGATCCAGCTGTGGCACGTGGGCCGGATCAGCCATGTGGACATCCAGCCTGACGGACAAAAGCCCGTCGCCCCCTCGGCCATCGCGGCAGAGGTGAAGACCTTTACCAAAGACGGTATGACCCCGACATCTGAGCCGCGCGCTTTGGAGTTGGACGAGATGCCACGCATTGTCGCCGATTATGTCCACGCGACCAAAATGGCGCGCAAGGCGGGCTTTGACGGGGTCGAGGTCCACGGGGCGAACGGCTATCTGCTGGACCAATTCCTGAAAACCTCAAGCAACAAACGCGATGATGCCTATGGCGGGTCGGTCGAGAACCGCGCGCGGCTGCTGTTCGAAGTACTGGACGGTGTGGTCCACGCATGGGACGGCGATCACGTCGGCCTGCGCCTGTCGCCGTTCTCGCCTGCGAACGGCATCGCGGATGACGACCCGCAAGAGACGTTCAACTACGTCGTGGATACGTTGAACAAATACAATCTGGCCTATCTGCACATGGTCGAAGGCTCGACCGGCCAATCGCGCGATCTAGATAGTGACGAAGACCTTGGCAAGCTGCGGTCGCTGTTCAACGGCGTCTACATGGCAAATAACCTTTATGACCGCGACATGGCGATCGATGCCGTGGCCAGCGGCAAGGCTGATCTGGTGGCCTTTGGCCGGCCCTATATCGCCAACCCCGATCTGGCAAAGCGGCTGGAACTTAACGCACCGCTGAACGAGGGGGATACGAAAACCTTCTATGCCGGTGGCGAAGCGGGCTATACCGATTATCCCTTCCTCGAAGAGGTCGCGGCAGAGTAAGCTCGTTAAACGCGAAAAAGCACATTTCCGGCCCGTTTTTTGTCATTCGGGCCGGTTAACCATGGTTCTTGGCGGTTTTCGCGGATAATCATGCGATCCGCGCTTGTCTGTCCGCCGGTGGCGGTTCATTCTAGGGCGACCCTCACGCCAGATGGCCCGCATACGAACGGATCACAGCATCATGGGGATTGAAACAGGCGGGTAGGGTCCCCAGATATCCTACTCAGAACAGGAGATGAACGAACGGTCGCCTAAGATAGGGGCCAGTGTCATCTTGCAGTATAAGGAAAAGAGCATGTTAGAGCCTCTGAACGCGTCCTACCCGGTATTGCCTTTGCGCGATATTGTGGTGTTCCCCCACATGATTGTACCGCTTTTCGTGGGCCGCGATAAATCTGTTCGCGCCCTCGAAGAAGTCATGGCCGATGACAAGCAGATCCTGCTGTCGAGCCAGATTGACCCCGGCGTGGATGACCCCGATTCCGATGGTATTTTCAACACCGGCGTCCTGGCGAATGTCTTGCAACTGCTGAAGCTGCCCGACGGCACCGTAAAGGTTTTGGTCGAGGGGCAGGCGCGGGTGCGCATCACTGAATACCTTGAAAACGATAGTTTCTTTGAAGCCTCTGCCGAATATCTGACGGAAGAGCCCGGTGACGAGACCACCACTCAGGCGCTGCTGAAATCCGTCGCCGAAGAGTTTGAACGCTATTCCAAGGTCAAGAAGAACGTCCCCGAAGAAGCGCTGTCGGCGGTGACCGAAGCGTCCGAGCCTGCACGTCTGGCCGATCTGGTCGCGGGGCACCTTGGGATCGAGGTCGAGCAGAAACAAGACCTGCTTGAAACCCTGTCCGTCTCCGAGCGGCTCGAGAAAGTATACGGGCTGATGCAGGGCGAGATGTCCGTTCTGCAGGTCGAGAAAAAGATCAAGACCCGCGTCAAATCCCAGATGGAGAAGACGCAGCGCGAGTACTATTTGAACGAGCAGATGAAGGCCATTCAGAACGAGCTTGGCGATGGTGAGGACGGCAAGAATGAAGTCGCCGAACTGGAAGCCCGCATTGCGGACACCAAGCTGAGCAAAGAGGCCAAAGAAAAGGTCGACGCCGAGCTGAAGAAGCTCAAGAACATGTCGCCGATGTCTGCCGAAGCCACCGTTGTGCGCAACTACCTCGACTGGATCCTGTCGATCCCGTGGGGCGTGAAGTCGCGCACCAAGAAAGACCTTGGGAAAGCACAGCAGGTGCTGGACGATGACCACTATGGCCTTGAAAAGGTTAAAGAACGCATCGTCGAATATCTTGCCGTGCAGCAACGCTCCAGCAAGCTGAAAGGACCGATCATGTGCCTTGTCGGCCCTCCCGGTGTGGGTAAAACCTCGCTTGGGAAGTCTGTTGCCAAGGCGACGGGGCGCGAATTTATTCGCATCTCGCTGGGGGGCGTGCGTGACGAATCCGAGATCCGCGGTCACCGCCGGACCTACATCGGCTCCATGCCCGGCAAGATCATCCAGGCGCTGAAAAAGGCGAAAACCACGAACCCGCTTATCCTGCTCGACGAGATCGACAAGATGGGTCAGGATTTCCGTGGCGACCCCGCATCGGCCATGCTCGAGGTGCTTGATCCGGAACAGAACGGTACATTCGTCGACCACTACTTGGAAGTGGAATACGATCTGTCGAACGTCATGTTCCTGACCACGTCGAACAGCTACAACATGCCCGGGCCTTTGCTTGACCGGATGGAGATTATCCCCCTGTCGGGCTATACCGAGGATGAGAAGCGCGAGATCGCGAAACAGCACCTTGTGGCCAAGCAGGTCAAGAATCACGGTCTGAAGGCAAAGGAATTTGCCATTGAAGACAGTGCCTTGACCAGCATGATCCGCTACTACACCCGCGAGGCCGGCGTGCGGAATCTTGAGCGCGAGATCGCCAAGGTTGCGCGGAAATCGCTGACCAAGATCGTCAAGAAGGAAGCCGACGAGATCACCGTGACGGGCGACAACATCGAGGATTTCCTCGGCGTGAAAAAGCACCGCTACGGCTTGGCCGAGCTTGAGGATCAGATCGGTGTCGTGACCGGATTGGCCTATACCTCGGTTGGGGGCGAATTGTTGCAGATCGAAGCCCTGCGCCTGCCGGGTAAAGGTCGGATGAAAACCACCGGCAAGCTCGGGGATGTGATGAAGGAATCCATCGACGCGGCAAGCAGCTATGTGCGGTCGATCAGCCCCAAGATCGGGGTGAAGCCGCCCAAGTTCGACACGCTGGATATTCACGTCCACGTGCCCGATGGTGCGACGCCGAAAGATGGCCCCTCCGCCGGTCTGGCGATGGTGACATCGATCGTGTCGGTGCTGACCCAGATCCCCGTGCGCCGCGATATCGCGATGACGGGGGAGGTGTCCTTGCGCGGGAATGCGATGCCAATCGGCGGCTTGAAGGAAAAGCTGTTGGCAGCGCTGCGTGGTGGGATCACCACGGTTCTCATCCCGACCGAGAACGAAAAGGACCTGCCGGATATCCCGGATAACGTGAAAGAAGGGTTGACCATCATTCCCGTCAAACACGTGTCCGAGGTGCTGAAACATGCGCTTGTCCGCGAGCCCGAAGCGATCGAATGGGATCAGGAGGCAGAAGATGCCGCCGCAGCCGCCGCGCTGGCCCGTCGCAATGCTGCAGGCGATAGCGCTACGGCGCATTAAGCAACGATAAACCCTACATCAGGCCGCCCTTCGGGGCGGCCTTTTTCGTGGGCACATCCCCAATTTTCGCGCAGGGCTGCGTCATCCCCAAGCATCGCTGGATTTCCCCCGGTGGCCCCGCTAGGGTTTGGTGAAACCTCCCCAACGGACGAGACTTCAAATGACCACGCCCAAGAAAACCACCACGCCTAAACCAGCCGCATCCGACACCGCCGCAGAGCCCGCCGTGGTCGAAGCACCGCGCCCTGTGATCCTTGGCCCTGTGATGCGCAAGAAAGAGCTGATCGACACAGTTGTCGAACGGTCGGGCGTGAAAAAGCGCGATGCGAAACCCGTCGTTGACGCCATGCTCGCCGTATTGGGCGAAGCACTGTCGGACAGTCGCGAGCTGAACTTGCTGCCATTCGGCAAGCTGAAAGTGATCAACGAGAAAGAGCTGAAAAACGGCAAGATGATCCGCGTCAAAGTCCGGCAGGTGACACAGGGGCAGGGCGGCGGCGATACCGTTGACCAACCCGACGACTGAGGACGAAAATCGCTTAAAATTTTCGGCGCGCTTCTATGACGCCCGCAACAGCCCTTCACCTTGGTGAGGGGCTTTGTCGTATCAAGGGCTTCACCTTGCTGATGTCACAGGCCGCGCAGGCAAGTTATTGACATCAAACGCATAAAACCCCGTCGCCGTCGGCGCAGGTTGCGTTGGTAGAACTAGATTGTGGTGGTGAAATGGTGGGTCGTGAGAGGCTCGAACTCCCGACATCTTCGGTGTAAACGAAGCGCTCTACCAACTGAGCTAACGACCCGGTAGCGCTCTACTACCCCAAGGTTCAGCCGGGGTTCAACCCCATTTTTGCCGCGTCGGTGATTATTTTCGTTTTTTTTCTGACGACGCCTCGGATTAGCGAGGATTCACACGGTAACATTGCGTTTTCAAACGGTTTTGCCGCTTCTGGCAGATTGCGACGGGGCGAATCCTTGCGGGTTCGTTGCCCTTGGGGAAGTCACCGCGCTGAAATCGGCGGATGACCGATAGACGGGCTGTGTTTGGCGCGCTACTCAAGGCACAGTCACGTAAAAGGTGGGAGAGCCTTTTGCATATATTCAGCAAGCCCTTGCAGCAGCAAGGCACCGGGGCCGACCGCAAGTGCCGGCCCCATAGGAGGAGGAATTCACATGGCCGTTCAGATTGATCCGACCAGCTACCGTAACCTGGATATCAAGGCGCATGACGATGGTGTCTGGGTGGTGACCTTGAACCGTCCCACCAAACGGAATGCCCTGGACATCGACACGATTGAAGAGCTGGTCACCTTCTTCTCCGCCGCACCACGCGCTGGCGTGCGCGCGGTGGTACTGGCGGGCGCGGGGGATCATTTTTGCGCCGGGCTTGATCTGATCGAACACCATGACGAAGACCGCAGCCCCGCCGATTTCATGCACGTTTGTTTGCGCTGGCACGAGGCGTTCAACAAGATGGAATATGGCGGCGTGCCCGTGATTGCCGCATTGCAAGGGGCCGTTGTGGGCGGCGGGCTAGAGCTTGCAAGCTCTGCCCATGTGCGGGTGATGGACCAAAGCGCGTATTTCGCGCTTCCAGAAGGCCAGCGCGGGCTGTTCACCGGCGGGGGGGCCACGATCCGTGTGACCGATCTGGTCGGTAAGGCGCGGATGATCGACATGATGCTCACCGGGCGCGTCTATCAGGGGCAAGAGGCCGTAGATCTGGGCCTCGCGCAGTATATCGTCGAAGGGTCCAGCATGGACAAGGCGATGGAACTGGCGCGCAAGGCGGCGCAGAACCTGCCGTTGTCGAACTTTGCGATCTGTAGCGCGGTGAGCCATATGCAGAACATGTCGGCGATGGATGCCGCCTATGCCGAAGCTGTGGTTGCCGGTGTGGTCAATACGCAGCCTGACGCGCGCGCGCGCCTTGCGGCCTTTGCCGACAAAAGCGGCGCGCGGGTACGTCGGAACGCGGAATAACAAGTCGAATGGGTCACGTGCGTTTTGCGCGCGTGACCCCCATCTCGCTGCGCCCTTCGGCATAGCGCGTCAGGCGCTGCGCCAGCAGCCCGACAGATAGATGCAACAGCACTGTCAAACAGGCGAGCATGATCAACGCGGCGAACATCAGGTCGATCTTGGCGCGGCCATTGGCCAGCAGCATCAGATAGCCCAGCCCCTTTGACGCGCCGACCCATTCGCCAATCACCGCCCCGATCGGCGCATAGACCGCCGCCAGCCGCAAACCCGTCGCAAGGCTTGGGAGCGCGTGGGGGATTTGCACGTAGCGCATGAACCGCAATGGCCGCGCCCCCATCGATTGCGCCAGATCACGGTAGCCATCCGGCACGCGGGTCAGCCCGTCGTGAAAGGCCGATGTCACTGGGAAATAGATGATCAACACCGCCATCACGATCTTGGACCCCATGCCATAGCCGAACCACAGCGTCAGCAACGGGGCCAGCGCGAAAACCGGCACGGCTTGGGTAAAGACCAGCAGCGGCAGCAGCAAACGCTCTGCCGTTTTCGACAGCGCCAGTTGGATCGCGGTGACAGCCCCCAAGGCGGTGCCGATCAGCAGCCCCAGCAGTACCTCGACGGTGGTAACCCATGCGTTCTCGGTCAGCGTCACGCGGGCACGATATGCCGCCTGTGCCACGCGCCACGGGGAGGGCAGGATATAATGCGGGGCGTCGGTCAGCAGCACCGCGGCCTGCCAAAGGCCGAGCCCCAGTAGGATCGCAAGGGGTATGTCGTATCGCCTCATGCAGGCACCCCCCGAAGATGGGACAACAGCGCGCTTTGGCACGTCCAAACCTCGGGCGCGGTGACGGGACGTGGCGCGGGAAGCGCGGGGACGGGCCAGCTTTGCACGCCCGTGGCAGAGAGGATCAGGATGTGCTCGGCCAGCCGCGCCGCCTCTGCCGGATCGTGGGTGACCAGCAGCACGGTACGCCCCTGCAACAGCTCTGCCGCGAGCTCTTGCATCGCGGCACGGGTGCCCGCATCCAGCGCCGAGAATGGCTCGTCCAGAAAGACCACCGCGCGATCCTCAAGCAATGTCCGGGCCAGCGCTGCCCGCTGCCGCATCCCGCCCGACAAGGCGGCGGGTTTCTTATGGGCGTGATCCTGCAGACCGACCCGTGCAAGCATGGCGGAGGCACGGTCCCTGTCAGGCGTGGTTCCGCGCAGCCGGTCGCCGATCATGATGTTTTCGATCACCGTAAGCCACGGTAACAGCAGGTCGGATTGCGCCATATAGCTGATCCGCCCCGCCAGCGGTTGCCCGTCAGAGGCGGTGATCGTGCCGTCAAACGCGCCGCCTGTCTCAAGCCCCAGCAGTAGGCGCAGCACCGTGGATTTGCCCACCCCCGACGGGCCGAGCAAGCAGGTCCACGCCCCCGCGGCCAGAGTCATATCCACGTCAAACAGGGGGCGCGCGTCAATCCGGTGTTGTCCCGTCAGACGCAGCGCGGGCGGCGGGGTCATGGCAGGTCCAGCCCCATCTGCCAAAAGCCGACCTCTAGCCGTGTGGCCGTGGCAAAGCGGTTTTGCAGTGCCGCGCGGCGAGGGGCGGTTTCAAGGTCACCGATCCGCCGCGCAACCGCCGCGTCGACCATCGCGCCCACCGTCTGGCACAGCGCCTGATAGGCGGGGTCGGCGTAGGTCTCGATCCACTCGGCATAGGGCATGTCGGCGCTGCGGGTCTGGGCCAAGCGCTGCCCGATCTCCCCATAGCCCATGACGCAAGGCAAGAGCGCCGCCATCAGATCTAGGAAATCCCCCTGCATCCCGGCATCCAGCACATAGCGGGTATAGGCGAGGTTGGCGGGGGCTTCCGTTGCGGTGAAAAGCGCCGCTTCGTCGATACCCGCCGCAGCACAGGTGCGGATATGCAGCGCCATCTCGTGATTGACCAGCGCATCCACCGTGGCAGCGCAGGTCTTCATCTCTTCCATCGTTTCCGATTTGACCACCGCCATCGACCAAGCCCGAGAGAAATGCACAAGGAAAACATAGTCTTGGATCAGGTAGTTTACAAAGCATCGGTGCGGCAGGCTGCCGTCGCGCAGCCCTTCGACAAAGGCATGGTGGGTGTAGTCTTGCCAATCCTCCGCCGCAGCAGCGCGCCAGATCGCGAAGCTGCGGCCATAGTCCGGCGCGGTCATCGGTCGGTCACGTCAATGGCGATGGTCGACACGGGCGAGATGTCGGGGATCAGGCCCGCGTCATGCAAGAACGTCTCGAATGTGGCGTAGCGTCCGGCATCCATCGCCGTGGGGCGCAGAGCGAAACGGGGCAGCGTGTCTTTCCACGCGCGGGCGTTCAGCTCGTCCTGCAGATCGGCAGAGGTAGCGGCGAAAACCTCCCAGCTTTCCTCGGGGTGGTTCACGATATACTGCGTCGCTTTCTCGGTCGCGGCCAGAAACCGCGCGATCATGTCCTTGTCCATCGTGTCGCGGTTGGCGACGTAGATCAGCTCGTCATACGGTGGCAGGCCCTCTTCCTCGACGTAGAAACAGGTGCCATCGACGCCTTCGATATCCATCTGGTTCAGCTCGAAATTGCGGAAGGCCCCGATGACCGCATCCACCTGACCGGACATCAACGAAGGTGACAGCGACCAGTTGACGTTTACCAGCTCCACATCATCCAGCGACAGCCCGTGATGGGTCAGGATCGCGCCAAGCACGGCCTCTTCGACACCGCCGACAGAAAACCCAACCTTTTTGCCCGCCAAATCCGCAGGAGAGGCGATGGGTCCATCGGTCAGCGCCAGCAGGCAGTTCAGCGGCGTGGCCACAAGCGTGCCGACCCTCTGCAGGGGCAGGCCTTCGTGGATTTGCAGGTGCAACTGCGGCTGATAGGAGATCGCAAGATCCGCCTTGTCTGCGGCGACCAGTTTCGGCGGGTCAGAAGGATCGGCGGGGGCGATGACCTCTACGCTCAGGTGCTGTTCGGCGAAATACCCTTTTTCCTGCGCCACGATGATCGGCCCGTGGTCGGGGTTCACGAACCAGTCCAGCAGCACGACCATCTCGTCCTGCGCCAGCGCCGGGCCAGAGGTCAGCGCCAGCGCGGCCAGAATGTTACGAAGTTTCATCGGTTTGTCCTTTCAACGGGGAAGGCTCGCCCATGGCGAGCAGGGTAATGGGGCCGTGCCAGTAGCTGGCCAGATGGGTCGCCGCCTGCCACGCGCGCAGGCCCGAACGGCAGGCGATCACCGCGCGGGGCTGATGTGTCGGGCGGGGAGCGTTGCGGAGGAAATCGGGCAGGATGATGCGCCGCGCTGTGGGTGTCGCGGCTGTGGGGGCCTCATCCGGGCCGCGCAGATCGACGACCCAATCGCTTGCGCGGATCTGCGAGGGCGCGACAAATCCGAAACCGTGGTCAGGCTCCGGCGCGGTATCAAAACGGAAGCCGCCAAAACGATAGGAGGCAAGATCAAAGCTGACCAACTGCCCCAGAGGGGACGGCGACAGCCCGAGGATGCAGGCCAGTGCCATCTGCGCCTGTGCGGCACCGATCGTGGCGACGACCGGCGCCATGACCCCCGCGGTGTCGCAGCTCGCCGCGCGGTCCGGCAGATCGGGGAAGACCGCCCGCAGCGACGGCGCGCCGCCGCAGAATCCGCCAACATAGCCGCCAAACCCAAGAGCCGAGGCGCTGATCAAGGGCAGGCCCGCGTGCAGGCAGTGATCTGACAGCACATAGCTCGCCGCGAAGCTGTCGGCGCAATCCAGCACGAGCGTCGCATCATGGCACAGCTTTGCCACGGTATCCGGTCCAAGGATCACGGGCCAGGCCACCACGGAGCACGCGCTGTTGCGCGCGGTCAGGGCGCGGGCGGCGGCGGTGACCTTGGGCGTGCCGATATCGGCCTCGGTAAACAGGGTCTGGCGGTGCAGGTTCGACAGGGCCACATCGTCAGCATCCACCAGCGTGATATGACCCACACCGGCCCCTGCCAGCAGGGGCAGCACCGGTGCCGCCAGCCCGCCCGCGCCGACCACCACCACACGCGCCGCCGCCAGCGCCTCTTGGCCCGATGGGCCGACCTGCGGCAGGATCGTCTGGCGGGCATAGCGGGTCATCGGGTTGCCCCCAGCCATGCGGTGATGCGATCCTCGGGCGAGGGGTTCAGGGTGATATCGGTCACCGCCGCGACGCAATCGGCACCGGCATCAAAGGCGCCCGCCGCACGGTCGACCGACATGCCGCCGATGGCCACAAGCGGGGTCTGCCCCACCCGTTCACGCCAGTCGCGCAGACGGTCCAACCCCTGCGCGTGCCACTTCATTTGCTTCAGGATCGTCGGGTAGATCGGGCCGAGGGCGATATAATCGGGGCGCAGGTCCAGGGCGCGGGTCAGTTCGGCCTTGTCGTGGGTGCTGATGCCCAGACGTACGCCCGCATCGCGGATGGCGGTCAGGTCGGCGCTGTCCAGATCCTCTTGCCCCAGATGAATAAAATCACACCCTTCGTCGAGCGCGATACGCCAGTGATCGTTGATCACGAGGGTACAGTCGTGCTTGGCGCAGATCGTCTTGGCCTGCCGAATGTCGCGCCGCAGGGCAGGGGCGGGCGTGTCCTTGATCCGCAGTTGCACCAGTTTGATGCCAAGGGGCACCAGCCGCTCCAGCCAGGCGGCGCTGTCGAAGATCGGGTAGAAACGGTCAAGGGTCATTCCAGAAACGCCTTTCCGATCAGCGGGGTCGAGGGCGCGGCCATATCGCGGGGCGGCATCGGGTCCGCATCGGCGGCAAGCTGTCCGGCGCGGATCGCGGTGGCAAAGGCCTCGGCCATGGCGGCGGGATCACCGGCTTTAGCGACAGCGGTGTTCAGCAGCACCGCGTCAAACCCCAGCTCCATCGCCTGTGCGGCGTGAGATGGCAGGCCGATACCGGCGTCGATCACCAGCGGCACGTCACGAAAATGCGCCCGCATGGCGCGCAGCCCGAAAAGGTTGTTCAGCCCCATCCCCGACCCGATGGGCGCGCCCCAAGGCATCAGCACCTCGCAGCCCGCCCGCAGCAATCTATCCGCGACCACAAGGTCTTCCGTGGTGTAGGGAAAGACCTGAAAGCCGTCCTCGCTCAGGATGCGAGCGGCCTCGACCAGACCGAAGACATCGGGCTGTAACGTGTCCTCCTCGCCGATGACCTCGAGCTTGATCCAGCGCGTGTCGAACACCTCGCGGGCCATATGGGCGGTGGTGACGGCCTCTTTGACGCTGTGACATCCGGCGGTGTTGGGCAGCACATGGACGTCAAGGGCGCGGATCAGTTCCCAGAAGTCCTGACCGGCGCGGTCCCGACCGCTTTCGCGCCGCAGTGATACGGTCGCCACCGCCGCGCCGCTGCGCGCAAAGGCGTCTGACAGCACCTTGGGCGAGGGGTATTGCGCGGTGCCAAGCATCAGACCATTGGCAAGGGTTTCTCCGTAAAATGGGCGCATCTCAGCCTCCTTGCATGGGGGCGAGCACTTCGACGCTGTCGCCGGAGGACAGGGTGTGGCTGGCCCGCAGGCTGGCGGGGATAAAGCTGCCATTGACGGCGGTAGCGACTTTCGCGCCGCCAAATCCTTCGGCCTCTAGCAGGGCGGCAAGCGTTGGCGCGTCGCTGTCAAGCGGGGCACCGTTAAGCTGTAGTTTCATGGAAAATCTCCGGTGTTTTGGCGTCAAGGATCAGGTCAGCCACCATGGTCGCCAGCGCGGGGGCGAGCAGGAAACCGTGGCGATACAGACCGTTGGCGCGGATCAGATTGCCCTGCCGTTCGATGCGCGGCAGGTTGTCGGGGAAGGCGGGGCGGCTGTCGACGCCGATCTCTAGGATCTCGGCCTCGCCAAAGGCGGGGGATAGTGCGTAGGCCGCGCTCAGCAGTTCAAGCACGGACCGCACGCTGGCATGGGCACCGGCGCGGCCCTCGACCATCGTGGCCCCGAGCATATAGATCCCGTCACCGCGCGGCACGAGGTAGATCGGTACACGCGGGTGCAGCACGCGGATGGGGCGGGTGATCGCGATATCGGGGCAGGACAGCAGCGCCATTTCCCCCTTCACCCCGCGCAAATCAGGCAGATCGGCGCGCGCGTGATAGCCGCGGCAATCAACGACAACGCCGTCTTGCGCCAGCGCGTCGGGGTCGGCCTCGTCTTGTTCGAAACTGGCCCCATCGGCCACCAGCCCGCGCCACAGCTCTGCCAACGCAATGCGGGGCGACAGGTGGGCCTCGGTCTGGAAATAAAGCCCTTTGGCAAAGCGGTCGCCCAAGTCGGGTTCAAGCGCCGCGATCCCTGCGCCGGTCAGGGTTTGGTGGCTTGTCGTGCGGCGCGCAAAGCGGGTCAGATCGCTGCTGTCCCGCGCCGGAGAGATCACAAGCGATCCGCGCCGGTGCAGCGATGCGGTGTGCTGGCCCCACCAATCTGCGGCCCTTTGGCCCAGCCTGATCACGGGTTCCTCGGCGCTTTCACCTTCGCAAAACGGGGCGAGCATGCCGCCAGCCCACCAAGAACACCCTTGCGGGCCGGGCTGGCGGGCGCGGTCGATCAGATGCACGCGCATCCCGCGATCCAGCAAGACACGCGCGGTACACAGCCCCGCGACGCCCGCGCCGATGATGGTGACCTGCGTCATGACCAGACCGCGTGGAAATGATGCACCGGACCGTGGCCCGTGCCGATCTCAAGTTGATCCGCGGCGATGATCGCGCGGTGCAGATAGTCATGGGCGGCCTGCACCGCCGCGCCAAGGGGTTTGCCGTGGGCCAGCCCCGCGGCGATGGCCGCGGCGTAGGTGCATCCCGTCCCGTGTGTATTGCGCGTGTCGATGCGCGGCGCGCTGAGCCATGTGACACGCTCTGCGGTGACCAGCGCGTCGCTACAGATATTGCCCGCGCTATGGCCGCCCTTCATCAGCACCGCCTTCGGCCCCATCTTGAGCAGCGCACGGGCTTGCGTGACCATCTGGTCGGCGCTGTCAGCCTCGGGCTGGTTCAACAGGCGGGCGGCTTCGGGCAGGTTTGGGGTCAGCAGGTCGGCGCGCGGCAGGATATCCGCGACCAACGCTGCGACGGCGTCTTCTTGCAACAGCGCATCGCCGGATTTTGCGATCATCACCGGATCGACCACGACGGCCCCCCGAAACGCGGACAGCGCAGCGGCCACCGCCTGAATGATCTGCGGAGAAAACAACATGCCCAGTTTGATCGACTGCACCGAAAGATCGGACAGCACCGCATCGATCTGGGCCGCGACGATGGGGGCGGGGATCTCGTGTACCGCGCTGACGCTGCGCGTGTTCTGCGCGGTCACGGCAGTGATCACGCTGGCAGCATAGACGCCATTGGCCGACATCGCCTTGATATCTGCCTGAATACCGGCACCGCCGCCGCTGTCGGATCCGGCGATGGTCAGGGAAATGGGGGTCGTCTTGGTCACAGGCTCGCCTTTCGGTGGTGGGCAAGCAGACGCAAGAATGAGCTTTGTGGCGAAGGCGCAAGGCCGTTGCACAAAGATACCCGTTCCCTACGCCGGTATTGCCCGGATCAGGTTCGACGGGTCGGTGCACGCACCTCTCAGCCCCCTAGGGCACCCCGACGGATAGATGTTGGAACTGCCGCCCCCGTGGGGGTGTGCAGCGTCGTTGCTTTAGGCGTAGCCAAGTTCGGCAAACGGTGCAAGCCGCAAAATATTCAACCAAAGGTGGCGAAATTTTGGGCAAATGGGGCGCGGTTTGGACAGCTCTCCTGACACTTGTCAGCCGAAGCGACGCCTTGTAACCCAAAGCAACGTAACGTCACAAAGGCATTATTCGGCGGTGTTAACCCTTTGGCATCAGCAAACTAGGGGTGATCGCGCAAAGACCCCGCGTGGCTGCGGTATCAAGTTCTGTTCTGCGGTATTGGCATCGAAATATCTTGCCCCTAGGCTGATTGACAGATTGAGTCGGATACCCTCGGGAGGAGGGGGCCGACACTCGGGGGGATGCGTTTTCTGGCCCGTTTTACGGGTCATACCGGACGCGTCGCGACAAGCATTGGGAGGTGCTGCGTGACATCTGCAAAGATCACATCTGCGCCCTGCGCATGGGAAACCGCAGCTATTGCGGTGCCAGTGATCCTGCGATCCCGAACAATCCAAAGATGTACAACAGGGAGAGAGACCACATGAAGAATATGACACGTTTTGCCAAGGCCGCCGTCGGGTCCTTTGCGGTATCAATGGCGCTTTCGGGTGTCGCGATGGCGCAGGATTATGAATGGCCGCGTATGTTGGTGATTGCCACACCGGGCACGTCGACAGGCAGCTTTGCCTCGACCAACGGTTGGGGGCCGGCGTTGCAAAAGGAAACCGGTACGACAGTACGGATCGTACCCGAAGACAGCGAGCCCATGCGCTACAAACGTTTGACCGACCGCGAAGACATCGCGATCGCGTCGGTTTCCGCGTCGGAAATGGCGTTGCAGGCGGAAGGGGTCGGCGGCTATGCCTCTGCGAAACCTATGCCGCAGCGGATCTTGTGGCACCATAACGACACGCCTTGGGGCTTTGTTGTAGCCGGGGATTCCGAGCTGCAAAGCCTTGAAGATATTGGCAAAGGCGGCGTGCGCGTCACCTCTGGCGTGTTCTCGCCCGCAATCGTCGCGGCGATCACACAGGCCCTGCCGGCCTTTATCGGGCTGACCCCTGAAGAGGCGCAGGAAAAGATCGAATTCGTCCCGGCCTCCAGCTACGGTGAAAACTGTCGTTCGGTTGTCGAGGGGAAGTCCGATGTGGCCTATTGCTCGCCAATCTCCTCGGTCCTGTCTGAGATGGAAGGCGCACCGGGCAGCATCCGCTGGCTGCCGATGGACCCTGCGAACAAGGAAGGGTGGGACGCGTATCTAAGCCACCGCCCCATGACGATCCCCTCGACCATCTCTATGGGGGTGAGCACCGCCAAGGGCGTCGAATCCATGACGTCGAACTTCGTCTATGCCGTGCCGGTCACCGCGGAAGAGGATTTCGTCTATAACATGGCGAAGTGGATCAATGAATCCCACGACAGCTACAAAGGATCCCACGCGCTGGCGACCCGAATGTCGCTTGAGCATTTCCGCAACTTCCTGAATGCCAACCCGATCCCTGTGCACGAAGGCACGGTGAAGTACCTGCGCGAGATCGGATCGTGGACCGAGGAAGACGATGCCTGGAACAACGAGGCCATCGAAAAGATGGACGCGTGGATCGCAGCACGTAACGCCGGAATGAAAGAAGCGATGGAGCAGGGCGTCGAGATGAACTTTGAAAACCAAGAGTATCTCGACATTCTGGCCAAGCACACCGACGGGTTGGAACCGTTCCGCTCGCGTCTGTAACGCCGCGACGGACCGTCATCGACGGCAAAAGACAGGGCGGAGCACAGCGTTGCTCCGTCCGCCTAAGACACTGCCACAGCGCCTTTATTTTCAGGATCTTCCATGTCAGCAACACAACAACCTCCGGCGGCTGAAACGGCTGTCGAACCCTCGTCCGAGACGACGCGACTGGGGGGATTATTCTCGTTCACCAGCATCGCTTTCGTGCTGCTGTGTACCTTTGGCCTCGGGATGGGGCTGGCCTATGTGTTTGGCGTTCCCATCGGCGGGCGGCGTCTGCTTGAAGGGCAGTACTACTGGGTCTTTATCGGCACATTCCTTGCGGCGGCGTTCATCGCGTTGCCAGCGGTGAAATCGCACACCCATGTGCCGATCTATGACATCTTGGCGGCCGCCGCGAGCTTTGGTATCTGCATGTGGTTCTCGATGTACGCATGGGAGATCGTGCAAGCAGGCTGGACCAATTTTTACGCGGGCGTCGTGCTTTGGTTGCTGATGCTTGAAGTCGCGCGCCGGTCGGGGGGCATCCCCTTCCTGCTGGTGGTGCTGGTGCTGGGGCTTTACCCGCTGGTGGCCGACTACTTCCCCGGTTTGCTGATGGGCATCCCCTATACGTTTGAACGCATGATCGAGGCGCATGTCTTCCGCACCGAAGGGTTGATGGGCATCACCACCAAGATCGTGGCCGAGATCGTGCTGGGCTTTCTGGTCTTTGCGGGCGTGCTGATCGCTACGGGGGCAGGGCAGTTCTTTATCAATCTGGCAAATGCGGGCTTTGGCAAGTACCGCGGCGGTCCTGCGAAAGTTTCGATCGTCGCCAGCGCCTTTTTCGGGTCGCTGTCGGGGTCGATCTTTTCCAACATCGCGGGCACCGGGTCGATCACCATTCCGACCATGAAAAAGGTCGGCTACCCGCCCCATTACGCTGGCGCGATCGAGGCCTGTGCCTCGACCGGCGGGGTGGTGATGCCGCCGGTGATGGGGGCAATTGCCTTTGTCATGGCGATCACCATCGGTGTGGATTACGCGACCGTGATGGTGGCCGCGATCCTGCCGTCGGTGTTGTTCTACTTTGGTCTGATCCTGCAAGTCGACGCCTATGCCGCGCGCAAGGGGCTGGTGGGGATGAAACCCGAAAACCTGCCCTCGGCCCGCGAGGTGATGAAGCGCGGCTGGCCCTTCTTGCTGGTCATGATCTTTTTGGTCTGGGGCCTGCTGTATATGCGGTGGGAATATTACGCCCCGTGGTACGCCAGTGCGCTGATGATCGCGCTAAGCTTCCTGCAACGCGAGACCATGATGACGCCTGCGCGCATCTTCGAAACCCTGCGCCAAGTGGGCACGCTGGTCACGCAGACCGCAGCGATCATCCTGCCGATCGCCTTTGTGGTCAGCGCCTTGACCATCACCGGTGTGACAGGGTCGATGACCTCGGGGCTGGTCGCTTTGGGCGGGGATAACGTCTATCTCGTGATCGCGCTTGGGGTTTTGGCCTGCTTTATCATGGGCATGGCGGGGCTTGCGATTGTCGCTTACATCTTCCTTGCAGTGACGCTGGCGCCCGCGATCATCGAAATCGGCGGGTTGAACACGGTCGCGGTGCACTTCTTCATCGTCTACTACGCGATGTTGTCGGTGATCACGCCTCCGGTGGGCGCTGCAGCGTTTCTCGCGGCGACGATTGCGGGGGCCAAGCCGATGCTGACCTCCTTCACCGCGATGCGGCTGGGGGTGGTGATCTACTTTGTGCCGTTGTTCTTCCTGTTTCAGCCTGCGCTGGTGCTGCAGGGCGATCTGACGCCGCTGATCTATGTGCTGCCGTCGATCATCATCGGCATCACGCTGCTGTCCGGCGGGCTTGAGGGCTATTTGCTGGGCGTCGGTATGGTGCGGCCCTGGTTGCGTCTGCCGCTGGGGATCGCGGGCTTTGCCTTCAGCTTTCCGGGGCTGACAACGACGCTGGTCGCGGGGGTCGCCTCGGCGGTGCTTGTCGCGGTGATCTGGCGTGACAACCGCAACGGCGTGGTTGCGGTCCCCTGAGATTGAGCGCGCGGGGACATCCCCGCGCGCCGCAGTTCATGACGTTTGCGAAGGGCGCAGCTGTGCCGTCCCCAAGGCGCTCAGCGCCAGCATCAGCGCCGCGGTGCCAAGACACAGCGCCAGCCCCCCCAGTTGATAGGTGAAGCCCGACAAAAGCGTGCCAACCAACCGACCGGCCGCGTTGGACATATAGTAGAACCCCACATCCATCGTGACCCGCTTTGCATCCGTAAAGCTGAGGATCAGATAGGAATGAAGCGCTGAATTTACTGCGAAAATCGCCCCGAACACCAGCAAGCCGATGACAATCGTGACCGTCAGCGCGGGGGATGGCGCAGGCGTGATCCAGACCAGCGCGGCAAGCACGGCAGGCACGACGACCAGCGCAAGGTTCCAGTGGCGGGCCTGCGCGAGCGTGTCGCCCTCGGTCCGGCCTGTGGCCCGCAGTATCTTGGGGGCCCAGCCTTGCACGGCCCCATAAAGGATCGTCCACACCGCCATAAAGCTGCCGATCATGAAGAAAGCCTCCCGCTTGCTTTCGACGCTGCCATCGGAGAGCACGGCGTAGAAATAGATCGGGATGCCCACGACAAACCACACATCGCGCGCCCCGAAGAGGAACAGCCGCGCGGCGCTGAGCCAGTTGATATTGCGGTTCTTGGACAGGACTTCGGTGAACTTGGCATCCTTTCGCCCCACCGGCAGGCCCGCGGGCATACCGATGATGACGCCGATCAGGATCACAAACAGGATCGCCGCCATGACCAGCGTCGACGGCACAAACCCCAGCAGCGCCAGCATCCCCGCACCCAGCAGAAAGCCAGCGCCCTTGACCGCGTTCTTCGATCCGGTGAGCAGTGCGACCCAGCGGAACAAGCCGCCCCCCGTGGTGGGGGCCAGCAGCTTGACCGCGGATTTAGAGCTCATCTTGGCAAGATCCTTGGCCACGCCTGACAGCCCTTGCACCAGCATGACAAATACGACCGAGGCGGCGACGCTCCATGCCGGATCAAGCTGCGTCAGCGCCAGCAGCGCGACCACTTGCAACGACAGCCCCGCATAGAGTGTCGAGGTCAGCCCGAAGCGCGCCGCGATCCAGCCCGCCGACAGGTTGGTGACCACGCCCGCGATCTCGTAGAGCACGAACAGATAGGCCAGCTGTACCGGAGAGAACCCGAGCGTGTGAAAATGCAGCAGCACAAGCATCCGCAGCGCGCCGTCGGTTAGCATAAAGGCCCAATAGGCGGCGGTGACAGTGATATAGGCGGTAAAACCGGCAGGGCGTGTCACAGCTTGCCGCCCACCATCAGCGCCACATCCACCAGACGGTGCGCATAGCCCATTTCATTGTCATACCACGCATAGATTTTGACCTGCGTGCCATTCACCACCATCGTAGATGGCGCATCCACGATCCCGCTGCGGGTGTCATTGGTGTAATCCGACGACACAAGCGGGCGTTCCTCAAAGCCCAGAATGCCCTTTAGCGACCCCTCGGCGGCGGTTTTGAACAGGGCGTTGACCTCTTCCGCGGTCGTCTCACGCTCAAGCTCGAATACGCAATCGGTGATCGACGCGTTCAGCAGGGGTACCCGCACGGCGTGACCGTTCAGCTTGCCGGTCAGCTCCGGATAGATCAGCGTGATCGCCGTGGCCGACCCCGTGGTGGTGGGGATCAGGTTGGTCAGCGCGGAACGCGCGCGGCGCATGTCTTTGGCGGGGCGGTCCACGATGGTTTGCGTGTTGGTCACGTCATGGATCGTGGTGATCGATCCGTGTTTGATCCCGATCCCTTCCAGCAGCACTTTGACGACGGGGGCGAGGCAGTTGGTGGTGCAGCTCGCCGCGGTGACGATGCTGTGCGTGGCAGGATCATAGCTGTCGTCGTTCACGCCATAGACGATATTCGCCGTCGGCCCGTCCTTGACGGGGGCGGAGACAACAACCTTTTTCACGCCCGCCTTGAAATAGGGGGCAAGCTTGGCCTCTGTCTTGAACGCGCCGGTGCAGTCGATCACCACATCCACACCGTCAAGCGGCAGGTCAGTGATCGACTTAGTGCTGGTCACGGGGATACGCGTGCCGTCGATGGTGATCGCGTTATCCTCTGCGCTGAAGGTCGCGGGCCAGCGCCCGTGGACGGAATCAAACTCCAGCAAATGGGCGTGCATCTCGGGGTCGCCAACCGCGTCGTTGATAAAGGCGATCTTGGCCCCCTGTTCCAGCAAGGGCCGCAGGGCGAGTTTTCCGATGCGGCCAAGGCCGTTCAAAGCATAGGTTGTCATGATGGTTTATCCTGTGGTCACTGGGTCGGCGCCGATGGCATCGACCCGTTTTTGCAAGGCAGCGCGGTCCAGCGCTTCGAAAGGCAGGGCGGTAAAGGCCAGCAGCCGGTTGTGCAGCGCGCCATATGTCTGTTGAAAGGCCAGCCGGCGTTCCGCTTCTGTCCCTTCGGCTTTGACGGGATCGGGCATGCCCCAATGGCCTGACACGGGCTGGCCGGGCCAGGTGGGGCATTCCTCGTTCGCGGCGTGGTCGCAGACGGTAAAGACGAAATCCATCTGCGGCGCGTCGTCGGTCTGGAACTCAGAGATATGTTTGGACCGCAGCGCGTCGATGCTGTGGCCCTTGGCTTGCAGCATCTCGACCGCAAGGGGGTTAAGCTCGGACCGGGGCAGGGTGCCCGCGGAATAGGCGGTGAACCGGTCGCCCGCCATGTCCCGCAGGATCGTCTCTGCAAAGATGGAACGGGCGGAGTTGCCGGTACATACGAAAAGCACGTTGAACTTTGTCTGGGTCATCATCTGCGTCCTGTTAATGAGGTCAGAGAACGGGGGCGGGCAGAGGTCGGCGCGCCCCCGACAACAATCCACGAACAACCCCGATACGACCTCGCCCGCCGCATCAAGGTTGACAGTGTACAGCAGCCGCGTCCCGTCGCGCCGCTGCGAGATCAGCCCGACTTGTGTCAGCGCCGACAGATATACCGACGCTGTGCTGGATTTCAGCGCCAGCACCTGCGCGATTTCCCCCGCAGGCAAGGCATCGGGATAGCGCCGCATCAGCAGGCGAAACACGGCCAGGCGCTGCGGGTGGCTAAGGGTGGCGAGTCGATCCGTGAGTAGTGATTCCATATTTCATGAATATGTGAAATATAGATTAGGCGTCAACACCTCTATTCGATCCCGCCAAAGGTTTTTTGCCGCGGGGGTGCGTTCTTGGTGACGTGGCGTTTCAGGGGCAGGGTGTCTTGCGCGCCCTTGGCTTTGCGGGCATCGATTGGGAAACAGCGCGCCCGCGCGCGGTGACAGACGCATAAAGGACCCGACATGACAGATGTGACCCTGGCCGAGGTATTGGCCACAGCAGAGCAGGACGGCACCGCGCCGCGCTATCAGGTGCCAGAGAATTGGGCGCAGGGGCGTACGGCCTTTGGCGGATTTACCGGTGCCTTGCTGGTCAATGCGGCCCGTCGGGACCGCCCCGATCTGCCCGCGCTGCGGTCGGCGCTGATCAACTTTACCGCGCCCGTGTCGCAGCCGCCCACGATCCATGCAGAGGTGCTGCGCGAAGGGCGCAACATCACCACCATCGCCACCCGCGCTAAAATCGACGGCAAGGTCGCGGCGACGGGCACGTTTTCTTTCGGGCATGCGCAGGAAAGCCAGTTGAGCGTAGGCCATACCGCGCCCGCCGCGCCCCAAGGGCCGGACGACACGCCCTCTTACTTCCCACCCGCGCTGAAACGCCCGCCGGTGCGGTTCTTTGTCAACTTCGAGGTCAAGCTGATAGAGGGGAGCCTGCCGTTCTCCGGTGCCGATCGCGGCTATGTCCGGATCTGGGCGCGGCACCGCGATCCGGCGATGTGGGGGACGCTTGAGGGGCTGATCGCCATTGGCGACGTGCTACCCCCTGCGGCCTTCCCGATGATGACGCGGCCGGGGCCAAACTCGTCAATGAACTGGATCATCAACCTGTTGTCCGATCACGCCAATACCCGCGACGGCTGGTATATGATGGAGACGCAGCTGACCGCCGGCAACGGCGGCTATAGCTCTCAGGTGATGCGGGTCTGGAATACGGATGGGGATATGGTCGCAGACGGCATGCAGTCGGTGATCATCTTCGCCTGACGCCACGCAGTCGCCCGATATGATAATCCCGGCCCGAGGATCTCGGGCCGGGCTTTTGCACGTGTCAGGGGCGGATCTACTGTGCCGCCATCTCTGCCGAACTGGACGCGGGCTTCGCGTGTGCCACATGCATGCCGAGCCGTTGCAGAAGGTCGTTGTCCTTCCATGTGGCGGGGTTTTCGGTGGTCAGCAACTGGTTGCCCACAAAGATCGAATTCGCACCCGCCAGAAAGCACAGCGATTGCAGCTCGTCGCTCATCCCGGTGCGCCCTGCGGAGAGACGCACGACCGAGGCGGGCATCAGGATACGCGCCAAGGCCACGAGCCGGACCAGCGCAAAAGGGTCGACCTTTTCGGATTTTCCCTGCACCGGCACGCCTTTGACCGCGTTCCACAGGTTCACCGGCACGCTGTCTGGGTGGCTGGGCAGCGTGGCGAGGGTGACCAGCATGCTGATCCGGTCCGCTTCTGCCTCGCCCATGCCAAGGATACCGCCGCAGCAGACCTTGATCCCGCCCTTGCGCACATGTTCCACCGTCTCAAGGCGGTCTTCCATCGTGCGGGTCGAGGCGATCTCGGCGTAATACTCGGGCGAGGTATCGATGTTGTGGTTGTAGAAATCGAGCCCGGCCTCCTTAAGCTTGGTCACCTGCTCGGGCGACAGCATCCCCAGCGTCATGCAGGTCTCGAGCCCCAGATCGGCCACGCCGCGCACCATATCGGTCAGCTTGTCCATGTCGCGGTCCTTGGGGCTGCGCCATGCAGCCCCCATGCAGAACCGCTGCGCGCCCGCATCCTTGGCACGTTTGGCGGCGGCGATGACCTCCTGCGCGCCCATCAGTTTGGTCGCTTTGACGCCGGTGTCGTAATGCGCCGATTGCGAACAATAGCCGCAATCCTCGGGGCAGCCGCCGGTCTTGATGCTCAGCAAGCTGGCGGTTTCGATCGCCGTGGGGTCGAAATGCGCACGGTGCAGCGTTTGCGCCTGATGGATCAGGTCGGGGAAGGGCAGCGCGTGGATCGCTGCCGCTTCGTCAACGGTCCAGTCCGTGCGGATCATTGATCACGCCCTTTCAGCCGCGACAGGCCCGACAGCAGTGTCGCCACCAGCAGCACCTTGACCACATCACCCAGCAGGAAAGGGGTCAGCCCTGCGGCCAGCAGCTTGGGTGCGGGCACGAACAGCGCCAGCCACGCCAGACCACCGGCATAGACCACGGTCAGACCCGCCAGCATCGCCAGCACGCGCCCGATCCAGCCGCGCCCCATCGCCAGCCAGCCGGTCAGACCCGCCGCGACAAGATAGCCCAGCAGATAGCCGCCCGTCGGCCCGACCATATAGCTTAGCCCGATGCCGCGTTCAGGCGTGCCGGAGAACACGGGAAGCCCCGCTGCACCGGCCCCAAGATAGGCCGCCATCGCCGCCAGCCCCAGACGCGGGCCAAGGGTGAGGGCGACTAGAAAGACCGACCACGTGTGCAGCGTCATGGGCACTGGCCAGAACGGGATCTGGACCTTGGCCCCCAGCGTGATCAGCGCGGCACCGGCCAGCGCGAGGCCAAGCCCCTGCGCGAAGGACGGGTTACGGGGTAGGGATGTAATCGCAAGTGCCATCTGGTTTCCTCCGAGTGATAGCTTTCAAGGTCACTCCCAGTAGGACGAAGGATGCGGCGTCTGGCAATTCAGATTATAGATAATTATCTGAAAAACTCGGAAGTACCTGAACCGCTTTGGTTTTTAAGGGTGCGACTGCGCTTGCCGATCCACCCCACGTGGCGCGAAAGCGTGGTACAGGCCAGATCCACCTGACCTTTTCGTAACGCGTCGAGGATCAGACGGTGGTCGTGATCGGTGCGGGCTTCCCAATTTGTCCGCCACGCCCGCAGAATGAACCGCGCGCTTGCCACTTGCAGGTCGTCAATCGACCGCATCAGCCGAGGCATCTGGCAGGGTTCTAGAATTAATCTGTGAAAACAGCGGTTTGCCTCTTCCCATTCATGTACATTTTGGGCGCTGTCGCCTTGCAGGTTGGCCTTATGCGCCTTGGCGAGGATATCGGGCGTCAGGTTTGGGGCGGCGTGCCGCAGGGCGAGCGCTTCGAGGCTGGCGCGCATTTCGGCGACTTCCCGCAGCTCTGCCATATCGAAAAAAGTAACGCGAAATCCGCGTCTTGGCAGGCTTTCTGCAAGTGATTGTGTCTCGAGCCGGCGGAAGGCTTCACGCACGGGTACATGACTTGCGCCGAATTCCTGCGCGATGTGATCTTGCCGCAACCGCGCGCCCGGAGCCAACTGCCCCGAGATGATGCGGTCGGCCAGTATACGCGCGATCCGGGCGGAGTGGGTCTCTGATCTAGGTAGGGTCATGGATTATAGATAGTTTTGACCGCCCCGCTTGTCGAGCGGGTAAACTCAGATCGCCCGCAGCAGCAAACCGCCCGCCAACAGGGCCACACCAAGCCCCGCGGCAAGCTCGATCAGGGCGGCGATCTGGGCTGCACGGGGGGTGCTCGCCCATCCGGCAAGCACGCCACCGCGCAATGCGCCGGCCCCCAGACCCACAGCGATGGTGATGGTCGCAGTGCCAAAGGCCATCGCGAAAGCACCGGCAATCCCGACGCCCGCGATCCCCATCTGAAGCGTGATGATCAGCACGAACAGTCCCCCCGTGCATGGGCGGATCGCGATAGAGCCGATCAGCAGCAGCGTCTCGCGCAGGGTGGTCGCATTTTGAACCTGTTCAGCGGTGGGGCCATGGGCATGGCCGCAGGTGGCGCAGATACCGTCGTGATCGTGATCGTGATCGTGATTGTGATGGGTGTCGTGATGATCTTGCGGCGCGGGAAGCGTCGCGCGGAAATGGCGCAGGCCACGCCAGAACAGCCACAGCCCGACACAGGCAATCGCGCCGTAGCTGACGGGGGCCATAATCGCCTCTGTCAGCGCAATCATACGCGCGCGCCCCAACTGCAACAGGCTCACGCCGGTATAGACCAGAGCCACCGCCGTCACGGCCTGACCCAGCGAGGATAACAGCGCAATCACCGACAGGCGCAGCATTGGCACAGCCTTGGCCGCGCCATAGCCGCCGATCAACACCTTGCCGTGACCGGGGCCTGCGGCATGCACCACGCCATAGGCGAAACAGGCGGACAGCAGGGCGGTTACCGCCTCTGGCTGGCCCGCACGCACGGCGCGAAGCGAGAGGGCGATGCTGTTTTGAAACGCGCGTTGATGCGCCGCAGCCCATTGCGCGAGCCGGTCAAAGCCGCCGGTCCACCACAGTGCGGCAAGGGCGATGACCACGCCCAAGGCGATCACGGTCAGGGCGCGGCGCATGTCACATTCACCGTCGGTGCCATTTGCGCGCCGATATCCGGCAGACCCGCGTCGGACGGATCGGTCTGGGCATCAAGCTGGGCAAGCTGTTGTTGCAGCGCCTCCATCGTGGCGGTGACATCGGGCATGGCGACGCGGGCGCGACAGGTCGGCGCGCGCGTGGTGTCTATTGCGGTCGTGATATCGTAGGCGGTGTAATAGGTCTCATCGTATGGTTTGATGGTGATCGCTGTCCCCGCGGGGATTGCGGTTTCCAGCGCACGGGTATGCATCGTAGTGATCTGTCCGTTGTCGAACTGCGTCGCAATATCGGTCGGGCCGGACAGCGCGATGGTGTTCGCTTCGGTGCTGAGGACCAGATCGCCGTTGAACCCGTCGACCCACTGCATGTCAAAGCCGTTCAGCGTCGCAAGCTCCGTTTCCGTGAGCGCCCCGTCGCCGTCGGCATCAAGGCCCATATCCTCGGTCACCAGCAAGGAATAGAGCGCGTCATATTCCCAGGTCACCCGCACATGGGTCAGTTGCCCTTGATCGTCGGCCACAAGCGAGAGCTGCGTGTCGATGAACACATGGGGGTGCGCGGCCAGCGGCGCGGCCCAGAGGGTGAGAACAAAGGGGGCAAGCTGTCGGATCATAGGGGGTGTGATACAAGTCTTGGACAGGGGGCGCAATTGCGCGGGCGGCGGATAGGCGCGCTTCCACTCGGCGCGGTTTACCCACCCATGCGCCGGCTAAGGTAGCGTTCAAGCTGGGCCATCGCATCATAGATAAGCACCGCAAAAAGTCCCACGATCAACCCGCCTTGCAGCACATAGGCGGTGTTGTTGGTCAGCAGCCCGGCGATGATGACTTCGCCAAGGGTGCGCGCGGCAACGGTGGAGCCGATGGTGGCGGTGCCAAGGGCAATAACGACGGACAGGCGGATGCCGGTCAGGATCACGGGCAGGGCGAGGGGAAGCTCCACCCGCCACAGGCGTTGCCAGCGGTTCAGCCCCATGCCGCGTGCGGCCTCCATCGTGGCGGGGGGCAGGGTCGACAGGGCGGTGATCGCATTTTCGAAAATTGGGAGCAGCCCATAAAGAAACAGCGCCACCAGCGTCGGCCCCGCCCCGAACCCCAAGGCAGGCACGGCAAGCGCCAGCACCGCGACGGGGGGGAAGGTCTGACCGATGTTGGTGATCGTGCGCGACAGCGGCAGGAAGGACGCGCCCACAGGACGGGTGACAAAGATCGCCAGCGTCACCGCCACCAGCGTCGCCGCAACAGAGGCAAGGGCCACCAGCCCAAGATGGCTGAGCGAGAGCGACAGCAAAGAGCTGCGCGCGTAAATGACCGGTCCGCCCGCCGGGGCTAGCGGCGCAAAGAGCGGCGCGAACCAATCGGGCCGGAGCACCAGAGCGAGCAGCAGCGCCAGCAAGCAGGCGCGTAGCAGATTGCCCGCTGTCATGCGTGTACCTCGGCCCGGGCGCGGATCGCGTCCAGCGTCACGCGGCCGATAATCTTGCCCTTATCGGTGATCGGCACGGCGCTGCGCCCCGTCCACAGGCAGGCCGACAGCGCGTCGCGTAAATTGGCGTCGCGGGAAAGGGGCGTGCCGCTGGCGGGGCCGTCTTCAATCACCTCAGCCAGCGGGGTCAGGGACAGCAGCCGCAGCGGGCGTTCGACATCGCCGACCATATCGGCGACGAAGTCGGTCGCAGGGTGGGTGATGATCTCTGCAGGGGTGGCATGTTGCACCAGCTTGCCGCCATCCATCACCGCCACGCGGTCGCCCAGACGAATGGCTTCCTCCATATCATGGGTCACGAGGATGATGGTTGAGCCGAGCGCCTGCTGGATGCGGCGCAGATCCTCTTGCGCGCGGGTGCGGATGATCGGGTCGAGCGCGCCAAAGGGTTCATCCATCAGGATCAGATCAGGGCGCGAGGCGAGGGCTCGTGCTACGCCGACCCGTTGTTGTTGCCCGCCCGACAGTTCAGAGGGGTAGCGGTGGCGGAATTCTTGCGGTGCCATCGAGAAGAGATCAAGCAGCTCGTCCACGCGGGCGTCGATCTTGTCACGGGGCCAGCCCAGCAGTTGCGGCACCGCGCCGATATTGCGCGCGACCGTGTGATGCGGGAACAGCCCGTGCCCCTGAATGGCATATCCGATCCGCCGCCGCAGGATATGCGGCTTGACGTCGAGCGTTGATTGCCCGTTGATCCGCACCTCTCCCGAGGTGGGCTCTTCCAGCCGGTTGATCAGCCGCAAAAGCGTTGTCTTGCCCGAGCCGGAGGTGCCCACGATAACTGTGATCGTACCGGTATCGATGGTCATCGACACGCCATCGACGGCGCGGGCGCTGTCGTAGATTTTGGTGATATTGTCGATCTCTATCATGGGGTCTCCTTGGGGAGGCGGCGGGTCAGGTCGACCAGAATATCCATCACGATAGCCGCGGTCAGGGCCAGCGCGACCGTGGGCAGCGCGCCCAGCAGGATCAGGTCTGTCGCAGTCTGGTTCAGCCCTTGGAACACGAATGTGCCAAAGCCGCCGCCGCCGATCAGCCCCGCGATGACCGCCAGCCCGATGTTTTGGACCAGCACGATGCGCAGGCCGGTCAGAATCACGGGCAGGCCGATGGGCAGTTCCACGCGCCACAGGCGTTGCGCCGCTGTCATGCCTATTCCGCGCGCGGCGTTCAGGGCTTGCGGCGGCGTGGCGGCCAGACCGGCCACGGTATTGCCCACGACGGGCAGCAGCGAATAGAGCACCAGCGCCACAAAAGCCGGTGCAAATCCGATGCCCGCGATGCCCACGCTGCGCGCACCGGGCACGGTGGCACCGACCCAGCCCAGCAGGGGGATCATCAGCCCGAACATGGCGAGCGAGGGGATGGTTTGCAGAAAGCTCAGCACCGGCAGGATCGCGCTGCGCAGCGCGGGCTTGCGGTGGCTCAGAACGCCGATGGGAAAGCCGATCAGCCCCGCCATGCCAAGCGACCCGAAGGCCAGCCACAGGTGACGCGTCGCCTCGGACGCAAAGGCGTCACGGCGCGCGGCAAATTCCTGCATCACCGACAGCGGTGCCAGCGCGCCAGAGCCGAGCACGACGGACAAGGCCCCCAGCACCGCTGCCAGCAACAATGCGCGCTGAAAGGGCCCCGGTTTCATCGCGGTGATCGCATCGGCCATGAGCAGGGCAAAGATCACCAGCAAGCACCAGAACCCCGCCGCCGGAGAGACCCTTGCGTAATCGCCCGCGCCCTCCAGCAGCGCTGGCGCGCCTTGGACGAGCAGCCACAGCAACCCCGCCAGCCCCACAAGCGGACCCGCCAGACGCAGCCCCACGTGTTTTGCAGGCAGGCCCAATACCAGCCCGGTCACGATTGCCGCCAAACCGGGGGCCGTCTGTGCCACCGGCACCACCGACCAGATCGGCACCGCGTCCCCCGCCACGATGCGGTTTGCGGCCAGCGTCATAAAGGGGGCCAGCATCGCTGCGGCCCCCAGAACGGCAAATAGGACCCCCGGCGCGGATAGCCGCGCCTGAGGGGTCTGCAAGGACATCGTGCCCCGGATCAGTCCAGTACCCCGGCTTGGGTGAGGTAATCACGGGCCACGGCCTCTGCCGGTTCACCGCCGACCTGAATCCGCCCGTTGAGCTTTTGCAGCGTCGCCATGTCCAACCCCTCAAAAATGGGGTTCAGCACCTCGGGGATCGACGGGTATTCGGCCAGCACTTCGGCGCGGATGATGGGGGCGGGTTCGTAGACGGGCTGCACGCCTTTGTCATCCTCCATCACCACCAGACCGGTGGCACCGACACCGCCGTCGGTGCCATAAACCATCGCGGCGTTCACGCCCGATGTGCCGCGTGCGGCGGCCTGGATCGTGGCCGCTGTATCGCCGCCGGACAGGATCACCGTCTGGTCCGCGTTCAGTTCAAACCCGTAGGTGTCCTGCATCGCGGGCAGCACCGCGGGGGAGGACACAAACTCGGTCGAGGCCGCGAGCTTGACCGTGCCGCCCTGCGCGACCCATGCGCCGAAATCGGACATGGTGGTCAGGTTGTTGTCTTGCGCCACGGGGCCGGTCACCGCGATGGCCCATGTGTTATTGGCAGGGGCCGAGGTCAGCCATGTGACATCGTTTTGCGCGGCGTCGAGCTCGGCCGCGCGGGCGTGTGCGGCGTCGGCGTCTTTCCACACGTCGCTGTCTGCTTCGTTAAAGAAGAAGGCCGCGTTGCCGGTGTATTCGGGGTAAATGTCGATCTGGCCGGACAACAGCGCCTCGCGGACAACCTGCGTGCCGCCCAGTTGCAGGCGGCGTTCGACAGGCAGGCCCGCGTCCTCTAGCGCAAGGGCGATGACATTGCCCAATAGCCCGCCTTCGGTGTCGATCTTGGACGATACGGTGATGTCGGCGGCCGCGGCGCTGGCCAACGCTACGGTGAGGGTCGCGGCGGATACGGTGATACGAAGGGAATTTTTCATGAGATGCAGGCTCCTTGGCGTAAAAAGTGACTGGTTTGCACAACTTGGGGATCAAGGTAGCGGGCCACGCGGGGAAGCCAAGGGAAATTACTGTGAAAGCGGCAAGGGGCGGCAGTATCGCATATTTTTGCATTCTAGCGCTTTGGGGCGCGTTATGCCGCGATCGTGGGGCTAGGCGGCAGCCCCGAACCTTTCGCGATACCGGATCGGAGGGACGCCCATCAGTTTGCGGAAATCGCGGCGAAAACTCTCGGCCGAGCCGAAGCCGCAAACATCTGATATATCGGCCAGCGGGATGGCGCTATTTTCCAGCAGTTCAGCGGCGCGGGACACCCGTTCAAGCTTGAGCCAGTTAAGGGGGGTGTCGCCTGTCTCTTCGCGGAACCGGCGGGCCAGCGTGCGCCCGCTGGTGGCGGCGGTTTGTGCCATACGGGCCATCGGCCAGTCCTCGTCCAGTGTGGCGCGGATCATATCCTGTAGCGCTGCAAGATCCGACCCCATCCGCGCCTTGGGCTCGGGGCGGGGCACGAACTGACGCTGCCCGCCATCGCGTTGTGCGGGAAGAACAAGCCGTCGGGCAACAGACGCAGCGACCTGCGCGCCGTGATCCTGCCGAATGATATGCAGCCCCAGATCCAGCCCCGCCGCCGATCCGGCCGAGGTGAAAATCCGGTCGTCCTCCACGAACAACACATCAGGGTCCACGGATATGTCAGGGTAGCGCGCGGCCAGCTTATCGGTGTAGCGCCAATGGGTTGTGGCGCTTTTGCCTGTCAGCAGCCCCGCCGCGGCCAAGACAAAGACACCTGAACAGATCGACGCGATCCGCGCGCCTTGGGCATAGGCGTCTTGCAAGGCGGCGCATACCGCGGGCGGGACAGGGGCATCGGCACCGCGCCAGCCGGGCACGATGATCAGGCTGGCTTGCCGCAGCAGATCAAGATCGTCCTGCGCCTCGATCGTGATACCGCCCGTGGCTCGAATCGGACCGGGTTCGGCCTTAACCGTCGCATAGCGGTACCAATCCGCGAATTCGGGTCGGGGCAGGGCGAAAAGCTCTACCGCGATGCCAAATTCAAAGGTGCACAGCCCGTCATAGGCAAGCGCGCAGACCAAGGGGGCGTGACGGGGCAGGATGTGGGGCATTTTGGCAGAATCCGACCGAAGGTTGTCAATATAGCCAGTATCGCGCGTTTCGCCCAAATGGCAATCTAGGATCAGCAACACTTACCGGAGGTTTGACATGACCCTGCAACCTGAACTGCTGAGCGCGATAGAGACCTATTTTGACGCGATACACGATTGTGACACCGACAAGCTGAATGCCGTGTTCCACCCAAGCTCTAGCCTGTTCGACGGCGATAGTGGGACGGTCTTTGTAGAGCCGATCGACAGCTTCAGCCGCGATGTCGGGGCCCGCGTCTCTCCTGCCAGCACCGGCCAACCGCGCGAGGTAGAGGTGTTGCTGATCGACATGCTATCGCCGTTGAGTGCGACCGTGAAAATCCGAATCCGCGCCCATGACAATGTCTTTGTTGATCACCTTGGTTTCGTGAAGGGTGCGCAGGGGTGGCAGATTGTATCGAAGATCTGGCATCTTGAGCGGCGCGTTGATGCTTCCAATGCGGTCTGAGCGGCGGGGTAATTGGATTTTACGATAAAACCAAACATTTTAAAGGATACGAAATGACCAAGACGAATGCCGTAGGATGGTTCGATGTCTATGTGGACGACCTTGATCGGGCGGTCGGGTTCCATTCCATGCAGTAGCGGTACAGGTTTCGCTTAGATGCGCGCTGGCGAGGGGCTACTCCCCATGCCAGTGGCGCGTCAGCCCACGTCTTTCCACGTTTGGGGCGTCAGGTAGACGACGCTGTCATCGACGCTGACCATCACGTCACCGTCCTGAATATGCACGCCAAGCTTCATCGCGCGACTGGCCAGCTTTGCCAGCGCCGCGGTGTCATGCTCTGCCAGATTGACGACCTCGAGCTTGTCGAAACGGGCGGTGCTGCTGCGGACCTTGTCCCACCAGACTTCTGCCGTTTTGCCGCCGTAAGGATAGATCACGACCCGCGCGGATTTATTGCAGGACTGCCGGATGATCTTTTCGCTTGGCAGGCCGAGAGCCACCCACACGTCAATCTCGTCGCTCAGGCTTTTTTGCCAGATATCGGGTTCGTCATCGGTCGACAGGCCCTTTGTCATCTCAAGATGCTCATGCGCGTTCAGGGCAAAGGCCAGCAGGCGGACCATCAGACGTTCATCAGTTTCCGACGGGTGTTTGGCCACGGTCAGCTTGTGCGTCTCGTAGTAGTGGCGATCCATGTCCGAGACCGAAAGCTCGACTTTGTAAATCAGAGAATTTTGCGCCATGACGTTGCCGGACCCTTGATGACCGGACTGTCCTATACGGTCCGGTGATGGGGGGCAGTACCTGCCGGTGTCTGGATAAACAAGGCGAGACTGTGCTGTGGAGGATCATGCATGCGTAAGTGGTAGCGAAATTTTCTTTCGCCAAATGTGATTTCCGTGTAATATTGGTAAACGCGTATCGCGCGCGGACGTCTGACAATCCCGTGATCAACTTGGTCGGCACCTGTTAATGGGTGGTATGAAACTTATATTGACCGTCCAGTCAACGCTGCTATACGCGCGCTCCGCCCTAGGCAAAAATTACCCAAGGACAAACACTTAATGATTGAATTCGAATTGAACGGACGGCAGGTCTCTGTCGACGCAGAGCCGGATACGCCCCTGTTGTGGGCGATCCGTGACGAGATCGGGCTGACCGGCACCAAGTTCGGCTGTGGCATCGGCGCCTGTGGCGCATGTACCGTGCATATCGACGGTTTGGCCACACGGTCCTGCATCACCTATCTTTCGGATGTCGAAGGCTTGAAAGTCACCACCATCGAAGGGCTGGACGAAAACGGCAACCACCCTGTGCAAGAAGCATGGCGGAACCTGCGCGTGCCCCAGTGTGGCTATTGCCAGTCGGGTCAGATCATGCAGGCAGCGTCGCTGCTGAAAGACACGCCCAACCCCAGCGATGACGACATCGACGCGGTGATGACCGGCAACCTGTGCCGCTGCATGACCTATACCCGAATTCGTCAAGCCGTGCGCGATGCCGCCACGGCTATGGGAGGCTCCGACAATGGCTAATTTGATTTCCCGCCTCACAGGCGCAGAGACGCAACCCCAGATGACCCGTCGCGGGTTCCTTGTCTCCATGACGGCCGTTGGCGTTGCCTTTGGCTTCCCGCAGGCGTCGAACGCGGCGATGAACCCTGCGGTGCCCGATGGCACGCCGGTCACGCCCAATGGTGACACGTTCGAACCGTCGATGTGGTACTGGATCGACGCCGAGGGTCAGGTCAACGTCAACATCATCCGTGCCGAGATGGGCCAGCACGTCGGCACGGCCATCGCGCGTATTCTCGCGGACGAGCTGGAAGTCGCATGGGAAAATGTACACATCACCCATGTCGATACAGCCGAGAAATGGGGCCTGATGGTCACCGGCGGCAGCTGGTCGATTTGGCAAAGCTGGCCTGTCTACCGTCAAGCGGGGGCCGCTGGCCGAACCGCCTTGATCGAAGCCGCAGCGGTCAAATGGGGCGTTGATGCCTCGGGTCTGACTGCACGCGACGGTGCTGTGACCGATGGCACGCAAAGCATCAGCTATGGTGATTTGGTGGCCGATGGTCTTGACCGCAGCTTCACCGAAGAAGAACTGGCAGCCCTGCCGCTGAAACCCCACGCTGACCTGCGCCTTGTAGGGCAGGACGTGCATCCGCTTGATCTGGATACGAAAACCACCGGTCAGGCGATCTATGGTCTGGATGCCAAGGTCGACGGGATGGTCTACGGCGTGCCGATGCTGCCGCCGACGCGCTATGGCTCCAAGGTGAATGCCGTGGACGATAGCGCCGCCAAGGACATCAAAGGCTACCTTGAAACCGTGGTGATCGAAGACCCGTCGGGCACCGTGCCGGGTTGGGTTGTGGTGCTGGGCAAAACGCTGCACGCCGCGCGCACGGCGACCTACGAGATCAGCGTCGACTGGACCTCGGGCGAGACGGCGAATGTCTCGGAAGAGGATATCCAGGCGCGCTCGCGCGAGCTGATCCAAGGCGAGGAAGGGTCGATCCTGCACACAGAGCAGCCCGACACGACCGCTGCCTTTGATGCCGCCGCCGACATGCTCGAAGTCGAATACACCACGCAATCCGTGCTGCACTTCCAGATGGAGCCGGTGAACGCCACGGTCTTCCAGAACGCCGATGGTGTTTGGGAAACCCACGCGGGCAACCAGTGGCAATCGCTGATCCTGCCGACGCTGGCCGCCGCTTTGGAAGTGCCTGCCGATAAGATCGTGATGCGCAGCTATATGCTGGGTGGGGGCTTTGGCCGTCGCCTGAATGGCGACTATATCGTGCCCGCAGCGCTCGCCTCGAAAGCGGTTGGCAAGCCGGTCAAGCTGGTGTTCTCGCGCGAGGAAGACGCGCAGTTCGACAGCATCCGGTCGCCTTCGGTGCAAAAACTGCGCATGGCGTTCGACGATGGCAAAGCCGTCACGGGCATGGAACACCACGCCGCTGCCGGTTGGCCAACGCAGGTGATGGCACCGGGTTTCATGCCCAAAGGTGTCAACGAAGAACCCTATGACCCCTTTGCCATCGACGGTGCCGATCACTGGTACACGGTGGGTGCGCATCAGGTGCGGGCGATCTCGAACGATCTGGCGAATGCGACCTTCCGTCCCGGTTGGCTGCGGTCTGTCGGACCGGGCTGGACCAACTTTGCCGTGGAAAGCTTCATGGATGAGGCGGCGCATAAAGTCGGTGCCGATCCGCTGCAGTTCCGTCTGGACCACCTGAAAGCCGAAGGCATCAACGCGGGCTCTGCGCCCAATGCGGTTGGTGGTGCATCGCGTCAAGCTGCTGTTTTGCAGCGCGTGGCAGAGATGTCGGGCTATGGCAGCGCAGAGCTGCACGAGGGCACCGCGATCGGTATTGCCACCACCTATGGCCAGTCGCGCAGCATGCCGACCTGGACAGCGGCGGCGGTTAAGCTGGCGGTTGATCCTGAAACGGGCGAGGTCGATGTCCAGAAGATGTGGCTGGCGTTTGACTGCGGCACCGTGGTGGACCCCGACGGGGCGCGCGCACAATGCGAAGGTGCAGCGCTTTGGGGGCTGTCCATGGCTCTGCATGAGGGCACACGGATCGAGAACGGCAACGTCATCGACCTGAACCTCGGCGCCTATACCCCACTGCGTCTGGCCGATGTGCCCGAGCTTGAAATCGACTTTGTCGAAAGCACCGAAGTACCCGTTGGTCTGGGCGAGCCCGGCACCACCGTGATCGCACCCGCGATCGCCAACGCGATCTTCAACGCGACCGGGGCACGCGTGCGTCACCTGCCCATCACCGGCGATGCTGTGCTTGCCGCGATGAAGGCCTAAACTCAATCAGGCGGGCGCATGAACCTGCGCCCGCCTGAACCGGACGTGTGCCGTTAGCGGCATTGGTCCATATCTGAATTGCGCTGTCGAAGTGACGGGCCTTTACAACAGCGGATCAAGTCCGGGCAGGGCCGCTCGATGTACGGGTCGTCAAACGCCCTGCGACCGCAACGCCTGACCCAATCGTTTGGCCGCTTCAATTGCCGCATCGCCGCGCAGGGGCCATGTCTGGGTCAGCCCTTCGATGATCAGCAAAAGCGCGGTGTCGGCGTGCTGCAAATCGGTTGCCGCCGCCGCCTTTGACGCTACCTCTGCCTTATGGCTTTCCAGCAATGCACGCAGTGGCTTGCTGCCTGGATCGGCCGCAACGGCGGCATGAAAGAGGCACCCGTGCGAGGTTTCAGTCTCCATCCAGTTGCCGACGCGCGATAGCACTGCATCAAGCGCTTTATCATGGTCCTGCGGGAGCGCGTCAAAAAGCCGGCTGAGATAGCGCTGGTGTCGGTTTTCCATTGCCGCCAGCACCATATCCGCCCGCGAGGGCGTGTACTTGTATAGCGTGCGCAAGCTGACACCTGCCGCGTCGCGCAGGTCTTCCACGCTTGGCTCTGCAAATCCACGAAGTGCGAAGGCGCGTTCCAGCCCCTCTGATATTTTATGCATCATATCCGCCATACTTGACGGGGTAGAGTGATCGCTCTACCTGTGCAAGTAGAAAGATCATTCTACACCGGAGCAAGCGATCATGAACATACCTGAAAAGATGAAAGCAATCGTCCTGACCGGCCACGGCGGCTTGGACAAACTTGAATGGCGCGAGGATGTGCCGGTGCCGCGCCCCGCGGCCGGCGAGGTGTTGATCCGCGTGGGCGCATCCGCGGTGAACAATACCGACATCAACACCCGCACGGGGTGGTATTCAAAGGCAGTGCGCGGCGACACCGGATCAGCTGCCGCCGACGGCTATGACGGGGCGTCGGATGCGGATGGTGGCTGGTCGGGCGCGTTAAGCTTTCCACGCATTCAGGGTGCCGATTGCTGCGGAGAGATCATCGCCGTCGGTGAAGGCGTCGACAGCGCCCGGATGGGCGAGCGTGTGTTGGTGCGCCCGATGTACTGCCCCTTGGGGGCAGAGCCGGATGCTCTTGTGACTTTCGGGTCAGAGCGGAACGGTGGCTTTGCTGAATACACCACGGTTGGCGAAGAAAATGCGCTGCGGATCAACAGCCCGCTGACGGATGCAGAGCTTGCGTCGTTCCCCTGCGCGTTCTCTACCGCCGAAGGTATGATCCAGCGCGCCGGTTTGAGGGCAGAGCGGGTGCTGATCACCGGGGCGTCCGGCGGTGTCGGTTCTGCGGCGGTTCAGCTTGCGAAACGGCGCGGCGCGCATGTCACGGCCTCTACAAGCGCGGCCAAAATGGAGGCGCTGAAAGACCTTGGCGCTGATGTGGTGCTTGATCGAGACGAAACACTGCCCACGGATGCTTTTGACGTGGTGCTTGATCTGGTCGGGGGCCCGCGCTGGCCGGAGTTGTTGGATGGTCTGGTCTGTCACGGCCGCTATGTGACCTCTGGTGCTATTGCAGGCCCGATCGTCGAGCTTGACCTAAGGACGCTGTATCTAAAAGACCTGACCTTTGTTGGCAGCACAAGGCAGGACCCGCGCGTGTTTACTGACCTTGTCAGCTATATCGAAGCTGGGGAAATCCGGCCTGTTGTCGCGGACACCTATCCTTTGCGTGAATTGCGGACAGCGCAAACGGCGTTTCTTGAAAAGTCGCATATCGGGAAAATTGGGGTAACGATCGCCGATTGATCGCGTTTACGCAGATCTCTGATAGCCATCGAACGCGGACATGCGACGTTTTAGGCAGCGTATGATCTCGCTTTGACCCTGTCTGCCCCTTGCTGTGCTTTTGGCATCGGCAAGGGGCAGGCCGCAAGCCCACAAGCCCGCGCCCCGTTTGCAGATCATCCGTTGTTATGAACATCTTTGAAAGGCGGGCGATGACGGTGCAGGTCGACGTGCCGGATCGCTTATTTTGGCCGTAAGGCGGTCACGGTCTGGTGAGTGATTTCCTTGCCCGTGTTCGCGTCAACCATCACCGGCACGATGGGTTTCCCGGTCTCGCGCGAGACAAGCGTCACTGAGGATTCGTCCGGCGGTGGAACATGTGCATTCGCCCATTCTATCATGGACACCATAACCGGATAGAGCGCTTTCCCACGTTCGGTCAGCCGGTATTCGTGGCGCAGCGGTCGCTCTTGATAGGGCTCGCGGCGCAGCACGCCTGCGGCCTCTAGCTTGCGCAGCCGGTCTGCCAAAACGTGGCGCGTGATGCCGAGCCGCTCTTGTATCTGCTCGAACCGGCGAACACCCAAGAAGCAATCGCGCAGCACCAGCATGGTCCAGCGGTCCCCGATCACGGAAAGGCCGCGGGCGACGGGACAGGCTTCGTTTTGAAGGTCGTTCCATTTCATACGCGCAATATAGCAGCAATTGACAGGTTCTGAAAAGGTACTTACCAACCAGTTCCAAAATGGAACCGACCTGAGTGGAGCCCCGATGATTAAAACAGAAGCCCTGCCAAAGAACCGTTTTGCGCGTGCTAGCCTGCTCACGGCGGGGCACCGGCTTGAGGAACCCTCTTTCCGAGGTCCGTGTCATCAGAGGTCTTCGGCTCTACACCTGCTTCCACCGCTTGCTGAAACCCCAGAAAGGCCAAGACCATGACCGTGACGCCCGTTCCCCAGACCAACCGCGCAGAGGTCGCAGAAGCGTCGCGCGCGGCACGGACACGGCAGTTGCTGGAAGGGCCGATTGGCCCCACGCTGGCGCGGCTGGCAGCGCCCAACGTGCTGGCCATGTTTGTGCAGGCCGTGCAGAGCATTGCAGAGGCCTATTTCGCAAGCCTGCTTGGCGTGACCGCGTTGGCGGGGCTGGCGTTGGTGTTTCCGCTGGTGATGCTGACACAAATGCTGTCGGCGGGCGCGATGGGAGGGGCGATATCCGCGTCCGTGGCACGGGCGCTCGGGGCGGCGAACGTTGCGCGCGCAGCGACGCTTGCGGTGGCGGCGTGGATCATCGCGGCGACCTTCGCCATCGTCATGGCGCTGCTGGTAGGCATCTTTGGCACACAGTTTTTCACACTGCTGGGCGGCGGACCTGATACCGTGGCGGCGGCGGCGACCTATGCGTTGGTCTTCTTTCCCGGCTGCATCGCGATCTGGCTTTGCAATGCCTCGCTTAGCGTAATCAGGGGCACGGGCGATATGCAGATGCCCGCCATCTTGCTATTGTTAATCTCTTTGGTCTCTATCCCGCTGTCAGGCGGGTTTGCACTTGGCTGGGGGCCTTTGCCCGCACTTGGCATGGCTGGATTGGCTCTTGGTCCGATTGCGGCCTTTGCTCTCGGGGGGAGCGTGGCGATCGGCTATATCGTTCTTGGCCGGACGGGGCTTGTGTTCAGGGGCGCAATTGCGCGCCTGCAAGGTGACCTGTTCCGAGACATCCTGAGCGTCGGTGCCTTGGCATCGATCAATACCCTGCTGACGACGTTGACGATCATCATGATGACCGGCCTGGTCGGTCGCTTTGGGGCGGGCGCGTTGGCGGGGTATGGTCTAGGTGCGCGGCTTGAATTTTTGATGATCCCGGTCATTTTTGGCATCGGTGCCGCAATGACCGCCATGGTTGGTGCCAATATTGGTGCCGGCCGTACCGACCGTGCGCTGCGGGTGGCCTGGACCGGATCCGGCGCGGCGGCCGCCATCGTGGGGGGCATAGGTCTTTTGTTGGCCGTGTTTCCCGACCTTTGGCTGGGTATGTTCCTTGAGCCATCGAACACTGCTGCGCTTGATGCCGGGCGTAGTTATTTTCGGCTTGTCGCACCTTTTTACGGGTTCTTCGGGCTGGGGCTCGCGCTTTACTTTGCCTCGCAGGGGGCGGGTCGTCTGATGTGGCCCGTGATCAGCAGCATTAGCCGCATGGCTGTCGCCCTTATCGGTGCGCTGACCCTCACAGCATACACGGGGCTGGGGGTCGATGGCGTATTTGCGGCGATCGGATGCGCGATGCTGGTCTACGGGGTGGTGATCGCCTTAGCCATCTGGCGTGGTGGCTGGCAGCAGGGGAAACAGTGACAGCGCGGCAAGGGGGGCGGCAGCGATGATCCTTGCACCGCTGCCGCGACATAGGGTGATCGAGACACCTATTTATTGTAGATGCCAGCTTGTGACCTGGTGTGTGATCAGAAAGTAAATCCAGCGTGGTCGGCCTGCGCGACCAGTTCGGCGACCCTCTCGGCGTTGTTGGTCGCGACGCTTCCATCTGCGTTCAAGCGGTTGTTCTCGAACCCGATCCGGGTCTTGCCGCCGTGACGCATCGCCTCGATCAGGCAGGCGGTTTCTTGTGGTCCGAAGGCGCAGGCGGCCCAGTCCACCTGCGGCAAAGCCGACTTTAGGGTTTGGGCCAGTGCGCCAACGTCTTCAGGTGTGCTGGTTTGCCCGCTGGTATAACGCCCCAGAACGATCAGGGTCTTGAGCCCGTCGCGGGGGACATCGCCTTGCGCGGCAAGCTGGGCAAGGTGGGTGATATCCGCGGTGTCGTAGAGAATGTGTTGAACGTCGATACCCGCTTCGGCGCACATGGCAAAGAACCGTCGGGTGACGGCATTCTCTTGATCGGCCGTGATCTCGCGCAGCGCGACCGACACGGCGCGAGGTTTCAGGGTTTCGACAAGATGGCGTTGTTCTGCGGGGGTGAAAGTCCCTGCGGCCTCGCTTGTGATCTGAACGTAGAGATCAGGTGCCCGATGCCCCAGTTCGGTCAGGAGCTCAGCATAAAGCCCGACGTCCAGAACATGCTGTTGCTGGGTATCGCGCACGTGGGCATGCAGGCCATCCGCACCGGCAGCATGGCAGGCCACCGCGCAGGCGACCGTCTCTTCTATGGTGACGGGGAGGGCGGGGTGGTCCGCCTTGGTCAGCCGCGCCCCATTCGGCGCGACCATAAATCTGGGCAATGCGGTCATGGGACAAGCGCCTTGTCGATGGCCGTTGATAGTTTGCCCACCAGTTCATCGATCTGTGCGTCCTCGATGATAAACGGCGGCGCGAGCAGCACGTGGTCGCCATGTTGGCCATCGATTGTGCCGGACATTGGATAGCAGATCAGACCGGCGGCAAAGGCCTCCTTCTTGATCCGCGCGGCAAGGCCACGGGACGGATCGAATGGTGCTTTGGTGCTGCGGTCGGCAACCAGTTCGATCCCGCGGAACAACCCGCGCCCGCGTATATCGCCAATGTTGTCATGATCGCCGAACCGCGCCTTTAGTGCTGCGTCGAGCTTGTCGCCTTGGGTGGTGACATGGGCCAGCAGATCGCGGTCCAGAATTTCGTTGAGCACGGCATTGGCCGCAGTGGCCGCCATTGCGTGGCCCATATAGGTGTGGCCGTGCTGGAAGAAACCGGTGCCCGCTGCAATTGCATCATAGATGGTGCCCGAGGTCAGCAGCGCGCCGATCGGTTGATAGCCCGCGCCAAGTCCTTTGGCGATGGTGATCATATCCGGGGCGACGCCATCCTCGGTGCAGGCGAACAGTTTGCCGGTACGGCCCATGCCACACATCACCTCGTCCAGGATCAACAGCACGCCATATTGGTCGCAAATCTCGCGGATGCGCTTGAGATACCCGGGCACGGCAGGTACCGCGCCAGAGGTGGCACCCACTACAGGCTCAGCAAGGAAGGCCATCACCGTATCAGGGCCAAGGCGCAGGATTTCGGTTTCCAGCTCATTCGCCACGCGCAAGCCGTAGGCTTCTTGCGTTTCGCCGTCCTGCCGGTCGCGGTACTCATAGCAGGGGCTGATATGGGTGGTGTCGGCAAGCAGGGGCGCGAATTGGGTGCGACGCCACGCATTTCCCCCCTGCTGCCAAAGCGCCTAATGTATTTCCGTGATAGCTTTGACGGCGCGCAATGACGCGGTGGCGCTTGGGTTGCCCGATTTCCAGAAAATACTGCCGCGCGAGCTTGATCGATGCCTCGACCGCTTCGGAGCCCCCAGAGACGAGATATACCCGATCAATGCCCGCAGGCGCGTTTTCGACCAAGCGATCGGCCAAACGCTCTGCCGGGTCGGACGTGAAAAAGCCGGTATGTGCGAAGGCAAGCTGGTCAATCTGGGCGTGCAGGGCGGTGCGGACAGCCGGGTTTGAGTGCCCCAGACAAGAAACAGCAGCACCGCCCGAACCATCAAGATATCTGCGTCCGTCCGCATCGATCAGATAGCAGCCGTCCCCCTTGGTGGCGACCGGCAGCGCGCCTTTGGTGGATCGGCCGAAGATATGACTTTTCATGACTGTAGTCCTTGGTTGAATAGGCGCTTTGGGTGACGTGACATCAGCACTTGTCTGCGCGATGATGCGTTTGTATTATTTCACCAGCATATATTAGGCAAATGTATTTTTCCTGTGCATCGGGTGCAACAGCGACGTGAACGTTGGCACACATGAACGAAGGGTAAGGCTTTGATGGGCAACGATGAAACACTGAAGGAACGCTTGTCACACGTAAGTGTGGAAGGAACGCCCGCGCTGCGGACGTTTGCCCGTTGGCTTCTCGATAATCCGTCGCTGGTCGCTTTTAACTCGATTCGAGGGCTGGCAAAGCAGGCAGGGGTCAATCCGAATACCGTCACCCGGATGGCGAAGGCGCTTGGCTACGCCAGCTTTGACGCTTTCCGGACGGATGTGCAGGAAACGCTTCAAACGCTTGCGCCGAACTACGGCGCGCGCGCGCAGACGCTACGACGTGAACACCGCGACAGCGCTTTTACCGCGCTGATGGAGGCGCACCGCGAAAACACGGCGACGCTTTTCTCGGCAGATATTTTGGACACGCTTAATGCGTGCATCGACCCGTTGCTCAGCGCGCGTAACGTCTATGTGGTCGGCGTGCGCAGCTGCTATGCGATCGCGCATTATTTCTCGTATGTGGGCGGCATGGCCTTTGCAAATTTCGCAGATACGCCAACGCTGCCGGGGGGTATTGTTGATGTCATGTCTCAGGCCGCATCCGAAGATATTGTGGTCGGGATCACCTATGAACACTACTCAGCCGAGGTGGTTCGGGCCTGCGAAATCGCCCAATCCCGCGGCGCGCGGGTCTTAGCCCTTACCGACAGTCATGCCTCGCCAATCGCGGTTGGGGCGTGGAAAGTCGTGTGTCTGCCCATGGCCGGGCCTCATTTTCTGCCGTCGCTGAATTCGACGTTTTCCGCCGTGGAAATGCTGCTGGTCGGAATGGCGGCGCGATCGGATCATGCTGCACAGCGGGTCGCGGATTTCGAAGGCCGTATCCGACAGTTTGGCGGCTATTCTTCCTAACGGGGTTTAGGCTTCTTCTACGGCGCGGGACCGTCAAAACCCGGATTGTCGCGTCGAAAAAAAGGGCGGCTAAGTATTCGGGAACGTTTTCTATTCAGAAGGCTAATTCAGGGCGGTCACCAAGCTGAGCCCGCCAGAATTGCCCGCCAAGGCAAGGCCCTAGTCTGTTAATGATTAGGCATTAAAAAAGCCCTCAAGTCATAGACCTGAGGGCTTATTATGGCTCCGACGGTAGGGATCGAACCTACGACCAATTGATTAACAGTCAAAATATTGACCGTATCACTACCTAACGAACCATATCCTTGATAATATAAATATTCCATATTTTGCTTGATGTTATATGATTTTTTTGTATCTATATCTAACATGATCTAACGACCACTATTGGTTCAAAATGTTACCCCAGTGTTACCCCAAAGGACCAATTGACTATGGCAAAGGCACTCACGACCAAAGCTGTCGACGCGATGAAACCCAACCTGGTACGGAGACTTGAAGTGCCTGACCCGGCGCTGTCTGGGCTGTATCTGGTAATCCAGCCGAGTGGTGCAAAGTCATGGGCCCTTCGGTATCGCTGGGCGGGAAAACCTGCAAAGCTCACGCTTGGGCGTTGGCCCGTTCTTGGCGTCGCTGATGCGCGTGCAGTTGCGTCCGATGCAATTGACAAAATTGAACGTGGCCAAAATCCTGCGGCTGAGAAAAAGGCGACCAAGGCTGCACGGCTGGAAGCTCAGCTATCTGAACGCGATAAGGTGAAGACGCTGATTGAGCAATTCGACCGGCGCCATTTGTCTGGCCTGAAAAGCGGTCATACGGTCAAACGCGAATTGGATAGGCACGTTGTATCGGAGTGGGGCGGGCGCGACATCCATGATATTGCCAAGCGTGACGTCATTGACCTGCTGGACAGCATAGTCGATTCTGGGCGGATTGTGACAGCTAATAGAGTGCGGTCCTATCTGAATAAGTTTCTCAATTGGTGTGTGGAACGGGACATAATTGCGTTCAGTCCAGCAACCGGGATCAAGCCGGTAGCGAAAGAGGTCAGCCGGGACCGCGTTTTGTCTGATGATGAGGTTCGATGGTTCTGGATGGCCTGTCAGGCGATCAAGCAACCTTGGGGACCGTTGGGAGAGCTGTTGTTGTTGACCGGCCAGAGATTGAATGAAGTCGCCTGCATGACTGATAAAGAGGTCACAGGCACCAATTGGCATTTATCGGCGGTCCGCACAAAGAATGGGCGGGCGCATGACATACCTTTGTCAGATGCCGCAATAAGTGTTCTTTGCCGTATAGATATTATCGAAGGCGATAAGGGGTATTACCACACCACGACTGGCGGAACGCCATTAAGTGGATTCCACAAAGGCCGTCAGCACCTTGCTGACCAAATGGTTGCGATTGCTAGCGAAGAGCGCGGCTTGGAAGTGACTATCCCACATTGGACATTCCACGACCTGCGAAGGACCGCCGCAACGGGTATGGCCCGCCTCGGGATACCTGTGCGTGTGACAGAGGCGGTTCTCAACCATGTCAGTGGAACGGGTGGCGGCATCGTGGCAGTGTATCAACGGCACGACTATGCAGACGAAAAGAGGAGAGCGTTGGAAGCATGGGCCGGACTCGTTGCGCAGATAGTATCCGGCAATTCCGACAACGTAGTGCGTATTGGGGAGGCTAAGTAGTGATGAATTCGAAAGGGCAGGGAATTACACACCACGAATTTCTGTTTGCCGTCGGTGGGGAGATCGTGATCGAGGCCGACTTGTGGGAGTTTATGCAGTTGAAACCTGAGGACCGACCAAATTGGCCCGATGTGCATATTCTCGCATACCTGGATATACTCTTTCGCATTGACCAACACGCAATAGCCGGAACGCTTGACGAGTTTCGAAATGCCCTGCGCATACGAGGAGAGTTCGTGCTTACGGACGAAGAAACGCAGCGAAAAATGCGGATTGAAGGCCCTTGGATCCGCGAATGGGTAAACCTCTACCGGGTATTAAATGGACCAGACAACGTGACGAAAAGAAAAGTGTCAGGCGTTGCCGAGCGGTTCCTTGGATTAGAGAAGCCGCACCAAAGTGGGACCATATCAATGACTGCCTTTGGTAAACATCCACGAACAGAAATGGAATTATTGGAGACGCTTCCACGTCATAAGAAGCCGCGCGGCGGTGGCAATAAGCTGGCAGTTCCATGGGGTTCTGAAACCTGGATACAGCCAATGAACCAAATGAGATTACTTGTTCTCCGAGATGAGCTTTCCAGAAATACCGCAGCCAAGCAGGTTGCCGGGATTTCAGAAAAGGCAAGACATTCAGACTATTACAATGATATCCTGCAGCGGTTTAGAGAGAAGATGCGCATCCGAAAATGGGGGGTGAAAGCAATCGAAGATATCCTTTCCCGCTCCTCGTAATCCCCTTATTTTGTCAGTGATTGCCTACGTTTTTTATAGCGAGGCTTATCATGGACAAGAAACTCATATCCGCTGCGACCGTGCGCGAACTGTGTGGCGGCATATCTGACATGAGCCTGTGGCGTTGGCTCCATGACACAGACCTCAATTTCCCCAAACCTATATATATTTCCCGCCGTCGTTACTGGCGGCAGGCTGATGTCTTGGCGTGGGTAGAGACGCAAGTTGAGGCGGCCTGATGAGTGACTTGCCGTTTGCTAAGGTAAAGCTGCAGCATCTGCGCGACTTGGCGTCCGACCGTGAAGTGTCCGACCGTGCATTTCGCCTTGCGGCATATCTTGCACTCAATCACGCAGATCATGTGACAGGCGAGTCTCGCCCTTCTGATGCATTCGTGGCGAAGGCGATGGGGGTTTCGGAAAAAACGGTCAGCCGAGCCGCTCGTGACCTTTTGGGGTCCGGGCACTACACGGTCGAGCGAGGTGTGAACCGCGGCAGAGCCACAAGGTATTTGCCGACTGAGGCGACACTTAACCGGGCAGTGGAAGTCAAAAAAAAGGCTGACAAGGTTGTCAGCCTTTCGACGGTAAAAGCCCGACAGGACTGTCCAGAAAGCACGACAGATGTGTCCGAGAAAGCCCGACAGGTTTGGGGGGCGAACAGAGAAAAGGAACTTAGAAAAGAACACGCGCGAGCTAGGGCTTTGCCAAATGATGGGCAAGCCGACGCAGCCGCTTATTGGGCATCGCAAGTGAAGGCCGGTGCCTTCATTCCACAGACTGCGATTAGCCCATCGCTAGCTCGTGAGATATTGAGCCGTGGCCTTTTAGAAGCCGACGAACTCAGAGCTGTCGGGGTGGCGGCATGACGTTTGATCTGGTCCCAATGGCGGCTTTTGCATCCGGGCAGGGGGCCGGGGGTCTGGGTTATGCGTTCGCGCTGTGCGGATTAGTTGGCTTCACTAGAGGTTCTGTCGCGCATTGCCTCAATACCGAATGGTTGACGGCTAAGCCATTCGGCTCTCGCATCGGCCTGACGGCGCAAAAGCATATCCGTACGGCTAACTTTCTCAAAACACTGCAAACGTTCGATATCGCTTTCTATTTCGCGGCATTCGCAAAGGGAAGCTGCAAGGCGATCTGTTTCCATCCAACGGCATTGGTCACTCTGAGCGAACGCCGGAACACCGAAAAGCACGGATACGAACACACCGCCTATTTTATTCAGCATCAATACCTCCTGTGTTGCAACAACTGGAGGCTGGCATGAAAGCATCCACCAAAGCAATCCGGTTCCTTGAAACGCTGGCAATCCCCGAGGGGCCAAAGGCAGGCGAACTGGTCAAGCTTGCCCCATTCCAAAAGCGATTTGTTAAAGGCGCGTTGGCTGGCGATGTTAACGTGGCGGTTTTGTCCATCGGGCGCGGGAACGCTAAGACGGCGCTGTCGGCTGGCATCGCTCTGGGATCGTGCATGGGCAAGTGGGATGGTCAGCCTCGGCGCGAAATCTTGATTGCCGCAAGAACGCGGGACCAAGCCCGCATCGCTTTTGACTTTGTGGTCGGGTTCATGCGGTCTTTACCTGAAGACGAACAAAAGCTGTTCACAGTCCGGCGTTCCCCGCGTCTTGAAATCGAATATGAGGGTGGCGGCGGCGGGCATTTCATCCGGGCGATTGCGGCTGATGGCAAGTCTGCGCTTGGCTCTGCCCCTACGTTGATCTTGATGGATGAACGGGGCCATTGGGCGGCTGATCAAGGTGACGCTCTGGAACATGCGCTGTTGTCCGGTATGGGCAAGCGTGGCGGGCGGGCGTTAATCATTTCAACCTCTGCACCTGATGATGCCCACCCCTTTTCAATCTGGCTCGACGAGGACGCACCGGGCATCTATCGGCAAGAACATCGACCGTCACCGGGCTTGCCTGCGGATGATCTGGAAAGCCTCAAAGAAGCAAACCCCGGCGCTGTTGCTGGCATTGGTTCTTCTTTGGACTGGTTGCAAGGTCAGGCACGGCGGGCAATTGAGCGGGGCGGCTCAACGCTGACCACGTTCCGGCTCTATAACCGGAATGAGCGTGTAAGCGGCGAAACCCGGGATGTGCTGTTGACCGTAGATGAGTGGCTTGCCTGTGAAGTATCTGAGGTTCCGGCACGGCAAGGGCAATGCGTGATCGGTATCGACCTTGGCGGCTCTGCGTCTATGACGGCGGCGTCTTTTTACTGGCCGGAAACGGGCCGTCTTGAAAGCCTTGGCACCTTCCCAAGAAAACCGAACCTTGCTGACCGTGGCGCAAATGATGGCGTTCAAGGGCGCTATGTTGAAATGCAGGATCGGGGCGAGTTGTCCACAATTGGCGATCAAACCGTGCCGATTGCACCTTGGCTGATCGAGGTGATGAAACATATCGAGGGCGAACCCGTCGCAGCGCTAGTCGCGGATCGGTACAAGCAATCCGAACTTGGAGAAGCGATTGACCGGGCGGGCATCCGTTCGCCTGTGATCTGGCGCGGCTTTGGGTTCAAAGACGGGAACGAGGATTGCGAGCGGTTCCGGCGGGCGGCGTTTGACGGCAAGGTGCTGACAAACCCGTCCTTGTTGCTGCGTTCTGCGTTCGCTGATGCGGTTACTCTGCGCGATCCATCCAACAATCTGAAACTGGCAAAGGCGCGTTCTACGGGCCGGATTGATGCGGCGTCTGCCACGGTTATCGCCGTTGCTGAGGGCGCTCGGATCATGGGCCGGCCAATACAGAAAGGAGGGCGCATCGCATGGGGATGAGGCAAGATTACAAACGCCACTCAGGTAAGGTTACACGCGGCCCCCGCTGGAAGGCCCTGCGGATGCAGGCGCTGGACCGTGACGGCTGGCAATGTGTCCAATGTGGCGAACGGCGGCGGTTGGAATGTGACCACATTCTACCCGTCCGAACGCACCCCGAACTTTCCTATTCTCTGAGCAATTTGCAGATGCTTTGCGGCCCCTGCCATGCCCGGAAAACCCGAATTGAGGTTGGGCACAAGCCTCTGACCCCAAAGCGCCAAGAATGGCGCGACCTGCTGCGAGATTTGCAGCGCAATCCCGTTGAGCATGAAAGGAAATCAAATGCTTGATTCACTAAGAATCACCCGGCGTCAGTCGGAAATCCGTCAACAGCTTGCCGACTTGGTAGGCAAACCCGAACCGTCTGAGGACGAAACGCGGTCTATGGAAACGCTGGATGCTGAGTATCGCACCAACGAAACGCGGTTCCGTGCGGCTTTGACAGCTGAGGACGATGAGCGCAAAGAAGCGGGGGCCGAACTGGAAAGCCGCTCTGAGACAGAATGGGGCGAACTTGCGGGCCGTTTTGAATTGCGCCAAGTCGCCCTAGCACTTGATGAAGGCCGCAAGCTGGACGGTGCAACCGCTGAAATGGTGGAAGAATTGCGCAGCGCGGGCGGGTTCCAAGGTATCCCTGTTCCCCTTGAGGCGCTGGAAACCCGTGCTGGTGAAACGCTTGCGGGCGGTGTTCCTGACCCAATCCGCACAATGCCAACGATTGAGCGCCTGTTCGCGGGTTCCTCTGCAACGGCGATGGGTTGCCGGATGATCAACGTGGGCGTGGGGGAAATCGAATACCCCGTTGCCACGGGTGGCGCACAACCGGGCTGGGCTGGCTCTGAGACTGGTGACGTGCCGGGGCCGCAAGCTTACACGACGACCGATGTGCCGATGAAGCCTGATCAGACACTGGGTGTTCAAATGAAGATCACCCGCAAGGCGTTAAAACAGGCGGGTGCAGGTCTGGAGCAAGCGGTACGGCGCGATATGTCGGCGGCAATCCAGCAAGAGACTGATCGTGCCATTTTCCTCGGCTCTGGTTCCGGTGGTGAGCCTTTGGGCGTTTTCCCCGGTGCATCCGCCTACGGCATCACAGAAACGGCCATCGATGCGGCGGCGTCCTATGCCGCGTTCCGTGCTGCGGTCGTGCGGTTTATGACGGCGAACGCGGCAAGCGGCCCCGGTGCGGTTAACCTACTGTTGCGTCCTGAGGTCTTTGACAGCATGGACGAACTGATTAGCGGTCTGGCAATCTCTGAGTGGGACCGTTTGGTGGCAAAGATGGGCAAGACCGTCCTGACCACCAACGGCATCTTGGCCCCGGCTGGTGATCCGGCTGAAAGCATGGCGCTCCTGTCCACATCCACAAACGGGGTGGCTCCGGTGTTCTGCGGCATGTGGGGGGCGGTGGATCTGATCCGCGATCCGTTCAGTGATGCAAAGTCTGGGCAATTGCGCCTGACGGCACTGACCACAATGGATGTTACGGTTGCGCGTGGTGTGCAACTCGAAATCCTGACTGGTATTCAGTGATGCTAGAAGGCTTTGCAGGCGGCGGTCTGGAACTACGCAAAAGGGCATCCGGTGCGTTGGCATTGCAAGGCTCTTTTCCCTACGGCAAACGGGCGGTCCTCAGTGATGGGGGCCGTTCCGGCAGGCCAAAGAAAGAGGCAATTGCGCCCGGTGCTTTTGCCTATCGGATCAACACCCCGTCTGAGCATGGCGGGGCAAAGGACATTCACCTGTTGTCTGGTCACGACTTTGGCAAACCTTTGGCATCGGTTCGGTCTGGCACTTTGGACATTAAAGACAGTCCTGAGGCAGTGACGTTCACGGCAACCATTTCTGAGGAAATGCAAGAGGTCAGCTATGTTAAAGACGTTCTTGCGGCGGTGTCTGCCGGGTTGGCAATCGGCATATCGCCGGGGTTTCGCCTCCCACCAAAGCGGCGGGTTCCTAATCCTGAGACGATTGAAGATGAAGGGATGGACCCAGAAAACGGGGCGTTCAATGCGGTCATTCGCACGGTGTTGCAAGCCTTGCTTTACGAAATGTCGATTGTGACAAGACCCGCTTATCCAGAAACCCAGATCGAAGCGCGAAATTGGACGCCTGACGGGCTATTGCAATCGGATGGGCTTGGGATTGGCCTGCATCGCACTTTGAACAGATGGAGGGCCTAAACATGGCAGAAACGATCAAGCAAGTTGAAGCTATTCCGGCTTCATATCCAGATATTGGGCAAAGCGAACTTGGCTTTGCGCCCACAGATGATTCTTGGCAGCGGATCGAAAGCTATATCGCGCACCGGTTCACTCCGCGAGAAGTGATCTGGACCGTGGAGGGGGAAGGCGACTGGACGCCACCCTTGAAACCGGTAACGGCTATTTCTGCTGAAAAATGGGAAAACGGCTGGGTCGAGGTCACGTTGCCTGAGGGGCCATATGGATATTGCCTGCCCGGTGATGGCCCGTATCGGATCACGGCAACCGTGGGGCCTGAGGGTGTCGAAGTGGACGGCGTGACGACTTATGCCGTTCCGACTGTGGTGGCGAAGGCCGCGCACAGGCTAACGCAATACTGCCTAATTCAAGTTGATAAGGACGACTACGGCAGATTTACTCGATTGCCTGAATTTGCGGCTACGTCTGCCCGATATTCGGGCGAGGGTGAAAATGCTGCGGAAACAGAACTAGAACGACCTTCCACATGGATTGCAAAAGCAATGCAAAATAGCGGTGCGGCTGATCTGCTGCGTCCATATCGGAGGGCTTGATATGTGGCCATTCAAACGGAAAGAACCTGAGAACGAAACGCGGTCCACTGGCAACGGATACACAACGCAGGTGATGCAAGCGCGGACGGATTACATCGGCGGCGTTGATGGCGTTGCCGAACTCACTGGCACGGTGCAAGGCTGTGTGAGCCTCTGGGAAGGCGGTCTGAGCCTATCCGATGTGGAAGGCACCGACATGCTGACCCCGATGATGCTGGCGTTGGCTGGTCGCGCTCTGGCGTTGCGCGGGGAATGTGTGTTCGTGATCCGCGAGGACGGGTTGTTGCCGTGTTCGGATTGGGATTTGACCACACGTTATTCCAAGCCCACGGCCTACCGTGTTGGCGTCTCTGACACGGGCGGCGGCAAGTCTATGACGGTGCTGGCGGGCGAGGTGCTGCACCTGCGCGTTGGTGCTGATGTGGGTATGCCGTATGTCGGACAATCCCCGTTGCGGCGGGCGCGGCTTACGGCGAGTCTGTTGCAAACGCTGGAATTGGCCCTGTCCGAGGTCTACGCAAACGCGCCACTGGGTTCGTCTGTCATTCCGTTCCCTGAGGCACCTGACCAAGATATGAGCGATCTGGCGCGCGGGTTCCGTGGGTTTCGCGGCAAGGTGCTAATACGTGAGTCCGTCAACGTTACGGCGGCGGGTGGTCCTGCGCCTCAGACTGATTTGAAGCCGTCCGATGTGTCGCCTGACCTATCCAAAGCTATGACAAAGGAAACGCTGGTGTCGGCACGGTCCAGCATTGAAATGGTCTATGGGGTTCTACCCGCTCTAAGCAATATCAGCACAACGGGGCCAATGGTCAGAGAGGCGCAACGCCACCTTGCCCAATGGGGTCTTATGCCTATCGCAGCGATGATCGGGCAAGAGGCGTCCGAAAAGCTGGGAAATACGGTAAAGCTGGATGTAATGCGACCATTGCAGGCGTTTGATGCCGGTGGCCGCGCGAGGGCGCTTACGGCGGTTGTGGCAGCAATGGCAGCGGCCAAGGAAACAGACATTGATCCGGCAATGGCCCTCAAACTGGTGGATTGGAAGCATGAGGCCGAAAATGAATGAGAAGACTTGGAGCCAGCACCCTTCTAAGAATAGGTGCTGATTAAATTCAGCAGGCAGAAGCTCAACTCGCAGCAGTTTTCATCTTAAGTACCTTCATATTTCCCGTGACAAACCTAATACTAGTCTTGGCAAAATCACCATCATGAGAGACAAGTACAAATTTGCCAGAAGCGCATTCGCTTACTAGCGCGGCGTCGGTCAAATCGAGTTCTCCATCGACTACCAAACTTAGATTAGTTTCCAGGCAATCTTGCTGCAGGTTTGATTGCTGATATGTGCAGTCACTTAATATCTCTAAACAAATATCCTTTACAGTCGAAACCCTCGACTTGAAGTTGTTGTCAGTTTTTCGGAGTCGTTTATAGTCTCTCCATCTTGCTCGTCCAAATAGTGACTCAAATTCCATTTTGCAAAATCTATTAAAAAACTCGGAAATCACCTGCTCATTTACTATCACAGTATTCCCAGCCTCGAGAACGCTAGCATAAAAGTCACTATAGACCTGCTTTTCAGGCCTTGGATCATTTCCGTAGATAGCAAGCCAAACGTTTGTGTCGAACAACACGAACTCGTTTTCGAATTTGCAATCGGCATGTGCACTGATGATCTCACTCATCGGCGTCGCCTTTCCCATCGTCAAACAGTTCTTCTACAGCGTTTGCGTCCGCGAAAAAAACCTTAGCTCTTTCCACTACCATCTTAAGTCGATCTAAGTGCCAATCTTGATAGTCAACTGGAGCCGCTAGGTGCTTTCTTATAGTATCTTCAGGTAGTTCACCATACAATTGTCCCACGGCTGCATTGAGAAACGCTGTCGTCATCCTCGTGACGCCAAAGAAAGAAAGCTCTGCACGGTTTCCGCTTGTAATTATCTTATGGATTTCGTTGTGTACCTTCTTCCCGTCTGACGCCGCGACACAGATACCTCCTCCAACTATCGACGATACTGATATCCTAATTGTTTTCATGTGATCACCAAATTTCATGCGGATTGACTGCGGATTTCATGTGATAGGATTTAGAATCTGAAGTGTCGATCTCCAAGGAAACCACCGTTCCCGGATATTGATATGCGATGCGTTGTTTTTTCAATGTTCCGTTTCTGTACTCCCAATAGCCGCCATGCGAGCATACAAGCAGGCAACCACCATTCAAACCGATGAATTCCTTAAGAATACCTAAACCCAGTCCCCCTGGAATATCCCCAACACGCGCACTGTTGTTCATTTCCATGGCCCAATCTATTGCATCTTCTGGCGCAGCGAAGTTCTTCCCTGCAGCTGATAGTGACCCATGAATGCCTCTACCCCCATCAGAAATCACAAACGCCAACCTATCCAAACGTGGAAAGTACTGCCCGCCGGCAAAAACGGAGATCGGAGAATTGGCCCAGAGGGAGCTATTCGCAAACAGTTCATCGATTCCTTCAAAAAACTTCTTTACAAGGCCGTCACTCATTTTAGGCATCTCTCGCCGCATCAATCGAGCTTTGCTGAACTGAGAGAACTCTACGGCGCTGTTCGTGTCAAAACCTGTGATAGGTATTGTCGTTCCATGGACGTCGGCCGCTCCGCCGGAAAGAGTCTTATTTTTCTTCAGGATAGTTTGTATCCGAGGTGTTATATTGTAAAAAAGAATTTCATTTCCGGCTTTGCGAGCGTGATTCACAATAGTTAGCAAACATGCCCCTAGCTGAGCATCGATCCAAGTTAATCGCTTGCAATCTATTCCGAGGCTGGCGTTCTGCTGTTTTGATAGGTTGCTATGAAGTCTCGATAGAGCTTCAAACCCAAGAGAGTTGGCACGGATTTCATATGCCTCAAGGTCAATCATTAAGTTGTCGCTCAAATTGACCTCACCATTCTGAACTAAGCTGCAGAATATGCACTCGACAGGTATCTAAGCATTTTACTTGCAACTGTCACTTACCTTGCGAAGTGAGATGCTAAATTTGCAGGATGCCGTCCCTTGTCTTGTTACCCCAACTGTTACCCCAAAAGATTTACGGCAAAAGAGTAAAAATCAAAAAAGCCACCAAGTCACTGAACTTGGTGGCTTTTTATGGCTCCGACGGTAGGGATCGAACCTACGACCAATTGATTAACAGTCAACTGCTCTACCGCTGAGCTACGTCGGAACGGTCTGCACCGTATAGCTATGGTAATTTCCGGCGTCCAGAGGGTTTTGCCACTTTTTTCCAGATTTTTTCAAAAGATTTTCAGACCCGCCGAAAGGTTGCTGTCGCCGACAGGGAGTCAACGGGGGCGACGCGGTTTTTGCCTGTAAGGTCAATCAGATGCGCAAGGACGTTGCGGGTCGCGGCACCCAGTAGCGCAGGCGGGGTTTCGGTGTAGATCGCGGCAGCAAGTTGGGCTGCGGTGGCAGGAGCTTGGCTGAGGGCGCGCAGGATATCAGCCTCGCGCGAGCGGCGGTGCGACACCAGCCAGTCGAGCCTCGCGGCGGGGTCGGTCACCGCCGCGCCATGACCCGGATAGAACACCCGCCAGTCGGTTTTTTGCAGCTCGGCACAGGAGGCCATGAAATCGGTGAGATCCCCATCCGGCGGCGACACCAGCGAGCTGGCCCAGCCCATGACGTGATCGGCGGTGAAGCAGGCGTCATCCCAGCCAAGGCTGATGTGGTTACCAATATGCCCGGGGGTGTGAATCACGCTCAGCGTCCAGTCGTCGCCGGCGATGGTCTCTCCGTGGCTTAGGGGCTGATCGGGGATGAACTCTGCATCAATGCCTTCGCCGCCGCCAATATCGGACACGGCTGCCAGTTGTTGCATCACCGCAGACCGGCCGGAAAACGCGTCGCCAAAGGCCAGTATCGGCGCGCCGCAGGCACGGGCGAGGTCGCGCGCGAGGGGCGAATGGTCCAGGTGCGTATGGGTCACAATGATATGGCTGATGTGTTGGTCGGGTCCGATGGCATCGCGTATCGCTTGCAGGTGCCGCGGCGACGCAGGGCCGGGATCGATCACGGCGATGCCGCGCGTGCCCAGCAGATAGGTATTCGTGCCACGGTAGGTCATGGGCGAGGGGTTGTCGGCCACGATGCGGCGCAGGCCCGGTTCCAAGGTCTCGGCAATACCGATGGCGGGGTCGAAGTCGTCAGGGGGCAGCATGGTTTGGCCTTTCGCTGGGGCAGGGGGCTGGCTAAGGTCTATCCCATGTTCTTTGTCTGGCTCAAACGATATATGCCCCGCGGCATCTATGGGCGCGCTGCCCTGATCCTGCTTTTGCCGGTGGTGATCTTGCAGCTTGTGATGACCGTGATCTTTGCGCAGCGGAACTATGAGGGGGTCACCAACCAGATGACCGATACCGTCTTGCGCGAGGTCGAACTGGTCATGCAGGTGGTCGATGACGCCCCGTCCGCCGCTGCCGTTCCCGCCACGGTTCAAGATCGGCTGGCCGCGCTGGACATGGGGGTAACGCCTGTGTCCGCCAGTGAGGTGCCGACGCGCAACCGGATGTCGTGGTATGATTATTCCGGTCGGGTAATGGTGGCGCGGTTCGATCAGTATCTGCCGTCCTTCCTGAGCCTTGATCTGACGCGGCCCACGGGGGTGCATCTTTATGTGCAGTCGCGCTTTGGCCCGCTTGATCTCCAGTTCGAGAGGCGCAGGATTTCGGCGCAGAACCCGCATCAGCTGTTCGTGTATACCTTCAGCTTCGGCTTTGTCATGACGTTGATCTCCTTCGTTTATCTGCGCAACCAGCTGCGCCCGATCAAGCGGCTTGCCCGCGCGGCCGAAGCCTTTGGCCGCGGGCGTCACGTGCCATATACCCCCACAGGCGCTGTCGAGGTGCGTGCGGCGGGGGCGGCCTTTGTCGATATGCGCGCACGGATCGAGCGGCAGATTGAACAGCGCACCTTGATGTTGTCGGGGGTCAGCCATGACCTGCGCACGCCCCTGACGCGGATGCGGCTTGGCCTGTCGATGATTGACGAAGACGACGCGGAGCCGCTGCTGCAGGATGTCGATGATATGCAGGGCATGTTGGATGCCTTCCTTGATTTCGCCAAAGGCACCGCTGAGGGGGAGGCCGAACCCCTGGACCCGCACGCCCTGATGCAGACTGCCGTAGAGGATGCGCAACGCGCTGGTCGCAACGTGACCTTGCTGCCACCCGAGGGCGACGGCACCGGTACCGTCCGGCTGCGCCGTATGGCGATCCTGCGCGCGGTGGATAACCTGATCTCGAACGGGGTGCGCTATGGGGCGCGGGCCGAGGTATCTGTGCTGCTGACGGATAAAACCCTGCGGATCAGGGTAGAGGACGACGGCCCCGGCATCCCCGAGGATCGCCGCATTGAGGCCGTGCGCCCGTTCTCGCGGCTTGACCCCGCGCGCAATCAGAACAGTGGCAGCGGCGGCGTGGGTCTTGGTCTTGCCATCGCGACCGACATCGCCCGCGCGCATGGCGGCGTGCTGCGGTTGGGCAGTTCGGACACTCTGGGCGGTCTGCGCGCGGATATCGTCATCGCACGGTAATGCGCCAAGGGATCGGTGGCGTCAGCGTGCGGTGGCGTAGTCTTGCAACTGCTCGATGCGCGATCGCGTCAGGTCAATCCGGCAGCTCAGCGTCACGTTGATCGCGGCCGTTCCCCCCAACGACAAGCGTTCGGGAAACGCGCAGTGATATTTGCGGTATTCTTCAAATGCGATCTGAGAGCTCTGAAGCAACGCGCTCGCCGAGGCATCGGCCTTTCGCGAAAACGCCTGATCAAACGCAGCCAGCGCCGCTTGGGCATCGAGATAGGCGCGCACCATGTCGCGCTCCACCTGATCGCCCATTGCAAACAGACATTCATGCACGGCGTTCGGATCTGTCTGTGGCGCGGTGCATTCTGACAAAAGTTCTGATGCAGGGGCTGCTTTTTCAGCGGTGGCCGTTGCCGGGATCAACAGCAGCCAAAAGAACACGTATTTCAACATCTGGCGTATCCCTTCGGGCAACATTGCAAAGCTACGAAAGAGATACTGCCGCAAAGGACGGCGGAATGCTACCGGTCGGGTCAAGGGCGGATTATTGACAAACGGCACTTGGCGGCGTGACATGCCGCGATCCCCGAAAAGGATTGAGATAAATTTTAGGGAAGGGCTGGAGCGGGTAACGAGAATCGAACTCGTAACTAAAGCTTGGGAAGCTGCCGTGATACCTTTTCACCATACCCGCGCGCCGTGAGGTGACTTAATCCGATGTGGCGGGTGCGTCAAGCGGGGTTTTTGCCTGACGCGCCCTTTGCTGATGGTTGCGGGCAGACCTTAGCGGCGGCGGCGGCGGCGGGTGCCGCCGGAGCTGTCGCCGCCGGTGTTGAAGGTCTCGGTCGGGAGGGTGACGATGCTGTTGAGGATCGGGAAGGGCTCTACCGCGTTGGGGATGGCAGAGGCGTTGACGAAATGCTCTTGGAAGCGGGGTTCGATGGCGGTCTCGATCTTGTGGATGTTGCGGACCGTCTCTTCGATCTCGGCACGGCTGGTGGTGTTGAGCAAAGCAATGCGCGCGCCGGTGCCTGCGGCGTTCCCGGCGGATGTCACCTTGTCGAGCGGGGCGTCGGGGATCATGCCGAGGATCATCGCGTGTTTGGGGCTGATATGGGCGCCAAAGGCACCGGCCAGCACCACGCGGTCCACGTGATCGACGCCGAATTTATCCATCAGTAACCGCGCACCGGAATAAAGCGCCGCCTTGGCCATCTGGATTTCGCGGATGTCGCGGTTGGTGACGGTGATGCGCGGGCCGCCATCGGCGGTGCCATCATAGACCAGATAGGAATTGGTGCGCCCGTCGGCAAAAACATTGGCTGATCCGGTCTGCTCTGCCGTGCCGATCAGGCCGGGGGCGTCGACGATACCGTGGATGCGCATTTCAGCGACCATTTCAATGATGCCCGAGCCGCAGATGCCAGTCACGCCGCTGGCACCGATCTCGGCCTCGAAGGCGGGATCGTCGGACCACAGGTCGCTGCCGATCACTTTGAACCGGGCGATTTTAGTGATGGGGTCGATCTCTACCCGTTCGATCGCGCCGGGGGCGGCGCGCTGGCCGCTGCTGATCTGCGCGCCCTCGAAGGCGGGACCGGTGGGAGAGGAACAGGCGAGCACTTTATCGCGGTTGCCCAGCAGGATTTCGGCGTTGGTGCCCACATCGACCACCAGCACCAGATCGTCGGATTTATCGGGGGCTTCCGACAAGGCGACGGCGGCGGCATCCGCGCCCACATGGCCCGCAATGCAGGGCAGCAGATAGACGCGGGCAGAGGGGTGGATGTTCAGGTCCAGGTCCATGGCACGCAGACGCAGCGCGTTTGACGTGGCCAGCGCAAAGGGCGCTTGCCCCAGCTCGAAAGGGTCGATGCCCAGAAACAGGTGGTGCATGACCGGATTGCAGACAAACACCGCATCCACGATCATGCCCTTGTCGATGCCGCCCTCGGTGCTGATTTCGTCGAACAGTGTGTTCATACCGGCACGGACCGCGCGGGTCATCTCTGCCGCGCCGCCTTCGTTCATCATCGAATAGCTGACGCGGCTCATCAGGTCTTCGCCAAAGCGGATCTGCGGGTTCATCACGCCTGATGAGGCCACGACCTCTCCGGTTTGCAGTTCGCACAGATGCGCCGCGATGGTGGTAGAGCCGAGATCGACCGCCAGCCCGTAAAGCGACCCTTCGTAGAAGCCGGGCCAGAGATGCATGATGCGGGCCGGGTTCTCATCATCGCCCAAATGCACGGCGACGGTGACTTTCCATGCGCCCTTGCGCAGGGCAGGTTGCAGCGTTTGCAGGATTTGCAGATCGGCGGTGACATTTTCAAGCTGCCACTGATCGCGTAGGGCGTCGCAGAGCCGCTCCAGATCGCCCGAGGGGTCGTGCATGTCGGGTTCCTGCACCTCGACGTAAAAGAGCTTGGTCGACGGGTTGAGCACGATATCGCGCGCCTCGGCACGTTTGCGGACCACCTGTTTGTGCACCTGGCTTTCGGCGGGCACGTCGATCACCACGTCGCCCATGATCTGCGCCTGACAGCCCAGACGGCGGCCATCAATCAGACCGCGCTTGTCCTTGTAGCGTTGTTCGACGCTGTTCCATTCAGACAGCGCGTCCTGTGCCACGGTGACCCCATGCTTAGAGAACTGCCCATATCCGGGCGAGACCTGACATTTCGAACAGATGCCACGCCCGCCGCAGACGGAATCCAGATCAACGCCCAACTGCCGCGCCGCCGTGAGCACCGGCGTGCCCTTGGCAAAGTGACCGCGTTTGCCCGAAGGCGTGAATACCACAAGGGGATCGTTGCTCATCTATCTTTATCCTCAACACTTTGGCGCACCATAGCGTAGCAGGCGGCAGGTGAAAGCCGCGATGCGGCATAATTCCGGCCATCTGCGCCTGTCTGTGCCCCTATACCGCGTGACAGCGGCGGCGCGGATCACGTATGCGCGTCAAGCAATGCAGTTAGCGTGCAAATGGGTCTTTCCAATCAAGGCCATCCATGAAATATGAAACCGCCAAATGAACCCATGCAAGCCGAGGTGCAAAATGGAGATTCGTGAGGCTCTGACCTTTGATGATGTACTACTGGTGCCTGCGGCATCCAACGTGTTGCCGTCTACGGCTGACACGCGGACCCGCGTTACCAAATCGATCGCGCTGAACATTCCGCTGCTCAGCTCTGCGATGGATACGGTCACCGAAAGCCGCATGGCGATTGCCATGGCGCAGGCGGGGGGCATGGGGGTCATTCACCGTAACCTCACCATCGACGAACAGTCCAAGGAGGTGCGCCGCGTCAAACGGTTTGAATCCGGCATCGTCTATAACCCGATCACCCTGCGCCCCGACCAGACACTGGCCGATGCCAAGGCGCTGCAGGAACGCTACCGTGTCACGGGGTTCCCCGTTGTTGATGACGAGGGCCGTGTTGTTGGTATAGTGACGAACCGCGATATGCGCTTTGCCTCTGATGATGCCACGCCGGTGCGCTTGATGATGTCGGGCGACAATCTGGCGCTGCTGCAAGAGCCCGCCGACCGCGACGAGGCGATCAGCCTGATGAAGGCGCGCCGGATCGAGAAGCTGTTGGTCACCGACGCCAAAGGCAAGCTGACTGGTCTGCTGACGTTGAAAGACACCGAACAGGCCGTACTGAACCCCACCGCTTGCAAAGATAACCTTGGCCGTCTGCGCGTTGCTGCGGCAACGACCGTTGGCGACGCGGGCTATGAACGCTCGCAAGCATTGGTCGAGGCGGGCGTTGATATGATCGTAATCGATACTGCGCATGGCCATTCCGCCGGCGTGGCAGAGGCGGTGCGCCGTGCCCGCGACCTGTCGAGCGAAGTACAGATCGTGGCCGGTAACGTCGCCACAGGGGACGCGACCCGTGCGTTGATCGATGCGGGTGCGGATGCCGTTAAGGTTGGCATCGGGCCCGGGTCGATCTGCACCACCCGCATGGTTGCTGGCGTCGGTGTACCGCAGCTCACTGCGATCATGGATTGCGCTAAAGCTGCGGGCGATGTGCCCATCATCGCCGACGGCGGGATCAAGTTCTCGGGCGATTTTGCCAAGGCGATTGCGGCAGGCGCGTCCTGCGCGATGGTCGGCAGCATGATCGCGGGCACCGATGAATCCCCCGGCGAGGTGATCCTGTACCAGGGCCGTAGCTTCAAAAGCTACCGTGGCATGGGCAGCCTTGGCGCCATGGCGCGCGGCTCTGCCGACCGGTATTTCCAGAAAGACGCAGCATCGGACAAGCTGGTGCCAGAGGGGATCGAAGGTCAGGTGCCGTATAAAGGCTCTGCCAATGCTGTTGTGCACCAGTTGGTCGGCGGGCTGCGTGCGGCCATGGGCTATACTGGCTGCGCCACGGTCGAAGAAATGCGCAAGAACTGCACTTTCGTCAAGATCACCAACGCGGGTCTGTCCGAAAGCCACGTGCATGATGTGCAGATCACCCGCGAAAGCCCTAACTACCGCATCGGGTAACTCCCGAAAATCAAAGGCGTAATCTACGTGACCCAAGCATGACCCCCGGCGCGCGCATCTCTGCCGCCATCGAGATTTTGAACACAATGGCGGACGGTGTCCCGGCGGAGCAAGCCTTGACCCGTTGGGCCCGTGGCAGCCGCTATGCAGGGTCCAAAGACCGTGCGGCGGTGCGCGATCACGTGTTCGATGTCTTGCGGCAGCGGCGACTGGCCGCGCACCTTGGGGGTGGTGAAACGGGGCGTGCGCTGATGATTGGTGTCTTGCGGGCGCAGGGCATCGACCTTGCGCCGCTGTTCAACGGGCAAGGTCACGCGCCGCTGCCGCTGTCAGAAGCAGAGGCCACGGCCCCCGACGCACCAAGTGATATGGCGACCCTGTGGAACCTGCCCGACTGGATCATACCGCTGTTTCAAGCGTCGCTTGGGACGGAGGCCGAAACGGTCGCGCAGGCTCTGCAATCGCGAGCACCGATTTCTGTGCGGGTGAATACGGCGCAGGCAACGGTCTCGGGTGTGGCAGAGGCACTGGCCGAGGCGGGGATCGAGACCCGTGCGAATGACCTTTGCGCAACCGCCCTGACGGTGACAGGGGGTGAACGGAAACTTCGAAACTCTGACAGCTACTTACATGGTGATGTTGAACTGCAGGATGCGGCCAGCCAAGCGGTTGTGGCAGCGCTTCCCGAAGCTGAGCGGATGCTTGATTATTGCGCAGGTGGCGGCGGCAAGGCGCTGGCGATGGCCGCGCGGCGCGATGCGACGGTCTTTGCCCATGACATCGATCCGCGCCGCATGGTGGACCTGCCCGCGCGCGCAGATCGCGCGGGTGCAACCGTCAGACAGGTGACGACCGATGAACTGGACGGAGCAGGCCCCTTTGACGTGGTACTATGTGACGCGCCCTGTTCGGGTAGCGGGTCGTGGCGCCGGTCGCCCGAAGGGAAATGGACGTTTACAGCCGCTCGTCTGGAAGAATTGACACAAATACAGGATAAAATCCTGGATCACGCTGCCACATTGACCGCCAAAGACGGGACGCTGGCCTATGCGACGTGCTCGGTTCTGATCGACGAAAACGAAGATCGCGCTGCGGCATTTATATCTCGAAATCCGGGGTGGAGCCAGGTTTTCTCCAAGCGTTTCAATGTGAATGCGCAGGGCGACGGCTTTTTTACAGCACATTTTAGACGATATTGACGTGAGGTTAGGTCAACCTAGAGGTGTTAATTTCTTTGACCTGATCCGAAATTAACAGCACATTAACCCCCCTAGGTCTAAATGAACTCGGTTTCATGATTTAGGGGGAATGTGTTGGCTCAAGAAAGTGCGGCTCGGCAGATAGTCTTTGCGAAACGTTGGCTGTTGCTGTCAGCCTTTGTCATCTTTGCCGCCATTCTCAGTATGATCGCCCCGGCGCGGTCTCTTGCTATTGTTTTCCAGGCTGCAAGCGGGACGGTTGCGTTGGCTGTGTTGGTCAATGTCACAGCAGCGTTTGTCCGGCGACGGTGGCAACGGAAGCATCGGAATGGGGCCATGTCCACCATGGCCGAGGATCCTAACCCCTGCATCATAACCAACGATGACGGCATGATCGTTGCCCAAAATAACGCGGCGCTGGCGACGTTTATCCGGCCCGCGCAGCCCAAGATATCAGATCTATTCGCGCCGCTTTTTGCAGACCCGATCGCGCTGATCGCCCGATTGGCCGTTCAAGCCACGCAGACGGGGGCCGCGAAAGAGGATATCACCACCCGTGACGGCACAATGCGGTTGTCGGCACACCGCGTCGGCGGCGACCTGCTATGGCGGCTAGAGACGCTTTGGGGGGCAAGCGACGGCGCGTCCGGTGCGAATGACCACGCGCTGCCGATGGTGATGGTTAGCCAAGCAAATGTGATCTTGTTTATGAATGCGGCAGCGCGGGCCCTTGTCGGCAAACGCGTGACGGCGCTATCGCAGATTATCGGCGATATGCCCGTCGAAGCAGGTGGTATGGTTACGGTGCAAACGGCGAAGGGGCCCATTTGCACGACGATGGCCGAAGTGGCGGCCTCTGCGAACCGCCGTGCGCTGTATTTCCTGCCGCACGCCGAAGAACGTTTCAAGGATGCGGGGTGGGCTGCGTTGCAACAGCTCCCTATTCCGTTGATCAAGGTTGCCCCTGGCGGCGAGGTAATGTCGTTCAACGACCCCGCGTCGCGCCTGGTCGGGGCTGACCTCGCTGAAGGGGCCGCCTTGGCCGAGCTGATGGAGGGGTTGGGACGGTCGATTTCAGATTGGCTGCAAGACACGCTAGAAGGGCGTTTGCTTCAAAAGCCCGAATTTTTACGGCTAAAGCGAAGTGATCGTGAAGTTTTTGTTCAAATACGGCTAAGTCTGATATCGGAAAGCGGCACACCGGTGTTGATCGCGGTCTTGCACGACGCGACAGAGCTTAAATCGCTCGAAGCTCAGTTCACCCAAAGCCAAAAGATGCAGGCGATCGGACAACTTGCTGGCGGCGTTGCCCATGATTTCAACAATCTGCTTACCGCTATTTCGGGCCACTGCGATCTGCTGCTGTTGCGTCATGACCCAAGTGACCGCGATTACAGCGATTTGGTGCAGATCGACCAGAACGCCAACCGCGCTGCGGCGCTTGTGGGGCAATTGCTTGCATTTTCTCGAAAACAGACCTTGCGCCCCGAGACGGTCAATATGCGTGACACGCTCGCCGACCTGACCCATCTTCTCAACCGATTGGTGGGCGAAACAGTGACTCTGACGCTTAGCCACGATCCGATTCTACAATCCATACGTGCCGACAAACGACAGTTGGAACAGGTGTTGATGAACCTGATCGTCAACGCCCGTGATGCCATGCCGACGGGTGGTGAAATCAAAGTCACAACCGAAAATACGCATCTTGATGAACCGCTGACACGGGATCGCGTCACAGTCCCTGTCGGCAGATACGTTACCGTACAGGTCACCGATGCGGGCGAGGGGATTGCCCCTGACCGTATGCAGAAGGTGTTCGAGCCTTTTTACACAACGAAGCGAACGGGCGAGGGGACGGGTCTGGGCCTATCCACCGCTTATGGCATCGTGAAGCAATCGGGGGGCTATATCTTCGTCGATAGTGTGGTTGGCGAAGGTACGACATTCACGCTTTATTTTCCGTGCCATACCCAAAAGATAGAGGCCCCTAAGTTTATGAAACCGCCGATTTCGACTAGCGGTAGCAAGCGCGACGACGGCACCGTCCTACTGGTCGAGGATGAAGCGCCCGTACGTGCGTTTGCCAGCCGTGCGCTGCGCATGCGTGGCTACACGGTGCTGGAAGCGGATTCCGCCGAGATGGCGCTTAAGACCCTTGAAGACGAGGCGCTGACCATCGACGTGTTTGTGACCGATGTGATCATGCCGGGGATGGATGGCCCCACCTGGGTACGCGAGGCGCTGAAAGCACGACCGGGGGTGCCTGTGGTTTTTGTCTCTGGCTATGCCGAGGATAGTTTCGGCGATGCCCAGATGACGATTCCCAATTCTGTTTTCCTGCCTAAACCGTTTTCGCTGACGGAGCTGACGAACACTGTGAACAGTCAGATCCAATAGGCTGGCTGGTCGCTACTCGATCGAGTCGTAAAGCGCGAATTCATCTGCGAATTTGCGTTTGAAACGTTGCTCTATCTCCGGGGAAAGATGCAGGTCCATTTGGGGGGATACGTTTTCTTGTTTCAGATCAAGCGTTACGTCGAGACGCTGCTCAAGAAACCCTTTTAACCGATCCTGATTCTCGTACCGAAAATAATGGGTTATGCCCGTTCCGTTCGGTTGCGCTGCCATAAAGTTTAGCTGGCTGCCTACGTCGGCAAATCCTGGTTTTTTCCCCTTCATATAGGCAAGGATAAATTCATCAAAACTCACGTCAAAGGTGGCATTGGGCTTGCCCTGCATAAAGGGCCGCTGGCGATAGCGATACCAACTGCCCAGCCAACTGATCGGTTCGCGCATGACGGCCATCAATTCAAGCTCTGTGTCACAGACTTTCAGAAACATCGGGCGAATAAACCGGTTGTAGCGATAGACCGGCGCATGTTTCAGCATGGGCGGTTCGGAAATGACCATATCCGCCCGGGGGGCCAAAGTGGTTTCATAGGCGGTGGTGCCGGTTTTTGGAACCGACAAAAACGCAAGGCGTTCCTTAAAGAAAACAAGCACTTGTAAGAAAACCTTTCGACAGTCGAGTAGTAATTTTCGCGTATCAACCGAATGTTAATCAGTTCAATAAATAGATGAAAGGGCAAACAAATACATTGTAATGTTCTCATTTTGATCTCATATGGAACATAGAAAGAACATCAAGATGGTCGGGGCATGATGATTGCGGCTTGCAGACCACTGTGACAGTAAGAGGATAACCTATCATGGCAACGGCAGATCTTTTGACTATGGACAACAAGAAACAAGCTGAAAAGCAAAAGGCCCTGGACAGCGCGCTGGCACAGATTGAACGCCAGTTCGGCAAAGGGTCGATCATGAAGCTGGGGGCCGAAGGGGCCATTCAGGACATCAAGGCAAGCTCGACCGGTTCGTTGGGGCTGGATATCGCGCTTGGTATCGGCGGACTGCCCATGGGGCGGATCATCGAGATTTACGGCCCGGAATCCTCGGGTAAGACCACATTGACCCTGCATTGTGTTGCGGAGCAGCAGAAAAACGGCGGCGTTTGTGCCTTTGTTGACGCGGAACACGCGCTTGACCCGCAATACGCGCGCAAACTGGGCGTTGATATCGACGAGCTGCTGATTTCCCAGCCTGACACCGGCGAGCAAGCGCTTGAAATTACGGATACGCTGGTCCGCTCCGGTGCTGTGAACATGGTGGTGGTTGACTCCGTCGCGGCGCTCACGCCCAAATCCGAGCTGGAAGGCGATATGGGCGATAGCTCTGTCGGGGTGCAGGCCCGTCTGATGAGCCAGGCCATGCGTAAGCTGACAGGCTCGATCTCGCGGTCGAACTGCATGGTGATTTTCATCAACCAGATCCGGATGAAAATTGGCGTTATGTTCGGGTCGCCCGAAACGACGACCGGTGGGAACGCGCTGAAATTCTATTCTTCCGTCCGTCTGGACATCCGCCGCATTGGCGCGCTCAAGGATCGTGACGAGGTGGTCGGCAATGCCACACGGGTCAAGATCGTCAAGAACAAGGTGGCCGCACCGTTCAAGCAGGTCGAATTCGACATCATGTATGGGGAAGGGATCTCCAAGATGGGCGAGCTGCTGGATCTTGGGGTCAAGGCTGGCGTGGTTGATAAATCGGGATCGTGGTTCAGCTATGGCGATGAACGGATCGGGCAGGGGCGTGAAAACGCCAAGACCTTCCTGAAAGAAAACACCGCCATGGCAAATGAGATCGAAGACAAGATCCGCGCGGCCCATGGGCTGGACTTCGACGGCTCCGACAGCGACGACGCGGATATCCTCGAAGCGTAAAGGCTTGCACCGCAAGTGGTTAGAAAAGGCGTGCCCCCAGGGCGCGCCTTTTTTCATGGGGGCTGCCTGTGGACAGTGCTCTGTCGCGAGGGTATTCGAAGGTAATTGTTTTTGCCCCTCGAAAGGCCCCGCATATGAAGACGCTCAACGATATCCGATCAACCTTCCTTGGTTATTTTGAAAAGCAGGGTCACTCGATCCAGCCGTCCAGCCCGCTGGTGCCGCGAAACGACCCCACGCTGATGTTCGCGAACTCTGGCATGGTGCAGTTCAAGAACCTGTTTACCGGCGTCGAAACCCGCGATTATTCGCGTGCGACAACAGCGCAGAAATGCGTGCGCGCCGGGGGCAAACATAATGACCTCGACAATGTGGGCTATACAGCGCGCCACCATACCTTCTTTGAAATGCTGGGAAATTTCAGCTTTGGCGATTACTTCAAGGCCGAGGCCATCGCCTTTTCATGGGAGCTGATTACCAAAGAACTGGGCATTGATCCCAACCGTCTTTACGTGACCGTTTACCATACCGACGACGAGGCTGCGGACATCTGGAAGAAAGTCGCCGGGCTGCCGGACGACCGGATCATTCGCATCGCGACAGATGACAACTTCTGGATGATGGGGCCGACCGGGCCTTGCGGCCCATGCTCCGAGATTTTTTACGACCACGGGGATCACATCTGGGGCGGCCCTCCCGGATCGCCAGAGGAAGACGGCGACCGGTTTGTCGAGATCTGGAACCTCGTTTTCATGCAATATGAACAGTTCGAGGATGGCAGCCGCACCGCACTGCCGAACCAATCGATCGACACTGGCATGGGGATTGAGCGGGTCGCGGCGCTGCTGCAGTGCACGAACGACAACTATGCCACCGACCTGATGCGCAACCTGATCGAGGCGAGCGCCCACGCGTCCAGCACCGATCCGGATGGTCCGGGCAAGACGCACCACCGCGTGATCGCCGACCACCTGCGGTCGACCTCCTTCCTGATCGCGGACGGGGTGATGCCGTCGAACGACGGGCGGGGCTATGTGCTGCGGCGGATCATGCGCCGTGCCATGCGTCACGCGCATTTGCTGGGGTTGAAGGACCCTTTGATGCACCGCCTCGTGCCCGAACTGGTGCGCCAGATGGGCGGTGCCTACCCAGAGCTGGGGCAGGCGCAGTCACTGATTACAGAGACATTGCTGCTGGAAGAAACGCGCTTCAAACAAACGTTGGACCGCGGCCTGAAACTGCTGGATGACGAACTCAAGGGCCTGCCCGCCGGTGCCGATCTGCCGGGCGAGGCTGCGTTCAAACTCTATGACACCTACGGCTTCCCTGTCGATCTGACCCAGGATGCCCTGCGCGAACAAGACCGCAACGTCGACCTAGATGGGTTTAACGCCGCGATGGACGCGCAAAAGGCCAAGGCGCGTGCCGCATGGTCCGGTTCGGGCGAAGCGGCGGATGCGACCATTTGGTTCGATGTGGCCGAAAAATCCGGCACCACCGATTTTCTGGGCTATGACACCGAAACCGCCGAGGGGCAGATTGTTGCGCTGATCCAGGACGGTGCGCAGGTTGCCGAGGTTAAGAAGGGCGACGCTGTTCAGATCGCGCTGAACCAGACACCGTTTTACGCCGAAAGCGGCGGTCAGGTCGGGGACACCGGCACGATCAAGACCGATAGCGGCGTGGTCACGGTGACCGACACGCGCAAGACAGCAGGCGTCTTCATCCATATCGGCGAGGTGTCAGAAGGCACGGTCAAGACCTCTCAGGCTGCGGTCTTGGATGTGGACCACGCGCGGCGGACCTCGATCCGTGCGAACCACTCGGCCACGCACTTGCTGAACGAGGCGCTGCGCAAGACCTTGGGGGATCACGTGATGCAGCGTGGCTCTTTGAATGCGGCGGATCGTTTGCGTTTTGATTATAGCCATAATCACCCGATGACGGTCGACCAATTGGCCGCGGTCGAGGAGGAGGTGAACCAATACATCCGCCAGAACACCGCCGTGGAAACCCGGATTATGACCCCGGATGACGCGCGCGAGATGGGGGCGCAGGCGCTCTTTGGCGAGAAGTATGGCGACGAGGTGCGGGTTGTTTCTATGGGCCGCGAGGCCGGTTCGGGCAAAGGCGCGGACAAGCAGACCTATTCGCTGGAACTCTGCGGTGGTACCCACGTGCGCCAGACCGGTGACATCGGGGCCTTTGTGTTGTTGGGCGACAGCTCCAGCAGCTCGGGCATCCGCAGGATCGAGGCGCTGACCGGCACCGAAGCCCTCAAATGGCTGCGCACGCAGGAAACCGCGCTGACCCGCGTCGCGGCAGAGCTCAAGACCTCGACCGCGGATGTGCCCGATCGCGTCCGTGCCTTGTTGGATGAACGCCGCGCCTTGGCCAACGAGGTCGCTCAGCTGCGCCGCGAGCTGGCCATGTCGGGCGGTGGCGATGCCGGTGCCGCGGCCCCGCGCGAGGTGAACGGGATCAAGTTCATTGCGCAGGTGGTCAACGGTGTGACCGGCAAGGATCTTCCCGCGCTGATCGACGAACATAAGGCCAAGCTCGGGTCCGGTGCGGTGCTGCTGATCGCTGATGCAGACGGCAAGGCAGCGGTCGCGGCGGGTGTGACCGCTGATCTGGCCGCCACGATCTCGGCGGTTGATATCGTCAAGACCGTCGTTGCCGAACTGGGCGGTAAGGGGGGCGGTGGCCGTCCTGAAATGGCCCAGGGTGGTGCCAAAGATGTCGCAAACGCCGAGGCCGCGATTGCCGCTGCCGAAAATGTTCTGAAAGGATAAACGATGCCTGCTTTATGGATTGCCCATGTCACGGTTACTGACGAGGACGCCTACGGTAAATACGCCAAGCTCGCTGGCCCCGCCATCGCGGCGCATGGGGGCAGCTTCCTGGCCCGTGGTGGCCGCTTCGTGCAGCTTGAAGGCAAGGAACGCCCGCGCAATGTTGTAGCCCGTTTCGCCTCTGTCGAGGATGCGGTCGATTGCTACAATTCCGACGCCTACCAAGAGGCGCTGAGCCACGCCAAAGACGCGTCAGAACGCGAGCTGATGGTCGTAGAGATCGACGGCTAAGCACAGCTGGCCAGGCCAGCACCAAGCGCTTGTCAGCGGCCAAGCAAGGCCGCTGACCCCACTAAACCTCCCCCCCACACATCGCCAGACATAAAAAAACAGGGCAAAACCAGCCCCGCTTTCCAAATGGTATAAAATCCTGGGGTCCGGGGCAAAGCCCCGGTCCAGCGTCGCTTTGTTTACGCCGACTTTGCCATCCGTTTCCGCTCGTGTGGGTCCAGATAGCGCTTGCGCAGACGGACTGCGTTTGGCGTCACTTCAACCAGCTCGTCGTCATCGATATAGGCGATGGCTTCTTCCAGGCTCAGGGTCATGGGTGTGGTCAGACGGACGGCCTCGTCGGTGCCCGAGGCGCGGACGTTGGTCAGCTTTTTGCCCTTCAGCGGGTTCACCTCAAGATCGTTTTCACGGCTGTGTTCGCCGATGATCATGCCGGTATAGACGTCAGCCTGTGCACCGATCATCATCTTGCCGCGTTCTTCAAGGTTCCACAGGGCGAAAGCCACCGAGGTGCCGTTCTCCATCGAGATCAGAACGCCCGCGCGACGGCCGGGAATCGTGCCTTTGTGCGGTGCCCAGGAATGGAACACGCGGTTAATAACGCCTGTGCCGCGTGTGTCGGTCAGGAATTCACCGTGGTACCCGATCAGCCCGCGCGACGGGACATGGGCGATGATGCGGGTTTTGCCGGCACCGGCGGGTTTCATTTCGACCAATTCGCCCTTGCGGGTGCCGGTGATCTTCTCGATGACCGCGCCGGAGTATTCGTCATCCACGTCGATGGTGGCTTCTTCGATGGGCTCGTGACGCACACCGTCGATCTCCTGGAACAGAACCTGCGGGCGGGAGATCGAAAGCTCGAACCCTTCGCGGCGCATGTTCTCGATCAGAACGCCCATTTGCAATTCGCCACGACCGGCAACCTCGAAGGCGTCGCCACCGGGGGTGTCGGAGATTTTGATCGCGACGTTGGATTCGGCTTCCTTCATCAGGCGCTCGCGGATCACGCGGGACTGGACTTTCTTGCCGTCACGACCGGCCAGCGGGCTGTCGTTGATGCCGAATGTCACGGTGATGGTGGGCGGATCGATCGGCTGGGCAGGGATGGCTTCGTTCACCGATGTATCGGCCAGCGTGTCGGCCACGGTTGCCTTGGACATACCGGCGATGGAAACGATGTCACCTGCTTCGGCCATGTCGATCGCTGTCTGCTCTAGCCCGCGGAAGGCGAGGATCTTGGTGCAGCGGAAGTTTTCAATCAGTTTGCCGTCGCGCGACATCGCCTTGATGCTTTGGCCGGCTTTCAGCGTGCCTGTTTCCACGCGGCCTGTCAGCAGACGGCCCAGGAATGGGTCGCCGCCCAATGTGGTTGCCAGCATGGTGAAGGGCTTGTCGGCGTTTTCGATCTGCTTGGGCGCAGGCACATGCTTGAGCACAAGCTCGAACAGCGCGCTAAGGTCTTTGCGTGGGCCGTCCAGCTCTGCATCAGCCCAGCCAGAGCGGCCGGAGGCGTACATATGCGGGAATTCCAGCTGCTCGTCGGTCGCGTCGAGGCTGGCGAAAAGGTCGAAACATTCGTCAAGCGCGCGGTCAGGCTCGGCGTCGGCCTTGTCGACCTTGTTCAGCACAACGATGGGACGCAGGCCCAGCTTCAGCGCTTTGGAGGTCACAAATTTGGTCTGTGGCATCGGGCCTTCAGCCGCATCGACCAGCAGGACAACACCGTCGACCATCGACAGGATACGTTCCACTTCGCCGCCAAAGTCGGCGTGGCCGGGCGTGTCGACGATGTTGATGCGTGTGTTGTTCCAGACGACCGAGGTCGGCTTGGCAAAGATCGTGATGCCGCGCTCGCGCTCCAGATCGTTGCTGTCCATCGCGCGTTCGGTTGTGGCCTGGTTTTCGCGGTAGGTGCCGGATTGTTTCAGAAGCTCGTCAACCAGCGTCGTTTTGCCGTGGTCAACGTGAGCGATGATTGCGATGTTACGCATGTCCATTGGGGTATGCCTTTGATACGGGAGGGGGCCGCGCACGCTCTCGCACCGCAGCATTTGCGCAGCGCTTACCGCGCCCGGCATCAGAAAGCTAGCCCTAAAGGCGATTAGCCGCCGGTGCCTGTGTCTTCTTTGCTGTCGCGGCCCTCGCGGTGGTCGCGGATGGGCAGTGGTTCGTTAAAGGTCAGCGTGCGATAGGGGAAGGGGATCTCGATGCCCGCATCATCCAACGCGCGTTTGACGGCGGCCACGACCTTGTCACGGCTGCTGCGGATGTCGATGGGGCGCGAGCCGGTCCACCATGTGACCTCGAAGTTGATCGAGCTATCTGCGAATTCTTGCGCAAAGATTTCAACGTCTCGCACGTCGTCGCGTACCGCATCCACGCCGCGCACCGCATTGGCGATTACTTCGCGCGCAGCATCCACGTCCTCTCCGTAGGCCACGCCGCAGATGACTGTGGTCCGGCGCACATCACGGGCGGTACGGATGGTGACGGGGTTCTTGAAGAACATCGCGTTCGGGGCGACCACAAGTTGCCCGTCGGTCTGGCGCACATGGGTATCGCGGATCGTGATCTCTTCGACCTGACCCTCAAACCCTTCGCATTCGATGTAATCTTCGACCGCGAATGGCTCGCGGATCAACAGCAAGATACCCGCAAGGAAGTTTTCGAACACATCTTTAAAGGCGAAACCGATGGCCACACCGCCCACACCCAATGCGGTGAGCGCTTTGCCGGGAGTGATCGTGGGAAAGGCGATGGTAATGGCGATGAGCACCCCGAAAAGCCACATTCCCACTACAATCAGCATCATGATGACGTCGACCAGCGACCGCCGCATATGCGCGCGGCGCAGCGTACCCGGCACCACCGCTTGAACAAGGCGCACAATGGCCCAAAGGAAACACAGGAAAACGATCGACAGAATAAGCTGCGGCAGGACGCTCCAGAACCCGATGGCGTAGCCTTCTAGCTGATTGCGCAAAGGGTCGGGGAGGGTGCCCCAAACGGAGCTTAGTGAGTCTAACATGCGGCACTTTCGGTCGTTGCGTTACACGCTAACGCCCAAATGCGGGAACCGGTTCCCCAAAAGCGCCGTTTAGTGTGTTGAACTCTGCGAGAACAGGTGGATGACCAGCACGCCGCCGATGATCATCGACAGGCCCACCACGGCGGCGAGGTCGAGCTTTTGACCAAACACGATATAGCCGATGCCCGCGATGCAGACGATGCCAAGGCCCGACCAGATCGCATAGACGATCCCCACGGGCATCACCTTGAGCGTTAGTCCCAACAGGTAGAAAGAGATCGCGTAGCATATAACCACGCCGACCGAGGGCCAAAGCCGCGTGAACTGTTGCGAGGCTTGCAAAGCACTGGTGCCCAACGTCTCTGTCAGGATCGCGATCATCAACCAAAAGTAATGCATATCCTGACGCCCCCGTTGCTGCTTTCCGGCCCAGTCCTGCGGTGGTCACGGGGCAGTGTCAAGAGCGGTGCAGGTCTGCGGATCAGGTTGCGATATAGCGGTCGCGGCGGTGGTTGAAGGTGATGATCAGATTCAGCACCAGCGCGCCAAGCAGCGAATAGCCCACGACAGAGGCTGGAAACAGGAACAACGCGACCGAGAAGATCACGGCGTCAGTAATCAGCTGGACCCATCCGGCTTTGAACCCCGTAGTGTCCTGCACCAGTAGTGCCACAACCCCAAGGCCGCCAAGCGACCCGTTGTGTCGGAACATCGCCAGCAGCCCCAGACCCACCAGCGCGCCAAAGATCACCGCCGCAAGGGCAGGGCTGAGCGACTGGATCGCGAAACCATAGGGCAGGAACTCGGTCACGACCGACAGCATGGTTACGGAAATCAGTGATTTGATCGTGAACTCGGCCCCAAGCCGTTTATACGCAAGGAAATAGAACGGCAGGTTGATGAGAAAGAAGACCGTCCCAAAGGAATAGCCCGTCAGATAGGCGATGATCACCGCCAAGCCCGCCGTCTGTCCGGTGATCAAGCCGGCAGAGGTCAGCACGAAAATTCCGATACCGCAGAGAAAGACCCCAAGGCTGAGGCCTTGAACGTCATCTAGCGAAGAATGGTGGAGGGGATCAGCATATGTCATATCGCCCAGATAGGGCAGCTATGTTGACCTGTCTAGGGGTGCTGCAGTGCAGAATAATATTTTTCACGATGACATCACGTCACGCAGGGGATCGTGCACAGAAAAAGGGCCACCCGGTTCGGATGGCCCTTATTTTAAGCATTCGGCTTACTGCGCGCCAAGCGCCTTGTTCAGGTTCTCGTCCACCTTTTCAAGGAAGCCCATTGTGGTCAGCCAGCCTTGGTCAGGGCCGACCAGCAGCGCGAGGTCCTTGGTCATGAAACCCGATTCCACAGTATCCACCACAGTTTTCTCGAGCGTCTCGGCAAAGCGTGTCAGCTCGGCGTTGCCATCCAGCTTGCCGCGGTGCTTCAGCCCGCCGGTCCATGCGTAGATCGACGCGATGGAGTTGGTCGAGGTTTCCTCGCCCTTCTGGTGCTGACGATAGTGGCGGGTGACTGTGCCGTGGGCGGCCTCTGCCTCGACCGTCTGGCCGTCTGGAGTCATCAGCACAGATGTCATCAGCCCGAGCGAGCCGAACCCCTGCGCAACGGTGTCTGACTGCACGTCGCCGTCATAGTTCTTGCAGGCCCAGACATAGCCGCCGTTCCACTTCATCGCGCAGGCAACCATGTCGTCGATCAGACGGTGTTCATAGGTAATGCCCGCAGCTTTGAATTTATCTTCGAACTCGGTCTCGTAGATATGCTGGAACAGCTCAAGGAAACGCCCGTCATACTGCTTGAGGATCGTGTTCTTGGTGCTCAGATACACCGGCCAGCCCAGGTTCAAACCGTAGTTCAGCGAGGCGCGGGCGAAGTCGATGATGGATTTATCAAGGTTGTACATCCCCATCACGACACCGGCGTCCGGGGCGTCGAAAAGCTCGCGTTCAATCTCTGTCCCGTCCTCGCCGACGAATTTCAGGGTCAGCTTGCCCTTGCCGGGGAATTTGAAATCGGTCGCTTTATACTGGTCGCCATAGGCATGACGGCCTACGACAATCGGCTTGGTCCAACCGGGTACAAGGCGCGGCACGTTCTTGCAGATGATCGGCTGGCGGAAAATCACGCCGCCCAGAATGTTGCGGATCGTCCCGTTAGGGGAGCGCCACATCTCTTTCAGGCCGAATTCCTCGACCCGTGCCTCGTCAGGGGTGATGGTCGCGCATTTGACGCCAACGCCGTATTCCTTGATCGCATGGGCCGCGTCTATGGTGATCTGGTCGTTGGTCTCGTCGCGGACCTCCATCCCCAGATCGTAATACTTCAGATCCACATCGAGATAGGGAAGGATCAGCTTTTTCTTAATGAAATCCCACATGATGCGGGTCATCTCATCACCGTCGAGCTCAACGATCGGGTTTTCCACTTTGATCTTGGTCATCATCTGCGGTCCTTTGAAATGATACTGATACCCGCATAGCCTATTCAGGCGCGCATGCCTAGTCGGTATGCAATGGTATACTGAAAAGAGTTACGCGGCTTAGCCCTAGCATCGCGCTGCGACAGGCGTGTGACAAGCGTGGTGGTGGATGATGGATAGAGGGGGCGGGCGGTTACCCTTGTGCGGCAAACCATGCAGAGACACGGGCGCGGGCAAACTCCCAAAGACCCGGCGCGCCGGTCTGGATTTTGCTGCCCACTTTTTCCACGAATTGCGCTTCGGTCACGTTGTATTCAACCCAGCTGCCGCCGCCCGCCGCGAGGTTCTGCATCGGGGGCTGGAACCGGTCCAGCGATTTCGCAAAGCGGGCCGTGGCGGTTTCATTGGCTTCAAACTCCTCCCATGTCGCGCGAAGATCATCGCGCAAGTCGTTGGGAAGGATGCCAAAAATACGGTCCGCGGCAAGCTGTTCCTGCGCTTCCATATCGGCGGCGTCGTAGCTGCCAAAGATCGGGTTGTCGCCTGCGTCAATCTCTACCAGATCATGCAGGATCAGCATCTTGATCACGCGGGTGATGTCGACATCTGGGCCCGCCTGATCCGCCAGCACCAGCGCATAAAGCGTCAGGTGCCAGCTATGTTCAGCCGAGTTTTCGGCCCGCGACGCATCACAAAGCAAGGTCCCGCGTGTGACCGACTTGAGCTTGTCCGCTTCATTCAGAAAGGCGATCTGCTGCTCAAGTCTGGTAGTCATACGTCAGCTTTCCTTTGCACGGTGCGCGGCAAGCGCCTTGGCCATAAAGTCACGCCCCTGTCCGGCGGCAAGCCGCGTGCGGATCGCCGTGACAAAGGCTTCTTCCATCGTCTGCGATGACGCGCCCAGAACAGCAGCGACTTCCATAAAAAGCCGCTCCTGTCCTGTTTCGCGTTGGACCGCCAGACATTCTTCGGCCATTTGGTTGGCCAGTTCGACGACTGTCGGATCCGCCATTAGCGGGTTGTCTCCGTCAGGCGGCGCTTCACGTAGTCTGTGGTAGAGGTGATCAGCGTATCCATATGCGGCTCTTCAAAGAAGTGGCCGGCACCCTCGATCTCTTGGTGGGTGATGGTGATGCCTTTCTGCTCGTGCAACTTGTTCACGAGGTTCACGGTATCTGCGGGTGGCGCCACACGGTCAGCGGTCCCGTTGATCACCAGACCGGAGGCCGGGCAGGGTGCGAGGAAGCTGAAGTCATACATATTCGCTGGTGGTGCGACAGAGATGAAGCCCGTGATCTCGGGGCGGCGCATCAGCAGTTGCATCCCGATCCATGCGCCAAACGAGAAACCGGCAACCCAGCAATGCTTGGAGTTGTTGTTCATCGATTGCAGGTAATCCAGCGCCGATGCCGCATCGGAGAGCTCACCAACGCCCTGATCGTATTCACCCTGGCTGCGACCCACGCCGCGGAAATTGAAGCGCAGAACGGTGAAACCCATATTGTAGAAGGCATAGTGCATATTATACACGACCTTATGGTTCATCGTCCCGCCGAATTGTGGATGCGGGTGGAGCAGAATGGCGATGGGTGCGTCGCGTTCTTTTTGTGGATGGTAGCGGCCTTCGAGGCGGCCTTCGGGTCCGGGAAAAATAACCTCGGGCATGAGCGTCCCTGCTTGGGGTTCTAAGTGCAGCGGAATAGTTGACGAATTCGCTAAGGCAGTTTAGAACGGTTCTAACTTGTGTGATCCCCGTTTCTGGGGGTCAGACTTTGCGTTTAGGCATTTCAGGCGTCGTCGTCAATCAAACAGGCGCTTATGGGGAAGGGAACACTGCGATGAAGCTGTCAACCAAGGGCCGGTATGCGATGGTCGCTTTGGCCGATATAGCGCTGCAGCCCGCGGACCGTCTGGTGAATCTGGGCGATATCGCGGTGCGCCAGTCGATTTCCCTGCCGTACCTAGAGCAGCTATTCGTCAAGCTGCGGCGGGCCGAGCTGGTGTCGTCAGTACGTGGTCCGGGCGGCGGCTACCGTTTGGCGCGGCCTGCGTCGGACATTCGCGTTGTTGATATTCTGGCGGCGGTCGATGAAAAGGTCGATGCGATGCATGTGGGGGCCGGTGCTTCTGGCGGGTCATCGGGCAGCCGGGCGCAGTCGCTGACCAACCGTTTGTGGGAGGGGCTGAGCGCACAGGTCTATGTATTTCTGCACCAGACGCGGCTGTCGGATGTTGTTGCCAACGAGCTTGCCCCCTGTCCGGCGGTGCCGAACCTCTTTGCCATCGTGGACGAGGCGGATGCGGAATGAGGGACGCTGTCCCTCACACTCCCTGGGATTTAGGACCATTTGGAAGCTGATGTGAGAGTATATCTTGATCATAACGCGACCACGCCCCTGCGGGCAGAGGCGCGCGCGGTCATGCTGGCGGCGATGGATGTGGCGGGCAACCCGTCCAGCGTCCATGCCGAAGGGCGTGCGGCCAAGATGATGGTCGAGAAGGCACGCGGGCAGGTGGCGGCTTTGGTCGGCTGCGATGTGTCGGAAGTGATCTTTACCAGCGGTGCCACCGAGGCGATTGCGGGTGTGGTGCAGGACGCGGGCAATGTCGTCGGCGCAGCCGTGGAGCATGAAGCAGTGCGCATCTGGTGCCCGGAGGCCGAGCAATTGCCTGTGGATCGCAATGGTCACGTGGATTTGAACGCGCTGCCGGATGGAGCCTTGGCGGGCAAAACGCTGTTTTTGCAACGTGCCAATAGCGAGACAGGGGTGTTGCAGCCGGAAAGCCTGTTGGCCGAGCTCTCGCGTTTGGGCGCGTCGCCTGCAAGCGTGTTCCGGGACGCCGTGCAGGCGGCGGGTAAGTTGTCGGATCTGGGGCGCTGGCGCTCGGATGTCGGGCGTCATACGTCATTGGCTGTCTCGGCGCATAAGCTGGGCGGTCCCAAGGGCATCGGTGCGCTGATCGCAGGGCCGGAATATACGCCCGGATTGATGCAGCCGATGTTGCGCGGGGGCGGGCAGGAATTGGGCCGTCGTGCGGGGACAGAGAACGTCATCGGCATCGCCGGTTTCGGGGCTGCCTGCGCTGCCGCAGCGCAGGATTTGGCGGATGGCGTATGGGAACGGGTTGCAGAACTTAGAAATGTTCTAGAGAAGGCTCTTGAGGCTGCGTCAAAGAAGACTATTTTTGTTGGGAAAGACGTGGCGCGTTTGCCGAACACCTCTTGCTTTATCACGCCCGGGTGGCGCGGTGAGACGCAGGTGATGCAGATGGACCTTGCGGGCTTTGCGATCAGCGCGGGGTCTGCGTGCTCTAGCGGTAAGGTGGCGACAAGCCGGGTGTTGACGGCGATGGGGTTTGACGACGCTGAGGCATCCTGTGCCGTGCGCGTATCGCTTGGGCCGGACACCACAGAAGAACAGGTCTTGCGTTTTGCAGACGCCTGGACCGCGAAATTGAAGAAACACGAGGCGCGGGCCGCTTGATGCGCGCCGCCAGTTGAAGGATGAAAAGCATGGATAGCACTTTGGTCAAGGACGACCCGAACACCGGCGTCAAAGAGGGCGTCGATCAGGAAACCGTGGATGCCGTGCGCGAAGTCGGCGGTGCCTATAAATACGGGTGGTCCACAGATATCGAGATGGACTATGCCCCATTGGGTCTGAACGCCGATATCGTCAAGCTGATCTCGGAGAAGAACGAAGAGCCCGAGTGGATGCTGGAATGGCGTCTGGCCGCCTATGAACGCTGGCTGACCAAGAAAGAGCCGAACTGGGCGATGGTCGACTATCCGGAAATCGACTTTCAACAGCAGTATTACTATGCGCGTCCGAAATCGATGGCGGAAAAACCAAAGAGCCTGGATGACGTCGACCCCAAGCTGCTGGAGACCTACAAGAAGCTGGGTATCCCGTTGAAAGAGCAGGCGATTCTGGCAGGCGTCGAAGGCGCAGAGAAGATTGGCGACGAGCCCCGCAAGGTGGCTGTGGATGCGGTTTTTGACTCTGTTTCGGTCGGGACCACCTTCCAAGACGAGCTGAAAAAGGCGGGCGTGATTTTCTGCTCTATCTCCGAGGCGATCCGCGAACACCCCGAGTTGGTCAAGAAATACCTTGGTTCGGTCGTGCCGGTGAATGACAATTTCTATGCGACGCTGAACTCGGCCGTCTTCTCTGACGGGTCGTTCGTCTACGTGCCGCCGGGCGTGCGCTGCCCGATGGAGCTGTCGACCTATTTCCGCATTAACGCGGAAAACACCGGTCAATTTGAACGCACGCTGATCATTGCCGACAAGGGGTCGTATGTGTCCTACCTTGAAGGCTGTACCGCGCCGCAGCGCGATGAAAGCCAGCTGCACGCCGCGGTGGTTGAAATCATCATCGAGGAAGACGCCGAGGTGAAATATTCGACCGTTCAGAACTGGTACCCCGGTGATGAAGACGGCAAGGGCGGGATCTACAACTTTGTGACCAAGCGTGCAGACTGCCGTGGCGACCGTGCCAAGGTGATGTGGACGCAGGTCGAAACCGGCTCTGCCGTGACGTGGAAATACCCCTCCTGCATCCTGCGCGGCGACGATAGCCAGGGTGAGTTCTATTCCATCGCCATCGCCAACAACATGCAGCAGGCCGACACCGGCACCAAGATGATCCACCTGGGCAAGCGCACCAAATCGCGCATCGTGTCCAAGGGGATTTCGGCGGGCAAGGCGCAGAATACCTATCGTGGCTTGGTGACCATGCACCCCAAAGCCAAGGAATCGCGCAACTATACCCAATGCGACAGCTTGTTGATCGGCGACAAATGCGGTGCCCACACGGTGCCCTATATCGAGGTCAAGAATAACAGCAGCCGGGTGGAGCACGAGGCGACCACATCGAAGGTAGACGACGATCAGCTGTTCTACTGCCGTTCGCGCGGTATGGACGAGGAAGAGGCGGTTGCCTTGGTCGTGAACGGCTTCTGTAAAGACGTGCTTCAGGCCTTGCCGATGGAGTTCGCGATGGAAGCGCAGGCGCTGGTTGCGATCTCGCTTGAAGGGTCCGTGGGGTAATCACGATGATGCGCAAGCTGACATGGGACGTGACCATTGCCGCGCTGGTTTTCTGGGTGCTGATGGCGCTGTTTCGCGGGGGCGGGCTGACGCTCGTCGCCTTCGAAAACACGTTCTTCCAGATGCTGATCTTTGCGATGATCTACGCTGCGATCCGAGTGGCCCTGTTGGTGCTGCGCAAGGGGGATGGCGAATGATCACCGTAGGGGCCAAAGGCGCAGCGCTCTGATGCAGGCATCGGCGGACACCACTCCCTTGCGCCTGCACTGGTGGAAGGCGGTCCCGAATTTCGGGGACGCCCTCAGTCCTATTGTGCTCGCCCATGTCGCGGGCCGGCCTGTGGAGCATGCCGGTGTGCGAAAGGCAGAGGTCTGGGCCATCGGGTCGCTTTTGCAGGTGGTCAAGCGCAACTTTAGCGACGCGCAGGATCATCGCCCGGTGATCTGGGGGTCAGGCCTGTTGCATCCGGTGCAGGGGACGGGGTTTGTCGATCACGTCGATATCGCCCTGGTCCGTGGGCCGATCACTGCCGCGCTGCTGGGGTTGGAACTGTCGGAGTTCGGTGATCCCGGTCTGTTGATCAACGCCGTGTGGCCGCAGGATCGCGCGCCCAATGGCAAGATCGGCATCGTGCCGCATCATTCGCTGGTGGAGGACCCTGTGTTGCAGGCTCTGGTCGCCAGTGACGCGCAATATCAGCTGATTGATCCGCGCGGGCAGGCGCAGGATGTTTGCGCGGCGATTGCTGCGTGTGATCACGTGTTTGCGTCTTCCCTGCACGGGTTGATCGTGGCCGATGCCTACGGCGTGCCTAACAGCTGGCTGGCCCCGATGGGGCAGTCGCGCTTGAAATACCTGGATTACGCGGCCTCGGTCGGTCGGCCCCTGCGGGCCCCGATCAACGTCGAGGATATCCCGACGGTGGTTCTGCCCGACCCGCTGTCACCGCTTTCCTATCAGGCGGGCATAGATGCCTGCCGCACCGCTCTTTATGCCCGTTTTCCCAAAGCCTTACAGGCGGGGAGGGCGGCATGAAATCTTACACCGATGACGGCCCCGCGACGGGGTTTTCATTCACTCAATTCACTGTCATTGCAGCGCCAAAGCGCAAGAAAAGGAACCCATCATGCTGAGCATCAAAGGCCTGAAGGTCAAACTGGAAGAAGAAGACAAGCAAATCCTGAAGGGTGTCGATCTGGAAGTCGAAGCCGGTAAGGTCCACGCGATCATGGGGCCGAACGGGTCCGGTAAATCCACGCTGTCCTATGTGCTGTCGGGCAAAGACGGCTACGAGGTCACCGAAGGCTCCGCCCATCTGGGTGACATCGACCTGCTGGACCTTGAGCCAGAAGAGCGCGCGGCCGCTGGCCTGTTCCTCGCCTTTCAGTATCCCGTTGAAATCCCCGGCGTTGGCAACATGACTTTCCTGCGCACCGCTGTGAATGCGCAGCGCAAGGCCCGTGGCGAAGAAGAGATGTCTGCCGCGGAATTCCTCAAGGTTGTGCGCGCCCGCGCCAAAGAGCTGAAGATCGACGCCGACATGCTGAAGCGCCCCGTGAACATGGGCTTTTCCGGTGGTGAGAAGAAGCGTAACGAGATCTTGCAGATGGCGATGCTTGAGCCAAAAATGTGCATCCTCGACGAAACGGACTCCGGTCTGGATGTTGACGCGATGAAACTGGTTGCTGACGGTGTGAACGCGCTGCGCACCGAAGGCCGAGGTTTCCTTGTGATCACCCACTACCAGCGTCTGCTGGACCACATCAAACCCGATGTGGTGCACATCATGGCCGATGGCCGCATCATCAAGACCGGCGGCCCCGAGCTGGCGCTGGAAGTCGAGAATAACGGGTATGCCGACATCCTGTCCGAGGTGGCGTAATGGCCGAAGCAGCGACACAACAAACCCCGACCGAGGCGTTGATCGCCACGTTGGACCTGCCCCAAGGGGGCTGGTCCAATGCGGCACGCAAGGATGCGTTGGCCCGTCTGCAACAGGCAGGTCTGCCCGAGCGTCGTGACGAATACTGGAAATACACCCGCCCCGACACGCTGACCCAGCCGCAGGCAGTCTCTGCCGCGGTGCGCGCGTCGGAAGATGTGGCCCTGTTTGATCAGATCGACCGGCTGAAGCTGGTGTTCGTCGACGGTGTGTTCGATGCGGATGCGTCGGACGATCTGGCGCTTGAGGGCATCACCATCGAACGGCTGGCCCAAGCGGACGCCGATCTGCATTGGGCGCGTGATCTTTATGGCACGCTGGAAAAGAACGGCCAGACGCCTGTGGCACGGCCCTTGGCGGCGCTGAACACAGCTTTTGCCGCGGATGGCGTTCTGATCCATGTGACGGACAAAACCTCCAAGCCGGTGAACATCGTCTATCGCCGGACCTCCGAGACAGCGGATGTCATGCTGCACCACGTCGTCAAGCTGGACGCCGGCGCTGAATTCACGCTGCTGGAGAACGGCCCCGTCGCCGCGCGCTTTAACGGTGTGCTTGAGGTTGAAGTCGCGGATAACGCGTCTTTCCACCACGTGCGCGCCCAAGGCCGCGATCACGAACAACGTGCCGCGACGCATATCTTTACCCGTTTGGGGACCGAATCCGCGTTCAAATCCTTTACCCTGACCGCCAATGGCGTGATGACGCGCAACGATTGCGTGATCGAGCTGACGGGTGACGATGCTGCGGCCCATGTGGCGGGGGCCTGTGTGGGCGACGGGGGGGATTTCCACCACGACGACACGGTGTTCATCACCCATGACGCGGTGAACTGCGAAAGCCGTCAGGTTTTCAAGAAGGTACTGCGCAACGGGGCGACCGGTGTGTTCCAAGGGAAGATCCTGGTCAAGGCCGACGCGCAAAGGACCGATGGCTACCAGATCAGCCAGTCGTTGCTGCTGGACGAAGACAGCCAGTTCCTTGCCAAGCCAGAGCTTGAGATCTACGCCGATGACGTGGCCTGTTCGCACGGCTCCACTTCGGGGGCGATCGATGAGGACGCGCTGTTCTATCTACGCTCGCGCGGCGTGCCGCATAATGTCGCGACGGATCTGCTGACCTTGTCCTTCCTGGCCGAGGCCGTGGAAGAGATCGAGGACGAGACCCTGCGCGAAGAGATCACCGCACGGCTTGCCGCGTGGCTTGAGCGGCACGCAGCCTGATGGCGGCGACACGCGATATCGTGGCCAGCTACCGCAACCCCGCCGCCGTTGTGCGGCGGTTGTTGGGGCAGGGCCCACGGGAGGATCGCAACCTGGTCTATCTGATGGTCGCGTGTCTCATCTTTTTCGTGGCCCAGACCCCGCGTCTGGCCCGCGAAGCCCATGTCAACGGCACAGAGCTTGACATGCTGCTGGGGGCGACCCTGCTGGCATGGCTGTTCATCGCGCCGTTGATTTTCTACATGCTGGCGGCGGGGACGCAGATCATCCTCAAGGTGATGCGCGGCCGCCCCAGCGGCTATAGCACACGTCTGGCGCTGTTCTGGGCCTTGCTGGCGTCCAGCCCGCTTGTGCTGTTGCACGGTCTGACGGCGGGGTTCGTCGGCGAAGGGATCGAATTGCGCATCGTCGGGCTGATCTGGCTTTGCGTGTTTTTATGGTTCTGGATCAGCGGGTTGCTGGTCGCATATCGGACACGCTCATGAATGCCCCTGATACAAGATCGGTTCTGACCGAGCTGGTCGTGCTCAGCCTGCGCGACCCGCGTGCTGCCGCGAACCAGATCATGGGATGGCAACTAGGGCGGGACGTGCTGTGGACCGCGCTGGCGCTGGCGGCGGCGATCAACACGTTGATCTTCTCGGTCAGTCTGGTGCTGCAACCGACGCCCGCGATGCCTGCGTTCTTTACCAGCCCGCTGGCGATGTTTGTCCTGCTCTCGGGCGTCCTGGTGATCACGACCCACGGGCTTTACTGGGCCGGTCGTGCGCTTGGGGGCGAAGGCGACCTTGGCGATGTGCTGGCACTGGTGGTGTTCTTGCAGGTCCTGCGCATTATCGCGCAGGTGGCGATTTTCCTGCTGATGTTCATCTCTCCGGGGGGGTCGGTGCTGGCATCTTTGGCGACGGGCCTTATCGGGCTTTGGATATTGGTCAACTTCATCGCAGCCGCCTTTAACTTTACCGGACTGGGCAAGGCTGTCGGCGTTTTGCTGATTTCTATGGCGGCCATCGTTCTGGGGCTCAGCCTGCTTCTCTCTATCGTGGGCGTTGCCGCCCAAGGAGTGCTTCTTGATGTATGACGTAAACACCATCCGCAGCGACTTTCCGATCCTGTCGCGCGAGGTGAACGGCAAGCCGCTGGTCTATCTCGACAATGGGGCCTCGGCTCAAAAGCCGCAGGTCGTGATCGACGCGATCAGCCGCTCGTACAGCCATGAATATTCCAATGTTCACCGCGGCTTACACTATCTTTCCAATCTCGCAACCGATCAGTATGAATCCGTGCGTGGCACTGTGGCGCGGTTCCTGAATGCCGGAAACGAGGATCACATCGTCTTCACCTCTGGCACGACAGAGGGGATCAACCTGGTCGCTTACGGTTGGGCCATGCCTAACCTGCAGGCGGGGGACGAGATCATCCTGTCGGTGATGGAGCATCACGCCAATATCGTGCCGTGGCATTTCCTGCGCGAGCGTCAGGGCGTTGTGATCAAATGGGTCGATGTGGACGCCTCTGGCGCGCTTGATCCGCAAGCCGTGATCGACGCCATCACCCCCAAGACCAAGCTCATTGCCGTGACGCAGGTGTCGAATGTCCTGGGCACGGTGGTGGACGTCAAGGCGATCACCGCAGGGGCCCATGCCAAAGGCGTGCCCGTCTTGGTTGACGGGTCGCAGGCGGCCGTACACATGCCTGTGGACGTTCAGGATATCGGCTGCGATTTCTACGCGATCACGGGTCACAAGCTTTATGGTCCCTCGGGGTCCGGCGCGATCTATATCAACCCCGATCGCATGGCCGAGATGCGCCCGTTTCTGGGCGGCGGCGATATGATCCGCGAGGTCACCAAAGACGGCATCACCTATAACGACGCCCCCATGAAGTTCGAGGCGGGCACCCCCGGCATCGTGCAGACCATCGGCATGGGCGTGGCGCTGGATTATATGATGAACATCGGGATGCAGAATATCGCCGCCCATGAGGCATCCTTGCGCGATTATGCCGTGTCGCGCCTGTCGGGGCTGAACTGGGTGCAGGTGCAGGGTACCACGCCGGATAAGGCCGCGATCTTCAGCTTTACGCTGGACGGGGCGGCGCATGCGCATGATATCTCTACCATCCTTGATAAAAAGGGCGTGGCGGTACGTGCGGGTCAGCATTGCTGCGGGCCGCTGATGCAGCATCTGGGCCAGACCGCCACCTGCCGCGCGTCCTTCGGGATGTACAACACCAATGCCGAGATCGACACGCTGATCGAGGCGCTTGAACTGGCGCATGATTTGTTTGCGTGACCCAAGGCTGATTTTGTAATTGCAGGGGGCGGGTAGTCTGGCTATACCGCCCCTAGATGGACCCTTAGCTCAGCTGGATAGAGCGCTGCCCTCCGAAGGCAGAGGCCACAGGTTCGAATCCTGTAGGGTCCGCCATCTTCCCTTGATCCAGATATGTTTATGTTGGGCTTCGCCCTCAGGCCTGCACGGCTTCTGGCGTGTCGCCTGTGCTGGCGGGGGTAGGGGTGTCGTCCGTGTTGTCAGCGGCTGATAGGATCACGGCGGGCTGCTGTGCGGCGACGGTGGCAAATTCCATGTGGAAGGTCGTGCCTTCGCCCACAACGCTGTCGTAGAACAATTTACCCGACATCTGCTGGGCCAGCTGTTGCGAGATATGGAGCCCCAGACCGGACCCTTGTGTCGCATATTGCCCGCCGTTTTTGACCTGTTCAAAGCGGCCAAAGACCTGCCCCTCCATCCCGACGGGGATACCGCGGCCGCTGTCCTTGATCGACAGGCGCACATGGCCGTTGCTGATGGACAGGCTGCCTTCAACGGTGCTGCCTTGTTCGGAGAATTTGATGGCGTTGGACACGAGGTTGTCGATGATCTGGCGGATGGCAAAGGCGTCGCCGGTGATCGTCGCGGTTTGATCACCCCTGGGCAGCACGAGGTCGACCTTCTGCTCGGCGGCGAACATCTTGTTCTCTTCCAGGCTTTCTTTCAGTAGCGCCCCCAGATCGACTGGCAGCGCGTCAAGCGACAGCGCGTCTACGTCGATCTTTTGCGCCAGCAGGATGTTGTCGACCAGACGGGACAGGCGCATCCCGTTGCGCTGCGCGATTTCGAGGGGGGAGCGGATGCGCGCGTCGATCTCGCCCAAACGCCCGCTAAGCGCCAGCGCCAACCCGCCCTTGAGCGAGGTAAGCGGTGTGCGCAGCTCGTGGTTGACGACAGAGATAAATTCATCCTTGGCGCGGTTGGCCTCGTCGGCGCGCAGCAGCGCGTCTTCAAGGGCACGGGTTATGACGATACGGTCGGTGATATCGACCAGGGTGATGCTCCACCCCAGAATGGCACCGTTCGGGTCCAGCGGGCTTTCGATTTCCTGAATACGGGGGTCATAGACGCGCTGTTCGATGGTCAAGGATGCGTCCGTCGTGCGGGGGCTGCGGGTATCGATCTTGGCCAACAGGGCGTCGGCTTCGGCTTTGGACAGGTTGCACAACCCGCTGCGTTTCGCGGCAGAGTTCATCAGCGCGACACGGCGGTTGTTGTCGATCAGGATCACCGGTTCGCTGGTCGTATTGAACAGGATCGACTGCCCAATCGACGCCATGTCCATCGTCTTGTTGGTCAGCAACATGAAGGTAAAGGCCAGGATACCGACGGTGAACATAAAGGCCGTCGGGTCCAGCCCGAACACGGTAAAGCCGAACAGCACATAAGACGCATTGGCGGTCAACGGGGTGATCGTGACCACCGCCAGCATCGTCAGCAGCGGCCAGGCAGAGCGGCGCGAACGGGCGAAGGCCTTGATCAGCGCATAGAAGGTCGCGGAGACGAAAGTATACAGCAGGGCCGTGATCGCAAAGAACCCCGGCCCGTGGATATAGGTGATCTGCCGGTCACCGGGCAGGATGGCAGTCTCGGCGGTATAGACCAGCTGGTGCATCCCGTTTGTTGCGGCAAAGGCAAAGCACCCGATGGGCACTAGCACCAGCGCAGCCACCACACGCTTTTTCGACAGCCATTCGGCCTGATGCACATAGGCGAAGACAAAGAAGCACCACGCCACAGGTACCAGCGCATTGCCAAGCCACGCGACGACCGCCATGTCAAACTGGCAGGCAAAGGACGGGGTGGACGCTTCGGCACCGACGGTGATCAAGGTCCAGATCATCGCGACAAAGGTCAGGGCGTAATATCGCTTTCCGTGGAAGTGCTGGTATTTCAGCATACACACCATCACGACCGCGGCGACGGCGCTCACGCTGGCGGCGGCCCAGAACACGGGCTGCATTGCTACTCCTTCAAAGCACGTCATCATAGATCCACCTACGGGCTGCGTCTTCGCAAAGCAGTCTAGGCATACGGTTGTGTTGAAACTTTGACCGAAGTTTGACAGCAGCCCCAAGAGTTCGGCGGCAGTCTTTCAGCGTCAATGACAATACAAGGCATAGTATAGCTTTGCGCCGTGATCATGCGTGTGTGGGATGTGGGGTCAAGCGCTGGACGGGTTAAACACTGGCATGAACACAAAAGAAATCCCCGAAAAACCGTGGTTTGCGGGGATTTTGAACTTGGCGGTAGGGAGAATCCCCATTAGCGGCGGCGGCCACCCTTGCGGCCAGCGCGGCCACGCCCTTCTTGACCGGCCTTGGGCGCGACCTTGTTGAACTTGATCCATTCGGTGCCGTGAGGGTCGCGGTCGAACAGGAAGTTGGCGGCGCGGATCGCCTCCATCTCTTTGCCGGGGGTGGGCTTGGTTGATCCCATCCCGAAGAGCGTCACAAAGGTCTCGTCGTCGATCTCGTTAGGCAGGATAATGCCCGCCGTCGCCAGTTCGGCCTTCTTCTCGGCAATCTTGGTCTGGTTCACGGGCAGGGTGATCGGGTTCATGATCGCCGAGGTCATGCCAGCGCCCATTGCCATCGGCAGGAAAGCATTGTTGATGCCGTGACGGTTGGGCAGGCCAAAACTGATGTTGGAGGCACCGCAGGTCGTGTTCACGCCCAGTTCCTCGCGCAGACGGCGCACAAGGGTAAAGACCTGATGCCCCGCCGTCGCCATCGCGCCGATGGGCATGACCAGCGGGTCGACCACGATATCATGGGCTGGAATACCGAAGTCGGCTGCGCGTTCTACGATCTTCTTGGCAACGTCGAAACGCACGTCGGGATCTTCGGAAATGCCCGTATCGTCGTTCGAGATCGCAACCACCGGCACGTTGTATTTCTTGACCAGCGGCAGCACGAGCTCCAGCCGCTCTTCCTCTCCTGTGACCGAGTTTAGCAGCGGGCGACCCTCGCAGGCCTCAAGACCGGCCTCAAGCGCGCCAGGGACAGAGCTGTCGATGCAGATCGGGATATCGACGACGTTTTGCACGACGCGGATCAGTTCGGGCATCAGCATCGGTTCGACAAAGTTATTATCCGCATAGCGGGGGTCTTCGGCCATCTTGTTCGAGAAAACGGCACCGGAGTTCACGTCCAGAATATTCGCGCCCGCCGCGGCTTGCGCAATGGCGTCCGCCTCGACGCGACTGAAATCGCCACGCTCCAGCTCTTCGGCGAGGATCTTGCGGCCGGTGGGGTTGATACGTTCCCCGATCACGCAGAAGGGCTCGTCAAAGCCGATGATCGCTGTTTTGGTTTTGGATTCGACGACGGTTCTGGTCATGGTGTTCAGTCTTTCCTTAGACGGAGTTGGCTGGCTGAGCAGCGGGTCCGCCATTTTCAATGGCCCAATTGGCATTCGTCTTGATCCCACCCAGCGGGAAGAAATGCACATGGGTAATGTTGAAATCTGGGTTGGCGGCTTTGTGGGCGGCCAGTTCGGTGATCACATCTGTCGGCTCGTAGGGCAACAGCAGTTTGGTGACATCCATCGCGCGCTTTTGCAGCACCTTAAGCGAAGGGCCGACCCCGCAGGCGATGGCGAATTTGATCAGGGTTTGCAGCTTGGCGGGGCCCGCAATGCCGATGTGGATAGGCAGGTCGATGCCCGCGTGTTTCAGGCTATCGGCCCATTCGATGATCGGCTGTGCTTCGAAGGCGAATTGTGTGGCGATGGCCATCTTCGCGTCCGTCCGTTCGGAAAAGCCCTGCTTCCAGCGCAGCGCATCATCTACTCGCAGACGTGTCCCATCGGTGTCGATGTCGCGGTTGCCTTCGGGGTGGCCTGCGATGTGCAGCCGTTCAAACCCGTGTTTGTCGAACAATCCCGTGTCCATCAGCTGCATGGAGTCGCTGAAATCGCCGTGGGGCGTAGCGACGCCACCGGCCAGCAGCAAGCCCTGCTTTACGTCAGCCTCGCCCTGATACATGGCGATCCAGTTTTCCAGCGTGGCACGATCCTTGATGATGCGGGCAGGGAAGTGCGGCATGACCTTGTAGCCGTCGGCATTGAGCCGCGCGGCGGTGGCGACCATGTCTTCGATCGGGGTGCCATCGATATGCGCGATATAGACCCGTGTACCCTCGGGCAGCAGATCGCGGAAGTCTTCGACCTTTTCCGCCGTGCGGGGCATCACCTCGATCGAGTAGTCGCGCAAAAAGGAAGCGACCTCGGGGGTAGGCAGATCAGACACGGGGGCTTCTTTGCGCCGGAAGTTCAAAAGGGACATGAGCATTTCTTTCATGAGGGGATCAACTTTTGCACCGGCAACGGGCGGTCAGGCCCAGCCGTCATTGGCAATCAGCGTCTTGATGCGGTCACGGTCGAACTCTGCGTCGATGCGCGCGACCTCTGCATCGGCCACGGCGTCGGGTTCGCCCTCTACCGTATAGGGATCGGCCTTGCGCCATTCGGCCAGATAGGCATCGCTGTCATCCGCGCCGATTTTCATCGCGGCGCGGTCGATGGCCTGTTCAAACCGTTCGGGCAGCGGACGCTTGGACCCGCGACGGCCTTTGCCGACGATGACCTGCGCAGGAATATCACGCCAATAGACGATGGTAACTTCGGGCATGATTGATTCCTCTGCTGTGCTTGTTTTTCTTAGCGGCTGTTGATCTGTCCCCGTCGCCGTTTTTCGACATTAAGAACGGCGTCTGCGACGTGGTCACATTACAGCGCGCAACCGCGACAGGCGAGGGGGGCGGGGCGTCATAATTCTCAAGATGGTTGTGAGGGCGACGATAAGCTTACGGTGCCGGATCTCTGGTTTCCCGCTTGCCCCTTGTCCGCAGAAACACTACCTTGGGGGCAACTCAATATGAAAGGCGCAATCATGGCGCCACAGCGTCCCAAAGGTGCGGGCGCGCTCGATGTACCGCCGGCTCTGAGCCCCGCGCCAGTTCCGCCCAGATCGACCGAACTTTATGCGGCCCTTGATCTGGGCACAAATAGTTGTCGCATGCTGATCGCACAGCCAAAAGGCAGCGGTTTCCATGTCGTCGATAGCTTCTCGAAGTCTGTCCAGCTTGGGGCAGGGCTTGAGAAAACCGGGCGATTGTCGCGCGGATCGATGACGCGTACCATTCAGGCATTGCGCATCTGCCAGCAAAAGCTGCGCCGTAACAAGGTGCGGCGGATGCGGCTTGTCGCGACCGAGGCATGCCGTCGTGCCGCCAACGGTGCCGAATTCATGCAGCGTATCCAGCGCGAGACGGGGTTAAAGCTTGATATCATCAAGCCCGAGGAAGAAGCGCAGCTTGCCGTGATTTCCTGCGCGCCGCTGGTGAACCGCAAGACCCACAACCTGCTGGTGGTGGACATTGGCGGCGGTTCGACCGAATTGGTCTGGATCGACATCTCTAAGGTGCCCAAAGCCGACCGTGCGCAATCCATCATGCGGCTGCATGGGGGCTTTCATCAGGCGAAAACAGATGTGCCCGCCGCGCGTGTGGTCGACTGGATCAGCGTGCCACTGGGCGTGGCGACCCTGCGCGATCAATTCTCTGACGTGGAAGACGACGCCGCACGCTTTGCCTTGATGAGCTGGTTCTTCGAGGAGAACCTGACCGACTTCACCCCCTATCAGTCGATCCAGTCGCAGGACCATTTCCAGATTGTCGGCACCTCGGGCACGGTCACCACTGTTGCTGCCAGCCATTTGGGGCTAAAGCGCTACGACCGGACCAAAGTGGACGGGCTTCGCATGACCTCGGCGCAGATCGACAAGGTGATCCATTCCTATCTGGCGATGGGGCCGGGTGGGCGGCGTGCCGATCCGCGTATCGGGTTGGATCGTCAGGCGTTGATCATGTCGGGGGCCGCGATTTTGCAGGCGTTGATGCGGTGCTGGCCGACGGATAGATTAAGTGTTGCAGACCGTGGTCTGCGCGAGGGGCTGCTATATGCCCAGATGAGCGCGGATGGCGTTTTGGAAGAAGGATTAGGCTGATGGCGAAAACTCCGACAGGCAAGACGCCCACGGGCGGTGCGTCGGGCGGGAAGACCCCCACTGGCAAGAATACATCAGGGCGCGGCCAGCGTGACCTCAAGGTCAAGGTCAAGTCGGCCCGCGGGCGCAAGCTCAGCTCGACCCGTTGGTTGCAGCGCCAGTTGAACGATCCTTATGTCAAACGCGCCAATGCCGAAGGGTATCGCGGGCGCGCGGCATACAAGATCATGGAGCTGGACGACAAGTACCGCTTTCTGGTGCCCGGTGCGCGGGTGGTCGACCTTGGCGCGGCCCCCGGTGGCTGGTGTCAGGTCGCGGTCAAACGTTGCAATGTTCTGGGCGAGAAAAAGGGCAAGAATGTCGGGACCATTCTGGGGATCGATCTGCAAGAGATGGAGCCGATTGCAGGCTGCGAATTGCACCAGCTTGATTTCATGGAAGACGACGCGGACGAGATTGTTAAAGGCTGGCTGGGGGGCAAGGCCGATGTGGTGATGTCCGACATGGCGGCGTCAAGCTCGGGCCACAAACAGACCGACCACAACCGGATCATCGCGCTGTGCGAAGCCGCGGCCTATTTTGCTTTTGACGTACTTGAGGATGGCGGCACGTTTGTCGCGAAAGTGCTGGCCGGCGGGGCGGAGGGCGACTTGCAACAGCTGCTCAAGCGTCGGTTTGCCAAGGTCGCCAATATCAAACCTCCCGCCAGCCGGTCAGACAGTTCCGAGAAATTCGTGGTCGCCACCGGTTTCAAAGGTGCGCTACCCGAAGACCAAGAGAATCTGTAGGCCCCGCACCGCCCCGCAGCACGCGGAATTATCAAATGTGATGCGGCCGTTAGACGACTGCCGCATTTTTTTATGCGGCGGATGCGGTTGCTCTCTTACATATTCGCGAAACGGACCTAAATTGGATCATCGCGCCGCGGCAAAGTTCAATTGCTGCGACAAGAAGCGCTCATAAATCGGTATTTTTCCATCGCAATTTGCGAAAAGAGGGCTGGTCGTTTTGGCGTGGCTCATGACATAGTTGCGGCCATGTCTTTGTTCCTGATTATAGCCCTCCCGTTTCTTGGCGCCTTGCTGCCCGGCCTGATGTATCAGGCAGGCCGTCAAAGCTGCTTTTTGGTGACCTTTCTGGTGACGGCCTGCGCCGCGATCGGCCTTGCGACACATGCACCGGCCGTTCTTGCGGGCGAGGTCGTGACCGCCAGCCTCTCGTGGCTGCCGCAGCTGGGGTTGAACGTGAACCTGTTCCTTGACCCGCTTGGGTTGATGTTCGCGGGTCTGATCCTTGGGATCGGGATGCTGATCATCCTATATGCGCGGTTCTATCTGTCGCGTGACGACAATATGGGCGCGTTCTTTACCTATCTGCTGCTGTTTCAAGGCGCGATGGTCGGGATTGTTCTGTCGGATAACATCCTGATGTTGCTCATTTTCTGGGAGCTGACGTCGCTGTCTTCCTTCTTGCTGATCGGGTTCTGGAAGCATCTGCCCGAAGGGCGGCAAGGCGCGCGGATGGCGTTGACCGTGACAGGTATGGGCGGTCTGGCGATGATCGTTGGCATGCTGCTGCTGGGGCAGATCGTGGGCAGCTATGACCTGACCGTGATCCTCGAGAACCGCGAGCTTATCCAGGCGTCGCCGCTGTATCTGCCTGCGTTGATCCTGATCCTGCTGGGCTGTTTCACCAAATCCGCCCAATTCCCTTTCCACTTCTGGCTGCCCCACGCGATGGCGGCCCCGACGCCGGTGTCGGCCTATCTGCACTCTGCCACGATGGTGAAGGCGGGGCTGTTCCTGATGGCGCGCATGTGGCCGGTGCTGTCGGGCACTGAAATCTGGATCGTGCTGGTCTGCTCTGCCGGGTTGATCACGATGGTCCTTGGCGCGCTGATCGCGATTTTCAAAAACGACCTCAAGGCGCTGCTGGCGTTTTCCACTGTGTCGCATCTGGGGCTGATCACCTTCCTGCTGGGCACGGGCACCTCCTTTGGGGCGATGGCGGCGGTGTTCCACATTCTGAACCACGCGAGCTTTAAGGCCGCGTTGTTCATGAGCGCCGGCATTGTCGATCACGCGGTCCATACCCGCGATATGACCCGACTGGGGGGCTTGCGCCGTCTGATGCCGATCACCTTTGCGATTGCCACGTTGGCCGCATTGTCGATGGCGGGTATCCCGTTGCTGAACGGGTTCCTGTCCAAAGAGATGATGCTGGAAGAGGCGCTGCACACCACGCTGTTCGGCTCGCCCTATCTGGTGGCGGCAGTGGCAACGCTCGGCGCGCTTTTCTCGGCCGCGTATAGCTTCCGGTTTATTGCGCATACGTTCCTGGGCAAAGAGCGGAACGATTACCCAGCCAAGCCCCACGACCCCGAGTTTGGCCTGTGGATTTCCCCGGCCTTGCTGATCATTCCCGTGATCGTCATCGGTGTGGCACCGTTCCTGGCGGAACCCTTTGTGCGCACCGTGACCCAAGCGGTCATCGGCACTGCCGCCGAGATGCCAAGCGCGCATATCAAGCTGTGGCACGGCTTCGTGCCCGCGCTCGGCATGTCGGCGATTGCTGTGGTGGGTGGTTTGCTGCTGCTCGCCGCCTTTGGCCCGTTGTCGCGTCTTTGGGCCGCCACACCGCGCCCCGAGGCCAAGGACATCTTTGACCGTATCATCGCCGCGGCCGTGGGTCTTGCCGGTCTGGTATCCGAGCGTTTGCACAACGGGTCCTTTACCCGCTACGCTGCCGTCTTCGTGACCGCCGTCGTCGCCATCGGGGCGCATGCGTGGTTTACCGGCACCGATGGTTCCCCCGCGCGCGAGATGCTGCCCATCACGCCCGTCGGCTTTGCCGGTTGGCTGATGCTGATGATCGCGACAGGATTCCTTGTGACGGTACACCGCAACCGTCTGGCGGTTCTGATCCTGATGGGGATCATCGGCCTGATGGTATCGGTCGGGTTCAACTATTTCTCGGCCCCCGATCTGGCGCTCACGCAGATCTCGGTCGAGGTGGTGACGATTGTGCTGTTGCTGCTGGCGCTGAACTTCATGCCCAACAGCACGCCTAAGGAAAGCACCGTTCTGCACCGCAGCCGCGATATCGTGGTATCGGTTGTGGCAGGGCTGGCGGCAGCGGGCTTGATCTATTCGATCCTGATGTCGGATTTCCCGATTGCCTCTATTGCGGACTACCACCTTGCCAATTCCTACAAAGGCGGCGGCGGCACCAATGTGGTCAACGTGATCCTCGTGGATTTCCGTGGCTTCGACACCTTTGGCGAGATCATCGTTCTGGGGATCGCCGCGCTGGTCATCTATGCCCTGACAGAGGCGCTGATGTCCGGCCCTGTGCGCGCGCGTCTGCTGAACCGTGGCTATGAGGAAGAGCGCGCAGGCGATGCGCATCCGCTGATGATGGTGGTGCTGACACGCGTCCTGATGCCGGTGGTTCTGCTGGTCGGTGTCTATATCTTCCTGCGGGGTCACAACGAACCGGGCGGCGGGTTTGTTGCCGGTCTGGTGGTCGCGATTGCGGTCGTGATGCAATATATGGCCAGCGGCTTTGCCTGGGCGGACAAGCGCCAGCGCTATCATTACCACGGGATCATCGGGGCAGGGGTGCTTTGCGCTGGTCTGACCGGTATCGGTGCGTGGTTTGCCGGTGCGCCGTTCCTGTCCTCTGCCTTTGGCTATTTCCGGATCCCCCCGATGGAGAAATTCGAGCTCGCCACCGCTATGGGCTTTGACCTTGGGGTCTTTCTCGCCGTCGTCGGCGCGGTGATGCTGTCGCTCGAAAGTTTCTCGCGGTTGGGCCGTCGCGCCGGCATCGAGGAAAGTGAACACGCTATGGATATCGACCCGTCACGGGATGAACCGAAAACCGAGACGGAGACCTGATATGGAGCTTTTAGTCGCTTCCGCCATTGGCGTTCTCACTGCTGCCGGGATCTATTTGATCCTGCGTCTGCGTACCTTTCCCGTGATCATCGGCACCTCGCTGATCAGCTATGCGGTCAATGTGTTCCTGTTCGCCTCTGGGCGGCTGGCGTTGAACGCCCCGCCGATCCTGCGCGACGGGGTCGAGGTCTATACCGATCCGCTGCCACAAGCGCTGGTGCTGACGGCGATCGTGATCTCCTTTGGGATGACAGCCGTGGTCGTGATGATCGCGGTCGGGTCCTACCTCAGCGCGGGCGATGATCTGGTCAACGAACCCGACACGTTGGCCAAGGCAGACACCGCAGAACCCTCCCCACGCGGAGGAGGCCCGGCATGACCCATTGGCTTATTCTTCCGATCGTTCTGCCAGCGATGCTGGCGGCTTTCATGGTGCTGGCCGCGCGCTATCACCTGCTGATCCAACGGGTGCTGTCCGTTACGGGCACGCTGGGACTGCTGGCACTGGCGCTTGGGCTGTTCTGGCAGGCCTCCGACGGGACGGTCAGCCTGTACCAGCTTGGCAACTGGGCGGCACCTTTCGGTATCGTGCTGGTCGCGGATCGTCTGTCGACGCTGATGGTCCTGCTGACCTGTGTGCTGGCGCTGCCGGTGCTGCTTTATGCGATCGGGTCGGGCTGGGATAACCGCGGACGGCATTTCCATCCGCTGTTCCAATTCCAGCTTATGGGCATTCTCGGGGCCTTCCTGACCGGCGACGCCTTCAACCTGTTTGTCTTTTTCGAAGTGTTGCTGATCGCCTCTTATGGCTTGATGATCCACGCGGGCGGGCAACGGCGTCTGCGCGCGGGGACGCAGTATGTGCTCTATAACCTGCTGGGCTCGACCCTGTTCCTCTTTGCTCTTGGCACGATCTATGCCGAGACAGGCACGCTGAACATGGCCGATCTGGCGATGCGTGTGGCGACGCTGGATGGGGGCGATGGTGCGGGTATTCGCGTCGCGGCGGTGCTGTTGTTGCTGGTCTTTGCGGTCAAGGCCGCGATCCTGCCGCTGCATTTCTGGCTGCCTGCCAGCTATAGCGAGGCACCGGCCCCCGTGGCTGCGCTGTTCGCGATCATGACCAAGGTCGGGGCCTATTGTATCATCCGTTTCTACACGCTGGTTTTCCCCCCCGATCTTGAGATCACGCAGGGGCTGTTTGATGTCTGGCTGATGCCTGCCGCGCTGCTGACCGTCGCACTGGGTATGGCGGGCGTGTTGGGGGCCAAACGGGCCGACCGCATGGTCGCGTTCTCGGTGATCGGGTCGATGGGCATGCTGCTGGCTGCTGTGTCGGTCTTTACCCCCGCCGGAATTTCCGCCGCCCTTTACTATGCGATCCATTCCACTTTTGCCGCCGCAGCGCTGTTCTTGCTGATCGACGTGATCCGCAGCCGTCGCGGCGCGGCCGAGGTGTCCTTTGTCGATGCGCCGCCGCTGGCAGGTGGGGCGCTTGTCGCGGGCATGTTCTTTGTCGCGGCGATTGCGATGGCCGGTCTGCCGCCGCTCTCGGGCTTTCTGGGCAAACTGCTGATCCTTGATGCGGCCCGCAGCGCTGACCTGATGTGGTGGGTCTGGGGTGTGATCCTTGTCGGGTCGTTGATCGCGGTTGTCGGTTTCTCGCGCGCGGGGAGCCAGATTTTCTGGAAAGCGCACCAGTCCGCCCCAGAGCCAGCCGAGGGTGATGAGGCACCGGTTGTTGCCGAGGGGCAGGGCGTCTTGCCGATGGTGGCCATTGGCGGGCTGCTCGCCCTGCTTGTCGCACTGACCGTTGCGGCGGGGCCCATGACCCGCGTGCTGAATGCGACCGCTGCCCAGCTGTTTAACCCCGAACGCTATCTTGCGGTGGTCCTGACCACGCCGGGTAAAGAGATCACGGACCATCACGCAGAGGATGACCACGGCGACGCCACGGGATCAGCCTATGCGACAGAGGACCACGGCGCAGAGGATGCCGCCGCACCTAAGAAGGATCACTGATATGTTGTCCCGACTGCTTCCGCACCCGATGCTGACGGCGATCCTCGCGATTGCATGGTGTCTACTGGTCAATGAAATCAAGCTTGGCACCGTGGTCTTTGGTGTCATTCTGGGGCTGCTGATCCCGATTGCCACCGCGGCCTATTGGCCTGACCGCCCGCCGGTCGCGAAACCGGTCAAGCTTCTGGGCTATCTGATCATGGTCATGTGGGATATTCTGGTCGCCAACGTCGTGGTCGCGATGATCGTCCTGTTCAAGTCCAACAAGAAAATGCGCCCCGCCTGGGTCGTTATCCCGCTAGAGCTGCGTACCCCCGAGGCGATCACCCTGCTGGCGGGAACAATCACCCTGACGCCCGGTACGGTGTCGGCGGATGTGTCCGAAGACGGGAAAGCCCTGCTGGTCCATGCGCTGGATGCAGAAAACCCTGACGAGGTGCGTGACGATATCAAACAGCGCTACGAGCGTCGCCTGAAGGAGATTTTCGAATGATTCTGATTGCATTGAATATCGCCTTTGTCGCTGTTGCGGTCTCGCAGCTACTGGCGATGCTGCGGTTGTTGAAAGGCCCTAATACCGGCGACCGTATCCTGTCGCTGGATACGATGGTCGTGAACGCGATTGCCCTGATCATCCTGCTGGGAATGCGTTTGGGCACCGACATCTATTTTGAAAGTGCGATGATCTTTGCCATGCTTGGCTTTGTGTCGACCGTGGCCATCGCGCGCTTTGTGCTGCGAGGTGATATCATTGAGTGATCTACCCCTAATCCCCGAAATCATCATCTCGGCCCTGCTGATCGTGGGCGGGTTCTTTACCCTTGTCGGTTCCATCGGCCTGATAAAGCTGGACAACTGCATGTCCCGTCTGCACGCGCCGACCAAAGCATCGACACTGGGTGTGGGGTCGCTGCTGATGGCGGCGATGATCTATTCCTTCGCCTCTGGCACAGGGTCCCTGCACGAGATTCTAGTAATGGCGTTCTTGTTTGTCACAGCCCCCATCACCGGCAATTTCATCGCCAAGGTGAATTTGCACCGGCTGCATCAGACCAAGGATATGCCGCCAGCGCCCAGTGATCACGTCTGGGGCACATACTCCGATAAATAAGCCAAGCCCGCGCCCCACAGCGCGGGTTTTTTCTTGGGCGCAGGGCAGGTCGGGCAGGGCGTCTGAGGGCGGATCCAAGAAAATTTCAATTTTCCTGCCAATCCATGCAAAACCCCGCTTGACGCCATCGCGAGCAAACCCTATCACCACCAAACGCTTCGACGGCAACGACGAAGTACGCAGTGGGCGGTTGTAGCTCAGATGGTTAGAGTACCGGCCTGTCACGCCGGGGGTCGCGGGTTCGAGCCCCGTCAACCGCGCCACCGCTGCATTTTATCAAACATTTTGATAACAAGCACACGCCCTTCGGGGCGTGGTTTGCTTGTGCGTTCAGACCCCTGATTTCCGCCACGGGTAGGGGATTTCCGGTGCTGATTCATGCGCAAAATGTCGTGGTGATAATTTCCAAAATTCTTTGTAGTTTTCTGCGGTTAATCGCTTGACGCTCTGCGCTGCTTATCTTATTCCGCCCTTACTGCGCGGTTGTAGCTCAGCTGGTTAGAGTACCGGCCTGTCACGCCGGGGGTCGCGGGTTCGAGCCCCGTCAACCGCGCCACTTCTCCCTTTTTAGATTTATGATTTACCTCGTCCTAAAAAGGGAAAAGCGGGCCGTTAGGCCCGCCCGTTTGCTTACGTCATCGCATCCAGAATACGGGCCCAGCTTCGGATTCCCTTGTGGAAGCTTTCGAGGTCGTATTTCTCGTTCGGGGAGTGGATGGCGTCGTCATCCTTGCCGAATCCGATCAGCACCGGCGTGGTATCCAGAATCTTCTGAAAATGCCCCGCAATGGGAATCGATCCGCCACATCCGACATAGGCAGCGGGAACGTTCCATTCATCGGTCAGCGCTTTGCGGGCATCTTCAAATGCCGGGGCGGTGGTCTCGAAGACCGATCCTTGGCTCGACCCGTGGGCATGGAAGGTGGCTTCGCAGTCCTCGGGCATCATGTCTGTCACCATCTTGCGAAAGCTTTCGCGGATGACGTGAGGGTCCTGGGTGCCCACCAGACGGAAGCTGATCTTGGCGTGGGCCTGCGAGGGCAGCACGGTCTTGAAACCGGCACCTGTGTATCCGCTCCACATGCCGTTGACCTCGCAGGTCGGGCGCGACCAGATCATCTCGATCGGCATGCGGTCCTGTTCGCCGGCGGGTTTCGACAGGCCCACATCACCAAGGAAACTGTCATGATCAAAGGCAAGCCCTTGCCACTGCGCCTGAATATCGTCGGGCAGTTCTGGCACACCGTCATAGAAACCGGGCACCGTGATGCGGCCCGTGTCATCGTGCAGGGAGGCAATGACCTTGGACAGGACGCGCGCGGGGTTCATCGACACGCCGCCGTACATGCCAGAGTGCAGGTCAAGATCGGGGCCGGTGATGGTGAGCTCTTCGCCCATCAAGCCGCGCAACATCGTCACGATCGACGGCACCTTGGACTGGAACATGCCCGTATCGCAGATCATCGCATAATCGGCCCGTAGCTCTTCGGCATTCTCTTCCATAAAGGGCACCAGCGACGGGGAGCCTGATTCTTCCTCGCCCTCGAAGAAGAAAGTCATGCGGCAGGGGAAGTCGCCCTTGACCGCTTTCCACGCGCGCAGCGCCTCGACAAAGGTCATCAGCTGGCCCTTGTCATCTGCAGCACCGCGTCCGCGGATCACGCGGCCTTTTGCAGTGTCCTCGACGGCGGGATCAAAGGGATCGCGATGCCACAGGTTCAGCGGATCGACAGGCTGGACGTCATAGTGACCGTAGAACAGGATATGCGGCTTATCGGCGGGGCCGTCCACATGGCCCACCACCATCGGGTGACCAGGGGTGGGGCGTTTGGTGGTCTTGATGCCGATGCTGTTCAGATCTTCGACCAGCCAATCGGCGGCGCGGTCGCAGTCGTCCTTGAACGCGGGGTCAGTCGAGATGGAGGGGATGCGCAGCAGATCGAGCAGCCGGTCGGTGGCCGCATCCAGATCATGATCGATCCGTGCCAATACGTCGGGTAGGGACATGGGCGTAAACCTTTCTGTCAGGGTGAAGATTGCCGCGACCGTATCAGCGCGCTTGGCCGTGTCCAGTGGTCCGCCCGAGGTGGCCGCAGCTTGCGCGCTAAAACGCGTGAGAATCGGTTAAGAATCATGCCTTTGCACAAGCGGGACAGAGTGCAGGTTTCCGATGCGCGACATCCGACAGCGATGCGATCCGCCCTAGGGCGGCACCTGCGACAATCGGTTCCTATTAAGGCATTGAATTGAATGGCTCCAAACTATATTCATTCTAAAGCACGAATATGGCGAATGATCCGGTTGCCTTTGCTGGTCCCGCCACCGACGAAGGAGCAAGGCGCAATGGACTATACCAAACAGCTTGATCAGGCGATTGACCGGCTGCACGAAGAAGGTCGCTACCGCACCTTCATCGACATTGAACGCCGCAATGGTCAATTCCCCCACGCTGTCTGGACCCAACCCGACGGGCAAGAGAAGAATATCACCGTCTGGTGCGGGAACGATTACCTCGGGATGGGGCAACACCCTGTTGTTCTGGCCGCCATGCACGAAGCGATTGATGCGACAGGTGCTGGGTCGGGCGGGACGCGCAATATCTCGGGCACCACGGTTTACCACAAACGTCTTGAGGAAGAGCTGTCGGACCTGCACGGCAAGGAAGCCGCCTTGCTGTTCACCAGTGCCTATATCGCCAATGACGCGACGCTCAGCACGCTGCCCAAGCTCTTTCCCGGCCTTATCATCTATTCCGACGAGCTGAACCACGCGTCGATGATCGAAGGGGTCCGCCGCAATGGCGGGGCCAAGCGTATCTTCCGGCATAACGACGTGGACCACCTGCGCGCGCTTATGGCCGCTGACGATCCCGCCGCACCCAAGCTGATCGCCTTTGAATCGATTTACTCGATGGATGGCGATTTCGGCCCGATCGAGGCGATTTGCGACATTGCCGATGAATTCGGCGCGCTGACCTATATCGACGAGGTCCACGCCGTGGGGATGTATGGCCCGCGTGGGGCAGGGGTCGCCGAGCGTGATCGCCTGATGCACCGGCTGGATATCATCAACGGGACGCTGGCCAAGGCCTATGGCGTGATGGGGGGCTATATCGCGGCTTCGGCCAAGATGTGCGATGCCATCCGGTCTTACGCGCCGGGGTTCATCTTTACCACGTCTCTGCCGCCAGCGGTTGCCGCCGGTGCTGCGGCCTCTGTTGCCTTCCTCAAGACCGCGCCCGAACTGCGCGAGAAGCACCAGCAGCAGGCCAAAGTGCTGAAACTGCGCCTCAAGGGCTTGGGTCTGCCGATCATTGATCACGGTAGCCACATCGTGCCTGTGATCGTCGGAAACCCCGTACACACCAAGATTCTGTCGGATCGTCTGCTGGATGACCACGGTATCTATGTGCAGCCGATCAACTTCCCTACCGTGCCCCGCGGGACAGAGCGTTTGCGCTTTACCCCGTCGCCCGTACATGGCCCGCTGGAAATCGAAGGGCTGGTCCAGGCGATGGACGCTTTGTGGTCCCATTGTGCGCTGAATCGTGCCGAAATGGCGGGGTGACCCCGAATATTTCGTATAGTCCGTTGATTTATGCTACCGATATCGAAAGAAAAGCTTAATCTCGAATCAACATGTTGTTTCGATTAAGGGCAGCGGGCATAGCTACGGGACATTTTTATGATTGGGCGGTGGTCTTCCAAGTCGGCAGATAACGAGCAAGTTGAAGCCAAAGGTTTCGACGCGTTCGACTTGCGCCTTGGTGATCTCATGCGCGGTGAACGCGCGACGCTTGGTAAATCGCTGCTGGATGTTCAACGCGAGCTTCGGATCAAAGCCTCTTACATTGCCGCGATCGAAAACGCTGATCCCGAGGCCTTCGATACACCTGGATTCATTGCCGGTTACGTGCGGTCTTATGCGCGCTATCTGAACATGGACCCGGACAAGGCGTTCGCAGCCTTCTGTGCTGAATCCGGTTTTGCCGTGGCGCATGGCATGTCCTCTAAAGCGTCCGTCGTCAAAAAGCCCACCCGCGAAGAGCGTATGACACGCAATGGCGAGAGCGATATCTTTGCCCGCCCTGCGACGCCCTTCACCCCCGTCGGTGATTCCCTTCTGGCGCGAATAGAGCCCGGTGCTTTGGGCTCGCTGCTGGTGCTCGTCGCTTTGATCGGCGGGATTGGTTACGGCGGGTGGAGCGTTCTGAAAGAAGTGCAGCGCGTGCAGGTCTCTCCCGTGGATGAAACCCCTGTTGTGCTGTCGGATCTTGATCCGCTTCAAGGCGCGCTTGCCTCCGCCCCCGAAACGACAGAAGACCCCGATGCGCCGACCGCGATGGCGACGCCACGTTCCGACGCGCTGGACCGTCTTTATCGTCCTGCCGCACTGGATGTGCCTGTTCTGGTCGCGCGGGATGCGCCGATTTCTTCGATTGATCCGCGCAGTATCGGCAGCTTTGCCTCGACTTCGCCTTCGCCATCCGTAGGGGATGCGTTGCGCACCGCAGAGAATACCGTGGTCCAGCGGGATGCGCCCGATGTGCTGCCGGGGGGCGTGCCGCAGGTGGTCGAAGGGCCCGCGCCGCAACTGCGTATGGTTGCAGCCTATCCATCCTGGGTGCGCGTACGCGCCGCAGACGGCAAGGTTATCTTTGAAGGCATCATGAACAAGGGCGACAGTTGGGATATCCCCGCGACCGAAGAGCCCCCGACGCTGCGCACCGGCGAATCCGGCGCGCTGTATTTCGCGATGGACGGGCAGTACTTCGGGCCTGTTGGCGATCGTGGGGCTGTGACGTCGAACCTGCCGCTGCACCGTCAGGCGCTGGCGGAGCTTTACGAGCCAGCCGTACTGGAAGAGAATTCCGCGCTCGCGACAATGGTGGCCGAGCTGAAGAATGCGGCGACTTCGCCGACGGAATAAGCCGGATACCATTGCAACAAAGCGACGGGCTGAATAGGTGTAGGGCGAACCGAACCTGACAGACCCTTCGACTGTTTCATTGCCAAAGGTAGCTTTGCATGTCCCTCAATCACATTCGCCCGTGGCGCAACATTTACCGCCGGAAGTCCCGTCAGATCATGGTGGGGAATGTGCCGGTCGGGGGCGATGCGCCGATCACGGTGCAGACGATGACGAATACGCTGACGACGGATGTCAAAGCGACCATCGCGCAGATTCAGGCCGCTGCCGATGCGGGGGCGGATATCGTGCGTGTGTCGGTGCCGGATGTCGAAAGCTCCAAGGCGCTGAAAGAGATCGTGCGCGAGGTCTCGGTGCCGATCGTGGCGGATATCCATTTCCACTACAAACGCGGGATCGAAGCCGCCGAGGCGGGGGCCGCCTGTCTGCGGATCAACCCGGGCAATATCGGCGATGAAAAGCGTGTAAAAGAGGTGATTAAAGCCGCGCGGGACAACAATTGTTCGATCCGTATCGGCGTGAATGCTGGATCGCTGGAACGTCACCTGCTTGAGAAATACGGCGAACCATGCCCCGATGCGATGGTCGAAAGCGGGATGGATCACATCAAGATCCTGCAAGACAATGATTTCCACGAATTCAAGATCAGCTGCAAAGCTTCTGACGTCTTCATGGCCGCCGCCGCGTACCAGCAGTTGGCCGAGGCGACGGATGCACCGATCCACCTTGGCATCACCGAGGCGGGGGGGCTGACCTCTGGCACGATCAAATCGGCCATTGGCCTGGGCAATCTATTGTGGATGGGTATCGGTGACACGATCCGAGTGTCCCTGTCTGCGGACCCCGTGGAAGAGGTCAAGGTTGGCTACGAGATCCTGAAATCCCTTGGTCTGCGTCACCGTGGTGTGAACATCATCAGTTGCCCCAGCTGCGCGCGGCAGGGGTTTGACGTGATCAAGACCGTCGAGGCGCTGGAACAACGGCTGGAGCATATCAAGACCCCGATGAGCCTGAGCATCATCGGCTGCGTCGTCAATGGCCCCGGCGAGGCGCTGATGACGGATGTGGGCTTTACCGGCGGGGGCAACGGGTCAGGCATGGTCTATCTTGCAGGCAAACAAAGCCACAAGCTGGGCAATGACGCGATGATCGATCACATCGTCGAACAGGTTGAAGCCCGCGCCGCCGTCATCGAAGCAGAGACCCAAGCGGCTGAGCAAGCAGCCGAGTGACTTTGCCCCAAGCGGCGCATTTGCCATCGACAGATATTTGCGTATTCCATATCAATAGATATGCCTGATCACGCCGCCAAGACCCCGACGTACGCCGAGTTTTTCTGCGGCGGTGGCATGGTGCGCGCGGCCTTGCAGGACCGGTGGGATTGCGTGCTGGCCAATGATATCGATGCGATGAAATGCAAGGTCTATGCCCAGAATTGGGGGCAGGCGGCCTTGCATCAGGGCGATATCGCGGCCATGCCCGATGACCTTCTGACGCGTCAGATCGATATGTATTGGGCGTCGAGCCCTTGTCAGGATTTCAGCCTTGCGGGCAAGGGGCGGGGATTGGGCGGCGCGCGCAGCGGTGTCTTTGCCCATTGGGCCGACAAGATTGCCACGGCCATAAAAGCAGGATTTGCGCCGCGTATTATCGCCTTTGAAAACGTCGTCGGGTTGGTGTCGCGCAATGGTGGCGCGGATATGAACACCGTACTCGCGACCTTTGTGCGGCTTGGCTATAAGGTCGGCGCGCTCGAGATCGACGCGCGGCGTTTCCTGCCGCAAAGCCGGCCGCGTCTGTTCGTTGTCTGCGTGCGCGAGGATATCGACATCTCGGGGCTGACGGTGCCAAAACCGTCCCATGTCTTTCACGGCAAGAAGCTGCAGAAGTTCCTGGCCTCTGCGTCGCGTCCTGTGCGGTCGAACTGGGTCTGGTGGAAGCTGGGGGACGCCCCCGCCGACGAACAGGCGCTTGAGCGCGTGCTGGAACGGCGTGCCACCATGCCGTGGTTCAGTGCGGCGGATACCGACCGTCTGCTGACGCTGATGTCGCCCCCCAGCCTTGAACGGCTGCGCGTGGCGCGCAAGGCGGGGCGCACGGTGGTGGGCACGATCTATAAACGCGGGCGCCCCGATGCGGATGGGAATGTCCGCCAACGGGCAGAGCTGCGCACCGACGGGATTGCGGGCTGCTTGCGGACGCCTGCGGGCGGGTCCTCGCGGCAGATCCTGATGTTTATCAAGGGCAACCAGACCAAGGCCCGGCTTGTTTCCTCGCGCGAGGTGGCGCGGCTGATGGGGTTGCCGGACAGCTACAAGATGCCCGATACCTATAATAACGCCTACCGCGTGGCGGGGGATGGGGTCGCCGTGCCTGTCGTGCGTTATCTGGACGAGGTGCTATTCGCGCCCCTGCTTGAACGTCAGTCACTGGGGGCAGTCGCGTGAACGCGGCGCAGGCGTTTCGGGGCAAGGCACTGGCGGCGCTGACCAATCAGATCGGCGTCTATGCGCTTTGTGATCTGGACGGCAATCCGATCTATGTAGGCCAGTCGGTCGATGGTATCCGGACGCGGGTGCGCCGGCATCTGACATCGGCGCGGTCCGACGTGATTGCCAACCGTCAGATCGACGTGTGGGAGATCGCCTTTGTCTGGGCCTGGCCGGTGGCGACGAAGGCTGAGGTGGAACCGCTGGAACGCGCGATCTTTGCCCATTACGACGCCGAGCTGCCGTTGATGAACGGCAAGGCGATGGTGGCCGATGCGCCGCTGTTCGACTGGCCGGAAAAGCAGGTGGTGCAGGTCATCGACGAAGAGGAACGGCAGTCGCGCCTGACCCCGTCAAACCGGCTGCCGCGCCAGATCAAACAGTATGACTTGCTGGTCGATTATATCCTCAACGTGAAAGAGGCCCCGCATCTCAAGCGATCGCTTGATGCGCATTTCAAACGCATGGTGCGCTATCATCAGCGGTTTCTCTAGGCGCTACGGAGCCAGATACCGACGCAGCACGATGTCGGGCATATGGCCACGCAAAATGCGGTCTGCCATCACGTAGAAGGGAGGATCGGTCATGCCAAGCTGTGCGGCAAGAGCGGCGCTGGCAGGATTGGACATCATGTGATGCGTGAGGGTGATGTTATATGTATCTGTTATCGCTTCTAATTCCGCCACTGCGCGATCACAGTCTGCGCAATCGTCGCCGGTAAACAACGCAATCGGCGCTCCGGCCAATACTTGATCTGTCAGGGATGCGATAAGCGCGAGATCCGCCTGCGCCTTCTCATGATAGGCTTCGGCAGCATAGTTGCGAGGGGCCACAGCGGGTGCTGCAAGCTCGGGCTCTGCCAGAAGCAACGCCCGCACTTCTTCCCCCAAGGCGCGCCGTTCTGCATGGGTTAACGCGCCAAAGTCGGTCTGCGCGGCAACCGGGAAGGCCGCCACGCAACAGGCTAGTGCCAAGCGCATCTTAGCCGCGTTTTTCTTCCAGAATGGCTTTCATCTGGTCGTAAGGCAGATAGCCGCGCAGCAGTTCGTCCTGCATCACAAAGGTCGGTGTGCCGGAAATTTGCAGCGTTTGTGCCAACGCGCGGGTCTTTTCGATCTCGGCGGTGACTTCGGCGCTGTCCATCTTTTCCTGAATGGCCTCGGCGTCCAGATCAAAGCTGCTGGCCAAGCGACCCAGCGATGTTGGTGTGATGTCGCCGTTAAAGCTCATCAAGGCGTCATGCACGGATTTATAGGCCTCGTCCCCTGCAACGATCTTGGTCGCGATGGCAAAGCGCGAGGCGACCATGGATTGTTCGCCCAGGATCGGCAGCTCTTTCACGATAAAGCGGATGTTGCCGTCGCCGTTGACCAGTTTTTCGACCTCGGAGAACGCTTTTTTGCAGTAACCGCACCGGTAGTCCATGAACTCTACGATGGTCATGTCGCCTTCGGGATTGCCACCGACATAAGAATAGCCGTCGTCAAAGATCGCGGCCGCATTGTCGGACACCAGCGTGAAATCCGCCTGCGCCTGTGCTTCGGCCTGACGGGCCTGCAACTGGTTCACCGCCTCCATGATCACTTCGGGGTTTTCCATCAGATAGGCGCGGACCTCGGCGCGGAATTGCGCGCGTTCGGCATCGGTCAGTTCGGTCAGGTCCATCGCGTGGGCGGGGGCTGTCAGGGACAGGGCCATCAGGGCGGGGGCGATCAGCTTTTTCATCAGGGTCACTCGCTTGTTGTTGCGCGGGGGTGCAGGCACCGGTTGCAAGGGTGGTGCGCGATTTTGCCAGCGCGCACAAGGGTTGACGGCACCGGCGGGGTGCGGTGAAAGGTCCGGGCTCAACAGTAGGATCAAGCCCATGCGCATTTCAACCCGATCTCAGGTCGATCCCTTTATCGTGATGGATGTGATGCAGGCCGCCGCCGCCGCCGAGGCGGAGGGCCGCCACATCATCCATATGGAGGTCGGCCAACCCGGCACGGGCGCGCCCAAAGGGGCGAGCACCGCATTGACCGCCGCGATGGAGCAGGGCGCGCTTGGCTATACCGTCGCATTGGGACTGCCCGCGCTGCGCCAGCGGATCGCGCGGATGTACGGGGAGTGGTACAATGTCGATCTGGACCCGAACCGTGTGGTGATCACCTCTGGCTCTTCGGGCGGGTTCATCCTGACGTTTACCTCGCTCTTTGACACCGGGGACCGTGTGGGCATCGGGGCACCGGGTTATCCCAGTTACCGCCAGATCCTCAAGGCGCTGGACCTCGCTCCCGTCGATCTGCCCACTTCGCTTGAAAACCGCTTGCAGCCGGTGCCTGCGGATTTCGCTGGCATGGATCTGCAGGGGCTGTTGGTGGCGTCGCCGGGCAACCCGACGGGCACGATGCTGGATCACGCTGCCATGTCCGCGCTGATCGACGCGACAAAAGCGCAGGGGGCCTCGTTCATCTCGGACGAGATTTACCACGGCATCGAATACGAGAAAAAGGCCGTGACCGCGCTTGAGATCACCGATGATGTCTATGTCATCAATTCGTTTTCCAAGTATTTCTCTATGACCGGTTGGCGTGTCGGCTGGATGGTTGTGCCAGAGGATCACGTGCGGGTGGTCGAACGGATCGCGCAAAACATGTTTATCTGCGCCCCCCACGCCAGTCAGGTTGCCGCCCTTGCCGCGATGGATTGTACGGACGAGCTTGAGGCGAATATGGATGTCTACCGCGCAAACCGCGCGATGATGATCACCGGCCTGCGCGAGGCTGGCTTCACTCGTTTTGCGCCCCCCGACGGGGCTTTCTATGTCTACGCCGATGTGTCCGAGCTGACGGATGACAGCCGCGCGTTGGCACGCGATATTCTGGACAAGGCAGGTGTGGCCGTGACCCCGGGGCTCGATTTCGATCCGCTGCGCGGGCATCACTGGCTGCGGTTTTCCTATGCGCGCAGCACCCAGGATATTGCCGAGGGGCTGGGGCGGCTCAAGTCCTATATGGCGGCTCGCTGAAAGGCTGGTTCGGGTCGCGGCGGGGTGCTATACCTGCCGCAACCACCCCGAGCAGAACGGTGACAGGCATGCGTATTCTTCCCATTATCGCAACGGTTTGCGCGCTGTCCTTGCCAGCGTCCGCGCAGGATCTGACCGCGCTGGCGCGCGTGGACCCTGCCAAAAGCGCCATCTCTGATGGTTGGTTCGGGGGCACGACACTGACGCTGGGGCTCAGCCAAGGGGTGCCGTTTCGGGTGTTCTTGCTGGATGATCCGGCGCGGCTGGTGGTCGATTTCCGCGAGGCCGACTGGAGCGGTGTAAACACCGAAGACTTGTTGCCTGAACCCGGGCGGATTACCGGTCTGCGCTTTGGCCCGTTCCAGCCCGGTTGGTCGCGGCTTGTCGCGGATCTGGCCGAACCGATGATCCCGCGCGAGATCGGGATGCCGGTCAACAAGGGCTCAGGCCACGCCACGCTTGAGATCGCGATGAAATCCGCCACCCCCGAGGAATTTGCCGCCGCCGCCGGTGCGCCCGTCGATCCGGCGTGGACCATGGCGCTGGCCGCACCGCCCAAAGCGGTTGCCGACCTGAAAGAGGTGCCGTTTCGCGTGGTGCTGGACCCCGGTCATGGGGGCGTTGATCCGGGGGCAGAGACAGACGGTATCCTGGAAAAAGACCTGATGCTGTCCTTTGCCCAAGCGCTGCGCGACACGTTGGTCCGCGACGGGATCGATGTGGTGATGACGCGCGACACGGATCATTTCGTCGCACTGGAAACCCGCGTCGCCATTGCGCATCAGGCCGAAGCCGATCTATTTATCTCGCTTCATGCGGACAGTCTGCAGCACGGCGGGGCAAAGGGCGCGACGGTCTATACGCTGTCGGACGACGCCAGCGATACCGCCACCGATCATCTGGCCGCACGCCACAACCGCGCCGATATTATCGCGGGGGCCGATCTGACCGGATCGGATGACGAGGTCGCCAGCGTGCTGCTTGATCTTGCCCGCCAAGAGACAGAACCACGGTCGGTCGCCGCCGCCAAGGTGCTGGTTGAAGGGATGAAAGCCGCCGGCGGGCCGATGAACCGTCACCCGCTGCGCAACGCGGGTTTTTCGGTGCTGAAATCGGCTGACATCCCGTCGGTCCTGATCGAAATCGGGTTCCTTAGCTCGAAACGTGATCTGGCCAATTTGCGAGACCCGATCTGGCGGGCCGTGATGGTGTCGGCGATTGCGGATTCTATCACAACATGGCGCGATGCGGATGCCGCGCTCAAGCCCTTGATTCGCCAGTAAACCGGACCCGAACGCCCCCTCTAGGTGTTGCGCGGGTTACCGCACAGGGCCACTGCATCGTGTTTTGACGATTCCCGCAGGGTTGCGTATAGACGGGTCACCAACCCTCCTTGCAAGGAACTGCCAGCCGTGTTTCGTTTGATCCTGTCTTTCTTCGGGGGTATTTTTACCACCCTCACCATGAGCATCGGTATGGTCGCGCTGACCATCGGCGCGGTGTTCTGGATGTATGGCCGCGATCTGCCCAGTCACGAATCCCTTGCGCAATACACGCCCCCGACGATCAGCCGGATTTATTCAGGGCAGGGGCGGTTGATCGACGAATTCGCCAAGGAACGCCGCCTGTTCGCGCCGGCCAACACGATCCCGCCGCTGATCAAGCAGGCCTTCATCTCGGCTGAAGACAAGAACTTCTACACCCACGAAGGCTATGACCTGCGCGGCATCGGTGCGGCGGCGGTAGATGCGGTGCGCACACGGGGCAAGGACGTGCGCGGTGCATCGACCATCACGCAGCAGGTGATGAAGAACTTTCTTCTGTCCGGCGACCGTCGGGCCGAACGCAAGATCAAGGAAATCATCCTCGCCGCACGGCTTGAGGAAACGCTGCCCAAGGAAAAGATCCTTGAACTTTATCTGAACGAGATCTTCTTGGGTCAGAACTCCTACGGTGTGGCTGCTGCGTCGCAGACCTATTTCAACAAGACATTAGGGGAACTCGCCCCTCACGAGGCTGCTTTCCTTGCCTCGTTGCCCAAAGCACCGTCGGACTATCACCCTGTACGCCGCAAGGACCGGTTGCTGGCACGCCGGAACTTCGTGCTGCGCGAGATGAAGGAAAACGGCTACATCACCCCCGCCGTCTATGAGACCGAGGTCGCGCAGCCGCTGCGATCGGTGCAGAACGGGGACTTTGAAAGCTTCAAGGCCGAACTCCCGCCGCGCGATTACTTTACCGATGAAATCCGCCGCCAACTGTCCGAGAACTTTGGCGAGGGCGAATTCTTTACCGGCGGTCTGACCGTGCGTGCCACCATCGACAACGAAATGCAGCCCATTGCCGCACAATCCTTGCAGCAGCAGCTTGAGGAATATGATCGCGGCATCGGTATCTACCGTGGCACCGGCAAGAAGATCGCACCCGAAAAGCTGACCACCGAGGCGGATTGGCGCGAGGCGCTGTCGGACACCCGCGTGCCCCGCGACGTTGATCTGGAAAACCCGTGGTATCCCGCCGTGGTGCTGAGCCTGACCAATGACGCCGCCCGCATCGGGATCGAAGGCGTGGATGAGGACGCAGACGGTCATTTCATCCCTGCCAAGGATGTCCAATGGGCGCGCAAACGTCTAGAAAACGGCAAGCTCGGCAACCGCGCCCAAGTGCCCGCAGACCTGCTTGAGGTCGGCGACGTGGTGCTGGTGCGCCGCATGACTGCGGATAGTGACGGGTCGTTCATCCGTTGGACCCTGCGTCAAATCCCGGAAGTGCAGGGCGGCTTTGTCGCGATGGATGTGAACACAGGGCGGGTGATCGCGATGCAGGGCGGTTTCTCCTATCAGGCGTCGGTGTTCAACCGTGCCACACAGGCGAAACGTCAGCCGGGGTCGAGCTTTAAACCCTTTGTCTATGCCGCGGCATTGGACAGCGGCTATACCCCTGCGACCATCGTCGTGGATGCCCCGATCGAGATCAACACACCCCAAGGCATGTGGCGGCCGCGAAACTCGTCGAACAAGTTCTACGGCCCGACGCCCCTGCGGACGGGTATCGAACAGTCGCGGAACCTCATGACCATCCGTCTGGCGCAAGAGGTCGGGATGAACACCGTTGGCGATTATGCCGAACGGTTCGGAGTTTATGACAACCTGTCGCCGGTACTGGCCAACGCGCTTGGCTCGCAGGAAACGACGCTCTACCAGATGGTGTCGGCCTATGCGATGTTCGCCAATGGCGGCGAACGGGTGCAGCCGACGCTGGTGGACCGTGTGCAGGACCGCTATGGCCGCACTGTCTACAAACACGACCAGCGGATCTGCAACGATTGCCAGCTTGAAACGCTTGCCCCCGGTGTGGGGCCGCGCATCATCTCGAACCGCGAACGGGTGATGGACCCGATCACGGCCTATCAGCTGACATCGATGATGAAGGGCGTCGTGGATCGCGGGACGGCGCGTGGGGCGGTGAACCTGCCCGTGCCAATCGCGGGCAAGACCGGCACCACCAACGACGCCAAAGACGTCTGGTTCGTCGGCTTCTCAAGCAACATCGTGGCGGGCTGCTATATCGGTTTCGACAACCCGCGCTCGCTGGGGCGTCGCGCCTATGGGGCGGGGATGTGTGGTCCTGTGTTCCAGCGGTTCATGAGCGAAGCGATCAAGAAGTACGGCGGCGGCCCGTTCGAAGTGCCCCCCGGCGGTCACTTCATCAAGATCGACCGCTTCAGCGGTGCGCGTCTGTCTGACAGCGCCGCAGGCCCCAACGTGGTGGCCGAATACTTCCGTGACGGCGAAGAGCCGCTGTTCGGGATCACCTTTGATGGCGGCTTTGCGATGGGTGCGGATCTGCCTTTGGTCGAAGAAGCCGGCGGCGGCGCGCGCGAGGTCACGACCTCTACCGGTAAAAAGGCGCGTGTCGGGCCAAAGGCAAGCTTTGGCAGCATCAACTCTGGTGGGTTGTACTAGGCTCGACCCCATTCTACAGCGCTTGCCCAAGTTGCGGCGCTGGTCTATTTGAAACGCGGCCCCGGCTATTCGGGGCCGCGATCTATTTAAAGGCAGGATACCATGCGCGCAGATGCACAAAACACAGCGGATAAGATCAGCAAATCGCTGGAGCTGTTGGCGCAGCGTCTGGACGTCGAAACCGCGCCATACCGCCTGGAAGAATTCAACGCCCGTGTCGAAGACCCCAATCTGTGGGATGATCCCGATGCGGCACAAAAACTGATGCGCGACCGTCAGGCGCTGGTCGATTCCATCGCCACCTACGAGGGCATCAAGCAAGAGCTGGCAGACAACATCGAGCTGATCGAATTGGGCGAGATGGAAGGCGACGAAGAAGTCATCGCAGAGGCCGAGGCCGCGTTGAAAAAGCTGGCCGAGACAGCCGCCCAGAAAGAGCTGGAAGCGCTGTTGAACGGCGAGGCCGACGGTAATGACACCTTCCTTGAAATCAACGCAGGGGCAGGCGGCACCGAAAGCTGTGACTGGGCCAATATCCTGTCGCGCATGTATGTCCGTTGGGCCGAGAAAAAGGGCTATAAGGTCGAACTGCAAGCCGAAAGCGCCGGTGAAGAGGCGGGGATCAAATCGGCGACCTACAAGATCAGCGGCCCGAATGCCTATGGCTGGCTCAAGTCGGAATCCGGTGTGCACCGTCTGGTGCGGATCAGCCCCTTTGACAGCGCCGCTAAACGGCACACGTCCTTTACCTCTATCTGGGTGTATCCGGTGGTAGACGACAATATCGAAATCGACATCAACCCCAGTGACATCCGCATCGACACCTATCGGTCCTCGGGGGCCGGTGGTCAGCACGTAAACACCACTGACTCGGCCGTCCGGATCACGCACCACCCCACCGGCATCGTGGTTACCAGCTCTGAGAAATCGCAGCACCAGAACCGCGACATCGCGATGAAGGCGCTGAAATCGCGGCTGTATCAGATGGAGCTGGACCGCCGCAATGCGGCCATCAACGAGGCCCATGAAAACAAGGGCGACGCGGGCTGGGGAAACCAGATCCGGTCCTACGTCTTGCAACCGTACCAGATGGTAAAAGACCTGCGCACCAACTTTGAAACCTCGGATACCAAAGGGGTGCTGGATGGCGACCTTGACGGGTTGATGGGGGCCGCGCTGGCACTTGCCGTGTCGGGCAAGACCCGCGCCGAGGCGCAAGAAGGCTAAGGCCAAATATCAGGCATCTTCGCACGGGCGGCTTTGTCGCGCGCAGCAGTTTTGCCGGCACCCCTTGCATCCCGCTGCCGCCTTCCGTTCTATGACCCCGAACGGAGGGCTCGGCCATGAACATACTAGACATCGGGGCCTTGGCCCAATCTGAGGCTTTGGCGAACGGCAGCCTGACGGCGCGTGCTTTGATGGAGGCCACGCTGGAGCGCATCGACGCCGTGAACGGCGCGGTCAACGCCATCGTCGCGCTGCGCCCGCGGGCCGAGCTTTTGGCCGAAGCCGACAAGGCGGATGCCACGCCGCGGGTCGGATGGCTGCACGGTATTCCCATTGCGATCAAGGATTTATCCGATGCCAGGGGCTTGCCAACCGCCAAGGGGTCACCGCTGTTCGCCGATACGATTGCCCAGAAGGACAGCGTTTTCGTCGCCCGCATCCGCGCGGCGGGGGCCATCATCATCGGCAAGTCGAACACGCCTGAATTCGGCCTTGGCAGCCACACGTTCAACCCCGTCTATGGCCCAACGCGGAACCCCTATGACCAGACAAGGTCGGCTGGCGGGTCTTCGGGCGGGGCGGCGGCTGCCTTGGCCTCGGGGATGCTGAGCGTCGCGGACGGGTCCGACATGATGGGCAGCCTGCGCAACCCCGCGGGCTGGAACAACGTCTACGGCATGCGCCCCAGCTGGGGCACCGTACCGGCGGAGCCAGAGGGCGATATGTTCCTGCATCAGCTGAGCATGGCAGGCCCGATGGCGCGCTGCCCCCGCGATCTGGCAGCCTTGCTGGACACGATGACCGGAGAGGACCCCAAACAACCCCTCGGCCTGTCACCCGCGCCGAGCTTGCCGCAGATGGACACCGCGTCGCCCGCGCGACGCATCGGGTGGCTGGGCGATTGGGGCGGGGCCTTTGCCTATGAAGACGGGATCGAGGACGTGAGCAAAGCGGCCCTGGATCAACTGGCCGCTCTGGGGCATCAGGTGACCGATGTGCCAGCCCCCTTTGACGCAGACGCGATGTGGGACAGCTGGACCATGCTGCGGTCTTTTGCCGTTGCTGCCGGATTGGGCGCGCTCTACCGCGACCCGGAAACCCGCGACAAGCTCAAGCCCGCCGCCCAATGGGAGATCGAGCGCGGGCTCGGGTTTACGGGGCAGCAGGTGCAGCAAGCCAGCCTGACGCGGTCGGATTGGTATCGCCGTGTCACCGCGCTGTTTGACGAGGTTGACGTGCTGGTGCTGCCTTCGGCGCAGCTTTGGCCCTTTGACGTGGATCAGGTGCATCCGACACAGATCGCCGGACGGGACATGGATACCTATCACCGCTGGATGCAGGTCGTGGTGCCCGCCGGTCTGGTGGGGTTGCCTGTCGTCAACATCCCCGCCGGTTTCGGCGCGGCGGGGCTGCCGGCAGGGCTACAGATGATCGGACCGCGGGGAAGCGATACGGCGCTGCTTCAACTGGCGCAGCAATGGCACGCGGCAACGCAGTGGCCCCAGATGCGCCCGCCGCAGCTGGCGTAGCGGTCATTCAAAGGCGAATTCGGTACGCAGGAGGTGGCGGTGAAAGGGTTCAAGATCGTTTGCCTCGCACAGCCCCTTCAAGCGGGCGGCCTGCAACACGGCCGACGGGGTTTGCGGCAGGTATTCATAAACCAGCCGCGTCGCTCGCAACCCGATCGAATTTTCCGGCACGGTCCGGGTGATATATCCGACCCAAAAATTGTTGTTGAACGACGCGATCCGCCCCAGATAGTTGAACGAAGAGGTCATCGCGCCGCGCCGCGAGGCGATAATGGCGATGCCTTCTTCCTGCTGCAGCACCACGCCGCGATACTCGCGCAATTCCGAATGGGTGGGCAGGCTTTGGATGCGCATAGCGTGAGGGGCCTCGTAGCCGCGCAGATAGGTATGCCGGCCACTGCGAAACACCATAACCAATCCCAAGGCGAATTTCTCGGGGTAAAGGAAACTGCGACGCGAGAACCGGTAGAAACCGCTGGGAAACGTGGCTTCGGGCAGGTCCAGCGCGCCCGAAACGATGAAGTCGCCCATGAAATCCGGCGGGGTGGGTTCGATCTTCTTGATCTCTTCCAAGGGCTCCAGAAGGACACGCGCATCAACGTCGAAAAACTTGCACATCCGGTCCAGAATATCGGGGCGCGGAAAGCTTTCCCCCGATAGATATCGATTGAACTGTGTGCGATTGATCCCCAGTTCCTGCGCGAGGTAGGTGATGGAGGGGTAACCTACTGAAAGTTTTTTTAAATTTGACCCGAAAATTGTCCTGATATCGGCGGGGTTCGTCATGAAATCAGTCCGTTAAAATTAATTGAACTAAACTTCACAACCTTTGAACGAATTTGCAAGGAGATTTGCAATATACGGCTGTGTAGTGACGCTATTCAGCGTCAATTTTGGGTGCGCGCGACACAAATTGATTTCGTAAAAAAATCGACAATTTGTAAAAATGACATGATTATCTCTCATGTCTGCAAGCATCTGGAAGGAACAGTTAAATGTACGGTGTGGTACTTTGGAGCGATGCCCGAGCCAACAAAGCTGTGTTCTGGTGCGAGGATCACGGCGACCTTGCATATTTCCAGGGTGACCCCGCGACAGTGAACCAGACGACAAGCTGCTTCGATGCTGGTGATCTGGTCCAGTTCGATGTCTACCACGAGGCCAAATTGCGCAAAGCGCTTAACCCCAAGGTCGTGCGATCCAAGGCGGACGCTGATTTGCCGAACAAACTGCTGCGCCATTCCGCCGGCATTACGCGAAAGCAAACAGGCGGCGAGGTGCTTCCATTCCGCCCAAAAGCCGCCCCGCCGGTAGAGTTCCGCCATCGCGGTCAGGCCTAGTCCGGCCGAAGCCGGCCAGACGTCAACCTGCCACCTCGGCGTATCAGTCGCCGCGCGACAGGGCTGCCACACCCGTACGTGCCACTGACACCAGCCCCAAGGGGCGCATCAATTCGGCAAATGCGTCAATCTTCTCGGGCGCGCCGGTGATCTCGAATACGAATGTTTCCAAGGTGCTATCGACAACGTTGGCGCGGAAGATATCCGCCAGACGCAGGGCTTCGACACGTTTATCGCCGGTGCCATTGACCTTGAACATCGCAAGCTCACGCTCGACCACGGGGCCTTCGACGGTCAGGTCATGCACCTCGTGTACCGGCACAATCCGCCCCAGCTGCGCCTTGATCTGCTCGATCACCTGCGGCGTGCCCGAGGTGACGATGGTGATGCGGCTGAGGTGACCTGTGTGGTCGACCTCTGCCACGGTGAGGCTGTCGATATTATAGCCACGGCCCGAAAACAGACCAATGACGCGCGCCAGCACACCGGGTTCGTTTTCAACCAATACGGCCAGCGTGTGGCGTTCGATCACATCCGAGAAATTGGGACGTAGGTTATAGGCGGAATGGCTGTTGGAGCCTTTTTTGATCTTTAGGGCTGACATGACACTGTCCTTCTAAGATTTGTTCAATCTCGGCGCGCGACCCCGCGCCGATGTGTTTCCTTGTGCCGTTGGCGGCTTAGACCAAGACCGATCCCTTGGCGTCAATCACACCTTGCGTATCGACACCGGCCAGCATCATGTCGTTATGCGCCTTGCCCGACGGGATCATCGGGAAACAGTTTTCGTGTTTTTCGACCAGACAGTCAAAGATCACCGGACCGTCATAATCGAGCATCTCCATGATCGCGTCGTCCAGATCGTCGGGGTCCGAACAGATGATCCCCTTGGCCCCGAAGGCTTCGGCCAGCTTGACGAAATCGGGCAGGGATTCAGACCAGCTTTGGGAATAGCGCTCGCCATGCAGCAGCTCTTGCCACTGGCGGACCATGCCTAAGCGTTCGTTGTTCAGGATGAACTGTTTCACCGGCAGACCGTATTGCATCGCGGTGCCCATCTCCTGCATGTTCATCAGCCAGGACGCTTCGCCCGCGACGTTGATGACCAACGCGTCAGGATGCGCCATCTGCACGCCGATGGACGCAGGGAAACCATAGCCCATGGTCCCCAGCCCACCAGAGGTCATCCAGCGGTTCGGATCCTCGAAACCAAGATATTGCGCGGCCCACATCTGGTGCTGGCCCACTTCGGTGGTGACATAGCGGTCACGTCCTTTGGTCAGCGCTTCAAGCCGCGAGAGCGCGTATTGTGGTTTGATGATCTTGCCCTTTTGCTCGAACTTGAGGCAGTCAACGTTGCGCCATTCCTCGATCTTCTTCCACCATTTGCCAAGGGCTTCGGTGTTTGTCTTGCGGCCGCGCGATTTCCAGACCTTCAGCAGGTCTTCCAGCACATGGCCCACGTCGCCGACGATAGGGATGTCCACGCGGATGATCTTGTTGATCGACGAGGGGTCGATGTCGATATGCGCTTTCTTGGATTTCGGGCTGAACATGTCGACGACGCCGGTGATCCGGTCGTCGAAGCGCGCGCCGATGTTGATCATCAGATCGCAGTCGTGCATCGCCATGTTTGCCTCGTAAAGACCATGCATCCCGAGCATCCCCAGCCATTTGTCACCCGACGCCGGATAGCTGCCAAGCCCCATCAAGGTAGAGGTGATGGGAAAGCCTGTCGCCTCGACCAATTCGCGCAGCAGTTGCGACGCCGCAGGGCCCGAGTTGATGACGCCGCCGCCAGTATAAAAGACAGGGCGTTTGGCGGATTCGATCGCGGCCACCAGTTCGGTGATCTCGGTCATGTCGCCTTTGACGGGCGGCTGGTAATGCGAGGTGGACGGCTTCTTGGGCGTGTATTCCCCCGTGGCGAATTGCACGTCTTTCGGGATGTCGACCAGAACGGGGCCGGGGCGCCCGCTGGTGGCCACGTGGAAAGCCTCGTGCAGGACGCCGCCCAGCTTGTCGGTCTCTTTCACCAGCCAGTTGTGCTTGGTGCAGGGGCGCGTGATGCCCACGGTATCGGCCTCTTGAAACGCGTCAGAGCCGATCATGAAGGTCGGCACCTGACCTGTCAGGACCACCAGCGGAATGGAATCGAGCAAGGCATCCGTCAGGCCGGTCACCGCATTGGTGGCACCGGGGCCCGAAGTTACAAGAACAACGCCCGGCTTGCCGGTCGAGCGCGCATAGCCTTCGGCGGCATGGACCGCCCCTTGTTCGTGGCGCACCAAAACGTGTTTGATGCTGTTTTGTTGGAACACCTCGTCATAGATCGGTAGGACAGCGCCGCCGGGATAGCCAAATACGGTATCGACACCCTGATCAATCAGGGCTTGAACGATCATCTTCGCTCCGGTCATTTTACGTGTCATCTTGGTGCTCCGTCAGGCGGTGGTTTATCAAAAAATACGTTGCGCAAAAAAAAGCCCCCGATTTTGACGGGGGCGCATGGTGACTATTATGGTCTGCCGTTACCGGCCCATGCGCGTGTGTCTTAGAATGACGACGATATCTGTCAAAGCTAGATCTGTCATAGCCAAAGGCCCCTCATTGCGTGCATGGACATTATGAGCGCCACAAAGGGGCGTCAATGCCCTATTGTCGATAAATGTGTCGCTAGATGCGAATAATCTTTTCATTTATTGCGCGAAATCCTGAATTTTCTAATTTTTGCAAAATCGAGCGCATTTCTTGGCCCGATATCAGCTAGAGTCGCACTCCGGTTCCTTGCAGCACGCCGTGTTCCATCGCATAGCGCGTCAGCCCTGCGGTGGAAGAGATGCCAAGCTTGCGCTTGATATTCTTGCGGTGGGTTTCGACGGTGCGCACAGAGATATCCAAGGTTTGCGCGACCTCTTTGTTGGATTTCCCCTGCGCCAGTTGCAGCAGGATCGTCTGTTCGCGTTCGGTCAGGGATTCACGCGCGGCGTCCTTGGGTTCAAGCGAGCCTTGCGCGCCGGTGCACAGATACCGTTCGCCGCGCATCACCGTATCGATCGCCAGCTTGATCTCGTCTGTCGGCACATCCTTGAGGATATACCCCATGGCGCCGTGGCTCAGCGCCGAAGAGATATATTCGGGGTTATCATGCATCGACAGGATCACGATGCGGGTGTCGGGCTGGCGTTCCAGCAAGATCTCGGTCGCGGACAGCCCGCCGATCTCTGGCATGTTGAGGTCCATGAGGATCACATCCGGGTCCAGTTCCGCGACGCTCTCAATCGCGGCGCGGCCATTGGGTAGGCAGCCGACCACATTGATGTCATCATAACTTTCAAGAATGGACTGGATGCCTTCGGCGACCATCGGGTGATCGTCCACGATCATCACTTTGATCAACTCGGGTGGCTGGGTGTCTGTAAGGGGCATGGGGCAGCTTTCGGCGGATGTGAAACGGTCAGAGCTTAGGGCAGGGCTATGGGTGGCGGGCGCAGCATATGGGTCAGCGGGACGGTGGCGGTAATCTCGGTGCCGCCTTGGGCAGAGGTTTGCATGGTCAGCGTTCCGTCTAGCTGCTCGATCCGCTCTTGCATATTGCGCAGGCCCAACCCTCCGGCGGTGGAGCGTGTTCTGGCCAGCCCCAGCCCGTTGTCCGAGATCGACAGCGTCGCGCCCTGTCGGTGACCGCGCAGATCGACGATGACTTCGGTGGCGCGGGCGTGGCGTTCGATATTGGTCAGCGCCTCTTGCGCGATCCGGTAGAGCGCGGTCTTCGCCTCGTCGTCCAACCGGTTGCGGAACACCACGGTGTCGAACTGACATTGAATACCGGTGCGTAGGGCGAATTGTTCGACCAGTGTTTTCAGCGCGGGACCAAGGCCCAGATCATCAAGGATACTGGGGCGCAGGTCGCGGCTGATGCGGCGCACTTCCGATATCGCCTGCGCGAGGCTGTCGATCCCTTTGCCCAATGGCTCTGCCGCGCGGGCGTCGCCCCTTTCCAGCCGGCGTCGCGCATTGTCGAGCGCATAGCGCACCCCCACCAGGATCTGGCTAATGCCGTCATGCAGTTCGCGCGCCACGCGGCCGCGCTCTTCCTCTTGGGCGTCAAATACCCGCTGGGTCAACTTTTTGAGCTTCGCGTCCGCAAGCCGCCGTTCGCGCAGGTTGACCAGCATGCCCGTGCCAAACACCAGCAGCAGGGCGGTCACCGTAATAACGCCGATATAGAAGAATGTCCGCTCTACTCGTGCCTGCACGTCGGCGCGGGCGTTGGCCCCGCTGGCAAGGACATCGTCGATGAACACACCGGTGCCCACGGCCCACTGCCAGCTGGGGAAGGACGTCACATAGGTGATCATCTGCGCATTTTCTCCGGTGGAGGGTTTGGGCCACATATAGGTGTGATACCCGCCGCCATTACGTGCGATGCGGATCAGCTCGTCCACCACGGGCGTGCCGTCGCTGTCCGTTTCGCCGGCAAAGTTGCGGTTGATCCGGTCGGTCTGGCGCGGGCTGACAAGGGCGGTGCCGTCGTAGTCATAGACAAAGAACTGACCTTCCTCGCCATAGATCATCGCCGCGAGGATCTGCGCCACCTGCGATTTCGCTGCCCCGTCATCAGGAGAGGCGGACCCGTAAACAAAGTAAAACCCGTTGCGCGCCTGCGTCACATAATTGCGCAGCTCGACCTTCTTGGCGTCCAGCAACTGCTGCTCGAGCGTTGAAATCTCGCGGTCGGCCACCGCGCGCGCCTGCAGTGCCACGACAAAGGCAATCGCCGTCACCGCCAGCACAAGCGGCACAGAGGCGATGAGCGTCAGCTTTTGGGCGTAGGTGGGGGCGATGAGGAAAGACGGGCGGCGCATGCAGCGCTGATACTGGGAAATCCACGCGAATCAAAGTGCTAGATGCGGTCACAATTCACCCGCTAAACGCGTGTATGCACAACATATGGCAGGTGTGGCGGAACATTTGCCGCATATTTGGGCGGTAAATATATGTGCTCTACGTAGTAGTTGGTATTTTCAACGTCCCGCTTTTGCGTAGAGTAAACGACACTTGAAATGACCCGCGCGCACAAAATGAAGCGCGGGCACCCTCATATAACTCGGGAGGAGTATCCAATATGGACCGTCGTTCATTTCTGAAGACATCCGCGCTTGGCGGGTCTGCCGCCGCTGCATCGACACTGGCCGCACCGCTGTACGCCCAAGGCAAACGCACGCTGACAATGGTCACCGCATGGCCCCGTGGCTTTGCCGTGCTTGATGACGCCGCGACCTACCTCAACAACATGGTTAACGAGATGTCTGACGGCACGTTGACCATCGAAAAGAAAGCCCCGGGCGAACTCGTCGGCGCGTTCGAGGTCTTTGACGCTGTTTCCTCCGGTCAGGCGGATATGTATCACGCGGCTGACTACTACTTCATCGGCCAGCACCCCGGTCTGGCGTATTTCACCGCCGTGCCTTTCGGTGCCACAGCGCAAGAGCTGACCAACTGGTATCTGCACGGTGGCGGCCATGACCTGCACAACCAGATCGGTGAAATCTTCAACATGAAGATGTTCCTCGCCGGTAACTCCGGTTCGCAGTCCGGTGGCTGGTTCCGCAAGGAAATCAACTCTGCCGCGGACTTCAACGGCCTGAAATTCCGTATGCCCGGTCTGGGTGGCAAGGTGCTGGGTAAACTGGGCGCGTCCGTTCAGAACATCCCCGGTGGCGAACTGTATCAGGCGCTGTCCTCCGGCGCGCTTGACGGGCTGGAGTGGGTTGGCCCCTTCGCGGATGAGCGCGCGGGCTTCCAGGAAGTCGCCAAGATCTACTATACCGCTGGTTTCCACGAGCCAGGGTCGGGCCTGACCGCATCGGTCAACCTTGATGTGTTCAACGACCTGACACCGGCGCAGCAGAAGATCATCGAATACGCGTCGATGGCGACCACGCACACCGGTCTGGCCGAAACGCTGGCCAACAACGGTGCCGCCTTGGCGCGTCTGCAGCAGCAGGGCGTGAAAACCATGCAGTTCCCCGATGACGTCTGGGATGCATTCGGTGCGGCCTCCAAAGAGGTTATGGACGAGAACATGGACGACTCCCTGTTCGCCGACATCCGCAACAGCTTCGAATCCTCGCTGTCCGCATCGGCTGAATGGCTGTCCAAATCCGACGCCTACTATGTCGAACAGCGCCAGCGCGTTCTGGGCAAAATGTAAGCCATCCCCACGGGATGACAGGGGGGCTGCCTTTGGGCGGCCCCACACGCGACTTTGCGATCCGGAAAACGGGCGCGCAAAGCGAGGATTATTTTCGCACCAAGCCCACGCTGAAACCGGGCGGGCGAAGGGGGGATAACAATGGCAGAAGATGCAGTATGCGCTGGATTTTTCCGCGCGGCGGAAGGAGCCAAGATCAGCTGCTTGGACCAGTTCCAAGAAGGCAACCTGATCAGCTTTGTTCTGGGCAACCTACTTGAAGCGTTCTACAATTTCTTTGCAGCGGTGCTGAACCCGTCCATGTGGCTGGACTGGTCCAATAGCGAAGCCTTGATGCGGTTCATCTATTACGGTGCCTCGGTAGAGCTGTTCTTTGTCTTGCTGGTCGGGCTGCTGATTGTCACGGCTGTCGGCATCTGGAAACGCAGCTTTATGTGGGGCTGTGTGCGCGGGCTTGAGGGCTTCGCCAATGTCACCGGGCGTTTCTTTGCCTGGGCCGGGCTTTTGATGGTGCTGCAACAGATCATCATCGTCTTCATGCAACGTATTTTCACCCGGCCTGATATCTCTATCGGCTTTGGTATTCCGCTGCAATTCGACATCAGCTGGTTCGCGGAAGAGTTGAAGCTTTTCAACGCGTTGGTCGTCTGTCTTTGTGTGTCCTACACCTTTGTACAAGGCGGGCATGTGCGCGTTGACCTCTTCTATGCCGGCGCAAAATTCCGCACCAAGCGCGTGATCGACATGTTCGGCGCGCTGTTCTTCATGATCCCGTTTGCGATTGTCACATGGCTTTATGGCTGGTTCTTCCTGTGGCGCCATCTGGTGACACCGAACCCATCGGCCTCTGACCGGTTAGAGCTGCTGCTGCGCAAGGCGCGCTTGCTCAAGTGGAACGTGGAAACCATCGGCTTTTCGCCCAACGGGTTCAACGGCTACTTCTTGTTCAAGATCCTGCTGTGCGCCTTCTGCGCAATGGTGATCTTACAAGCAATATCAGTGTTTTATCGCGCTTTGTTAGAGTTCCGTGAAGGGCCTGAAAGCGAAGATAAATATCTCGACCGCGATACGTTGGGCGAGGGCGAAGAAGCCTATGAGGGCACACATTAATTCAAGGGGCGTCCCATGCTATTTGGTCTCGACGGGGTCGAAATTGGCCTGATCATTGTTTTTGCCTGCCTCTTTGGCGGCATCCTGTCCGGTTTCCCGGTGGCCTTTGCCATCGGCGGTGCTGGCATCATCTCTTTCGGTATCATCGCCGCACTCGATAGTGCGGGTCTGATGGTGCATCAGGCGATTGATCAATCGTCGCAAGCCTATCGCGATCTGGTGAACTCGGGCGTTCCCAATGACGCGGTATCGAAATTCCGCTATCCCGATTTACCGCTGATCGGTGAATCTGTCTTCCCCCAAGGCTGGGAAGTCGCGCTGGACCGGAACGTCAGCTTCATCGTGAACCGTATGAACGAACGCGTTCTCGCGGGGCAGTCGATCGAAACGTTGCTGGCGGTTCTGATGTTCGTTTTGATGGGCATCACGCTTGAACGGTCGAAGATCGCGAACGACCTGTTGACCACGATGGCGCGCGTCTTTGGCCCGCTGCCCGGCGGTTTGGCGGTGTCGATTGTGGTTGTGGGCGCGTTTCTTGCGGCCTCCACCGGGATCGTAGGCGCGACGGTTGTAACCATGGGGCTGCTGGCGCTGCCGACCATGTTGCGCAACAACTATTCGCCTGAAATCGCGACAGGTGTCATCGCAGCCTCCGGTACTTTGGGCCAGATCATTCCGCCTTCTATCGTTATCGTCCTTCTGGGCACTTTGGCGGGCGATCTATACTCCGCCGCCCAAGAAGCGCGCGCGACGTCGGTAGGCTGTACCGATGCGCTGACCTACCTTGGCCAGCCTGCGGTTGTGTCTGTGGGGACGCTGTTCCAGGCCGCGTTGCTGCCGGGGATCATGCTGGCGTTGCTTTATGCGCTTTACGCCTTTGTCTATGCGTTGCTGAACCCTGAAAAGGCTCCGGCCGTGCCGATGGGGGCGACCAATGCCGAACCCATCACGCGAGGCGAAGGTTTTACCTGGTTCCTTGGCATGCCAGCGCTGCTGATCGTAGGCACGATTGTTCTGGGCAACCTTGGCATCGTGGGCAGCCAGTCGACTGTCGTGTCCAGCTTTAGCGATATCGGGCAGGGTGCCAGTCTGCGCACCAATGTAGGCGAGGCCTGTCAGGCCGCGATGATCGAACTGCACGGGCAAAGCGCTTGGGATCAAGCGGTGACCGAGCAAGCCGCGATCGAGGCGGCGGGCGGTCAACAGGCCAGCGAAAAACTGACCGAAGAAGCCCTGGCCGCCAAGCAGGCTGAAAAGATTGCCAATGCCGCCCCCATCGGGACCGGTGTCGCGATCATCCTGATCCTGCTGGCGCTGGTCATGACGACCGGTCGCGGTGTCGCTCCTTCGGCGGACAAACGGCCGCTGATCATCGGTGGCATCGGACTGGTGCTGACGGTGCTGGTCGATATCCTGCTGGTCGGTCCGGCCACGTCCTCGGGCACGATGGTGCTGCTGATGGCGCTGCCTTTCGTGGCTGTCATGTATGGTGTGGTCTATGCGCTGAAGCTTTGCGCCGGTAACGAGCTGATCCGCGTGGTCTTCCCGCCGCTGGTCCTGATCGTTGCGGTACTGGGGTCGATCCTTGGCGGGATCACCAACCCGACGCCCGCCGCGGCCTTGGGGGCAGGTGGCGCGATCATGCTGGCCGCCTATCGCAAGCTCAAGGATATGGACCGGTCGCCCAAGGTGATCATCTGGTCCACGCTGGCCATCCTGATCGCGATCCTTGTCGGCGTGAACTTTGACCTGCGCATCAACCAAGAGGGTGTGAGCGTCGAAAGCTGGTTCGCCTTCTTCGTTGCCTACGGCGCGTATCTATACGCGGTGTTCGGTCTGCTGTTCTCGTGCTGGATCCTCTATACTTCGGGCGTGCTGAGCCCCGTGGTCCGCGAGACGGCCAAGGTGACCTCGATGGTGTTTACCATCCTGATCGGGTCGCAGTTGCTGAACCTTGTGGTGATCTCCTTTGGTGGGGAACACTACATCCAGCAGTGGCTGAAAAGCTTCGACAACGAGCTGACGGTCTTCCTGATCGTGATGCTAGTGCTCTTTGTGCTGGGCTTCGTGCTCGACTTCCTCGAGATCATCTACATCGTGATCCCGATTGTCGGGCCGGTGATCTACGGCGGCACCTTTGACCCGAAGTGGGTGACGATCATGATTGCGGTGAACCTGCAAACGTCGTTCCTGACACCGCCCTTCGGCTTCGCGCTCTTCTACCTGCGCGGCGTCGCCCCGGCGAGCGTCACCACCTCGCATATCTACCGCGGGATCATTCCTTTCGTCTTGATCCAGGTCGGGGCACTGGCGCTGTTGTGGATGTTCCCGGTCATCGTGACCATCGTGCCGGACCTGATCCCCAACTGATCGGGGGTTAGGCACCAAAAAAACAAAAGGCACCCTGCGGGGTGCCTTTTTCGTTTCAGCGGGTGACAGCGGTCCAATGTGCCGCGGCGTTACGATTTACCCTTTGGTAGGGCTCAGATCGGGGAGGGCGATATTGGCCACCTGTTCGGCAATCGGGTCGGTGATCAGCGGATGCTGATCGGGTTCGAAATCATCGGGGTTGCGCATCTTCTGCCACGCACCGCCCATATAGACCTCAAGCCCCGAGAATTTGGCCTTATATCCCATCTTGGGGCTGCCGGGCACCCAGTAACCCAGATACACATAGGGCAGACCCGCCGCACGGGCGATTTCGATGTGGTCGAGGATGATGTAGTTGCCCAACCCGTCACGGGGCCGGTCAGGGCTATAGAACGAATAGACCATGCTCACCCCGTCATCGAGCACATCTGTCAGGCAGACGCCAATCAGCTCGCGGGTTTGGGTATCGGTATATTCGATCACACGGCTGCGGATCGGGGTTTCCTCGATCATCGCGGCGAATTCAAAGACATCCATATCGGCCATGCCACCGTCTGCATGGCGGCTGTCAAGATAGGTGCGGAAGAGGTCGTATTGCTCTTCCGTGGCCCAAGGCGACGTCGCCCGCCGCGTCAGCCCCGCGTTGCGCTTGATCGTGCGCTTCTGGCTTTTGCTGGGGGTGAAGTCGGCCACGTTGATGCGCGCCGACAGACAGGCCGCGCAATCCGTGCAAGACGGGCGATACAGTACATTCTGCGACCGCCGGAAGCCTTGCCCCGACAGGCTGTTATTCAGCTTGGTCGCAGAGTCGCCCTGCAGCGCGGTGAACAGTTTACGTTCCATCCGGCCGTCCAGATACGGGCAGGGCTGGGGCGCAGTCACATAGAACTGCGGAGCGATGGGAAGTGTATGGCGCATGAAAATCCGTTGTTGTTCGGAGGAAATTCTAACAACTGGTCCAAAGCGCGCCAAGCACAAGTTTGGGTCAGTTCACGCTTTCGACACGACGGTTCAGCGGGACTGTGCCGAGGATCACGTCGCTCAGGCTCTGATGGCGCGAGGTCGCACAGATCAGAATAATCGAAATCACCTGCAAAGGCATCATGGCAACGCTGACCGTATAGCCCGAAGTATGCAAAAACGCCGAGGCCAGATCCAGCGGTTCATCGCGTGCCGTGCGCAACTCCATGCCGAACAGGCGCATGCCCCAGGTGGCCGACCCGCTGGCAAGCGTCGCGACACGGTAGGTAAAGCCCACCATCAGCATCAGCAGCGGGAAAAAGAACAGGCCGGTGAAGGCGGTGAACGGCAGTATCAACACGCTGGCGATCAGCACCAGCAGGGCGTCAACAACCCAAGCCATGAACCGCTTGGTCGGAATACCGCTATAGAATTCAGGCTGGTCGAATGGATCGGGGGTGGTGGGGGTCATCATGTCCTGTCCCTTGAAAATTGTGGTCCCCCCGCCAAGGCGGAGGGGGTGTTGATTGAACGCGCAGCCTTAGGCCTTTTGCGTATCATCGTCGTTTTTGGAGCCTTCGGCCATGAACTGGTCGAACTCTGCCTTGTCCTTGGCTTCGCGCAGACGGCTCAGGAAGGCTTCAAAATTGGTCTGCTCTTCCTCCAGACGGGCCAGTGTATCGGCCTTATAGGCATCAAAGGCGGCGTTTCCGGTTGAACGTCCGGTGATAGACCCACGGCGGGCGCGTTTGCTGCAAGACGAAGATTTAAACATGCGTTTGCTCCAGATCATATAGGCAAGAAGGGCAAGGCCAAGCGGCCAGAAAAGAATGAAACCGACAACCATGGCGGCGATCCAGGCCCCTTTGCCCTTGTCGTCAAGAAAGTCCTCGGTACGGCCCAGCCAACTGCGTTGTGCGGTGTAGGTGGGTGCATAGGTCTGTGTCATCAAGTTCCCTTTCGGTCAGAGTGTGGTGGCCCTGAACGCTGCGGGCCGGTGCGGTGGCGGGCAATGTAAACGCCTTTCACATTACATTAGATCGGGGTGCGCCCTGTGGTTTGCAAGGGATAATGTAAATCTTTTTTACATTATTTGGATTTGCACGTGTTTGGTGGGGGTTAGCAGGTGCCACGGCCCCATTGACGACGGGCATAGAACCAGCGAATGCTTGGCGTATGAGAACACTTGCCAGCCAGATCACCCGCTTTCCCCGCATCTTTACGGCCGATCAGGCGCAGGATGCGCGCGCGCTCTTTCCCGATGCGCAGTCCGAAATTGCCGCGCTTGTGGCGGGGGCGGGATCGACGTCGCCCTATCTTCTGGGGTTGATGCAAAAGGAAACCGACTGGTGTCGTGCGGCCTTCGATGATCCCGCAGGGGCGGTGCAGCAGGTGATCGACAGCGCGGGCGCAGTCGCCCCGGACCAGTTGTCCAGTCATCTACGGCAGGGCAAGCGGCGCGTGGCGCTGATGACGGGGCTGGCCGATCTGGCGGGGGCTTGGTCGCTTGAGGACGTGACCGGCGCGCTGACCGATTTCGCCGACGCCGCCGTCCAAGCCGCGCTGACCGCAGGGCTAAAAGCGCAGATCAAACGCGGCAAGCTGCCCGGCATGACGGAAGAGGACGCCGACAGCGGCGCAGGCATGGTCGTGCTGGCTATGGGCAAGATGGGTGCGCGCGAGCTGAACTATTCCTCCGATATCGATCTGATCTGCCTGTTCGACGAAACACGCTTTGACGCCAGCGATTTTCACGACGCCCGCACCGCCTTTGTCCGCGCCACTCGCGCGATGAGCGGGACGCTCAACGATCTCACGGGCGAGGGCTATGTCTTTCGCACAGACCTGCGGCTGCGGCCCGATTCCGGTGTGACGCCCGTCTGTATCGCGATGGAAGCGGCCGAACGGTATTACGAAAGTCTGGGCCGCACATGGGAGCGTGCCGCCTATATCAAGGCACGCCCTGCGGCGGGCGATCTGGCGGCGGGTGATCAGTTCCTCTCGGTGCTGCGGCCCTTCGTCTGGCGCAAGCATCTGGATTTTGCCGCGATACAGGACGCCCATGACATGCGCCTTGCGATCCGCGAGCACAAAGGGTTGGGGGGCAGTGTCTCGCTTTCGGGGCACAATATGAAGCTGGGGCGCGGCGGTATCCGCGAGATCGAATTTTTCACCCAGACCCGTCAGCTGATCGCCGGCGGGCGCGACGCAGATCTGCGCGTGCGCGGCACTTGCGAAGGCATGGCCGTGCTGGCGGAAAAGGAATGGATCCCCTCAGAGGTTGCCGAGACGCTGTGCGATCACTACCGCGCGCATCGCACCGTGGAACACCGCGTCCAGATGATCCGTGACGCCCAGACCCATACGTTGCCCCAAACGGAAGAGGGGTTCGACCGGCTGGCCGCGATGATGGATATGGATGTCCCCGCGCTGCGCAGTGACCTTGAACGGCGGCTGGAAGAGGTTCACCAACTGACCGAAGGTTTCTTTGCTGGCTCGACCTCAAGCCCTGAAGCGGCTGCCACGCCCGAGGAGCATGTGTTTGACGCCGCGATTGTGGACCGTTGGCTGAGCTATCCCGCTTTGCGCAGCGCGCGGGGGGCAGAGCTGTTCGCAGAGCTGAAACCCGGATTGCTGGCGCGTCTCGCACGGGCCACCAAACCGGACGAGGCCTTGCTGGCCTTTGACGGCTTTCTTGGCGGTCTGCCCGCGGGGGTGCAGTTATTCTCTTTGTTGAAGATCAACCCGCAACTCTCTGATTTGCTTGTCGATATTGTCAGTGCGTCACCTGCGCTCGCTGCCTATCTGTCGCGTAATGCGCAGGTGTTCGACGCGGTGATCGGCGGTGATTTCTTCAGCGAATGGCCGGCAGAGGACGCTTTGGTCGACAGTCTGACAGAGGTGCTGGAGGCCGAAGAGGATTATGAGGCGCGGCTGGATACCTGTCGTCGATGGGCCAAGGAATGGCATTTCCGGATCGGGGTGCATCACCTGCGCGGGCTGATTGATGCCGCGACGGTGGGGGCGCAATATGCCGATCTGGCGCGGGCGGTGTTGCGCGGGCTCTGGCCGGTGGTGATCGACGAATTCTCGCGCCGTCACGGGCCGCCGCCGGGGCGCGGTGCGGTGCTGGTCGGGATGGGATCGCTTGGCGCGCGCCGCCTGACCGCTGCCTCTGATCTGGATATGATTGTGGTCTACGATTCCGCTGGCGTCGAAAGCTCTGACGGCGCGCGCCCGCTGGCGTCGCGGCTCTATTATGCGCGGTTGACGCAGGCGATGATCACCGCGATGACCGCGCCGATGGCCCAAGGCAAGCTCTACGAAGTGGACATGCGCTTGCGGCCCTCGGGGACACAGGGGCCGGTGGCGACCAGCCTTGCGAGTTTTGAAAGCTATCAGATGGGGCAGGCCTGGGTGTGGGAGCATCTGGCCCTGACCCGCGCCGATTGTGTGACCGGCCCCGATGATCTGATGCAGGATGTTGCGCGCCTGTGCGACAAGGTGCTCGCCCGTCCGCGCGGCCGTGCCGATACCCTGCACGAGGTCGCGGCGATGCGTGGACGTCTGGCAACGGCCAAGGTGGCGGGCGGCATTTGGGACGCCAAGAACGGGCCCGGGCGCTTGCAGGATATCGAATTGCTGGCGCAGGCCGGGGCCCTGCTGGCGGGCACCACGGCGCGGGATATCACCTCTGCGCTTGGCGATGCGGAGGCACAGAACGTCATCACCGCCGATCAGGCAGAGGTGCTGCGCCGCGTCTACCGCACCTGCTGGGCGCTGCAATCCGCGACACGGCTGTTGTCATCCTCTGTCCTGCGCGAGGATTCACTGGGGCAGGCGGGTCTGGGCTTCTTATGTCGGTCGCTTGATGTAGACACGCCCGAAGACCTGCATGCCCATCTCGCGCAAAGCTACGATCAGGCCGCGACGATCATCGGCGATGCACTGGCCGCTTACGTGAACAAAGCAGACGGGGGCGCGACATGAGCAAATGCGACCCCGACGATCCCAAAGGGCTGATCTTTGAATCCTACCGCATAGAGGGGATTACGCAGGCGGAGTGTCGGTCAATCTTTCTGGATTGGGCACTGAGCCTGCCGGTTGAGGCGGATACCAAAGCCGCCCTGCGCGCCTTGTTGGACCGCGTTGCGCCTGAAAACCATGACCACCCCATGACCCAAGTGATGCAAGAGGGGTTGATCGACATGGCCACGCCCCGGCGACGCGGCGGATGGAGAACCCGACCGCGCAGCTAGACAGGCTGACATTAAGGCGCAAACGTGCCGAAATACCCTAATGATGCCTCAGGTTTTGAACATTCTCGCCCCATTCCTGCCTTAATTGAGCAGCATTACCGTTTCATAGCTGCACAATCCGTATCATCAGCAGCTTTTGGAGGGGTAAATGAAACATCATAAACTGTTGATCGCTTTGTCCTGTGCCGCTGCCGTGTCCGGTTGTGCACCGGCGGATATTGCCAGCCGTAACGCGATGTATGACACATCCTCGACCCGCATGTCCTTGCTGGACAATCTGAACGCCTACCAGCCCGATACCTTGCTGGACGCAGTGCATATCCAGCACACCAACGTCTCTGTGCCCGATCACCTGCGGGTCGCACAAGAGCCAAGCCTGCTTCAATCGGCGGACATCGTCTGGCATGGCGAAGCAGACACTGACCGCCGCGATCAGGTTCGCGCGATCTTCGAGGCCGCGATCCGCCAGGGGGCGGTGACCGCCTATGGTCCCGTGCCTGCCGCGCTGGAGGTCGAGGTATTGCGGTTCTACAACCCCGCGTCAGAATCCCCGTCGGCAGAGTTTATCCTGACCGTTGTCGATGCGCGCAATGGCAACCCGCTGGCCGAACCCCGTCAGGTCGCGGTAGAGCTGAGCAGCTTTGCGCCCCCCGTCGCAGAGGCGCAGCCGGACAATGCGGTGATGGTCCATGATCTGGCCCGTGCGATCGAACAGCAGCTCGCCACACCGGGCAGCTATAAACGCACGAAACTTGCCGCCTATTAGGGCAGCAATCGAACTCTGCGCTTCCCCAAACGCGCGGAACCGACTAATGGGGGCGGTATGACAACGCCCCTTTCCCCTCCCGCTTCGACCGACCCTTCCGATTTGCCTGTGGTGCGCCTGCTGCCCAAGGCGAATGCCCGCGCCATCCGGCACGGGTTTCCCTGGGTCTATGCCAATGAAATGGTCACCGACCGACGCACCAAGGCGCTTGCGCCCGGCAGTCTCGCGCTGCTGGAAGACAGTGCCCGTCAGGTGATGGGGGTGGTCGCGGTGAACCCGGCCTCCAAGATCTTCTGCCGGATGCTGGACCAGAACGCCGAAGCCGTGGTGAACCAGAACTGGTTCGAGGCCCATATCAATCGCGCCGTGCAACTGCGTGACCAGATGTATGACGCACCCTATTATCGGTTGATCCACGCCGAAGCCGATGGGTTGCCCGGTGTGGTGATTGACCGCTTTGGCGACACGGCCGTCATTCAGGCCAATGCCGCATGGGCTGATGTGCATATCGATGCGCTGACAGCAGCGTTGGTGGAACAAACCGGCGTGCGCCACGTGCTCAAGAACGCGTCGGGCCGGACCCGCAGCCTTGAAGGGCTGGATGACGTAAGCGGTGTGCTGCATGGCGAGGCACCAAGCGCGCCTGTGCAAGTGCCGATGAACGGCGCGATCTATATGGCTGACCTCACCGGAGGCCAGAAAACCGGCCTGTTCTATGACCAACGCCCGAACCACGCTTTCGCGGCAAACCTGTCCAAAGGCAAGCGCGTGCTGGATGTCTTCGCCCATGTTGGCGGGTTCTCACTCGCGGCGCTGGCAAATGGCGCGTCCTCTGCGGTTGCGGTCGACGGATCGGCACCCGCGCTTGAGCTGGCGCAGCAGGGCGCGGAGGCTATGGGCGTGTCAGACCGTTTTGCCACGCGCCAAGGCGATGCCTTTGACATCCTGACAGCACTGCGGGCCGAGGGCGAAGAGTTCGACGTGGTGATCTGCGATCCGCCCGCCTTTGCCCCCGGTAAACCCGCGCTCGAGGCCGGTCTGCGGGCCTATGAACGTGTGGCGCGTCTGGCGGCGCAGCTGGTTGCCGAAAACGGCGTGCTGGGTCTGTGTTCCTGTTCCCATGCGGCGGATCTGACCCAGTTCCGCACCGCATCTGTGCGCGGTATCGGTCGGGCAGGGCGGCGCGCAGCGCTGCTGCATACGGGCTTTGCCGGTCCTGACCACCCACAGCTGCCGCAACTGGCCGAGACGGGATACCTCAAGTCGTTGTTCTTCCGCCTGTAATGGCGCTGCGCATCCTGATCGACGCCTGCGTGCTCTATCCCACCGTCATGCGCGAGATGGTGATGGGTGCGGCGCGGGCGGGGGTGTTTGAACCGCTGTGCTCCGCGCGCCTGTTGGAGGAATGGGCGCGCGCCGCGATCAAGCTTGGCCCCGAGGGCGAGGCACAGGCCCGCGCAGAGATCGCCTTGCTGCGCGCCGCCTGGCCCAAGGCGGAAGTACCCCCAAGCCCCGGTGTGGCGACACGGCTGTACCTGCCGGATGAAAACGACGTGCACGTGCTCGCCGCCGCGATCACCGGCCATGCCGATATTATCATGACACTGAATGCCAAGGATTTTCCCCGTGGCACCTTGGCTGAAGAGGGATTGGCGCGGGTTGATCCCGACAGCTATCTGCACGGCGTCTGGCTGGTGCAGCCCGAGGTGATGGAAGCTGTCGCCGAAAATGTCCTGGAAGAGGCACGCCGCCTGTCGGGCCATCCGTGGGAGATGCGACCGTTGCTAAAGAAAGCACGGCTGCCGCGGCTGGCAAAGGCGCTTGGTTAACGGTCCCAGGCGGATTGCAGCGCCGTGAGCGCGCCGATCCTGTCTGCGGTCTTCGGGTGGCTCAGCAACCAGGCGGGGGCGGTGCCGTGGTTGCCTTGGGTCAGCGCCTCCAGCTTCTCGAACAAGGAAATCTGAGGCGCGATGCCGATACCCGCTTTGGTCAGCAGGGCGGCGGCATAGGCGTCCGCCTCGTATTCATCGCTGCGCGACAAGCGCGCGGCCAGTAGCGTCGCTAGCATATTGGCGATCCAGATGCCGACACCGGGGAGGATACGCCCCAAGATCATCCCAAGTGCTGCGCGCATGGCGTTCTGGCCGGAAAAATCGATCATGCGTCGACGTGAATGCCCCAAGGCCACATGGCCGAGCTCATGTGCAATCACGCTCGCAAGTTCTTCGGCGGTGACGGCACCGGATTTGAATTTCTCGTAAAAACCGCGGGTAATGAAGATCCGTCCATCGGGAGCGGCAAGACCATTGACGGGGGCGACTTCGTAGATATGCACCTTGATCCGCGGCAGATCGAGGGCGCTGGCCAGTTTCGATGTCATCTCGCGCAGGGCAGGGTCGAGCAGTTCAGTCGATTTCTCATCCAGTTCCTTCGCGGTGCGCCAAGCAGAAAAGCGATACATGGCCAGCCCGTAGAGCACGGCGAGAAGTATGGGGAGGATGCGGATCATGCACCCAATATGGACGCAGGCGAGCGGGGTGCAAGGGTGGAATGAGTATTTGGGAAAAGGGTGAAGGGGGCGTGGTAGGGGCCGCGAGCGCGAGCGGCCCCTGAGGCAGGATCAGGACAGTTTTGCGTCCATCGTGATTTCGGCGGTCATCAGTTTGGAGATGGGGCAATTTTCCTTGGCGGTTTTGGCCGCCTCTTCAAACTGCTCTTGTGTGGCATCGGGGATGACACACTCCACATCAAGGTGGATCGTCGGCACGTGGAAGCCGCCGTCTTTTTGTTCAAGGAAGACCGTCGCCTTGGTTTCGATACTATCGGCGACCAGATCGTAGTCTTCAAGGATCATCGACAGCGCCATCGAAAAACAGGACGCATGGGCCGCGCCAATCAGCTCTTCCGGGTTGGTGCCGTCTTTGCCTTCGAAACGGGTATTAAAGCCGTAGGGCTGGTCACTGATCACGCCGGTCTGGGTGGAGACATGGCCTTTGCCCTCTTTGAGGTTGCCTGTCCATTTTGCGGAGCCTGATTTCTTGATCATGGGAATTCCTTTCACCATTTGGGTTCATGGTGAAAACGCGGGGGCGCGGGGGAATGTTCCGATCAGTGGTGGGCGGCGGCTGATTACCGGGTCAGGGTCTTCATCCCGCGGCTTAGCCCTTCGAGGGTCATGGGCACCATTGCCTCTGCGCCAAAGATTTCCTGAACCATCTTGATGGATTGCGTGTAGGGCCAGTATTTCTCGGGGATTGGGTTGATCCAGAGGTTGCTGTTCCATTGTTCCCGCGCGCGAGAGAGCCAGACCGATCCGGCCTCGGCGTTCCAGTGTTCATTGGCACCACCGGGGTAGGCGATTTCGTAAGGGGACATGGACGCGTCGCCCACGAAAATGCATTTGTAATCCGGTCCGTAAGTGCGCAGCACTTCCATCGTGTCCAGCTGTTCTGTCCAGCGGCGGCGGTTGTCACGCCAGACGCCTTCATACAGGCAGTTGTGGAAATAGAAATATTCGAGGTGTTTAAATTCGGCCTTGGCAGCGCTGAACAGTTCTTCGACGGTTTTGATATGCGGGTCCATAGAGCCACCCACATCCAAGAACAGCAGCACCTTGACCGCGTTGCGCCGCTCGGGCCGGGTTTTGACGTCGAGGTAGCCGTGTTCGGCGGTGGCACGGATGGTGCCGCCCAGATCAAGTTCGTCATTTGCGCCGTCACGGGCCCACCGGCGCAGACGTTTTAGCGCGACCTTGATGTTGCGGGTGCCCAGTTCGACCGTGTCGTCGAGGTTCTTGAATTCGCGTTTGTCCCAGACCTTGACCGCGCGCTGGTGGCGCGATTCATTCTGGCCGATGCGCACGCCTTCGGGGTTGTAGCCATAGGCCCCGAAGGGCGAGGTGCCTGCGGTGCCGACCCATTTATTGCCCCCCTGATGGCGGCCTTTCTGTTCCTCGAGCCGTTTGCGCAGCGTCTCCATCAGCTTGTCAAAACCGCCCGCGGCCTCGATCTCGGCCTTTTCCTCGGGGGTGAGGTGCTTTTCCGCCATTTTTTCCAGCCACTCGTGCGGGATGTCCACGGCCTCCATCACATCGTCGAGGCTGATGTTTTCGAGACCCGAGAAGGCGGCCGCAAAGGCGCGGTCGAACTTGTCGATGTTGCGTTCGTCTTTGACCATGCTGGTGCGCGCGAGATAGTAGAAAGCATCGACATCATAGGTCGCGAGCCCGGCTGCCATCCCGTCGAGAAAGGCGAGAAACTCGCGCATGGACACCGGCACCTTGTGTTGGCGCAGTTGGTCAAAGAATGGCAGAAACATGAACTACGCTCCGGTTAGGACTCGGTCCAGAACGACTGTAAGGATCATGCCGACGATGATAAAGGCCATCGCAAACCCGGCCGCGTATTGTGCGATATCCTTGCGGTTGCCGTTGCGTTTACGGGCGGTCAGCCCCCCGATAACAGCGCCGATCACGGCGAGAAGTATGACGATCATTTTAACCCGTTTCGCTAGTTATTTGAGCGGGTTAAGCGACGCGATCTCGCGCATTTTTGCCCGCACAGCCCAGTCAGAGCCAAATCCGTACCGTGCCCAGCCCAAACTGTCCACCCTGACGGCCTGTGCCTCGGCCGCGCGGTTCTCAAGCTCAAGCGCTTCGGCACGCAGCAACAGCAGGGTGCTGAGCAGGGCGGCGTTCTCGCGGCGGCGTGCGGTGTCGATATGCGGCGCGATCAGGCGCAGTGCCTCGGCACCCTGACCCTTGGAGACCGAATAGGCCCCCAGTTGCGTCGCCACATAGGCGCGGTGCAGATCGGTGCCGGGGGTGCGGGCGTAGAAGAGGTCGGACATCTTGTATTGTTCATGCGCGGCTTCGGCATCCCCAGATTGCAACGCGCGCCCCATGGCGTAATGGGCAAACGCGCGGCGGTGATCCTGCCAGCCCAGGCTTTGTGCGATCTTGATGGCGCTATAGGCCGCGTCCTGGCGTTGCCCGCTGGAGCGTCCGGGCCCAAGCGCGCCCTGAACGGCGGCATTCCAGGCGCGGGGGGTGCGGATCAGGAAGCGTGCTTTGGTCGATGTGCCGCCCGGATTGATCCGCGCCAGAATACCGGGCAGGGCGTTTGCCACCTGGCCCCGTGTCATGCCCGACCGCAGCGCCGGATCATAATAGGCGCGCAGGATCATCATATCAAATCCGGTCAGCACGGTATGCACGTTGTCATCGTTAAAGACGGAATCCGGCAGGCGATACAGATCGTTAAGCGGGCCAAGCGCTTGGGCCAGTTCTTCGTGCAGACAGTCGCGGACCTCTTGCGGGCTGGCGTCATTGGGGATGAAGATCGACACGCGGCTGCGGGTTTTGAGCAAGGACCAGTTGGTCTGCGCGGTGCGGCGGACTTTCTTGTATTCATCAAGGCTGCTGACATTCGGGGCCACAAAACATGCGGCTTGCGGCAGCACTTTGCTGATGGTGCGGCGGCTGACAGCCTCGACGGTGATATTGGCATTCGGGCCGCTGGTCGGGCTGATGTTGATGCGGGCCTCTTGCCGCAAGCGATTGAGCAGCGCGGTCAGATCGGGGCCAAGGGTCGGGGGCGGCGCACCGATGACGCGCACGGTGACCGGACCTTCGAAACGGGTGAAAACGGGCAGCTCCTTGCCGCTTTCCATGCGGAACGACAGTTCGATAAAATCGAGGCTGAGGTCGTTGTTGGAGCGCGGTGCCGGCAGCGATTGGTGCACGGTGAACCGTTTCATCGCGGGCAGGGATGAGGTCGAAGCGGGCTCCATCGCGGCACGTGTTACCACACCGGGATGCGAGGCTGGAACGCAGGCGCTGATCGCCAGCATCAAGGGCAGCAAAAGGTATTTCTTCATGGATGCGACCCCGTTGTGGCAGGTGCAGGGACCGCAAGGACAACTTTAACAGTCTCCAACACGCGGCGCACGAACGGTGCAAAAATCATATCCATCATCTACCTGACTGCCCTTTTGAGCTGATTACAGGTGTTTTTCGCCCGCCATCCAGACCATTCTAGGGAGCAACCATGTCAAAACAGAGAAAAATGTTAACAAATAAGGCAGGCTTATGACCATCGTTGCTTAGACGTCACAAATAGGACGGGCGCGTTTGCAGCCGTGAAATAACGCGCGGGCGGTTGGATATTCCTTTTATGCGGGATCAGGGCGCGGCGCACCGCGCCCCTTTGGGGTCACTTTTGCGCGCGTGCCATGAAGGCAAGCCGTTCGAACAGATGCACGTCCTGTTCGTTTTTCAGCAGCGCACCGTGCAACTTTGGCAGGGCGGACTTGCCGTCTTTTTTCAGATCGGCGGCATCCATATCTTCGGCCAGCAACAGCTTGAGCCAATCCAGCACTTCCGACGTGGATGGTTTTTTCTTCAGCCCTTGCTGTTCGCGGATTTCGTAGAATTGGGTCAGCGCCGTGGTCAACAGGGATTCCTTGATGCCGGGGTGGTGGACCTCGACGATCTTGCGCAGTGTGTCCATCTCGGGGAACTGGATGTAGTGGAAGAAGCAGCGGCGCAAAAAGGCGTCGGGCAGCTCTTTTTCGTTGTTCGAGGTGATGATGACGATGGGGCGGTTTTCGGCTTTGATCGTTTCGCCTGTCTCGTAGACGAAGAACTCCATCTTATCGAGCTCTTGCAAAAGGTCGTTGGGGAATTCGATGTCGGCCTTGTCGATCTCGTCGATCAGCAACACGGTTTTGCCTTCGGCCTCAAACGCCTGCCACAGCTTGCCCTTGCGGATGTAGTTTTTGACATCATGCACACGCTCTTCGCCAAGCTGGCTGTCGCGCAGACGGCTGACGGCGTCATATTCGTACAGACCCTGTTGCGCGCGGGTGGTTGATTTGATGTTCCATTCGATCATGGGCAGGCCAAGGGCGGCTGACACTTGTCGGGCTAGTTCCGTTTTACCTGTGCCGGGCTCACCTTTTACAAGCAGAGGTCGTTCCAGCGTCACAGCCGCATTTACCGCAATCGTGAGGTCATCGGTGGCGACGTAATCTTGAGTACCTTGGAATTTCATCTTGTTTTCAACCTTCTTCAACGCGCTATTCTTGGTCCTTAAACCAACAAACATAAGCATTGTGTAGTGACAATCCGCTAACGCTGCGTTAGATGCACGCCACGGGAGTGATGTCGGGAGACGCGCCTTCATGACAGGATTAAAGACCGCGATGGGGAATGATATGAAGCAGGAAGTTTTTTTGGCGGATGGTTATACACCTGCTGAAGACGAGCCGTTCATGAATGATCGGCAAGTCGAATACTTCAGACGCAAACTACTGAACTGGAAAGCCGAGCTGCTGGCAGGAAGCCGGGACACGATCGAGGGCTTGCAAGACGGGACACGCAACATCCCCGATGTGAACGATCGCGCCTCCGAGGAAACGGATCGCGCGCTGGAACTGCGCACACGGGACCGCGCCCGCAAGCTGGTCAGCAAGATCGACGGGGCGCTGCGCCGCATCGACGAGGGTGAATTCGGCTACTGCTCCGTCACCGGAGAGCCGATTTCGCTGAAGCGTCTGGATGCGCGTCCAATCGCCACGATGAGCCTTGAGGCGCAAGAGCGTCACGAGCGCCGCGAGAAAGTCCACCGCGACGATTGATCGTCCGATAACGGGCTGCAAATGACGGCATTTGCGCGAGAATGATAATGAAAGCGCCGCGGTGTGAGCCCGGCGCTTTTGTGTGTGAAGCTGGCAAGACAGGCTAAAACGACATGGGCATCAGCAACGCAATCGTCATTGGAGGGGGTATCGGTGGCTTGGCCGTCGCAGCGGCTTTGTCGCGCCGCGGCATGGCTGTCACGCTGCTGGAGCAGGCTGAGGCGATCACAGAGGTCGGTGCCGGTCTCCAGATTAGCCCCAACGGCATCGCGGTGTTGCGTGCGATGGGGCTGGAGGCCAAGCTGACCGAACGCGCGGCGGTGCGCGGGCAGGCGGTGGTCTTGCAGGATTACAAGGCTGGGGCGCGTGTGGCGCGGCTGGACCTGATGCGCGGGCAGGGGGCGCATCCTTATATGTTCGTGCACCGCGCCGATCTGGTGGATATCCTCTTGGGCGCGGCCAAACGGGGCAATGTCACGATAGAGCTTGGGGCCGAGGTAGCAGAGGTTACCCCCGGTGCCACACCACAACTGCGCCTGACCGATGGCTCGCGCCGACGGGCAGAGCTGATCGTTGACGCCAGCGGGATCCACAGCCGTGCGCGTGCGGTGTTGAATGGCGCGGATCAGGCGAAGTTCACCGGTCAGGTCGCATGGCGCGCGGTTGTGCGGAATGACTTAGACCACCCAAACGAGGCCCATGTCACTATGGGGCCGGGTCGGCATCTGGTCAGCTACCCTTTGCGCGGCGGGCGGCTGGTCAATCTGGTCGCGGTAGAAGAGCGTGACAGTTGGGCCGCCGAAGGCTGGAACCATGCGGATGATCCGGCAAACCTGCGCCACGCCTTTACAGACTTTGGCGGGCGAGCAGCGGCGATGATCAACGTGGTAGAGAAGTGCACGCTTTGGGGGCTTCACCTGCATCCGGTTGCACAGACGTGGCATCAGGGCGGGGTTGCTTTGCTGGGGGATGCCGCGCATCCGACGCTGCCGTTCCTAGCGCAGGGGGCCAATATGGCGCTTGAAGATGCATGGGTGCTGGCCGACAGCGTGCTGAACCACCCCGCAGAACAAGCACTCGCCCGCTATCAAAACCTGCGCCAACCCCGTGTTACCCGTGTTGTCAAAGCCGCGGCAGGCAATGCCGCGCGCTATCATTTGCGCCCCGGGCCTTTGCGGTCGGCCGCGCTTTTCGGGTTGAAACTGGGCAGCACCCTTGCACCTTTGGCGATGGTCGGCGCGTTCAACTGGCTGTACCACCATGATGTGACCGCGCCGAAATAGGCTGACTTCGCACTTACTTCGCCGTTACTTGGCCCGTTGCAACATGCCGAACAGATCCCGCGGATCCTCGGGGTCGGCCAGCAGGTCAAGCGGGTCGAACAGATCGGTCGCCTTGATCTGGTCGCGCACATAGCGCAGCGCCGAGAAATCCTCGATCGCGAAACCGACGCTGTCGAACAGGGTGATCTGCTTGTCATCGGTACGCCCCTGCGCCTGACCAGTCAGCACCTGCCAGATTTCGGTCACGGGGTGATCCGGTTCAAGCTGCTGTATCTCGCCCTCAATCCGGGTCTGTTCGGGGTATTCCACAAAAATCCCTGCGCGGTGCAGGATCGCGGGGGCAAGTTCGGTCTTGCCCGGACAGTCGCCGCCGATGGCGTTGATGTGGATGCCGCTGCCGACCATATTATCGGTCAGGATGGTGGCATATTGCTTGTCCGCCGTGCAGGTGGTGACAATCTGCGCGCCCAGCATCGCTTCTTCCGCGGTGTCGCAGGGCACGACCTTGATGCCCAGACCTTGCAGGTTGGCGGCGCATTTGGCGGTGGCATCTTTGTCAATGTCATACAGCCGCACCTCGTCGATGCCGACGATGGCCTTCATCGCGAGGGTCTGGAATTCGGACTGCGCGCCGTTTCCGATCATCGCCATCACATGCGCGCCCTTGGGGGCCAGCAACCGCGCCACCACGGCAGAGGTCGCCGCCGTGCGCAGCGCCGTTAGCATCGTCATCTCGGACAGCAACACCGGATAGCCGTTCGCGACATTCGCCAGCAGGCCAAAGGCGGTCACGGTCTGCAACCCCTCCGCCGTGTTCGAGGGGTGGCCGTTCACATATTTGAACCCGTAGACCTCGCCATCCGAGGTCGGCATCAGCTCGATCACGCCCTGTTCCGAATGGCTGGCCACGCGCGGGGTCTTGTCAAACAGCTCCCACCGTTTGAAATCCGCCTCGATATACTCCCCAAGCCCGATCAGCATCGGTTCAATCCCGATGTGGTGGATCAGCTTCATCATATTGTCGACGGAAACGAAGGGCACCAGCGCCTTGTCAGAAGGGGTCAGATTGGTCATGGTCGTGGTCCTTTACTCAAATCAATAGGCGCGGGTGGGGCGGTCGAATACGCGGCGGCCAAAGGCAGAGGCGGCCAGATCGACCATCAGCTGCGCGGTGCGGCCCCGTTCATCCAAGAATGGGTTCAGCTCTACCAGATCAAGCGAAGTCATCAGCCCGCTGTCATGCAGCATCTCCATTACCAGATGGCCTTCGCGCACGGTCGCACCGCCGGGGACGGTCGTGCCAACCGCGGGGGCAACGGACGGATCAAGAAAATCGACATCGAGCGAGACATGCAGCATCCCGTTCGCCGCAGCGACCTTTTCGAGGAAGGTGTTCAGCGGCGTGGCGATGCCCGTCTCGTCAATCTCGCGCATGTCGACGCGCTGGATGGTGGTTTCCTGCAGCGCCGCACGCTCTGCCGCGTCGACAGACCGCAGGCCGATGATTGCGATATTATCATGCGGCAGCGGGTAGGGCAGATCGGGGAAGGCATCAAAGCCTTCGCGCCCTGTCACATAGCCCAAGGGCGTGCCGTGCAGGTTGCCGCTGTCGGTGCTTTCGGGCGTGTGGAAATCGCTATGCGCGTCCAGCCACAGCACAAACAGGGGGCGTTCCTCCGCCTGCGCATGGCGCATCGCGCCCAACACGGTGCCGGAGGCGAGCGCATGATCGCCGCCCATGATGATCGGGGTGCCGTCCTGCAAGGCGGCTTGGGTGGCCTCGGCCAGACTGTGTGTCCAGGCGATGGTTTCCTCAAGCGCGTGCAGTTTCGGATGCTGGCCGGGCGTGAAGGGCGCAGGCGCGACATTGCCACGGTCTGTGACGCTATGGCCCAGATCGGTCAGCGCGCCCGCCAATCCGGCGGTGCGATAGGCATCGGGGCCCATCAGACAGCCCAACCGGCGCTTGCCGCTATCCAGCGGGGCCCCCAGAAGAATACAGTTTTGTCCAGACATAGGTGAGATCCTTTCGTCAGCGTTTCCGCGACGATATCTAGCTGGTCTGGTCAGAAACAATCTTCTAAAGTGACCAAATCGGAGATAATTTGACCAAATTGGACAGCTAAGATGGACGCAACGGACGAAGCAATTCTGGCAGCGCTGCGCGACGACGCGCGGGCCTCTCTGTCTGATCTGGCGGCGGCCCTGCGGCTGTCGCGTACCACCGTGCGTGCGCGTCTCGCCCGTTTGCAACAAAGCGGAGAGATACTGGGCTTTACCGTCGTGACGCGCTCGGACGTGCGTGCCGATCCGGTGCGCGGATTAATGATGATCGAGATCGAGGGCCGTGGCGCTGAACGCATCACCCGCACGCTGGCCGGTATGGCGGCTTTGCGGGCAGTACATTCGACGAATGGCAGATGGGATGTGATCGTCGAGATCGGCACCAAAACGCTTGAGGAGTTCGACGAGGTTCTGGCCCGCATCCGCAAGCTCGACGGGGTGGTCGCGAGCGAGACGAGCCTCTTGCTCAAGACGCGCAAGGCAGGGCAGGCCGCCTCCTAGGGCGGCGGCCTGCGAGATTGTTCAGCGCGGCGTGCGCGCGGCAGAGACCCAGAACGCCAGCAGGACGGCGCATGCGACTGCGTTCCAGCCCGCCATCGACAGACCGAAAAGCTGCCAGACGATGTCGTCACACATGACCAGACCGGACGGCGCGCTGGTGGACAGAAGATCGCTACCGCTCATCGTGCCAAGGTCCATGCCGCCGCCCGTGCAGGACGACGGACCGGGCCAAAATTTCCATTCCACCCCCGCATGATAAACGCCGATGCCGCCAGTGATAGCAACCGACAGCGCGCCCAGCCAAATCAACGCCCGCGGCGCACCAAAGAGCACGATCACCCCGATGATAATCGCCGCGGCATGGGGCCACCGCTGCCACAGACACATTTGGCAAGGCGCATAGCCGCCGATGTGTTGGAAGCCGAATGCGCCTAGCAATAAGGCCGCAGATCCTAGTGTGGCGATCAGGACATAAAAATTTCGCGTCATCAGAGATACCTCAGCAAGAAGAAGCTGCCGAACAGCAGCACGACAAATACCGTAAATACCAAAGGCAGACGGCGTTCAATAAAGTCGCGGATAGGTGCGCCAAATTTCCACAGCAGCGCCGCCACGATGAAGAACCGCAGCGCGCGCGCAAGGATCGAGGTCACGATAAAGGTCGCCAGTGGCATCCCCGTCCACCCCGACATGATCGTGATCACCTTGTAGGGGAAGGGGGTGACGCCCGCAGTCAGCACAGCCCAGAAGCCGACGCCGTTGAACCGGTCCGAGAATTCCGCCATCGCGTCGCCTTTGCCAAGGCTGGCAAGGATCGGTTGGCCCAGTTGTTCAAAGGCCAGCGCACCAATGGCGTATCCCAGCAGCCCCCCCAAGACCGACGCGACCAGCGCGATCCCCGCAATCAGCCAAGCGCGGTTCGGGCGCGCAAGGATCATCGGGATCATCAGCACATCCGGCGGAATGGGAAAAACAGAGCTTTCAAGGAACGCCACAACCGCAAGGGCCCAAAGCGCGTGCGGGTGGTTTGCCAGGCCCAGAACCCAGTCATATAGCCGTCGGATCATACTGCGGTCTCCGGTATTGATTTCTGTTCAATGGCAACACCAGAACAATCGGACGGGGTCAAGCAAAAGCGGTAAAATTGCTCTTGCCGTGGGGCGCGTGGCACGGTAACAGACCCCCATTGTGCCCAAGTGGCGGAATGGTAGACGCAGGGGATTCAAAATCCCCCGCCGCGAGGCGTGCCGGTTCGAGTCCGGCCTTGGGTACCACCTTGTTTTGGCAAGGCTTTCCGTAAAATTAAGTTTCGATCGTCGATAGGTGTGAAGGTTGCTTTTGCAGCCTTGGCGATGTCGCGTCGTCTTTGGCGTTATATGCACAAAGCCACGCAGGGTAGTGCTGCGTGGCTTTGTGAAAGGGTCCCTCTGGCCTTGTGGTCGGCGCTAAAGCTCGTTCGCCCAAGGCGGGTTGGCACCGGCGCGTGACACGGTGATGGCGGCGACGCGGGCACCATATGCCATCGCGTCGCGCAAAGCGTCAGGATCAAGCGCGCCAAGGGCTTCAGGGGTCAGCAGACCCAGTTCGGACAGCTTCGCCAGAAAGCCCGCATTGAACGTATCACCGGCACCGATTGTATCGACGACGTTGGCTTTCACTGCAGGGACCGTGATCGATGTGCCGTCCGAAAGCGTTGCTGTGGCACCCTCGGCCCCTTGGGTGACAATCACAACCGACGGACCGGTGTCGAGCATTGCGCTGATCTTTTCGGCCTGCGTCAACGGGGCGGGGTTCAGCCAGTCGAGGTCCTCGTCCGAGACCTTGACGATATCCGCCTGGCCAATCATCTCCGCCATCCGCCGGCGATAGCCATCCTCGTCAGTGATGAAAAGGGGGCGGATGTTGGGGTCGATCATCACCGCCCGCGGCCCGCCCTGACGTTCCAGCAAGGCAGCATAGGCACTGGCACTGGGGTCGCTGGCAAGGCTGATACCGCCAAAGAAAAGCGCGGTGATATCGCTCGGCAGCGCTGGCATATCCTCGGCGCGGATCATCCGACCGGCGGAATTTTCGTCGAAGAATGAATAGCTTGCCTGCCCATCTTCAAGTTTCACAAAAGCCAATGTGCTCGGACGGTCAGCGCGGATGATATGCGCGGTGTCCACGTCACTGGCCTTGAGCGCGTCTGCCAACTGGTCCCCGAACATATCACGCGACAATCCGGTAAGCATGCCTGCGCGCGCGCCCAATCGGCCAAGCGCGATGGCGGTGTTAAAGACCGCGCCGCCCGAATGGGGCACGAACCCGTCCGGCCCGTCGAGCGACGGGGCAGCGACCATATCGATCAATGCCTCCCCGCAACACAGGATCATTGCCCCATCCCCGCGCGGTCACCGGCCAATGCGGCGGCCACATCCGGCTGATCAGTATAGACCGCAAGCGCGGCCTCGCAGCCTTCGGCCCAGATAAGCGACAGCCAGTTTTCAAACGCCTCGGCAAAGGCCTGATGCTCGGCCAGATCGCCATAGATATGACGCTGCGCGAGCCAGAGCTGGGGTGCTTCGCGCGCCGCCAGGGCCACAGCGTTGAGGCTCGCCCATTGCGGGTCGTTCGGCTCGATCTCTGTCCCGTCCATGCGGGTGCCAGCACACATACGGGCCCACAGCGCCTCTACCAGGGCCAGACCGGTGCAGCTGCCCTTTGCCGCCAAGGCGTCGCGCAGAACCGGCAGGACAAACCCCGGATGTCGTGATGACCCGTCAAAAGCCACGCGCCGTGTCGTGTCGCGGATCGCGGGGTTGGCGAAACGTTTGGCGATCAAGTCCACATAGGCCGCCGGTTCTTGACCGGGCACGGCGGCGATGTAGGGTGCGATTTCCTCGGCCTCGATCTTGCGGAACATGGCAGAGGTCAACGGGTGCGCCATACAATCGGCAATGGTTTCCAAGCCCAGCAACTCTCCGGCGTTGGCCAAGACCTGATGGCCGGCGTTGAGGATGCGGATTTTCATTGCCTCATAGTCATGCACCGCATCGGTAAAGATCGCCCCCGCCTTGTCCCAGTCAGGGCGTCCGGCGCAGAAGTCGTCTTCGATCACCCATTGGCGGTAGTTCTCGTGGGTCACCGGTGCCGCGTCATCGACGCCAAGGCTTTGCGCCAGCGCGATTTCGTCAGGGCCGGTGGCGGGCACGATGCAATCCACCATAGAGTTCGGGAAGCTGCAGTTTTGCTCGATCCACTGGGCAAGCGCCGCGTCACTTTGGCGGGCCAGGGTCACGACGGCTTGGCGCGTCGCGGTGCCATTGCCGCGCAGGTTGTCGCAGCTTTGGACCGTGAACGGACCATGGCCCGCATCGCGCCGCAGCTTGAGCGCGGCAATAATCGCGCCGAAAACCGTCTTGGGCTGTTCGGGCTGCGCGCGGTCATGCTGGATATCGGCGTGGGTCAGATCAAGCCCGCCGGTTTCGGGGTCGATGAAATACCCGCCTTCGGTCACGGTCAGCGACACGATGCGGATCGCGGGGTCCGCCATCGCGGCAATCAGTGGCGCGTTGTCTTCGGCAATTGGGATGTAATCGATCATCGAGCCGACGACCTCTGCCGTGACACGACCGGGGGCCAGTTCGATCAAAGTGGTCAGATAGTCCTGCGCTTTAAGCTTGTCGCGCATCGCGCTGTCATAGGCCCGCACGCCGGCCCCGATCAGCGCCCAATCCTGCGCTAGCCCCTGTTGCATCAACTTGTGCAGATACCACGCCTGATGGGCGCGATGGAAGTTGCCCAGGCCGATATGGATGATCCCCGCCGAGAGCGCGCCGCGATCGTAGTCGGGCGTACCGATACGGGCTGGCAGGTCGCCAAGGCGATCCAGGGACAGCGGCACCGGAGGCGGCGCGTCTGTGTTTGTTGTGGTCGGTTCATTCATGAGACCGCTTTCGTAGAAATCAAAATTAAAGGGCAGTGTCACACGGCGCTTCATGCGATGCGCAAGCCGTTACCGTCGAAGCGGTGCAGCGCATCTTCGCGGGGGGTCAGGAACACACGGTCACCGTGGCGCAAGCCGACTTCGCCGCGGGCACGGACGGTCATCATTTCGGTCAGGCCTGTGTCATAGACGTGGAAAAACGTATCCGACCCCAAATGCTCCGACACTTTGACCACGCCGCTCCAGGTGCCTTCGGTTGTCGATACGTCAATGTGTTCAGGGCGGATGCCGATGGTATGCGCACCGTGTTTCGCCGCCTCGGGGCCCGAGATCAGGTTCATCTTGGGCGAGCCGATAAAGCCCGCGACAAAGGTGTTGCGGGGTGTGTGGTAAAGCTCGAGCGGGGAGCCGACCTGTTCGATCACACCGGCCTGAAGCACCACGATCTTGTCGGCCATGGTCATCGCTTCGACCTGATCGTGGGTTACATAGATCATCGTCGTTTCAAGCCGTTTATGCAGCTCGGAGATTTCAAGCCGCATGCCCACGCGCAAAGCAGCGTCAAGGTTGGACAGCGGTTCGTCGAAAAGGAAGGCCGCGGGTTCGCGGACAATCGCCCGACCAATCGCCACACGCTGGCGTTGCCCGCCCGACAGCTGGCCGGGTTTGCGGTCCAGATAATCGGTCAGGTTCAGCGCTTTCGCAGCGGCATCGATGCGGCGGTTCTGTTCGTCCACGGGGATGCCCGCCATGCGCATCGGAAAGGCGATGTTCTTGCGCACGGACATATGCGGATACAGCGCGTAGGACTGGAACACCATCGCCAGACCACGCTTGGCGGGGGGCACATGGGTGGCGTCCTGCTTGTCGATGCGGATCTGCCCGCCCGAGGTATCTTCGAGCCCTGCAATCAGGCGCAGCAGGGTGGATTTGCCGCAGCCCGAGGGGCCGACAAAGACGGTGAATTCGCCGTCTTCGATGGTCAGGTCCAGCGGCGGGATGACTTCGACGTCACCGAAGCGCTTGGAAACCTTGTCTAATGTGATGCGTCCCATGGTGTTGTTTCCTTATTTCACTGCGCCAAAGGTCAGGCCGCTGACAAGTTGTTTCTGGCTGAACCAGCCAAGGATGAGGATCGGCGCGATGGCCATGGTCGAGGCCGCGCTGAGCTTGGCGTAGAACAACCCTTCGGGGCTGGAATAGCTGGCGATAAAGGCCGTCAGAGGGGCAGCCTTGGCGGCGGCGAGGTTGAGGGTCCAGAAGGCTTCGTTCCAGGCGAGGATCACGTTCAGAAGCAGCGTGGAGGCGATGCCGGGGATCGCCATCGGCGTTAGGATATACAGCACCTCTTCGCGCAGGCTGGCACCATCCATACGGGCTGCCTCTAGGATCTCTCCGGGGATTTCCTTGAAGTAGGTGTAGAGCATCCAGATAATGATCGGCAGGTTGATCAGCATCAGCACGACCACCAGACCCAGTTTGCTGTCCAGCAGACCCAATCGGATAAAGATCAGGTAGATCGGATAAAGCACCCCGACCGCTGGCAGCATCTTTGTGGACAACATCCACAGCAGGATGTCTTTCGTGCGGTTGGACGGCACAAAGGCCATCGACCAAGCCGCGGGAACGGCGATCAGGATGCCCAGAATGGTAGAGCCCCCCGCGATCACCACCGAATTCCACAAGAAGCGGCCGTAGTTCGAGCGTTCCTGCACCGCGGCGTAATTTTCCAGCGTCCAGTCAAAGAACAGGAACACCGGCGGGTCTGCAATCGCCTGGGCTTCGGTCTTGAAGCTGGTCAGGATGGTCCAGAGGATGGGGAAGAAAATCAGCAGCCCGACGCCCCATGCGAGTGCGGTGTTCAGAGCCTTGCGTTGTGTGGTCGTTGCACGTGCCATGACGGGCTCCTTATGCGTCGAGGTTCTTGCCAACCATGCGCATCAGGAAGATGGCAACGATATTGGCGAGGATGATGGCATAGACACCGCCGGCAGAGCCGAGCCCGATGTTCTGGCTTTCCAGCACACGCTGGAAGATCAGATAGGTCAGGGTTTTGGTGCCAAAGGCGCCTTGGGTGGTCACGAAAATTTCGGCGAAAATAGAGAGCAAAAAGATCGTCTGGATCAGCACCACCACGGTGATTGCCCGCGACAGGTGGGGCAGGGTGATGAAGCCAAAGCGTTTGACGGGCGATGCGCCGTCCATCTCGGCGGCCTCCAGTTGTTCGCTGTCCAGCGACTGGATCGCGGTCAGCAGGATCAGCGTCGCAAAGGGTAGCCACTGCCAGCTGACAATCAGAATGATGGATTGGGTCGAGGCTTCGGTCAGCCACACCAGCGGTTCAGCCCCAAACAGGCCCCACAAGTGGGCGAGCAGCCCGTTGACAGGATCCATGAACATGTTCTTCCAGACCAGCGCCGATACGGTCGGCATCACGAAGAACGGGGCAATCACGAGGATCCGAACGATCCCTTGACCCCACATCGGCTGGTTCAGCAAGACGGCCAGCAACACACCCAGAACGACGGTGATGAACAGGACGCCGCCCACGATCACCAGTGTCGCCTGAACCGACGGCCAGAAGGCGCTGGACGATACGAAGCGGACGTAGTTGTCAAAGCCGACCCATCCCAGATCACCGCCGCGCAGGGGCAGGTATTTGCGAAAGGAAAAATACAGCGTCATCGTCAGGGGGACGAGCATCCATCCCAGAAGCAGCACGACAGCGGGGGCCATCATCAGACGGGCGGCCGATCGTGAGTGTTGCGTTGCCATTGAATATACCTCCTCCGTTGACGGGCTAGGGCCGTCCCGGACGATCATGCACGTGTTGGAAAAAAGGGGCCAGTCAGCAAGGGGGAGCTTTGCTGACTGGCCCCGAGGGCGATCAGATCAGTAGCCGGCGGCTTCCATCTCATCGGTGGTCAACGCTTGGGCGTTGGCCAGGGCTTCATCGACGGACTGCTGTCCTGCCAGCGCGGCAGAGAACTCTTGTCCGACCTGTGTGGCGATGCCTGCGAACTCTGGGATAGCTGCAAACTGCACACCGACGTAGGGCACCGGATCAACGGTTGGTGCGGTGGGATCAGCCGACAGGATGCTGTCCAGTGTCATCTGCGCGAAAGGCACTTTTTTGTATTCGGCGTTTTCGTACAGCGATGTCCGCGTGCCGGGAGGAACATTTGCCCAACCGTCTTTCTCGGCGACCAGCTCAAGATACTCTTTGGACGTGGCCCATTCGATGAATTCTTTCGCGGCGGCTTCGTTATCGGTGCCGGCAGGGATGCCAAGCGCCCAAGCCCACAGCCAGTTGCCGCGTTTGCCTTTGCCGGTGTCAGGTGCCAGCGCAAAGCCGACCTGATCCGCGACGGTGGAATCTGTCGGGTTGGTCACAAAGGACGCCGCAACAGTCGCGTCGATCCACATGCCGCATTTGCCCTGTTGGAACAGCGACAGGTTTTCGTTGAACCCGTTGTTCGCCGCACCCGGAGGGCCCGCGTCGTTCATCAGGTTCACATAGAACTCAAGCGTTTCTTTCCATGCAGGCTGATCAAATTGCGCGGCCCAGCTTTCGTCGAACCAGCGCGCACCAAAGGCGTTTGCTGTCGCGGTGAGGAACGCCATGTTCTCGCCCCAACCGGCCTTGCCACGCAGGCAGATACCGTTGATGCCAGCGTCACGGTCGGTCATTGCGCGGGCCGCTTCAGCGACGAATTCCCATGTGGGCGCGTCGGGCATGTCCAGTCCGGCTTTCTCCATCAGGTCCTTACGGTACATGATCATGGAGCTTTCGCCGTAGAAAGGCGCCGCATAAAGCGTGCCGTCGACGCTCAGACCGCCGCGCATCGCGGGCAGGATGTCGTCGGTGTCATAGTCAGCCGACAGATCGTCCAGCGGTACCAGCCAGCCTTGTTTGCCCCAGATCGGGGTCTCGTACATGCCGATGGTCATGATGTCGAACTGCCCACCTTTGGTGGTGATGTCCGTGGTCACACGTTGACGCAGGACATTCTCCTCCAGCGTGACCCATTCGACTTCGTGGCCGGTTTTGGCTGTAAAATCATCGGTAAAGCCCTGCATCCGGACCATGTCGCCATTATTAACCGTGGCGATCGTGATCGTATCTGCAGAAGCAGCGGCTGCCGTCAAAAGTGAAATGGCGGTCGCCGTTCGAAACGCGTTCAAAACAAACATCTTCTACCTCCCTGATGAGATGTTAGCGACAAGCTTACGGCTATTGGTGAACTCGCGTCAATTTGAATTTTACGCGCGTCTATTTTTACGATTTAGATGCGTGTTTTCAATTCTCTAGGCGGAGCCCCTGAGCACGAGCTTGCCGTCAAACAGCGTCTCTGTACGCGAATCAAGAGAATCATCTGCCTCGATCAGCGCCAGCAGGGTGGTCGCGCTTTTCTCGGCAATGGCTTCGTAGTCTTGGGACACGGTGGTCAGGCGCGGGCAGGTGAAGCGCGAGAAAGGATGGTCGTCATGGCCCGCGACGCGGAAGTCGTGGCCTGCCTCAATCCCGACGCTCATCCCCGCCTCGAAAATGGCGGACAACAGCCCGATGGCCAAACGGTCGTTGCTGCACAGTATTGTTTTCGACGGCAGGCTTCGGTCGCGGATCACGCGGGTGCCTTCGCGAAACCCGATCTCTTCGAATTCCCATCCCTCGCCACCGACCTGGATCAGATGCGGCGTCTGGCCCAGACGTTCCATCGCCCTGACATAGGCCGCGCGCCGTTTGTACGCGTTGGGGTTCATCGGGTCTTTCATCTCGAAAAACGCAGGCGGCTCGCCCGTGCGGCACAGGTAGTCGACGATCAGATCAACGCTTTGTTCATTGTTGGAACCTATGAACGCCTTGCCGACCTTTTCGATGTTCGCATCGAACAGGACGGTAGGGACCTCTGCGGTAAAGGTCTGGATCTGCGCGTGGTCAGAGCTGCGCCCGAAAGCGGCCAGCAATACGCCCGCCGGTTTCAACATGCGCAGGTTTTCGAGGTTCTCCAGCTCCATCTCGGGGCTGCCGTGCGACCCAAGCAGGACGGGCCGGAAGCCCTGACGCAGGATGTGTTCTTCGATCGTGCGGGCAATTTTGGCAAAGAAAGGGTCGGCCAGATGCGGCACCACGACGCCGATGTTCTTGGTCAAACGGCGGTTCTGGTTCATGGCGTAAAGATTGGGCCGATAATCATATCGGTCCAGCGCTGCCTCAACCCGCTTGCGGGTGCTGCTACGCACGCTGGTGGGGTCGTTGAAGAACTTGGAAAGCGTCGGACGGGAGATCCCGCTGACGGCGGCAAACTCTTCCATATTTTTGATTTTCCGACTGCTCATCAAACGCTTCTTCTGGTGGTGGCAGAGGCCAAGTGACGACGCCATGTTCCTGTATCTGTTGGATCAGCATACTTGTCGCGCGGCAAATATCACCCCCTAACATGATGAGACAGTAGGATTTTGCTGCGAATTATTCGAAAATACTCTCTTACGGTTGTAGCGGCAGATGTTCGCTCAGGCTGATGCTGCGGCGTCACATCTGTGGTGTCGCCTCTTTGCATTTGGTGTATGGCCGCCCCACCTAAAGGGCTGGCGACTATACTTCAGGTAGCGTTGCGATTCGGTTTCGTACTGGCAAACTATCCGCAAATTTCGAAAAAATACGCGCCTCAGCAACCTATTGGTTCCAATTCAAGAATTAGGGCCACCGTGCGGATCAGCTGCTCTGAATTTAATCGAGGGCACGATTTACTGTGTCCTGTTGCGAAACAGTGGACATGTGTTCGTTTCTAAATTCGTTAAATTTCCGTAAATATAGACGTGATTTCGATGTCTAAGCGCGCCAGAATCTGCAGCCTCGGAAACAGTTTGCTACCTATGCGGGTTTTCATAAGGTCTCTGTCGAGTCAAAAAAGGCGGAAAAGAGGCGCGTCTGCGAATTCTTGCCACTTTTCTCTTCCCGCAGCGTCAACGCCCAGTTATCAAAGGCATGCCCAACTGGGGGGCAAAGTTTTTTAGGTTTCGGGGGCGACCGCATCGAACGCACGTGTTGTGCGGGGAAGATGTGTTCGCTTGGCTCTCAAGAGCCGATGAATATACCACTGCCGGTTGCGCGGCAGCGGGCAGCTGTCTGCGGTTGATCCTCCCTTCAGAACGGTAGAGTTCTTTGTGTGTCGTCTGTGACCGCGGAGCTTTGCTAGGGGTATTATGCGCCGTTTTTAACGGCCCGCCACGTTGGCGGAAGGAGGAGAAACTGATGGGAAACTGTATCTACAGACCACAACTGCCGGACCGTTCGGGTATGGGTGATGTTGCAACTCTGCGTTGCTCCGCCGCTGCCGGCACCGTCTTGATTTCTTCCCCGAAGCGCCGTTTTCGGATCACATCAAGAACACAAATGACCCGTATCCAGACGGCTGCAGATTTGGGCGTGTCACGCGATGCACCCGTCCGCGCGCCGTATGTTTCATTGCAGCAGCGTCGCGGGCAGGGCGTTGCTTTGTCCCGCCTTAGTACCCCGGCACAGAATTGGTGCCATGTGAATTAATAAGCTTCGCCCCTGACTGGGCACCCGATTTTTACGGCTGACGGTACAACCGTAGCGTGCCTGACCTGATTTTGGAGACGACCGATATGACCATCTTTTTGAATAAACTGTGGCTTTTTGGAAAAACCTCGACCGCCGAGGCCGAGAAAACCGCGACCGAGGCTCCGGCCGACGGGCCGAACGGGATCGTGGACGGCAACCAGCAGGGCAACAAGATCGACGCCAGCTATAATGATGACCCAAGCGGGGACCGTGTTGACGGCAACGACGCGGTTTTTGGCAACGTCGGGTCCAATGATGACATCATCCTCGCGCGTGGCGGCAATGATACGGTCAACGCTGGTTTGGGGAATGATACGGTCGTTGCAGGGTCGGGCAATGATTACGTCGACGGTGGTAAGGGCAACGACATCCTGATCGGTGATGGCGCGACCAAGGGCAACTACGGCGATACCCGCGAAAGCTTTGAATGGTCCAAGGCACCTGACCCATCTGGGGACGGCTCCGCGATCGACGACAATGACAACCTCAAGGGCGGGTTCACGCAGAACACCGGCACCGTAAACGTCACATTCGAGCTTAAAAGCTTTTCGCCGCGCAACAATGCGGATCAGGAATTCAGCGACAGCAAACAGTTCACTGGCAATGTCGAGGGCGATGCCCACGGCGTGAACGATAACAGCTCGTTTGAATCGCTGGCCAATTGCACGGGCGAAACAAAGTTCGAACTGCGGTTTGACGAGGCCGTGGGCAACGTGTCCTTCAACGTGAACGACATCGACAACGGCGGCGCTGTGAAGGTGCTTGCCTATGATGCGTCGGGCAAGATGATCGACGTTGATCTGATCGCCAACAGCAGTTCCAGCGGTGTGACGCTCAAAGACACTGACGGCAAGTTCGGTGCCGACAAGGCGATCAGCAAGGGCGGCGACGAAGGCCCCTCTGGCAGCAAGTATTCTGTCAACGTGTCCATCGACGGTCCCGTATCGCGGATCGAATTCATCCACACCGGTGAGACAAGCAGCAACTCTGGCGTCAACGTGACAGATGTTTTCTTCGACAACCCTGCGGCCTTGCTGGCGGATGACGACGGCACTGTCGGTAACGACACCCTGCACGGCGGCGAAGGCGATGACATCATCTTTGGCGATAGCGCCGGCCTGACCAAAGCGCAGCCCGTCTCGAAGACTGTTGAGCCTGTATCGGGTGCGGATCATACCGTTCTGACATGGGATCTGGCAAATGTGACGGTGGCTGGCGGTTCAAGCCCCTTCCAGAACAGCGATGTGGGCTCCGGCGATCTGTCTGGCAAGTCGTTCACCATCAACGAAAATTCAGCACCTGTCGCGGTTGGCATCAATGATGACGACGACAAGTTGAATGACAACGATAATTCGCAAACCCTGGCAAAGACCACCAAGTTGGACGGCAACACCGAATACGCCGGCGACAAGATCATCCCCGAGTATTCCTATATTGTGCGCCCCGAAGGCGCAGTAGATTCCTCGCAGGATGTGACAGTCTACGTCGTGAACTTTGACGGCAACGATGCCGTCGGCTTCGTGACAGACAAACCGCTGGAAATCGGCAAATCCTACGATTTCGTCAGCCACAACTCTAACCTGCCGTCGATCAAATACGACCACATCGCCAAAACCTTTACCGTGAGTGATGACAGCACGTCCCCAACCGATGGCACCGTTGGTGGCGACGATGTGCTGACCGGCGGAAATGGCAACGACACGATCTTTGGTGAAGGCGGCAACGACAGCATCGAAGGCAATGCGGGCCACGATTCGATCGAAGGCAACCACGGCGATGACACCATTTCCGGTGGCACCGGCGATGACACGATCTATGGCGACAACAACACCGGCGGCGCCTCTGCGCCCGGCGGCACGACAGAGCGTGAGAGCTTTGAGTGGGACAAGGCACCAGACCCCCACGACAACTCGGCTGTCGATAATAACGACAATCTGGGCGGTGGATTTGTTCAGGACACGGGCAACGTCAATGTGACCTTCTCGGTTACCGGCAGCAGCAAAACGCCCGAGACGACGTTCTCCACTGACCAGCAGAAGGTGCATTCGATCACCGGCGACGGTCAGGCGACCAATGCGAACAGCTCTTTGGCGTCTCTGGCGAACCAGGATGGCGAAAGCGCGACCTATCGCCTGGACTTCTCGAAGGATGTGACCAACATCAGCTTCCGCATCAATGACATTGATAACGCGTCGAAAGTTGTGATCGTGGCCGTTGGCCCCGATGGTACACGGACGCCGATTGACGTCAGCACAGGTGGCGGCATTCAGGCGCAGAACCAGGACGGCGTTGGCGGGAATGAAACGCTGATCAGCCGCGGTGCCGATGGCCCGGATACAGATCCAAGCCACTCGGCGCTGGTGAACATCTCGGGTCCGGTGGATTACCTTGAAATCACCCATACGATGGATCAAAGCCTGTCGCCCGGGAACCACGCGGGCATCAACATCACCGACGTCTATTTCGACGCGCCTGTGGGCGGCGTTGACGGGGGTGCTGGCAATGACCTGCTCATGGGCGACGAGGGCGATGACCTGATCGACGGCGGTGCGGGCAATGACACGCTGTTTGGCGGCGATGATGAAGATACGCTGATCGGCGGCGACGGTGATGACCAGCTCACTGGCGGCGAAGGCAAAGACAACATCAGCGGCGGCGCGGGCAAGGATACCATCTTTGGCGGCACCAACGGCGATGAGGTTGACGGTGGTGCAGGCGGCTTCAATGCCGACCCTGCGCTGAACACCGATGACGACACGCTGGACCTGACCGGCTTGAACTTCCGCCTGCGCGATCTGACACCCGATGACAATGGCAACGGTCAGAACGGTACGGTTGATCTTTACAACGACGACGGCACATCCGCGGGCTCGTTCAAATTCACCGAGATCGAGAACATCATCGGGACGGAATATGTCGGGCCGGTTGACGGTCTTGATGATAGCGAGGCCATGACCCCCGGCTACACAGATGCCCAAGGCGACCAGATCGACGGCACCGACGGGATCAACGATACGATCTTTGGCAACGGCGGCGACGACACCATCGACAGCGGTCTTGGTGACGATACGGTAGACGGCGGCGCGGGCGATGACCGGTTCACGCTGACCGACGGCATCGATAACGATGTCATCATCGGCGGCGAAACCGACGAAACTGACGGGGATGTCATCGACAGCACTGCCGTGGACGATGACCTCACCGTCACCTTCACCGCCCCCGAAGAAGGCACCCTGACCGACGGTGCCGACACCACCAAATTCACCGAGATCGAGAACCTCGAACTTGGCGGTGGGGATGACACGGTCACCGGCTCGGACGGAAATGAAAATATCCTGACCGGCGGCGGCAATGACGTTGTTGAAGCGCGCGGCGGCCATGACGTGATCGACGGGCAAGGCGGCAATGACACCATCGACGGTGGCACCGGCGACGACACGCTGACCGGCGGTCAGGGGAACGACTCCCTCGTCGGTGGTGAGGGTGACGACGTTCTGACCGGCAACAAACCCGGCGTGATTGGTGTGCCCGACACGGACGTTCCATTGGTGCCCACACCCTTTGATCAGGATCCCAACCCCAACGACGACAAGGACACGCTGATCGGCGGTGCCGGCAATGACACGATCGATGGCGGTGATGATGCCGACTATATTGACGGTGGCGACGATGATGATGTCATAGAAGGCGGCATCGATAATGACACCATCTATGGCGGCAGCGGCAACGACACCATCACCGACATTCAAGGCGCGGATAGCATCTTTGGTGGTGATGGCGACGATCTGATCAACGCAGGTATCGACACCTTCTCTGATTACGAAAATGATCAGCCGACCTTTGGTGGTAAGCCGAACCCCTTCTATGAAACCGGCGATCCGAACCAGGAGGATGGCCGTGATTACGTCGATGGCGGCAGCGGCAACGATACCATCCGTACCGGCGACGACTCAGACACGATCTATGGCGGTACAGGCCAAGATTACATCAACGCGGGAATCGACGACGATCTGGTCTACGGTGAAGATGGCGATGATGTTATCATCGGCAGCCACGGGTCGGACAGCCTGTATGGCGGTGAAGGGAACGACACCATCTACGGCGGCTTTGGCCCCGAACCGATCGCGGGCTACGAGGGCGAAGAAGTCGACGCCACCGATCCACAGCCAAACAACGGTAAGGATTATATCGAAGGTGGTGCCGGTAAAGACGTCATCTACGGCGAAGACGACGACGACACCATCTATGGCGGTGCCGACAACGACTATATCGACGGCGGTATTGATGACGACCTTCTTGACGGCGGCGATGGCGATGACACCATCGTGGGCGGGCAGGGCGACGATACAATCGTCGGGGCCGCAGGCAACGACAGCATGCGTGGCGACGCCGGTCGGGATACCTTTACCAACGTTAACGGTGGCGACACCATCGACGGTGGTGCCGGCACGGACGAAACCGACTATGACGTCATCGATCTGCGGGGATCGCTAAGCCCCGGTGGCGGCTACCGCATCGTGAACGTCACAGAGGATACGGATCCGGGCGATGATACGGACGGCGACAGCCCGAACGATGGTATCGACGGCACGATCGTCTTTACGGATGCGTCCGGCACTGAAACCGGTCGTCTCGACTTCACCAATATCGAAGAGATCATTCCCTGCTTCACGCCGGGGACCTTGATCGCTACGCCTAAAGGGGAACGTCGGGTCGAAGATTTGGTGGTGGGCGACCGTGTCATCACCCGTGACAACGGTATTCAGGAAATCCGTTGGGTCGGTGCCCGTGAGATGACCGGACAAGAGCTGGCGCATAAAGCGCATCTGTTGCCGGTTCTGATCCGTCAGGGCGCTTTGGGCAACAACCTGCCCGAGCGTGACATGCTGGTCAGCCCCAACCACCGCGTTCTGGTGGCCAACGACAAGACAGCGCTCTACTTCGAAGAGCGCGAGGTTCTGGTCGCGGCGAAACATCTGACCGGTCTGGAAGGCGTTGATATCGTTGAAACCTCTGGCACGACCTACATCCACGTGATGTTCGACCAGCACGAGGTGATCCTGTCTGACGGCACATGGACCGAAAGCTTCCAGCCGGGTGACATGAGCCTTGCAGGTGTCGGCAACGCGCAACGCAACGAGATCCTGGAGCTTTTCCCGGAACTGGCGACGCGCGAAGGGGTGGACGGCTACGTCGCCGCGCGCCGCACGCTGAAAAAGCACGAGGCGAAACTTCTGACGAAGTAAGCGCCACTAAATATGCAGCGACACGCCTGTATCCCCTAGGGGGTGCGGGGCGAAGAACGGGGCAGGCGACTGTCCCGTTTTTTCTTGTTGAGGGTTACGTGGGTCAGGGGCCGGTTAACGTGCGGCGCGCCATGCGGCCCATGCTTCGGGCGTATCAAGGTCCAGTCGCGCGCGGTTCTCCGGCAGGAGGATCAGCAGCGTTTGGTCCTGGGCCTGTGTGGTGATCTCTTTCCCGCCGGTGTCACCTTGCATCTGGGCAAAATGATCAAAATGGCAGGCGGCAAAAACCGTCGGGTGACCCGGCTTTCCATCTGCCGTCGCACCGCGCCATATCGTGTAATTTGATTTTAGATCAACGGCTTGAAAGACGGTGGTCAAGTCATCCTCGGTCAGTTCCGGCAGGTCGGCAAGCAGCACCATCGCGGCAGGCGTACCGGTGGGAAGCACTGAAAACCCCGCGCGGAGCGAGGCGTTCATCCCCTCTGCCGCATCGGCAACGGGGAGCGCTTCAACCTCCATATCAGACACAAGCGCGTAGCGCGGGTGGGGCGCAGGTGGCAGGGCTACGATGACCTCCCCCCGCGTCGCCGCCCGCGCAATCCGTGCCTGCCGGCGCAGCAGCGGTTCGCCCTCCACGAGCTCTAGCAATTTGTCGCGCCCCCGCATCCGCGAGGATTGCCCCGCGGCCAGCAGGATGATGGGGATGTCATGGCTCATACACCGACCATAGCCAGAATTCTCAACCACCGTAAGAGCATAGCATCGTTCACCCCCCTCGATTAGCTCTGGGTATATTTGAACCATCGGGCGGAATAGGGCGTTGGGCTTGTAAGCCAAGTGATCTCCGCGCAAGCTTGTTGAACATGGCACTTCATGAAGCGGACTTACCCTATGAATCTTGACTTCCTTTTGCCATCGACACTGATCCGCAAGGGCCGTGAATACAGCCGCAAGCTTTGGGTGCGGGTGCTGATCATGGGGTTGCTGGCGGTGCTGTCGCTGCTGCTGAGCATGTTGATCGAACGCTGGATACCCCAATCGCTCGCGACCTATCTGACCGGCAGTGCGGCGGACCGGTTGCTGTCGATCATCGCCAACGCGATGCTTGCAGTCACCACCTTTTCGCTTAGCGTCATGGTCACGGTATATCGCAGTACCTCGACCCAATGGACCCCGCGCATTCACCGCTTGATCGTGCAGGACCGCACCACCCAGAATACGCTGGCCGTCTTCATCGGGGCCTATGTTTATGCGCTGATCGCCATCATCCTGCGCGAACTTGGCGTGTTCGACGACAAGCGGTCTTTCGTGTTGTTCGTCATGACGGTGATCGTACTGACGGTGATCGTGTTCAGCCTGATCCGCTGGGTGCTGCATCTGCAAACCTTTGGCAGCCTGATCGATACCTCGCGTCAAGTCGAGGATCAGACGCGCCGCACCTTCAAGGAACGTCTGCGTAACCCCTGCCTCGGGGCCAACCCGCTGACGGGCGATATCCCCGACAGTGCAAAGCCGTTCACCGCGGATGAAAATGGCTATATCCAGCATATCTACCCCGAAGCGTTGAACACCGTGGCGGAAAACCACGGGGTGAAGATCTATCTCAAGCGCAACATCGGCAGCTTTGTTTTCGTCAACGAACCTTTGATGATGATCGACCGCGTGGGGCAGCCCAAGGACGATGAACACACCGATGAAACGCTGCACGCCGGGATCAATGCCAGCATCATCATCGGCGATTTGCGTACCTATGATCAGGATCCGCGCTTTGGCCTCATCGTGATGGGAGAGGTCGCGTCAAAGGCGCTGTCGCCCGGCGTAAACGACCCCGGCACCGCAATTGATGTGATCACCCGCATTGGCCGCATCCTCAGCTTTTACGAGGACGAGACCGAAAGCGACCGCGACGAGGTGCTGGACCACATCTATGTTGCACCGCTGGATCCGTCGGACCTGATGCAGGACGCTTTTGGCGCACTGGCACGGGATGGGTGTACCGTGGTCGAAGTGCAGCAGCGGCTTCAAGCGACGCTGAACGGCCTTATGCGTCACCCCGACAAAGGGCTACGCACCGCAGCGCGCACCGCCGCCGAACGTCACCTCAGACGCGCGCTTGCCAAGATCGACTTTGAACCCGACCGGGCGCAGTTGATGGAAAGCGCCAGCCAAGACGTGCGCGATGCAGTGCGTGACGCGGTAAAGCGCAGCGATACAGAGGATGACGCGCCAAAGATGGACAATGACACCGACACCACCTGAGGGCGGCTTTTACAGGGGGCGGATTTTCAGCTGTGTGATCCGGTTGCCATCGCGGGCGATGACCTCGAACCGGAAGCCGTGGAAAGAGAACACCTGATTGGGCGTCGGGATCATCTGCGCTTCGTGGATCACCAGACCGGCGACGGTATTGGCCTCTTCGTCGGGCAAGTCCCATTCCGTGGCGCGGTTCAGGTCACGGATCGTCATGGCACCATCGACGAAATATTGCCCGTCCTCGGCCTTGGTCACCCCGTGGTCCGCGTCTGGATCGAATTCATCGGTGATCTCGCCGACGATTTCTTCGAGGATATCCTCGAGCGTGATCAACCCCTGCAGCGAGCCATATTCATCCACCACCAGCGCGAAATGGGTGCGGCGTCGCAGGAACTGGCGCATCTGTTCGTCCAGCGTAGAGGTCTCGGGCACGAAGTAGGGCTTCATCGCGATATCGGCGATTTTGAACGTCTTGAAGGGCGCATCATCCTCGGCACCGCTGATGTGCTTGTACATGGCCCGCAGCAGGTCCTTGGCATGGATCACACCGATGATGTTCTCGGGGTCATCGCGGTAGACGGGCAGGCGTGTGTGGTTGCTTTCAAGGATCTGCTCAAGGATCTGTGAGGGGTCATTGGCGGCATCGATCATCTCGATCCCTGACCGGTGGAGCATGACCTCTTCCACCATCCGTTCGCGCAGGTCGAGCGCGCCTAGAATACGGTCGCGGTCTTCCTTCTCTACCACCCCTTCAGAGCGGCCGATTTGCAGCGCGCCTGCAATTTCCTCGCGTACGGCAAGGATGTTGCTGTCAGGGTCGATGGTCACGCCGAAAAGGCGCAGGATGCCGCGGACCAGGAACCGCACGGCCGACACCACGGGGCTGAAGATCAGCACGACCAGCGCAATGGGCCGCGACACGGCGGCGGCGGCGGTTTCAGCATTGGTGATCGCATAGGTCTTGGGCAGAACCTCGGCAAAGATCAGGACCAGTAGCGTCATCACCAGCGTCGCCAGCGCCACACCGGATTCGCCAAAGACCCGCGTGAACAGCGCCGTCGCAAGCGAGGCTGCAAGAATGTTCACAAGATTGTTGCCCAGCAGGACAGAGCCGATCAGCCGCTCATTATCCTCGGTGATCTTGAGCGCACGTTCCGCCCCCTTGGACCCTTTATCCGCTTGACCCCGCAGCTTGCCCCGCGATGCCGCCGTCAGCGCCGTTTCCGAGCCCGAAAAGAAGCCGGAAAGCACCAGAAGAAACAGGATGATACCGCTGCTGATCCAAAATGCGCCGTCTAGGATTGCGGGGGCCGTGTCCATTTGTGAGTATACCTTATCCGTTTGCTCATAGGGTTATGGGCGTGTGTGCGGTTTCATTCAAGGGATGAGCAGGGTGAACCATCAAGATTTGGGGCAATTGAACGGGCCGATTGTGCTGTTCGGCGGTCCGTATTCCAACCTGCAGGCGCTTGACGCGCTGTTTGACCGTGCGCGGGCATTAGGGGTGGGGCCGGACCGGATGATTTGCACCGGGGACGTGGTAGCCTATTGCGCCCATGCCCATGCCGTCAGCGACAGGATGCAGGACAGCGGCATCGCGGTGGTGGCGGGGAATTGTGAAAAGCAGCTTGCCGCAGGTGCGATGGACTGCGGCTGCGGATTCGAGGATGGCAGCGCCTGCGATCTGCTTTCGGTCGGCTGGTACGGCTACGCCAGCGCGCAGATCACCCAAGCGCAACGCGACTGGATGGGGCAGGTGCCGGATATCCTCAGCTTTCACCACGCCGGAAAACGCTATGCCGTGATCCACGGGGGGCACCACGATATCGCGCGGTTCATCTGGCCCGTCTCGCCCGAGGATGTGTTTGACGCGGAGTGGCAGGCGGTGGAGCGGAGCATCGGTCCGGTGGATGGGATCATCGCAGGGCACAGCGGGGTGGCTTTTGAACGGCAGACGGCGCGGGGGAGGTGGATCAATGCCGGTGTCATCGGCATGCCGCCCAACGACGGCACGCCGCAGACCCGTTTTTCGGTGCTTGATGCGGGGCAGGTGTCGTTTCACCGGCTTGACTATGACCATGCCGCCGCCGCCCGCGCGATGGTGCAGGCGGGGCTGACCCAAGGCTACCACAAGGCGCTAGAGACCGGCTATTGGCCGTCAGAGGATGTCTTGCCGCCGGAGTTGCGCCGGCCCGCCTTGGCCAGCGGATGATTTTCCAGCACCAGCTCGGACAGACGTGCCTCTAGGACATGGGTGTAGATTTCGGTCGTGGCGACATCGGCGTGCCCCAGCATCGTCTGGATCGCCCGCAGATCGGCCCCATTGGCCAGCAGATGCGTTGCAAAGGCGTGGCGTAGGGTGTGGGGGGTAACCTTGGACGGATCAACACCGGCGGTCAGGGCAAATTCCTTGATCAGCAGATAGAAGCGGTGGCGCGTCAGATATCCGGCGCTGCCGCGACTGGGAAACAGGTAGATCGACGCGGGTTTGCCCTTGGCCTGCGCGGCCTCGTCGGTTTTATCGCGCTGCACCAGCCATGCCGCCAACGCCTCGCGCGACGGGTCAGACAGGGGCACCAGACGTTCCTTGCCGCCTTTGCCCATGATCAACAGCAAACGCGGATCGCCGCGTGCTGCGCTGACCTTAAGGCTCACCAGCTCGCTCACCCGCATACCGGTGGCGTAGAGCAGCTCCATCAAACAGGTGTTGCGCAGCTGGTCCGAGGTGTTGCGCCCCGAGTGGCGCGCCGCGTCGAGCAGCTGGTCAACCTCGTCTTCTGACAACACCTTGGGCAGCCGTTTGTCCTGTCCCGGACCCGCAATCTGAATCGCGGGGTTATCCGTGCGCCACCCTTCTTCAAAAGCGAAGCGGTACAGTTGCTTGATCGCCGACAACCGCCGTGCGCGGGTGGATTTGGCTAGTCCCTGCGCGTCGCACCAGACCAGATAGGCCTCGATATCCTTGCGACCGACCGAGACGAAATCCAGTGCGCGGCGGGCGAGGAAACTGTCAAAATCCTTCAGGTCGCGCCCATAGGCAAGTTGCGTGTTCGTGGCCGCGCCCAGTTCCGCCGCCTGCGCCTCTAGGAAGGTCGAAATCCAATGCAGCAACTCGGTCTGCATCAGTCACGCTCCAGCAAAGACGTCTGCAAGGCAGCCCGCCGCGCGGCATCTTCAAGCCCTAGGGCCCGCAGGGTAGAGATCGCATCGCGCAGGGCAGCCGTGTCACCGCGGGCACCGTCCTCTAGCAGGGCAATCGTATGCAGGATGGCGCTGCCCAACTGACCGTTTTGCGCCATCTCGACCAGCCTCTTACGTGGTGTTGGCGTCGTGAAAGCGCTGGCAATCCCCTGTGCGTGGGAGATGTCGGGCGTGGTTTTCGGGGTCTCTCCCTTCGCGATCTGCGACAGGAATGTAATCTCTGCCGGTGTCGTATCGGCGCTGGCAACCTGCTCGTAAAGCGGTGACAGAAGCAGGATACGGTCGCGCAGGGCCGCGCTGGCACCGGTAAGGTCGGTGCTCTGCAAAGCCTCGGCATAGAGGGTGGCGAAGGTCACTTCGGTTTCGGCCTGCTGCATGGCGCGCCACGCGGGGCGCAGGGCTTTGGCGATTGCCTCTGTATTGCCGCTGGACATGGCCGTGTCGAACCGCTGCAAGGCCTCGACACGGTCCCACACCCCGCCAGAGGCCGCAGGCTCACGGTCGGTATAAATGCCCAGAAACCGGTTGTCGGGCAGGGCACCGATACGGGTCAGACGCTCCGCCGCATCCAGCTGCGCCTTCCAGCCCGCGATATCGCGCAGATCGGCCACCGCATAGGCGGCGGGCAGGTTCCGCGTGGGCTGCGGCTCTCCGATTGCCTCGAGAAGCCGGAACTTGAGCGGCGTCATCTCGCGCGGGCCGGGCAGGGGCGCGGTCCCTTCGTAGAGGTCAGGGTTGAGGAACCGGTCCAGCAGCGACAGATCGCTTTCGGGCAGCAGCGCCAGCGCTTGGGCAGACCCCAGCGTCAGCGCCGCCGTGTCCCATTCCCCCGACCGCGCAGCGCAAAGGATGCGCACGCCATAATCCGTTGTCAGGAAGGGCTTATCCTTCAGCCGCAGGCAGGCACGGTCTTCTGTGCCCAAAAGCAGGCTCACCTGCATCCATAGGCCAAAGTGATCCGGCGAGGTCTCGACGCCCGCCTGTTCGATCAGCGACATCGCAGGGTCGAGCGCCGCAGCATCCATCAAGGTGCGCACACGGGCGAGGGCAAGCGCATCGCCCTGTTTTGCGTCCCCTTGCGGCGCGGTTGCTTGCGCCAGCAGCAGGGTAAACAGCAGCGAATGGGCCACGGGTAGGCGAAGCTCTGGCAGACGGTCAAGCTGATGGGCGATGTCTTCCGCGGTGCTGCCCGTCCATAGATCCTGCGGCAGCCCTGTCACCTTGGTTGGCACCAAGCCGATGGCGCGCGGCCCGCCTTTGCCCAAGGGGGCCACGGTCACGACAGGGGGCAGCGCGGTCCGCGCCACGGGGGCCTCGTCCGGCTTTACGGGGGCCTTGCGCGTTGGTTTCGGCGTCTTGGGACGCTCGCCCAGCCAGTCGATCACCGACAAAGGCGCGTTGCGGTCATTCTGCGCCGCGGTTTGCGCGGCGACACCAAGGGGGAGGGCAATCAGGCAAAAAACGCTTAGCTGCCTGACAAATCGGATCATTGCTGCTCCAACGTCACGGATTCGCGGATTTCGACCTGGGGTGGTGCAAAGTCCGCCCCGAAGAACGGCCCCACATAGGCATAGACCGCAAGGCCGATGAACCCGATAATTGCGAGGTAAATCAGAAACTTGATCAGCTTGCCCATGGAATCCGCCTGCTTTCTTCTGCATCTTTTGACTATTCTATATATGGCCTTTTCGGCAAGATCACGTCATTCACACAAGAATGAGCGAAATTCAGCAATCCCCAGCCGATACGGCCCAAAACACCCCTCGGTACCATCTTAAGAAGACGGTTGTCATGGTGGGTATGATGGGCGCAGGTAAAACCGCCGTGGGCCGCGCTTTGGCCGCGAAACTCGGCGTGCCCTTTGTGGACAGCGACCACGAGATAGAGGCCGCTGCCAATCTGACCGTGCCCGAAATCTTTGAACGCGACGGCGAGCCCTTCTTTCGCAAGCGCGAGACCGAAGTGATCTCGCGTCTGCTGGATAAAGAGCCCGGCATCCTGTCGACCGGCGGCGGCGCCTTTCTGGCGGAAGCCAACCGCGAGAATATCTCGGCGCGCGGGGTGTCGGTGTGGCTGGATGCGGATCTTGACCTGCTGTGGAACCGTGTGCGGTACAAGACCTCGCGCCCGTTGCTGCGCACCGCTGACCCCCGCGGCACCCTGACCGAGCTTTACGAAAAACGTGTGCCGATCTACCGGCTTGCGGATATGACGGTTGCCAGCACGCCTGCGCTGTCGATTGACGCGATGGCGCAGCGCGTGGTGGATGCGCTGGCGGATCGCCCAGATGTACTTGAGGTGCTGTGATGCGAGAAACGGTTCATGTCGGTCTTGAGGGCCGCGCCTATGATGTGGTGATCGGCCCCGATCTGTTGGCCGAAGCAGGCACGTTAATTGCCCCGCTGTTGCGCCGCAAACGTGTTGTGGTGGTTAGCGATGAAACCGTTGCGGCGCACCATCTGGACAGTTTGCGCGCCGGACTGGACGCCGCTGACATCAGCGTCGAGGCGCTGGCATTACCGCCGGGCGAGGCCACAAAATGCTGGGCAGAGCTGACCCGCACGGTCGATTGGCTGATGGATCAGAAGGTCGAACGCAACGATATCGTGATTGCCTTTGGCGGCGGTGTCATCGGTGATCTGGTGGGCTTTGCCGCCGCGATCCTGCGCCGTGGTGTGCGCTTTGTGCAAATCCCGACCTCGCTTTTGGCGCAGGTCGACAGTTCGGTCGGGGGCAAGACGGGGATCAACGTATCGCAAGGCAAGAACCTTGTCGGCGCGTTTCATCAGCCGTCCCTTGTATTGGCCGATACGGCTGTGCTTGGCACATTGCAGGCGCGCGATTTCCTTGCCGGATATGGCGAGGTCGTCAAATACGGGCTGCTGGGGGATGCGGCGTTTTTTGACTGGCTCGAGGTGAACGCCCCCGCGATGGCCGCTGGCGATATGGCGCTGCGCGTAGAGGCGGTGCGCCGGTCTGTCCAGATGAAGGCCGATATTGTGCTGCGCGACGAAAAGGAACACGGCGACCGCGCGCTGTTGAACCTCGGCCATACCTTCTGCCACGCGCTTGAAGCGGCGACGGGCTATTCCGACCGGTTGCTGCATGGCGAAGGTGTGGCGATCGGCTGTGCGATGGCGTTCGAATTGTCCGCCCGTTTGGGGCTTTGCGCGCAAGAGGATCCCAGCCGCGTCCGCGCGCATCTGCGGGCCATGGGGATGAAAACCGACCTGCGCGACATCGACGGTGATCTGCCGGACGCCGCCTATCTGCTTGATCTGATGGGGCAGGATAAAAAGGTCATCGACGGCAAACTGCGCTTTATTCTGGCCCGCAGCATTGGTGATGCGTTTGTCACAGCCGATGTCCCCAAGGACGCGGTGCTGCAGTTGTTGGATGACGCACTGGCTGAACGCCACTAGGCCGCCACGCCCACCGGTCTTAAGTCACGACAAAGAAAAAGGCGGGGAATTCCCCGCCTTAACTATGTTTGGTATCCGATTGATATCAAAATGGAATTTCATCATCCAAGTCGCGCGAGGAACCGCGACCAGCGTCGTTGCCGCCGCCCGAGGGGCCGCTGTCATACCCGCCGCCGTAGCCGCCCTGATCCGACGGGCCGCTGTCGTAGCCGCCACCGCCGCCGCCGTAGTTGCCGCCACCACCGGAGCCACCACCGTCGCGGCCATCGAGCATGGTCAGCGTCCCGCCAAAGCCCTGCAAAACGACTTCTGTGCTGTATTTATCTTGACCGGACTGGTCTTGCCATTTGCGGGTTTGCAGCTGGCCTTCGATATACACTTTGGAGCCCTTTTTCAGGTATTGCTCTGCAATGCGCACAAGCCCTTCCTGAAAAATCGCGACCGAATGCCATTCGGTCTTTTCGCGGCGCTCGCCGGTGTTGCGGTCTTTCCATGTCTCGGAGGTCGCGATGCGCAGGTTGCACACTTTGCCGCCGTTCTGGAACGAACGCACTTCGGGATCGCGCCCCAGATTCCCGATTAGGATCACTTTATTCACTGAGCCGGCCATGATGCCCCCATTTGCTGCAAGTTTACGGGCCACGCGCGAATCCCGCACGCACCTTGGATTGGCCGACGTTATACCCAGCAGGGTTTGCGATAAACAGGGGGGAGGCGCGATTATCGCCCTTGCGACCCACGCAGATGTGACAGGGGGCAATAAAGGGTGGCACCAACGGGTCAGTTTGATATGGTCTGCGGGAATTGAGACTGCGTGGGGCAGGGACAATATGCGATTATTACTAACGGCGGCGCTGTGCTGCCTTTCTGTGGGCACAGCACCGGTTGCCGCCGATGTGTTTTCATCCAAGAACCGGACCAAGCTTTTTGCGTCCCAGACCAAGATTTTGGACACACGCGCGTCAAAGCAATATGCGGCCTCTGTGCGGCTGCAGCCACAACGCGTGGTCACCCCGACAAAATGGGACACACCCAAATATCGCGGCAAGTACAAGGGCGTCTATCTTGGCATGGCGCGCGAAGCCGCGATGCGCCATGGCATTCCGGCGGATCTTTTCCTGCGCCTCGTGCAGCAGGAAAGCGGCTGGAACCCCGCGGCGCGGTCGCATAAAGGCGCGCTTGGTCTTGCGCAGCTTATGCCGGAAACGGCGCGTATCCTGCGTGTGGACCCGACCGACCCCTACGAGAACCTTGATGGTGGTGCACGTTACCTCAAGCGTCAATATCAGGCGTTCGGGTCATGGAACCTCGCGCTTGCGGCCTATAACGCGGGGCCGGGGGCGGTGAAGAAATACGGTGGCATCCCGCCCTACGCCGAAACCAAGAACTATGTGAAGGTGATCGCGGGTCTGTGATGCGCCGCGGTAAGTGATTGTACAGAATACATATATCGCCGTGCTATGCTGATTTCCGCTTGCCGTTTTTCGGGGCAACGGAACCTTATTGCCCCGACTGATGTTCCCTTTCCACAGCGTCAGCAGGTCGTCTTCTACGGTCTGCGCGCATCAGAAAGATAAGGAGCATTCACATGTTCAACTCAGTTAAATCGATCGCCTTGGCCACTGGTGTAAGCTTGGCCGCATTGTCCTCTGCCGCACTTGCGGACGAAAAGGTTGCCTTCTCTGCGATTGACGTAAGCTCGTCCATCAACGCCGCGCAGGACGCTAACGCGATGGAGTATTACCCCCAGATCACCGAGGATCTGAAAGCCGCCGTGGCCGCCCGCGTATTGGGCAGCGATGATGCCAGCGATCCGACGATCAACATCGACATCCGCAAAATCTCGCTGGATGGGGATACCATGCTGAGCGATAGCCAGGAATTCAACGAGATCGAAGGTGTGGTCGATATCACATCACCCAATGAATCCATCGGCGCGCGTAGCTTCCCTGTGAATGTCGCCGCCTATTCGGTCGATCAGGTCGTGCCCGAGGGCTATATCGCCGTGGCCCCGACCGAGGGTGTTTTTTACGAAGTGATGATCAACGGTTTTGCCGATGAGGTGGCCGAACAGGTAGGCAATCTGAACACCGCAGGTAGCGGCGTCAGCAAATAAGCCACCCTGCCTCGATCAGGCAGAAGCGGCCATCGCACATGCGGTGGCCGTTTTTTCATGCGTAGCGAAGGGTTTAGCGCGCCGACACGTCCATCTCGATCACCGGCTCCATCGCTGCAAGCTGCGCGTCATCCAGATGACATTTCACCGTATGCCCCTCCGCCAGCGCCCGCAGCTCTGGCACTTGCGTCTCGCACAGATTTCCCGGCACCTGAGATTTCCATCGGCAGCGCGTCTGAAAAGGGCAACCGGGCGGCGGGTTCATCGCCGAGGGGACATCGCCTTCCAGCACGATATGTTTTTTCTTCACCCGCGTGTCGGCGATCGGCACCGCCGAAAGCAGCGCTTCGGTATAGGGGTGATAGGGCGGAGAGAACACCTGATCCGTGGTGCCCAGCTCGACGACATGCCCCAGATACATCACCATTACACGATCGCTGAGGTAACGCACGATGCTCAGGTCATGGCTGATGAACAACAGGCAGGTCTGTTGCGCCTGCTGGATCTCCATCAACAGATCCGTCACCGCCGCCTGAACCGAGACATCAAGCGCCGAAACAGGTTCATCCGCCACCACGATCCGCGCGTCTCCGGCAAAGGCACGGGCAATCCCCACGCGCTGTTTCTGCCCGCCCGACAGTTGGCGCGGCATGCGGCTGGCGAATTCCCGCGGGAGTTTGACCAGATCCAGCAGCTCCAGCATACGTGCCTTACGGTCACGCGCGGATGTGCTTACGCCAAAAACCTCAAGCGCGCGGATGATCTGGCGGCCCACAGTCATTGACGGGTTCAATGTGTCGAAAGGGTTCTGAAACACCATCTGGATATCAGCGACGGTCTGTGTTCCCCGATCCTCGATCGCGGTGGTGCCAATATCACGGCCATCCAGCAGCAGATGACCGGCTGTGGCCGTCTCCAGCCCCATAAGAACCTTCGCAAAGGTGGACTTGCCGCAACCGGATTCCCCCACGATGGCAAGGGTTTCACCCGCACGCGCTTCAAAGCTCAGCTCTTCGTTTGCCTTAACCACTTTGGTACCGGTGCCGCCAAATATGGAGTGCGCCGCCACCTGATAGTATTTCTTGAGCTTGTCCATTTTCAGAACGACGTCGCCAACCTCTCCCTTCGACTTGGTCGCCGCATGCGCCATCGGCGCGGACCAGTCGATTTCATCGTGGCGGATACAGCGGGTCGCGTGTCGCGTGTTTTCGGGCACGTGCAGCATCGGAATGGCACCCTGATTGCAGCGCCCTGCGACAAAGTAATCGCAGCGCGGGCCAAAGTTACAGCCTTCGGGGCGTTCATGGGGCAGGGGGAAATTGCCGGGGATGGCGACCAGCGGACGCGCGGTTTTGTCGGCACCGGGCAGCGGGAACGACCGGAACAGAGCCTGTGTATAGGGATGGCGCATGCCGTCGAACACATCCGCAATCGACCCGCGCTCGACCGCCTCGCCGGAGTACATGACACAGATGCGATCGCAGGTGTCCAGCACCAGCCCAAGGTTGTGGCTGATGAACAGCATAGAGGTGCCGTATTTGCGCCCCAGATCCTTGACCAGATCAATGATCGCCGCCTCGACCGTGACATCCAGCGCGGTGGTCGGCTCGTCCAGGATCAGCAAGGACGGCTCTGACATCAGAGCCATCGCGATGACGATGCGCTGCTGCTGTCCGCCTGACAGCTGATGCGGATAGGCCTTAAGGATACGTTCAGGGTCCGGCAGCTTGACGTCGGTCACCAGTTGCAAGGCGCGGGCATGGGCCTCGCGTTTCGACATGCCACCGTGGATCATCGGCACTTCCATCAACTGCTGCCCGATCCGCATGGCGGGGTTCAAAGAGGCCATAGGCTCCTGATAGATCATTGCGATCTCGCTGCCCCTGATCTGACGCAGCTCGGTCGCGCTCATCTGGGACAGATCGCGCCCCTTGAACTTGATGGACCCGCCTACGATCCGCCCGTTCACCCCAAGGTCCTGCATCACGCCCAAGGCGACAGTTGATTTACCACAGCCGGATTCACCAACCAGCCCCACAGCCTCGCCCGGTTTGACCGAGACAGAGAAATCCATCACCGCCGGAATTTCGCGCAGCCGTGTGAAGAAAGAGATCGACAGCGCGTCGATCTCCAGAATTGGCCCGTCATATGCCTCGCCCATGTCCAACTCCCTTACCTTCAACCGCAACCATATACTTCATTTTGCCAAGTAAACTCCGGGGGTGCGGGGGCTGGCCCCCGCGGCGGTTCCCCCAAATCAATCCCGCAAACTCTCTTCGCGCAGCCCATCCGCGAGCAGGTTCAACCCCAGCACCAGGCTCAGCAGGGCCAGCGCCGGCGCGATTGCCGCATGGGGGTAGAGCGCCAGCAGGCGCCGCCCGGCATTGATCGTGGTGCCCCAATCGGGGCTTTCGGATTCCAGCCCCAGCCCAAAGAACCCCAGCGTGCCAAGCAGGATCGTGGTATAGCCGATACGCAGGCAGAAATCGACGATCAGGGGGCCGCGGGCATTGGGCAGGATCTCCCATAACATGATGTACCACGGTCCTTCGCCGCGGGTCTGCGCCGCCGCCACATAGTCGCGTGTCTTTATGTCCAGTGCGAGCCCGCGCACGATCCGGAATACTGTGGGCGCGTTGACGAAAACCACCGCGACAAAGACCACGAGCAACCCCGGCCCGATATCCAGGAAATCCAGAAACGCAGGAAGGCCCGGGATCTCGTAGGTCTGGGTTCGCACCAACGCCCCATCGTCCGAGATCATCGCGAGGTAAAGCCAGCCCACCAGCCCCAGTACCACGACCAGCACCGGCGTGCGGGTGCTTGGCTGCGTGCGCAGACGTGTGTTGAGCAGCACCCCAAGGAACACCAGCGGAAAGATGAACAGCACAATTGCCATGTAATTCGGCAGTCCGGTCAGCACGATCTCGGGGGTGACCAGAAGATAAAAGATCAAGATCACCGGAAAGGCGAGGATCAGATTGGCAAGAAAGCTCAGGAATACGTCCAGTTTACCGCCATAGTAGCCCGCAGGCAGCCCCAGCGTGATCCCGACCATAAAGGCAAAGACCGTCGCCATCGGCGCGATCTGGATCACCACCCAGGCGCCTTTGATTAAGCGGCTGAACACATCGCGGGCAAGGTTATCGCCGCCCAGCAGGAACCACGGGTAGTCGCCTTCCTTAGCACGGGCCAGCGGTGTGCCGGGAAGCTTGTTCTTCATGCCCGAGGTCTGGCTGAGGCTGTCATGGGTCACGATCATGTCGAACACCCCGCCGAACAGCCCCGTATAGACCCAGAACATCACCAGCCCAAAGCCGATCATGCCAACGGTGCTGTCAAACAATTTGCCATAAAGCCCCAGCCGGCGTTTGAAGGTGATCGACAGGGCAAAGGTAGCGATTAGCGCAATCCAGACCGGCAGCAACCGCTGCGACATGCCACCAATGATCCCCGCCTCGTCTCCCATGACGATGCCCCCGACAACATAGACCATCAGCGCCGCCGTCGCCGCCGCGATCCCCGCCGAGGTGAGCTGCCCCAAGCGGCGCGTCCCCGCAGGGGAAGTGGGCAGCAGGGGCCAGACCATCTGCATCGCGATGCCAAGCAGCACGACCAACACCGCGCCCCCCAGCAATGGGTTCACCCAGTCCAGCGCACCTGTCCATGTCAATGGGTCCATCTGCATTGTCTCCTCAGGTGATCCGGATGCGCGGGTTCAGCAGGACATAGCCGATGTCCGAGATCAGCTGCGTTGTCAGCACCACGATCACCGACACGACCGACACAGCCAGCAACAGCTCGATGTCATTATTCGACGCGGCGCGGACCAGCAGCCAGCCGAAGCCCTTGTAGTTAAAGAGGGTCTCGACGATGACGACCCCGTTCAGAAGCCACGGGATTTGGAGCATGATCACCGTGAACGGCGCGATCAATGCGTTGCGCAGGGCGTGTTTCAGGACGATGTTGCCAAAGCTCACCCCCTTCAGCCGCGCCGTGCGGATGTATTGCGCGGTCATCACCTCGGTCATCGAGGCACGGGTCATGCGCGCGATATAGCCCATCCCGTAAAGCGAGATGGTCAGCACCGGCAAAAAGAAATTCCAGAAGGTCGCGTCTTTCATCGCACTGGCGGCGGAGCCCAGAAACAGCGTTTTGCTGTCGATCCAGCCCCAGTCGGTCAGCAGGGGCGACAGCCCAAATCGAGAGGAGGCAAGCAGGGCAATGAACACGACACCAGAGACATATTCAGGCGTCGCGGTTGTCAGGATTGAAAAGGTCGACAGGGTCCGGTCCGTCCGCGACCCTTCGCGCATCCCCGCCAGCACGCCCACAATCAGCGCCATCGGCACCATCAGCAGGATCACGCAGCCCATCAACTTGCCCGTCAGCGCCAATCGCGTCAGGACAGTGGGGCCGACATCCTCTTGGAAAACAGTCGAAAATCCCCAATCCCCTTGCAAGATACCGCAAAAGCGACGGCGGTCGCCCTCGGGCGTGTCTTTGGTGTAGCACCGCCCGAAACTGGTGCCGTCATCCTCTTGCGTCACCCATCCGGGCATGACGCCCAGCCATTGCCCGAATTTGACCGGCAGCGGGTCAAGATAGCCGCGATCCCCCAGGTAGCTTGCGACCGCTTCGTCCGACATGCGGAAGTTGCCTTGGGTCTTGGCGAGCTTTTCGAGGTTTGGATAGAGGTTGGTCAGCCAGAACACGATAAAGGTCAGGCATAGCGCTGTTACCACCATCACGCCCAAACGGCGCAATATGAAAATACCCATGTGATGACCCTGTTGCGCGGCGGTACGGCGACACCTTGAAGGCGCGCGGCTGCGTTTGAATTTGTCGCAGCGCGGTCCGGCTTTTGCCGATACGTTGCGCGCTGCGCGGCTCCCTTATTCTCCGCGTTCCGCCATGACATTGGCGGTGCGGATGTGTTTTTCTTGAATGCCAGTCAGCCACAGGTGGCGGTGGCAGGTCAACTCGGTACTTTGGAAAAGGCGCTTACCCGAGCGTCCTTGCGGCCACTGGTCCTGACTCGTCAGGCCGCCGTTGCCCGCAGGCGCGAGGGTGTCAGGCCGGTGTGTTGCTGCATGAACCGAGTGAAATAGGCGGCAGAGCCAAAGCCAAGGTGGCGCGCGATGTCCTGTGCGGAATGCTCTGTCGTGCCAAGCAGGTGCCGTGCCTCATGCACCACCCGTTCGGTCAGGATATCCGCCGCAGTCTTGCCGGTGGCGGATTTTACGGCCCGTGACAGATGCGTCGGCGTGACCTCTAGGCTTTCGGCGTATTGGGCCATCGGTGCGCCGCTGCTGTAGCGTTCAGAGACCATCTGGCAGAACCGCGCGCTGAGCCGTGCGGCGGCGTTGCGCCGGTTGGGCACATGTTCGTCCTGCATGATCTGACGCCGCAACCAGACCGACATCAGCGCCGCGTGCCCCTCTAACGCGTCATGATACAGCGGGCGCTTGGCCTGTTGTTCGCGCTGCGCGGCTTCGATCAGGCCGGTCAGTTCGGTCTGGGCCTGCACATCCCGAATACGCAGGTGGCGCGGCATTTGGGGCAGGCGCAGCTCGGTGCCGTCGGGGATCACCACCGCTTGCCCGATGCCCTGCCGCCCCATATCGAGAGCAAAGAGCGCACGGGCAGGGATGAACACCGCGTTATGCGCCCCCAAGCCGCGCCGCTGGCCGTCAAGCTGCAGCAACCCCTGACCGCGGGTGATCCAGATCAGCATATGCGCAGGCCGGTCATGACAAAGCTGCACGCGCCAGTCCTGCCCTTGCGACAGTTGCGCCAGCGTCAGCAATTCGATCGTGTTCTCCGTCATTGCATGACCCTATCAGCAAAAGACAAGTGAACACTATCGTTATACAGAGATACGGAAAGATAAAGGCAGTAAAAGATAATTTCGCCGTTTCGGCAACTGCGTGCTACGCCGGCACATATTGCAGCCAATCGGCGGTGTTCTTGCGCATCCACGTGCGCTGCCGCTTGGCATACTGCCGTGTCGCGATGATGGCATCCTGTCGCGCCACGTCAAGCGGTGTCGCGCCGTCAAGGTAGCGCATCAGCTCGGGCACGCCGATGGCACGGTGCGCGGGCAGGGCGGGGTCGTAATCGGGGCGCACGGCGGCGACTTCGTCCAGCGCGCCTTGGTCCAGCATCTGGTCAAAGCGACGGATGATCCTGTCGTTCAGCCAGTCCTTTGACGCGGCAACGGCGACAGGCTGACAGCGCTCCATCGGCAGGATGGGGGGCGGCGTATCATCTTGCCACGCGGCCAGCCCGCGCCCTGTGGCTTGCTGCACCTCCCACGCTCGCTGGACGCGCATGGGGTTATAAAGATCGATGCGGCGCGCCGTCTCTGCGTCAAGCGCGTCGATCATCGCCGCGCGGGTCATGGTGTTGCCCGCGGCGCGCACCGCATCGGGGGTCGGGGGGATGTCCACCAACCCCTTGGTCAGCGCCGCGAAATAAAGCCCCGTGCCACCGACAATGATCGGGCGTGCGGGCTGGCGCAGCACCTCGGTCACCTCGCGCAGCCAGTGGCCGACCGAATAGGGGTCGTGTGCCGCGACATGGCCATACATCAGATGCGGTGCCAAAGCCTCTTCCTCGGCCGGGGGGCGGGCAGAGATCACGCGCCAGCAGCTGTAGACCTGACTGGCATCCGCGTTCACAATCACCCCGCCCTGAGCCTGCGCAATTGCCAGCGCCAGCGCCGATTTACCCGACGCCGTGGGCCCCGCAATCAGGACAGGCCCGGCAGGGTCGATACAAGAGACTACGTCAGAGACGCGGGACAGCGGGGCATCTGGCATTTCTTTGCGTGAACCTCTGACGGAGCATTGAATGTTTGCGCTATTTGCGACATTTTACGGCGCAATGAAAACCCCTCCCACACCCTGAAAGGTGCGCCCATGCCCGAGAGCCAGTCAAAAGTAACATTCAACCGGGTCATGCTGAAGATTTCAGGCGAAGCATTGATGGGCGATCAGGGGTTCGGGCTGAACCCGCCAACCGTGCAACGCATCGCGAACGAGGTCAAATCGGTTCACGATCTTGGCGTCGAAATTTGCATGGTCATCGGGGGCGGCAACATCTTCCGCGGGCTGCAAGGTTCGGCCCAGGGGATGGAACGTACCACCGCCGATTATATGGGGATGCTGGCCACCGTGATGAACGCGCTGGCGATGCAATCCGCGCTGGAGGAACTGGGAATTCATACCCGGGTGATCTCCGCGATCACGATGAACGAGGTCGCCGAACCCTACATCCGCCGCCGCGCTGTGCGCCACCTTGAGAAGAAGCGGGTCTGCATCTTTGCCGCAGGCACCGGCAACCCGTATTTCACCACCGATACCGCCGCGACGCTGCGCGCCAATGAAATGGCCTGCGAAGCGATCTTCAAGGGCACCAAGGTCGATGGCGTCTATGATAAAGACCCCGCCAAATTCGACGATGCGGTACGCTATGACACCGTCAGCTATGACGACGTTCTGCAAAAGCGCTTGGGGGTCATGGATGCCTCGGCGATCGCCTTGGCGCGCGACAATAACCTTCCAATCATCGTCTTCTCTTTGGACGAACCGGGCGGCTTCAAGGGGATTCTCGCGGGCGAGGGCACATACACACGGGTTCAGGGCTAGGCCCCAACCTACGATAGATGCGGGCCTCCCTATACAAGGGGGGCTTGTTCGCGTTATATCGGTTCAAATTTAGATAGTTACAAAACCACCGGGGACATCATGTCAGACGATTTTATGCTGGACACAGACGATCTTGAGCGGCGCATGAATGGCGCGATCACATCGTTGCGTACCGAATTTGCCTCTTTGCGCACAGGCCGCGCCTCCGCCTCTATGCTGGAGCCTGTGATGGTCGATGCCTATGGCAGCAGCACGCCGATCAACCAGGTGGGCACCGTCAACGTGCCCGAGCCGCGCATGGTCACCATCAACGTCTGGGACAAGGCGCTGGTCGGCAAGGTCGAGAAAGCGATCCGTGAATCCGGTCTGGGCATCAACCCGCAGCTGAACGGCACGATCATCATGCTGCCGATCCCCGAGCTGAACGAGGAACGCCGCACCCAGCTGACCAAGGTCGCGGGGCAATATGCCGAAAGCGCCCGTGTCTCCATCCGCAACATCCGCCGCGACGGTATGGACCAGATCAAGAAAGCCAAGGCCGACGGCATGTCGGAAGACGATCAGAAAGTCTGGGAGGGTGAGGTTCAGGACATGACCAACAAATTCATCGCCCAGATCGACGAGCAGCTTGAAAGCAAACAAGCCGAGATCATGCAGGTTTAAGTACCTTACTCGATGCGCGCGACCCCAAGGTCCGCGCATCGGCCTGCAGTTCGATAAGGATAGATGATGCCTGCTGCGACCGACCAGACCTTCCAGCTTGTCCCAGGGGCACCGCGCCATGTTGCGATCATCATGGACGGAAACGGCCGTTGGGCGACCCAGCGAGGGCGTCCGCGTCTGTTCGGGCATCATGCCGGTGCCAAGCGTGTGCGCGAAATCGTCGAGGCATGCCCCGATTTCGGCGTCGAATATCTGACGATCTTTGCCTTCTCGACCGAGAACTGGAAACGTACTCAGGTCGAGGTGGCGGGACTCATGAGCCTGTTCCGCCGCTATATCACCAAAGAGACCAAGGCGCTGAAAGCCAAGGGCGTGCGCGTCCGATTTATCGGTGACCGTGTCCGGCTGGATGCGAAACTGGTCAAGCTGATGAATGTGCTAGAGGCAGAGACAGCGGAAAACACCCGGACCCATCTGACGATTGCCCTGAACTACGGCGGTCGCGACGAGGTCGCGCGCGCGACGCAGCGGCTGGCACAGGACGTCGCAGCGGGTCTGCTCAGCCCTGTGGACGTCGACGAAGAAACCCTGCCGCGCTATCTGGACACCCATGTTTTGCCGGACCCCGATCTGGTGATCCGCACCAGTGGCGAGGCGCGGATATCGAACTTTCTGCTGTGGCAATCAGCCTATGCCGAATATGAATTCATTGATACGCTCTGGCCCGACTTCACCAAGGCCGAGTTTGGCAATCTTTGTGCGGCCTTTGGCAATCGCGACCGGCGCTTTGGTGCCGTGTCCTCCTGATCGTACGACGAAAGGAAAGCACTATGACACCTTCTTCGGAACGCTGGTCCGACCTCACGGCGCGCGTCGGTTCGGCGCTGGCGATGATCGTGGTCGGTCTGGGCGGTATCTATCTGGGCGGGCCCGTGTTCCACGTTCTCGTCGCGATCATTTGCGGCGTCATGGCGTGGGAGTTGGTGGGCATGCTGAACCCGTCAAACCGTGGTGCGCGGATGCAGATGGGGCTGCTGGTCGGGGTGGCGACGCTCGCCGCGATCTACCTACCCGTGGGCTTTGCCCTGCCGGTGCTGCTGGCCCCCGCGTTGGTGGGTTTTGGCCAGTTGGAAAAGCACCGCACCATTTTCATGTGTTTCACCGTGATGATCATGCTGGCCGGTTTCGGGCTGACGCAGGTCCGCGATGATTTCGGCTTTGGCTGGCTGATGTGGTTGGTGCTGGTTGTGGTGATCACCGATGTCGTTGGCTATTTCGCCGGACGTGCCATCGGTGGGCCGAAGTTCTGGCCCAAGGTCAGCCCCAAGAAAACATGGTCCGGCACGGCTGCGGGCTGGATCGGGGCCGCGGCTGTCGGTTTCCTGTTCTCGATCAACACCGGTGTGGGCTTGCAGCTGGTCGGTGTCTCTGTCGCCATGTCGATGGCGTCGCAGATGGGTGATATGGCAGAATCCGGGATGAAGCGTCGCTTGGGGGTCAAGGACAGCTCTAACCTGATCCCCGGTCATGGTGGCTTGCTGGATCGGTTCGACGGTATGCTGGGGGCGGCGCTGTTCCTGCTGATCATTGGTCGTTTCCTGACCATCACCCCCGCGCTAAGCTGATCTTCACCCCATGAAGAAAGTCAGTATTTTCGGGGCCACGGGCTCTATCGGGCAGAACACCATTGATCTGATCGCGCGCGCGCCCGACGCCTATGATGTCGTCGCGCTGACCGGTGCCAGCAATATTGCGCAGCTGGCAGAAGATGCGCAGCGGTTGAATGCGCAGCTTGCCGTCACGGCCCATGAGCATCTGCTGGACGACCTGCGCGACGCGCTGTCGGGCACGGGGGTAGAGGCCGCCGCCGGTATCCAAGCCATTAACGAGGCCGCCGCACGCCCCGCCGATTGGGTCATGTCCGCCATCATCGGGGCCGCGGGTCTGGCACCGGGGGTGGAGGCGTTGAAACAAGGGGCGACGCTGGCCCTTGCCAATAAAGAGTCGCTGGTCTGCGCCGGTCAGCTGATGCTGGACACCGCCGCGGCACATGGGGCCACCATGCTACCGGTCGATAGCGAGCATTCCGCCGTGTTTCAGGCCCTGATCGGCGAGGATATCTCGGCGGTGGAACGGATCATTATCACCGCCAGCGGCGGGGCGTTTCGGGATTGGCCGCTGGAAAAGCTCGCCGATGCCACGCTAGAGCAGGCGTCGAGCCATCCGAACTGGGACATGGGCCAACGCATCACCATCGACAGCGCGTCGATGTTCAACAAGGCGATGGAAGTCATTGAAACGCGTGAATATTTTCGCGTTGACCCTAACCAAATCGAAGTGTTGGTACACCCGCAGTCGATGATCCATGCGCTGGTGGGGTTCAACGACGGTGCCTTGATGGCGCATATCGGCCCGCCCGACATGCGCCACGCCATCGGCTTTGCCTTGCATCACCCCGACCGTACCCATTTGCCGGTAGAGCGGCTGGATCTGGCGAAGATCGGCAGTTTTGATTTTCGCGCCCCCGATGACACCCGTTGGCCCGCCCTGCGCCTCGCGCGCGAGGTGATGGCGCGTGGTGGCATGGCCGGTGCGGTGTTCAACGCCGCCAAAGAGGTCGCGCTGGACGGGTTTATCGACGGCAAGCTGCGCTTTCCCCAGATGGCAGAGATCGTTGAAGACACGATGGAAGCGCTTTTCCCTGACAATGGGGTGATCGATGCGGCCATCACACTTGATAACGTCGCGCAGGTGGACCATCTGGCAAGGCAGGCCGCATGGGCCGCAATAACAAAGAGGGCAGGGTAGAGTTTTGGATATAATGGCATTGATCCCGCAGTTTGGCGGGCTGATCTGGACGCTTCTGGCTTTTGTAATTGCCCTGTCGGTCATCGTCGCGATCCATGAATACGGTCATTACATCGTCGGACGCTGGTCCGGCATCCATGCCGATGTCTTCTCTCTCGGGTTTGGCCCTGTGATTTATAGCCGCTACGACAAACGCGGCACCAAGTGGCAGATCGCGGCGCTACCCTTTGGCGGCTATGTGAAATTCGCGGGCGATGCGGATGCGGCCTCGGGCAAGGATGTGGCCGCAATGGAAGCGGCCGAGGCGGACCCGAAGCGGTTGCGTGCGACCATGCATGGTGCGCCGCTATGGGCGCGTGCCGCCACCGTCGCTGCGGGGCCGGTGTTCAACTTTGCCCTGTCCATTCTGGTTTTCGCGGCCATCGGCCTGTCGGTCGGCGTGCCGCGCGACCCGATGACGGTCGGGGAATTGCACCCGCTGCCGTTTGAACAGAATGAACTGGTTGAAGGGGACGAGATCGTCTCTATCGGCGGGGTGACCCTGCCGCCGGTGTCCGATGCCACCGCCTATGCCGACGCCTTCGCCAGCATCCCGCTGGATCAGCCGCTTCCCTATGAGGTGAACCGTGGCGGGGACGTCGTGACTGTAGATGGGCCTTACGTCATGCCGTCGCTGGTCAAGCAAGTGATGCCCCAATCCGCCGCCTATGAGGCCGGTCTGAAAAGCGGCGATGTGATCACCTCGGTCGACGGGGCAGAGATTTTCGCCTTTCGCCAGCTGAAGACCGCTGTTGAAGCGTCTGAAGGCACACCGCTTGAACTTGATATCTGGCGCGACGGGGAAACGCTGGACATCACCCTGCGCCCCAAAGTGACGGACGAACCGCAGCCGGATGGCAGCTTCAAGTCGCAGATGCGCATTGGCATCGTGGGCGGCACCGCCTTTGACACCGCCACCACGAACCCTGGCGTGCTGACTGCGCTCTGGGGCGGGGTAGAGAACACAGGCCGGATCATCAGCGGGTCGCTGTCGGGTCTCAAGCATATGATCGTCGGCAATATCAGCACCTGTAACCTGAGCGGTCCGGTGGGGATCGCGCAAACCTCTGGCGCGATGGCGTCGCAGGGCGCGCAAAGCTTCATCTACTTTATCGCGGTGCTGTCGACGGCGGTGGGTCTGCTGAACCTCTTCCCGATTCCGGCGTTGGATGGCGGACATCTGGTGTTTTACGCCTATGAAGCCGTGACCGGCAAGCCACCCAGCGATGGCGCGTTGCGCATCCTGATGTCCATTGGTTTGACCTTGGTACTGGGGTTAATGGTCTTTGCCTTGGGTAACGATTTGTTCTGCCCTTAGGCGATATTTTGCCGTCAAAACTGGGCTAAAAGTTATAAAAGTCTTATTGCTGCCTTAATTGGTCAAACGAGCGCCGCAATCGCCTGCGATAGTCAATCCAAGTTACAAAGGATACGAGTATGCAGACGTTTAAGACAAGTTATCGCGGTTTGAGCCTTTTGGTTGATCTGAACTGGGACCGCGCTTTGTACTTCGGCTTCCTGATCATCGCGCTGACCGCCGGCGCGTGGATCGGCGCATAACGCCGTTCTCTCTCCCTATCCAAGTGCCCTCCCGCACTCTATCGTGATCCAACTGGCCGCCATACACTCTATATAGGTGTATGGCGGTCTCTTCGTTTTGACAAAGGCCGCTAACCTGTCTAGTCAGGACGAAAGAGTTTTTTGACAGCGGGTAGGGCAAATGATGCACAACGACAGGTGGAATAAGCCCACCGAAACAGCGGTTTTCACTCCTTTTGCGAAATCCTTGCGCAGCGCTTCTTTTTGCGTAATGTTATCAGTCGCTTGGCTGGTTCCAGCACCACATGCTGACGCGCAAAGCTATCAGTTCAATACAGTTCAGATCGACGGCAACGAACGGATCGGCGACAGCGCCATCCTAAGCCGCGCAGGAATCGCGCGCGGTCGGGCGATTAGCGCGGGCGAATTGAACGATGCTTATCAGAACCTTCAGGCATCCGGCCTGTTTGAAAGCGTCGCGCTTGAACCGCGCGGCGGGACACTGGTGATCACGGTCGTAGAATTCCCCACGATCAACCGCATCAGCTTTGAAGGCAACGCGCGCATCGATGACGAAGCGCTGGCTTCGGTCGTTGATTCAGACGAACGCCGCGTCTTTAACCCGACCCAAGCCGAAAAAGACGCCAATGCCATCGCGCAGGCCTATAGCAACGATGGCCGTATCGCGGCCCGCGTCCAGCCCAAGGTCATCCGCCGCGACCAGAACCGCGTTGATCTGGTGTTCGAAGTCTTTGAAGGCGACAACGTCGAGATTGAACGCCTGAGCTTTGTCGGCAACCGTGAATATTCGGACCGTCGTCTGCGCCGCGTGCTGGGAACCAAGCAAGCGGGGCTGTTCCGCCGTCTGATCAAACGCGACACCTTTGTGCCCGAACGCATCGAGGCCGACCAACAGATGCTGCGCGATTTCTACCTGTCGCGCGGGTATGTCGACATGCGCATTTCGGCGGCGAACGCTCAGCTGACCGAAGAACGCGACGGCTATTTTGTGCAGTTCAACGTGCAAGAGGGGCAACAGTTCAAGTTCGGCGAACTGACCGTGACCTCGACCATTAACGGGGTGAACGCTGAAGATTATCGTGGCGTGATCAAAACCAAGTCCGGTGCCGTCTATTCGCCGTCGCTGGTCGAGACGGATATCGCCCGGATGGAGCGCAAAGCTATCCGTGACGGTGTAGACTTTCTGCGGGTCGAACCGGTTGTCACGCGCAATGATCGCGACCTGACGCTGAACGTCGAATATCGTATCTCTCGTGGTCCACGCGTCTTTGTCGAACGGATCGACATCGAAGGCAACACCACCACGCTTGACCGTGTTGTGCGCCGACAGTTCGACAGCGTAGAGGGTGACCCGTTCAACCCGCGCGAGATCCGCGAAAGCGCCGAACGCATCCGCGCGCTTGGCTATTTTGAAAGCGCCGAAGTCAACGCCCGCGAGGGGTCTTCCCCCGAGCAGGTCGTCGTTGACGTGAATGTTGTGGAACAGCCGACAGGCTCGCTCAACTTCGGTGGGTCGTTCTCGTCCAGTGACGGGATCGGCGTCGCGGTCAGCTTTGCCGAGGATAACTTCCTGGGGCGCGGTCAGAAGCTCAAGCTGACGGTCAGCACGGCTGAAGATGCACAGCGTTATGGCTTCAACTTTATCGAGCCGAGCCTCTTGGGGCGTGATGTGGCGTTCGGCCTGAACCTTGATTATGCCGAAACAAGCTCGTCCTATAACTCCTTCGACACAGAGCGTATCATTCTGCAGCCGACGCTGTCGTTCCCTGTCAGCGAAAACGGGCGGTTGAGCCTCAACTATACCTATGACGATCTTGAGATGTCAGAGCGTGACGACACCACAACCGGTTTCGTCGTCGCAAATGACATCGCCGCAGGGCGTCAGGTGACCTCGTCTATCGGGTTTAACTACAGCTACGACACCCGCCGCGCCGGTTTGGACCCGACATCGGGTGTGCTGCTGCAATTCGGGCAGGATTTCGCAGGTCTAGGGGGCGACACCAAGTTCGTGAAAACCACCGCCAAAGCCATCGGCGAAAAGCGTATCTTCAACGAGGAAGTTACCCTTCGCGCCACCTTGCAAGGTGGGGCATTGGCATGGAGCGAAGGCAACAACCGCGTGTCCGACCGCTTCTTGATCGGCCCGTCGATCATGCGTGGCTTTGAAACCGGCGGCATCGGGCCTCGCGACCAAAGCAACGGGTCTGACGACTCCCTTGGGGGTAACCTCTTCGTGGTTGGCAGTCTTGAGGCGGAATTCCCGCTGGGTCTGCCCGAAGAGTACGGCATCAGCGGCGGCGTCTTCTATGATGTCGGCAACGTCTGGAACCTTGACGATGTTGAGATCCCTCTTGGATCGTCGATCGTCGGAGAATCCGGATCGTTCCGCCACGTGATCGGTGTCTCGCTCTTCTGGGATACGCCTGTTGGTCCACTGCAGTTCAACGTCTCTAAAGCCTTGAAAAAAGAGGACTATGACGAGGAACAGAAGTTCGAAGTGACCCTACGGACCGATTTCTGAGGCCGTTATGAAACTGCGGGCACTCTTGATTTGCCTTCTGCCGGTACTGCCCCTTGCGGCGGTGCCGGTTTTTGCACAACAGCAGTCTGAACGGCGCGTGGTGCAAAGCCCGATCCTAACCATCGATTCCGACCGTGTGTTCAACGAAAGCGCTTTTGGTCTGCGGGTCGCGGATGACGTCGAAACCCAAAGTGCTGAAATCTCTGCCGAAAACCGTCTGATTGAAGCGGATTTGAAGGCCGAGGAGCGCAAGCTTACGGACCAGCGCAGCAAGCTTAGCCCCGACGCGTTCAGCGGGCTGGCAGATGCCTTTGACGAGAAAGTTCAGAAAACTCGCGCTTCACAGGCCGCCAAGGGGCGGGCGCTGAATGAATTGGTCGAGAAAGAGCGCCAGGTGTTTCTGGCCGCTGCGGGCCCTGTGTTGGAACAGATGATGCGTGAAGCCGGGGCGGCCGTGATCCTTGAACGCCGGTCGGTCTTTGTCAGCGCCAACGCCATCGACATCACCGACGAAGCCATCGAGCGGCTTGATGCGTCGGTCGGCAGCGGCAAGAACTGATCCCCCCGCTTGCCCATGGCGGCCAGAATTGGTAGCCAACTTACAGCTTATAACAGACAGGACATGCAATGACTGACACCCTGCCAAGTGCCGATATCCAGATGATCCAGCGGATCATTCCGCACCGCTATCCCTTTTTGCTGGTCGATAAAGTGGTCGATATCCAGGGCACGCAAAGCGCTGTCGGGATCAAGAATGTAACGATGAACGAACCGCATTTTCAGGGGCATTTCCCCGGCATGCCGATTATGCCCGGCGTCACCATCGTAGAGGCGATGGCGCAGACCGCTGCGGTGATGGTCGGTGTCACGCTTGAGATGGCGGATAAGGACATGAAGGTTTACTTCATGGCCATCGACAAATGCAAATTCCGCCGCAAGGTCGTTCCCGGTGACGTCGTCCGGATGGAGTTGAACACCCTGCGCGGCAAACCCGGCGGCAAGGTCTGGAAATTCGGCGGCGTCGCGTCGGTCGAGGGCGAAATGGCGGCCGAGGTCGAATTCACTGCGATGATGGACCTGTCCTGATGGGCAACATCCACCCAAGCGCCGTGATCGAGGAAGGGGCGCGGATCGCAGCCTCTGCCACGGTCGGCCCGTTCTGCGTCATCGGCCCTCGGGTCGTGCTGCATGACAATGTTGAGGTGAAATCCCACGCCATCGTCACCGGCGAGACGGAAGTCGGCGAAGGCACGGTGATCTTTTCCTTCGCGGTGATTGGTGAAATCCCGCAAGACCTTAAGTTCAAAGGGGAAACGAGCCGGCTCGAGATTGGAAAACGAAACCGTATCCGTGAACATGTCACCATGAACGGCGGTACCGAAGGCGGCGGCGGTGTGACCAAGATCGGCGATGACGGGCTGTTTATGGCGGGCTGTCACATCGCCCATGATGCGATCCTTGGCGATCGGGTGATCGTGGTGAACAACGCCGCCGTCGCGGGCCACTGCATTATCGAAGACGACGTTCTGATCGGCGGGCTGGCCGGTATCCACCAATTCGTGCGCATCGGTCGCGGGGCCATCATCGGTGCTGTGACGATGGTCACAAATGACGTTATCCCCTACGGTCTGGTGCAAGCGCCCCGCGGGGTCTTGGACGGGCTCAACCTTGTCGGGCTCAAGCGTCGCGGCGTCACCCGCGCCGACATCACGGCCCTTCGCGCGGCGTTCCAGATGCTGGCGCAGGGTGAGGGGACATTCCACGACCGCGCCCGGCGCTTGGGCGAGGAAACCGGCAGCGACTACGTCCGCGAGATCGTTGATTTCGTGCTGGCCGACACGGGCCGCCATTTTCTGACACCGGGTTGATGCTGGCGCTGATCGCGGGGGGCGGCGGACTGCCTCAACGGGTGGCCGGCGCGCTGACTGACGTGCCTTTGATCTGCGCCTACGAGGGGACGACACCCACCGGGCTGGTGCCGGATCTGGTGTTCCGACTTGAGACGCTTGGCACGTTGCTGGCCGAGCTGACTGCGCGCGGCGTGACGCAGGTGTGTTTCTGCGGTGCCGTGGCAAGGCCGGCCTTCGACCCGTCCAGGCTGGATGCGGCAACGCTGCCCTTGGTGCCGGTCTTCCAGAAAGCCCTCGCTGCGGGGGACGACGGTGCCCTGCGCGCCGTGGTCGATATTTTCCAGACAGCCGGGCTGACCGTCGTTGCCGCGCATGACCTCGCGCCCGACTTGATGGCGCGCGAAGGTGTGCTCAGCCAGCGTCAGCCGGATGCGCAGATGCGCGATGACGCCGCGCGCGGTGCTGCCTTGGTGCGCTGCCTTGCCTCGATGGATGTGGGGCAATGCTGCGTCGTCGGGCAGGGGCAGGTCATGGGGATCGAGGCGATTGGCGGCACGGATCACCTGCTGTCGACCCTGCCTGATCGTGCGCGCTCGACCAGCGCGGTGCTGTTTAAAGGTCCGAAACCGGGCCAAAGCCATCTTGTCGATATGCCCACCATCGGGCCCGACACCCTGCGCCGCGCCCATGAGGCAGGGCTGGCAGGTGTCGTGATCGAGGCTGGATCTGTCATCCTGCTGGAACCAGAAGTCTGCATCGCATTGGCGGATGAATTAGAGCTCGTGCTATGGGCAAGGGCCGCGACATGAAGGTGTTCATCATCGCGGGCGAACCTTCGGGCGACCGTTTGGGGGGGGCGCTGATGGCGGGGCTGAAATCCCTGCGCCCCGACATCACCTTTGACGGGATCGGCGGGACGGATATGGCCGCCGAGGGGCTGACCAGCCGCTTTGATATGTCCGAACTGTCTGTCATGGGCATTGCCGAGATCCTGCCGAAATACAAATCCCTGATGGCGCGGATCAACGAGACGGCGCAGGCCGTGATCGACGCCAAGCCCGATGTGATGATCACCATCGACAGCCCCGATTTCTCGCTCCGGGTGGCCAAGCGGGTCAAGGCGGCGTCTGATATTCGCACGGTGCATTATGTCGCGCCCACGGTCTGGGCCTGGCGACCCGGGCGCGCGAAAAAGATGGCGCGGTATATCGATCACGTGCTTGCACTTTTCCCCTTCGAGCCGCCCCTGATGGAGGCCGAGGGCATGGCCTGCGATTTCGTCGGGCATCCCGTAGTAGGAGAGAAGATCGCCACACACCGCGAAGCCGCTGCCTTTCGTCAAGCGCATGAGATCGGCGATGCGCCCCTGATGCTCGTCCTGCCCGGATCTCGGCGGTCAGAGGTGGCGCGGCTTTCGGATGTGTTCGGCAATGCGGTTGCCCGTTTTGCCCAGACACATCCTGATCTGCGCGTGGTCATTCCCGCCGCTGGTCCTGTGGCAGATGCGGTGATTGCGCAGACCCAAGGCTGGACGGTGCGCCCCATCGTGCTGGACCCGCGTGCGGGCAGCAGGGAGGAAGCGGCCGCGATGAAACGGGCAGCTTTTGCCGCCGCGGACGTGGCCCTTGCGGCCTCTGGCACCGTGTCGTTGGAACTGGCCGCCGCATCGCTGCCGATGGTGATCGCCTACCGGATGAACTGGCTCAGCTTCCGTCTGATCAAGGCGATGGCGCTGATTGATACGGTGACTTTGGTGAACCTTGTATCCGACACGTGCGTCGTACCGGAGTTTCTGGGCCCTGATTGCACCGCCGATAAGATCGCTGGCGGTTTAGCGCATGTCCTTGCGCATCCCGAGGATCAAAAGGATGCGATGGCGCTGACGATGGAGCGGCTTGGCAAGGGGGGCGAACGCCCGGGCCTGCGCGCGGCGCGGGCGGTATTGGCACGTCTCTAGATCTAGAGACAAATATAGATCTAGAGACAAGCTGTAGAGTGAAATGAGGGGCCCTGCCCCTCAAACTCCCCGGGATTTTAAGCCATTTGGAAGGGGTTAGCCTTTGTGAATCCAGCCGCCGCCGAAGATGCGGGTGCTTTCGGGGTCGTAGAAGACGCAGGCTTGACCCGGCGAGATCCCTTCCTCGGGGGTGAGCAGTTCTACCGTCGCTTCGGTATCCGAGATCGGACGCAAGATCGCGTCTGTCGGAGGGCGGGTAGAGCGTACGCGCACAGCAATGGGCCATTCGCTTTGCGACATGAGTGGGGTGTCACCAAGCCAGTTGATCTCTTTCACGGGCACGGTACGGGTGGCCAGCAACGATTTCGGCCCCACGACGACCTGCGCGTTATCCGCATCCAGTTTCACCACATAGAGCGGATCGGCCAAGCCGCCGATACCAAGGCCACGGCGCTGCCCAATGGTGTAGTTGATCACACCGTCGTGCTGCGCCAACACAGTGCCGTCGGTGTCGACGATATTGCCGGGGTTGGCGGCTTCGGGGCGCAGTTTGCGGATCACCGAGGCGTAGTCGCCATTCGGAACAAAGCAGATATCCTGACTGTCGGGCTTGTTCGCCACGCTCAGCCCGTATTTCGCTGCCAGCGCCCGCGTGTCATTTTTTGACGGCAGGTGGCCAAGGGGGAAACGCAGATAGTCCAGTTGTTCGGGCGTGGTCGAGAACAGAAAATAGCTTTGATCACGATTGGCATCCGCGGCGCAATGCAGTTCAGCCCCGTCTGGGCCCATCTTGCGCTGGATATAGTGACCGGTCGCCATGCAATCGGCATCCAGATCCTTGGCCGTTTCCAGCAGATCCTTGAACTTCACCCGTTCGTTGCAGCGGATGCAGGGCACGGGCGTGGCCCCACCCAGATAGCTATCGGCGAATTCGTCAATTACGGCGTCCTTGAACACGTTTTCATAATCCAAAACATAATGCGGGAACCCCATGGATTCCGCGACACGCCGCGCATCATGGATATCGATGCCCGCACAGCAAGCCCCCTTGCGCGCCAGTGCCGCACCGTGGTCGTAAAGTTGCAGGGTGACGCCGACGACGTCATAGCCTTCTTCGGCCAGCATGGCGGCGACCACGGAACTGTCGACACCGCCCGACATCGCCACAACGACGCGGGTGTCGGCAGGTGCTTTGGCAAAGCCCAACGAATTGAGCGGCGGGGTGCGATCAAGCGGCATGAGAATACTCCGGGAGGTTTGAGGCTTAATATAGGAAAATTAGCGGTACTCTCAAGGGGCGACTTCACGGGTCGTTAACATGCGGCGACCTAGCCTGCACCGGATTAAGAACGGGCCGTGAACAGGGGCGCGCGTCTTATGTGTAAGGGGTGAAAAGGGGAAAACTTGTGTATTTGAAAAAGGTCGAACGACCCAGGGCGGTGACCTTGCCCGACGGGTCCAGCTTTAGCCTTGCGGATCTGCCGGATCGCAATACCAGCCGATGGGTCGCATCGCGCAAGGCTGCGGTGGTGCGGGGTGTATTATACGGGCTGATCTCTGAGGCGGAGGCGGAAGAACGCTATGGTGTGGGGCGGGCGGAATTTGTCGAATGGGTGCGCGCTGTCTCTGAACATGGGGAAGCGGCCTTGCGGGCCACAGCGCTACAAAAGTATAGACAACTTTAAGTTGCTCACCTAACAAGTTGAGCACTATTAACGAGTGGTTAAACTATTTTGTTCACGGTGCCTTTTATACCAAATCCATTTGAGCGGAGTGAGACACATGCGAATTTTGTTGGTCGAAGATGACCCAACCACCTCCAAAAGCATCGAACTGATGCTGACCCATGCCAATCTGAACACCTATACCACCGATCTTGGGGAAGAGGGCATCGATCTGGCAAAGCTCTATGACTACGATCTGATCCTGCTGGATCTGGATCTGCCGGATATGAACGGGCATGATGTCTTGCGGCAATTACGGCTGAGCAAAATCCAGACGCCGATCCTGATCCTCTCCGGCTCTGACGACACGGAAAACAAGATCAAGGGGTTCGGCTTTGGTGCCGATGATTATCTGACCAAACCCTTTCACCGCGAAGAACTGGTGGCGCGTATCCATGCGATCATTCGGCGGTCCAAGGGGCATTCGCAATCGGTGATCAACGTCGGACGCGTGTCGGTCAATCTGGACGCCAAATCGGTGACCGTGGGGGATAAGCCCGTGCATCTGACGGGCAAGGAATATCAGATGTTCGAACTGCTGAGCCTGCGCAAAGGGTCGACCCTGACGAAAGAGATGTTTCTGAACCATCTTTACGGCGGCATGGATGAACCCGAGCTCAAGATTATCGATGTCTTCATCTGCAAATTGCGTAAAAAGCTTAGCAATGCCACGGGGGGCGAGAATTACATCGAGACGGTCTGGGGCAGGGGCTATGTGCTGCGCGATCCGGCCACCATGGGCTACCCCGAACAGGAAAGATTGGCCGTCGGCGGCTAGCCACAAAGGAGAGGGAAATATTCTAGACGCGGGGGAGTTCCCTGCGTATCTAGACCCCAGTTGAAACAGCAGGCTGGGGCTTACCGTGACTGATAAAACCGCACTTCAGGACCTTTCCGAGGAGGAGGCCAGAGCTGAATTGGCGCGGTTGGCTGACCTGTTGGGGCGGGCAAATGCGGCCTATCACACGCAGGACGCACCCGACCTATCGGACGCGGAATACGATCGCCTGAAACGTCGTAATCAGGCGATCGAGGAACGGTTCCCCGGCCTCAAACGCGCTGACAGCCCCAGCGACAAGGTCGGAGCCGCCCCGGCGGAAGGGTTCGGCAAGGTCCGGCATGACGTGGCGATGCTGTCCTTGGGCAATGCCTTCGAGGATGAGGATGTTGTCGATTTCGATGCGCGCATCCGCAAATACTTGGGGCTGCCGAGCGGCACGCCGCTGGCCTTCACCGCAGAGCCCAAGATTGACGGGCTGTCGCTGTCGCTGCGCTATGAAAACGGGGATCTGGTACAGGCCGCGACCCGTGGGGACGGTGCGGTCGGCGAAAACGTCACCGCCAACGCGCGCACGATCGATACCATTCCAGCGCGGATCGAAGGCGCACCGGCGCTGCTTGAGGTACGCGGCGAAGTCTATATGCGCCACGACGACTTTGATGCGCTGAACGCCCGCCAGACGGCCAACGGGGGCAAGACCTTTGCCAATCCGCGCAACGCCGCCGCCGGATCCCTGCGCCAGTTGGACGCCGAGATTACTCGCGCACGACCGCTGGCGTTTTTCGCCTATGCCTGGGGGGCCTTGTCCGAGCCGCTGGCCGAAACGCAGTTTCAGGCGATAGAGCGGCTCAAGGCATTCGGGTTTGACACCAACCCGTTGACGACGCTCTGCGATGGCCCGCAAGAGATGATCGCGCATTACCGCAAGATCGAAGAGCAACGCGCGACGCTTGGCTATGACATCGACGGCGTCGTCTACAAGGTGAACAATCCGGCGTTGCAAGACCGGCTTGGCTTTCGCTCCACCACCCCCCGTTGGGCAATTGCGCATAAATTCCCTGCGGAACTGGCCTGGACCCGGCTGGAGGATATCACCATTCAGGTCGGCCGCACTGGCGCGCTGTCGCCGGTTGCGCGGTTGCAACCGGTGACCGTGGGCGGCGTCGTTGTCTCGAATGCGACGCTCCATAACGAGGATTATATCAAAGGGCTCGACAGTAAGGGGGCCCGTATCCGCGAGGGCAAGGATATCCGCGTCGGCGACTGGGTGCAGGTCTACCGTGCGGGGGACGTGATCCCCAAGATTGCGGATGTGGACTTTGGCAAGCGACCCGAGGACTCCGAAGCCTATGTCTACCCAAAGACCTGCCCGGAATGTGGCAGCGATGCCATCCGAGAGGAAGGTGATGCGGTGCGTCGCTGTACGGGTGGACTGATCTGCCCTGCCCAAGCCGTTGAAAAGCTGAAACATTTTGTCTCGCGCGCGGCTTTTGATATTGACGGTCTGGGCGCGAAACAGGTCGAACAATTCTATGCCGATGGCTGGATCGCGGAACCAGCGGATATCTTCACGCTCAAGGCACGCTATGGCAGCGGCATGCAGCAGCTCAAGAACCGCGAAGGCTGGGGCGAGAAATCTGCCGACAAACTGTTTCAGGCCATTGAGGATAAACGTAAAATCCCCTTGTCGCGGCTGATTTTTGCGCTTGGTATCCGCCATGTGGGCGAAGCGGCGTCGAACCTGATCGCGCAGCATTACGGCAGCTGGACCGCGTTCGAGGCCGCGATGGGGCATGCCAAATCCGGGGAGGGCCCCGCCTGGGACGATCTAATCGGTGTGGACGGCGTCGGTCAGGTCATGGCGCAAAGCCTGGTAAGCACCTTTGCCCAAGAAGCCGAGCGGGCCTCGATCGACCGGCTGGTGGCGGAACTTTCGGTGCAGGATGTGGCACGCCCTGATACCGAAGGGTCCCCCGTGGCGGGAAAAACCGTGGTCTTCACCGGTACGCTTGAAAAAATGACCCGCGCCGAGGCGAAGGCGCGCGCCGAACGTTTGGGGGCCAAGGTCTCTGGCTCGGTCAGTGCGAAAACCGATATTCTGGTCGCGGGGCCGGGGGCTGGCTCCAAGGCCAAGAAAGCGGCGGATCTGGGCATTCAAACATTGGACGAGGACGGCTGGCTTGCGCTGATCGACGGCGCATGACCGGCCGGCCCGAGGCGCTTTTCCCCCTCTTTGCCAAGCTCGAAACGTTGGAAGGGGTCGGGCCGAAGACCGCGCAGAACTTTGCCCAGCTTGGGGTGATGGCCCCGCGGGACCTGTTGTTTACGCTGCCGTATTCCGGCATCGACAGACGGCTGCAGCCCAGTGTCAAGGATGCGATCCTGCCCGCCACTGTTACCGTGGCGGTCACCGTTGGCGCGCATCGGGCCCCTGCAAACAAGGGCGGGGCCTACCGTATTCATGTCGAAGACAGCGCCACCGCCTTTCAACTGGTCTTCTTTCACGCGCGCGGGGATTACTGGAAGCGACAGATGCCCGAAGGGTCACGGCGCGTGGTGTCGGGGCGGGTAGAGCTTTTTGACGGCATTCCCCAGATGGTGCACCCGGATTTCGTTGTGCCCGAGGCCGAGGCGGGCGATATTCCGACGTTTGAACCGGTCTATCCGCTGACCAGCGGGATCACGCAAAAGCTGATGTATAAGGCTACGCGGGCCGCATTGTCGCGGGTGCCAGAGGTCGGCGAATGGATTGACCCCAATCAGAAAAACCAAGAGAACTGGCCAGATTTTCCCGATGCGCTGCAACAGGCGCATGCCCCGAACGACATGGCTGACCTTTCTGCCGCGGCGCCAGCGCGGGCGCGGCTGGCTTATGATGAATTGCTCGCCCATCAACTGACGCTTGCCCTTGCGCGCGCCAAGGACCGGCGGAAGGCGGGGCGCAAGACGGTTGGGGATGGCCACCTGCAGCAGCGCGTGCTTGGCGCATTGCCCTATGCGCCCACCGGTGCACAGACACGCGCCATCGCCGAGATTGCAAAAGACATGGCCAGCGGGGCGCGGATGAACCGCTTGCTGCAGGGGGATGTGGGCGCGGGCAAAACGCTGGTCGCCTTCATGGCATTGTTGCGCGCGGTCGAGGCAGGCGGGCAGGGCGTGCTGATGGCCCCGACAGAAATCCTTGCGCGTCAACATCTTGAAGGCTTGCGCCCCCTGGCCGAACAGGCGGGTGTGGTGCTTGAGCTTTTGACCGGACGCGACAAAGGGCCCGAACGGCGCGCCAAGCTGAGCGCGCTGGAAAGCGGCGCGATCCAGATCCTTGTGGGCACCCATGCGGTGTTTCAGGCCGATGTCGCCTTTGGCGATCTGCGCCTTGCGGTGGTGGATGAACAGCACCGTTTTGGGGTGCGCCAGCGGCTTGAGCTTGGCAAAAAAGGGCAGGCCGTCGATGTTTTGGTCATGACCGCGACGCCGATCCCGCGGTCGCTGGCCCTCGCGCAATATGGCGATATGGACGTGTCTGTGCTGGATGAAAAGCCGCCCGGGCGCACACCCATCCGCACCGCCCTGATTGCCACCGACCGGATGGAGGAGGTCGTGACCCGCTTGCGCGTCGCCATCAGCGAAGGGCGGCAATGCTATTGGGTGTGCCCGCTGGTCGAAGAAAGCGAGGTCAGCGATCTGATCGCCGCAGAAGCGCGGTTCAAACACCTGCGTGCGGCATTGGGCGAAGGCGTGGTCGGGCTGGTCCATGGGCAGATGCCGCCCGCCGATAAAGACGCGGCCATGCGTGCCTTTCAGCAAGGGCAGACCAAGCTGCTGGTCGCCACCACGGTGATCGAGGTGGGCGTCGACGTGCCGAACGCCAGCATCATCGTGATCGAGCGCGCCGAAAGTTTCGGGCTGGCACAGCTGCACCAGCTGCGCGGGCGCGTGGGACGGGGGCAGGCGGCCTCTACCTGTTTGCTGATGTATCAAGCCCCGCTCAGCGAAAGCGGCCGCCAACGACTGGAGGTGCTGCGCGAAAGCGAAGATGGTTTTGTGATCGCCGAGACGGACCTGAAGATGCGCGGCACCGGTGATCTGATCGGCACGGCGCAATCCGGCGTACCGCGGTTTCGGGTGGCGGATCTTGAGAAACAGGCGGCCTTGATGCAGGTCGCCCAATCGGATGCGCGCGCCTTGCTGGCTGTGGACCCTGATCTGACCACCCCGCGCGGCAAAGCCGCCCGGCTGCTGTTATGGCTGATGCGCCAGGACGAGGCGATCCGTTTGATATCAGTGGGTTAGCAATTTAATCCCATTTTGTTCTCCTTTGTTCTCATAAAGTTCTTTACACAGGGGTTTGAAAATGAGAACAAATAGGCAACGGAAACGGGAGAACGCAAATGACCACGATCCTTACAGTCAAAGCCATTGCCAAACGGTCGAAAGACACGCTGTTGCAAGATGCCGCAGGGGCGGCTGCCTTGGTTGTCATCCTCGTGGTCGGTCTGCACCTTCCCGCCTTCGTTTGACTTCTGCCTGCGTAAACCGTGTTGTTTTGATCTAGCCCGCGCATCTGTCCCAAACTCTATGCGTTGGCGAAGTCTGCAATACCTTCGTCCCTGTGCCCGAGTTGTCCCCTCTGTCACGGATCAAAACGAGCCTTCACGGTCACCGCACCCTTACGCCGCCATCCTGCCCGGATGTGCGGCGTTTTTTTTTTGCAGGCGTTCGGTGGGGGGGGCGTTCACGGCTCGGGCGGCATCGCCGCCGCGGCGCTATTGGCGCAGGTGGCCGCGGAACGGGCCTAGCCGTTTTGCGCGACCGTTTGGGTTTGTTCCATCGCTTCGGCCAATGCCTCTATCGTCAGCAGGATGGACGCATGACGGTTTTTATAGGCCACCGCGGGGGTCAGGACCTCGAACCCGTCAAAGGGGGCGTCGGGCACGGGGCCTTTGCCTTTCAACATCGCTTTCAACTGATCCCGCGCCGTCTGGATCTGATCTAGCGACGCACCAACCGCCGCCGCACCGGCCACCGCGGCAGAGGCTTGCCCCAAGGCGCAGGCCTTCACATCCTGACCCATCTGCGCCAGCTTGCCATCTTCCACCACGACATCGACCGTGACGGTGGACCCACAAAGGGGCGAGCGCCGCGTGACGCTTGCCTCGGGATTTTCCAAGCGCCCCAGATGCGGGATGTCAGCCGCAAGCCCCAAAATCCGCGCTGAGTATAGCTTGATCAGGTCTGTCTCGTCACTCATGGCTGTTCCTCTGTCTCATTAACCCCTACATAAGCCTCCACGCGGATGATGCAAAAACAAACTGAAGGCACGGCGATGGACTTTGACACCAGCACATTGAAATTCAACGAAGCAGGGCTGATCCCCGCGATTGCGCAGGATGCGACCACGGGCGACGTGTTGATGATGGCGTGGATGAACGCGCAGGCCGTTACGCAAACGCTGGAAACCGGCCGCGTCACCTATTGGAGCCGCTCGCGCCAGTCGTTCTGGATTAAGGGCGACACCAGCGGCCACGTGCAAGAACTGGTGGAGCTGCGCATCGACTGTGACCGCGATTGCCTGCTGGTGAAGGTGCACCAGACGGGGGCGGCCTGTCACACAGGACGGCGAAGCTGTTTTTACACGCTGGTCGAGGATGGTGCCGAACGCATCACGCTTGACGTAATGGATGATGAATAGACGCTAAAGACCTATCATTGCACGAATATCTTGTGGTGACGCGCCTTCACTCCGGTACAGGGAAATCGCGCGCGCGTCATCGCGTTTTGCCAGCCGTTTGCCATTTTCATCACGGATCAGATCGTGGTGGAAATAGCGCGGGGGTTTGTGGCCCAGCAGATCCAGCAGCAACACTTGCACCTGAGTGAAGTCAAACAGGTCCACGCCGCGCACCACATGGGTGATCCCCTCGCGGATATCGTCGATGGCAGAGGCAAGGAAATACGCGGCGGTCTGGATGTCTTTGCGTCCCACCACGATATCACCGATCTTCGCCAAAAGGGATGCGTGATCAAGGGGATGCGGGCCAGCGTGTAGCGGCCCGTCTTCAACAAAGCTCAGCCTGTCTGACGCCTGCTTAAGCGCGCGGTCCATATGCAGGCGAATTGCGTCATTCGGTCCGCGGTCGTCCATGCTGCGCGTTTTGCAGGTTTGCGGATAGACGCTGTGCGGTGCCCCTTCCTGCGGCGCGGCGAGCGCGGCGGCAATAGCTTTGCGGCTACAGCGGCAGGGATAGGTCAATCCACGTAAAGAAAGCGCCTCAACACTTTGATTATACACATCAAGGTTTTCGGATTGCATCAGAGGCGGTGCATCCCATGTGATACCCAGCCACGCCAGATCGTCCAACGCTTGGCGGATGTATTCCGGCTTTGATCGCTCCAGATCCGTGTCCTCGAACCGCAGCAAAAAGCTGCCACCTTTTGCGCGCGCCATATCGTGGGCCACCAGCGCCGAATAGGCGTGACCCAGATGCAGCGGCCCGGTGGGCGACGGCGCGAACCGGGTGCGAAAGCTCATGCTGCGGGAGTGGCGCCGTCCAACCAGCCCTGCCAGTCAGTCTTGGCGCGGTCGGTGTAGGCTTTATAGCGATCCTTGCGGCCGCGACGGCCGGATTTAAGCCCCTCGACCGGTGGGAACAGGCCAAAGTTGACGTTCATCGGCTGGAAGGTTTTCGCATCCGCGCCGCCGGTGATATGGGTGATCAAGGCACCGGTCGCAGTGGTCGGCGGGGGTGGTGCGGCCGCTTCGCCCTTGATCTCGGCCACGGCCAGACGCCCGGCAAGCAGCCCCATCGCGGCGCTTTCCACATAGCCTTCGACGCCGGTGATCTGCCCCGCGAACCGCACGTTCGGCTGGCTGCGCAGACGCATCTGATCGTCCAACAGCGTGGGCGAGTTCAGGAACGTATTGCGGTGGATACCGCCAAGCCGCGCGAAGGAGGCATTTTCAAGCCCCGGGATCATCCGCAGCACTTCGGTCTGGGCCCCGTATTTCATCTTGGTCTGGAAGCCGACGATATTATACAGCGTGCCCAGCTTGTTATCGCGGCGCAGCTGCACCACGGCATAGGATTTGGTGTCGGGATCATGGGGGTTGGTCAGGCCAACGGGCTTCATCGGACCAAAGCGCAGCGTTTCGCGCCCGCGTTCGGCCATCACCTCGATCGGGAGGCAGCCATCGAAGTAGCCCGCCGTCTCGCCTTCCTTGAATTCAGTTTTATCCGCGGCGAGCAGCGCGTCGATGAACGCCTCGTATTGGTCCTTGGTCATCGGGCAGTTGAGGTAGGCGGTACGCTCTTCCTCGGTCTCGCCCTTGTCATAGCGCGATTGCATCCACGCTTTGCTCATATCGATGCTGTCGTGGTAGATGATCGGCGCGATCGCGTCGAAAAAGGCCAGCGCTTCGGCACCGGTTTCGGCAGCAATGGACTGCGCCAGATCGCCCGAGGTCAGCGGGCCGGTCGCGATGATCCAGTGACCCTCGCGCGGCAGATCGGTGATCTCGCCATATTCGACCGAGATATTCGGATGCGCCATCAGTGCGTCTGTCACCGATTGCGCGAAGGGATCACGGTCCACCGCCAAGGCACCGCCGGCGGGCAGGCGGTGTTTCTCCGCTGTCGCCATGATCAGCCCGTTGGCGGCACGCATCTCCCAATGCAGCAGCCCCACGGCGTTCTGTTCGTTATCATTCGAGCGGAAGGAGTTGGAGCAGACCATTTCCCCCAGCAGCCCCGTCTGATGCGCGAAGGTGCCGACCTTGGGCCGCATTTCATGGAGCACAACCTGAATGCCCGCGTTCGCCGCCTGCCAGGCAGCCTCTGATCCGGCCATGCCGCCGCCGATGATATGGAGTGTATGTGTCATGCCAGCGATGTAGGGCAGGGGCTGGCGCGGTGCAATAGCCAGCGGTGGCTGTCGCCCCTTGGGCCGTCAAACATATCGATTGAATGTGAAGGAGGATTTTTGGGGTCGCCGCTGCGGGAACGGTCGGTCAGTGAGAGGCTGACCTGGAGGGACCTTCCGCCGGCGGCGACCCAAAATTATCAAGGCATATGCCTTGTCTTATTTGTGCCACAAAAGCGCCCGAATTGAAAGCACGAATTCGTGATCTGTGCGGCATCATCGGAAACAGTCTGTTTCCGGCTTACTGATCCCACTCAGGGGTGCGTTTTTCCAGGAAGGCCGCGATGCCCTCGGCTGTGTCGGGGTTGAGCATGTTTTCCACCATCACGTCGCCCGTGTAGACATAAGCTTGCGCGACCGGCATGGCGAGCTGCGCATAGAAGGCCTGTTTGCCGATCTTGACCGCTGTGCCCAGCTTGTCCGCGATCTGCTGGGCCAGCGCTGTCGTCTGCGTCGCAAGCTCGTCTGGTGGGGCGAAGCGGTTAATCAACCCCAGCTCGCGGGCGCGGGCTGCATCGATAAACTCGCCCGTGGTCAGCATGTCGAACGCCTGTTTGCGCGGGATATTGCGGCTGAGCGCGACCATCGGGGTCGAGCAGAACAGGCCGATATTCACCCCGTTTACGCCAAAGCGCGTATCCTCGGCCGCGACCGCAAGATCGCAGGTCGCGACCAGCTGACATCCTGCGGCAGTGGCGATGCCGTGGACTTGCGCGATCACGGGTTGAGGCAGGGACTGGATACGCGCCATCAGACGGGCGCAGCGTTCGAACAGGTCTTGGAAGCCGGCGACACCCCCATCCTTGGCGTCGCGCAGTCCCGTCATTTGCTTTAGATCGTGCCCGGCGCAGAACGCTTTGCCCGCCCCGGCAAGGATGACGACCCGTATATCGGGACGATGCGCGATCTCGTCCAGGCGCGCCTGCAACGCGGCCAGCATCTCGTCCGACAGCGCGTTCAACCGGTCCGGCGCGTTCATCGTCAACCGGACTACCGCACCGTCACATGCCATTTCGACCATTGTCATCTTGAACCCCTCCCGCTTTTCCCAGAGCCTAGCCGCGACATATGAGGGAGGACAAGTATGCCAATTATGATGGATGCCGATGCGCTTTCGGTTTTTATGAAAGACGTGTTCAAACAGGTCGCCGATGATTTCGCCATCGACCATGTCGGAGAGACGGATCTGACCACACGTTTGCTCACCGCGGACCGGCACCTGCGCCCCGGCGGCACCGTGTCCGGCCCGTCGATCTTCGCCCTGGCCGATGTCAGCGCCTATCTGATGACCTTGGCGCGGATCGGGCCCAAGGCGCTGGCGGTGACCACAAACTGTTCGATCGATTTCATGCGCAAGCCTGCGGCCAACACCGATCTGATCGCCAAGACGCGGCTGCTCAAGCTCGGCAAACTGCTGTCGATTTGTGATGTGTTGGTCTATTCCGACGGGCTGGATGACCCTGTCGCGCGGGCATCGCTGACCTATGCCATTCCGCCACGCTGATTGTACCCCACGCTGACAGGTACAATTGAAAAAAGGGCCGGTATTTACCGGCCCGAGTGAAGAGGTCTGGAATGCGCCACAGGGACGTTACGCCTTCCAGAACACCCGAATAGACTCGTCATGAGCCTGTCGCGGTGTGAGTCCCACGTCTGCCAACTGCCAAGGCTCAAGCTGTGCGAGCGCTTTGCGTGTCCGGCGACGCGATGCCATCTTCGTGACGCAGACCGCAAATTTGACCGCAAGAACAGCGGCAAACGGTGTGCTGCGCTGGTTCAGGATTGCCACAGTTTCGTGGTTGAGGGTCAGGGTCTGTGTCATGAGAATCTCCTATTTCTAAATTGTATTGACACAATGTTACGTTTTGCCGTAACAAAGGGGTACAAAATGCGATACATTTTGAAAAGGAAAACATTGTAATGGGTACAATTTGGCGACCTGATCAAATTGACGGGCCTGGCCCCAAATACAAAGCCGTTGTTACAATGATACGAAACGGTATCTCGAACGGCGCTTTATCGGCGGGGGAAAAACTGCCGCCGGTGCGGGAACTGGCATGGAAGCTTGGCGTCACGCCGGGGACCGTGGCACGGGCCTATACGATGCTGACCGAAAGCGGGACGTTGCAGGCCGAGGTCGGGCGCGGCACCTTTATTGCGCTGCCGCCCACGACCCCCGATCGCAACAGCCCGATCGAGATGGATGTGATCGCCCACCACGTGCATCAAGGGACAAAGAACTACCCCGCGGACACCTATGCGGTGAACATGTTTTCACCGCACCTCCCATCGGCGGGGCAGGCGACGCTGATCCGCAATCTGATGGCGGAGGTCGCTCAGGATCCGGCGTCGGGGGTGATGCATTATCCCAGCCGCACAGGCGCGCGCCCCGCACGCGAAGCTGTGGTCAAATGGCTGGCCGGCACGCCGCTGGGATCCTTTACCGAGGCCGATGTGATCCTGTCTCACGGCGGGCAAAACGGTCTGTCGCTCGTGTTCCAGTCCATCCTGCAAGGCCGGCGCCCCGCCATCGCGATTGAAGATCTGTCGTACCCCGGTTTCCGCCGCGCGGGCGAGCTGCTGCGCGCCGATGTCATTCCGGTGGCCATGGATAAAGACGGCGTGATCCCCGAAGCGCTGGACGAGGTGGCGCGGAACCATGATCTTCAGATTTTCTGCACCTCGCCCGAAGTCCATAACCCGACCGCCGGTTTCACACCTGTGGCGCGCCGCGAGGCGCTGGTCGAGGTGGCGCGCAAACATGACTTTCAAATTGTCGAGGACGATTGTTATCGCATGCGCGTAGAGCGTGCGCCGACCTACCGGATGCTTGCCCCTGAACGCGGCTGGTATGTCTCGTCACTGGCCAAGACCCTGACCCCTGCGCTGCGCATCGGCTTCGCCATCGGCCCGCGCCAGCGCACACCCGATCTGCGTCGCGTGGCCGAATATAATTGCTTTGGCCTTGCGACCCCGCTGATCGACCTTTGTGCCAAGCTGCTGGTTCATCCAGATATCGACGCCATCGCCGAAGGCACGCGTCAGGGCTTTAACGCCTATGTCCAAAGTGCGGTGAATATATTGGGCGGATACGATGTGGCGTGGCGGATCAACGTGCCGTTCCTGTGGCTAAGCCTGCCGGTTGGCTGGCGGGCGGGTGCGTTCTGTCAGGCTGCTGAAGGACAGGGTGTGCAAATCCGCTCGGCCGAGGAATTCGTTTGCCGCGATGCCCGCGCGCCCCATGCGGTGCGGCTTGCGATTAACGCAGGCGTGGCGCTGCATAGCTTTGAGGATGCAATCATGCGCCTGCGACATCTGCTGGACTCTCCGCCGGAGCAGTTGAGTGTGTGATTTTCATGGGGTATAATAATACCTAATTTGCAAGGCATTGTTTTTGTTTAACAAAATAGGGAATGTGGCGCTTGACGTGGCGAAGGGCGTGTTTATAACCCAGTCATCAGATAGCGGGGTTCGGTTTCGGACCCTTTCACCAAAGTAACGGGAATTCCCTCCATGAAAACCTTTTCTGCAACACCGGCAGATATCGACAAGAAATGGATCATCGTCGACGCTGAAGGCGTCGTCCTTGGCCGTCTTGCGTCGATCATTGCCATGCGTCTGCGCGGCAAGCACAAGCCTTCCTACACACCTCACATGGATTGCGGCGACAACGTCATCGTGATCAATGCCGAGAAAATCCAGATGACCGGCAAGAAGCGTGAAGAAAACTTCTACTGGCACACTGGCCACCCCGGCGGGATCAAAGAGCGTACCAAAGCTCAGATCCTTGAAGGTGCGCACCCCGAGCGTGTTGTGACCCAAGCGGTCAAGCGCATGCTGCCCGGCAACCGCCTGAGCCGCCAGATCATGACCAACCTGCGCGTTTACGCCGGTTCCGAACACCCCCACGAGGCGCAAAGCCCCGAGGTTCTGGACGTGAAATCCATGAACTCTAAAAACACGCGGAGTGCATAAGCATGGCTGATGAAATCAAAACACTCGAAGGCCTCGAAGCGGCCGTAACCGAGAACATCGGTGGCGTTCAGGGGACAGAAGTTGAAATGACCCCACGCGAGCCTGTGCGTGACGCGCAAGGCCGCGCCTATGCAACCGGTAAGCGTAAAGATGCGGTTGCCCGCGTCTGGATCAAACCAGGTTCCGGTAAAGTCATCGTAAACGGCAAAGCGCAGAACGAATATTTTGCACGCCCCGTTCTGCAGATGATCCTGGCACAGCCATTCACCATCACAGGCACCGACGGTCAATTCGACGTTGTTGCAACTGTGAAAGGTGGCGGTCTGTCCGGTCAGGCGGGCGCGGTGAAGCACGGTGTTTCCAAAGCACTGCAGCTCTACGATCCCTCCCTGCGCGGCGCGCTGAAAGCGGCAGGCTTCCTGACACGTGACAGCCGTGTTGTTGAGCGTAAGAAGTACGGTCGTGCGAAAGCGCGTAAGAGCTTCCAGTTCTCCAAGCGTTAAGCTTTACTTTACAGTTTTTGGAAAAGGCCGCTCCTGCCGGGGCGGCCTTTTTCGTATGCGCCCGCAGCAAGGCGACCCTTCGGGGAGAGTTTATTTGGCAAAATGAAGCCAGCGGGGTGGTTTTGTTTTCGATGCCGCATGCTTAGGTAAAGGATGCGTTAAAAACGGAGCCGCCTCATGCGATATTCAGTCCTTGATCTTTCCCCCGTGCCCGAAGGGTCAGATGCCCGCCAAGCCATTGCGAATACGATTGATCTGGCAAAGCGGACCGAAGCGGCGGGTTATCATCGCTACTGGATGGCAGAGCATCACAACATGCCGGGGATCGCCTCTGCCGCGACATCGGTGTTGATCGGGCATGTGGCGGATCACACCTCTCGCATCCGTGTGGGCGCGGGGGGCATCATGTTGCCGAACCACGCGCCGCTGGCGATTGCAGAGCAGTTTGGCACGCTTGCCACGATTCACGGAGACCGGATTGATCTGGGCCTTGGTCGCGCGCCCGGTGGGGATCAGGCCGTGTACCATGCCTTGCGGCGCGGGATGCAGGGCGGCGACCGTTTCCCCGAAGATGTGGCCGAGCTGATCGGCTATCTTGGCGAGGCCCCTGCGGGCGCGCGTGTGATGGCGCATCCGGGGCAGGGCACGCATGTGCCGGTGTGGATCTTGGGCTCTTCGCTCTATGGCGCGCAGCTGGCGGCGCATTTCGGGCTGCCGTATGCCTTTGCCTCGCATTTCGCCCCCGACGCGTTGGAAGACGCCGTGGCGATTTACCGTCGCGATTTCAAACCCTCGGCGCAGTGGGAGAAACCGCATTTCATGTTGGCGGCGAATGTTTTCGCGGCGGATACCGATGAAGAGGGGGCCTACCTTCGGACCTCCATGCAGCAGGCTTTTGTGCGATTGCGCACCGGCAAACCGGGCAAGCTGCCGCGTCCCGTGCGGGATATTGATGCCGAGGTTGGCGTTCAGATGCGTCAGGCCGTTGATCAGGCGCTGCGGGTCACTGCCGTGGGCAGCCCCGAGAGCGTCGCGCGGCAACTGTCGCAGATGATTGAGACATATCAACCGGATGAATTGATCCTGACAGGGCAGATCCACGACCACGACGCGCGGGTCAAATCCTTCGAGATCGCGGCGCAGGCCTTGGCGGAGATCGCCGCCTAGTCGTCCGGCCCCACCAGACCAAGGCCGCGCAGGTAGATGCCAATGCCGCTTTCCAGCAGATCATCTGCGGGAAAGGGCGAGGCCCTGCCGGGGGAATTCCGCGCGAAAAGTTCCACCACCCCGTGGCTAAGCGCCCAGATATGAGCCGAGAACATCGAAGCGGGCGGGCGTTTTTCCAACGGGATATGCTGGCTGAGATCGCTTGCAGCCTGTTCCAGGACCCCATTGGCCCGCGCCGCAGCGGCGGCCAGATCGGGGGTGCGGTTGACGGAAATGCCGCTTTCGAACATCGCGATGTAATGGCCCGGATAATCGCGGGCGAAAGCAAGATAGGCGCGGCCTGTCGCCTCGAACGCCTTGAGCGCGGAAGGCTGGCCGGATTGATACGCGGCTTCCATCAATTCGGCAAAGATATCATAGCCTTGCAATGCGCCTTCGGCGATCAGGTCTTCGCGGCCCTCGAAATGGCGATAGACGGCTGCGGGTGTGACACCCGCCTGTTTCGCCGCCTCTGACAGGGTGAACCCCGTGGGGCCGCGGTCCTCGATCAGTTTGAGCGCGCCGTCGATCAGCGCCTGTCGCAAGTTGCCGTGGTGATAGCCGCGTTTAGGCATCCCAGATATCCGGCCCGCCGCAAATCTGGTCATCAATCGCGCCGATCGCCTTGGTATCTTTGCCTGTATAGTCAAACGCGTGGAGCACGGTCCGGATCGCTGCCAGCCGCGCGCGGCGTTTATCGTCAGAGCGGATCACCGTCCACGGGGTCTGCGGCGTGTGGGACCGCAGCAGCGTGTCCTTGATCGCGGCGCTATAGGCGTCCCATTTCGCCAGCCCTTTGACATCGATGATGCTGAGCTTCCATTGCTTCAGCGGGTCGCCTTCACGCGCGAGCATCCGCCGCAGCTGTTCGCCGCGGCCTACGTTGAGCCAGAATTTGAACAGGTGCAGCCCATCGTCCACCAGCATCTTTTCCAGCGGGACCACCTGATCGAAGAAGGCTTCACGCTGGGCCTCGGTGCAAAAGCCGAACACCGGTTCGACGACGCCGCGATTGTACCAGCTGCGATCAAAGAACACCATGTCACCGGCGGTAGGCAAATGTTTGATATAGCGCTGAAAATACCACTGACCTGCTTCGGTTTCGGTGGGTTTGGGCAGGGCCACCACATGTGCGGAACGCTGGTTCAAATTCTGACGGAAGCGCGAGATCGTGCCGCCTTTGCCGGCAGCGTCGCGGCCTTCAAAGATCATAGCGATACGCGTGCCGGTGTCGCGCGCCCATGCTTGCAGCTTGACCAGTTCGATCTGGAGCCGATCCATCTCGCGGTCATATTGCTTGCGCCCCAGACGTTCGGAATGGGGGTAGCTGTCGCTCAGGATATCGTCCTTGTCGGCGCGTTTGATCGCCTTGTTGATGGGCGCGGGCGCGTCGTTTTCGAAATAGGCGCTGATCGCACCGTCAAAGGGCAGGTCCATGGGGGCCTCCTCAAATATCCTGTTCACCCTAACTTATGGAGCGTTCTGCCCCCTAGCGCAAACCCGCACGTGTCGCTGCGCGGTCGATGGCGGCAATGACGTCGGGTTGGGTCACATGTTGCGGCATATGGCCGATGCCGGGCAGGGTGGTCAGCACCGCATCGGGTAGCTGCGGGGTCGCGATTGCCGCGTGGACATCCAGCGGGACGATGGTGTCTGCGGTGCCGTGGATCAGCTCGACCGGCATGGTCAGCGTAGCATATTTCGGGACCATCCTTTTGATTTCGGGCAGCAGCGAGTTCACCTGGTGCGCATTGGCGCGCATGGACATGCGGCGCAGGGATAGGCCGGTGCCGATGTGGTCACTATAGCCGTCAGGCGCGTCTTGCGGGGCAAAGATCGCGTCGACGCTGGCGCGTACAAATCCCTGCGGCACAAAGGCGGTGACCAGCGGTATCACAATACCCGACCCAAAGGCAGAGCCGGTGAGCTTGTACTGCCAGCCAAGGTCACCTTCCCACGGCTCGGACACGCCAGACACCAACACCAGCGCCGCCGTGTCATCGGGCCGCGATAGCCCCCACGCCAGTGCCACGGCGCCGCCGTAGCTGTGGCCCAGGACGATCGGCGTGTTCACCCCAAGCCGGTCCGCTGCCTTTTGCAACAGCGCGGCCTGTTCATGTGGTGTGGCCGCAGTGGCATTCCATGCGCCCGCGTGTTGGGGCAGGTTGTCGGTCCAGCCGAGCCCCGGACGGTCGAACAGGATAACGCGGTAGCGGTCGGAAAGCTGGTCCACCATATCAAAGGTGAAATCCCGCATATTCCCTGACGCCCCGTGGATCAGCACCAGATCCGGCCCGCTGCCCTGCACCTTGGCATGGACCTTGACGCCGTCGATATCGATCAGCTCGCCAATCGGCGGGTAGGCGGCGTTGGCCGCAGCCTCGCGGGTGCTGGCCCGCCAGTGCACCACGATCACCAAGCCCACGGCGACCAGCGTCAGGATCAACAGCATGCTACGTCCCAAAATTGCTGCGACCGATGTCGTTCAGATCGTAGTGGGTGGTCTGGTAGATCTCGTTGATCCAGTTGCCGTACAGCAGATGCGCGTGGCTACGCCAGCGGTTCAGCGGCACCTGCGTGGGGTCGTCATCGGGGTAATAGTTGCAGGGCACGTTGATCGGCGTGCCTTGGGCGACATCGCGGTCATATTCGTCCTTCAATGTGTCGCGGTCATATTCAAGGTGATTGAAGATATAGAGCGCCCGATGCCCTGCATCCTCGACCAGACAGGGGCCGACCTCCTTGCTGCCGAGCAGGGTGGTCAGGCTCGGCACGGCGTCGACCTCTGCCGCCCGCATTTCGGTCCAACGGCTGACCGGCACAACCAGATCATCCGAGAACCCGCGCAAATAGGGCGACGAGGGTTCAAGGTTGCTGTGGCGGAAACAGCCGAATGCCTTGTCCTCTAGCAGATGCTTTTTGATACCGTGGAAGTAATTGATCATCGCCATGCCGCCCCAGCACACACCGAAGGTCGAATGGACATTGGTCTGGGTCCAGTCAAAGACGCGGGTAAGCTCTTCCCAATAGGTGACGTCATCAAAGTCCAGATGTTCTATCGGGGCACCGGTGATGATCAGCCCATCGAATTTCTCGTGGGTGACTTCCTCGAAGGGGCAGTAGAAGCTTTCAAGGTGATCTGCGGCCGTATTGCGCGACTGGTGGTCGGACATGCGGATCAGGCTGAATTCGATCTGCAGGGGCGTCGCCCCGATCAACCGCGCGAACTGGTTTTCTGTCTGGATCTTTTTCGGCATCAGGTTCAGCAGGGCAATGCGCAAAGGCCGGATATCCTGACGCGCCGCCATTTCCTCGTCCAGCACCATGACACCTTCGCGCGTCAGCACGTCGTAGGCAGGCAGGTCGGAAGGCAGTTTAATCGGCATGTCGGTATTCCACGTCTAGGGGCTGAGGTCTTGCATCATCTGCGCCGGATTTAGATAAGCGCCCGCGCAGAGGGCGCCAAGGGTCACGCGCTTAACGTCCCCGCGATCAGGTCATTGAAGTCATCCTCGGATTTGAGCCCGGCCACCTGATCGGCAGTCACGGTCACCCCCCATCGCGACATCGCCTCGTAGCGCGGCTGTCGGTGGGCGAGCGCTTGGGCGTAGGTCCAGCGGATAAAGGCATCCGGATCGACATCATCCTCTTGGCAGTTGTTTTCGCTCAGATATTCTTGCCACACCCGCAGCAGGAACTCGGGCTGGTAGGCCATCGGCTTGGGGGCTTTGTCAAAGCGGCGGATCAGCTCTTGGGTGTGAGCATCGTCGCCCTTGATCCAGACCGGCAGACATTCCGCCGACAGGGTTTGCATCAGCGGATCATTGTCGTCATCGGGGTCCACCCATTCACAGATCGAGCCGCCGGTGTCACAGATGAAATGCGGATAGCCATAAAGCGTCTCCGCACGGCGGGCGAAATGGCCGGTGTCGCACAGGGCCGCGATCTCTGCCTGTTTGAACGCTTCCTGTCGGGAGGTATACTCCGCCATCGGCAATCCCCCCTTGGCCGCATCGCCGGGCTTGCCCAGCCAGGTCGCCACGGGCGAAAGGTTATCGAAAGTGATGTTTGACCCGATGTAGATGCTGTCGCTCAGGAGAAGATCCCGCAGGAACGGCACCTTCATCGCTTCGGCCTTGGCATTGTCGGCGATGGTTTCACCCAGGTATCGCGTGCCGATCCGGTAGTCGATAGAGTAGTGAAACCACCCCCCCGATTGCCGCAGCAGATGCGCCATATGCGTCTTGCCCAGACCCGACATGCCAAAGACCAGCACATGTTTATGCGGCGCGGCACGCCACGCATCGGCAGAGGGGTAAAGCATGGGTCGTCTTCCTTGGAACGTCTTGTTTCGCAATGAGTAGCCTAGCCTGTGCCCAGACACCAGACGCGAGCCATCGGCCACGAGACATCAGACATCGCGCCCCCATGAAAAAGCCCGCCACATTGCTGGGGCGGGCTGATAGAGCGTTAAATGCGGTAGAGCTTAGAAGGTGAAGCCGACTTTCACACCGATTGCGACAGCGTCGTTGTCTTCGAATGTCGCCGCGGTCTGACCGCCACCGAGCGTCGTTTCGGCGTCACCGATGTTGATGTAGCGGATGCCGGTCGTAACTTTCATACTGTCGCGCGTATAGGTCGCTGCCAATGCAAGGCTCTTGTTGCCGTCAGTCGGTCCCAAGTTGCTCGAAAAGCCACCGTTGGATTTCTCGTAACCGACGGACGCCGCAACGGACCACGTGTCACTCAGTCGGCGACCGACACCTAAGGAGTAGGTGTAGACGTCGTCTTCGTAGCTCAGCAGTTTTCCACCGCCTGTAAGGGTTGAATAATCGTTTGGCGCGATTTCGAATGATGACCAGTCGACCCAACGCACACCACCGAAGACAAGCGTGTCTGCTGCAACGCCGGTTTGAAATTCAAGATTAACCGACTGAGGTGTTTCTACCTCTGTCTCAGTTACATTGGATCCAAGAAGCGAATTCTCAGAGGTGCGGACGTCGTAGCTGATCTTGGAATTATAAGTCAAAGACACGCGCAGCGCGATTTCAGGCTTTTCATACGCGACACCGGCAACATACCCGACGCCTGTATCACGGTCTCCGTCTACGCTGTAGTTCGCGATGAAGGGGATGGCAGCGCTGGCTTCAATGGTTTGCACCCGAATACCGCCATGCACACTGAAGTTGTTCGGCATCTTGTAGCGCAACAGGCCTGTCAGCGCGTGGCTGTTGAACTCGGCGCTGGACCCTGCCGCGAAGTAGTCTGCGTCTGCCGGGTAATCTACGTCGGCACCGAATGGTTGATCATAAATAATAGCGTATGAAAGCTGATCGTTGATATCCGCCTTATAGGCTGCGCCGAATGTGAAGAAATTGTCGGTCATGTTTCCGGAGTTGCCTACCCCAGTTGGAGGTATCGCATTCGGGCCAACCCCCGATGTATTCGGCGACACCGACCCAAGGCTGAACTCAGCATAACGGCCACTCTCGAACAGGGCCGTGATCGACTGACCCGACCGGTCAATACCCCCCGCGTGCAACGTGGATGCGCTGCCCAACAGGGCCGCCATTGCGATTACTCGATACGTCATCTCTAAATACTCCTCCCCAGAAGCGATGCAGCCACAACGCGCAGCCACAATTTATACAGCTACTGAACGGCAGGGTGCGTCAATCTGTCAATTCTTGACCAAAGGGAAGTCTGCGCCCCTATGCCAGAACTGTTGCAGTTTCGTTACGAAACGCGGCGGGATTCGGTCCAGAGGTTCATGTAATTGCCGGCAAAGATAATCGCGCCGCCGATGAATACCCAGATATCCAAGGCCTCGGCATAAACCAGCATACCGATGACGGCGATCAGTGGCAGGCGGACAAAGTCAATCGGGACGACCACTGTCGCAGGCGCAATGGACAAGGCGTTGGTCAGACAGAAATGCGCCATAAGCCCTGCGATCCCGATCAGCAACAACAGCGGCATCTGTGCCACCTCGGGCACCGTGATATCCCCGTCGTAACCGGCCATGATCACGCCGAAAACCAGTTGCGTCACGGTCAGGTAGAACAGGATGCAGGTGATCGTCTGGCTGCGCGTCAGCCGCTTGGTCAACATAATCGTCAGTGCAAAGAAAATCGCCGAGGACGCCGCCGTGATCACGCCAGCATTCAGCCCGGCAATTGTCGGACGGGCAACACAAAGGATGCCGATAAACCCAAGAACCGCCGCCAAAGCCCGCATCTTGGTAAGCCGTTCGCCCAAAATCAGCGGCGACAGGACAATCACCCAAAGCGGAGAGGTGAACTCAAGCGCAAAGACCTGCGCGAGCGGGATCACGGTAACTGCGTAAAACCACAGGTTCTGTCCGGTGAAATGCGCCAGATTGCGCCCTATCTGCGTGCCGAAATCGCGGCGGTTGATCTGCCCCCAGGTTCCGTAAACGGTCGCGAGCGTAAACACAGCGATCACGCCCACCAGCGACCGGTACATCATGATCTCGAACGTATCGAGGCTGCCGCCAAGCTCGCGCCCGGCGACGGCCATCGCAGAGAAAGACGTGATCGACCCCATCATCCACAAAGCCGCCCTGAGTGTCGGGGTCATGGTCTCTCTTCCAAATGGAAAAAAATCCCCGCCGGAGGCGTCTGTGTTATGCGGCCGATCACAGCCATTCAGATCACTCCCATTCAATCGTGCCGGGAGGTTTCGACGTAATATCGTAGGTCACCCGGTTGATGCCCGGAATCTCGTTGATGATCCGCGTCGCGGTCTCGCCCAGGAATTCATGGGTGAACGGATAGTAATCCGCCGTCATCCCATCGACCGAGGTGACAGCCCGCAGGGCACAGGCGAAATCATAGGTCCGCCCGTCGCCCATCACACCCACGGTGCGGACAGGCAGGATCGCCACAAAGGCTTGCCAGATTTCATCGTACAGCCCGTGTTTACGGATTTGGTCAATATAAACCGCGTCCGCCTCGCGCAGAATGTCGAGCTTTTCGCGGGTGATCTCGCCGGGGCAGCGGATAGCGAGGCCGGGGCCGGGGAAGGGGTGGCGGCCGATAAAGGACGGGGGCAGACCCAGCTCGCGGCCAAGCTCGCGGACCTCGTCCTTGAAAAGTTCGCGCAGCGGCTCGACCAGCTTGAGACCCATCTTTTCGGGCAAGCCGCCCACGTTGTGATGCGATTTGATTGTCACCGACGGGCCACCGGAAAATGACACGGATTCAATGACATCGGGGTACAGCGTGCCCTGTGCGAGGAAGGTGGCATCGCCGACGTCCTTGGCGTGCTTCTGGAACACGTCGATGAACAGTTTGCCGATGATCTTGCGCTTGGTTTCGGGGTCAGACACGCCGTCCAGCTCGCCCAAGAACAGCTCTTGTTCGTCGGCGTGGATCAGCGGCATATTGTAGTTGTCACGGAACATGGTGACGACCTCTTCGGCCTCGCCCTTGCGCAGCAGACCGTGGTCGACAAAGACGCAGGTAAGCTGGTCACCAATCGCTTCGTGGATGAGCACGGCCGCGACCGAGGAATCGACCCCGCCGGACAAACCGCAGATGACCTTTTGATCACCGACCTGTTCACGGATCGCAGCGATGGCCTCGTCGCGGTAGGCGCTCATTGTCCAGTCGCCCTTGAACCCCGCGAGACGCACAAAGTTTTCGTACAGGCGCGCACCATTGGGGGTGTGGTGCACTTCGGGGTGGAACTGCACGGCATAGAAATTGCGCGACACATCGCCGGTGACCGCGAAAGGCGCATGGGGCGAGGTGCCGTAGACTTCGAAACCAGGCGCGATGGCGCTGACGTGATCGCCGTGGCTCATCCAGACTTGCTCTTTCTCGGTGAGGAACCAGCCTTCCAACAGCTCAAGACGGGCCTCGGAGGGGGTCACATAGGCGCGTCCGAATTCAGCGGTGCCGTGACCGCGTTCAACCTTGCCGCCCAGGCAATGCATCATGACCTGTTGGCCGTAGCAGATGCCAAGGATCGGTACGCCAAGCTCGAACACCGATTGCGGCGGCATGGGTGCACCTTCGGCGAAGACCGAGGACGGCCCCCCCGACAGGATCACCGCCTTGGGCGCAAAATCCTTGAGAAAGGCATCATCCACCGTGTTGAACGGGTGGATTTCGCAAAACACATTAAGTTCACGCAAACGGCGGGCGATCAGCTGGGTGACCTGGCTGCCGAAGTCGATGATGAGAAGGCGGTCATGGGAGATATCTGTCATGCAGACTGATTATGGGCGGATGGCCTGCGTGGCAAGAGTGGAGTGGGGGCCAGCCCCCAGACCCCCGGAGTTTATTTTGGCAAAATGAAGGGGTCGGCGGATCATGATGTCGGTTTTTGACCTCTAAGGCCGTAAACCGCGTAAAGCCCGCTGCGTGAATGGGGTAGCTAGGCGTCAGTTTTGGCGGAAAGGAAGACCTCATGGCGGAATCAGCAAGACGCGGGCGCGGTGGTGGCGGTGCGGCACGTCGGGCGGCACGCTCGGCTGTGTCCTTCGAGACAGCGAAATACATCGAACGCAACATTCCCAACTACGAGGTGCTGACCGAAGAGGCGCTACAGATCATCGAGTATAACGCCGATACGGTGTTGGAAGAGATCGGCGTGAACTTTCCCGACAACCCCGAGGCGCTGGCGCTGTGGCGCGCGGCCGGGGCAGATGTGACCGGCGACCGCGTGCGTATCCCCCGCGGGCTGGCGCGCGAGCTATGCAAGACCGCGCCGTCGCAGTTCACCCAGCACGCGCGCAACCCTGCGCGCAACGTCGAGATCGGCGGGCGCAATCTGGTGTTGGCCCCGGTCTATGGCCCGCCCTTCGTACGCGACACCGCCGGGGGCCGTCGCTATGCCACGATGGAAGATTTCAACAAATTCGTGAAGCTTGGCTATATGTCCAAGTGGTTGCACCATTCCGGCGGCACGGTCTGCGAGCCCACCGATGTGCCCGTCAACAAGCGCCATCTGGACATGCTTCATGCGCATATGACGCTGAGCGATAAACCCTTCATGGGATCCGTCACGGAACCGAGCCGCGCGCAGGATTCCGTGGACATGTGCAAGATTCTGTTCGGGGCGGAGTTCGTCGACCAGAACACGGTGATGACGTCGCTGGTGAACATCAATTCGCCCATGACGTTTGATGATGTGATGATGGGTGCGCTGAAGGTCTTTGCCGAGAACAATCAGGCGTCGATCATTTCGCCCTTTATTGTTGGCGGCGCGATGGCACCGGTATCTGTGGCTGGGACGTTGACGCAGGTTCTGGCCGAGGTCATGGCGGGCATCGCCTATAGCCAGCTGATCCGTAAGGGCGCGCCAGTGATTTTCGGGGCGTTTGTGACCTCGATCGACATGAACTCGGGCGCACCGACCTTTGGCACGCCGGAGGCCGCGCATATTACCTATGGGGCGGGGCAGTTGGCGCGGCGGATGAACCTGCCATTCCGGTCCTCGGGTTCGTTCTGCGGGTCAAAACTGCCCGACGCGCAAGCAGCCTATGAGACGGCGAACAGTTTGAACATGGGGCTTTTGTCGGGGGTGAACTTTATGCTCCATGCCTGTGGCTGGCTGGAAGGCGGTCTTGTCGCGTCGTTCGAGAAATTTGTAATGGATGCGGATCAGCTGGGCGCGTTGCACCATTTGGCGCGCGGTGTCGAGATTGACGAAAACGCGCAAGCGCTGGATGCGATCCGCGAGGTTGGTCCCGGCGGGCATTATCTGGGCTGCGCGCACACACAGGCCAACTTTAAGGAAGCCTTCTGGAAATCCGATCTGCTGGACTACAAACCATTCGAGACATGGTCAGATGAGGGCGCGCGCGATACCCAGTCGCTGGCAGCGGCGCGTGTTGAAAAGCTGTTGGGCGACTATGTGCAACCGGCCATGGACCCCGAGACGCGTGCGGCGCTTGATGCCTTTGTCGCGGAACGCAAAGCGACGGAGCCTGACAGCTTTATGTAGCCGCATCTCGCAGAGTTTCGCGCAAGAGCGCGGCCTCGGCAATGAGCGCGATCATCACCTCTACATGACGGACCAGGTTATAGCCTGCGTCCGTCTTTTTGCGTCTGGCGTTCAGGTCTGCCTCAATGTCGATCAGCTGAAGCAGTGCGATGGTGCTGCGCGGCAGGGTCGTGCGCCCCAGAATGCGGCGCAGGGCGGGACCGCGGCGATAGGTTTGGGCACCGATATTGCCTGCCCGGACAAGAATAGCGGGACGGTGGATGCCGCTGAGACGCGATAGAATATCTTGCATAAAATCAAATCCTTGCTGGTTGCGCTGGCATGCATTGGCATGGCCGACCACCGTCAGGATTTCACGCTAGATACTGGTGTTGCTCGCGCAGCAGGGTCATCGTGCGTCGCGGTTACCACTGTTTACCAAATGGAAACAATTATGGGCTGTATCGGTAAATATTAACAAATCCCTAACCAATTAACCTTTTGGTATTGTGGATAAGGCTGTGGATAAGCGCACGGCCTTGGGAAAGGAGATTGCATGACCCAACTATCAAATACGTCACCGGACGGGCGCGGATTGCCCGGATGGGTACCGGCCGCCGCGCGGCATTATGTGTCGCATGTGGAGATGGGCCAGCCGATCCGGGCGCTGGCGCGATCAGCTCAGTGTCACGCCTCTACCATCCTGCGTCAGATCCGGCGGCTGGAAACACGGCGCGATGATCCGCTGGTGGACGACGTCCTTGATCTGCTGGGGCAGGTCAGCCGCTTTGAAACCCACCCTATGCAGGAGCCCGCCGCGATGAATGACACCTCCCACCCCATGATGCCCGATGATGAAACTCTGAGCAGCGAGGCGCAACGCATCTTGCGGCGCTTGTGCGAAACCGGTGCGTTGCTGGCCGTGGCGGCCGAGATGGACAAGGCCGTTGTCGTGCGCAGTGGTCCGGACGGCGCGCAGACGCGGACTGCCGTGGTGGACCGCTGTGTCGCGCAGGCTATGGCGCTTAACGGGTGGATCGCGACCGATGGTGAAGGGCGCATCCTGCGCTATCACATCACCGCCGCTGGACGGCATGCGCTGGAAGAGATGATGGGTCAGGGCGCACAAAACGGTTTTGCCGAAGCCCAAACCACTTTTGCCCCTGCGCCGCCGCTGCCAGAGGGGGCGCGGCAGAAAACGGCACGACGCTTGCGCTACACGCTGGCCGAAAGCCCGTTGGCCGCGCTCGCCCGCAGACGCGACGCAAAAGGCGCGCCGTTCCTGTCCGACAGTCTCGTCCAAGCCGGAGAGCGCCTGCGCGAGGATTTTGAGCTGGCGCAAATGGGCGAGGCGGTGACGCAGAACTGGGACCGGTTTCTGGCACCGGGCGGGCAGGGCGACAGCGTCAGCTTTGAAGGCAGCGCACCCTCTGCAGCCCGGGCACGGGTGGGATCGGCGCTGGCGGATCTGGGACCGGGTCTGTCGGATATTGTGCTGCGGTGCTGCTGCTATCTGGAAGGGCTGGAAACCACGGAAAAGCGCCTTGGCTGGTCGGCGCGGTCGGGAAAGATCGTTCTGCGTATCGCCCTGATGCGCTTGCGCAAACACTATGCGGAAACGCTTGGCCCCGGGAGTGCGATGATCGGCTAGGCAGCGGATCTGGATCGGCGCGCACCGCATGGCTGCCCCGCAGGTGACAACTGCCTCTTTCATGCGCCGCGCGAACCTACTACATAAGGGGCGTATTCCAAACGGAGCCTGATCATGCGAGACCTGAAAATCCCCGAGCAGCGCCACCCTGAAAAGGCCCGACGCCCCGACAATCCACAGCCGAAAAAGCCGTCGTGGATCCGGGTGAAGGCGCCGGGTGGCAAAGGCTATGCGGATACCGCAAAGATCATGCGCGAGAACAAGCTGGTGACGGTTTGCGAAGAAGCGGGCTGCCCGAATGTCGGCGAATGCTGGTCGCAGGGCCATGCCACCATGATGATCATGGGGGAGGTCTGCACCCGCGCCTGTACCTTCTGTAACATCGCGACAGGGCGCCCACCGGAAGCGCTGGATATCTTTGAACCCGGGCGCGTGGCCGATGCGGTGTCCAAACTGGGGCTGAACCACGTCGTAATCACCAGCGTGGACCGCGACGACATCGAAGACGGCGGAGCAGAACATTTTGCCCAGACCATCCGCGCCGTGCGCAAACGGTCCCCGGGCACCACGATCGAGATTCTGACCCCCGATTTCATCCGCTGCGATCCCAAAGTGCTGGAAACCGTGGTCGAAGCGCGGCCGGACGTGTTTAACCACAATCTGGAAACAGTGCCCGGCCTCTACCCTGAGGTGCGCCCCGGCGCGCGGTATTTCCATTCGCTGCGTCTGTTGCAGCGGGTGAAGGAGCTTGATCCGACGATGTTTACCAAATCCGGCATCATGGTCGGTCTGGGCGAGGATCGTCAGTCCGTCATGCAGGTCATGGAAGACATGCGCGCCGCGGACATCGATTTTCTGACCATCGGGCAATATTTGCAACCGACACCAAAGCACCACGCGGTGGACCGTTTTGTACACCCCGATGAATTCGCCGCCTATGAAAAATCGGCCTATGGCAAGGGGTTCTTGATGGTATCTGCGACGCCTCTAACGCGGTCGAGCTACCACGCGGGCGATGACTTTGCGCGGCTGCAGGCGGCGCGGTTGGCGAAGCTGGGGTAACTGCGTTGCATTGAATTTGAGGGGCGCTGCCCCTCAAACTCCCCGGGATTTAAATCCATTTGGAAAGGTTAGAACGGGTTTTTGATCCGTTGGGTCGTGGCCCATTCAGGCCAGTAGCCAAAGTATTCTGCGGCAAAGATCAGCGCGCCGGCCAAGACCACAGCAAAGACGAATTTGACGCGGCCGGCCGACGGCGGGTTTTGCACCCACCGTTTCATCCGCATCAACCAAGCGACGTTCATGTAAAACGAACCTTGCCGATAAAGGGCTGGTTGCGGTCGCGCTGCGCGAAATCGATGCCGTAGCCCACAACAAATTCATCCGGAATTTCAAAGCCGATCCAATCGGCCTTCATATCCACCTCGCGGCGGCTGGGTTTGTCGAGCAGGGCGATGGTTTTCAGCCGGGCGGGTTCGCGCGACATCAGCAGGTTGCGCACATGATGCAAAGTATGGCCCGTGTCGACAATATCTTCGACGACCAGCACATCACGCCCTTCGATTGCGCCGCGCAAGTCCTTGAGAATACGCACTTCTCTGCTGCTTTCCATGCCATCGCCATAGCTGGAGGCCTCGAGGAAATCCACCTCGATCGGGAGGTCAAGCTCGCGCACCAGATCGGCGATAAACACGAAAGATCCGCGCAGCAGCCCCACCACTGTCAGCTTTTCGGTGCCGGCGAATTCGCTTTGGATTTCGCGGCAAAGGGTTTCGATCCGCGCGGCGATTGCCTTGGCCGAGATCATTTCATCGATGACATAAGGTCGCGTCGTCATGGGTTTTACCTTGAAAAAGGGGGAGATAGGATTTCATAAGGGCTAACTTCATGACAGATGGAAATCAATGCCTACCCATTCAGAGACCCGCGAACTGCCCTACACCGCCCAACAGATGTATGATCTGGTGGCCGATGTGGCGTCATACCCAGAATTTTTGCCCTGGACCGCCGCCGCGCGGATCAAAAGCTGTGAGGACAAGGGCGATCACGAGGTAATGGACGCCGATCTTGTCATCAGCTTCAAAGTGTTTCGCGAACGTTTCACCAGCCGGGTGGTGTTGTGGCCCGAGGCCAAGAAGATCGACACCGAATATCTGGATGGTCCGTTCAAATACATGAAATCGAACTGGGCGTTCGAGGACAATGGCGACGGCAGCTGCAAGGTGCATTTCTTCGTCGATTTCGAATTCAAGAACGCGATTTTGCAAAAGATCATAGGCGTCGTCTTTAACGAGGCGATGCAGCGGGTAGTGCGGGCGTTCGAGAAACGCGCGGCGGCTCTTTATGGGGCCGGGGCCTAGAAACGACAAAGGCCCCGATGCGGGGCCTTTGTGTGGGTCTTTGACTTCCCGATCAGCTGCTTAGATCATAGGCCCGTTCACCGTGGACGGACAGGTCAAGCCCGTTGACCTCGACCTCTTTGCTGACACGTAGCGGGGTGATCGCCTTGCAGACCAGCACCAGCACGACGGTCACCACCGTGGTATAGACACCGACGATCGCCAGCGACCCCAGTTGTGCGGCCCAAGACCCAGCCCCGAGGGCTGCGATCATGATGGTGCCGAAGATCCCGCCCACGCCGTGAACCGCGAAAACATCAAGCGTGTCGTCGATCTTGGCCTTGTTGCGGATCAAGACCACCGCTTCCTGGCACAAGATCCCGGCAACCGCGCCGATCAGCAGCGCTGCCCAAGGGCCGACGAAACCCGACGCAGGCGTGATGGAGGCCAGCCCCGCGATGGTGCCTGTGACGATGCCGACCAGGGAGGCTTTGCCGAATTTGATCCGCTCCCACAGCGCCCAGGTGAGAGAGGCGGTGGCGGCGGAGATATGGGTCACCGTGATCGCCATGGCCGCACCTCCGTCTGCGGCCAGTTGCGAGCCGCCGTTAAAGCCGAACCAGCCGACCCAGAGCATCGCAGCACCGATCATCACGAAGCCTGGGTTATGCGGCGGGGTGTTGTGGTTAAGGCGTGGACCAAGGAAGACTGCAAGGATCAGCGCCGCAAGGCCAGCTGTTTCATGCACCACGATGCCGCCCGCGAAATCGCGCACGCCGACCTCGCCAAAGATGCCACCATCGGCCAGGAAACCGCCGCCCCAGACCCAATGCACCACGGGCGCGTAGCACAGCAGCATCCAGAGCCCCGAGAAGAGCATTACGAATCCAAAGCCGATCCGCTCCACATAGGCACCGACGATCAGCGCGGGCGTGATCACTGCGAATGTCATCTGGAAAGCGAAGAACAGGATCTCGGGCAGGGTGCCTGACAGGCTGTCAGCAGTGACGCCCGACAGGCCGATCTTGCCCAATCCGCCCCAGAGCCCCGATGTGTCAGGACCAAAGGCGATGGAGTATCCGGCGAAGAACCACAGCACGCTCATCAGACAGGCGACGCCGTAGCAATGCATGAAAACGCTCAGCACGTTGCGGCTGCGCACCAGCCCGCCATAGAAGAGCGCGAGCCCCGGTAATGTCATGAACAGGACCAAGGCCGTGGCGGTCATGATCCAGGCCGTATCAGCTGCGTTCATCTTGGTTTCCTCCCGAAAGGTTTTTGATTGCAGACGGGTGAAACGGATGTGCGCGCGCGACAAAAGTTAAAATGTGGGCAAAGCCGGTGATTAAACGGGCATTTCGACATTCGCCACATATTTAGGCAGCAATTTAGCCATGCCGCCTGTTTTGCGGGCGTTATGTAATCGCCTCAGAAATCAGCCCCAAGGCGAAATCGCGGGCAGCGTGGCGGACTTTCTCGCGGCCCAATGCGCCGAACTCTTGCGTTTGGGTGGTGATACCAGACGCCGTGGCGAGGCCGAAACAGACGCGGCCTTCGGGCTTATGCTCTGACCCGCCGGGGCCTGCGATACCGGTGATCGACACGGCGATCTGCGCGCCGGATCGTGCCAAGGCACCGCCCGCCATTTCAAGGGCGACCTGCTCGGACACCGCGCCGTGGGCGGTGAGTGTGTCTGGGCTGACGCCAAGCAGGTCAATCTTGGCGGCATTGGTATAGGTGACAAACCCACGGTCAAAGATCGCGGAGGATCCGGGGAGGTCCGTCAGGGCGGCGGCCACCATGCCGCCCGTGCAGCTTTCGGCGCAGGCGATCATGACCTCGCGCGCGCGGGCGCGGTCCAGAAGGGCGTGCACATCAGGCAAAGAGATACACGTGATACAGCACGGCCAGTGCGATCACCCCCAGCAGGGCGAAAATGCCTGCAAAGATATCATCCAGCATCACGCCAAGCGCATCGCCGCGCCGGTCGGCCCAGCCGATGATCAGCGGCTTCCAGATGTCGAAAAGTCGGAAAAGCGCAAAAGCCGCAATCCAGCCGGGCCACATCACAAGGATGTTCATATCCATCGTCCAACTCGCATAGCTCAGCGGCAGCAGCGCGACCCATTGGCCCGCAACCTCGTCGATCACGATTTCCGACGGATCATGATCAGCGCTTCCGGCGGTCATGCGTGCGGTGGCCCACCAACCTGCAGCAAAGGTAAGCACGATGCCTGCGATCAACAGCGGCAGCCCCCCGATGACATGGAGCAGCCAGGCCCAGGGCAGCGCGACGAGCGAGCCCCAGGTGCCAGAGGCAGGGCGGATGTAGCCCACCCCCAGAACAGTCGCGATCAGCTTTGCCAAAGTCATAGTTTCACCAATGTTGCTGTGGCCATGCAGGCGATGCCTTCGCCGCGGCCGGTAAATCCCAAACGTTCCGAGGTCGTCGCCTTGACCGACACACGGCTTTCTTCGAGAGACAGGATATCCGCCATCACGCGGCGCATCTCTGCGGCATGAGGCCCCACTTTGGGGTATTCGCAGATCAGCGTGCAATCGACATGGGTCAGGGTGAACCCTTCGCTGCGCGCCAGATCGGCGGCGTGGCGCAGAAAGATATGGCTTTGCGCCCCTTTCCACTGCGGGTCAGACGGGGGGAAATGCTGGCCGATGTCGCCCATAGCCAGCGCGCCATAGATCGCATCGGTGACCGTATGCATGCCGACATCGGCGTCGGAATGACCGACAAGCCCTTGATCATGCGGGATATTGACTCCGCAAAGTGTGACATGATCCCCCGGACCGAAAGCATGTACATCAAACCCGTTGCCGGTGCGAATATCCATCGAAGACTCCAATATGCGGGCGGCGCGGGTCAAATCGCCCGGCACCGTGATTTTCAGGTTATCGACGCTGCCGGGGGTGATGGCAACCGCAACACCGGCGGCGCGGGCGACCTCTACATCATCGGCGGCAATGCCTTCAAAGGCGGCATGGGCGGCGCGGATCGTGGCGGCATCAAAGCCTTGCGGGGTTTGGGCGGCATAAAGCGCGGTGCGGTCCTGCGTTCCTGCGACGGCACCGTCTTCGGCCACCCAAAGCGCGTCGGTGACAGGCAGGCCGGGGGCGGCTGCGGCATCTGTGGCCAGCGCGTCGATCACACCGTCGATGATCTGCGGCGTGACACAGGGGCGGGCGGCGTCATGGATCAGCACCAGATCCGCATCCCCCAGCAGCGCCAGACCGTTACGCACCGATGCTGCACGATCCGCGCCCCCTTCGGCGACAAGACAGCCTTGCGCGGTAAACCCGTCGGCCTGCGCCATGTCACTGGCGTTCAATACGATGATGATCCGGTCCACCTGCGGATGCCGCTGGAAAGCCGCAAGAGTGTGATCGATCACGCGTTTCCCGCACAGCGGCTGCCATTGTTTGGGCACGGCACCCCCCGCACGGGTGCCACGTCCGGCGGCCACGATAAGCGCTGCGATTTTCGGTGTCGACGCCATCGCGCGCCCCCTTTGATAAACTCGCCCCGTTCTATGCCTGCAACGCGGCCTGTGCAATCGTCCGCGCCGTGTGCTTAAATTTTAGGCAATAGGTCAGTTTCTCACCAGTAAAAGCTTTTGGTTTGATTGAGTTTCGGCCCACCCCTCGGTAAACCAAAGTCAATTGCACAAGGATTAAGCGTTTGGATCTCTCGGATCTGCCCTTCAAACTCGACCCGCCCGTTTTGCTGGCCCCGATGGCGGGGATCACCGATCTGCCGTTCCGCACGTTGGTGGCGTCTTTTGGCGCAGGGTTGGTGGTCTCAGAGATGGTCGCAAGCGTCGACATGATCAACGCCCGCCCCGGGACGCTGGAAAAGGCCGAACTGGGACTTGGCATCGAAGGCACTGCGGTACAGTTGGCGGGACGCGAGGCCGCCCCCATGGCCGAGGCCGCGCGGATGGTCGAAGGGCAGGGCGCGCGGGTGATCGACATCAATATGGGCTGCCCCGCCAAGAAGGTGACCCAAGGCTATTCCGGCTCTGCGCTGATGAAAACGCCCGACCACGCGCTACGCCTGATCGAGGCGGTGGTGAACGCGGTGAACGTGCCCGTCACGCTCAAGACGCGGCTGGGGTGGGACGACAATATGCTGAACGCGCCGCAGATCGCCGCGCGGGCCGAAGCTGCGGGGATCACCATGATCACCATCCACGGGCGTACGCGCTGCCAGTTCTATAAAGGCTCCGCCGATTGGGCCGCGATTGCGGGTGTCAAACAGGCGGTCTCTGTTCCTGTGATTGCCAATGGCGATATCATCAGCACCGATGCCGCGCGGCAGGCGCTGGCGCAGTCGGGGGCGGACGGCGTGATGATCGGGCGCGGCGCCCAAGGTAAACCGTGGCTGCTCGCACAAGTGGCCCATGATCTGTTCGGCGCGCCCGCACCGGTTATCCCGCAGGGTGCCGATTTCGCGCGCATGGTGTCCGACCACTACGAGGCGATCATCCGGTTCTACGGCGAGGTGATCGGCCTGCGCGTCGCGCGCAAGCATCTGGGGTGGTACATGGGCACCAGCAACACTCCCGCCGATCTGCGCCGCGCGGTACTGACCGCTGCCAGCCCCGCCGAGGTGCACCGTCTTATCCCGTCCGCCTGTCTGCCGGACCACCAGTTGGAGGCCGCTTGATGTCGCTGGATACTGTTTTCGCATCGCTGCCCGTGCCCGCTATTCTGATAGATACAGACGACATGATCGCCGAGTTGAACTCGGAAGCCGAAGGGTTTCTGAACGCATCTGCCAAATCCGTGCGCGGTGTGCCGGTGTGGGACATGATCGCCGTCGACGCCCCTCTGGAAGAGGCCTTCACCCGCGCCCGCGTCAATGGCACGCCCTTGTTCGTCAATGATGTGGATGTCGGCAGCGGCCAGCGCCCGCCGGTGCAATGCGCATTACACTTTGCGCCGCTGATCGATGCGGCGGGGCAGATGATCCTGATGATCACCCCGCGCGAGATGGCCGGTCGGATGACGCAGAATAATTCGGTCAAATCCGCCGCCAAATCCGCCATCGGCATGGCCGAGATGCTGGCCCATGAGATCAAGAACCCGCTGGCAGGGATCACGGGCGCCGCGCAACTGCTCAGCATGAACCTCAGCACCGAGGATTTGGAGCTGACAGACCTGATCGTCGCGGAATCGCGCCGGATCGTGAAGCTGCTGGAACAGGTCGAACAATTCGGCAACCTGATGCCGCCGGAGCGCAAGGCGGTAAACCTGCATGACGCGCTGGACCGCGCGCGCCGGTCCGCATTGCTGGGGTTTGGCGCGCGCATGAAGATCATCGAGGATTACGACCCCTCGCTGCCGCCGGCCTTGGGCGACAAGGACCAGCTGTTGCAGGTGGTGCTGAACCTGATCAAGAACGCGTCAGAGGCGGCGGGCCCCTCGGGCGGGACGATCCGGTTGCACAGCTATTATGAACATTCGTTCCGCATGCGCCGATCCGACGGCACGGCGCAATCGTTGCCCTTGCAGATCGAAGTCATCGACGACGGCCCCGGTCTACCAGAGGCGATCCGCGCTGACGTGTTCGAACCCTTCGTATCCGGGCGCGAGAACGGCACCGGGCTGGGGCTGGCGCTGGTGAGCAAGATCATTTCCGACCACGGCGGCTGGATCACGGTGGATTCTGTGCCCGGCAAGACCGTGTTCCGCATCTCACTGCCGCGGGCCGATAAGACCCAAATTGAAAATACCGCTTCCGATCAGGAGAATTGACGATGGATGGCACCGTTCTGGTCGCTGATGACGACCGCACAATCCGCACCGTTCTGACACAGGCACTGACCCGCGCGGGCTGTAAGGTGCACGCGACATCCAGCCTGACCACCCTGATGCGTTGGGTGGGCGAGGGCAAAGGCGACGTTGTGATCTCGGATGTGGTGATGCCCGACGGCAATGGGCTCGAGATGCTGCCCAAGATCGCGCAGGACCGACCCGGTTTGCCTGTGATCGTGATCTCGGCGCAGAACACGATCATGACCGCGATCAAGGCGGCAGAGGCGGAGGCCTATGACTACCTGCCCAAGCCTTTCGACCTGCCTGACCTGATGAAACGCACCGCCCGCGCGCTAGAGCGCAGCGGGCCGGCGCGCCGTCCGGCGCAGACCAGCTCTGACAGCGATGGGGACCGAGATGATCTGCCGCTGGTGGGGCGCACGCCGGTGATGCAAGCGCTCTACCGCGTGGTTGCGCGGGTGATGAACACGGATCTGCCCGTGTTGATCTGGGGCGAATCCGGCACAGGAAAGTCGCTGATCGGCAAGGCGATCCACGATTTTTCGGACCGGCGGAACCTGCCGTTCGTCACCGTCACCTCGGCCGAGCTGCAAGACCTTGAGGGCCCGACACGTGTCTTGGCGCGGGTCCGCGGCGGGACGCTGCTGATTGACGAGATCGGCGATTTCTCGGAAGAGATTCAGGCCCGTATCGCGCGCATGATGGACACGCCCGGTGAACACGCGCCGCGGTTCCTTGCGACCAGCCAATCGGATCTGGCCGCCGCGATGAAGGCGGGCACCCTGCGGCGCGATCTGTATTATCGTCTCTCGGGGGCGACGCTGCATGTACCCGCGCTGCGCGACCGTGTGGATGATATTGCCTTGCTTGCCGCGCATTTCCTTGAACGGTCCGAAACCGGCAATACCGCGCCGCGCGCCCTGTCCGAAGGGGCGGCGAAGGTCTTTGCCAACTATCAATGGCCCGGCAACGTGCGACAGTTGGAACATGCGATGCGGCAGCTCGCGCTGACCAGCCGCGCGCCGGAAATCACCCAATCCGAGGCAGAGCATGTACTGGGCGCGCAACCCGACCCCGAACCGCTGCGCGCGCAGGCCAATACCGAAAAGCTCGGCGCGTCGGTCGAACGTCACCTCCAGCGATACTTTGACCAGCACGGATCAATGCTGCCGCCGCCCGGACTTTACGCCCGTATCCTGCGCGAGATCGAAGCCCCGTTGATCGAGATCGCCCTTGCCGCAACCGCTGGCAATCAGGCGAAATGCGCCGACCTTCTGGGAATCAACCGCAATACGCTGAGAAAAAAGATCACGGACCTCGATATTGAGGTGACACGCGGTCGAAAAATGATGTAAAAGCGCCACATAACCGTGGCCATCTAGCCTCAAAGCCGGATCAGGACCACAAAAATGGGCGGTTGATGCATAGGTGCATCACATCATCGGTGAGGATAGCGGGTGCTTACCCGGTCACGCAGCTATTATCTTATGCGGCTTGAGCGCCTGCGCCGAATCCGGCGCGTGCGCAATCTGGCGACCTTGGGGCTTGTGGTTCTGGGGCCGGTGCTGGCGCTTGTCACCTATCTGGTGCTCGGCCCGCTTGAACAGGGCGGAAACACCCCAAGCCTGCGCATCATTCTGCTGATCGATCTGGTCTATATCCTGCTCGTCGCCGCCCTTGTGTTGAGCGAGGTCGCGCGGCTGGTGGCGGCGCGGCGGGCGAAGTCGGCGGGTTCCCGGCTGCACCTGCGTCTGACGGGGGTGTTCGCGCTGATGGCGCTGATCCCAACGGTGAGTGTTGCGATCTTTGCGGGGCTGACGATCAACGTCGGGCTTGAAGGCTGGTTCTCGGATCGGGTGCGGTCGGTGGTGGGCAATTCGCTGGCCGCCGCCGAAGCCTATGAGAACGAGCAAAGCGATGACCTGCGCGAAGATGCCATCGCCTTGGCCCGCGCAATTGATCAAGCGCGCGATCAGGGCGTTGATGTGCCTGACACGCAGCTTCTGGCGGACGGGCAACGCCTGATCCAGCGCGGGTTACGCGAGGCCTATATGATCGACGGCACCGGCCAGATCCGCGCGCGCGGCGACAGGTCGTATCTGTTCGATTTCGAAGAACCGACACCCGAACAGATCCGCGAGGCACAAGAGCTCGACGGCGCGCCGCTGGTGATCGAGGATTGGGGCAACAACGAATTCCGCGCGCTGGTGCTGATGGAAGCCTTTGTCGATCGCTATCTTTATGTCAGCCGCGATGTGGACGGAAAAATCCTGTCGCTGCTGGACGATACCAAGGAAACGGTGCGACTGTACCAACAGCTTGAAAACGAGCGCGGCAAGCTGCTGTTCGAATTCGGGCTGCTTTATGTGGGCTTTGCGGTGATCCTGATTCTCGCAGCGGTCTGGCTGGGGCTGTGGTTTGCCGAACGTCTGTCAGGGCCGGTGGGTCGCCTAACCGGCGCGGCGCAGCAGGTCGGTGCCGGTGATCTTGAGGTTCAGGTCCGCGAGGAAGAGGGCGATGACGAGATCGCCATGCTTGGCCGCTACTTCAACCAGATGACCAAACAGTTGAAAGGCCAGCGCGAGACGTTGCTTGATAACACCCGCCAGATCGAACGCCGTCGTCGCCTGTTCGATTCGGTGCTTAGCTCCGTCACCTCGGGCGTCGTGGGGCTGGACCCCGAAGGGCGGGTGACCTTCGTCAACCGCTCTGCCGCGCGGCTGCTGGACTGGAGCGAGGACCAGCAATCGCTGGCGCTCTCTGTCGCGGTGCCGGAGTTCGGCCCGCTGTTCAATTCGGTCGTCAAAGGGCAGAACGAGGTCGCGCAGGGCGAGATCAAGGTCTCGCGTCAGGGGCAGATGGAAAACCTGCTGGTGCGCGTCGCCACACGGCGCAGCGAAGACGGGCGGCTAGAGGGCTATGTTGTCGCCTTTGACGACGTGACCGATCTAGTAAGCGCGCAGCGCATGGCCGCATGGGGCGACGTGGCGCGGCGTATTGCCCACGAGATCAAGAACCCGCTCACCCCGATCCAGCTGAGCGCCGAGCGGATCAAACGCAAGTTCGGCCCTAAGCTGCCCGACGACGCCGCCAGCCTTGACCAGATGACCGGCGTGATCATCCGCCAGACTGGTGACTTGCGGCGTATCGTCGATGAATTCTCCAAATTCGCGCGCATGCCAGAGCCTGAAACTTCTGTGCAGAATGTCGTTCAGGTGCTGCAGGACGCAGTCTTGTTGCAGCAGTCGGGCCAGCCCGACGTGACCATCAGCGCCAATCTGCCGACACAAGAGATACTGGCGCGGGTGGACCAGACAATGCTGTCGCAAGCCTTAACAAATTTGATTAAGAACGCAGGCGAAGCCATTGAAAGTCGTAAGCAAAATGACCCAGAGGCCGACATAGACCCGCGTATCGAGGTGCAGTTGACCACAACCCAAACGGCGCTACAAATCACCATAGCGGATAATGGCATCGGATTGCCGGAAGACCGCGCGCGACTGTTCGAGCCATATGTCACCACCCGATCCGAAGGGACTGGCCTTGGCCTGCCCATCGTGAAAAAGATCATCGAAGAACACGGCGGGACGTTGTCGTTGGAAAACGCGCCGATCTTCGCGGGCGAAACACATTTCGGCGCAATGGCGGTGATCACGCTACCCCTTGCTGCCCCCACCGGAACCCCAGAACTGGAGACCCATAATGAGTGACATCCTGATCGTTGACGACGAACGCGACATCCGCGAGTTGATTTCGGACATTCTGGAAGACGAGGGCTTTGTGACGCGGTTGGCCGGCAATTCGGACGAGGCGATCTCGGCCATCAACGCGGAACCGCCGGCGCTGATGATCCTTGATATCTGGTTGAAAGACAGCCGGATGGACGGGATCGACATTCTGAAAACGGTAAAGCGGGACAATCCGGATGTGCCTGTTGTTATCATCTCGGGGCATGGGAACATCGAAATCGCGGTCGCGGCGATCAAGCAGGGCGCCTATGACTTCATCGAAAAACCGTTTAACATCGACCAGTTGATGGTGGTGATCCGCCGCGCGATGGAAACCTCGCGCTTGCGTCGCGAGAACCACAGCCTCAAGCGGCGCGAGGTCGCGAGCACTGATATGATCGGCAACTCTACCTCGTTTAAGACGCTGATGGGGCAGCTTGATAAGGTCACGAAATCGAACGGTCGGGTGATGCTGCGCGGCCCTGCGGGGGCCGGCAAAGAGATCGCCGCGCGCTATATACATGCCAATTCCAACCGTGCCTCAGCCCCCTTCGTAACGGTCAACTGCGCCAGCGTGGCGCCAGACCGCATGGAAGAAGTGTTGTTTGGCCGCGAAACCCCTGACCGTGGGGTAGAGCCGGGCCTGCTGGAACAGGCGCATGGCGGGGTGATCTTCTTTGACGAGGTGGCCGATCTGCCGCTGGGGACGCAATCGAAAATCCTGCGTGTGCTGGTCGACCAGCAATTCACCCGCGTTGGCGGCAACGACAAGGTGCGTGTCGATCTGCGCGTTATATCCAGCACAAACAAGGACTTGGACGCCGCGATTAAAGCAGACACCTTCCGGCAAGAGCTGTTTCACCGGCTCAACGTCGTGCCGATCTCTGTCCCGTCGCTAGAGGACCGCCGCGAGGATATCCCCGTCTTGGCGCGCCACTTTATCGCGGACTTCAACGCCTCGCAGGGGTTGCCGCTACGCGAATTCTCGGGCGATGCAGAGGCGTTGCTGCAGACGATGGTTTGGCCAGGGAACGTGCGTCAGCTCAAGAACCTGGTGGAACGTGTGCTGATCCTTGGCGACGGCACCGGCCCGATCGAAGCGCGCGAGCTGCCGGGCGAGGAAGAAACCACCGACGAAGAGGGCCGCGTGGTGCTGTCCGGTGCCTTGGCGACCTTGCCCCTGCGCGAGGCCCGCGAGGCGTTTGAACGCGAATACCTGCTGACCCAGATCAACCGGTTCGGCGGCAACATCAGCCGCACTGCGAATTTCGTCGGCATGGAACGATCGGCGCTGCACCGTAAGCTCAAAAGTCTCGGGGTGGTGACCTCGGCCAAGTCGGGCACGCGGGTGGCACATGTGGATGATGACGGGGCAGCCGATAGCTGACCCCGTTCGCTACCCCCGCGTCACGATCTGGAAACTGCCGTCGTCATTGCGGATCACGCAGGCGTTTTCAGTCAGCGCGGGCAGGGCGGTCGTGCGCCCCTGCGGCGCGGCCTTGGCGATGCCGGCGGGGCATTGCGGGATCGACACTGGCGCAAAGCCCGCATCGGCCATACATTGCGTTTCAACTCTTTTGCGCAGATCGGCATTGGGATCGACCGTATAGGTCTGCCCGGGCTCGAAATATCCCGCGCGGGAAGTGCAACGGCCATCGGACCGGCAGATGCGGCGCGGCGGGATGAAACGGGGCGGGGTGCGGACAGTTTGAAGCGCCACGGGCACCTGCGCCAAGGCATCGACCTGACATTGCGTGGTCTGCCGTTCGACCATCGCGACAGTAGCACCGGGCTTGTAGTAGGTGTTCAACGGTGCGCAGGCCGCCAGTGCCACGCTCCCACAGATGATCAAAGCCGTTTTCCGCATATGCGCCCCCGTCCTGCTATGGAAGCAAGTCTGACATTTGAATTGACCCTTGCATAGCCATCTGTCATTCAAATCACTGGCATATCACGGGTCACGCGGGCAAGCCCCAGCTGGTGACGCAAGGCAAGGCTTCACGCCAAAGGAACCCCATTTATGAAAGTGATCATTTGCGGCGCAGGGCAGGTCGGGTGGCAGATTGCCCGCCATCTTTCGGGCGAACGCAACGACGTCACAATCGTTGACAGCAACGCCGATCTGGTGCGCCGCGCCACCGATACGTTGGATGTGCAAGGGATCGCCGGCTTTGCAAGCTACCCCGACGTGCTGGACCGCGCCGGTGCCCGCGATGCCGAGATGATCATTGCCGCGACCCATTCGGACGAGGTGAATATGGTCACCTGTCAGGTGGCCCACTCGGTCTTTGGCATCAACCGCAAGATCGCGCGACTGCGCAGCCAATCCTATCTGACGGCGATCTATTCCGATCTTTATCGTCGCGATCACATGCCGATCGACGTTGTGATCTCGCCTGAAAAAGAGGTGGCGAATGCGGCGTTGCAGCGGCTTTCGGCCCCCGCGGCCTTTGATACAGAGACCTTCATGGACGGGATGGCGCATCTGATCGGTATCCAGATCGACGAAGACTGCCCGGTCGTGAACACGCCGCTGCGACAGTTGACAGATCTGTTCTCGACGCTGCGCGCCGTTGTCGTCGGGGTGCGCCGCGACGGGACGCTGTTTGCGCCGGAATCCAAGGACCAGCTGTTTGTCGGTGACGCCTGCTATGTCTTTTGCCACCGCGATGACATCCCCCGCACCCTCGAGATTTTTGGCAAGACCACCAGCAAGCTTGAACGTGTCGTGCTTGTGGGCGGGGGGAATGTCGGGCTGGCCGTGGCCCAGAACCTCGAGGCGCGCGGCAAGCGGGTACGCACCAAGATGATCGAGAAGAACCGCCGCATCGCGGAACGCGCCGCCGAGGCGTTGGAGCGGACAATCGTGCTTAACGGTGACGGGCTGGACGCGTCCCTACTGGCCGAAGCCGGGATTGGCCGCGCCGATGCGATGATGGCGATCACCGATGATGACAAGACCAACATGCTGGCCTGCGTGCGCGCCAAATCCGAAGGCTGCCCCTATGTCATCGCGCTGATCAACGACCCCACGCTGGTCCCGCTGATGGAGCCTTTGGGCATCGACGCCTATATCAACCCGCGTTCCACCACCGTCAGCTCTATCCTGCGGCACATCCGTCACGGGCGGGTGCGGTCGGTTTATTCCATCGGCGACGCCGAGGCAGAGGTGATCGAGGCCGAGGTGCTATCGACCTCTCCGATTGCGGGCAAACGCGTTTCTGACATTGATTTTCCCGAAGGGGCATTGATGGGCATGGTCCGCAAGGGCGACGAGGTGATGCGCCCCCTCGGCACCACACGCATCGAAGAAGGCGACGTCATCGCTGTGTTCTGTCTGGCCAAAGACGTGCCGCAGGTCGAACAGCTGATGCAGGTCTCCATCGACTTTTTCTGATGGTGCCTGCGTCCAAATTACCGGAGCGCCGCACGTGAGACGCAAATCCTATATCCGCCGCGAAATCCTTGAACTGCCGCTGTTCTTGCTGATTTTCGGTGTGTTCAGCGCCTCGACAATCTTTCCGGCGATCTTTGCGCTGACCACCCAAGACCATCTGGCATCGCGGGCGTTTTTCTATTCGGGGCTGCTGGGGGTGATTATCTTTACCCTGATCGCCGTCGCCCATGCCGGACGGCGTGCGCGGCACGGGGCCTTGGGGCCGTTGATGTCGCTGTTTTCCAGCTTTGTCTTTTTGCCCGCGCTGCTGGCGATCCCGTTTCTTGAGGCCCTGCCGACCACGCGCTTCCTGCACGCCTATTTCGATATGGTCAGTTCTATCACTACGACAGGCGCGACGCTGTTTGATGATCCCGGACGGATCAGTGACACGCTGCATCTGTGGCGTGCGCAGGTCGCCTGGATGGGTGGGTTGCTGATGTGGATCGCGGCGTCGGCCATTCTGGCCCCCTTACACCTTGGCGGATTCGAGGTGACCTCGCAGGCCGAACCCGGCAACCCGGACGAACGCCGCAGCAATATGGGACAGATCAACCCGCGCCAACGTTTGCTGCGGTCCGCGGCGGCGCTGACGCCCACCTATCTCGCGCTGACGCTTTTGCTTTGGGTGCTGCTGCTGGCCAACGGGGACCGATCGCTGGTGGCGCTGTGTCATGCGATGTCGGTGCTGGCGACCTCGGGCATCTCGCCGCTCGGGGGGACGCATGACACTGGTGTCGGCTTTGGGGCCGAGGCGATGATGATGCTGTTCATGCTGTTCGCGCTGTCGCGGCTGACCTTTTCCAAAGACACGGTGACGGCGACCCAAGGGGGGCTGTTTACTGATCCCGAATTCCGCATGGGGCTGGCGCTGATCCTCGGCGTGCCTGTGGTGCTGTTCGTACGTCATTTCCTTGGCGCTTTCGATGTGGATGCCAGCGCCGAAGCACTTGAGACCGGCAGCGCCTTCTGGGGCGCCATGTTCACGGTCACCTCCTTTCTGACCACCACCGGATTTGTCAGCGCTTCCTGGGCCGAAGCGCAAAGCTGGTCGGGGCTCGAGACCCCGGGGCTGATCCTCATGGGACTGGCGCTGATCGGTGGCGGGGTGGCGACCACGGCCGGAGGGGTCAAGCTGTTGCGGGTCTTTGCGCTGTATCGCAACGGCGTCCGCGAGATGGAACGGCTGGTCCATCCACACTCTGTCTCGGGCGCCGGTCAAGCGGGGCGGCGGCTGCAAAGCAACGGGGCGTTCATCGCCTGGATATTCTTTATGCTGTTCGCGCTGTCGCTTGCGGGGGTGACCCTGCTGCTGACCTTCGTCGGCGCGCCCTTTGCCGATGCGCTGGTGATGTCGGTGGCCACACTGGCGACAACCGGCCCGTTGATGGAGTTTGCCGCCGATGCTCCCATCGCGTTGATCCAGCTGGGCGACGGGGCCAAGATGATCCTATGTGCGGCGATGGTGCTGGGGCGGCTGGAAACTTTGGCGATTATTGCGCTGCTCACCCCTGATCTGTGGCGCGCGTGACACGGGATGCGGCTTTGCGCGCAACAGTTCTGACATTTTGGGGTGGAAACTCTGTGCGCGGGTCTTCATAGTCTTCCGAAGGGGTAAACCGATCCGCGGTTGCCAGCAAGAACAACAGCAAGAATAAGAGCGAGACCAACAATGGCGGCTGACCGACAAAACCTGCAAGACGCATTCCTGAACCATGTGCGCAAGACAAAGGTGCCGGTAACGATTTTCCTGATCAACGGTGTGAAGCTGCAAGGCGTCATCACATGGTTTGACAATTTCTGTGTTCTTCTGCGCCGTGATGGGCAATCGCAGCTTGTTTACAAACATGCGATTTCCACGATCATGCCAAGCACGCCGATCTCGCTATACGAGGGTGAAGACGCTAATTGAGCCGTCCTCCGTTTCAAATTGATGACACCGCAGGCCCGAAGCGTACCCGGGCTTGGGTGATTCACCCTGACATCAAGTCAGACAATGACCGCCGCATCGCGGAGCCCGCCTTGGCGGAAGCTGTCGCCTTGGCCCGTGCCCTGCCGCATCTGGATGTGGAAGGGGCCAATATCGTGCCCCTGCGCACCGTCAGCGCGGGGATGCTCTTCGGCTCTGGCAAGATCGAGGAGCTTAAGCACATCTTTGAAGAGGCCGAGGTTGAACTGGTGCTGGTCGATGGACCAGTAACGCCGGTCCAGCAGCGCAACCTTGAAAAAGCGTGGGGCGTCAAACTTCTTGACCGTACCGGTCTGATCCTCGAGATTTTCAGCGACCGCGCCGCCACCCGCGAAGGTGTGCTGCAGGTCGAAATGGCTGCGCTGAACTATCAGCGCACCCGTCTGGTCCGCGCCTGGACCCACCTTGAACGTCAACGGGGTGGATTGGGCTTTGTCGGGGGCCCCGGCGAAACCCAGATTGAATCGGACCGCCGCGCTATTGACGAACAATTGGTGCGCTTGCGCCGGCAGTTGGACAAGGTCGTCAAGACACGCGCCTTGCACCGCGCCGCGCGGGCCAAGGTACCGTTCCCCATCGTGGCGCTGGTGGGCTATACCAACGCAGGCAAATCGACGTTGTTCAACCGGATGACCGGGGCCGATGTGATGGCGAAAGACATGCTTTTCGCCACGCTTGACCCGACCATGCGCAGCCTTGTGCTGCCCGACGGGCCAGAGATCATCCTGAGCGACACCGTGGGCTTCATCTCTGACCTGCCGACTGAACTGGTCGCCGCCTTCCGCGCCACACTGGAAGAGGTTCTGGCCGCCGATATCATCTGCCACGTGCGCGATATCTCTCATGCAGAGACCGAAAGTCAGGCACGCAATGTGCGCGATATCCTGACGTCCTTGGGCGTGCCCAAGGATACGCGCAGCTTCGAGGTCTGGAACAAGCTCGACCAACTGGATGACGACCGTGCCGCCGCCGTACGCGCGCGTGCGCAGCGCGACGACAGTGTTCTTGCCATCTCTGCCATCACCGGCGAGGGGTTGGACGAACTGCAAGCGGTCATCGCCGAAGCGCTGCAAGGTGCTGTGCGCGAAGCCGAGCTGACGCTGGCCTTTGCCGACGGCAAAAAACGCGCCTGGCTGTTCGAACAGGATGTCGTGATCGAGGAAACCCAGACCGAAGACGGGTTCAATCTGGTCGTGCGTTGGTCGGCACAGCAAGAAGCGCAATACCAGCGGCTGTAAGGCCGGCGGGTCTCGGGACCATACCAAATGAGATAAAAACGCTCGGAAAAGTCGCATTTTCCGGGCGCTGCTGCATATGATTGGGGAGCGTTGATTTTTCCCGGAGCTCCCGATGACTTTGATTATTCTTTATGTACTGACATTCGCGATCTTTCTGGGGCTCGATTTTCTGGGCCTCAGCTATTTGATCAAACCGGTTTTCACCCGCGATATCGGCCCCTTGCTGCTGGACCAGTTCCGGCTGCTGCCTGCCTTTGTCTTCTATGCTTTCTATATTGCTGTGCTGCTGTACTTCGTCAGCTGGCCCGCGATTGCACAGGATAAATCCTTGCTGTGGGTCTTTGGCAATGCGGCGCTGATCGGGGCCTTGGGGTATGGTACCTATGAGTTCACCAACCTCGCGACGTTGAAAGACTGGACACCGCAGATGGTGGCGACGGATTTCTCGTGGGGGGTGGTGCTGACCGGGACCTCTGCCACGTTGGGCGTCTGGGTCACGCGGGTGTTTTCCTGACGGTTCAGGGGGTCAGGGAAGAGGGGGGCCAGCCCCCCGGCCTTTGGCCGCCCCCCGGGATTTAGGGCCATTTGGAATTAGCGGCCAAGCTCGGACGAGAAGCGCCATGCGCCGGGTTGGAGCTTGTGCAGTTCCCAGTCTCCGACGCGCGCGCGGATCAGGCGCAGTGTCGGCAGGCCGACATGGGCCGTCATGCGCCGTACTTGACGGTTGCGACCTTCGGTGATCGTGATCTCGAGCCAGGCATCAGGGACGGATTTGCGAAACCGCACCGGCGGGTCGCGGTCCCACAGGGGGTCGGGCGGATCCATCAGCCGCGCCTTGGCGGGGGCGGTCTTGCCGTCTTTGAGCGTGACACCGCTGCGCAAAGCGGCGAGCGCTTGTTCATCCGGCGTGCCTTCGACCTGCACCCAATAGGTTTTGGCCAGTTTATATTTCGGATGCGAGATACGGGCTTGCAGCGGGCCGCTGTCGGTCAGCACCATCAACCCTTCGCTGTCGCGGTCCAACCGTCCGGCGGGGTAGAACCCTTTTTCATCAATATAGGCCGACAGGGTCGGGCGCGGCGAGCCTTCGGTGCCCTTGTCGGTGAATTGGGACAAGACGCCAAAGGGTTTGTTGAAAAGGATCACGCGGTTCATTCTGTCTCCGGTACCAGCTTGGTGATGCCGACGGGGGCGGCGCGGGCGAGCTCTTCGTCCAGCGACATGGGGATGTATTCGCCGCGCCGCCAGAGCTGTGCCAGATCGTCGTAGTGATGCGACAGGAAGTGGCCCGATTGGCCCGTCGAGGTGATGAACACCGATGAATCCGGGTCAGCGAAGTCATAAACCCCGCGGAAGCCTGCGCCGTGGACATTGGCGAAAGGGTCAGGCCCTGTGCCGCGGGTGCGGCCGCGCAGCAGGGTATTGTCACCGCCCGAGGTCGATTGACGGATGTTCATGAAGTAGCGCAGCACGGGTACTTCGCCCAAGGTCTGGTGGTCGTGGGTGGCTTGGTGTGCGTCGCCCCACCGCAGGGATTCGAGCTGGCTGCCCCATGTCTCGTTGATCCAGATCAGCGCGTCGTCCAGCGCCATGCGCGCCATGTCAGGGCAGGTCTCTTTCGGGGCGGATTGCAGCACATCGCACCATGCCGCCGCACCGTCCACATCGCGGAAAACACGTTCGATGAACAGCGGATCGACATGATCGAATTCCTGTGCCAAGGCCCCAAGCTCGTCCTGGATCAGCCGTTCCTGCAATGCGCGCAGCCAGGCGGCATAGATCAACGGTTCGGGCAGATGTTCGTTCATCTCGCCCGACCAGCCGGCAAGCAGGGTCAGCGCCCGTTGGCGTTGGCGCTCAGACGTGCCTTCAACCGCGGTTTCGCCGGTGAACCAAAGCTCGGCCCCGATCAGCGGTAGCAGAGAGCGCGCGGTGAAGCTGACGGTATCCAACTGCGCCTCGATAAAGCTGTCGCGGGTGTGTACCTGACGGCGCTGCATCAGATTGCGCCACCGCTGGATGCGTTGCGTATCGCCCCATAGGAAGGACACGTGGTTGGGGAAGGGGCGGTCCACCGTCTTGTTGTTGGTATTGCCAATGATCCCGCCACGGGGCGACAGGAATTCGGGGTTTGCGCTATAGGGCAGGCGTCCCTGCCAGCGGTTCGCCGCGATCCAGCCCGGTGTGGGCATGCGCCCTTGGCTTTGATGCGCGGCGTCGCGGGCGGGCAGCGCGCCGATGGTTTTCATCGCGATGGTCGTCACATCCACCAGCGTCAGGTTTTGCGACGGCGCGATATAGTCCTCGCCCGCGGTGATCCCTTCCTCGACGGACTTGGCCTCCATCAGTTGCATGGCCGCGGCGATTGAGGTATCGGCGGGGTCAAGCACGGTCCAGTTCAACGCGGCGACATGACCCGGCGGGGTGATCGCGGCAAGGTTATAATGGCTGCCGGGAAGCACCGGCCCATTGTCGGTCCAGCGCAGGGTGAGCGTGATCGGATCAGCATCCTTGACCGTGATGATCGACGCGCGTTTGGCGAATTTCTTGAACCCGTCGGGGGTGCGGTATTCCTCGCTATTGTCGGGGTTCAGCTCTTCGATATAGACGTCCTGATCGTCAGCATAGGATGAGGTGATACCCCAGCCAAGCGCGCTGCTGCGCCCTGTCAGCACCACGGGGATACCGGGGATCGTGCCGCCGATGACACCGCCCGATTGCAGTTCGAGCCGCGCGAGGTACCAGATGGTCGGCGCGGTGAAGCCCAGATGCGGGTCATTGGCAATCAGCGTTCCGCCCGAGGCAGAGCGATCCCGTGCGGCAGCCCAGGCGTTGGACGCGCCTGCCAGATCAAAGGATTTGAACGGCGACAGCGGGGAGGGATCGAGGGGGATATTGGCGGCGAACTGCGGCAGGCCGGGGGCCAGCTGCGCATATTCGGGCAGCGCGGCGATGCCACTGCCGGGGGCGTCAGGCAGGATATCGGACAGGCGCTTTTGATCGGGCAGCGCCAACGAGGTGCGGGCGCGCTTGACCTCGGCATCCAGATGCCCTGACAACTGCAAGGCCATCAGCTTGACCAGCGCGACGGAATCCGCTGCGCGCCAAGGGGCGACGGGGGCATCAAACAGCAGCATTTCAGGGGCACCGCGGCCCAGGGCTTCGTTGTTGATCTGATCCAGCCGGGCATTCACCCCAGCGGCATAGGCATCCAGCGCCGCGCGGGTCTTGGGGTCGAGCGCCTGAAGCGACTGCACCGATAAGGTATAAAGATCAAAACGGCGCAGCAGGCGGTCGATACGGACGGTCGTGGTGCCGAAAACCTCGGACAAGCGGCCTTGCACCGTGCGGCGCATGGTGATCATCTGCCACAGGCGGTCCTGCGCATGGGCAAAGCCCAGCCCATAGAATACGTCTTGGTCACTTTCCCCGAAGATATGCGGCACATTGGCGTTGTCGCGCACGATCTCGACCTCGGCCCCAAGGTTGGATACGCGGACCGTATCGTCGTAGTCTGGCAGCGACCGCGAAGCGAGCCAATAGGCACCGCCGACACCAATTACCGCCAACACCACCAAGAGCGTTGCAAGTCGCATCAGCCACCGAAAAACCACTGCCATGTTACGCTCCTGGGTATATCTACGCGCGATTGACCAATGCGCGCAGGGTGATAGGTTCCTCTCAGGCAATAGCGCAACTGAATGACAAGGAAAAGACGATGGCAAAGCTCGCATTTTTGGGACTGGGCGTGATGGGGGCGCCAATGGCCGCGCATCTGCAAAAAGCGGGGCATGACGTGACCGTGTACAACCGCACCACAGAGAAGGCGCGCGCTTGGGCAGAAACGCACGGTGGCAAAATGGCAGAGACGCCCAAAGCCGCGGCCGAAGGGGCAGAGATCGTCTTTTCCTGTGTCGGTAATGATGACGATCTGCGATCCGTCTGCGTTGGCGACGACGGCGCTTTTGCCGACATGAGCGAAGGCTCGATTTTCGTCGATCACACCACAGTCTCGGCCGCGGTTACGCGCGAACTGCACGCGGCGGCGGATGCGCGCCAGATCAGCTTTGTCGATGCGCCGATTTCTGGCGGGCAGGCGGGGGCGGAGAATGGCCAGCTGTCCATCATGTGCGGTGGCGATTCCGGTGCCTTTGATCGCGCGCTGCCTGTGATGGAGGTTTATGCCAAGATCTGCCGTCGTCTTGGCGACAGTGGTGCTGGCCAAATGACCAAGATGTGCAACCAGATTGCCATTGCTGGTCTGGTGCAGGGCCTGAGCGAGGCGCTGCATTTCGCCCAGAAGGCCGGATTGGACGGGCGCGATGTGGTCGAGGTGATCAGCCAGGGTGCCGCAGGTAGCTGGCAGATGGCCAACCGCTACGAGACGATGCTCGACGATAAATTCGACCACGGTTTTGCCGTGGACTGGATGCGCAAGGATCTGGGGATTTGTCTGGACACCGGCAACGAGATCGAGGCGAGCCTGCCTGTCACGGCGCTGGTCGATCAATTCTATAAGGATGTGCAGAAAATGGGGGGCGGACGTTGGGATACGTCGGCGCTGTTCAAACGTCTGAACGCCTTGGGCTAGGCCAAAAGCTGCCCGATCCGCGATGGTGCGGATCGGGCGTTATGCTTAGGGAATGATGCGCGAATATTTCGTGCCTTCCAGCGTCGCACCGATGCGCAGACCGGCGCGGCCAAAGACGGCGGCCAGCACAGGGGCAAGCACGGTTGTGGTATCCGCTTCGACGCTTTCGCCACGATCCGAGATGACATATTCCAGATCGGCACCCGCAGCCCAACCGGGGGAGCGGCGGAAATCGCTCAGCGCGGCTTCGGTCATGAAGAACAGCACATGCGCATATTGCTGCGCCCCGATCTGCAAGCCGCCCGTCGCCTTGGTGACCGAGTAATAATCCACGGTCACATTATTCACCCGCAGCGCACCACGGCCATAGGCACCGCCAAAGCCAAGTCCGGCCTCGGTCACCAGCGGCATGATCAGCATACCGTTGGATTTTTCAGCCAACTGCCGGGTGTTGGGAAAGCTGCGGTACATCGCATTGAGCGTCGCATCGACGCGGGCGTCGATCATCCCGCTGCCACGGCTGCCGACACCGTTGCCACATGCCGCAACGGCACCCGCGCTTGCAATCGCACCCAAAGCGAAAGCCCGGCGCGAAAAAGTGTTGTTTGTCATAGTCTTCTGCCTGTAATTGCCTGTGCCGGTTCATCCGGTTTCTGCGCGATCTTATGCTCAAAACCCGCGGGTGTCACGAATTTAGGGCTTGAATCGGCGGTGATCTGCCACAAGTGGCGTCTTATTTGCGCATCGAAGCCGCGTTATCCGTTCATCAACCGCGCCACGGCGGGGGCAAAATAGGTCAAGACCCCGTCACAGCCCGCGCGTTTGAACCCCATCAGGCTCTCCATCATCACGCGTTCCTCGTCGATCCAGCCATTCTGGGCGGCGGCTTTCACCATGCTGTATTCACCCGAGACCTGATAGGCAAAGGTCGGCGCTCCAAAGCTGGATTTCACGCGGTGGCAGATATCAAGATATGGCATGCCGGGTTTGACCATGACCATATCGGCCCCTTCGCGCAGATCACGCTCAATCAGGCGGATCGCCTCGTTGCTGTTGGCGTAATCCATTTGATAGGTCTTCTTGTCGCCGGTCAGCGCCCCCGAGGCCCCAACAGCATCGCGGAACGGGCCATAGAAGGCCGAGGCGTATTTCGCCGCGTAGCTCATGATCATCACGTCGGAATGGCTAGCCCCTTCAAGACCTTCGCGGATCGCGGCGATGCGCCCGTCCATCATATCGGACGGCCCGATGATATCCGCGCCTGCGTCGGCCTGCGCCAGTGCCATCTTGACCAGCGCCTCGACCGTGCGGTCGTTAACGATGATCCCGTCTTCGACAAAGCCGTCATGGCCGTTGATATTATAGGTATCCAGCGCGACATCGGTCATGAGGACCATATCGGGCACCGCCTTGCGGATTGCACGAATGGCGCGGTTGGCGTTATTTTCAGGATCCCAGGCGCCGGCGCAATCCTCTGTCCGGTCCTCGATACCGGTGTAGGGGAAGATACACATCGCCCCGATCCCCAGATCAGAAGCCTCGCGCGCGGCATCGACCAGCTTGTCAACGCTGCGCCGATAAACGCCCGGCATCGATGGCACGGGCTCTTCCACGCCCTCACCGCTGCGTACGAACACCGGCCAGATCAAATCCCCCAAAGACAGCGCATTCTCACGCACCAATGCGCGGACGCCCTCGGATTGACGGGTGCGGCGCAGGCGGGTGGAGGGAAAGGGGGCTTGTTGGGGTCTCATGCAAAAATACCTCAGATGCTATCGGGCAAGGCTTGCCACGTATTTTTGCACGGCTCAAGGCTAGGAATTTCGACAACGCGCCGCTATGACAGGCAGACGATTGTAGGGCAGCACGTCTGAACACAATGATTTCACTTCAAAGATGAGCGCACCTTGACCCTCTATCAGACAATTCTCGAAGTCATCGACATGCGGTCTTTTTCCAACCTGTGGTACTGGATTGCGGTCGCTGTGATCTGGTCTTCTGCCAGCCATTGGGTCTTGGGCGTGCCCTTTGATATGGTGCTGCGCGCGCGGCGCAACGGTGAACAGGCGCTGGTAGACCTGGAGGATATGGCGCGCATCAACGTGAACCGTATTCTATATATCACCCAAGTGTCCGGCATCTGGATTTTGGGGTTCACCTGCTTTTTCATGACGATGCTCTTTACGCTGGCGGTTTTCTACCGGTTCGAATTCGCCCAGGCCGTGCTGTTACTGGCCTTTCCGTTGTGTCTGGTAGGGGTGCTGAGCGTGTCGACCGCGCAGCAGATCCGCGAGGATTCCGGCACCGGCGACCGCCTGATCAAACGGCTGAACCGTCACCGTCTTTATACCCAGATCATCGGGATGATTTCGATTTTCATCACATCGATGTGGGGCATGTACCAAAACCTTTATACAGGTCCGTTTGGCGGTTGAAAAAACCGCGATAGGATACAGGTAGCTGCTGATGTCAGAGAAATCCCAAATCACGCTGTCCGGCGTTCCCGAAGGTTTTGACGCACAGGCGGTGCTGAAAGAACTGGGCAAAAGCGGCACACCGGTGTTGCATATTGCCCGCGATGATAAACGTATGGCGGCCATGCAGGCGGCGCTGCGCTTTTTCGCGCCGGATGTGCCTGTGGTCGTCTTCCCCGGATGGGATTGCCTGCCCTATGACCGCGTGTCTCCCAATGCCGATATCTCGGCGCAGCGGATGGCGACGCTGGCGGGACTGGTGCATGGGATGCCAGACCGTTTTATCCTGCTGACCACGCTGAACGCCGCGACCCAGCGGGTGCCTGCACGCGATGTGCTGCGCGACGCGGCGTTCTCGGCCCGTGTGGGCGACCGGATAGACGAGGCAGCCTTGCGCGGGTTCCTTGTCCGCATGGGCTTTGTCCAGAGCCCGACAGTGACCGAGCCGGGCGACTACGCGATCCGCGGCGGCATCATCGACATTTTCCCACCCGGCGATCTTGGCCCTGTGCGGCTGGACCTCTTTGGCGATACGCTTGACGGGGCGCGCCGCTTTGATCCGGTGACGCAGCGCACCACCGAAAAGCTGGAGCTCGTGGAGCTTGCCCCCGTCAGCGAAGTCATCCTAGACGAAAGTGCTATCACCCGTTTCCGCCAGAACTACCGGATCGAATTCGGGGCCGCGGGCACCGATGATCCGCTATACGAAGCGATCAGCGCAGGGCGCAAGCATCAGGGCGCGGAACACTGGATGTCGTTCTTTCACGAGACGCTCGAGACCTTGTTCGACTATGTGCCGCAGGCGACGATCACGCTGGATGACCAACTGACCGCGCAACGTCTGTCGCGGTGGGAGAGTATCGCGGATCAATACGAAACCCGCCGGCTGGCGATGGCGAACCGGTCGAAGATGGACAGCGTCTATAAGCCCGCACCGCCCGAGGGGCTGTACCTGACAGACACCGCATGGGAAACCGCGCTGATCGGTAAACGCGTGATCAACTTCAAGCCACTACCACAGCCGACAGGTCCAGATGTGCTGGATGCGGGTGGACGCTTGGGGCGCAACTTCGCGCCCGAACGTCAACAGGAAACTGTCAGCCTTTTCGGTGCTTTGGCCGCACATATTAAAGCAAAACTTCAAGAAGGGCCGGTGGTCATCGCCAGCTATTCCGACGGCGCGCGCGAACGTCTGACCGGCCTGATCGAAGACGAAGGCATGGGCGAGACCATCGCCATCAAGAACGGCACCCGCATCGGCAAACGCGGTCTGCATCTGGCGGTTTGGGCGTTGGAACACGGGTTCGAAGCCCCTTGGGAAAGCGGCAGCAGCGCGTCGAAACTGACCGTCATCTCAGAACAGGACATCCTTGGCGACCGCTTGATCCGCGCGCCGAAACGTAAACGGCGGGCCGAGAATTTCCTGACCGAGACACAATCGCTTAGCCCCGGCGATCTGGTCGTGCATGTGGATCACGGCGTCGGCCGCTATCTGGGAATGGAGGTGGTGACCGCCGCCGGTGCCGCCCATGAATGTCTGCTGCTGGAATATGCCGAAAGCTCGAAGCTCTATCTGCCGGTCGAGAATATCGAACTGCTGTCGCGCTATGGCCATGACGAGGGGCTGCTTGACAAACTGGGCGGTGGCGCGTGGCAGTCCAAGAAAGCCAAGCTCAAGGAACGCATCCGCGAGATGGCGGACAAGCTGATCCGCATCGCCGCCGAACGTGCGCTGCGCAAAGCGCCTGTCATGGACCCGCCCCCCGGCATGTGGGATGCGTTTTCCGCGCGCTTCCCCTATACCGAGACCGACGACCAGATGAATGCCATCTCGGATGTGCTGGACGATCTGACCAGCGGCAACCCGATGGACCGGCTGATCTGCGGCGACGTCGGCTTTGGCAAGACCGAGGTCGCCATGCGTGCTGCCTTTGTCGCGGCGATGTCGGGGCTGCAGGTGGCGATTGTCGCGCCGACGACCCTGCTGGCACGTCAGCACTATAAATCCTTTGCCGAACGCTTCCGTGGCTTCCCGCTTGAGGTGCGCCAGCTGTCGCGTTTTGTCACCGCGAAAGAGGCCACAGCCACCCGCGACGGCATCAATCGCGGCACCGTCGATGTGGTGGTCGGCACCCATGCGCTGCTGGCAAAGACGGTCAAGTTCAAGAACCTCGGCCTGCTGATTATCGATGAAGAACAGCACTTTGGCGTCGGTCACAAGGAACGTCTGAAGGCCATGCGCACGGATATTCACGTGCTGACCCTGACCGCCACGCCGATCCCGCGCACCCTTCAGCTAAGCCTGACCGGCGTGCGCGACCTGTCGATCATCGGCACCCCGCCTGTCGACCGTCTGGCGATCCGCACCTATGTCAGCGAATTTGATGCCGTCACCCTGCGCGAGGCGCTGTTGCGCGAACATTATCGCGGCGGGCAGTCCTTCTATGTGGTGCCACGGATCACCGATCTACCCGAGATCGAAGCGTTCCTGAAAGAGCAACTGCCGGAGCTGACGTATCTTGTTGCCCACGGACAGATGGCCGCCGGAGAGCTCGACGACCGGATGAACGCCTTTTACGACGGGAAATATGACATCCTGCTGGCGACGACGATTGTGGAATCCGGTCTGGATATCCCGACTGCCAACACGATGATCGTGCACCGCGCCGATATGTTTGGTCTGGCGCAGCTGTACCAGATCAGGGGCAGGGTGGGCCGATCAAAAACCCGCGCCTATGCCTATCTGACAACCAAACCCCGTGCCAAACTGACCGCCACGGCTGAAAAGCGTTTGCGGGTGTTGGGCAGCCTCGACACGCTTGGGGCAGGCTTTACGCTGGCGTCGCAGGATCTCGACATTCGGGGTGCGGGCAACCTGCTGGGCGAGGAACAATCCGGCCAGATGCGCGACGTGGGGTTCGAGCTATATCAATCCATGCTGGAAGACGCGATTGCCAAAATCAAGTCAGGCGAGCTGGAAGGCGTGATCGACGACGATGGGCAGTGGGCACCGCAGATCAATCTGGGCGTGCCGGTGCTGATCCCCGAGAATTACGTCCCTGATCTGGATGTGCGCCTTGGGCTCTACCGTCGCCTGTCCGAACTGACCACCAAGGTCGAGCTGGAAGGCTTTGCTGCCGAGCTGATCGATCGTTTCGGCAAGCTGCCGAAAGAGGTGAACACGCTGATGCTGGTCGTGCGGATCAAGGCGATGTGCAAACGCGCCGGTATTGCCAAGCTGGATGGCGGGCCCAAAGGCGTCACGATCCAGTTCCACAACGACAAATTCGCCTCACCCGAGGGGTTGGTCACCTTCATTCAGGACCAACGCGGGCTGGCAAAGGTCAAAGAGAACAAGATCGTCGTCAAGCGTGACTGGAAAACCGATGCGGATAAGATCAAAGGGGCCTTTGCCATCGCCCGTGATCTGGCAGAGCATGTGATCGCCAAGGAAAAGAAGGCCAAGAAAGCAAAAGCCTGACCCGTTGCCGGATCAGGCTTTCACAACCGTCGGTCGTCAGGACGCGCCGCTTTAGGTGTACAGCGACGGCACTCCCATCTGGGCGTGGATCTCGTTTACCGCAGCGGGCTGCATGCCATAAGCGCTGGCCAGCTTGTGCAGATATTGCGCCTCTTCCTGCGTATCCAGATCAATTGCCAGCAGCGACATCGCATAGATTTGCGGGCCCATGCCGTCGGGTGTCTGGGCGACCAGCGCGTCGACATCCACAGGAGCTTCCATCTGGCCTTGCACGAATGCGGCCTCGTCGGCGTCCACGTCGCCCAGATGGTTCAGCAGCTTTTCACGCTCGTTCTCATCAAAAGTGCCGTCGGATTTCGCGGCTTGGATCATCGCGGCGATCATCAGCGCGGCAGTGGCCTCTTGATCGCGCGAGGGCGTGATCTCGGGGGCAGGGTTGCTATCGAATTGCGAGTTCAGCACCGCGCCAAAGTCTGCCTCTGGCCGTTCGGGGGCTTTTTGGCTGGCACCGCCCAGGCTGGACAGCAGACCGCCCGCACCTGCGGCACCGGCAAGCCCACCCAGTAGCCCGCCAAGGCCGCCCGAGCTGCCCGAAGTGCTGGTGCCTGTGCCGCCGCCAAGATGGTTCAGCAAACCGCCCAAGCCGCCGCTGCTGGCACCGGACGATCCGCCCATCAATCCGCCTAGCATATCTTGCAGGTTACCGCCCGAGCCGCCCGTGCTGCCGCCGGTCAGACCACCCAGCAATCCGCCCAGTCCGCCGCCGCTGCTGGCGCTGCCGGTTGTGGATTTATTCTTGTTCATCATGGCGCTGGCCCCTTTGGCCACAGCCACGCCGATCGCCACTTTGGCCAATGTTTTCATCAAGCTCATTATCGATAATCCTTTTGGGTCAAATCGCCTGCAAGTCTGTTGCAGTTTACTGTGCAAAACAACCAAAAGATCGCGGGGGTTCCCGCTTGTCGACATGCTTGACGGCGGGGCAACGGGCGGCAGGTGCAACCCGATTGCCATTCAAGTGCCGCAGAAGGTGGCCGGCACGATCTCCTGCGTCGTCGGCGCGCGGTGCAGATCGGTGTCGGTTTCGCGGTACGGGCGTGCAAGCGCTGTCATCAGCCGGTGGAACGGGTCCATATCACCAGCGACGGCGGCGTTGATCATCGCCTCTATCCGGTGGTTGCGGGGGATCACGGCGGGGTTGGCGGCATCCATTACCGATTTAGGGTCAGGCTCGGCCGCGATACGCTGCTGCCACGCATCGCGCCAGTTGGCAAAGGCCGCGCGGTCGGTGAACTGGCCGGCGGCGTCATCGCCTGACAGCGCGCGGAAAGCATTGGTAAAATCCGCGCCATCCGTTTGCATCATAGACAATAGCGCATCGATCAGCGCAGTATCGTCAGCCTTGGGCGTCGTGATCCCGATCTTGGCGGCAAAGCGTTTGAGCCAGGCTTGCTCGATCAGCGCGGGCATGGCGTGCACGATCTCTGTCGCCTCGGCCACACCGCTTTTGGGATCATCAAGCTGCTGCAACAACGAGGTTGCGAGCTGCGCCATATTCCACACGACGATCTGCGGCTGATTGGCATAGGCATAGCGCCCCTGACGGTCGATGGAGCTGAACACACGGTTGGGGTGGAACGCATCCATGAAGGCGCAGGGGCCGTAATCAATCGTCTCGCCCGAGATGGCGCAGTTGTCGGTGTTCATCACCCCGTGGATAAAGCCCACAGACATCCACGCCGCGACCAGATCAGCCTGCGCTGCGCAGACCGCGCGCAGCAGGCCCAAGGGCCCGTCTGCCTGCGGGTAGTGCCGCTGGATCGCATAGTCGGTGAGGCGGCGCAGGTTTTCAACCTCGCCCCGATGGGCAAAGACCTGAAACGTTCCCACACGCAGATGGCTTGCGGCGACACGGGTCAGCACGGCACCGGGCAAGGCGGTTTCGCGAAAGACATCCTCGCCACTTTGCACAGCGGCCAAGGCGCGGGTGGTGGGGATGCCAAGGGCGTGCATCGCCTCGGACACCACATATTCACGCAAGACCGGCCCAAGCCAGGCCCGCCCGTCGCCGCCACGGGAATAGGGCGTGCGCCCTGATCCTTTCAGCTGGATATCGCGGCGCTGGCCCTTTGCATCCAGCACCTCACCCAAGAGGATCGCGCGACCATCGCCAAGCTGCGGGTTGTAATTGCCGAACTGATGCCCCGCATAAAGCTGCGCCAGCGGGTCGGCACCGGTGGGAAGTTCGTTCCCGCCGAAGATAAAGGCCAGATCCTCGGTCGATCCGTGGGTGATCCCCAGGGTCTTTGCCAGCGGCGCGTTGTACGCCAGCAGTTTGGGGTCTGCCACCGGAGTCGGGGTGGTGCGGGTGAAAAAGCCAGCGGGCAAAGCCGCGTAGCTGTTATCGAAGGGGGCTGATAATGTCATAGGGCAGATATAGGGGCCGCGGCTCCACCTTGCCAGCCCGCGTCAGAATTTGCGCGACATGAACATGTAGTTTTCACGGGGGCGAAAGCCTGCACGGTGGTAAAGCTTCTGCGCTATCTCGTTGCTACGCTCTACCTCAAGATGGATCGCGCGCAGACCGCCGCCCGCCAGCGCATTTGGGACGGCCAGCAATGCCTCTGTCGCGATGCCACGGCCACGCACGCCGGGGCGCACGTAGATTTCATCGATGATCGCGTCCAGACCGCCGAATTCAACCGACCAGCCGAAGGTGATGATGATATAGCCGATGGGCGCACGGGCTGGGCCGATCAGATAGGCCACCCCATAGGGTGTCCCTTCCAGCAGCGGTGCCAGCCCGTTGCGGCGGTCATCATCCGTCTGCTCGATCCCCGTCTCGGCGTGAAAGCTGCCCACGAGGGCCACGAGACGGTCCAGATGCTCTGGCTTGGCAAGGGTGAAGGCCGCGCTCATAGACGGGCCAGCCGTTCGGTCAGCAGGGCAAAGAAGCCGTCAGAGTCCAGATCGCCCATAAAGGTCGCATTGGGGGCGCGGTCGGTCACGCCCCACCAATCGGCGACGGTCATGCCCATGGTAAGCTCTGACTCTGTCTCGATCTCGACGTTGATGTGGCGGCCTTTGAACAGATCGGGGTTGATCAGATAGGCGGTGACGCAAGGGTCATGCAGCGGCGCGCCGTCGGAGCCGTATTTCTCTTTGTCGAACCGTTCGAAGAAATCGGTCATTTCCGCCACGGCGATGCCCACAGGCGTGCCAAGGGCGCGGAAGGCGTCGTTGCGCGCTTTGGTCACCAGCGCCTTATGGGTGACGTCCAGCGGCATCACAACGATAGGAGCGCCGGATTTAAACACGATATCAGCAGCTTGCGGATCGACGTAGATGTTGAACTCTGCCGTTGGGGTGATGTTGCCCCCTTCGAAATAGCCGCCGCCCATCAGCACGATCTTGGCGATGCGATCGGCGATATCGGGTGCTTTTTGCAACGCGGTGGCGATATTGGTCAGCGGCCCCAGCGGGCATAGCGTGACGGTTCCCGGAGCGTTATCGCGCAGGGTGTCGATGATGAAATCCACGGCATGGCCTTCAGCCATCGGCATCGTAGGGTCGGGCAGATCGGGGCCGTCCAACCCGGTCTTGCCGTGCACATGCTCTGCCGTGACCAGCGCGCGGCCCAGCGGGCGGTCGCATCCGGCAAAGACTTTGACATCCCGTTTGCCGGCCAATTCGCACACGATCCGCGCGTTACGCGAGGTGAGGTCCAGCGGCACATTACCCGCGACGCAGGTGATCCCCAGAACATCAAGCTCTTCGGGGCTGGCCAAAGCGACAAGGATCGCTACGGCGTCATCCTGACCGGGGTCCGTGTCGATAATTATCTTGCGCGGTGTCATGGGCTCTCCTGTCTTGGCTGTGCCAGAGCCTTGCCGCAAGTGCCGCGACTTGTCCAGCAGGCACGGGCGGTCCTAGCTGCGTTCCGCCCGTTTTACATCCTCCCACAAGGCATCCATCTCGGCCAGATCACTGTCCGAGGGCGATTTACCTCGTGCGGCCAACCGTTCCTCTACACCGTTGAAGCGACGAATGAATTTGGCGTTGGCGGCGCGCAGGGCGGCTTCGGGTTCGACCCCAAGATGCCGGCCTAGATTGGCCATGACGAACATCAGATCACCGTATTCCTCGGTTACCTCGGCCTGGGTCAGAGTCTCGCGCGCCTCGACCAGTTCGGTTGCTTCTTCGGTGATCTTGGCGATCACGTCATCCACTTGCGGCCAGTCAAACCCCACTCGGGCCGCCCGTTTTTGCAGCTTGTAGGCGCGCAGCAGTGCAGGCAGGCCAACGGCCACGCCGTCAAGCGTCCGCCCTTGGGACTTGCCCGCGCGTTCTGCCGCCTTGATCTTTTCCCAATCCGCGGTCTGCTGCTCGGCCGATTTATCGCGGCTTTCATCGCCGAAAACATGCGGGTGCCGCGCGACCATCTTGTCCGAGATATTGCGCACCACCGTCTGAAAGCTGAACCGCCCGTCCTCTTCTCCCATAGCCGTGTGATAAACGGTCTGGAGCAGCAGATCGCCCAACTCTCCCTCAAGCTCGGGCCAGTCGCGACGCTCGATCGCATCGGCGACTTCATACGCTTCTTCAATGGTATAGGGGGCGATGCTGTCGAAATCCTGTTCGATATCCCAAGGGCATCCGGTTTGCGGGTCGCGCAGGCGGCGCATGATTTCCAGCAAGCGTTCGATCCCGGCGTCGCGATCGTGGATCAACGCATCATTTCTTGTCTCGGCCATTGCAGCCCCCATGTGTCTGATGTCAGATGCAACCTGACCAACATCCCCACAGGAGTCCAGTAATGCCCGTCGTGAACCGTATCGCGGATTATGCCCCCCAGATGACAGAATGGCGCAGATATCTGCACACGATTCCGGAACTGGGGAACGACTGCTTCAAGACCGCGGCTTTCGTGGCGGAACGTCTGCGCGAATTCGGCGTGGACGAGCTGCACGAAGGCTTTGCCACCACGGGCATCGTCGCCATCATCAACGGTCAGGCCGAGGGGCCGACCATCGGGCTGCGCGCCGACATGGATGCGCTGCCGATCCCCGAGGAAACCGGGCTGGACTATGCCAGCACCCACGCAGGCAAGATGCACGCCTGCGGGCACGACGGGCATACAACGATGCTGCTGGGGGCGGCGAAATATCTGGCGGAAACGCGCAATTTCGCGGGCCGCGTGGCGCTGATCTTCCAACCCGCTGAAGAAACCGGCGGAGGGGCCGAGGTGATGGTCGAGGAAGGGATCCTTGATCGCTTCGACATCGGCCAGGTCTATGCGCTGCACAATGCGCCCGGCTTTGAGAAAGGGGGCTTTTACACATCCCCCGGCGCGATGATGGCGGCGGTCGATGAATTTCACATCTACATCAAGGGCTTGGGCGGTCATGGCGCCACACCGCATCTGACCCGCGATCCGGTCGTCGCCGCCTGTGGCATTGCGACAGCATTGCAGACCATCGTCAGCCGCAACCACTATGCACAGGATGATCTTGTCGTTTCGGTCACGCAGATCCACACGGGCACCACCGACAACGTGATCCCCGAGACAGCCTATATCAACGGCACGGTACGCAGCTTTGACAAAGAGGTGCAGGCCATGGTGATCCGGCGGATGGAGCAGATCGTCGCCGGACAAGCCGCCAGCTATGATGTCAGTGCGACACTGGAATATGAAAAGGGCTATCCCGCCACAGTGAACACCCCAGAAGAGGCCGGATTTGCCGCCTCCGTTGCCACCGAGATTGCGGGCGAGGACCGCGTGATTGCCGATAATGGCCGCGAGATGGGGGCCGAGGATTTTAGTTATATGCTCGAAAAACGCCCCGGTGCCTATTTGTTCATCGGGCAGGGTGACACCGCAGGGCTGCACCACGCCGCCTATAACTTCGACGATGAGATCGCGCCTGTGGGTGCATCCTTTTTTGCCCGCATCGTCGAGCGGGCCCAACCACTAGGAGCCAAATAACATGGGTTTGGAAGACGCTAAAAACCAGGTTGATCAAGCCTTTACCCGCGATGATCTAAAAGGGCCGAGCTTCGAGAACGCCTTTGGCGGGGCCACGTCCTTTCTGCGCCGGCGCTATACCAAAGACCTGCGCGGCGTGGACATCGCCGTGACCGGCGTGCCCTTTGATCAGGCCGTGACCAACCGTACCGGCACCCGTCTGGGCCCGCGCGCGATCCGCGAAGCGTCTTCCTTGCAGCCCTACGACCCGCCCTATGGCTGGGATTTCGACGTGCTGAGCGAGTTTGCCATCGCCGACTATGGCGATCTGGCGTTCGACTATGGTCACACAAGCCAGTTTCCCGCCGCTTTAACAAGCCATATCAAAGGGATACTGGACGCAGGTGCAGCAAGTGTGACCCTGGGCGGAGACCACTACATCAGTTTCCCGACCCTCAAGGCCTATGCCGAAAAATACGGTCCTATCAGTCTGTTACAGTTCGATGCGCATTCGGATACATGGCCCGACGATGATATGGACCGGATCGACCACGGCACCATGTTCTACAAGGCGGTGAAATCGGGCATCGTTGATCCCAAAACCTCGGTTCAGGTGGGCATCCGCACGACCAACCCCGATACGCTTGGCGTGACAACCATCGACGCGCGCGAGGTCCACGAGAAGGGGCCGCAGGCAGCCGTTGCCAAAATAAAACAGGTACTTGGCGACCGTCCTTGCTATCTTACATTCGATATCGACGCGCTTGATCCGGCCTTTGCGCCGGGCACAGGCACACCGGTATGGGGCGGGCTCACGTCGGCGCAGGCGGCGATCATGATGCGGGATCTTGCGGGGATCAACATCGTGGGCGGCGACATCGTTGAAGTCTCTCCGCCTTTTGACACGACCGGTGCGACAGCGATCGCCGGTGCCCATGTGGCGACCGAGATCCTGTGCTTGCTGGGGTGGAATATGCGGCAGACCAAAGCCCGCGCGTAGCCACCGGCGGCGCAGTTTGCGATGGCAGGACGCTCCGCGGGGAGTTTATTTGGCAAAATGAAGGTAAAGATAATGATGGCATTTTTCTGGATCGCACTGGCGATTTTCGTCGCCTTGCAGGCGTACATCCGCCTTGCACCCGCCCCCGCGGCCCGCTGGGAATTGGGCGCGGTCGACAAGGCCCCCGGCGATTACCCGTCGGAGGGGGGCTTTATGGCCGTGCGCGACGTTGAAGGCGATGGCACGGCGTTCCTGAACCGGTTTGACGACGCGATGCTGTCGTTGCCCCGAACTCAGCGGATCGAAAGCAACGCAGGTCAGGCGCTTTATGTCACACGCTCGGGCTTCTGGGGCTTTCCCGATTACACCAGCGTCGCGGTCGCCCCCGTTGACGGGGCGGATCAGAGCCGCGCGGTGGTCTATGGGCGGCTGCGCTTTGGCCGGTCAGATATGGGTGTGAATGCCAAGCGTTTGAAGCGGGTTCTGGCCCAAGCCGGGGTCTAGGCGCTGTGCGAGGCCGGGGCAGGCCTCATCGATATCGCGCCACATGGGCACATTCAGCGACATCTGGCATTGCGCGGCAAAGCGACGACCGTTGACGTCGAGGCAGATCGTTTGCCCCAGCTCGACCCGCTGGCCGTTGCGGTCGGTGCAATAGCACTCCACCGTTTTGCGTCCCGAGGGTGCAGGGTCCGCCGCAAGCGACGGGGCAAGGCAGATCAGACTGAAAACCAGCGAAATGCGTTTCATAGGGGCATCATAGCACAGGCTGGGTCTTGACCATAGCCGCTTCATCAGCGACATCCAGCGGTATGATCCCCATGGACCGCCTTGCCCAAATCACCCAACGTTTCCAATTTCTGGAGGCATCGATGTCTGCTGGCTCTGACGGGGCGGATTTTGCCAAGCTGGCCAAGGAATACGCCGATCTGCGCCCCGTGGTCGAACAGATCGACGCCTATCGCCAGTTGCTGCAAGACATGGACGACGCCCGCGCCATGCTGAAAGACCCCGAGATGGCGGAGCTGGCCGAGGAAGAGCTGCCGCGCCTGAAGGCCGCGTTGCCGCAAGCCGAGGCTGATCTGCAATTGGCGCTGCTGCCGCGAGATGAGGCCGACAAAAAGCCCGCGATGCTGGAGATCCGCCCCGGGACCGGCGGGGATGAGGCAGCACTTTTCGCCGCCGATCTGCTGCGGATGTATCAACGCTATGCCGAGGCGCGTGGCTGGAAGGTCGAGCTGATCGAACAACAGTTCACCGAGCTTGGCGGCGTCAAAGAGGTCGTGGCTCATATCAAGGGCGAGAATGTCTTTGCCCGTCTGAAATACGAATCCGGTGTGCACCGTGTGCAGCGTGTGCCCTCTACCGAAAGCGGCGGGCGTATCCATACCTCTGCCGCGACTGTCGCCGTTCTGCCAGAGGCAGAGGATGTGGATATTCACATCGACGCCAATGATCTGCGGATCGATACAATGCGCAGTTCAGGGGCGGGCGGGCAGCACGTCAACACCACCGATTCTGCCGTGCGCATCACTCACCTGCCGACAGGGCTGGTGGTGACATCTTCCGAGAAATCGCAGCACCGCAACCGCGAGATCGCGATGCAGGTGCTGAAAGCGCGGCTTTATGATATGGAGCGTCAGCGGGTGGACAGTGAACGATCGGCCAGCCGTGCGGCGCAGGTGGGGTCGGGGGACCGGTCTGAACGGATCCGGACCTATAACTTCCCGCAAGGGCGCCTGACCGACCACCGGATCAACCTCACGCTCTACCGGCTTGAAGCCGTGATGCAGGGCGATCTGGACGAGATTGTCGATGCGCTGACCGCGGATGCGCAGGCGCAGCTGCTGGCCGAGATGGGGCAGTGAGCGCGCCAACCGCCGCGCAAGCCATGGTCGCCGCCACAGCGCGATTGCGCGCGGCGGGCGTGCCTGACCCCGCACGGGATGCGCGGATCTTGCTGGCGCATGCGGCCTCGGTTGATGCGGCACGGGTCACGTTGATCGCGCCCGAGGAAATCGCGCCGGATATTGCCGAACGTTACGAAAAGCTGATCGCCTTGCGGGCGGTGCGCGTGCCGGTCTCGCATCTCGTGGGGCAGCGGGCGTTTTACGGGCGCGACTTCAAGGTCAGCCGCGATGTGCTGGACCCGCGGCCCGAGACCGAATCCCTTATTGAACTGGCGCTGTCCGAGCCCTTTGAACGGGTGCTTGATCTGGGCACCGGATCGGGCTGTATTCTGGTGACGCTTCTGGCCGAACAGCAAGACGCACGCGGCGTGGGACTTGATCTGTCCGAAGCTGCCTGTCTGCAGGCCAGCGCCAACGCGGTGTTGCACGGGGTGCAGGCACGGGCAGAGATCACGCAATCGGACTGGTTCAGCGCAGCCGAGGGGCGGTTCGATCTGATCGTATCCAACCCGCCTTATCTGGCACAAAGCGAGATGGCGGATGTCTCGCCCGAATTGCGCTTGCACGAACCCGAGATGGCACTGACCGACGGGCAGGACGGGTTGAGTGTTTACCGTATCATCGCGGCGCAAGCACAGGGGTATCTGACCCCTACAGGCCGCGTTCTGGCAGAGATTGGCTGGCAACAGGGTGCCGATGTGAAAGCAATATTTGAGGCGGCCGGTTGGGGCCGGGTGCGCATCTTGCCCGATCTGGGCGGGCGCGACCGTGTCCTTTGGGCCGATACGCCAGCATAAACACGCCAAAACTTGTCATTTCGCGGTGTTTTTCGCCAATTTCCACTTGCTCCAAATCATTTGCCGTGCTTATTCAAGGATGTTGCAGCGGTGGATGCCTTTTCGGCGGTCCCGCGCGGCGTTAAGCCCAACAGAGCGTAAAGCTAGCTTTTCAGGGACGCGACTGCGTCCGGCAGCTTATTCCGAAGCCCAGCATAACAAGGCTGAACTGATTACATGAAATCTTCCAGATCACGGTCCCGGTCCAAGAATAATCGCAACCGTCAGCCGCAAGGTGGCAACGTCGTTAACCGCGTTTTCGACAGTTCTGGCCCCGAAGGCAAGGTCCGCGGCACGCCGCAGCAGATTATCGAGAAATACAATCAGTTGGCGCGTGATGCCCAGCTGAGCAACGACCGCGTGGCGGCAGAGAACTTCCAGCAGCACGCCGAACATTACCTGCGTATGCTGTCCGAAGCACAACGCGAGATTGACCAGCGTCGCGATCAGCAAGAACGCGAGAACCGCGAACGTCAGGCAGAGCGTGACCGCGAGCGGGTAGAGCGTCAGGAACGCGAAGCCGCCCAGGCCGGTCAGAACACTGCTGATCAACCTGCTGCGGAAACAGATACGGCCGAAAAACCCGACGCGCCCCAGCAGGACAATGCCAAGGGCGATGCCCCCAAGCGCCGCCGCAGCCGCAGCAATAACAACCAGAATGACAACGCTCCTAAGTCGGACAGCGCGCCAAATTCGGATGGTGATAACTCGCAAGACGGCAGCGCGGCAGAGGACAATCTGGTCGACACGCCCGAGAACAAGCCCAAGCCCCGTCGCGCACCGCGCCGCAAACCTGCCCCCAAGGCAGAGGCGAGCGAACCGGCCAAGGACAACAGTGGCGACCAGCCCGAAGCGGCTGAGTAAGCGCTTTCAACTCGTAACAAAGGCCCCGCGATTGCGGGGCCTTTTGCGTTTCAGACGGTGAGTGTGTTGTGGTGACCTTAGCCCTTAGCCCTTGGCGATCTCGCGGGCCAGCGCGCAGAAGCCTTCTAGCGGCACCTGTTCGGCGCGCTCCGTCGGTTTCAATCCGGCCGCAAGCAAGCGATCCTCGATATCCGGTGCGGTTCCTTTGAGGGCCGAGCGTAGCATTTTGCGCCGCTGATTAAAGGCGGCCGCCACCACGCGGTTCAACACATCAGGATCCGCTGGAAAGCGGGGTTCGGGCAGGGCCGTCAGATGCACCACAGCGGAGGAGACTTTGGGCGGCGGGGTAAACGCCTCTGGTGGCAGGTTCAGCACGATACGCGCATCGGCCCGCCACTGTGCAAGCAGCGCCAGACGGCCATAGGCCTTGGAGCCGGGCTTGGCCACGATCCGCTCGGCCACCTCGCGCTGGAACATCAACGTCAGGCTTTGCCAGAAGGGTGGCCATTCCTGCGGGGTCAGCCAACGTACCAACAGCTCTGTCCCGACGTTATAGGGCAGGTTCGCCGCGATACGGATCGGTGGGGTCAGATGGGCCAGCGGGTCGATTTCAAGGGCGTCGCCTTCGATCACCGTCAGACGGTCGGGATAGGCCTCGGAGATCTCGGCCAAAGCGGGCAGGCAGCGTTTGTCTTTCTCGATCGCCAGCACGCGGCGCGCGCCTTCGGACAGCAACCCGCGCGTCAACCCCCCGGGGCCCGGCCCGATTTCAAGCACATCACATTCGGTCATATCGCCCGCTTGTCGCGCGATCTTGGCGGTGAGGTTCAGGTCGAGCAGAAAGTTCTGGCCCAGCGATTTGCGCGCCTTCAGGTCATGGGTATTGATCACCTCGCGCAGGGGCGGCAGGTTGTCGATTGTGCTCATTCTTGGACCTGTGAAACAGAAGGGTTCTGGGGGCGCGGGATCATGATTGTGCCATGCGATAGGCCATGCGCAGCGCCTCGACCATGCTGGTGGGGTTGGCGATGCCCTGACCCGCGATGTCAAAGGCGGTGCCGTGATCGGGCGAGGTGCGGATGAACGGCAGACCGAGCGTCACATTGACGCCGCGGTCGAAATCCAGCGTCTTGATCGGGATCAGCGCCTGATCGTGATACATGGCAATCGCCGCGTCATAGCGCGCACGTGCGGCGGCGTGGAACATCGTATCGGCAGGGTGCGGGCCGGTCAGGTCATAGCCTTCGCCCTGCATCTGGGTGACCAGCGCCGTCATCCAATCGGCTTCCTGACGGCCCATTGTACCGCCTTCGCCCGCATGGGGGTTCAGACCTGCGATGGCGATCCTGGGGGCCTTGATCCCGAATTGAGAGCGAAGCCCCGCCGCCGTAATCTCTATCACGCGACGCAGATGCGCGGAGGTCAGCACATTGGGGACCTGATCCAGCGCGATATGGATTGTGGCCGGCACCACCCGCAGTTGGTCAGAGGCGAGCATCATCACCACATCGCTTCCGCCCGCCAGCGCGGCAAGGTATTCGGTGTGGCCCGGATAGGCAAAAGCAGCCCCGTCTTTCAGCGCCTTTTTGTGAATGGGCGCGGTGGTCAGCGCACATGCAGCCCCGCTGCGCACCAGGTCAACACCACGCGCGATCACGTCGATCACCCCTCGGGCATTGGCGGGGTCCGGCTCGCCCGCAACGGCACCGGCGGCGAAGTCATGGCGCAGCACGGGCAAGGCGTCGCTGCCCGCGGCAAGCGCGTCCGACGGGCTGTCGATGATGCAATGGGGGATGTCTTGGGGCAGGTGGCGCGGATCACCGATCCAGGCGAGCGGCACTTCGCCCGCCAGCATCGCCCAGGCCCGTGCGGCGACCTCTGGCCCGATGCCAGAGGGTTCGCCGCAAGAGATCACAACCGGCTTGTCGGCCAAGCCCGTCTTGGCTTGGGTCATTTGCGAACGATGCGCGCGTCGGCCCGCAATTGCTCCAGCAGCTGTTCGGCATAGCCGGTCAGTCGTTCCTGACGCAGCGCGTTGGTCACATCCTCGCGCGAGGCGGAGGCATTGGCGGCGGCGGTACGCCCACACATCATCAGCAGCATCAGCGTCTGACCATTGGCGCGGGTCAGCGTGGTCGAAACCTCGCCTGTGTCGAGCTTGGACAGTTCAATCGCCACGTCCTGCGGGATATCCGAGGGGGCTTTCTTCACACGCTCCAACACTTCTGCCGGCTGGCCCTTGGCGATGCCGTAAAGGTCATCGCAGGTATCGATGCGGCCACGAATCTGCGCTGCCTGTGCCAGCGCGGGTTCTATGCGGCCACCGGGGATATAGTAGGCTGCGTATTCAATCTCGGAATAGGTCGGCGCGGCGACGCTAGTTTCCTCGATGTCGCGCAGTTGGAACAGCGCCACGGCGTTGGGGATCGGCAGCGGGTCGGTAACCTCGCCCGGTGCGAGGTTCAAGATCAGCGGCTGCAGGCTTGGCGGCAGGTCCGTCAGGTTCTGCCACGGCAGCCGCCCGCCACGCCCGCGCGAGGCGGTCGCGGAATAGCGGCTGGCATAGTTCGAAAACTCTGCCGTTGATTTGGATTGCGAGATTTGTTCTGCCAGCGCGTTCACCCGTGCGGCTTGCTGGGGCGGGGCGGGAATGATGATCTCGGACACGAGAACGCGCACACCGCTGCCTTGGGTTTCGCCCAAAGCGCGGCTGATTTCAGCATCGGTGATCTGTACGCGGCTGGCATAGCGGGCACGCACCAGTTCACGCCACCCGACCGAATTCACGACGAAATCGCGAAACGTCTCGCGCGAGACGCCGGATTGACCAAGGGCCTGGGTGAATTCTTCAGTGCTCAGATCCGCGCGCGAGGCAAATTCGGCAAGGCTGTCGTTGATGCCCTGCGGCGTCAGTTCGATGCCAGCTTCGGCCACGGCCTCGTTGCGCAGGCGTTCGTCGATCAGCGAGGTCAGCGCGCCTTCGCGGGTCGCGCCCGGTGCGTTCAACACCTCGAGAAAGCGCTGGCGCTGCTGAACTTCGAATTCGGTTACAACGGATTCATTCACCTTGGCGACGGGCGCAAAGAGGTTTTGCGCCGAAACGGGGGCAGCGGTCATCAGACCCAGCCCAAGGACGGCGATGCTTCGTGTCAGACGGTTCAGGTTCATCTTACTTATTTCCCACATGATCGCTCATATCTTTCTGTTCCGTTGGAGGCCGAGAAGCCCCGCAGGCCGATGTTAAACCCGATATCGGTAGAGGGCTCAACACTTGTTGAGGAGGTATAGCGGCGGCGCACCGAAAGGTCGACGCTCACACATTCATTATTGTAGGTCAGGCCAAGCCCCGCCGTCGCCGCTGTGCTGTTTTGCACGTCATAGCGCACATCGGCGCTGGCGGACCATTGCTTGTTGATGTCGTAGCTGCCGTCAAGCGACACCTCGGAAATCGCTTCGGTCCGGTCTTCGTCCAGATCAGCCTCAAGCCAGACATAGGTGCCTTCGACGGTGGTTTTACCAAAGCTCCACCCGCCGCGCAGTTCCGCCTTGGAGATGTCGAAATCGGAGTCGACCAAGGTCCGCGCGGTCAGCGAAAGACCGGCGTTATTCTTGATCTGCCCCGCCAGCAGCACGTCAGAGCGCACGCCCGACAGGCCGGATGTATCGGTGAATGCAGGGTCGCTGACGCTGCGAAACACCTGACCGACCGCGACATAAGTGTCCCAGCCATTGGGGTCAAAGCGCGACCAGTTCACCGCTACTGCCGCGGTTGTGCCGCGTTCGCGCCGGTCGGGGCGCGGAAAGCGCGAGAGCGACAGGATATTGCCCTGATCGAATTCCACGCGGGTGCTTTCCTCGTTCGGAATGTCGAGCCTGCTGCCATCTGTCCACCCCAGTTGCACCACGGGCGTCAGCACCTGCGACGCACCACCGGCCTCGCGACGTGCCATCGGGTAGCTTAGACCGACCGCTGCGAAAGGCGCGATGTCGCTGTGGTTCTGCGGTAGATTGGCATCTTGAGTGATGTCAAAGAAATTGAACGTTGTACCGACCTGCGCATCGGTGACCAAGCCGGAGCGGTGGGTGAAGCGACGCAGATACTTGAGCGACCCGTTGATCCTAGAGATGTCGCGACCATCTACCTCTCCATCGTTATTGGCGTCAGTATCCACATCGGACGAGCGCCAATGACTATGCGCCTCAAGTCCGAACCGCAGCTCGCCACCCCACGCTTTAGGGAAAAAGCGTCGTTCGAATTCACCGTCGATCACGACCGTGGGCAGGGTGCTGTTCAACTCTCCGGGGCGCAGGGTTTCAAAGTTGTAAAGGCTGGTACGCACAAAGCTGTCACGTCGCGCGCGTGAAAGTGTGAGGTCACTGCGCAAACGGTCGTCGTCCGAATAGCCGTATTCAGTAAAGTAAGAGCTGTCGCTGACGGCCTCGATCGTGAAACTCAGCTTGTAGCCGCGCTCAAGCTCAAAGCTGCCTTCACCGAATAGATAGCCACGGGTCTCATCTGGCAGTTGGTCATCGCGGGTGTAGGCTCCGTTAAACTCGATATCACCATTGGTGAACGCCTGCCGATAGCGAAATTCAAGGGTGCGGGTCGAGGACGACAGATAGGGCGTCAGAGTCAGGTCGCGGCTTTCGCCCAAGGTGATGAAATAGGGCAGCTTCAGCCCTGTGCCCAACAGCGACGTTGTGCGAATAGATGGGGCGAGAAACCCGTCCGCGCGGTCCAACGTCGGGTCGGGCAGACGCAAACGGGGCAGGTAGAACACCGGCACCGACCGGATGTGGAACGTCGCATCATCGAAATACAGTTGCTGCGCCACGGTATCATGCACCACGCGGCGCGCGCGGATCTGCCAGAGGGGCAGCTCGCCGTCATTGCAGGTTTTGCATGAGGTCACGGCGGTCTTGTACAGTTGGCTATAGCGCCCCTCGACACGGTCGATCTGGACGGCGGCCATCTGCACCTGCTGGTTCAGCACCATACGTGCGCCACGCAGCAGACCGTTCTGCAACCCCTGGTCCAGCTCTGCCGCATCAGCGAGAATGACGGTGCCATCGCCATCGTTCAGCACAATCGGCCCTTCGATCACCAAGGCACCGGTTTCATCATTATAGCGGATCGCCGAGGCACGGATGCGGGTCGTGCCCTGAAACGCCTCTACGTTGCCTTGGGCGACCAGTTCCCGGTTACGGGTAATGAACAGGTCATCGGCCACCAGAACGGCAGGGCGTTCGCTGTCTTGAGCGGCAGCGGGCAGACCAAGGGCGACGAGAAGGGTCAGGAGCAAACGGCGCATGTCAGCCATCCTCTGAATGAAGTAGAAGACCAAGCGCCAGAAGAATGGACGCGACAGGCGGCGCCCAGGCCGCAAGAAGAACTGGAATCTGCCCGTTCTCCCCCAGAATTTGCGCAAAACTGCGAATAAAATACAAGCCGAACCCCATCAGAACAGAGGCCAGCACCGCGACGCCCGTGCCTCCGAACCTCGTATGGCGCATGGTAAACGCGCTCGCAACCAGAACCATCGCAACCAGAAAGAAGGGCCGCGCCAGTTCGGTCTGCAGCCAAACCTTGTGGCGGCGCGGGCTGAAGCCTGCCAGTTCAAGTTGTTTGATGTAATCGGGCAAATCATAGATCGAGACGGCACCGGGATCGGTGATGCTGTCGCGGATACGGTCGAGCGTCAGGGTCGAGGGCAGGGTGAGCGTGTCAAACGTCTCTGCCGCGCCTTCGGCGTTCACCCCCACTTCAAGCGGCCATGACTTCGCATCGGTCAACGTCCAGATGCCATCTTCCAGCGCGGCGCTGTCCGCTTCGATCCGGCGCGCGGGACCGCCCTCGGGGGCGTAGCTGAGGAACGTGACATCATAAAGCACCGAGGCGTCCTTGTTCGACCGCCATGCACGGATCACGGTCTGCCCCTCGTCACTGCCCTGGCGCAGCCACAGCCCTTCGTCGCTGACGGACAGGACAGAGGTCCCGCCCGCGCGAATGCTGTCGCTGAGCTGGATGTAACGTTTCGCGGTCGCCGCAACGATGGGGTTCAGCATGCCCACAGCCATCACGCCAATGATGAACGCCACCCAGATCGGGGCCTGCAACGCGCTGAGCGCTGACCGGCCGGCGGCACGGGTCACCACCAGTTCTGACGAGCGTGCGAGCGACAAAAACAACACCACGGTCGCGAGGATCATGATCAGCGGCAAGATCAGGTTCATGGTTTGGGGCGCGTTTAACAACGTCATCCCGAAGAGGCGCAGCCAGCCGATATCGTAGCTGCTGAACCGGCGTGCCTGATCGACCATATCCACCAACGCAATCAGCGAAAACAGCACGGCGGAAATGAGGATAAACCCCACGACAAAGCGGCGCGCGAAATAGAGATGCAGGATCATGCGACGCCCCTTTGCTTGCCCATCCGTTTGGTCCAGCCCGGATGCGCGGTTTGCCAGATCATCCCGATCACGATCACAGCGCCAATCAGGCTGGGCAGAAACAGCAGCGGCCAGCGGCTGGCATCGTCGCGCACCGTTTCAACCAAAGTGCCGCGCAACCCGTCAATCGCGATGAGCAGACCAAATGCGATCACGATCTCGCGCCAGACCCCGAAGCGTGAAAACCCTCCGAGCACCAGTGTCGCATAGCCGATCATCGCAGCGATCATACAAAACGCCGCCGAGGCAAAGCGCGCCGTCAGCTCTTCTGCGATCTCGCCCGCGCTGGATTTGGTGATCGTCTCAAGCTGATCCCACTGGGCAAACATCTCTGCCGTGGGCATGGCGTCGATGGATTGGGTACGAGGTTTGTCGCTGCTGACCAATGCCGAGATATCGAACGAGAAATCGCGGAACTTGGCGGTCGACAGGCGTTTGCCCGCCATCTCAAGCCGTTGCGCCATGCCATCGACCATGATCAGCGTAGTACCATCGCCATTGCGGATCAGATAGGCTTCGGACGCGGTATAGATCACGCCCTCGTCGGGGTTGCGCCGGTCCGACAGGAACACATCGCGCAATACCCCGTCGGCGGCGATCACGCGGGTATAGAATGTCACCTTGGAGGTCGGATGCAGGAATGTGCCTTCGGTCAGCAGCCGCGCGGTGACGTTTTGCGAAATCTCGGCCTCGCGTTCAGACAACTGTCCGTTGGACAGGGGCAAAAGCAAATGGGTCAGCACCGACATCATGATCGCGACGCATAGGCCATAGACGAACACGGGCCGCGCCAGACGCCAAGGGCTGGTGCCCGTTGCCTGCAACACCGTCAGCTCGGATTCGCTGGTCATCCGGTTGATCACATAGACCGATCCCGCAAAGGTCGCGATCGGCAGGACGGTGGTGATCAGCTTGGGCAGCCCCAACACCGTAAATTCCAGAAACACCAGCGCCGTCTGGCCGTCGCCAATCAGCCGGTCAAACAGCACCACAGCGCGGTTGATCCAGAAAATCGCCACCAAGATCAACGCAAAGAAACTGAACAAAATCAGGAACTGGGACAACATATAGCGGTCGAACTTGGCCAATCTGCATCCCTTGGGTATCAACACGGGTGAACTTTCGCCCGACAATAAAGTAAATTTCCGCCCACGAAAACTGCTATCTGGCCTTAACGGCGCACGCAGGATACGTCTAAGCGAAATTCAGACAAAAGGGGTTCACCTGATGACCGCATTGACGCCAATGACATTTACTGAAACCGATATTGACCAGATCGCAGGCCACACGGGCCGTGTGGCTGTGACTGTGGGCGCGGATGGCAAGCTCAACCCCTCCGCGCGGCGCATCAACAAGCTGACCAAAGGCGCGTTGGAACGTCTGGTGGCCAGCGACAGCTTCACGAAATTGTCAGCGGGCGATGCGGTCAGCCTTGGGTTTCCCACCGGCATGGCGGCCGAGGCCGTGGATGTGGTGCAACTGGCGAATAACGCCGACCAAGAAGCCCTGCGCGCAGCCGGTGCGGCGCTTGCGAAACGACGTGGCGATGCGGGTCTGCTGGTGTTGACGGGCGGTTTGCGCAAAGCGGCCGAGCTTTGCTTTGGACTGGCCATGCGCGACTACACGTTTGAGGATCGCAAAAGCAACGGCAAGCCGCGCAAGGGGCAGGTCGTGATCATGAATTCCAAACCCGAAGAGGTCGAAGCCGCTGCTGCGCCTCTGCTGGCCATCGCCGACGGCGCCTTTATGACCCGCGACCTGACGAACGAACCCGCGAACATCCTGACCACCACCGAATTCGCCGACCGTCTGGCCGAGATGGAGTCAATCGGCCTTGAGGTCGAAGTGCTGGACGAAGCCAAGCTGGAAGAGCTGGGGATGCGCACCTTGCTCAGCGTCGGGCAGGGGTCTGCCAGCCCGTCCTACGTCGTGGTGATGAAATGGAACGGCGGCGAGAAAGACGCGGCCCCGCTGGCGCTGGTCGGCAAGGGCGTGGTGTTCGACACCGGCGGCATCAGCCTGAAACCGGGCGCGGGCATGGAAGACATGACAATGGACATGGGCGGCGCGGGCGTTGTCTCGGGGGTGATGCGCAGCCTTGCCCTGCGCAAGGCCAAGGCCAATGTCGTCGGTCTTGTCGGTATCGTAGAGAACATGCCATCCAGCACGGCAACCCGCCCCGGTGACGTGATCAAGACGATGAAGGGCGACACGGTCGAGGTGATCAATACCGACGCCGAAGGCCGTTTGGTGCTTTGCGACGTGCTTTGGTATGCGCAAGAGCGGTTCAACCCCGCGGGCGTGATCGACTTGGCCACGCTGACCGGCGCGATTATCATCGGCTTGGGTCATGACAATGCGGGGGTTTTCTCGAACGACGATACGCTGTGCAACGCCTTCCTCAAGGCAGCAAAAACCGAGGGTGAAGGCGCGTGGCGCATGCCCATGGGCGCGGGCTATGACAAGCTGCTGAAAAGCCGCATCGCCGACATGAAAAATATCGGTGGGCGTCCCGCCGGGTCGATCACTGCGGCGCAATTCCTGCAACGGTTCATCAAGGAGGGCACGCCGTGGATTCACCTTGATATCGCCGGTGTGGCTTCTGTCAAAACCGAGACAGCGCTGGCACCCGTCGGGGCCACGGGCTGGGGCGTTGCTGCGCTGAACCGTTTGATTACAAACCTCTACGAGACAGAGTAAACCTGATGGGTGCCGCGTATTTCTACCATCTGACCCAGCGACCGCTGGTCGAAACGCTGACCATGCTTTTGGGCAAAGCCCAAGGTGCGGGCTGGCGTGTGGCGGTACGCGGCACCGATCAAAACCTGCTCGAACAGCTGGATGTTGCCCTGTGGCGCGGGCCCGAGGATGGCTTTTTACCGCATGGACTGGCTGGTGGTCCCCATGACGCCGAACAGACGGTTTTGCTGACCACGGACAGCCAAGTGCCCAATAACGCAAGCTGCGTGTTTTCGATCCACGGTGCGGCTGTGTCGGCACAGGAGGTCGCGGCGCTGGATCGGGTGTGCATCCTGTTCGACGGGCTGGACGACCACGCCTTGAACGTCGCGCGGGATCAGTGGAAATCGCTGAAAGCCGCAGGAGCCTCTGCGCAATATTGGTCCGAGGAATCGGGTCGGTGGGAGAAAAAGGCAGAGACCTGAGGGCATTCCGCCGCGTTTCAACGCGTTCTAACGGGTGAGGATCAACTCTCCGTTGGTGATCTCGATCCGGCCCCAGCGTTGCAAATAGCCCATCCCCAGCAAGGATTGCCGCATCTCGCCTTCGTTCACGACCGCGGGCACATCGGTATCGCGCACCCCGCCCAGTTCAACCTCGTCCAGCCGCACATAGGCGGTGCGTACTTCGCCGTTGGCGGTGCTGGCACGGCCCAGATAGTTCAGGCTATCGGGCGAAAGCCCTGCGGCTTCGGCGTCGGCGCGGGTCAGCACCATATCCGTCGCGCCGGTGTCCACCACAAAGCGGAGCGGCGTGCCGTTGATCGTCGCCGTCAGATAATAATGCCCGTCGCGGGCGCGTGGTAGGGTGACGCTGCCGGTGCTGGCCTCATAGGCTTGGCGCGGGATGTCACCTTGCCGGTTGATATCCTCCCAAAGGCCGTAGCCCGCGGCTGCTCCGGTAAAGATCATGGCCCAGACAGCGACCTGTTGCAGCGTCTTGTTCCAGCCCTGACGGCTTTGCATAAAGAACCAGCCCGCGACCATCGCCATGAGCACGATCAGATAGATCAAACGTCCTGTTTCAATGTCCGGCATCGTATATCCTTTGGCAATCTTCCAAAGATATGGGGGCAGGGCGCGGAAAAGTCAGCCCGGACCCGGCCCGAAACCGAAAGCGCTAAGCCCGTCGAGCACGAATTGCACCGACAGCGCGGCAAGCAGCATACCCAAAAGCCGCGTAATCACGTTGATCCCGACCTTGCCCAAAGCGTTTTCAAGGTAACCGCTGGCCTGCATCGTGATGCCCATGATGATCAGGACGGCGAAAGTGATCGCGACGACGGTCACCAGCCCTTCAAGGCCCGGTTTCTCGCCCGTCAGCAGGATTACCGACGCGATAGAGCCGGGGCCCGCGATCAAGGGGATGGCCAGCGGAAATACCGATGGGTCGTCGTGATCGTCATCCGCCTCGGCATGGCCCTCGCGGCGTTTCGTGCGGCGGTCGAACAACATATCAAGCGCGGTCAGAAACAGCAGCACGCCCCCCGCGACACGGAAGGCGGGCATGGAGATGCCGATAAAGCCAAGCACAGCCTCGCCAAAGGCGGCAAAGACCAGCAGCAGCAGCCCCGCGATGATGACCGACCGCCATGCAATCAATCGGCGCTGGCGCGGGGTCATACCGGGGGTCAGGGCCAGAAACATCGGGCCGATCGCAAAGGGATCAATGATCACGATCATCGTCGCGAAAGCGGTGATCATGAATGCCAGATCAAGTGCCATCATAAAACGTCACCGGGGCCAGCCCCGTCCTTATCCCTTGCGCCGCGCGGGCGTTACGCCGACGCGGTTTCCAGTTTCTCCAACGCGCCCATCCAGATCGCCTCTGCCCGTTCAAGGGCGGCCATGACTTCGGCGTATTTCTTGTTCCAGACCTCAAGTTCGCCGACTTTGTCCTTTTCGTAAAGGGCAGGGTCCGCGAGCTTTTTCGCCAGCTTGTCGCGCATGTCGTTGATCTTGGTCACCCGCGCCTCGGCCGTGCGCACTTCGGAGCGTAGCGCAAGGATGTCTTCGCGGTTGGCGCGCTTGGGTTTTGGCAATTCCTTGACCGGTTTGGCGTTCTTGCTGACCGGCTTTTCCACGGTCAACAGCATCTTGCGGTAGGCTTCGAGGTCATCCTCATAGGGTTTGACTGTGCCGTTCGACACCAGCCACAGACGGTCCGCGACCATCGACAAAAGGTGCATATCGTGGCTGACAAGGATCACAGCGCCCGAATAGCGGGTCAACGCCTCGACCAGCGCCTCGCGCGATTCTATATCAAGGTGGTTGGTCGGCTCATCGAGGATCAGCAAATGCGGCGCGTCCAATGTGGCGAGCAGCAGCGACAGACGCGCCTTTTGCCCCCCCGACAGACGACCCACTTCGGTATCGGCCTGATCCGGTCCCAGACCGAACCCCGCCAACTGTGCGCGCAGCTTGGATTGCATCACACCGGGGCGCGCGCTGATCATATGCTGCAGCGGCGTTTCATGGACGATCAATTCGTCCACCTGATGCTGTGCAAAAAACCCGATGCGCAGCTTGCTGGAGTTGATCGCCTTGCCCTCGAACAACACCAAACGGTTGGAGAGCAGTTTGGACAGGGTAGATTTACCCTGACCGTTTTTGCCCAACAGCGCGATGCGGTCGTCTTGGTCGATCCGCAAGTTCAGGCGCGACAGGACGGGTTGGCCCTCGGTATAGCCGGTCGATCCGCCTTCGATACTGATGATGGGCGGCGAAAGCTCATCGGGCTGCGGGAAGGTAAAGACCTTGCGCGCGGCTTCCTCCGGCGGCGTGATTGTCACCATCTTCTCGATGGCCTTCATCCGCGACTGCGCCTGTTTCGCCTTGGAGGCCTTGGCCTTAAAGCGGTCCACAAATGCCTGCATATGCGCCTTATGCGCTTGCTGCTTTTTCGCCTGCGCTGTCAGCTGCGCACGCTTTTCGGCCCGCATTTTCGCGAATTGGTCGTAATTACCCTGATAATACGTGAGCTTACGGTCTTCGAGGTGCAGGATACCACCGACGGCACGGTTCAACAGACCACGGTCGTGGCTGATGATGATCACCGTATGCGGGTATTTCGACAGGTAGTTTTCCAGCCACAACGCGCCTTCAAGGTCGAGGTAGTTGGTCGGTTCGTCCAACAGCAGCAAATCTGGCTGCGCGAACAGAACGCCCGCCAGCGCCACACGCATCCGCCACCCGCCCGAATAGGCCGAACAGGGCTGCTGCTGATCATGGTCGTCAAAGCCGAGCCCCTTGAGGATCGCGGCGGCACGGCCTTCGGCGGACCAGGCATCGATATCGGCAAGGCGGGTCTGCACCTCGGCGATGCGCGCGGGATCATCCGTTGTCTCTGCCTCGTGCATCAAGGCGGCGCGTTCGACATCGGCGGCGAGCACCGTATCGATCAGCGACACGTCAGAGGACGGGACCTCTTGGGCGATGCCCCCGATCTTGGCGCGCGAGGGCAGGCTGATGTCGCCCGCGTCCAGCGACAGCTCTCCGCGAATGATTTTGAACAGCGTGGTTTTACCCGCACCGTTTTGCCCGACCAGACCCACTTTGTGGCCTTCGGGGATGACCGCGCTGGCTTCCTCGAACAAGGGGCGGCCTTCGACGGAATAGTTGATTTCTGAAATGCTTAACATGGACGCGGTGTGAACCATGTCTGGCCCCGCGTCAATCGCGGCTTTTCACGGGGGATGACCCATGCTAGGGAGCGGCCAAATCAACCCCACCTAGGAGAGCTATCATGGCCCTTGAGCGCACATTCTCGATCATCAAACCAGACGCAACACGCCGCAACCTGACCGGCAAAATCAACGCCAAATTCGAAGACGCCGGCCTGCGCATCGTCGCACAAAAGCGTATTCACATGACAAAGGCGCAAGCCGGCGTTTTCTATGCCGTGCACGCCGAGCGTCCTTTCTATGACGAACTGTGCGAATTCATGGCGTCCGAGCCTGTTGTTGTTCAGGTTCTCGAAGGCGAAGGTGCCATCGCGAAAAACCGCGAAGTGATGGGCGCAACCAACCCAGCAGACGCAGCCGAAGGCACGATCCGCGCAGAATTCGCCGAATCCGTTGGCGAAAACTCCGTTCACGGGTCCGACGCGCCTGAAACAGCCGCAGTCGAAATCGCGTATTTCTTCTCCGGTCTGGAACTGGTTGGCTAAATCTTCACAGGTTTGGACAGATGAAAAGGGTCGCAGGCAACTGCGGCCCTTTTTTCATGCAACGGGGACCACATTACGGCGGCCGATCTGTTCAGCCTTTAAGGGTCGGATGGTGTGACGACAGCTCACCGTCCACTGGGCTCACAGTTTTCATCGGCGCCGTTTGTTCAAGATGACGGTGCAATAGATCGACGTTGCGGATGTTTGCCTTCCAGCCTACGTCAAAGATGTCACCGATCAGGGGGATCGCACCAATCGCAAGGTCGATGCCCACATTCGCCCCCATACGCGCCAGGACCGACCGGCTTGCGCCCATGCGATGCGCTTCCTTCAGGATATAGCCCGCTGGTGCCAAAGTCAGAACGTCGCCAACACCGGGTATCAGGCCAAGGATGCTGTCCCAGCCCAGCCGAATGCCCAGCACAGGCACGCGCAGGGCGCTGTCCATCGTACGGGCAAGGCCACGCAGCCGGTCAAGGTCGTGTTGAACGTCGGGGGTATGTGGCATGGGGCAGTGTGTCCTGTTGGGGCTACGTTTACGACCCAACGCCTATGGAGGCTGTGCCGTTCCGCTGCCGCCTTCAGGTTTCGCAAAGGAACCTTACGCCTCGCGCACACCGATCAGGTTCATCATGCGTTCGAATTCAGATCTTCCGGTATCATGGGCACGGGCCTTGATCGCGTCGAACTTGACCCGCAGGGCTTTCTTTTCTTCCCCCTTGCAGTCGTTCCACGGGCGCCCCTGAAGCCCCATCACCAGAACATAGTACCCGATGAAGTGGGGGCGCTGACCATTTTGCAGCAACCTCTCATAGGCCGCATCGGCACCAAGGTCGCGCAATTCGTCGGCAGAGTGGATGCCCGCACGTGCGCAGCTTTCCTCGAACGCGGGGCCAAGATTGCGGATGGAAGAAACAGGGTCAGTCATACCGGGCTGTTTATACCGCAGCGTGCCGCCTGTCACTTTCAGATGCTGGCGTAATCCGTAAATATCACCGGCTGGGGTTTTTCCGGCGCGGGTTTGGGTGGGGCGGATTGTTGCTGCTGCGGCGATTGCTTGGTCATGGGTCTTCTCCGGCTTGTGTTGGTCTCTCCGTTTCAGGGGCTACCAACGTTCGGGCGGCCCTTTCGTTCACGGTGAAGTCGAAAACTGCCGGTTTAAGGGCCGGATATGGGCGGTTTTGGGGCGAAACTGTGCCATTTAAGCCATGCGTTTTCCGCATATCCACTATGGTTTGCACCTTTGCTGCACCGCGCACATATGACGGTCACGGGCATCGAAGCCCTGAAATGGAAAGCTGGAAAATGAAAACCGAAGCTACATACAAAACCGCCACTCCGGTCGAAGTCGACCGTCTTCTTGCCGAAGCGAACGCGCTGCGCAGTGCCTATATCTCTGCCGCTGTTGCCAAAGCATCGCGCAAGTTTACAGGCCTGTTCCGCACCGCACCCCGCGGCACGGCAGCAGCCTAAACCGCCAGCGCTTCGCTGACGGAACATACCAAACCGAATGCGGTGGATAGGCCGCCGCATAGACGTGAAAGAGAGAATAAGAAATGAGCTATACATCCACATATACCGCCGCACCTGTTGTGGGTCTGATGCCCAAGCTGCGCCAGTCGCTTGATGCATTCCGTGCCTACAGCGCTGATCAACGCGCCAAACGCCAGACCTTCCGCGAGCTGTCGGCGATGAATGACCGAGATCTGGCAGATATCGGTGTTGCACGTGGCGAGATCCGCCATATTGCCTCGCAAGCGGTTGCCCTGCGCTAACAACGACGCCGAACGCCACAAGAATTTTCCCGCCGCAAAGTCCTCCCACTTTGCGGCGGTTTTATTTTGTCTGATCAGACGCTTATGCGGTGAAATCCGGCGCTGATGATTCCCCCAATCAGCCACTGCGTCGCTTGATATTTTCCCCAAAAGCCCCAACCGCCGCTGCGGCCTCCGAAACAGCGTTTCGCGATCAAAGCGCTTGCCAGAATAATATTCCTGACCAAGAATGAATGACACCACCGCGGACTTGCTTGACGCTGCGCCATTGAAGCGCGGCTGCGTCATGTTACCTCCCCCTTAGACGTAACGGAGAATATCATGATCAAACACGCCACACTCACCGCAATCGCCCTTGCTACCGGCGTCAGTGCTGCTCAGGCAGAGACGCTGAATGTCGGCATGTCGGGCGGGTACTTTCCCTTTACCTTCGTAAAGCTTGACGAGCTTCAAGGGTTCGAGGTCGATTTCATCAACGCCGTCGCCAAGGAAACCGGCGACGAGGTGAATTTCGTCACCATGTCCTTTTCCGGCCTGATCGGCGCGCTGGAATCCGGCCGCATCGACACGATCGCCAACCAGATCACCATCACCCCCGAACGCGAGGCGAAATTCGCCTTTTCGCAGCCCTATGTCTTTGACGGGGCGCAGGTCGTGGTGAAAGAGGGCAACGAAGACACCATCGGCAGTGTCGAGGATCTGAGCGGAAAGACCGTTGCGGTCAACCTCGGCTCCAACTTCGAGGAACTGTTGAACGAACTGCCAAATGCGGGCGAGATCGACATTCGCACCTATGAAAGCAACATTGCGCAAGACACGGCCCTTGGTCGCGTGGATGCCTTTGTGATGGACCGCGTTTCCTCGGCCCAGCTGATCGCGGAAAGCCCGCTGCCGCTGGCGCTTGCGGGCAAACCCTTTAGCGAGATCCGCAACGCGCTGCCCTTCCGCAACGATGACGAAGGTCAGGCCCTGCGTGACCGGTTTGACGCCGCGATCACCAAGCTGAAAGAAGACGGCACCCTGACCGAGATTTCGGAAAAATGGTTCGGCTCTGACATCACAACAGCCGAGTAACACAAGATGCGGGGACTGGATTTCGAATATATGTGGGGCTTGCTGCCCGTGTTGCTGGGCTATGTCCCGCTGACGCTGTTCATGGCGTTTGTGGGCATGGTCTGCGCATTGGTGCTGGCCTCGGTGCTCGCGGTTGAACGGGTGTTTCGGGTTCCGGTCCTCGACGTTTTTGTGCGGCTGTTCATCAGCTTCTTTCGCGGCACGCCGTTGTTGGTGCAGTTGTTCCTGTTCTACTACGGCCTGCCGCAAGTCCTGAGTTTTCTTGGCAAGATCGACGGCGTCACCGCGACCATCATGGGGCTGACGCTGCATTTCTCGGCCTATATGGCGGAAAGCATCCGCGCCGCCATTCTGGGTGTGGACCGCAGCCAGTGGGAGGCCGCGCAGGCCGTTGGCATGACCCAAGGCCAGATGATGCGCCAGATTATTCTGCCACAAGCCTCGAGGGTCGCGGCACCGACATTGGTGAACTACTTTATCGATATGATCAAAGGCACCTCGCTGGCCTTTACCCTTGGCGTGACCGAACTGATGGGGGCGACCCAGAAAGAGGCGGCGGGCAGCTTCCTCTACTTCGAAGCCTTTCTCGTCGTCGCCGCGATCTATTGGGTCATGGTAGAGACATTGGCCTTCGCACAGCGTCACCTAGAGGTCTATCTGAACAAGGCACATGCGCGATGACCACGACACAAAGCAATCCAGCGACGGGCAGCGCGACGGGTGACGGGATCACCATATCCGGCCTGACCAAATCCTTTGGCAGCACCGCGGTGCTGAAAGACATCTCGCTTGATATCGCCCAAGGAGAACGGGTGGTGATCATCGGGCCGTCGGGCACGGGGAAGTCCACCTTGCTGCGCTGCCTGAACTTTCTTGACGCGCCTGATGCGGGCATCATCCGCATTGGCGATATGTCTGTCGATGCAGCTACGGCGAAACGGGCCGATATTCTGGCGCTGCGGCGGCGGACGTCCTTCGTGTTTCAGAACTACGCGCTGTTTGCCAACAAGACCGCACGCGAGAATATCACTCAGGCGCTGATCACCGTTCAGGGCTATAGCAAGGCGGAGGCCAACGCCCGTGCCGATGCGACGCTGCGCGAAACTGGTCTGTTCGAGAAAGCCGATAGCTATCCCGCAGCACTGTCGGGCGGCCAGCAGCAACGGGTGGGCATCGGCCGCGCGATGGCGCTGGATGCGGATCTGATGCTGTTTGACGAACCGACCTCGGCGCTGGACCCCGAATGGGTGGGAGAGGTGCTCGACCTCATGCGGCGCGTGGCCGAGAAACGACAGACCATGCTGATCGTGACCCACGAGATCCAGTTCGCGCGCGAGATTGCGGATCGGATCGTCTTTATGGACGAGGGACGGATTGTCGAACAGGGCCCACCGGCAGAACTGCTTGATGCGCCCAAAGACCCGCGCACCCAATCCTTCTTGCGGCGTGTCACGGGCTAGGGACTAGACCTTGATCACCGTGCACCCATGGGCGGTGGCGCGGGACAGCAGATCGGGCGACAGCGCGGCCCCTGTGACAAGGTAATCATAGGCCCAGATCTCCCCGTGCTGGCAGGCAAGGTCCAAATCCGCCTTGCCCTGATCGGCCACCAGGATCGTTGTCTTGGCGCAGCCGGCAATCGCCTTGCGCGCCAGCACCTCGTCCGAGTTATAGTCCATCACCGCGCCCGACCCCGACAGCCCGCCGCAGCTGAACACCGCGTAATCCATGCGGTAACCCGCAAAAAACGCCAGCGCTGCAGCGCCGATCAGATCCAGATCGCGCATCCGTACATTGCCGCCCGCCAGCTCTACCACCACGCCCGCGGCATTCTGCAGGGCGCAAACCGCGTGGATGCTGTTGGTCGCGACGAATAGGTCTTTGTGCGACGACAGAAACCGCGCGCAATGCTCCACCGTCGTCCCCGTCCCAAGCGCCACCCGTGCGCCGTCGGGGATCAGGTTCTTGACCGCCAAGGCGATGCGCTGCTTTTCCTGTCGCGCGATGGTTTCGCGGGGCAGGTAGCCGATGTTCTCGCTTTGCTGGCGCAGCTGCACCTTTCCCTTGCGACGCTGCACCAGTGCCGCGTCATCAAGGTCGCGCAGGTCGGCGCGGATGGTCTGCACCGAGACATCCAAACGCTGCGATAGTTCGGCAGGGGACAAAGCGTCGTTCTGCGACAGCAGCGCAATGATCCTGTCGCGCCGGTCAGTCAGAGTAGGTCGCGCCATCTATTTTCCTTCGAAAACAACTCAAGGTTAGCCGGACCCTAGAGCGACCCCGTCCACGGCGCAATATAATTAAATCCGTTACGTAAATGTCATAAATCTGTAGCGTAAGATGGGAATAAGGCGAGCGTGAAATGCTTTCGTACGAAAGCTACTTTTTCAGGAGAGCCCCATGAAAACCATCCTCACCACCACCGCTTTTGCCCTGATGGCCAGCACGGCCCTTGCAGATACAATCACACTTTACACCTCGCAGCCCAATGCCGACGCGCAGCAGACTGTGGACGCCTTCAAAGCCGCCAACCCCGATACCGATGTCGAATGGGTCCGCGACGGCACGACCAAACTGATGGCCCGTCTGCGCGCCGAGATTGAGGCAGGTAACCCGCAGCCCGACGTGCTGCTGATCGCCGACACCGTGACACTGGAAGGCATGGCCCAAGACGGTCTGCTGACCGCCTACCAATCCCCCGAGGCTGCCAATTATGACAGCGCGCTTTATTCTGCCGATGGCTTCTATCACTCGACCAAACTGATCACGACAGGCATCGTCTATAACACCGGCATCGAGACGGCCCCAACCTCGTGGAACGACCTGAGCGATGCGGCCGTGAAAGGGCAGGTGGCCATGCCATCTCCGCTGTATTCCGGTGCGGCGCTGATCCATCTGGCGACCCTGACCGGCGATGACAGTCTTGGCTGGGGCTATTACGAACAACTGGCGGAAAACGACGCCCGCGCCCAAGGCGGCAACGGTGGCACGTTCAAGGCCGTGGCCTCGGGCGAGAAACCTTATGGCATGGTCGTCGACTTCCTTGCGATCCGCAACAAGGCCGAAGGGTCGCCTGTCGAATTCGTCTTCCCGTCCGAGGGCGTATCCTATGTGACCGAGCCTGTGGCGATCATGTCGACCGCCAAGAACGTCGAAGGCGCACAGAAGTTCGTCGATTTTCTGCTGAGCGCGGAAGGTCAGGATGTGGTGCTTGAGATGGGCTATATCCCCGCGCGTGACGGCATGGGTGTGCCGGCCGGTTTCCCTGCACGCGAAGACATCAAACTGATGGATTTCGATCCCGCGACCGCATTGAAGGACGCCGAAGCCAACAAGGCCAAATTCACAGAGCTGTTTGGCGCCGAGTAATGAGCGTTTTGACAAAAAACGGGGGCAGCCGGTCCGAGGGGTGGCTGCTCTCTACCATTTTGATTGTGGCGATCACCCTGACCCTTGCGCCGGTGCTGCGCCTGTTTGTCGAGGGGGTGACGGATCAAGACGCTGTGGGCCTGTCGCTTGCGGGCGAGGTGCTGCGCCAGCCATCGACGCTGAGCGCGCTGAAACATTCACTGGTGACCGCAGGGTTTGGCACCTTGGTCTCGGTGGTTCTGGGGTCTGCCTTTGCGTTTCTGGTGGCGCTGACCGATCTGCGCGCCAAGGCGGCGCTGGTGTTCTGCCTGATGATCCCGATGATGATCCCGCCCCAGATTACTGCGTTATCATGGACCCAGATCATGGGGCCGTCGTCGGTGTTGCTCAAGACCTTGGGGATGGCCCCGCCGCTGGGGTCACCGCAGCCGCTCTATTCGGCGCAAGGTATCATTCTGTTGCTGGGCATCCAGCATATGTCGATCATTTTCCTGACCCTGCGTGCAGGTCTGCGGGCCATCCCGCAAGAGGTGGTAGAGGCGGCGCGCATCAGTGGCGCGCGGGGGCTGCGCACGTGGTGGCAGGTGGTCATGCCCCTGACCCTGCCCAGTTTGGCGGCGGGAACCGCGATCACCTTTGTCACCGCCCTTGGCAACTTTGGCATTCCTGCGATGCTGGGTATTCCGGCGGGCTATGCGACCCTGCCGACACTGGTTTACCAAAAGCTGGCGGGCATGGGCACCAGCGTGCTGGCCGAGGTATCGATCCTCGCCATGCTGATCGGTGCGGTGGCTGTAACGGGCATCCTGACGCAACGGTTCTTCCAATCGCGCCAACGGGTCTATCTGGTGGGGGCCACCTCGCGCCCCTTGGCGATCCCGCTTGGGGCGGCGCGTCTGCCGGTTGAGGTGTTGCTATGGGCCGTGGTCTACACGATCCTTGTGTTGCCCATGTTTGGCCTGCTGGCGACCTCGCTGGTGCCTGCCTATGGCGTGCCACTGCGGCTTGATACTGTAACCCTTCAGGCGTGGACCGAGGTGCTGCTGCGCCAGCCGGTCACGACGCGGGCCTTTGCGAACTCTTTTGGTCTGGCGATCGGCGCGGCGGCTGTGCTCATGCTGCTCTGCCTGCCGCTGGCGTGGTTGATGGAGCGGAACCCGACGCGGCTGTCGCGGCTGTTCGATAGCCTGCTGGATCTGCCCTATGCCTTGCCCGGTGTGGTGCTGTCGATTGCAATGATCCTGCTGCTGATCAAGCTGCCGTTCACCGATGCGACGCTGTACGGCACGATCTGGATCATCTTCTTTGCCTATCTGGCGCGGTTCTTCGCGGTGATGTTCCGCCCCGTGCAAGCGAGCCTCAAGCAGTTGGACCCCGCCATGGGCGAAGCCGCGCAAACGGTGGGGGCATCGCTGTTCCAGCGGCTGCGCGATGTGATCGTGCCGCTGTCGGCACCGGCGGCGGCGGCAGGGGCGATCCTTGTGTTTCTCACCGCGTTTAACGAACTCACGGTTTCCGCGCTGCTCTGGTCCTCGGGGACCGAGACGTTGGGCGTGGTCATTTTCAATCTGGACGACAGTGGCGAGACCGCAATGGCCAGCGCGCTGGCGATGACCATCGTGCTGGTGGTTATGGCGCTGATGGTGCTGGTGCAGCTGATGTCCCGACGTTTCCCGAAAGGAGTAGTCCCATGGCAGACATAAGCCTGTCCGCGCTTGGCAAATCATTCGCCGGTGCCCCCGCGCTGCATGACATCACCACCACGTTCAAGGATGGCGAATTCGTCGCCCTGCTGGGGCCGTCGGGCTGCGGCAAGACCACACTGCTGCGCTTGCTTGCGGGCTTCGAGATGCCGACGACGGGGCAGATTTCCATCGGCCCGCGCGAGGTCGCGCATGTGGCCGGCAACCGCATGGTCCCGCCCGAAGACCGCAACATCGGTTTCGTGTTCCAGTCCTACGCGCTTTGGCCCCATATGAACGTGCGGCGCAATGTGTCCTATCCGCTGGAAATCCGGCGTTTTTCCAAGGCCGAGATCACCGCGCAAACCGATCAGGCGTTACAGGCGACGGGGCTGACGGACTATGCCGACCGGATGCCGTCCGAACTGTCGGGTGGGCAGCGTCAGCGGGTCGCTTTGGCACGCTGTCTGGTGTCGCACCCCGATGCGGTGCTGCTGGACGAACCGCTGGCCAACCTTGATGTGGCGCTGCGGGCATCGATGCAAACGGTGTTCACCGACTTTCACAAGCGCACCGGCGCGACGATGGTTTATGTCACGCACGATCAGTCAGAGGCTATGGCCATGGCCGACCGGATCGCCGTGATGGACAAGGGCCGCATCCAGCAGTTCGACACGCCCCAAACGCTGTACGAACGCCCCAAGAACCGCTTTGTCGCCGAATTCGTCGGGCGCGGTACGGTGGTGCCTATGCGCGGGGTCGAAAAGAGCGATAGCGCCCTGCACGGCCATGTCTTGGGCACGCGGATCGCGGTGCAAAGCGGCGATGACCTGCCAAGCCATGTCTGCCTGCGCCCCGAAAACCTGACCATCAGCGAAACCGGCGACCTGCGCGCCAAAGTGGCGCGGGTGACCTATCTGGGCGGCAAATACCTTCTGGAAACCGTCGCCGACTGCGGCACGCGTCTGCTAGCTGAAACACGGGCTCGGTTTGATGTCGGCATGCAACTTGGTCTGACGATCACCACCCCATGGGCATTCTCAGAGGATTAAATGCAAAGCGTAAGAGTACTTTCCGGCATCGGGGACAAGGGCCCCGCATGCATGCAATTGAACACCGGCAACCGGCGCTGGCTGCTGGACTGCGGCTTTGGCCCCGAGGCCCACGCCCATTTTGACCCGCGCTGGCTGAAGGGCGCGGATGCGGTCTTTATCACCCACGACCATATCGACCACATCGGCGGGGCGATCTATGCGGTAGAAGCGGGGCTGCCGATCTATGCCACCGCGCAAACCGCCAAGGCGCTGCCCCCTGCCGCCAAGGTCAACCTGCTGCCCGAACAGGGGGTATCCGTGATCGATGGCGTGCAGCTGACCACGGGGCGCAACGGGCACGCCATGGGCGGTGTCTGGATGCATTTCGCCTTGGGCGAGGGGCTGTTCTACTCGGGCGATTGGTCCGAGGAATCCGACTGGTTCCCGCTGGACCTTCCGCCACCCGCGGCAACGGCGATCCTGGACTGTTCCTACCAACTTGACGATGTGCCCCAAACCGAAAGGTTTGCAGCACTTGACGCCTTGCTGGACGGGCTTGCGGGGCAGGTGCTTTTGCCAGTGCCGCCATCGGGCAGGGCGGGCGAAATGGCCTTGCACCTGATCCGGCGCTATGGTCACGCCAGCGTCATGCTGGACCCTGAATGTCAGGCGGTGTTGGCGACGGGTCTGCGCAGCGGCACGCTTGGCGTGGATGCGGCAGAGATCGCCCCGCTGCTGGCGCGCGGGCCGCTGGACGAGGCGCGGTTTCTGGTTTGCGACACCCCCAATGCCGATGGCGGTGCCGCCTGGGGCTATGTGCGCGCCTGGCATGAAAGCGGCCGTTTGGGGCGGGACGCGCATGTGGTTTTTACCGGCCATATGACCGCCCATGCCCGCGGGATCTGCAGCGTGCATGGGGGATATTTCCAACGCTGGAACGTGCACCCGCCGCTGCGTGATCAGGTGCGCATGCTCGAACGGCTTGGGGCGAAACGCTTTGCGCCAGCCTTCTGCACCCAGCCCGAGGATTACCTGATCGAAGATCTGGGCGTCGAGGTTTTCATGCATGATCTGGTGCGCCTGTGATGGTGCGAGCCCTCCCGCCCTCGGATTTTTGCCTGATCCGCCACGGGGAGACGACCGCCAATGCGGATAGCATCATCGCAGGGGTAACCGATGTGGCGCTGACCGCCCGCGGCCGCGATCAAGCGCGTGCGCTGGCCCGTCGCCGCTGGCCGCAGCCTGTCACGCTTTTCGCCAGCCCCGCCGCACGGGCTCGAGAAACCTGCAAGCTCGCCTTTGCGCAGCGCGGTTTTACCGTGATTTCCGCGTTGCGCGAACGCGATTGGGGGGCGTTCGAGGGGCAGCCGCTGTCGCAGCAACCCATACGCGAAGACACCCCCGAAGGCGGCGAAAGCTGGCCCGCCATGCTTGATCGTGTCGCAGGCGCGATCCACGCGGCCTGTGCCGCCACACCCCCCGGCCACCTTCCGGTGCTGGTCTGCCATTCCGGTATCATCCGCGCCGCGCGCGTGCTGTGGACACCCCATGACGCGGGCACACGCCCGCCAAACGCCATCCCGATCCTGTTTCAGAGGTCGGGCACATTTCTTGAGGAGAAAGAGCTATGACATCCGCCCCCCTGACACCTTGCGTGGTATTTGACGTCGACGGCACCCTGGCCGAGTTCGACGCGGCAAAGCTGGGCCATCTGGTGCATGGCGTCGAGAAGCAATGGGATGCCTTCCACATGGCGATGGCCGACGCCCCGCTGATTGCCCCCATCGCCAAACTGATGCGCAGCCTGAAGCAAAGCGGCGAGACGATCGTCATCTGCTCGGGCCGTCCTGACGGTTGGGCAGAACACACGATCGCATGGCTGCACAAACACGATCTGCCCTTCGACGGTGTTTACCTGCGCGCCAAGGATCAGGACGCCGCAAGCGATCCGGACGTCAAACGCCAAGCGCTGGCGCAAATGCAAGCGGATGGGCTGGCCCCTTGGTTGGTGATTGATGATCGCAGTTCGGTGGTTGACGCATGGCGCGGAGAGGGGCTTGCCTGCTTGCAATGCGCACCGGGGGATTTCTGACAACGCGGCGGGACCCGCGCCTGAAATGACCCCGCTATCTGCCACCCCGCGGTGATATCTTAAGGTGCACAACAGTTAGGCGACCCTCGCGTACATGCCTATTGTTTAACCACCTCAGGCCAACTTTACTGCGCCGCCACGAAGCCGCCCGTTGATCTTCTGCGGGGGTTCTCCAATCAAGGTGCATGAATGAAAACCTCTGCATCCTTGTTGTAGAACCCAATCCCGAGCGTCTAAGCGGTATCGTGGACGCGCTGCGCGAGGCGGGGTGGTCCGATGTCAAAGCGCTTGCCCAGATATCAGAGTTGGACCGCACCGTCAGGGAATGCACGCCTGATATTGTGCTCATTGATCTGGCCAACCCCGACCGCGACACGCTTGAACATATCTCTTATGCCACTGAAACGACCAAACGGGCCGTCGCCCTTTTTGTGGACCAGACCGACGACGCGCTGACACAGGCCGCGCTGAATGCCGGCGTCAGCGCTTATGTTGTTGATGGCCTGAAGATGGACCGGATCAAGCCCGTGCTGCAAACGGCCATCGCGCGGTTCAAGATGATGCGGCAGATCCATTCAGAGCTGAGCGCCGCCAAACAAGCACTGGAGGACCGCAAAACCATCGACCGCGCCAAAGGCATATTGATGCGCCAGCGCGGCATGTCCGAAGACGCGGCGTATAATCTGTTGCGCAAAACCGCCATGAGCCAGAACCGAAAGGTGATCGATGTGGCGCAGGCCCTCGTCACTGCGGCGGACCTGCTGTCATGAGCGAGACAATCTTGAATTGCGGATATGTGCCACTGGTCGACTGCGCGCCTTTGGTGATCGCGAAAGAGCTGGGGTTTGCGGCGGAACACGGGCTCAGGCTTAATCTGGTGCGTCAGCCCTCGTGGTCGGCGTTGCGCGACATGCTGGCCTTGGGGCATCTGGACGCCGCACAGATGCTGTCGCCAATGCCTGTTGCCATGTCGATCGGCATGGGCGGGCTGCCCGCGCGGGTGGATGCGCTGATGGTGTTGTCGGTGAACGGGACGGTATTTGGCGTCTCGAATGCGGTGGCCTCAGAATTGGGGGATGTACCTTTTGGCGACACCGCAGGATTACTGTCCGCGCTTGGTGCGCGCGGCGGGGAACCGTTGCGCGTGGGTATTCCGTTCCATTATTCGATGCATCGGCTGCTACTGTCCTATTGGTCATCCCAAGCCCCCGATCTACAGATACAAGAGGTTACCATCCCGCCGATGCGCATGGCCGACGCCGTGGCCGACGGGTTCGTCGATGCCTTCTGGGTCGGCGAGCCTTGGGGCGGCGTGGCGGTTCAACGAAATGTCGCCCGGTTGATGATGGCAGGGCGGGATGTCTGGCAGTTCGCACCGGAAAAGGTTCTGGCCGCGCGTCACGACTGGATCGCGTCCAACCCCGACAGCGTACGACGCCTGATGCGGTCGGTATATCAGGCCGCCGCATGGCTTGACGCGCCCAAGAACAAGCCGCTGGCCGTAGAGATTTTGGGCCGCAGCGAACATCTAAGCGTGTCGCAAGACCTTATTGATCCCGCTTTGACAGGGCATATCGCACCGAGCCATAACGCCAACCCCATCGCCGTCGACCGTTTTTTGCAATTCCACAACCATGCTGCATCATTTCCTTGGCGCAGCCAGGCAGCCTGGATCGCCCATCATCTTGGAGCCGACGCTGCGGGGATCGAAAAGGCAAAGGCGTGCTTCCGCTCTGATCTGTACCGACAGAATCTGTCCGATATCGGGGCCGATATGCCCGGTGCCTCTGAAAAAGAGGAGGGCGCATTAACCACACCAACAGCCGTTGCCTCGTCACGGGGGCAGATGGTTCTTTCGCCGGATGCCTTCTTTGACGGCAAGATGTTCGATTTCAGCGCAAACAAGCGATGAAATATCAGGCGCTCTCTGCACCGCCGCACGAAATGATGCGGCAATGCAGAAAATTCATTGCCTAGGGGCCTGCCTTTGCGCCAGCCTTGATCCCAAGGGGCAACGTTGCCCGACATACTGCGCTGACCAATGCTGGTCGCACATCACTCAGAGCAATGCCGCTCGTACGGAACACGGATCTCTTTCCCCCGTGGACCATACGTGCGGCATTTTTTGTTTTTGCCCTTCGGGCGATGAAAGGAACCGACCCATGAAGAACTCCCTTGCACTTCTGCTCGCCTCGACAAGTCTGCTGGCGACGGCGGCGTCGGCCGAAATGCTGGCGCTCGAGAAAGAGGAGCTGACCTTTGGCTTTATCAAGCTGACCGATATGGCACCTTTGGCCGTGGCCTACGAGCTGGGCTACTTTGAGGACGAAGGGCTTTTCGTCAGGCTTGAGGCGCAGGCCAACTGGAAAGTGCTGCTGGACGGCGTGATCGACGGCCAATTGGACGGCGCGCATATGCTGGCGGGCCAACCGCTGGCGGCAACGATCGGCTATGGCACCAAAGCGCATATCATCACGCCCTTCTCGATGGACCTGAACGGCAATGCGATCACCGTTTCCAATGACATCTGGGACGAGATGAAGCCGAACGTGCCCACGATGGACGATGGTCGGCCGCAGCATCCCATCAGCGCCAGTGCTTTGGCTCCGGTGGTCGAAGGCTACAAGGACCGCGGCGAGCCGTTCAATATGGGCATGGTCTTTCCCGTTTCGACCCACAACTACGAGATACGCTATTGGCTCGCGGCTGGCGGCTTGAAGCCCGGCTATTACAGCTCGCAGGATATCTCGGGGCAGATTGATGCGGATGTTCTGCTGTCTGTGACGCCACCACCACAGATGCCTGCCACGATGGAAGCGGGAACCATCTCTGGCTACGCAGTGGGGGAGCCTTGGAACCAGCAAGCGGTTTTCAAAGGGATCGGCGTGCCGGTGATCACCGACTACGACATGTGGAAAAACAACCCCGAGAAGGTCTTTGGCATCACCGCCGAATTCGCCGAAGAAAACCCCAACACCACGCTGGCCTTGACCAAGGCATTGATCCGCGCCGCCATGTGGCTGGACGAGAATGACAACGCCAACCGCGAGGAAGCGGTGGAGATGCTGTCGCGGTCCGAATACGTCGGCGCGGATGCCGAAGTGATCGCAAATTCAATGACCGGCTTTTTCGAGTTCGAAAAAGGGGATGTGCGCCCCGCCCCCGACTTCAACGTCTTCTTCCGCTACAATGCGACCTTTCCGTTCTATTCAGACGCGATCTGGTATCTGACCCAGATGCGTCGCTGGGGCCAGATCGACGAGACAAAGCCGGATGAATGGTATTTCGAGACGGCTGCAGACGTGTATCGCCCGGACATCTACCTGCAGGCCGCAAGGCTGCTGGTGGACAAAGGTATGGCCGACGAAGCGGCGTTTCCTTGGGATAGCGACGGCTTCAAAGCACCGACACCGGCTGCCGATATCATCGACGGGATCAGCTACGACGGACGCGCACCGAACGCCTATATCGACAGCCTGCCCATCGGTCTGAAGTCCGGTCAAACGGTCATCGACAGCAAGGTCGAAGGCTAAACCCCGCCCCCGCGCTTTGCCACACCGTAAAGTGCGGGGAGGGAGCCACTTTCATCAAAAGCAGCAATTGGACAGCCGATATGACCGCGATTGACACAAACACACTCGATATCGAAGCCCGCCGCGCGCGGCGCTTTGCCCGGATCAACAAGGCCGACGCATGGTTCAGCGTCTTTGGCCTGTCTTGGATGACACCGATCCTGAAAGCCGCCGCGGGGGATAATCCGCGCGCGCAGGCCGGCGAGATCTGGCGGCTTCTGGGCGTGCCGCTCTTGGCAATTGCGATCTTCCTGACCCTCTGGGCAAGCTTGGCCCCCAAGGTTCAAACCTCTCTCGGGGCTGTGCCCGGCCCTGCCCAAGTCTGGGAGCAGGTGGGCGAGTTGCATCAGGACGCCATCCGCGAGGGCGAACGCGAAGCCGCCTTCTACGAGCGGCAAGAGGCGCGCAACGCAAAGCATATCGCAAGTGGCAACACAGATCGTGTGCGTGATCGCGCCTATACAGGCAAGCCAACCTACTACGACCAGATCTGGACCTCGATCAAAACGGTGCTTTTCGGTTTTCTCATTGCGTCGATCGTTGCGATCCCATTGGGCATCGCTGCGGGCTTGTCTGTAACAGCGAATGCGGCGCTGAATCCGCTGATACAGATCTTCAAACCGGTCTCGCCACTGGCATGGCTGCCCATCGTGACCATGATCGTATCAGCCGTCTATAGCACCAATGACGGTATGTTCTCCAAGTCGTTCCTCATTTCGGCGATCACTGTTACGCTCTGCTCGCTCTGGCCCACGCTGATCAACACATCCCTTGGCGTCGCCAGCATCGACAAGGATCTTGTCAGCGTCAGTCGCGTGCTGAAAATGAATACCTATACCAAGATCACCAAACTGGTGCTGCCCTCGGCGCTGCCATTGATCTTTACCGGGCTGCGGCTGTCGCTTGGTGTAGGCTGGATGGTTTTGATCGCGGCGGAAATGCTGGCGCAGAACCCCGGGCTTGGAAAGTTCGTCTGGGACGAATTCCAGAACGGCAGCTCGCAAAGTCTGGCGCGGATCATGGTCGCGGTGCTGACCATCGGCATCATCGGCTTCCTTCTGGACCGTGTGATGTATGCGCTCCAGTCCATGTTCACCTTCTCGAATAACCGGTGATCGATATGGGTATCTTGAACTTCAACAATGTCACCAAAACCTATGGCACCCAACCCGTTCTCAAGGACATCTCCCTTGAGGTTGCCGAAGGTGAATTCGTCGTCATCCTCGGGTTTTCGGGCACCGGCAAGACCACGTTGATCAATCTGATGGCGGGGCTTGAGCAGCCGACCTCGGGCAGCGTGACCTACAAGGGAAAGCCCATCACCGAACCGGGCCGCGAACGCGGTGTGATCTTTCAGAACTATTCGCTGATGCCGTGGCTGACGGTGCAGGGCAACGTCAGGCTTGCTGTCGATACGATGTTTCCTGATCTCTCCAAACTCGAACGGGCGGCCAAGGTCGATCACTATGTCAACATGGTGGGCCTGTCCCATGCGGCCACGCGCCGCCCTGCTGAATTGTCCGGTGGGATGCGCCAGCGGGTCAATGTGGCACGCGCCCTGGCGATGGATCCCGAAATGCTGCTGCTGGATGAGCCGCTGTCGGCGCTCGACGCCCTGACCCGCGCCAATCTCGCGGATGAGATCGAGGCGATCTGGGACGAAGACAAGAAAACTTGCGTCCTGATCACCAATGATGTGGATGAAGCGATCATTCTGGCGGATCGGATCATCGCCCTTAATCCGGACGGCACGCTTGGGGACGCATTCAAAGTCGACATTCCCCGCCCCCGCGACCGGATTGCGATGAACAATGACGCGGCATTCAAGGCGCTGCGTGGGCAGGTCACGACCTATCTGATGGACATCGGTATCGCGTCAAAGCTCGAAGGGTCGCGGATACTGCCTAACGTGACGCCGATACATGCGACCCCCGCTGCCATGGCCAAGGCGCAAGAGGGCGGTTTGGAAGAAAGATACCTGAATTTCTCGCAACTGGACAAAGTCTATCCAACGCCCAAGGGACCGCTGACCGTGGTCGAAAACTTTGACCTCAAGATCAACAAGGGCGAATTCGTCTCGCTGATCGGGCATTCGGGCTGTGGGAAATCGACGGTTCTGACAATGGCGGCGGGGCTTAACCCGATCTCGAAAGGGGCGATCAAGCTGGACGGGTGGAACGTCGAAGGCGCGGACCCGGAACGCGCGGTGGTCTTTCAGTCTCCTAATCTGTTCCCGTGGTTATCCGCCAAGGAGAACGTCGCCATTGGTGTCGACAAGGTCTATCCCCGCGCGTCGCAGGCCGAGCGTCAGGACGTCGTCGAATACTACCTTGAACGGGTCGGGCTGGCCGACAGCATGGACAAGAATGCCGCCAGCCTGTCAAACGGGATGAAGCAGCGCGTGGGCATCGCGCGCGCCTTTGCGCTGTCGCCCAAACTACTGCTGCTGGATGAACCTTTCGGCATGCTTGACAGTCTCACCCGGTGGGAGCTTCAAGAAGTCCTGATGGAGGTCTGGTCGCGCACCAAAGTCACGGCGATCTGCGTGACCCATGACGTGGACGAGGCGATCTTGCTGGCCGACCGTGTTGTGATGATGACCAACGGTCCGCAAGCGACCATCGGCAAGATCACGGACGTAAAACTGCCCCGTCCGCGCACGCGCAAGGCGCTGTTAGAACATCCCGATTACTATGCGTACCGGCAGGAAGTGCTCGATTTTCTTGAAGAATATGAACACGGCGCGAAACCGAAACCCAAAGCAAAACCCATAGCAGCGGAGTGAGCGATATGACCCAGAAACTGATCGTCATCGGTGCAGGCATGGCCACGGGCCGCATGCTGGAGCATCTTTTTGACGCGGGCGCAGATTACGATGTGACACTGTTCAACGCAGAGCCTCGCGGGAACTACAACCGGATCATGCTGTCTCCGGTTTTGTCCGGCGACAAGACCTATGCAGAGATCGTGACCCATGATGACACATGGTACGCAGCGCAAGGCGTGACCTGTCGTTTCGGCGAACGCATCGCCACGATCGACCGTGCGGCCAAGACGGCGACCGCGCAAAATGGTGATGTGCTGCCTTATGACAAGCTGGTGTTCGGAACCGGGTCGAACCCGTTCATGATCCCGCTGCCAGGGCACGATTTGGAAGGGGTGATCGCCTACCGAGATCTGGAAGACACAACCCGCATGATGGATCTGGGGCCGGCCAATAAATGTGTGGTCATCGGCGGTGGCCTGCTGGGGCTAGAGGCTGCGGCAGGCATGGCCGCACGCGGTGTCGACGTCACCGTCGTGCATATCATGGGCCACCTGATGGAGCGACAGCTGGACGAGGCCGCGGGCTATCTGCTTCGCCGCGCATTGATTGACAAGGGGATCACCGTCAAATGCGCGGCCAATTCCAAGGAAATTCTAGGCGAAAACGGCCACGTCCGTGCGTTGCTGCTGGACGACGGGACAGAGCTGCCTTGCGATCTGTTGGTCATGGCCGTCGGGATCCGCCCCAATGTGCAGTTGGCCCAAGATACAGGGCTAGCGGTCGGCAAGGGGATCCATGTGGACGACCAGATGCTGACCTCTGACGCTGATGTGCTGGCTGTGGGTGAATGCGTCGAACATAACGGCGCGATCTTTGGTCTGGTGGCACCGCTCTACGACCAAGCCAAAGTTGCCGCGCAGACGCTGATGGGAGAGCAAGCGCAGTTCGTGCAAAAGGAAATCTCGACCAAACTCAAGGTCACGGGCTGCGACCTGTTCAGCGCGGGTGATTTCGCCGACGGGGAAGGGCGCGAGGATATCGTGTTTCGCGATCCGGCGCGCGGGGTCTACCGCCGTTTGGTGATCGAAAACAACATTGTGCTGGGTGCGGTGATGTATGGCGACACAGCCGACAGCAACTGGTTCTTTGGCCTGATACGCGACAAGACCGACATCGCGGACATGCGCGATACGCTGATTTTCGGCCCGGCCTACCAAGGGGGGACCCCCCTGGACCCTTTAGCAGCTGTTGCAGCCTTACCGCGTGACGCGGAGATCTGTGGCTGCAACGGTATCTGCAAAGGACAAATTGAAGACGCCATCGCGGCGGGCGCCTCTGATCTGGGCGCGATCAAAGCGACGACCAAGGCCAGCGCATCCTGCGGGACGTGCACCGGGCTGGTCGAACAGGTACTGGCGGTCACGCTGGGGGATGATTTCGTCTTGCCTGCGGCGGCGTCGATCTGCGGCTGCACCGACATGACCCACGAAGATGTGCGGCGGATGATCAAGTCGCAGCGACTGACCTCGATGCCAGCAGTCTGGCAGGAATGCGGGTGGAAGACGCCCGACGGCTGCCATGTCTGCCGCCCTGCGTTGAACTTCTATCTGCTGGCTGATTGGCCGCTGGAATATCGCGATGATCCGCAATCGCGTTTCATCAACGAACGCAAACACGCCAACATCCAGAAGGACGGCACCTACAGCGTCGTGCCCCGCATGTGGGGTGGGATCACCACGCCGGACGAACTGCGTGCTATTGCCGATGCGGCGGATAAATACATGGTGCCGACGGTCAAGGTCACCGGCGGGCAGCGGATTGACCTATTGGGCGTTAAAAGCGAAGACCTGCCAGACATCTGGGCCGATCTGAACGCGGCCGGCATGGTGTCAGGACATGCCTACTCCAAAGGGCTGCGCACGGTCAAAACTTGTGTCGGCACGGATCATTGCCGCTTTGGTACTCAGGACAGCACCGGTCTGGGCATCCAGCTTGAGAAAGAGCTCTGGGGGGCCTGGACGCCGCATAAGCTGAAACTCGGGGTGTCGGGCTGCCCGCGCAACTGCGCCGAAGCGACCTGCAAGGATATCGGCGTCATCTGTGTCGACAGCGGCTATCAGATCAGCATCGGCGGGGCGGCCGGTATGGACGTCAGGGAAACCGAATTGCTGATCCAAGTGCCGACCGAGCAAGAAGCGATCAACGTGATCAAGGCGGTGACGCAGCTGTATCGCGAGAATGCCAAATACCTTGATCGCATCTACAAATGGATGGCCAAGGTCGGTCTGGACTGGATCAAGGAACGGGTTGCTGCCGAAGGCGACGCTTTGGTTGATCGCTTCGAGCTGAGCCAGACGATCTACCGCAAAGACCCGTGGGCCGAACACGTGACCCAGCAGGCCGAGCGCTACAAACCCCTTGCAAACCTGTCACTGGAGGCTGCTGAATGACGAGCTGGATTGATATCGCAGCGCTTGATGATGTGCCACAGCGCGGTGCGCGGATGATCAAGACCGCGCTTGGCTGTGTCGCGGTGTTCCGCACGGCTGAGGATGAAGTCTTCGCGCTTGATAATGCCTGTCCGCACAGGGCGGGGCCGCTGGCCGAAGGCATCGTCCATGGCAAATCCGTAACCTGCCCGCTGCATAACTGGGTGTTCTCGCTCGAGACCGGAGAGGCGCAGGGCGCGGACGAGGGCCGTGTCGCGACCTATCCGGCGCGGGTGGAAAGCGGGCGCATCCTGCTGGACCGGACGTTCCTGCAAGCGCGGAGCGCCGCATGACCCTAACGCGCACCACTTGCCCTTATTGCGGTGTCGGTTGCGGTGTGCTGGCGGCTTCCGATGGCACGATCAAGGGCGATCCGGATCATCCGGCGAACTTCGGGCGGTTATGCTCCAAAGGCGCTGCCTTGGGGGAAACCATTGATCTGGACGGGCGGCTTCTGCATCCGCAGATCAACGGGGCGCAGGCGGATTGGGATACCGCGCTTGATCTGGTGGCGCAAAAATTCAGCGATGCCATCGCAACGCATGGGCCGGAAAGCGTGGCTTTTTACGCCTCGGGCCAGATGCTGACCGAAGACTATTATGTCGCCAACAAGCTGATGAAGGGGTTCATCGGGGCGGCCAATATCGACACGAATTCACGTCTGTGCATGGCGTCCTCTGTCGCCGGACACAAGCGTGCCTTCGGCACTGATACCGTTCCCGGCACCTATGAAGATTTGGAACAGGCCGATCTGGTCGTGCTTGTCGGCTCCAATCTGGCGTGGTGTCATCCGGTTTTGCACCAGCGTATTGCCGCAGCGAAAGAAGCGCGCCCCCATATGCGGATCGTCAATGTCGATCCGCGTCGCACGGCCACCTGCGATCTGGCGGATGTGCATCTGAGGATCGTCCCCGACGGGGATGTTGCCTTGTTCAACGGGTTGCTGGCCTATCTGGCAGAGACCGGAAAACGCGACACGTCCTATACGGAAAACCATGTGAATGGGCTGGAAGCGGCACTGGTGGCTGCGCAGGCCAGTGATCCGGCGGACAGCGGGCTAAATGCTCAGGAACTGGCTGATTTCTATGCGCTTTGGGCAAACACGCCCAAAGTCGTCACCGCGTACTCCCAAGGCGTCAACCAATCGGTCTGCGGCACAGACAAAGTGAACGCGATCCTGAATTGCCATCTGGCCACAGGACGCATCGGCAAGGCGGGGATGGGCCCGTTCTCATTGACCGGCCAGCCCAATGCCATGGGCGGACGCGAGGTCGGCGGTCTGGCCAATATGCTGGCCAATCACCTCGATCTGGAAAATGAGGCACACCGGGATACGGTACGGACTTTTTGGCAAAGCCCGACGATCTGCACCAAACCGGGGCTAAAGGCTGTCGATCTTTTCGAAGCCTGTGCCGACGGGCGGATCAAGGCACTGTGGGTCATATCCACCAACCCCGCGGTGTCGCTGCCCGATGCCGATGGCGTGGCAGCAGCAATTGCAAATGTGCCCTTTGTTGTTACGTCTGACATCATGGAGAAGACGGATACCAACGATCTGGCGAATGTCCTGCTGCCCGCCACGGGCTGGGGTGAAAAAGACGGCACCGTGACCAACTCAGAACGCCGCATTTCGCGCCAGCGCGCCTTTCTACCCGCCCCCGGTGAGGCGCGGCCCGACTGGAAGATCATCAGCGACGTGGCCACGCGTATGGGGTTTGCGGATGCCTTTTCCTATGGCTCATCCGCAGATGTCTTTGCCGAATATGTCGCGCTTGATCAGGCGGCTTCGGCCTTCCCGCGCGACCTTGATCTGAGCATTTTTGCCGATGCGGATTACGCGAAAATGGTGCCGACCCAATGGCCGCGCAACGGGGCGCGTTTCTTTGCCGACGGGCAATATTATCATCCTGACGGGAAGGCGCAGATGGTTGCCGTGACATCGCCCGTGTCGCAGAACTCACGCTTTACGCTCAATACCGGACGGAACCGCGACCAGTGGCACACGATGACGCGTACGGGTAAATCGGCGCGGCTTGGGGCACATCTGGCCGAACCCTATGTAGAGATTAACCCAGTTGATGCCGCCGCGTTGGGGGCACTCCCCGGAGCGTTGATCGCGCTGCAAAACAGCCGTGGTCGCGTTTTGATGCGCGCGTTGATCACCCCGCGCGTCGTCCAAGGCGCGTTGTTCGCGCCAATGCACTGGACACGTCAGCGCAGCACCGCGGGCACGGTCAATAGCGTCATGACGCCGCTGACCGATCCGATTTCAGGTCAACCCGCCTTGAAGGCCAGCGCGGTCACTGCCGAGGTTTTTAAGGCCAAATGGTATGGCTTTCTGGCAAGCGTCGCGGAACCCGCGCCGCAAACCGCCTATGCCGCCGTGGCCCGCACCAATACCGGCTGGCAGGCAGAGCTGGCGGGCAGCAAAAACCCCGAGGATTGGGAGGCCCAGGCCCGCCTTCTGACGGGGCAGGCGGAGGGTGATCTGTCGCTCCAGTCCGACGCGGCAACCGGCGGCGTTCGGATTGCGATAACCAAGGGCGGGCGGATCACCGGGCTGCTTTTCGTATCCCCCAATCCGGTGGTCGTATCGCGCGGTGCGATTATCGCGCTGCTCGGGACGGACACATCGGCGTTGGCGGCGCTCGCTGGGCGCAACTCCTCTGACCGGCCGGACCCGGGTGCTACGGTCTGTGCCTGTTTTGATGTGGGGCGCAACACCTTGCTGGCCGCGATCGCCGGCGGGGCCTCTACCGTCGCGGCCTTGGGCGATGCCACCTGCGCGGGGACAAACTGCGGGTCGTGCAAACCCGAACTCGCAGTGCTGTTGGATCAAGCCTTGCAACGGATGGCCGCAGAATGAGCCTGGCCCCCTATGTCCGGATCGTGGCGCGCGGCAAGGGGCGTGCCCGCGCTATGACCCTGGCCGAGGCTCAGGACGCCATGGCGCTGATCTTACGCGGTGATGCGGCCCCAGAAGCAGTCGGCGCGCTGTTAATGGTCATGCGTCTGCGCGGCGAAACGCCCGAAGAGATCGCTGGTTTCACCGCAGCATTGCGCGCCCATGTGACGGGGACGCTTGCCCCGGCAGACCTTGATTGGCCATCCTATGCCGCCGGTCGCAGTCGAGGCACCCCCTTGTTTCTGCTGGCTGCACGGCTTGTGGGGCAGGCGGGGTATTCCATTTCCATGCACGGGTGGAATTCACATCAATCCGCTTCTGCGTCGGTACGCGAAGCGATTGATCTGGCGGGGCCTGATGTGACCTATACGCCGTTGGAAACGCTTTGCCCCGCAGCGTTCAAGCTGCTGAACCTGCGCGACGTCCTTGGCCTTAGGTCGTGCTTCAACACGGTGTTGCGCATGTGGAACCCGTCGGGGGCTGCAGCAACGGTGCAAGGCGTGTTTCATCCATCCTACCGTAGCCTACAAGCACAGGCGGCGCAGATGTTGGGCCAGCAAGACCTGAGTATTATCAAAGGCGGTGGCGGCGAATTCGAACGCCATCCCTCAAAGGAGATTGCCGTGTTCGGTCTGCGCAACGGCGCGCATCTCCAACAGCCCGCCGCGCCACTGCTAGAAGACACGCGTCGCCTGCATGAAGCGGGGGATATCCCTGATTTGCGCGGCTTGTGGCACGGGCACTGCGCCGATCCTTTTGCGGTGGCAACAATTACCGGTACAGCTGCGCTTGCGCTTTGGACGCTCAGGGCGGCCCCCACAATGACCGAAGCAGAACATATGGCGCGCGACCTTTGGAACCAGCGTCATCACACAGAAAGCCAAAGCTCATGAAGACATTTCCCATGTTCTTGCAAATGGCAGGACGCCGCGTTGTCATCATCGGCGGAGGCGAACAGGCAGCACAAAAGGCCAGGCTGATCCTCAAAACCGAAGCTCAGGTCGAGATTTGGGCACCCGGCCTTGATCCCGAGCTCTCGGCGCTTGCTGCCTGCGGTCGTGTCCGTCATCAGACGGGGCCCATCACGCCGGAAACGACATCGGGCACCGCGCTGACCTTTATTGCGACAGGCTGTCCGGGGGCCGATATGGCCCTGCATGCGCTGGCAAAGCAGGGCGGCGCGACAGTCAACGTTGTCGACCAGCCGCAGCTATGCGATGCTATCACCCCGTCAATCGTCGATCGCGATCCTGTCGTCGTTGCCATCGGCACCGAAGGGACGGCCCCCGTTCTGGCACGCCAGATCAAGACAAAGATGGAACAGCTTCTTGAGCCGCGGCTTGGTGATCTGGCAGCCCTTGCCGGTCGCATGCGAACAGAGGCCGCCGCTCGCCTTGGACCACGTGCACGCCGCGATCTGTGGCGGTGGGTTTTTAACGACAGCCCGCGCCGTTTGTTCACCAGCGGAGCCGAACGCGACGCGACAAAGCTGATCAAGGCGGCGATCAAGACAGGCGATTTCGGGGCCACCCCCCGCGGCAGCGTCAGCCTTGTCGGTGCGGGCCCAGGGTCCAAGGATCTGATCACCCTGCGCGGTGTGCAGCGTTTGCAAGAGGCGGACGTGATCTATTACGACCGGTTGCTTGACCCCGACATTTTAGAACTGGCGCGACGGGACGCCGAACGGATTTACGTGGGCAAAGCACCCGGCTGTCACAGCTGGCCGCAAGAGAAAATCACGCAGACGCTGGTATCCGCCGCCAAACGGGGCCAGCGGGTCGTGCGATTGAAATGTGGGGATCCCGGCGTCTTTGGCCGCAGCACCGAAGAGATCGAGGCGCTGCAAGAACATGGTATCGACTACGACATCGTCCCCGGTGTGACAGCCGCCTTAGCAGCAGCGGCGAGCATCGGAGAAAGCCTCACCGACAGGGGCAATATCGATACGCTGATGATCACGACGGGCCACCGGCGCGACGGATATACTGTACCCGACCCGATCAAGGATATCAGGCCGGGCACATGCGTCGCGCTTTATATGGCCGTTGGTGCCGCGCCCCAAATCACAAAGCAGCTTGAGACGCAGCACCCCGGCGTTCCGTTCGACGTTAAGGTCGTCGCAAAGGCTCAGCGCATGGGGCAGGTGGTTGTGCGATGCCTCTTGGGCGAGCTGCCTCAGACACTGGAAGCTCACGGCATCGCGGGAGAAGCCATGCTGTTCATTTGTTGGTCCCGCGCGGTACCAAAAGCCGTATCGGCGAACCCATGTCACCAGATGCTTCGCCACGTCTAGCGCCCCTCAGTGATGGGGGCAGCGACGGTGTGGCGGATTCGTAAGCCCCGCCAGTTTCGTCGCTACGGCACCAATCCTGCCAACATTCGCCGGTATTCGGTGGGATTTGACAGAGCGACGCTGCCGACGGGGAGGCCAAGCAAACGGTCGCAGATGCCACCTTCGGACCGAAGTCGTGCGTCTAGCGTATCGACTGCGGCATCGAGGTCGCGCTGGCTTGCCAATGCAAACACCTTGATAAGAACCTCGCCCCGGCCTTGTGAAAGGCTTAACATCAATTCAGCGGTCAGCCCCGCATCAACGGGATCGAATGTCCCTTCGTCGATACCCGCTTTGATGATCGTCTCAAGAACGGGCATCACGACAGCGGCCTCGGCATCGCATATTCGGCGATAGGGAATTTCGTTTCCGGGACGAGAAAAAATCTGCACGAACCCCCGAAGCGCGTCGACGTTATCGGCCGTCCATTGTGCTGCACCGTTTAGCAAACCGTTCAACTTGGTAAGCGCATCCCCGTCAGTGTGGTTCACCGCGGCTTCAGTGGTCTGGATCGCCTGTTCCGTCATGCGGGCGATAAGGCCGGTCAGCAGGTCTTCTTTTGCAGCAAAGTGGTGGTAAAAGCCGCCGCGGGAAATGCCTGCTGTGTCCTGAACATCCGCGATGGTGACGCTGTCCCAACCCTGTTTCATGAAGAGCGATTGGGCGGCATCAAGGATCATATCGCGCCGCGCTTCGGGGGCCATGCGCACGCGGCTCTCGGCTTTTGTTGTGTGCTTTGCCAATGCGATGACTCCGTTGTCCTACTGGTCGCCATACTGGTCATGGGTCGGTTGTTACTTAGGTTCGTGCGGATCGCAGGTCAATGAGGGGCACCGCTTGACCGCGATAGATCGGGCTGTGGCGGGCGCAAACGCTTAAGAAATTTGACAGGCCGGAAGTGTGGCCCAGCTAGCGTGGTAAGTTCTGGGTGCCTTTACGTCATATTGAAATTTACGGTGCATCGTCTATTTCAGCCTTACAGACTGCTGGTCTGTTCCCGAAATGCATTATATAGTGCGACTTCTTTGACCGACTGCGCATATGTTACGCATGTTAAAAAGAGTCTGTGTGTGAGAGTGAAGGCCAACTGAAAATGAGCGACAGCGAAAACAAAGAGCAATTGTCTTTCGAGGACGATAAAGGCGCGTCGCGGTCGGCGTGGATTGCCGCGGCTTTGGTTGTCGCCATCGTCGGCTGGATGGGCAGCGGGTATATCCTGCCCTCGGGTGACCAAGACGCAGAGCAAGCTGAAACTGCCCCCGCCAAGCCCGTTGCTGTGGCGGTTGAAAAGTCGACGCCTCAACAGGTCACGATATCCTTTCAGGCGGAAGGGCAGGCGCAACCCGACCGCGATACGTCGATCCGCGCCGAGGCGTCAGGCGACGTCGTGGATGTCTTGGTGATGGAGGGGGAAGAGGTCGAGGGCGGCGCGGTGATTGCTCGGCTCTCTGCGACGGGAGCTCAGGCGGATTTATCTCGGGCACGCGAAGAATTCGCCCGTGCGGACCGAGAGTTCAAAAACGCAACTGAGCTTTTGAACAGAGGGGTGGCGACTGCCGATCGGGTCAGCCAAGCGCGCGCCACGCTTGCCGCCGCCGAGGCGTCCGTGACCGCAGCGGAAGAAGCGATAGAGGCGCTTGTTATCACGGCCCCGTTCACCGGACGTGTCGAAGAGCTGTCACTTGATGCGGGTGAGTTTATTCAAGCGGGTGCCGAAGTCGGGCGCATCGTTGATAATCGGCCGCTTACAGTCGCGTTGCAGGTGCCACAGCAGGCGCTTGGTCAGATCAAAAGCGGCCAGACGGCGACGGTGAATTTCATCACCGGAGAAGAGCGTGAAGGCAACGTGAGCTTTGTCAGCACGGCTGCAAATGCCGAAACCCGCACGTTCCTCACCAAGATCACCGTGCCGAACGAAGACGGTGCCATTCCCGCCGGTATTTCCGCGGAAATTCGAATCCCGACGGGGTCGACAAGCGCGCATTTCGTGCAGCCCTCTACGATATCGCTTAGCCCAGAGGGGCGCTTGGGCGTCAAAACCGTTGATGAGAATGATATGGTTGTGTTCACCCCCATTCGCATCGTACGGGCAGAGATCGATGGCCTGTATATAAGCGGCCTGTCGGACGCGGTGCGGATCATCACTGTGGGTCAGGGGTTCGTGAACGAGGGCGAAAAGGTGGCACCGTCGTTGCAGACCAAGGCGGATGAAGGTGAGGAAAACAGTACCCCTCAAGATGGGCAGCCCGCGCTTCCCATTCCCGATAGTGACGCGGCAAGCGACGAAGGGCAGCGGGAATGAATACGATTATTGACGGCGCATTCTCGCGTGGCCGTGTCGTTCTGATGGTGCTTTTGATGCTCTTGGGGGTAGGCGCGGTGGCCTATGTCGCCATCCCCAAAGAAGCCAACCCCGAGGTGCCTTTACCGCTTGTTTACGTCTCTACGGGCCTTGAAGGGATCAGCCCGTCTGATGCCGAACGCCTGCTGATCGAGCCGATGGAATCCGAATTCGCCGCGATTGCCGGGCTTGAGAAGATCCAAAGCAATGCGTCCGAAGGCTATGCGAATGTCCAGCTTGAGTTCACCCCCGGCGGAGATATCGACGAAGCGCTGCGCAAAGTCCGGGAAGCCGCAGACAGGGTCGAGGGCGATTTGCCCGAAGATGCCTATGACCTCACAGTGACAGAGATCAACACCGCGCTCTTCCCGATTATCACCGCGCTCATTTCAGGGCCGGTGCCGGAAAGAACGCTGAACGCCATCGCCGATGACGCTCAAGAAGCCATCGAAGGGCTTTCCGGCGTTCTCGAGGTCGAGATTGGTGGCGCGCGGGATGAATTCCTTGAGGTGCTGATCGACCCGACGGTGTTCCAAACCTACAACCTGAGCTTTGACGAGCTAATCGGCCAGCTTCAGCGGAACAACCGTTTGATTGCGGCGGGGGCCATTGAGACGGGGGGCGGCCGCATCGTGCTCAAGGTGCCGGGCCTGATCGAGGACCTGCAAGACGTCATGGAAATTCCGGTAAAGGTGCGCGGAAATACGGTGGTGACATTCGAAGACGTCGCAACCGTCCGCCGCACCTTCCAAGATCCGACGGGCTACGCGCGCATCGACGGGCAACCGGCGCTTGCGCTTGAGGTGAAAAAGCGGTCCGGAGCGAATATCATCGAAACAGTCGCGGCGACGCGTGCGGCGCTGGAAGAGCTGCGCAAGGATTGGCCCGAAAGCATCGAGGTAACCTACCTGCAAGATCAGTCCGAGCAGGTAGAGACGTTGCTGAGCGACCTGGAGGCAAACGTCATTGCAGCGGTTTTGCTTGTTATGATCGTCATCGTGGCTGCCCTTGGCCTTCGGTCGGCGATCCTTGTCGGACTTGCCATTCCGGGGGCGTTTCTGGTGGGGGTAACGGCCCTTTGGACGATGGGGTTCACGATGAATATCGTGGTTCTCTTTTCGCTGATTTTGGTCGTCGGGATGCTGGTCGATGGGGCCATCGTAACGGTCGAGCTCGCGGACCGTCGTCTGCAAGAGGGGGATGATGCGCAAACCGCCTATGCCTATGCCGCCAAGCGCATGGCGTGGCCGATCATCGCCTCAACCGCCACGACGTTAAGCGTATTTTTCCCGCTGCTGTTCTGGACCGGCATGGTCGGCGAGTTCATGAAGTTCCTGCCGATTACCGTGATCCTGACCCTGTTCGCGTCCCTTTTCATGGCGCTCATCTTCATCCCTGTACTGGGTGGCCTCATCGGGAAACGCCAGCCGCAAAATGCGGCGGCCAAACGTGCGCTAAGCGAAGCTGAAAAAGGCGACCCACGGCGCATTGGCGGGCTGACCGGGGCTTATGTCCGTGTGTTGGAATGGGCAATCCTCAGACCCGGCGCTACGGCGTTGCTGGCGCTTGCCATGCTGCTTGGCAGCTTTGGTCTATACGGGCAGTTCGGCACCGGCCTGTCGTTCTTCCCCTCGGTAGAGCCCGAGTTCATGCAGGTGCAGGTGCTTGCCCGTGACAACTTCTCTATCTACGAACGTGACGCGTTGGTGCGCAGAGTTGAGCAGCGATTGATGGGCTACGATGAAGTGGCCACCGTCTATGCCCGATCCACGATGAGCGCAGGGCAAGGCAGCGAAGAAACCATCGGTACGATACAGCTTGAGCTCACCGAATGGGACAGGCGGCGCGCGGCAGAAGCCATCGGCACCGATATCCGGCGTGATGTCGCAGACATTGCGGGCATTGATGTTCAGGTCCAGACCGAAAGCGGCGGTCCCACCGCTGGCAAGCCGATCAACCTTCAGATCGCGGCGCGCAATCCGGCCGTGCAGGGCGACGCTGTCGCGCAGGTCTTGTCCATCATGGAGCAGATCGGCGGCTTCACGGATGTGACCGATACGCTGCCGCTTCCGGGGGTAGAGGTGTCCATCCGCGTGAACCGGGCGGAAGCCGCGCGATATGGCGCTGATGTCAGTCTTTTGGGGCAGGCCGTTCAACTGCTGACCCAAGGGATCGCCGTCGCGGATTACCGGCCCGAGGACGCGGACGGAGAGCTGGATATCCGCGTACGTTTCCCGGCCGAGGAACGGTCTTTGTCAGAGCTTGGAAACCTGCGCGTTCCCACCTCTGCCGGTTTGGTGCCGATCTCAAACTTTGTCACCTTTGAACCGGTTGAACGGACGGGCACGATCACACGTGTCGATGAAAAGCGCGTAGTGACGATAGAGGCAAATGTCGCACCCGGTTTGTTGGTCAACGATCAGGTGACGGCTTTGCAACAAGCCCTGGACGCCGCGGATTTGCCCGACGGGGTCAGCTATAGCTTCGCAGGCGAGGCGCAGGACCAGACCGAAGCGATGGTGTTCCTTGTTGGTGCCTTCGTGGCCGCGATTGTTTTGATGCTGGTGATCCTCGTTCTTCAGTTCAATAGCTTCTACCAAGCCTTCGTCGTGATGAGCGCGATCATCTTCTCGGTCGCGGGTGTTTTGCTTGGCTTGATCGTCACGGGGCGCCCTTTTGGCGTTGTGATGGGGGGCATCGGGATTATCGCGCTGGCGGGCATCGTGGTGAACAACAACATTGTTCTGATTGATACCTACAATGATCTACGATCCTCTGGCATGAACCCGCGAGAGGCCGCCTTGCGCACAGGCGCACAACGTTTGCGGCCTGTTCTTCTGACATCAATTACCACGGCGCTTGGCCTGATGCCGATGGTGCTGGGGGCCAACCTGAATTTCTTTACGCGCGAAATCGTCTTTGGCGCGCCATCGACCCAATACTGGACCGAACTGTCGAGCGCGATTGTAGGTGGTCTGGTTGTTGCGACCCTTCTGACCCTCATCCTGACACCTGCCATGCTGATGTTTGGACAAAAGCAAAGCTTGCAAGGGGACGAGGCAACGCGAGCGGAACGGCCGAGGAGAATGGGGCTGCCAAAATTTCTACGGCGAAAGCAGACAGAACCGTGATGAACCGCAGTAAATTTTAGGGCACGCTCCCTCTTTGGGGTTGGACCCTTAGCTCTGTTTCACTCGGTGAAATACTTGGATTGAAGAGGTTCAACCTAGTCCCTTGGGGGCAGGCTCATAGCCAGAGTATGACGGTTGCTGCGAGGGCGATTGCGGAGAGGAATACGGTTGGCGATCTGTCGTAGCGGGTTGCGATGCGCCGTCAATCCTTGAGCTTGCCGAACATTCTCTCGATGCGATTACGTCGCTTGTAGCGGCGCTTGTCATACTTGACGATGTTCTTGCGCGTCTTGCGGCCTGAAATGCGATGCTTTTTGCCCTTGTCCACAAGGGCTTCACGGAACCAATCAGCATCGTACCCTCTATCAGCGCGGAGCCATTTAGCCTTAGGCAAATCATTCATCAAGGCGGCTGCACCAGTTTTGTCACTAACTTTTCCCGCTGTAATGAAGCGGCGGATTGGTCGTCTGCTGGTGTCGGTGATTGCGTGCAACTTGGTATTTGCGATGTACGTGCCGGTTCGGCTATGCGCGTGGCGTCATCTGTCGGCGAAGGGTCGATCTTCATGAGCGCAGTCTGCACCCATCTTGACAGTTAAACCCAGACCACAATTTTGCGACAGCCCTCATGCGAGTAGATTTTGAAGACGGAGGGACAGGTGGGCGCCATATCACCCACATCGAAGGTGGCGAGGCCGTGTCGACCTTTTCTAAAAGGCGGAGAGATTTGGGGAGTGAAACAGAGCCTGTCCATCCATTCAGTGGTGCTAGCCCAGATAGTTAGCCCCCCTCACGCCGCTGCGCATCCCGTACCAAAGCCGCCATTCGGTAAAACCCATGTGCCATTTTGGTAAAAGGTGTCAGCAGAAAGAACGCGAGCACAGCGCCGAGGTGAATAACCAACAGGCCCGGCATCCAGTCAGAACCGCTTGCCGCATAGAGCAACAGCCCGCTCAGCCCGACAAACCCTAGCAACCCGGTAAAGGCAATCTCTCCGCCAAAAGCGTTGGTCGCACCGAGCGATTTGTCCGACCGCAACTTCAGCCAGACCATTTTGCTACAGCCCAACACCAATAGAACACCGCCCGACAGTCCAAGGATTTTGGGGGCGGAGAACAGCCCGTAAGGAGCGGGCATACCAAGCAGGTAATGCATCAGCGTCGCCACACTGGTCGAGGCAAAGCACAACAGAAAGCCGTACATGATCGCCTGATGCGCATAGCGGCGGGCATGGGTGAAACGGTCTTCGTCTTCAAAGTTGCAACCGTCGCCGTGACCACCCTTGAGGTTGCGCATATTCGCGATTGAGGCGATGGCCCCGCGCAGATGGCGCAGACGAACCGGGGCACCGCCGACTGTTTGCCAGTAACGGCGCAACCCGATGGCAATGCTCGCCAGCGGAAACAGAAAGGCGGGCAAAAAGATCGCCACCATCGCATTGTGAGACAGCACCGCATAGAAACCTTCGCCCCCTGCACCGGCCAGCGCACGGGCGGCCCAGAACAGCAAGGCAAAGCCCAACACGGTGGCGAGCACAATCGCGAGGCCGTTTTTCTGGAAGGCTTTTCCGGCGGCACGGGGAAAGGCAAACTCTTCCCAACTGTCTTGGCGCAGATCGGCCAAGGCTTGGGGCAGGTTCAGGTCAAACTCATGCGGGGCGGTGTACTGGCAGGCGTAGTAGCAGCCCCGGCAGTTGTGGCAAAGGTTCGCCAGTTGCGTCAGATCCCCGTCAGAAAAGGCGCGTTCGGCCTGAAGGGCAGGGAAGACCGAACAGTAGCCTTCGCAATAGCGGCAGGCGTTGCAGATTTCGGCCTGACGGCGTGCCTCTTGGAGTAGATCAATTTGCATGGGCTGCGGCCTCCTTGCCTGCGATACGTCCGAAGACGGTGCCGATGGTCATGCCAAACCCGGCAAGATACCCTTGGCCCAAGATTGAGCCCGCCATTGTTTCGCCCGCCGCCCAGAGGTTGCTGACAGGGCGGTCGCCGATGGAGCATTGCGCGTTTTCATCCACCTTCAGCCCGAGATAGGTAAAGGTGACGCCGGTGCGCAGCGAATAGCCGTAGAACGGCGGCTCGGTGATTGGCCGCGCCCAATTGGTCTTGGGCGGGGTGAGACCCGTGGTCGCCACGGCATCAAGCTCGGTGGGGTGGAAGGCACTTTGATCGCCGCAGGCTTCGTTGAACCCGGCCACGGTGTGCTCAAGCGCATCAGCGGGCAGGCCCATCTTACCCGCCAGTTCCGCCAGCGTATCGGCTTTGATTGGGGGGAAGACCGAAGGCATGAACAGGTTCAGCGACTTCGCGTCGATGATGACATAGCCAACCTGATCGGGCTGCGCGGCCACCAGTCGGCCCCAGATGGCGTAGCGTTTGGGCCAGACATCCTCGCCCTCATCATAGAACCGCTGCGCATCTTTGTTCACGACGATGGAGAAGGGCACGCAGTCCAGCCGCGTCACGATCCCGCCGTCGAACTTTGGCGCGCGTCCGTCAATCGCGACGGCGTGACACTGGGTCGGGTCGCCCACCTGTGCGATGCCTTGGTCCAGCAGGTCCGCCAATACCACGCCGCGGTTATAGGGCGTGCCCCGGATCAGGAAGTTCTTCGCCGCGGGCCCCCATGCGCGCGCGAGCCAGTCGGTGTCGGCCTGAAAGCCGCCAGAGGCCACGACGACGGATTTGGGGGAGAGGCTCTTGGCGGCCCCCTCATGCGTATAGTCCACCCGCGTCACCCGGTCGCCGTCCAGTTCGAGATGGGTCACGGCGGCGTCATAAAGCACATCCACGCCCAATCCATGGGCGGTGCGGTAATAGGCATTCACAAGGCTTTTGCCACCGCCACGGAAGAAGGCGTTGGTGCGGGCAAGGGACAGGGTGCCCGAGAGCGAAGGCTGAAACCGCACGCCATGTTCTTCCATCCACGGCAGGCATTCCTCAGAGGTACGGATGGCGAGGCGCGCAAGATGTTCATCGGTCTTGCCACCCGTCACCTTCATCAGATCGGCGAGGTATTCCTCTTCCGTGTAGCTCTCGACCAGCGGCCCCAGTGGCCCGTGGTGCATGCAGCGGAAGTTACGGGTGTGGCGCGAATTGCCGCCCCGGTAGGGTTTTGGCGCGGTCTCAAGGATCAGCACGCGGGCGCCGTCTTCGGCGGCGGTGATCGCGGCACAAAGCGCCGCATTGCCGCCACCGATCACGACAATATCGTAAGCTTCGGTCACAGCAGGTCTCCGTCATATGTCTCATCACGCGAGGGCTGCGCGCGCAGGGCGCGAACCCGGACCCGCTGGGCCGCTTCGATATGCGCACGCATCGCCGCTTCGGCGAGGGCGGCATCGCGGGCCTTGATCGCGTCGAGAACGCCAAAGTGCTCCTCCACCGCATTCTCGGCGCGGGCAGGGTCGGTCAGCGTCGTCGGTCCGAGGATCATCAGCGTCTTTTGCAGCGTGTGGATCGACCGGGTTAGGAAACGGTTTTTCGCGGCGTCCAGAAGCGCTGCGTGAAACTGACGGTTGAGGGTGAAAGCCTCGGGCACGTTGCCCAAGGTGGCGAGCTGCTGGTTCATGTCCTGAAGCTCTTCGATCTCGATGTCCGAGGCGGCGCGGGCGGCCAACCGTGCGGCGGTGCCCTCCAACACGGCGCGCATCTCGTAAAGCTCCATCACCTCGGCATAGTCTAGCGTGCGGATGCTCGCCCCTTGGCGGGGGATATGCGCCACGACGCCATCAGCTTCCAACTGGCGGATCGCTTCACGCACGGGGGTGCGAGAAACGCCCAAGCGTTCGGCCAACTCTGTTTCACGGAGGCGGTCGCCGGGATTCAGCCGTCCGGCGCGTAGCTCATCCATCAGTTGAGCATAGGCAGAGTTGCCCTGTGGTGTGCGGTCTTCTTCGCTCATAAACGCCCCTACGATCACTATTGCATACAGATGGATACAATAGTATGCAATACAGGTCAAGCCCGGAAGAAAAAGTGAATTGAACCCTATGCGCCTCTCCCAACCGACCCGCCGTCGTGCGCTGACCTTGATCCTCGCCGCGGCTGGCACTTTGCTCTTTTGGGGGCTTGATCTACCACTACCCTTCCTTTTCGGGCCGATGGCCGCCTGCCTTATCGCGGCATTGTCGAACGTGCCGATCAAAGGCTTCGGCCAAGTCTCAGTCGCGGCGCGCACGATCCTTGGTGTGGCGGTGGGGGCCTCGATCACACCCGATCTGTTCCACCAACTGCCCCAGATGGCGATGTCGGTGGCGCTGGTCCCGGTCTTTATCGCGCTGATCGGGGTTATCGGTGTCCCTTTCTTTCGGCACGTTTGGGGGTTCGACGCGCCGACGGCCTATTACGCCGCGATGCCGGGCGGCTTGCAGGACATGGTGATCTTTGGCACCGAAGCGGGGGGCGATCCTCGGGCGCTGTCATTGATCCACGCCACGCGGGTGCTGTTTATCGTCACCCTTGCGCCTGCTTTCCTGACGCTGGCATACGGGGCAGGGCTGACCAATCCCATCGGCGCGCCGGTAACGGAACTGCCGGTGGGGGAGATGGCCTTGATGGCCGCGGCAGCCCTGATCGGCTGGAAAGGAGGAGAGAGGATCGGCCTATTTGGCGCGTCCATCCTTGGCCCCATGATTGTGACCGCCGTTCTGTCACTGGCCGGCCAAATCCACAGCCGCCCGCCAGCCGAGGCCATCCTTGCCGCGCAGTTCTTTATCGGCTGCGGGATCGGCGTGCATTTTCTGGGCGTGACATGGGCTGAGCTGACGCGGGTGGTGCTGGCGGGCATCGCCTATGTACTGGTGCTCGCCGTCTTGGCCGCAGGTTTCACCGGCCTCGTCACTTGGGCCGGATTGGGCGATCCGGTCGAGGCATTCCTTGCCTTCGCGCCGGGCGGGCAGGCCGAGATGACGGTGCTGGCCATCGTGACCGGTGCGGATTTGGGCTTTGTCATCACGCACCACCTGACCCGCATCGTGCTGGTGATCGTCGGCGCGCCGCTGGTCGCGGGGTTTATGGCGCGTAGACGGAAGGGTTGATCATATGGATCGGAGCGCCCGCTGCATAGGCGTTCACCTGTTCGAAGATATCCGCGAATTGCTTGTCGAATTCATCCTCGGTGACAAAGCCGATATGCGGGGTGGCGATCAGTTTGGGGTGCGAGAGCAGCGGGTCATTGGGTTCCGTTAGCGGCTCCCGGTCAAAGACATCCACCGCCGCCGCGCCGAGATGCCCGGCGTTAAGCGCTTGCAGAAGCGCGCCTTCGGCAATCAGCCCGGCGCGGGAGGTGTTCACCAGTACCGCGCGGGGCGACATGGCGCTGAGGTCTTCCGCGGTGACACTGCCGCGGGTTTCAGGGGTAAGCCGGAGATGCAGAGAGACCACGTCGCATGTCCCGAAAAACGACGCGCGATCCTCGGCGACGGTTTCACCATCGGCCTTGGCCCGCGCGCGCCCGGCCTCGGAACTCCACCAGATGACCTCCATCCCGAAGGCGCGGGCATAGTCCGCCACCACACGCCCAATGCGCCCATAGCCATAAAGCCCCAGTCGCCGCCCGCGCAGGCTGCGTCCGACGCCCATCTGCCAGTTGCCCGCCTTCACGCTCGCCATCTGCTGCGGCAGTTGCCGCATGGCTGAAAGGATCAGCGCAAAGGTTAGCTCCGCCGCCGCATGGTTGGCCCGATCCGTACCTTTGTTTGAACACAGCAGCACGCCCTGATCGGTGCAGGCCGCGACGTCGACATGCGGATAGGCACCGCGCTGTGAGATCAGGCGCAGGTTTGGCAGGCGCTCCAGCAACCCCGGCGTCACCTTGGTCCGCTCGCGAAAGAGTACGATGCAGTCGGCATCCTGCAAACGGTCGGCCAAGATCGCCTCGTCAGGCTGATGGTCCGTCCAGACGGTGACATCATGCCCCGCCAGCAGGTCAAAGCAGGGCAACCCGCGCAGGGTGTCGAACCAGTCGTCGAGGATATGAACCTTCATCCCGGGCACCCTATGCGGAAAGCGCGTTGATCGCTTTGCTGACCCGCTCGTGTAGGATCAGCAGATCGGGGTCGCGGTCTTTCTGCGTATTGAGGCTGGCGATCAGCTCGGCACGCAGTTTTTCCAGATCACGGCGGGCGGTTTTGATTTTCTCGTAATTGGTCATCATTCGCTTCTCAATGGGACAATAAAACGGGGATTTTGATCTTTTCCAGCACCTCGGCGGTCACGCCGCCAAGGAAATCTTCGCGAAACTTGGAGTGTTCATAGGCACCGAGCACCAGCAGCGAGGGGTCATGGCGCTCGCAATAGGAAAGCAGAGTCTGTGACACCGGATGGGTTGTCGGAAAGTCCTCATGCACCGCTTCGACGCCGTGGCGGTCGAGGTGGGTCATCAGATCGGTGATCGGCCAGGATGTGCGTTTGCCCACCGTCAGAACGCTGACACGGCCATCGACCTCAAGCAAGCGCAGGCTGTCCGACAGCGCTCGCGCGGCGGCGCGCCCGCCGTCCCATGCCAGCGCCGCGTGGCTGTGCTGCGCGCCTGCGTCATAGCCCGCGGGGACCACGATCACCGGACGCCCTGATTGCAGCGCGATCCGGTCTGGGTGGTGGGTCACATGGGCATCATCGCTTTCGGCCCGGGCGCCGACGATCAGCATGTCGTAATAGCGCGCGCCTTCTGAAAGCAGCGTGTCGACGCGGCCTGTCTCTTCGCGAAAATCCAGCGCGTCGCCCAGGTCAAGCTCGGGGCGTAGTTCCTCAAACCGGCGGGTGACCTCGGCCAAGATTTCGCTATTGGCTGCTTCCAATAGGGCGCGGGCCTCTTCGGGGATCCAGCGCGAACGACGGTCGATCACCTCATGCGCGGTATGCGCAAGGATCCCCGTCACATGTGCGCCGCGCCGTTTCGCGAGCGAGGCCGCATAGCGCAGCGCGGCGACGGAGGCGTCGGAGCCGTTGAAGGCGACAAGCAGGTTCATCACGGGCATGTCAGCGACCCTCCCATATGCGTGAGGGGACAAAAACGCAGCCATCCGCCAGCTTACGCGCCGTCCGCAGCAACCCGGCGGAGTTCAGCGCGAAGCCGTCCGACGTGTCGTAATCCACCAGCACGTCGATCGTGCCAGAGGCATGTTCGAGCACCACATCAGCGGGGCTTTGGCCGGGACGCTCAAGCAGACCGTCTGCCACACTGCCGGGGGTGAGCGCACAGGAGGCAAGGCATTGCGCCCCGGTCACCGCCATCGAGGGGTGCGTGTTCCACGGCATGAAATAGCGCGTCGCGATGGTGCCGCCGTTCTGGGCTGGTGCCAGCAGACCGAACTTGGGCGTGACGGATTTCGACACGTCTCCCATGCCCATGGCGGCCCCGGCCTGAAGGCGGATGGCTTCCATACGGGCAAAGAAATCCTTGTTCGCGTCTAGCTCGGCGACGCTCTCATACCCCGTCAGGCCAAAGTCCTCCGCGCGGGCAATGACCATCGGCATGGCCACATCCATGCAGGTGACGTCGATCCCGTCAAAGGTATCGCGGATGTTGCCCGTGGGCAAAAACGCCCCGGTCGAAGAGCCGACGACGCCCATAAAGTTCAACGCGATAGCGGCACCGGCACCGGGCACGCCCGCAATCTCGGTGTCGCCGTCATAGGTGAGCACGCCACCGGGCGTCAGTACTTTGGAGAGCACCTTGGCCCCGGTGTTGACGGCGTGGATTTTGACATCCGTTACATCGCCGGTGGGCTGGACGAGGCCCAATTCCACCGCCGCAGGGCCAACACCCGACAGGATGTTTCCGCAGGTCGGTTTGAAATCGACCAGCCGATCCTCGACCGAGACTTGGGCAAAGAAATAGTCCACGTCGGCCCAGTCATCGTCAGAAGGCGAGAGCATCGCGACTTTGGTGGTGACCGCCGCGCCGCCACCGAGGCCGTCGATGTTCAGCGGATGGCCCGAGCCCACCACGGCGAGCAGCACTTCGGCCAGCGTTTCGCGGTCCTCCGGCAGATCCGCGCGGTTGAAGTATGGCCCCCGCGAGGTGCCGCCGCGCATGAAGAGATAAGGGATAGCTGTCTGTGTCATCTCTAAACTCCTCAGTTCAGCGGCCAGGGCAGATCGACTGCGCCTTGCAGCAGACCCGGCGGGAAATCACGGTTGAGCGCACCGGCCATGACGCACATCAGCGCGATGCCGCAGGCCGTCAGGATCAGGGTTTTCGGCCAATGCGCCTGTGCACGAACCCGCAGGAAGCTGATCAAAAAGCCCAAGAGCGCGAGGATGAAGCCGACGAAGTAGGTCGCGACGATCAACCCCACGAACCACGCGAGCGTGCTCCAGAGGCCATAGGGCGCATCAGCGTCCTCACCCGAGACTTCCTTGTCGGCAAAGATCGCATCGTTTTCGGGACGCAGGATCATCTGCACCAGCAAGATCAGCAGCGCAGCCAAGGCGATGCCCCCTACAACCAGCGGCACGATCTTGTCGGTCATGTTGTAGTCGGGGATCAGCGACGCATTGATCAGCGCGGCCACGACGTAACCCATGATGATCAGCAAAAAGACCAACGGCGCGCGTTTGGAGCCGGACTGAACATCGCCCTCGGCCATGATCGACTTGGCCTGACGCAGACCCAGCACGACAGAGACCACGGTGATGATTAGCAGCACGATGACGATGGGGGAGAAGACATACTCCATGCCTTCCTCAAAAGATTTGCGGAACCGGAACGATGCGATCTGGAAGGCTTGGTTCGAGAATTTCTCGACCGGGTTGGACAGCACGAAACCGATCAGGAAGGCGGGGCGCGACCAGTCAAAGCGGCGCAGGAAGATGCCGATCAGTCCGATTGCAAATAGCGCGAGGATGTCTTCGAAGTTCTGCCCCGACTGGAACGCCGCGAAGGAGATCAGCATAAAAAGGAAAGGCGCAAGGTAGGTGAAGCGGATCGTGGTCAGCTTGGCGATGCCGCCCGAGGCCGCGATACACAGCAGCGTGCCCACAACATTGGCCAGCGCCAGCAGCCAGACGATGGAATAAGTGATGTCGAGATTGTCGCGCAGCATCGAGGGGCCGACTTCGATCTCGCCGGAACCTAGCAGGGCGATGGCACCGATGAAAATCGCCATGGAGCCAGAACCGGGAATGCCGAAGAGCAGGGTAGGGACCAAGCCGCCGCCCTCTTTCGCGTTGTTCGAGCTTTCCGGCCCGATCACGCCGCGCACTTCGCCTTTGCCGAAGTTCGATTTGTCTTTCGTCGTTTGAACCGCGTGCCCGTAGGCGATCCAGTCAACCACCGATCCGCCAAGGCCGGGGATAACGCCGACGACCACGCCGATCAGCGAACAGCGCACCGACAGCCATTTATTGGCAACCCAATCGCGCACGCCTTCACCCCAGCCCGCGCCGAGTTTGGCTTCTTTGGAAATCGCCCGGTCTTGGCGCAGAAGCGATACGATCTCTGGCACGGCAAAAATGCCAAGGCCGACGATCACCAGTTTCAACCCGTCCGTCAGGTAGGGGATGTCATAGGTCGCCATGCGCAGTGAGCCGCCCGCATCAGCCTCACCGATGGTGCCGATCAGCAGGCCGAGGCCCGCGGCCGCCAGACCTTTGAGCGCCACGCGCCCGGCCAGCACCGCGACCATCGACAGACCGAGGATCGAAATCATCAACATCTCGGGCAGGCCGAAGGACAGCACGATGGGACGCGCCACAACGATGAACAACGTCAGGAATGCCGCGCCGACCAGCCCGCCGAAAAGGGATGACGTGAAAGCCGCCGAAAGGGCCCGCGCGGCTTGTCCCTTTTTGGCCATTGGAAACCCGTCAAGCACTGTGGCTTGGCTGGCCGAAGACCCTGGAATGCCCATGAGGACCGAGGCGAAAGTGTCTGAGGTTGGTACCACCGCGACCATGCCGATCATCAATGCTAGACCCAGCACCGGGTCCATGCCGAACATGAAGGGCAAGAGCAGCGACAATCCCGCGATCCCTCCGAGGCCGGGAAAGACCCCGACAGCCAGGCCCATGACGACGCCTAACACCAGATATCCCAGTACTACAGGTTGCAAAATTAGAGCCCATGCCTGGCCAAGCGCAGGCAGAGCGGTTGCGAACAGATCCATCGCACCGACCTCGAAATGTTAGATTAAAGGGGGGGGGGGCCCCGGGGCGCGCCCGGGGCCGTGGGGGTCTCGCTTACTTCAGCGAAACGCCGTAGGCTTCTTGCAGCCAGTTGGTCACAAAGGCTTTCGCCTCTGCAGAGACGGTCGTGCCGCGTTGCGTCGCCTTTGCCGCGCCTTCGCCTACGAAGACGGGGTATTTCCCGACACGTTTCTCGGAGATTTTGGCAAAGTCGTCGCGGTTGCGCACCGCGTCAAAGGCCGTCGTGTAGGTCGCGATCACATCGTTAGGTGTGCCTGCGGGCAGGAAAGCAATCTTTTGAACCGGGAAACCTGCGATAAAGAAGGCTTTCCATGCGTCCCAAGCCTCACCTTCGGTGGCGCAGCCTTCGGTGGCTTCGCAGACTTCCTTAAAGGTCAGGATGTCGGGGAAAGTGGGGTCACGAACGATGTTGCCATCGTCGTCAAGTGCGCCCCACGTCATCATCGGCACGGCCTGACCCTTTTCGACCAGATCGGCAGAGGCCCCGAGGTAGCTTGACGAGGTCTGATAGTCGATCGTGGCTTCGCCGCGCTCGAACATCAGACGGCCATCGCCACGGCCCTTGATGCCGAAAACAGGCTCTACGTTCATGCCCAGCATTTCCCATGCCAGCAGCGGCACGAGGTCAAGGCGCGTGGCACCCTGTGAACCATAGATAAAGCTGATGTCTTTGAGGTTATTGGCAGTGCCGTCGAACTCTTCACCATCCGTGGGGTTCAGATAGGCAACGCCCCCGGTGCCCGATGCCATGACAGGCTTCCAATCGCTGTACTCGTACCGCACACGCGGATCGTCCAGCAGGTAGGGGAACTGGGTCGAACCGGAGGTGCCGAAGAGGACCGTGCCCTCGTCATGCTCTTGCTCTTGGAACCAGTTGGCACCTTTGGTCGAACCAGCACCGGGCATGAACTTGACCACGACGGTGGGGTTGCCCGGAAGTTCTTCGGACAAAAGTGGCGCAAAGAAGTTGGCCCATTTGGCCGAGCCGCCGGTTTCCGAGAAGGGGATAACCCACTCGATTGTCTTGCCAGCAAAGTCGACCTCGGCCAGCGCCGGGGCGGCGAGGCAAGCAGCAGATACAGCGGTTGCGGCGAAATACTTGATAGTCATTGGTGTCCTCCCGTAGACATTCTGTATCGGTCAGACTTTCACGTCTGCCGTAATTCGTATTTGTTTCAGGGACGAATCCCTCCTCCAACACGGGCACACTGCCTTTCCAACCTTGCGCGAAACTTGCGCATCAGGATTAAGTTTTAATCATGCGCATAGCAGTCATCGAAGACAATGAGGCTCTGGCACAGGGAATTGCCCATCGCTTACGCGATCGGGGCCATGCGGTGGACCTGCTGCATGACGGGGAAGATGCTGACATTTTCCTGCGTCACGAGGGGGCAGACCTGATCGTGCTGGATTGTAACTTGCCCGGTTGTGACGGGCTGGAGGTTCTAAGGCGACTGCGGCGCCGTGGCGATGGCACGCCGGTGATCCTGCTGACTGCACGGGCTGAAACATCAGAGCGGGTTGCCGGGCTGGATGCCGGAGCCGATGATTACCTGACCAAACCCTTCGAGATGGATGAATTAGAGGCGCGACTGCGGGCTATGGCGCGGCGAAAGAACCTTGAATTCGCCGCCCGCGACGCGATTGGCCCCTTGGTCTTTGATCGCACAAACCGTCAATTGTTGAAAAATGAGGAGCCATTGGCTTTCCCCCGCAAAGAGTTGGCGACGCTGGAATGCCTGCTGGAACGGCGCGGGCGGATCGTGTCAAAATCCCAACTGATCACCCATGTCTATGGCACCGGGGCCGAGCAGGAAGACAGCGCAATCGAGCCGCATGTCTCGCGTCTTCGCAAACGGTTAGAGCCCTTCGGCATCCGCATCAAAGCTGCCCGTGGGCTGGGCTATATGCTTGAGGTCGACAGCGCATGACCGCGATGTCGCTGCGCTCTAGGCTTTTCATGCTGATCCTGCCGCCGCTGTTGCTGCTCTCTATCATTCTGGGGTTCTGGCGCTTTGAGGTGGCGCAGCGCACTTCTGAAACTCTGTTTGACCGGAGCTTGCTGGCCGCAGCGCTGGCGATCTCCCGCGATGTGGCGATTTCGGGCGGGGATGCGCTGTCCCCCAGCACGCGGGATTTCCTATCGGACGCCGGGGGCGGGGAGCTTTTTTATCACGTCACGGGGCCGGGGGGCATCTACATCACTGGCTACGCCTATCCTCCCGTCTCTGGCAGTCGCGCGAGCGAGGATCGGTTGAACTACACGATGGCTGAGTATCGGGGTGAGCCTGTGCGCGTCTTGCGGATGACGGAAAGCACGACGATCGGCAACCTGACCGGCGACACGATCGTCACAGTCTGGCAAAGGGACAGTGATCGCAACGCCTTTGCCGCCGCATTGGCGCGGCGCGCTGCTGCTTTAATCGCCAGCCTGATGGCGGCACTAGCCTTGGTGGTCTGGTTCGGCGTGAAAGTCGGCCTGCGCCCCTTGAACGATCTGCAGGACGCGATCCAGCATCGATCTCCAGACGATCTGGGCGATATCCGCCGCCCGGTACCGGCAGAGGTCGTCGGAATTGTCGCGACGTTGAACCGGCTTTTCGAGCAGGTGCGGCAAAGCATTGAGGATCATCAGGTTTTCATCTCTAACGCGGCGCATCAGTTGCGTAATCCCGCATCGGCACTGTTGTCGCTGGCCGAAGTTTTGCCCGATGTCAGCGACCCGCAAGAACGTCGCCTGCGCGAACGTGAATTGATCGCCGCCGCCCGTAAATCGGCGCGGCTCGCCAATCAGTTGTTGTCTCTGGAACGGTTGCGTTACGACGAGACACCAACATTCGATGCCCTTGAACTCAACGCTGTCGCTGCCGAAGTCTGCAGTGACTTCGCCCCGACGGTCCTGTCGCGGGACATCGGCTTTGGCTTTGAGCCATATCTGGCCCCTTTGCCGGTGAATGGCGATAGCGTGCTGCTGGGTGAGGCGATCACCAATTTACTTGAAAACGCGCTATCCCATGGTGGTCCAGGCCTCTCCGCGATCCGCGTGAGCACCGTGGCCGAGGGGCGATATGCGGTGCTGACCGTCGAAGACGATGGCATTGGTATTCCGGAAGGCAGCGGACAGGCAGCGTTTCAGAGGTTTGGTCAATTGAGCGAAGGGGAGGGCAGCGGCCTTGGCCTTGCTATCGTCCAAGATGTTCTGCGTCGTCATGGCGGGGAAGTCGATCTGTTGCTGCAGGAGAAGGGACTGGCCGTCGTGCTACGACTTCCCTTGATCCATCAGTGATCACAAGCGCTTGGCGGCTCTCTCCACGATTATAAACACTATCTCTTGAAGTGCAGAGCAATGGCATCTGCGATTCATCGCAGCCCTTTGCCAAGGTGATCAAGCAGCAGCCGCACTTTTGGTGAAAGATGACGGTTCTGCGGATAGATCGCCCAGATGCCATCGTCCGGCGCGCGGTACTCGTCTAACACAGAGATCAAACGCCCGGCCTGAAGTTCAGCCTCGACATAGTAATCAGGCAACTGGATGATCCCCAGGTTCTTCAATGCTGCATCAACCAGCGCCGCACCACTGTTGCAGCGCAAATTACCCTTCACCCGGATATGCCGTGTCGTCGCTTTCTCCTGAAACCGCCAATAGCTCAAAGTGCCCTGAAGACAGTTGTGCGCATCAAGATCGGACAGGCTTCGGGGGGTTCCGTGAGCGGCAAGGTATTCCGGCGCAGCGCAGGTGTAATGCCTGCGGGAAGCCAACCGCTTTGCCATCATGGAGCTGTCTTCCAACTCTCCCAGCCGGATCGCGAGATCATAGCTTTCGGCCACAAGGTCGAGCAGCTGATTGGTCAGCCTAAGGTTGACCTCAAGATCAGGATAGCATTGCACAAAGTCGTTCACCAAGGGTGCGATGCGGTTCTCGCCAAACGTCACTGGTGCGGTAAGGTTCAGCCGACCCTTCGGGCTCTGATGCAGATCGGCAATCGCGCGCTCGGCTTCGGCCAGCCCATCGAGCACCTGCCGGCAATGGTTATAATACACCTGACCCGTCTCTGTGATCGAGACCTTTCGTGTGGTGCGGTAGAACAGCTTGGTGTTCAATCGCGCCTCAAGCGCGCCGATCTGGCGGCTGACCTGCGCCGTGGAAATCCCCAAGCTGTTGGCGGCAGCTGTAAAGCTTTGGGCTTCAGCGACGGCCACAAATTCTGATACTCCCTCCCAACTCAGCATGATGATCCTTCCAAGTTTATTGCGGCACACCCATTACCATTTCGTAATAGTCTTTTTCGAAAAGTCATGATTATCGCCAATGGGAAACAGTGTAAACGGCAGCGCTATACACTGTCACCCGTCAGATGAGCCACAAACGCAAAGTGAGACCCATGACCGATATCATCAAATGCAAAGCGGCCGTCGCCTGGGCCGTCAACGAACCACTCTCGATTGAAGAAATCGACGTAATGCCGCCAAAGGCTGGCGAAGTGCGCATCAAGATCATTGCCTCAGGCGTTTGCCATACCGATGCTTTCACCTTGTCGGGCGAAGACCCCGAAGGCCTGTTCCCGGTCATCCTCGGCCATGAGGGTGGCGGGGTTGTCGAATCCGTGGGCGAGGGCGTCACCAGCGTCGCGGTAGGTGACCATGTGATCCCGCTCTACACGCCCGAATGCGGCGAGTGCAAATTCTGCAAATCCGGCAAAACCAACCTGTGCCAGAAAATCCGCGAGACACAAGGCCGCGGTCTGATGCCCGACGGCACCAGCCGGTTCTACAAGGATGGCCAGCCTATCCTGCACTACATGGGCTGCTCAACCTTCTCGGAATACACAGTGCTGCCCGAAATTTCGCTCGCCAAAGTGAACCCTGAAGCGCCGCTGGAAGAGGTCTGCCTTCTGGGCTGCGGTGTCACGACCGGCATGGGTGCGGTTATGAACACCGCCGAGGTCGAGGAAGGCTCAACGGTTGCGATCTTCGGCATGGGCGGTATTGGTCTGTCCGCCGTGATCGGTGCGGCGATGGCCAAGGCCAGCCGGATCATTGTGATCGACATCAACGAAAGCAAATTCGATCTGGCCCGTAAGTTGGGAGCGACCGACTTCATCAACCCCAAGGACCACGACAAGCCGATCCAAGAGGTGATTGTCGAGATGACGGATGGCGGCGTGGATTACTCGTTCGAGTGTATCGGAAACGTGAATGTCATGCGGTCGGCGCTGGAATGCTGCCATAAGGGCTGGGGTGAATCCGTGGTGATCGGTGTCGCGGGTGCAGGGCAGGAAATCTCGACCCGTCCGTTCCAATTGGTCACCGGCCGCGTCTGGCGCGGGTCGGCATTCGGCGGGGTCAAGGGGCGCTCTGAACTGCCCGAATACGTCGAGCGTTACATGAACGGCGAATTCAAGCTGAATGATTTTATCACCCACACCATGGGGTTGGAAGAGATCAACGAGGCTTTCGAGCTCATGCATCAAGGCAAAAGCATCCGCTCGGTTATCCATATGACTGCGTAGCTGTCGACATGGCCGTGTTACGTTTTGTGTAGCTTGGCCAGGATGCCGCAGGCGGGCGCGGGCACCTTCGAACAGGAACATATCGGAAGCGAGGTTTTTGGACCGTTCACATGCTCGTTTGCTGAGTCATCTGCTTTGCTTCCCACTCCGCCACAAAGCGTACAAAAAGCAAGGTCAGGCTCTCGCGGCGCGACGTGTCCGGCCAGACGGCAAAGGTGCCAAGTGGGCGCAAGTGCCAGTCAGGGAGCAGACGCACCAACATGCCATCGGCCTCTCCCTGGGCGGCAAGATGCTCGGGCAGGACGGTGGCACCGAGGTTCTGCAAGGTGAGATGGTTCAGGGCATCGATGCTGTCCACTTCCATACGGGACTGGCCAGTCACCTTCGCCGTGACACCCCCCGGGCCGTGCAGCGTGGTCACGTCAGAGCGGTGCTTGTAACGCAGCCAGTCCCAGTCCTCCATCTCGGATGGATGCGACGGGCGGGGTCGGGTCGCAGCATAGCCCGTTCCGGCCACCAGCGCGCGTGCGCTCTCGCCCAATTTGCGCGACATCATCGAACTGTCATCCAGCCAGCCCGCGCGAAAGTTGACGTCGAACCCGTCGTCCAACAAATCCATGCGCGCATCGGTAAAGCTAACCGACAGCGCAACAAGCGGGTGACCCCGGACAAATTCGGCGATGGCCGTGGCGAGCGTGGATGTGGACATATAAGCAGGCATCGACACGCGCAACGCACCCACCGGTTCGAGCGAGAGCGCGTTGAGCTCATTCAGGCCGTTTTCGGCACTGCGCAGCATTTCCGCCACGCGAGCATAGAACATCCGCCCTTCGTTGGTCAGCGCAATCTTGCGCGTCGTCCGGTAAAGAAGTGTGACACCAAGAAAGGTCTCAAGCTCTGACACGGTTTCGCTCACGCGCGACGGCGCAAGCCCGATGGCCTTGGCGGCCCCCCGAAACGACCCCTCATCGACGACCCGTGCGAAGATCGCCATATGGCGCAGATGCTCGATCATTGTTCTATCAGTCCGAATTATGACTTCTGATTTCCGTGAATACCCCGATCAGTGTCGCGAGGATAGATGTTGGTTGCAAGACAAGGAGCGACAATATGAATGCGAACACATTTTTCACCACACCGAACGCGGAACGCTATCTGGGTACACTGTGCAAACATTTCGGCCACAAAGTCCCGGTTTCACATAAGCCCGGCTTCGGACGGATCGAGCTGCCCTTCGGGCAATGCGACCTTCGTGCTGATGAGACCGGTTTCCACCTGAGCATCACAGCACCAGATCAGCCGAAACTGGACAAAGCCGCTAAAGTGATCTCCAGCCATCTGGACCGCTTCGCTTTTCGCGAAAATCCCAAGCTGGATTGGCAAGTCGCAGCGGCGTGACCTCCGCGCGCAAGCCTCGGCCACCTCGGGATCCGACGCCGTTCCGCTGGTGCCCAGTGCCCTTGGTCCGGTGCTTTGGATCATCGCCCTTGCGCTCTCGACCATCGCATTGAAAATGCGCACCGCTTTCGCAACATCAACCAACATAGAGGCCATTCAATGAACCGCAGAACACTATTGAAAACTTCGCTGGGCGCATCGCTCGCGATCATTCTTGGACAACACGCAGGAGCACAGACAATGGACGAACAGACACAAGCCAGCTTTGACACCGTGATGGGCTTTATGGGCGCTATGGGATCGGGTGACATGGAGACAATGGGCAAGTTGATGGCCGATGATATGGTCTGGCACAACGAAGGCGACGCCAGCCTGCCTTGGATCGGCGGCGCGGAGGGTAAAGAGAACGTCTTTGCATTCCTCGGTGTCTTCTCCGAGAATTTCCAGACCACCGAATGGGAAAACACCGATGCCTTCGCCTCGGGTGACACTGTGGCCGTCTTTGGCAAGATGAACGGCGTCACGGCTCATTCAGGCAAAGAGATCGGCGAATTCACCTTTGCTTTGCGCGCCAAGGTTCGCGATGGTCAAGTCGTGCTGTGGCATTGGTTCGAGGACAGCTTTGCGGTGAGCCAAGCCTATCACGGCTAAGCCGGAACCTTATGGCAGAGCCGCCCGAGGCTCTGCCTTCATACCGAGCAGTGAGGACTTATCATGACGACATATGCTGTAACCGCCGTATCCGGCCAGCTTGGCCGCGAGATCGCCCGCAAGCTTATCGATCTGCCGGGCGATGCACCCGTGATCGGGCTTGCCCGCACGCCCGAGAATGTCTCCGATTTGGCGATTGATGTGCGCCCCGGCGATTATGACCAGCCCGAACAGTTGGAAACCTCGCTCAAAGGTGTCGATGCGCTGGTGATTTTGTCCGGCATGGCCCCGCCCGAAGACCGCATCCAGCAGCACCGCAACGTGATCAACGCCGCCCGCGCGGCGGGTGTGAAAAAGCTGGTCTACACCAGCATCATCGGCCCCGAGGATGGCACGCGCTTTTCGCCGGTGGTGCAAAGCAACCGCCAAACCGAAAAGGACATCAAGGCCAGCGGTCTGGATTGGGCGATCGGGCGCAACGGGATCTATATCGAGCCGGACGTTGAATATATCGACAGCTACAAGGCGCGCGGCGAGATCGCCAACAGCGCTGGCAACGGCAAATGCGGCTATACCACGCGCTCGGAACTGGCCCATGCCTATGCAGCGCTGCTGACAAAGGATGACCTGAATGGCGGCACTTTCGACCTTAACGGCACGCCGATCACGCAGGAAACGCTGGTAGGCTATCTTAACAGCGCCTTCGGCACCAATCTGACCTACCGCGAGATGACACCCGAGGATTTCGTCGCCGACCGCAGCGCTGAACTGGGTGATTTCCTCGGCCCGATCATCGGCGGCATCTACGAAGGCATCCGCAAAGGCGTCTACGACCGCCCCGGCGATTATGCCGCTGTCACCGGACGCCCACATCAATCGTGGGGTGATTATTTCACCGCGCTCACGGCCTGAAGACCGCGGTAGGGGCCAAATGCAATGCACGGCGTGCAGCCGCCAAGAAAGCCGAGATAGGTGAGCGAGCCGATCACCTGTTTTTGCATCCCCAAAGATGGGAGCGTGAACCGGCACGTCCCGCTGCCCCGCCGCATCAAAAACGCGGCGAGGCAAGTGAGGCTATTCGGCAGCGACGGCTTGGGGCACTGCCCCGTTCAGGCGGCCTGACAAGCGCACCAAAACGATCCCGACAACCACCACTCCGGCAGCAATGTAGGGGGCAGCCGCAAGGCCGATACCTTCGACGACCAGCCCACCGGCCCATGCGCCGCCTGCGATGCCAAGGTTGAAGGCTCCGATGTTCAGGCCAGACGCCACATCCACCGCACCGGGTGAGACTTCGCGTGCGATTTGCACGACATAGGATTGCAGTGGCGGCACGTTGGCAAAGGCAAACCCGCCCCAGAAGGCCGCAACCGCGATGGCTGCAATCGGGTTGGTGAGGAACGCGCCCAATGCAACCAGTGATATCGCAAGGCCGGCAAAGATCACCGTGAGGGACGCCACTGCCCCGATCCGGTCAGCCAGTTTGCCGCCAGCGATGTTACCCACTGCGACAGATGCACCGTAGAGCAGCAACACCACACTAACCGCGCCTGCAGATAGGCCAGTGACTTCGTTCAGCATCGGCGCAAGGAAGGTGAAGGCGATGAAGTTGCCACCATAGCCGACAGCCGTGATCAGATAGACCAGCAACAGACGCGGCGAGGTCAGCACCTGCAACTGCGCCTTGATTCCTGCCGAGGCAGCTTTGGTCAGATTGACAGGCACTAAGATGGCAGAAGCAATAAAACCGATCACGCCAAGCGCAACAACGCCAAGGAAGGTCGACTGCCAGCCAAAGTTCTGGCCGATGAACGTCCCCAATGGAACACCCGTCACCAGCGCGACCGTCAGACCAAGGAACACCAGCGCGATGGCTGAGCTTTCCTTTTCAGGCTCCACAAGATCGGTGGCGATGGTCGAGGCGATGGCAAAGAACACGCCATGCGCGAGACCCGTGATAAAGCGCGCAGCGACAAGGCTGCCGTAATCCGGCGCGAAGGCTGCATAAGCGTTCCCAAGTGTGAACAGCCCCAGCAAGAGCAGCAACAGCGTCTTGCGCGGCACGCGGTCTGCCATGGCGGTTAGCACTGGCGCGCCGATGGTCACGCCAAGCGCATAGAGGCTAACCAACAGGCCAGCGGAAGGAATGGAAACGCCAAGATCGGCGGCGATGGTGGGAAGCAAGCCGACGATAACGAACTCGGTCGTTCCGACGGCAAAAGCGCTGATGGTCAGCGCCCAAAGGGCAAGGGGCATCGGGTTTCTCCAATAAATTTGATGTCGACGCCGTATATGCCAGCGGCTATCTATTGCGAGAACAGACAAGTTTGGAATGGATCATTGCAGAAACCGCACGAATTGTTGCGCATGGTGGATTTGGCGGCTTTCGTCGGGATCGTCGATGATGGCGGCTTTGCTGAATCCGCGCGGCGCAGAGGGGTATCGGCCTCAACACTCAGCCGGTCAGTGTCGCGGCTGGAAGAGCAGTTGAAAGTCACACTCCTGCGCCGGACTACGCGGTCCATCGAGATCACCCCCGAAGGCGCTGCTGTTCTGGCTGAGGCGCGCGAGATTTTGGATCGCAGTGAAGCCCTGCAAGAGATAGCAACCAGCGGACAGGCCCCCGCCGGACCGCTGCGGGTGAATGCGCCTGTGCCTTACGTCCTGCATGTCCTTGCCCCGCGGTTGGCCGAGTTTCGTGCGGAGTACCCCGGCATCCAGCTGTCGATCGATATGACCGATGCCCTGGTGGACCTTATCGGCAGTCACGCGGACGTTGCCATCAGGCTTGGCCAGCTACCCGATAGCGACATGTTGCATCGTCCCTTGGGGTGCACAGCTTGGAAATTAGTTGCTGCGCAGGAGTACCTTGATCGCAAAGGCTGGCCAAAAACACCAACCGACCTCGCAAAGCTGGAGCAAGTGCGCTTTGCGGCACCAGATCATATCAACACGCTGCGCTTTGCTGGTCTGCCCACCCCCGTGACGGTCCCCACCGCCCTGACCGCAGGCAATGGGGAGGCCGTGCGTCAGATGGTATTAGGCGGTCTGGGCATCGCGCGTTTTTCCGATTTCATGATCGCTGACGATATCAAGGCGGGCCGATTGGTTGAGCTTTTTCCGGGCCAGCTTGACGCCACCCCGCTGGATATTTCAGCCCTCTACCTTACCCGCGTCTCGGGGCTGCGCCGGTTGGGTGTTTTTCTGGATTGGTTGGGGACCATTGATGGATGTTAAGTTACACAAGTCCCCATGGATCAAGCATTACTTCACCCCAAAGCCGCCAGCGTCGAAACATTCGACCGGGGCACCTTGGAACAGTCAGTATCTAGGTCCGCGCCAAGACTGATAAGGCTGTGTAATTCCGGACAAACGGCAAGCGCGTTGAAGCGGAGTTTGGTCCGTAGACAGCCCAGTATAAAGTTTGTTCGGTTAATCCGTGTTAGACGGGTATCACCTCGCGGCCCGCACTGGAACAGCACGTGCCGCTCAAACGCCGCTTATCCGAAAGCAACGGCTCTGAACACCCGACCATTAAGGTGGTGAATATGTGGAATCTTGAAGTGAACAATTGTTTGACTGATCAAAGGAAGCAATTCCTCGCGCAATCTTGCGCCGGAGAAGAGGTTTCTTCGACTAACATGGGCGGTATTTAATGCGCCGGACGTGTCCCAAGATGCGTCCCAAATCGGGACCCAAACTTGATGACCCCGGCAGGAAGAGCTGTAACAGCACGAAGAGCTATAACTTTATAGGTTTTACTGCTGTATTCTCAAAATCAACTTAAGTGTAATGGCGGAGAGACAGGGATTCGAACCCTGGGAACCCGTGAAGGCTCAACGGTTTTCGAGACCGCCCCGTTCGACCACTCCGGCACCTCTCCGCATCGGTGTGGTGCGTCCGTTTAGGATGGATTTTGCGGGGTGGCAAGGGGGGCTAGGCCAGTTTTCGCGGACACGGGGAATTTCATTGCTGACAGATGGGTTTCGCCTAAGTTCTTGGGGTGGATCAACTTGAAAGGAATGCCCTGATGCGCCGACTGTCCCGTTTGCCGTTAACTTTATGTTTTGGATTGGCGGTCATGGTGTCGCTGATTGCACCGATGGCACGGGCCGCCGACAGGGAAAGGGTCGATGCATTTTTAGAAGTCACAGGTTTTGATGTCGCCCTTGAAAGCATCCGGCTGTCTGCAAATTCCGCGCCACAAATGCTGGGGATTGATGCGGATGCCTTCGGCTCTGAATGGTCGCGTCTGGTGCGCGAGGTATTCGAGACGGATTTAATGCTGGACATGGGGGCCGGTATTCTCGCGCAGGCGCTCAGCGATGATGCGCTGGAACATGCGTCGGATTTCTACGCCAGCGATCTGGGCCAACGCCTGGTTGCCGCTGAAAACGCCTCGCATATGGAGGAAGACGACGCCGCGAAGGCAGAGGCGGGTGATGCGATCCTGAATGGGCTGCGCGGGATCGATTCTCCGCGTGTGGATCTGTTGGCGCGTCTTAACGGGGCAAGCGATGTCGAAGAGAGCTCGATCAAGGCGCTGCAAGAGGTGCAGATCCGTTTCCTGATGGCAGCGGCAGGCGCGGGTGTGATCGAATTGCAGATGGAAGAACCCGACCTGCGCGAAGCGATGCGTGCACAAGAGCCCGAGATGCGCGCCTCTATTAAAGTGAATGCGCTGGCGGGGGCGGCCTATACCTATCAGGCGTTCTCGGATGAAGAGGTGCTGGTCTACGCCAAAGCGCTGGAAGATCCGCAGATGCAGGAGGTCTACGCACTGATGAACGCCGTGCAGTTCGAGATCATGGCGAACCGGTTTGAAGAGGTCGCACAGCGGCTTGGCACCATGCAACCCAGTCAGGACCTGTAACCATGCGCGCCTTTGTTCTTGCTGCTGGCATGTGGATGCTGGCGCTGCCGCTGTGGGCCGACGCGCGGTCAACCGTGCTGGTGGATGTCCTGCGTCTTGGCGAGCTGGCCGAGATTTTGCAGCGCGAGGGGTTGGAGAACGCGGAAACGCTTGATCGCGATATGCTGGGCGGGCAGGGCGGCGCGGGGTGGGCGCTGCAGGTGCGTGCCATCTACAACCCCGAACGGATCGTCGAAACCCTGCGCGGGGCATTGGATGCGGGCTTGCAAGGGCAGGCCCGCGAGGATGTCATTGCCTTTTTCGCGCAAGACACGGGCGCAAGGATCATCACGCTCGAGAACGAGGCCCGCGCCGCCATCACCGACCCCGAGGTGGAAGACGCCGCCCGTAAAGGTTTCCATGACTTTGAGGGCAGCAACGACCCACGTCTGGCGCAGATCACCACATTGATCGACAGTGGCGATATGATCGATCGCAATGTCACCGCAGCGATGAATTCCAACTTTCAATTCATGCGTGGGATGGCAGATGGCAACGCGCTACAGATGACAGAGGCCGAGATGCTGGCAGACGTGGCGCAGCAGCAAGAAGAGATCGCGCAAGACACGCGCGGCTGGCTTTATGGCTATCTGCTGCTGGCGTATTCTCCGCTGGAGGATGCAGAGCTCGACCGCTATATCGCCTTTGCGCAAAGCGATGCGGGGCGCAGCCTGAATACAGCGCTGTTCGAGGGCTTTGGCACCGCGTACGAAGACGTGTCCTATGCCCTTGGTCGCGCAATTGCTTTGAACATGGTGGCCGAGGAATTATAGCCAGCCGCACCGCCTCTGCGATAAGTCCCGCGAGGCCCGTGCTGGCCCTTGACATCAGGGGGGCGGTGCATCATACGGCAAGCCTCAACCTAAGGGTGCCCGTTTCGGGTGCCTTTGTTATTTCATGAACATCCCGAAACGGGATGCGCTGTCCGAGGTGGGCCAAGGCCCGACAAACTCCCGAACGGGGACCACAGGATGCGGAAACAGTAAAGGAAGACGCATGTTTGCGGTCATCAAGACAGGCGGCAAGCAGTACAAAGTTCAATCCGGCGATATGCTGCGGGTAGAACGTTTGGCTGCTGACGCGGGCGAAACAGTCCAATTCAACGAAGTTCTCATGCTGGGCGGCGATTCCCCCAAGCTGGGTGCTCCTTTGGTCGCAGGGGCCGGCGTTCAAGCCGAGGTCGTCGATCAGATCAAGGGCGAGAAAGTCATTCACTTCGTCAAGCGCCGCCGGAAGCACTCTTCCAAGCGTACCAAAGGCCACCGTCAAAAGCTGACACTGGTCAAGATCGGCGAGATCCTGTCGTCCGGCGCGGATAAATCCGACGTCAAAGCGGCAATCGGCACCGGTTCCGTCAGCGCTGCTGCCGTGACAGCCATGGAAGAGCGTTATGCGCTGAACAAAACCGATCAGGCCGAAATGGCCAAGCGCGTAAAAAACAACCAGGCCGAAGAAAAATCGGCTAAGCCTGCCAAGGCGAAGAAGGCTAAAGCTGCACCCGCAGCCGAAGGTGCCGACGATCTGAGCAAGATCTCCGGTGTTGGCCCCGTCATCGTTGGCAAGCTGAACGGTGAAGGCATCACAACCTTCGCACAGATCGCTGCTTGGACAGACGCTGACGTCGAAGCTATCGAAGAGAAACTGTCGTTCAAAGGTCGCGTCGGTCGTGAAGACTGGATCGCACAGGCCAAAGAACTCGCAAAAGGCTAAGGAGAGACACCAATGGCACATAAAAAAGCAGGCGGCTCATCCCGTAACGGCCGCGACTCAGCAGGTCGTCGTCTTGGCGTGAAAAAATATGGCGGCGAAGCTGTCATCCCCGGTAACATTCTGGTGCGTCAGCGCGGTACAAAGTACTGGCCCGCTGAAGGCGTTGGCATGGGCAAGGATCACACGATCTTCGCAACCGTTGATGGTAAGGTCCAGTTCCACAAGGGGCTGAAGAACCGTACGTTTATCTCGGTCCTGCCAGCGGCAGAAGCCGCAGAATAAGCCGCACCCGAGAGGTTTGAAAATTTAGGGATCGGCGGAAACGCCGGTCCCTTTTCTTTTTTGTCGCCCAATGTTCACTCAAGAAGGGAGGGGCCGTTATGTCACGATCAAACCGCCCCGAGCTGAGCGATGGCATCATCCGCCTGCGCGCGCCCGAACACCGCGACATCGACGCCCGTTTCAAGCTTGGAAACACGCCCGAAATCCACCACATGTTCGGGGCAGAGCTGAACGCAGTGCCGGTGATGACCAAGGCACTGGCCGAACGCTGGTATGAAACGCAGCAGGTTGAACCGCTGGCCTGGGTCATCGAACATCGCGGCAAGATGATCGGTGCGCTGCGCCTGCACAGTCTTCGTCCGTGGGATGCCAGCGCCGATGTCGCGATCGGCATTCTCGCCCCCAAGAAACTGGGGAAGGGGTTGGGCACGCGCGCGCTGCATCTGCTTGCGGCCCACGCCTTTGGCTCGCTGTCGCTGCACCGCCTCTCTGCCCGTGTGCTCGACATCAACGAACGCGCTGCGGCCTGTTTCACCAAAGTCGGCTTTGCCGCCGAAGGGCGTGCGCGGCAGTCGTCTTTTCTGGGGGGCGAATGGCACGACAACCTGTTGTTCGGGCTAATCAAACCTGATTATGTTCCGCCCGTCTATGACGCCAAGCCGCGGCAAAAGCGCAAGAAGAAGAGCCAGTCATGAGCGTCGCCCTGACATCCTTTATCGTCTTTGCTGCAAGCCAGATCGGCACACCCGGACCGGCGAATATGGCGTTGATGGCCACTGGCGCGCGCTTCGGCTTTCGCGCGGCAGTACCTTTTGTCGCGGGCGTGGCCCTTGGCAAACAGCTGGTGATCTGGCCAGTGGGTTTCGGGTTGATGCAACTGGCCGACCGCGCGCCGGGGGTTTTCGTCGCGCTGAAATTCGCCTCGGCCGCCTATATCATCTGGCTGGCGTGGAAGGTTGCGAACCTGCGGTTGGGGCAGGGCGCACGAACCGAGGCTGCGCCGGGCTTTCTGGCCGGGCTGATCGTCCACCCGCTGAACCCCAAGGCCTGGGCGATGATCGTGGGCAGCTTCACGGCCTTCATCGCGCCCGGCACACCTGCGCTGGCGGCGACGGCCACGGTGGCCGCCGTGCTGCTGGGATGCCAGATCGTGCTGCATCCCTTGTGGACGCTAGCCGGTGCGGGGATCGCAAAGACGGTCGCAGGCACCGTTTGGGAGAAATATTTGATGTGGACCTTGGCCGCTTTGACGGTGGCCTCTGTCTTGTTCGTGCTGTTCGGAGGAGGGACATAACGATGGAAGATTTAACAGTGTCGCAACAGCAAGTGATTGAAACAGAACGGTTTGACCTGCGCCCTGTGCGCATGTCGGATCGTGGGATGATCGAACATTATGCCAGCGATCCACGGGTTGCGATGCGCACCGCATCCATTCCGCACCCGCTGCCGCCCGGCGTGATCGAAAGCTTCATCACCCGCGCCACCAGCACCCCCCGGACGGAAGATGTCTGGGTGATGGACGGGCTGAAAACCGGCGGCTCCGAGGTGATGGGCGTGATTTCCCTCATCCGGATGGACCGCGATCAATCCGAAGTCGGCTATTGGGTCGCCCCGGCGTTCTGGAATACGCATCTCGCGTCCGAGGCCGTGCAGGCGCTGGTGCAGGCCAACCCGCTGCGCAACAAAAATATGTTCGCCTCGGTGTTTCGCGACAACCCTGCCTCTGCCAAAGTGTTGACAAATGCGGGCTTCCGCTATCTTGGCAATGCGGAAACCTATTGTCTGGCACGCGAGACCTGCGTACCAACCTGGACGTATAGCCATAAACTATGACCACACGTGCCCCGAAAGGCCCTTTTGATGAAGTTTCTTGACCTGTGCAAAGTCTATATCCGCTCTGGCGCAGGCGGGGGCGGTTGCGTGTCTTTCCGGCGCGAAAAATACATTGAATACGGCGGTCCCGATGGCGGGGACGGCGGGTCGGGCGGATCGGTCTGGGCCGAAGCCGTGGACGGGTTGAACACGCTGATCGACTTCCGCTACCAGCAGCACTTCTTTGCCAAGAACGGCCAGCCCGGCATGGGCAAGCAGCGCACCGGCAAGGATGGCGATGACATCATCCTGCGCGTCCCCGTGGGCACCGAGATCCTTGATGAAGATCAGGAAACTGTGCTGGCGGATATGACAGAGCTTGGCCAGCGGGTCGAACTGGCGCGCGGGGGCAATGGCGGCTGGGGGAACCTGCACTTTAAATCCGCGACGAACCAGGCACCGCGCCGTGCCAATCCCGGACAGGAAGGCGTGGACCGCACGCTGTGGCTGCGTCTCAAGCTGATCGCGGATGTGGGTCTCCTTGGCCTGCCAAACGCGGGCAAATCGACCTTCCTCGCCGCGACATCGAACGCGCGGCCGAAGATTGCCGATTACCCGTTCACCACGCTGCACCCCAATCTCGGCGTTGTGGGGGTGGATAATACCGAATTCGTCGTCGCCGATATCCCCGGCCTCATTGAAGGCGCGTCCGAAGGGCGCGGTCTGGGCGATCTGTTTTTGGGCCACGTCGAACGCTGCGCGGTGCTGCTCCACCTGATTGATGGCACGTCGAACACCATTGCCGAAGATTACCAGACCATCATCAACGAACTCGAAGCCTATGGCGGCGAGCTGGCGGACAAACCCCGGATCACCGTGCTGAATAAAATTGATGCACTGGATGAAGATGATCGCGTAACCGCCCGCGAAGAATTGGAAAAAGCCTGCGGCGCAGAGGTCATGATGATGTCTGGCGTCGCCCGCGAAGGCGTCACCGAGGTGCTGCGGGCGTTGCGTGGCCAGATTGACGACGACCGGCTGCGTTTCCGGTCCGAAGATGAAGAAGAGGCACCTTGGCAACCCTAAGCGACGGCACCCGTATCGTTGTAAAAATCGGCTCGGCGCTGCTCGTCGATCGGGCCACCGGCCAACTGCGCCGCGATTGGCTGCAAAGTCTCGCGCAGGATGTGGCGTGGCTCAAGGGGCAGGGCAAGGATGTGGTGCTGGTGTCTTCGGGCTCCATCGCATTGGGTCGTGGCGTGCTTGGCCTGCCGCCAACCACGCTTGCGCTGGAACAATCCCAAGCCGCGGCGGCGGTGGGTCAAATCCGTCTCGCCCGCGCCTATGAAGAGGCGCTGGAACCCTATGGGATCACCGCCGCGCAGGTGCTTGTCACCCTAGAAGACAGCGCGGATCGTCGGCGGTATCTTAACAGCCGCGCCACGATGGAGCAGTTGTTGTCCATGGGCGCGGTACCCATCGTCAACGAGAATGACACCGTCGCCACGGACGAGATTCGCTTTGGCGACAATGACCGGCTCGCGGCGCAGATCGCCGTGACCGTGGCGGCAGACCGGTTGATCCTGCTGTCGGATGTGGATGGTTTCTATTCTGCCAACCCCAATGACGACCCCGATGCCATCCGCTATGAGGTGATCGACACGATCACCCCAGAGATCGAGGCGCAGGCGGGCGATGCGGGCTCTGGCCTGTCCAAGGGCGGCATGAAGACAAAGCTGATGGCCGCGAAAACCGCGACCGCCGCGGGCTGCGCCATGGCCATCTCCGAAGGATCACCGTTGCGGCCTTTGCTTACCCTCGAAAACGGTGCCAATGCCACGTGGTTCACCGCGCAATCCGACCCCCAAACCGCGCGCAAACAATGGATTACGGCACTCAAACCCCGCGGCAGCGTCACATTGGATGCCGGTGCGGTGACTGCCATGTCCAAGGGCAAGTCGCTTTTGCCCGCCGGTGTCACCACTGTTTCCGGCCCCTTCGGGCGCGGCGATCTCGTCGCGCTGTTGACCCCTGACGGGCGCACCATCGGGCACGGGCTGACGCGCTATACCTCGACAGAGGCAGAGCTGATCAAAGGTCGACAATCCTCGGAGATCGAGGCCATTTTGGGCGCGCCGGGGCGTGCTGCTTTGATCCATCGGGACGATCTTGCGCTTTCCTGACGTCCAAATGGTTTAAAATCCTCGCCGAAGGCTTTAGGTAGAGGGCAACCCGAAATGACAAAAAAGCAGTAATTAGGCTATGACCTTGGATATGACACAGACAGACGACATTCCCGCGTTGATGGCGGATATTGGCGCGCGCGCCAAAGCCGCCGCCGCGACATTGGGCTTTGCCAGTGCCGACCAAAAGCAGACCGCGCTTGAAAAAGCCGCCGACGCGTTGATGGCCAGCAGCGCCGATATTCTGGACGCGAACGCCAAAGATCTGGAGTTTGGCCGCGACAAGGGTCTCTCTGACGCGATGATGGATCGGCTCTTGCTGGACGATGCGCGCATCAGCGCCATCGCCGACAGCCTACGCAGCATCGCCGCACAGGATGATCCCGTGGGGCAGGTGCTGACCGAATGGGATCAGCCGACGGGCCTGAACATCCAGCGCGTGCGCACGCCTTTGGGTGTCATCGGCGTGATCTATGAATCGCGCCCGAATGTGACCGCGGATGCCGGTGCGCTTTGCCTCAAAGCGGGCAATGCCGTGATCCTACGGGGCGGCTCCGAAAGCTTCCATTCCTCGCGCGCGATCCATGCCGCCTTGAAACAGGGGCTCGAAGCCGCTGATCTGCCTGCGGATTCAATCCAGCTGGTGCCCACGCGCGACCGCGCCGCAGTGAGCGAGATGCTGACCATGACCGACACGATTGATGTGATCGTCCCGCGCGGCGGCAAGGGGCTGGTCGGGCTGGTGCAGCGCGAAGCGCGGGTCCCGGTCTTTGCCCACCTCGAAGGCATCGTGCACATCTATATCGACGAAAACGCCGACCCCGAGAAGGTTTTGAAAGTCGTTCTGAACGCCAAGACCCGCCGCACCGGCATTTGCGGCTCGGCTGAATGCCTGCTGATCCACGAGAAAGTGGCGCGGACGATTGGCAAGGGCGTGATCAAGGCGCTGCTGGACGCTGGCGTCGAAGTGCGCGCCGATGGCGCCCTGACCGAGATCGAAGGCACCGTGCCTGCCACGGCGGATGATTGGGGCCACGAATACCTCGATATGATCATCGCCGCGAAAACCGTGGGCAGCATCGACGATGCGATCACCCATATCCGCACCTACGGCTCGAACCACACCGATTGCATCATCACCGAAGACGATGCGGCGGCGACCAAATTCATGACGCGGCTGGATTCTGCGATCCTGATGCACAATGCGTCCACCCAATTCGCCGATGGTGGAGAGTTTGGCATGGGTGCCGAAATCGGGATTGCCACCGGCAAGATGCACGCGCGCGGGCCCGTTGGTGCCGAACAGCTGACCAGCTTCAAGTATCTGGTGCGCGGCGATGGGGCTGTGCGCAGCTAAGCCGTGATCCCAAGGGTGATGGTTGTTTCTGTCACAATGGACGTTAACTGTTGCCCGCTGTCTTTCACGATGGCGGGCAACAGCCCGAACTGGACCTGCGACGCGACCAGACGCTCTGCCCGAGACTGCCCCGCCAGCACGCCCCAAAGCGCGGCGTTGATGCTTAGCCGGTCGGCCGTGCCGGTGATGTCCCACCCCGCATCGCGGTGATCTATGTTGATCTGCCCACCGTAGGGCATCCCCGTTTCCAGACATAGAAGGCTCAGGAACACCATCCGCAGCGCGTTGCGCGGCGCGGCGACGCCGTCGGGCCAAGCTACCTGCCATTTGGACTGAGCATATAGATCACGCAGGATACCGCTGGTTTCTTGGGCAGGGACAGGCTGCGCGTCGCCCGCGCCGAAAGCCACGCGAAAGAACCGCAGCCGCGCACTGGCGTTGCGCACGCTTTCATCGATCAGCGCGACTTCGGAGCTCATATTCATGCCCGACATCAAAAGCAGCTCAAGCCCATTGTTGATCGCGCCAACCGGCGATATCAGGTCATGACAGATGCGGCTGCCGATCAAGGCGGCGAGATCAACGTCGGTTTCAACCATGGGACACCCCCTTAATAGCTGGCCCTAAATAGCGGGCTCCCACACCGCGCCGCAGAAAGGACGTACGCTTGGAAGACCTGAATGCGATACTGACACCCGGAATGCTTGTACGCCACCCCGCACATCCCGATTGGGGCGTGGGGCAAGTGCAAAGCAATATCAGCGGCAAGGTCACTGTAAACTTCCGCAGCGAGGGCAAGATCGTGGTCGATAGTCATCGGGTGATGCTCACCCCCGTCTTTGATGAAGGCTCTTCGTTAGCAAATCGTTAATTTTTTGCCGAAAACCACCGCGACGCGGGGCAAGCATTGCGCAACAGGCGGCAACTGCCTATTTATCCGCGTGATTGCGACCGGAGACGAAACCAGCCCATGACCATTGCAAAAGCGGCAGAGTTCGAAGTCCGTCTGGCGCGTACCCAAGCGGATCTTCATGCGGCACAGCGGCTGCGGTATGACGTCTTTGTCACCGAGCTAGGGGCGGGCGGGCCTTTGGTGGACCACGACAACCGGCGAGAGGTCGACCAATACGACGATTTCGTGGACCATTTGCTGCTTATTGATCGCAAAACCCAGCAAACTGTCGGCGTGTACCGGCTGATCCGCCGCGATATGGCGGATCGGGCAGGCGGGTTCTATTCGGAAAACGAATATGATCTGACCGCGCTCAAATCCTCTGGCCGCGAGATACTCGAGCTCGGGCGGTCCTGCCTGCATCCGTCCTATCGCGGCGGCATCGCCATGCACCAGCTTTGGGCGGGGCTTGCCTCTTATGTGGCGGAACACGGGATAGAGATCCTTTTTGGCGTCGCGAGCTTTCATGGCACCCAGGCCGAGGCATTGGCGCAGCCATTGTCGCTGCTGCATCACTCCTACCTCGCGCCGCCCGATCTACGCGTCACCGCCTTGCCAGAGGCATGCCAAGAGATGAACCTGATCCCCGCCGACATCTTGAACCGGCGTCAGGCGATGGTGCAGATGCCCAGCCTGATCAAAGCCTATCTGCGGCTTGGCGGATGTGTGGGTGAGGGGGCCTTTATCGACCATGACTTCAACACGACGGATGTGCTTTTGATGCTCGACACCGCCCGGCTCAGCGAACGACAGGCCAAGATCTACAGCGGACAGCAAGGATGAGCGCGGCCTGGGACAGCGCCGACCACCCGGCACCGGTATCCGTCGGGCCGCTTGGCTGGGTGCTGATGCTGCTGCGTGGGATGGTGCTGGCGACGGTGGTTCTTGTGGGGCTGGTGATCCTCCTGACGATCCGCCTGTTTGAACGTCCGCTCTATGGCCAGGGCCGCCCCGTGACCCCGCATATCACCCAGATCGTCTGCAAAATCGCATTCTGGATCATGGGGTTACGCCGCGCGGTTATCGGCACCCCGATGCGCCACAGGGGCGCTGTCGTCGCCAATCACACCAGCTGGCTTGATATCTTCAGCTTGAACGCGGCGCAGCGGATATACTTTGTGTCCAAGTCCGAAGTCGCCAGCTGGCCCGGCATTGGCTGGCTCGCCAAGGCGACGGGCACGTTGTTTATCGAACGCAACCCGAAACACGCGCGCAAACAGACCGAGGTGTTCCAACAGCGCTTGCTCGACAACCACCGGCTGTTGTTCTTCCCCGAAGGCACCAGCACCGATGGCCTGCAGGTCTTGCCGTTCAAGACCACGCTTTTCCAGTCCTTCTTCGCGCCCGAACTGCGCGACGTGATCTGGGTGCAGCCTGTGACCGTGCGCTATACCGCTCCCGATGGGACCGATCCGCGTTTCTACGGCTGGTGGGGCGACATGAGCTTTGGCGGGCATCTGCTGCGCACCTTGGCGTCCCTGCGGCAGGGGCAGGTGACGACGATCTATCACACGCCGCTGGCTGTCGCCGATTTCGAGAACCGCAAGGCCTTGGCCAAAGCCTGCGAAGCGCAGGTGCGCGCGGCCCATCCCTCGGCGGGGTTTGCAGCGTCAAACCCTGCTGAATTACGCTGATATAGGGCCCAAGGGCGCTAAAACATGCACCTTGGACCTTGCGAAGCGTGAAAATCCGGACTATACGCGCGTCACTTAAACCCGCAGTCGGGGTTGGGCCTTTGAGGGAGAAATCCTTGAACGTCCGCCGGTTGGTCCCATTCCGGGATCGAGACCCCCGACGAGGCAAAACCGGAAAGGTATAAAGACATGGCTCTTCCTGAGTTCTCCATGCGCCAACTGCTTGAAGCAGGCGTACACTTTGGTCACCAAACACAGCGCTGGAACCCACGCATGGGTCCGTTCATCTACGGCGCGCGTAACGGCATCCACATCATGGACCTGACACAGACTGTTCCAATGCTGGACCAGGCACTGCAAGTCATCCGTGACACCGTCGCCAAAGGCGGCAGCATTCTTTTCGTTGGCACCAAGCGTCAGGCTGCACAGCCGATCGCAGAAGCCGCAGAGAAATGCGCACAGTACTACATGAACCACCGTTGGTTGGGCGGCACGCTGACAAACTGGCAGACCGTTTCCAAATCCATCCAGCGCCTGAAGTCCATCGACGAACAGTCCGAGCGTGGCTTCTCCGGTCTGACCAAGAAAGAGCGTCTTGGCATGGAACGTGACCAAGCGAAGCTGGAAGCATCGCTGGGTGGTATCCGTGAAATGGGCGGTCGCCCTGACCTGATCTTCGTCATCGACGTGAAAAAAGAAGCACTGGCCGTGGCCGAAGCGAACAAACTGGGCATTCCGGTTATCGCTGTTGTCGACACCAACTGCTCCCCCGACGGGATCGACTACATCATCCCGGGCAACGACGACGCCGCCCGCGCGATCCACATGTATTGCGATCTGGCCGCACGTGCAGCACTTGACGGTATGTCCGCGCAGCTGGGTGCCGCAGGTGTTGATATCGGTGCGATGGAAGAAGCGCCCGAAGAAGAAGCCCTGATCGACGGTGGTGTCGAAGTTGGCAACGCTTCGGAAGAAACCGTTTCGAACGACGCAATGGCAAAAGACGCACCTCTGGATATCGAATCCAAGAAGGAAACGCTGGCCGACGCCAAGTCGTAAGCGACGCGAAAGAGACGGGCAGGGGGCATGTTTCCCTCTGCCTGTCACAAAACCATTACATGATTGAGACAGTGGTGCAGGACGCTCTGCCCCTCAATTTATCCCAATTCAAGGAGAACCAAAGCGATGGCAATCACAGCATCCATGGTCAAAGAACTGCGCGACACAACCGGTGCCGGCATGATGGACGCGAAAAAAGCGTTGACTGAAACAGATGGCGACATGGAAGCAGCCGTTGACTGGCTGCGCACCAAGGGTCTGGCGAAAGCAGCCAAGAAATCCGGCCGCACCGCAGCCGAGGGCCTTGTTGCCGTTAAAGTCGAAGGCGGCCACGGTGTTGCTGTCGAAGTGAACTCCGAAACCGACTTCGTTGGCAAAAACGCCGACTTCCAGAAAATGGTTTCCGGCATCGCTGACGTTGCAACCGGTGTGTCCGACGTTGACGCGCTGAACGCGGCTGACATGGGCGGCAAGCCCGTTTCCACCGTCATCACCGACGCCATTGCGAAAATCGGCGAGAACATGTCGGTGCGCCGCATGCAGTCCATCGATGGGGATCAGGTCGTGTCCTATGTGCACAACGCTGTAGCACCCGGCATGGGCAAAATCGGTGTTCTGGTCGCAATGACCGGCGGCAACGAAGAGCTGGGCAAACAGATCGCGATGCACATCGCCGCTGTGAACCCTGCGTCCTTGTCCGAAGCGGATCTGGACCCAGCTGTTGTTGAAAAAGAAAAGCAGGTTCAAATGGACATCGCACGCGAGTCCGGCAAGCCAGAAGCCGTGATCGAGAAAATGATCACCGGCCGTATGCAGAAATACATGTCCGAAGTGACACTGCTGAACCAGGCATTCGTTGTGAACCCCGACCTGACCGTCGGCAAAGCCGCAGAAGAAGCTGGCGCGACCATCACCGGTTTCGTTCGTCTTGAAGTTGGCGAAGGCATCGAAGTCGTCAAAGAAGACTTCGCAGCAGAAGTTGCAAAAGCCGCCAAAGGCTAAGCTGTCACACAGCAGATGAGGAAAAGGGCGAGGGTGCATCAGCACCTTCGCCCTTTTTTATTATAAATCAGATACTAAGCGATGAAACCTAATCCTTTAGGTGAGTTTTCAGCGCATCCAATGCCATCAGATAACCCTGCGCACCAAACCCGCAGATCTGACCCAGAGCCACTGGTGCAATGTAAGACCGGTGCCGGAATTCTTCGCGGGCGTGGATGTTGCTCAGGTGTACTTCGACCACCGGCAGCTCGACCGAGGCGATCGCATCCATCAGCGCAATCGACGTATGGGTATAGGCACCGGCATTCAGCACAATCCCGGCATGTTTGCCTTTGGCCGCGTGGATCAGATCGATCAGCGCGCCTTCGTGGTTGGACTGCTCAAACGCCACATCAAACCCAAGCGCCTTCGCTTTCTCGCGGCACAGCGTCTCGACATCGGCCAAAGTCGTCTTGCCATAGACCTCGGGCTGGCGCGTGCCCAGCAGGTTCAGGTTCGGACCGTTCAGGATCAGAATGGATGTCATAGCGATGGCCTTGTTGTTGCGATGTGGTGGCGCAGACGTAGCATAGGCGTCCTGACGTCGTTAGTCTTTCTTTTCAGGGTATTCGACCGGACCACCGTGTTTTTCCCAAGTAGAAAAACCTTCGCGCAGATGCGCCGCGTCAAAGCCCATGTCTTGCAGCGTCGCCGTAGTGATCGCAGAGCGCCAGCCAGAGGCGCAGTGAAAGACAAAGGTTTTGTCCTGACCAAAGATCTCTTTGAAGTACGGGCTGTCAGGGTCGACCCAGAATTCGATCATGCCGCGCGGTGCATGAAAGCTGCCAGGGATATAGCCGCTGCGCTGGCGTTCACGGATATCGCGCAGATCAACGACAACAACATCCGGATCCGTCAGCATGGCCATCAGATCAGGCGTTTCGATCTCGCGGATACGTGCACGGGCAGCGGCGACCATATCCGCCGAAGACATCTTGAGCGTCATATTCTTCCTTTCGTTCAGCAGCCGCCATATAGCGCCGATCGCTTACAGTTGCATCGGCTTGGCGCATGTGGATTATGGCACGCAGAACATCGGGGTAAAGCAAGAAGCCGCGCGGATGGGAGAATGAATTAACTGGATGAAGAATCTCCTTTTTATACGCATTTTCAGTGCGTTACAGCGCACTTTAACAGCAAAACATCACCATCAGCACACTATTTATTCACATAATACTGATTATAGGCACTAGATTGGGCGCATGCGCACCCCTCACAAACACAGGATTAGCTAATGAAACTCTGCCGTATCGAAACCCCTGACGGGATAAAACCTGCGATGATTGACGCAGATGGCGCCGCGCGCGATCTGACGCAGCATCTGACGGATATCGAGCTTGCTACGATGGCACCCGCAGCGCTGGACCAGCTGCGCGATGTGGACGTCACGGCGTTGCCTGTCATCACGGGCCGTTTTGCCCCTGTGATCAATGACATACGTCGTATTCTGTGTATCGGGCTGAATTACTCCGACCACGCGGCCGAAGCTGGCATGGATGTGCCCGATCACCCGATCCTGTTTAGCAAACTCTGCGCGGCCACCGGTGCCAACGACCCGATCATCATCCCCAAGGATTCCGAGAAAACCGATTGGGAAGTTGAACTTGCGGTCGTTATCGGCACCAAGGCACAGCATGTGTCCGAGGCCGACGCGCTGTCCCATGTGGCGGGTTATGCGAGCTTCAACGACGTGTCAGAGCGCGCTTTTCAGATCGAATTCGGCGGTCAGTGGGTCAAGGGCAAGTCCTGCGACAGCTTCGCGCCCATTGGCCCGTATCTGGCGACCGCAGACGAGGTGCCGGACCCGCAGAACCTTGATCTATGGCTTGATGTGAACGGCACCCGTCGCCAGACTGGCAATACCCGCACGATGGTCTTCTCGGTGGCCGAGATTATCTCTTTCCTCAGCCGTTTCATGACCTTACTGCCCGGAGACGTGATCGCCACCGGCACTCCGCCCGGCGTTGGCATGGGCTTTAAGCCGCCGGTGTATCTGCAACCGGGCGATGTTGTTGAACTGGGCATCGAAGGCCTGGGCGATCAACGCCAAGAAGTCATCAAATTCAACGGGTAAGCGCCCTACCCTAATGCATAACCTGCACCGCGCACCGTGCGGATTGGGTCATCGCCACCGTGAGATGTTAGCGCCTTGCGCAGCCGCGCGATGTGCACATCCACGGTGCGCGTATCAACGTAGATATCGCGCCCCCAGACATGATCCAGCAGTTGATCGCGGCTAAACACACGGCCCGGACGCTCTAACAGGGTCACCAACAAACGGTACTCTGTGGGACCGAGCTTCAACTCATTTGCGGCGCGGTTCACGCGGTGGCGTTCCGTGTCCAGCGTGATATCGGCATAGCTCAGCGCCGCGCCCGAGGATGCCGGGCGCACCCGGCGTAATTGAGTACGCACACGAGCCATGAGCTCGCGCATGGAATAGGGTTTGACGACGTAGTCATCGGCCCCCGTCTCTAACCCGCGCACGGTGTCCACCTCTTCCGACCGTGCCGAGAGCATGATCACGGGGATATTGCGCGTATCCTCGCGGGTCTTGAGCTGTCGGCACACCTCGATCCCGCTGAGCAGCGGCATCATCCAATCCAGAATAATCAGATCCGGCAGCGCCTCTGCCACCAGCAGGATCGCTTCTTCGCCATTCTCGGCCCGCCTCACGTCAAACCCCTCGGATTCAAGGTTATACGCCAGAATTTCGCGCTGTGCGGGTTCGTCTTCCACCAACAGGATCTGGGGCTGCGCCGCCGACATGGTTCTACCCCTTCAGCTTGGTGGAGGTGTTATCCGCCTTTGGGCGGTCCTCGTCCGGATGGGTGCCGGTCACCAGATAGACGACCTGTTCCGCGATTGATGTGACCAGGTCGCCCATGCGTTCCACGTTTTTCGCGATGAAATGCAGGTGCATACACGATGTAATGTTGCGCGGGTCTTCCATCATGAAGGTGAGGAATTCACGGAACAGCGCGTTGTACATCTGGTCGACGTCTTCATCGCGTGCGATCACGTCCATTGCCAGTTCAGCGTCGCGCTGCACATAGGAATCCAGCGCGTCCTTGAGCATGGATTCGACGGTTTTACACATGCGGCGGATGGCACCGGCGCTATCGGCTACTGCAGGAAGCTGTGCGAGAACTGAATTACGTTTGGCCATGTTTTTCGCATAGTCGCCAATACGTTCCAAGCTGGCGCTGATCTTGATCACACTCAAAATCAACCGCAGGTCCACGGCTGTGGGGGCGCGCAGGGCGATGATGCGGGCGGCGCGTTCGTTGATCAGCTCTTCGAGCGCGTCAATCGCCTTGTCCCCGCCGCGGACCTGATCGGCCAGCTCTTCGTCGCGGGTTTCCAGCGATTGTGCGGCAAGGCGAATGGCATCTTCGACCATGCCACCCATTTTCATGATCTGTGCCTGAACGCTTTCGAGGTCACGGTCAAAGGCAGAGGCAATGTGTTGATCTTGCATGATACTTATCCAATCCGGCCAGTGATGTAGCTTTCCGTCCGAGGGTCTTCGGGCGACGTGAAAATTTTGTCGGTCTCGCCGAACTCCACCAGATTGCCAAGGTGGAAGAACGCTGTTTTCTGGCTCACCCGTGCGGCCTGCTGCATGGAGTGTGTGACGATCACGACCGAATAGTCCTGACGCAGCTCGTCGATCAGCTCTTCGACCTGGGCGGTCGCGATCGGGTCAAGCGCGGAACAGGGTTCATCCATCAGCAGCACTTCGGGTTCGGTCGCAACGGCACGGGCGATGCACAGACGTTGCTGTTGCCCGCCTGAAAGGCCAGTGCCGGGCGCGTGCAGACGGTCCTTGACCTCGTTCCAGATGGCACCGCGTTTCAGGGCGCGTTCAACGATATCGTCAAGCTCGGACTTATTGCGGGCCAGACCGTGGATACGGGGGCCATAGGCAACGTTGTCGTAGATCGATTTGGGGAACGGGTTCGGCTTTTGGAACACCATGCCGACCTTGGCGCGCAGTTGCACCGGATCGACCGCGCTGTCGTAGATGTCTTCGCCGTCGATCAGGATATCGCCCTTGACAGTGCAGATATCAATCGTGTCGTTCATCCGGTTGATACACCGCAGGAAAGTCGATTTCCCGCAGCCTGATGGACCGATGAAGGCGGTGACGGTTTTGTCTTGAATATCGACAGAGACATCCTTGATCGCGTGGGTGTCCCCGTAGAAAACCTGCACGTTGCGGGCGGCGATTTTTGTTTGGTTCGTTGTCACGTCCGTCTCCGAAATTACGTTGTCTTTCATAGCCTTGCCTTTCATTCTTACCAGCGCCGCTCGAACCGGCGCCGCAGCATTACGGCGATGGCGTTCATGGTGATCAAAAAGACCAGCAAGATGATGATACCGCCCCAGGCGCGTTCATAGAACGCTGGATCGGCGCGTTTGGCCCATTCGTAGATCTGCGCCGGCATGGCGGAGTTCGGGTCCATCAGCCCCGATGCGATGCCGTCGGGCGGGTTCGACGCGATGAAGCCCACCATGCCGATCAGCAGCAACGGGGCCGTTTCACCAAGCGCCTGCGCCAGACCGATGATTGTGCCAGTGAGGATACCCGGAGCAGCCAAGGGCAGCACGTGGTGGAACACCGATTGCATTTTTGATGCCCCTACCCCCAGTGCCGCGTCACGGATGCTGGGTGGGACAGATTTCAGCGAGGCGCGGGTCGAGATGATGATCGTCGGCAGTGTCATCAGCGTCAGCACCAGTCCACCCACCAGCGGGGCCGAGTTTGGCAGGTGCATATAGTTGATGAAGACCGCCAGACCCAGAATACCGAAGACAATCGACGGTACCGCCGCGAGGTTAGAGATATTCACCTCGATGATATCGGTCAGCAGGTTCTTGGGGGCGAACTCTTCAAGGTAGATCGATGCGGCCACCCCGATGGGCAGCGCCAGTGCCAGCACCACCAGCATCATAAAGAGCGAGCCAAGCATCGAGACCCCCATGCCCGCCGCCTCGGGTCGGGCGTCAGACGCATCGGCACCTGTGATGAAATCGAGGTTGAAGCGTTTCTCAAGCGCCCCATCTGCGACAAGGGCGTCCACCAGATCAAGCTGCTCTGCGCTGATGCTTTTGTCGTTGGCGATGCTGTCGCGCGTGACGCGGCCCTTCATATAGCCATCGACGCGGCTGTTGGTCAGGAATTCAAACTCGACCGCGGTGCCGATAAGCTCGGGGTTATCCAGCACAAAGTCACGCAGCTGTGCCGCCGCATCCTTGGACAGGATACCCGCCATCGCCTTGGGCTTTAGGTCCGTGGTAATACCGGTCTCGGCCACCTTAGCCTCGAGCGCGGCGGCCATCAGCGGCGCGTAGCCGAAGGTCGATACCTTCTTGATCTCGTCCAGATTACGGTTGCCGTTCTTGTCCAGCTTTTCCTCAAGCAGTTGCACGTTCAGCGTCAGGAACGTCTGTTGAAAGGCCCCTGCGCCGCGACCGATGATCGTGGTCAGCAAGATTGCCAGCATCAGCAGGCCCACGGCGATTGCGGCGATACCGTAGGATTTGAAACGGGCCTCGGCGCGGTTGCGTTTGACGGTGCGCGCGTCGGGCTTCAGCAGCGAATGGCGCGGCGTTGCGGTGTTGGGCATGTCGGTCATTCGTACTGCTCCCGGTATTTGCGCACGATATAAAGCGCCAGAACGTTCAGCCCCAAGGTCAGCACGAACAGCGTCAGACCAAGGGCAAAGGCGACCAGCGTTTCAGGGCTGGCAAAGTCGGTATCCCCGGTCAGCTGGCTGACGATACGGGTGGTGATGGTTGTCATCGCTTCCAGCGGGTTGCCCGAGATGCGGGCGATGGCCCCTGCCCCCAGCACAACGATCATCGTCTCGCCGATGGCCCGGCTCGCGGCGAGAAGCACAGCCCCCACGATCCCCGGCAAAGCGGCAGGCATCACGACCTGGCGGATGGTTTCGGAATGGGTCGCGCCCAAGCCAAATGACCCGTCGCGCATCGACTGCGGCACAGCGTTGATGATATCGTCGCTGAGGGAGGAAACGAAAGGGATCAACATGATGCCCATGACCAGCCCCGCCGTCAGGACCGATGTCGCCCCGCTCATCCAGTCGACACCCAGCAGACCATTCTCGCCGCGGCCAAAGATGTTCACAAGGAACGGCCCCACCGTCAGCAAGGCAAAAAGACCGTAAACAATCGTCGGAATACCGGCGAGGATCTCCAGCAAAGGCTTGGCGAAAGAGCGTACTTTGTTGTTAGCGTATTCCGACAGGTAGATCGCGGCAAAGAGACCGATGGGCACGGCCACCAGCAGCGCGATGATCGAGATATAGAGCGTCCCCCAAAGCAGCGGCAGGATCGACAGGTCACTGTCCCCGCGGAAGTTCGGGGCCCATGTGGTGCCCAGAAAGAAATCCTGCCACGGGTGTAGGCGGAAGAAGTTCAGCGTCTCGAACAGCATCGACAGGACGATCCCCACGGTGGTCAGGATCGCCAGCGACGCGGCGAGCACCAGCAACCCCAGCAGAAAGCGTTCCACCGTATTGCGCGCGCGAAAATCGGCCCGTGCGGTGCGCATCGCGATGAACAGACCGGCCAGCGCCAAAACAGAGATCACCGCGATCATCAGCCAGCGGCCGGTGTACTCCATCGACCGGTAGCGCTGCGCGGCGGCCAGCACCTCTGGCGTCACGTCAGACCCAAGCGCCACGCCCGTGCCCGCCAGCAGCGCGCGCACGTCGGTGCCGGTCACGTCCAGATCACGGGCGCTTTGCGCATCCAACGCGCCTGACTGCACGGCCGCGTCCAGCCCGTTGGCCACGCGGCGCACGTCGCTCATCACCAGATTGACCGAAGAGCCTTCGTTGACGGCGCTTTGCGGGATCATGTCGATGACCGCGTTCTGGATCAGCATCGGCTGTACCAGCATCCAGATCGCCAGCACAAACAGCGCCGGAATGGCGGTGAGCATGGCGGCGTTATAGCCGTAGTAATTCGGAAGGGAGTGCAGCTTGCGCGCATCGCCCGAGACGGACGACATGGCCCGGCTGCGCACCAGACCATAGGCAAGGACTGTTAATATCAAAACAACGGCAACTAAGAGCGTGGTAGATCCCACATTGAAAATATCGCGCATGGTGGCCCCCGGTCGCAGCCTGTGTCAGGCTATCATTGTTTGGAAAGTATCAGTCGGCAGCAAAAATCCGGAGGCACCTCGCAGCGCCTCCGGATCGTCAGACAGGGTTTAGGAACCGCTGCCCATTACAGTTTCTTCAGCAACAACCGACTGTGTTTTCGCCAGTTCTGGGTCGGAGACCAGACCGTATTCAGCCAAAGGACCGTCTGGGCCAGCAATCTCGTCTGCCACGAAGAACTCGGCATATTCTTTCAGGCCGGGGATCACGCCGATATGCGCTTTCTTGACGTAGAAGAACAGCGGGCGGGATACGGGGTAGTCGCCGCTCGAGATGGTTTCAACGGTGGGCTCAATGCCGCCCATGTTGGCGACGGTCAGCTTGTCGGTGTTGTTCTCGTAGAAGGCCAGACCAAAGACGCCGATGCCGTCTTTGTTGCTTTCGATGCGGGCCAGCGTTTCGGTGTAGTCACCGTCGATGTCGACGGACAGACCATCGGTGCGCAGCGCGATACATGCTTTTTCAGCGGCTTTCTTGTCGTCGCCATTCGCGGCCTTGAACGCTTCGAAGTCGCCGGTTTCTTCACAACCTGCCAGGATCACTTTTTCTTCGAAAACTTCGCGCGTGCCGTGCTTGGTACCGGGGATGTAGGCCTGGATCGGCTGCTCGGGGAAGCTGGCATTGACGTCGGACCACATCTTGTTGGGGTTCGCTACGATCTCGCCGTCGACAACGACTTCGGCGGACAGGGCTTTGTACCAGTCTTCGGGGGTGAATTCGAATGTGTTGCCATTGATGTCGGAGGCAAAGACGATGCCGTCATAGCCGATCTGGACTTCGATGATGTCGGTCACACCGTTCGCGGCGCAGGCTTCGACTTCGGAGCTTTTGATCTGGCGCGAGGCGTTTGCCACGTCGATTGTGTTCTCGCCAACACCTTCACAAAAACGCTTCAGACCCGCCGAGGAACCACCGGATTCAACAACAGGTGTCGGGAAATCGAAGTTTTCGCCAAAGGCTTCGGCAACGATGGACGCATAGGGCAGAACAGTGGAGGAACCGGCAACCTGTACCTGATCACGCGCGGCAGCGGCGGTTGCGGATACGGCGGCAATGGCCAGCGCGGAAGTGGTGAGTTTAACGAGCGACATGATGTCTCCTGTCAGCTTAGATTTGTCTGACCACCCCCATGGTGATCTTGCCGCACCAATAGGCGGGCGACACTGAGCTTTTGTGACAGTCATGTTACAGTTTTATGACACGGACGGAAATTGTAATTTCTTTTTGACCAAAATGCGCCCGATCACGCCACATCCATAGGCAATATCACCGTGAATCGCGCCCCATCCCCCAGATCAGAGGTAATTTTCAGCCGTCCACGGTGCCGGTTCAGGATATGTTTTACAATCGCCAGCCCCAGCCCCGTACCGCCAAGCGCGCGGCTGCGGTGGCTGTCGGCGCGGTAGAAGCGTTCGGTCAGGCGCGGCAGGTGCACAGCGTCGATCCCCGGCCCGTGGTCGCGGATGGTGACCCGCACCGCAGGCCCGCGCAGCGACGGGTCGCGCAAGGTCGTCTCGACCGAGATTTCGACGTCTTTGCCCACGCCCCCATACTTGATGCCGTTCTCAATAAGGTTCGTGAACACCTGCAACAGCTGGTCCGTATCCCCCATCAAGGGCAGCGGATCGTCCCCCATAGTCGCCACCAACGTCACATTCGCCTCTACGGCCAAGGGGTTGAGGTTGCGCATGGTCGATTGCAGCACATAGCGCAGATCGACCTTATCCGTCGGGCGCACCCGTTCGTCCGATTCGACGCGGGACAGCGACAGCAGATCGCCCACGAGCCGGTTCATGCGCTCGGCCTCTCCGGTCATAATCCCCAGAAACCGGTCCCGTGCGGGGGCGTCGTCACGCGCAGGACCGCGTAGGGTTTCAATGAACCCCATCATCGCCGTCAGCGGGGTGCGCAATTCGTGGCTGACGTTGGCAACAAAATCGCGGCGCATCTGGCTGGCGTTGGTGACCTGTGTGATGTCTTGAAAGCTCAGCAAGACGTAATCCATGCCGGTCACCTTTCGGACGTGCACCCGAAAGGTCGTGTCATTGCCATTGTCGCTGGCCAGATATTGCGCCTCGCGCGGGGTATCATCCTGTTGGCATTGTTCGACCGCATCGACCACCGCCGGCTGGCGCAACACGTTGATGTAATGGCGGTCCAGCGCGCCACGGCCCAGCAGGGCTTGGGCCGGCGCATTCATCGCGACGATACGTTCGGCGCGATCAACGGCAAGTGTAGGCAAAGGCAGCGCTGCCAGCAGATCCGGCAGATGCGGGCGCAGAACCATGTTCAGACGGGTTTTAGCTGGCTGGCAAAGCGCCGCGCGTTGTCTTGGTAGTGTTTCGCGCTGGCTGTCAGCCCCGCAATCGCCGCCGCGTCCAGATCACGCACAACCTTGCCCGGTGCGCCCATCACAAGCGACCCGTCCGGGATCACCTTGTTTTCAGTAATCAACGCCCCTGCCCCGATCAGGCAATTCTTGCCGATCTTGGCCCCGTTCAGGATCGTCGCCCCCATTCCCACCAGCGAGTTATCCCCGATGGTACAGCCGTGCAGCATGACCTTGTGACCGATCGTACAGTTCTCCCCCACGGTCAGCGGGCAGCCCGGGTCCGTATGAAAGACGCAGTTTTCCTGCACATTACTGCCCTTGCCCACGAGGATCAGCTCGTTATCGCCGCGCAGCGTACAGCCGAACCAGACAGAGGCATCTGCCTCGAGCGTCACATTCCCGATGACATTAGCATCAGGGGCGACCCATGCATCCGCGTGAACCTGCGGGGTGATATCGGCCAAAGCGTAAAGCGTCATTTCGTGTCCTCGAATTCTGATTGCAGCGCGCGCACATGATCCACCAGTTTCGGCTGCTGCGAAAGGCGCAATCTTTCGGCGGTGATGATCGACTTCAGCTTGGCCTCTGTTTCGGTCAGGTCATCATTGACCAGCACGTAGTCGTAACCGTCCCAATGGCTGATCTCGTCCCAGCTTTTCTCCATCCGCAAAGCGATGGTATCGGGGGCGTCCTGACCACGGGTTTCCAGACGCCGCCGCAGTTCTTTGATCGAGGGCGGCAGGATAAAGATCGACAGCACGTGCTGCTTGAGCGTCGAGTTGCTGATCTGCTGCGCGCCCTGCCAATCCACGTCGAACAGCACGTCGCGGCCGCTGTCGATCGCCTTTTGCACCGGTCCCTTGGGCGAGCCGTAATAGTTGTTGAAGACGCGGGCGTGCTCCAGCATATCGCCATCGTTCACCATGGCGCGGAAATCATCCTCGGCTGTGAAAAAGTAGTCCTTGCCGTCTTCCTCGCCGACACGCGGTGCGCGGGTGGTGGCCGAAACAGAGAATTCAAGCGAGGTATCCCAATCGCGCAGCTTGCGGGCCAGCGTCGATTTACCCGCCCCCGAGGGCGAGCTGAGGATGATCAATAGGCCGCGTCGGTCGCTCATGTCTTACTCCACATTTTGCACTTGTTCGCGCATCTGGTCTATCACCGCCTTCAAGGCCAGCCCGATCTGGGTCAGCGCGGTGTTTTGTGCCTTGGAGCACAGTGTATTGGCCTCGCGGTTGAACTCCTGCATCAGGAAATCCAGCTTGCGCCCCACGGCCCCGTCCTGCGCCAGCAAGGCGCGGGCGGCATCCACATGGGCGTGCAGGCGGTCGATCTCTTCGGTGATGTCGGATTTGACGGCGATCAGCGCCAGTTCCTGCGCCAGCCGGTCAGCGTCCACACCTTCGGCATTGTCCAGCACCCGCGTAAGATTGCGTTGCAACGTCTGTGCCATCTCGTCCTTGCGCGTCTCGGCCAGCGCGGCGGCCTGTGTCGTCAGCTCTGCCACCTGCGTCAGCTGCGCTTCCAGCACCTGCGCCAAGGCAGCCCCTTCGCGGGCGCGCATGTCGTTAAAATCGGCAAACACCGTGGGAAATTCCGCCAGCAGTGTCGCGCAAAGGGCGGCCACATCATCCACCGTCGTCGCCTGCTCAAGCACGCCGCGCATGGTCACGATGTCGGTTGCCTTGGATGGCGCAAGCGAGATACCTGCATCCATCGCGCGCGCTTCGATCTGGTGCAGCGCATCCAGCACGACCTCAAGCTGATCCGCGTTCACCGTCAAAGCGCCAGAACCATCCTCGCGGGTGATCCGAAGGTTGCAGGTGACATTGCCGCGGGCGATGGCAGCGCCGAGCGTCTTGCGCAGGCCGGCTTCCAGCCCGTCGATCCAGTCGGGCACACGCAGGCGCAGGTCGAGCCCCTTGCCGTTGACCGATCGCAATTCCCACCCCCAACTGTGCGGGCCGGACGCACCACTGGCCGAGGCGAAACCCGTCATTGAACGTATCATGGCATGGTCCTTGTCGATTGCGATTGTTGCGCGCCTTAAAAGGGAAACTCGCAAATGGGGCAAGTAAAAAGCCATTCTGCCGCGCGAGGTATCCCCTTAACGGTCCGTTAACCAAGTTTGCTGTTATATCTACAAATTACCGCTGATTTGACTAAACTCAGGCAATAATTCGCGGCCCCGCTGCCGCCCCCCGTCCCGCTCTTGTCCCGACCGCAATAAGGCTGCCCGATGAAACATCTTCCCCCTTTGGATGACATGCCCCAGACCGCCTCTCGTCGCAGGATGCCGCCGCCGACACCCGCGATGGTTGACGTGCAGGCCTATTGGCAGGGGTTGTGCCGTGGTCAGCCGGTCCCGTTCCGGTCGCAGATCGATCCCGCACAGATCACTTCGGTGCTTGACCGCGCCTTTGTTCTGGAACGCAGGCGGTCTGAACTGGCGCGGTTTCGCGTCGCCGGATCGCAGTTGTGCACTGCCATGGGGATGGACCTGCGCGGTATGCCGATGATCTCGTTGTTCGACCCGTCCGAGCGTCGCCGCTGCAGCGATTGGCTGGATCACATTCTGTCACAGCCCGCCACCGGAGAGATGACGCTCACCGCGGGGGATGCGACCGTTCAGGCGCGTATGCTGGTGCTGCCGCTGCGCAGTGACATGGGGCAGATCGACCGGATGCTTGGCTGTCTTGAAGTCACATCCAATGCCATCGAGCATCCGGGGTTGTATCGCATCGGCGATCTTGCCACGACACCGATCCCGCGCCCGCCACGGGCGGACGTGGCAGAGGAAACCCATACGCCCTGCCCCGAAGGTTTCGCCGATCCCGCCGCGCGTTTTGCCGCGCGGTCCGGTCGCAACCGGCCAGCCTATCTACGGGTCGTGAAGTAAACATCGTAGCCCCGATGTGACGCCCCCCAGTGCCGCAAAAGAAAAAGGCCGCGCATGATGATATGCGCGGCCTTCCTTATTGCATAAGCGTCAGCCGTTATACGACGGCTTTGACCTGTTGGTTCGTCCGGCGTGCCGACAGTTCCTCGGCCACGAGGAAGGCAAGCTCCAGCGACTGGCTGGCGTTCAGACGCGGGTCGCAGGCAGTGTGGTAGCGATCAGACAGGTCTTCGTCCTGAACGGCGCGGACACCACCAGTACATTCTGTCACATCCTGACCGGTCATCTCAAAGTGGACGCCACCGGGCACGGTGCCCTCGGCGGCATGCACCGCAAAGAATTCGCGCACTTCGCGCAGCACGGAATCGAAGGGCCGCGTTTTATAGCCGCTTGAGGATTTAATTGTGTTGCCGTGCATTGCGTCACAGGTCCAGACGACATTCGCGCCCTCTTCCTGCACGGTCTTGATCAGACGTGGCAGGTGTTCACCCACATTGCCGGCCCCGAAACGCGCGATCAGGGTCAGGCGACCTTCTTCGTTTTCGGGGTTCAGCTTGTGCATCAACAGCTTGAGGTCATCGCTGGTCATCGTCGGGCCGCACTTCAGACCGATGGGGTTCTGAACGCCGCGGGCAAATTCCACATGCGCGCCATCGGGCTGACGTGTCCGGTCGCCGATCCAGATCATGTGACCCGAGCCCGCCAGCCATTTGCCGGTCTGGCTGTCCTGACGGCACAGTGCCTCTTCGTATTCCAGCAGCAGCGATTCGTGGCTTGTATAATATTCCACCGATTGCAGCGTATGCGCCGTCTCGGACGTGACACCAGCCGCCGCCATGAAATCAAGCGTGTCTGAAATGCGGTTCGCGATCTCGCGGTATTTTTCCGCCTTTTCGCTTTCGGTAAAGCCCAGGGTCCAGCCGTGCACCTGATGCACATCGGCATAGCCGCCGGTCGAGAACGCCCGGATCAGGTTCAGGGTCGCGGCGGCCTGTGTGTAGGCGCGCAGCATCTTTTTAGGATCGGGAATGCGGGCGTCGGCGGTAAAGGCGAGCTCGTTGATGATGTCACCGCGGTAGCTTGGCAGTTCCACCCCATCCACGGTTTCGGTCGGCGCTGAACGCGGCTTGGCGAACTGCCCCGCCATGCGGCCCAGCTTGATCACCGGCACCTTGGCACCGTGGGTCAGCACGATGGCCATCTGCAACATCACCTTGAAGGTGTCGCGGATCATATCGCTGCTGAATTGTTCAAAGCTTTCGGCGCAATCGCCGCCCTGAAGCAAGAACGCCTCGCCACGGCCCGCCGCCGCCAGATGCTTTTTCAGCCGCCGCGCTTCACCCGCAAAGACCAACAATGGATAACGGGACAATTCAGCTTCGACCGCGCGCAGCGCGTCCTGATCAGGATAGTCGGGCATCTGGATCCGCGGTTTGTCGCGCCAGCTTGATTTTGTCCAATCGGTCATCATTTTTCTCCGAAGTCCGCAGCGCCCGAAGTGTCAGGCGCAAACATTGTGAAATTGTGGTATATAAAGGTCTGACCCAAGTGACCAGAACCGAAATTCACCCTATTGACCTTCGCCCCCGCCCGTGGGCAAGGTTTTCGGCAGGTTTTTGAGGGCAGCGCCCACTTTGCCCCAACGTATAACGCAAACCTGAAAGGCGACGTGATGAGCGACACCCGTCTGGCCAACCGCATTCTTCCTGACACCGAAAAGACACGGCGCTTTGTCTTTGTGCTGCTTGAAAACTTTACCATGCTCAGCTTTGCCTCGGCGGTGGAATGTCTGCGCATCGCCAACCGCATGGCGGGCCGTCCGGCCTATGACTGGCGTCTGATCGGCGAGGATGGCGGGCGCGTGCGCTGTTCGGCAGGGGCAGAATTCACGCTGGACGGCGATCTTGACGATCTGGGCCGCGACGACACGCTGGTGGTGTGCAGCGGCATCGACGTGCAGGCGGCGACGACAAAGAAGCTGCTGGGATGGCTGCGCCGGGAGGCCCGCAAGGGCATGATGGTCGGCGGTCTGTGCACGGCCGCCTTTACGCTGGCCAAGGCCGGATTGCTGGACGGGAAGAAAGCCACGATCCACTGGGAAAATCAGGATAGCTTCAGCGAAGACTTCGAGGACGTCACACTGACGAAATCGGTCTTTGTGGTGGACGGCAACCGGATGACCACAGCGGGCGGGACATCCTCGATCGATCTGATGCTCAAGCTGATTGCCGACGATCTGGGCGAGGATCTGGCAAATGCCGTCGCCGACCAGCTGATCTATAGCTCCATCCGCACGGATCAGGACACGCAGCGTCTGTCGGTGCCCACCCGTATCGGCGTGCGGCATCCCAAGCTGGGTCAGGTCATCCAGATGATGGAGGCCAATATCGAAGAGCCCATCAGCCCGTCATCATTGGCGCGCGATGTCGGCATGTCCACGCGGCAGCTTGAACGGCTGTTCCGCCGCTACCTCAACCGCAGCCCCAAACGCTATTACATGGAACTGCGTCTGCAAAAGGCGCGGAACCTGCTGATGCAAACGGATATGAGCGTGATCAACGTGGCGCTGGCCTGTGGCTTTGCCTCGCCGTCGCATTTTTCCAAATGCTACCGTGCGCATTATAACACCACACCCTACCGCGAACGCGGGTCCCATGCGGCCAAGCCTGTCGCCTAATTGTTACTGATCCGGTACACCGCCCCGTTCCCGACCGAGATAAACCAGATCGCGCCGTCCGGCGCCTCTATGATGTCGCGAACCCGTGCCGTGGCGGGGGTAGAAATTTGCGCCACCTCGGCCAGCGGGTCGCCCTGTAGCCGCGCGATATAATTGAACTTGAGTGCGCCGACGAAGATATCGCCCCGCCAGTCGGGAAACATCTTGCCCGAATAGACCAGCAACCCCGAGGGCGCTATGGACGGATCCCAGTAGAAGACGGGCTGCTCCATCCCCTCTTTCGCTGTGCCTTCGCCGATCTTGGCACCGGAGTAGTGACGCCCGTAGGATATCACCGGCCAGCCGTAATTTGCGCCCTTGCGGACCGCGTTAACCTCGTCCCCGCCGCGCGCGCCATGTTCTGACACCCAAAGGTTGCCCTCCAGATCAAGCCCTGCCCCTTGCGGGTTGCGATGCCCGTAGGACCAGATTTCCGGCAGCACGTCGTCGCGCCCGACAAACGGGTTATCGGCGGGCACAGTACCGTCACGGTTCACCCGCACGACGGAGCCGTTGTGCTGCCCCAGATCCTGCGCCGCGGGGCGGTCGCCGCGCTCTCCGACGGTGACGAAAAGCGTGCCATCGCGCGCCTCGACCACGCGGCTGCCAAAGTGCTGACCGGCGGCAGACCCGCGTGACATGGTAAAGAGATCGCGAAGATTTTCGAGCCGCGCACCATCCTGCGACAGCTCTGCCGCGGCGAGCGCGGTACCGGCCCCGCCCTCAAGCGCCTTGGCATAGGTCAGGAAAACGGTGCGCGATCTGTCAAAATCCCGTGCCAGCGTGATGTCCAGCAAGCCGCCCTGCCCTGCATCAACGACCTGCGGCGTGCCAGCAACCTCGTGTCTGGCCCCGTCGCGGAGCCGCAACAAGCGGCCGTCGCGTTCGGTGATCAGCACGTCCCCATTCGGCAAAATCGCCAGCGCCCAAGGCGTATCCAGCCCTGACACCTGCTGGGTGATCCGCAGCTCTTGCGCGACAACGCCCGCCGCGCCCATGACCGATCCGGCTATGACCAACGCCCCGATGGCCCGTGCGGCCTGATGCATCATCCCCCCGAGAAACATGGCTTTCCCTCTTCATACAACCTATCCCTGCAAACCTAGCGCAGACAAAGCGTCGATCCACATCATCTTGCGCCACTTTACCTAGGGATAACGCTTTTCTTTTCCAAAATCGCCGCATAGGCTCTGGCGCAGAACACCATGTTCAACAGGGAGAGAAACATGAAAAAGATGCTTATGGCCACAACGGCTGCAGCATTGCTGGCCACCAATGCCTATGCCGACGCGCACAGCAAAGACGTGAAGCTTGGCGTGATCTTTGGCTACACCGGCCCCATTGAATCGCTGACCGGCATCATGGCGGAAAGCGCCGAGCTCGCCATGCAAGAAGTCACCGACAGCGGCATGCTGATGGACGGGGCGACAGTCACCCCCTCGCGCGCGGACACGGGCTGCGTCGATAACGCGCTTGCAACCTCCAGCGCGGAACGTCTGATCGCCGAAGGGATCAACGGCATTGTGGGCGCTGCCTGCTCTGGCGTGAGCGGCGCGATCTTGCAAAACGCGGCACTGCCAAACGGCATGGTGATGATTTCGCCATCCTCCACGTCGCCCGGCCTGACATCCATGGAAGACAACGGTCTGTTCTTCCGCACCGCCCCCTCCGACGCCCGTCAGGGCGAGGTCATGGCAACCGTGCTGATGGAAGAAGGCGTCAAGGAAGTCGCGGTCACCTATACCAACAATGACTACGGCAAGGGTTTGGCCGACGCGTTCCAGCAGGCCTATGAAGCCGCTGGTGGGACAATCACCATCTCTGCCGCACATGAAGACGGCAAGGCCGATTACTCTGCCGAGGTTGGCGCGCTGGCCTCTGCCGGTGGCGACCGTCTGGTGGTTGCGGGCTACGTCGATCAGGGTGGATCGGGCGTCGTGCGCGCGGCGATTGATTCAGGCGCGTTTGACACGTTCCACTTCCCTGACGGGATGATCGCGGCGAACCTTGAAAACAACTTCGGCTCCGAGCTGGACGGCTCCACCGGCCAGCACCCCGGCACCGATAGCCCCGGCGCTGACAAATTCACCGCGCTGGTCGACGGTGCCTTCGATACGACATCGCCCTTCGCACCGGAAAGCTATGACGCGGCAGCGCTACTGATGCTGGCGATGCAGGCCGCAGGGTCTTCCGATCCGCAGGTCTATAAGGATCAGGTCATGTCGGTTGCGAACGCCCCCGGCGAAAAGATCTATCCGGGTGAGCTGGCCAAGGCGCTGCAAATCCTCAAGGACGGCGGCGAAGTCGACTATGAAGGCGCAACCGCGGTTGAACTGATCGGCCCCGGTGAATCCGCTGGCAGCTACCGTCAAATCAAGATCGAAGACGGCAAGATCACGACGGTTCAATACCGCTAGCATCACATGACGTGACAGAAAACAGCCCGGTGCATTGCGACCGGGCTGTTTTTGCAACGGGGCTTCGGCACCGCACGGGGAGACTACAAAATGATCGTCGTAGACGACATCCATAAACATTTCGGCGGGTTCCACGCCGTGGACGGGGCCAATCTGACCATTGGCAAAGGCACGATCACCGGTTTGATCGGCCCGAACGGTGCTGGCAAAACGACGCTATTCAACGTGATCGCGGGGGTGCTGAAACCGACCTCGGGGCGCGTCACGATGGACGGCGAGGATATTACCGGCCTGCCCCCCCATACGCTGTTTCACAAAGGGCTGCTGCGGACCTTCCAGATCGCGCATGAATTCTCGTCGATGACCTGCCGCGAGAACCTGATGATGGTGCCCGGCGATCAGGCGGGCGAGACGCTGTGGAACACATGGTTCGGGCGCAAGCGCATTGCCGATCAGGAGCGCGCCTTGCGCGCCAAAGCCGACGAGGTGCTTGAGTTTCTGACGGTCGAACATCTGGCCGAGCAAAAGGCGGGTCAGATTTCCGGCGGTCAGAAAAAGCTGCTAGAACTAGGGCGCACCATGATGGTCGACGCCAAGATCGTGTTCCTTGACGAGGTCGGGGCCGGTGTGAACCGCACGCTGCTTAATACCATCGGTGACGCGATCATCCGGCTGAACAAGGAACGCGGCTATACCTTTGTCGTGATTGAACACGACATGGATTTCATCGGCCGTCTGTGTGATCCGGTGATCTGTATGGCCGAGGGCAAGGTTCTTGCGCAGGGCACCCTACCCGAGATCAAGGCCAACGAACAGGTGATCGAGGCCTATCTGGGCACCGGGCTCAAGAACAAGGCCGTGCCTGCATGAGACGGATGGCCACCGCATTGACCCTCTGCGCGGGATTTGCCCTGCCGCAGGCCGCTGCGGCCTGTGCGCAGCTGTCGGCGCAGGTCTGGATGTGCGATCGGGGCACCCCGTGGGAAGAAGCAACCTGGGACACGGTCGGCGACGGCTCCACCCGCTATCTGGGCGAGGTGATCCTGAACTTCACCCAAGAATGGCCCGGGTACGACATCGCCGACGGCACCTCGACGCTGGAAGAGCAATACGAGACCTATAGCGCCTGGATCGCGGCGGATGGCGGCCCTGCCCCCGAGGTGCTGAAGGTCGACCGGATCGACACCCCGATGGGCACGACCCTGCGCCACCTGCAATATGACGAGATCGAAGGCGACCGCACCATGAGCGCGGTCATGTTGTCGGATGTCGGATCAGCGCGGATTATGCTGTATCTCGATACCACCGACACGATGCCTTTGGATGAAATGGACAAGATGTCCTTTGAGGTGGCCATGATGCTGCGCGACACCTGTGCGGATGAGATATCCTGCGCCGCGCCCATCCCTGCGGCAGCCCTGGACACCGAATGAAAGAGACTGACATGAGCAACCCATACGGCGACCGGGGCAATAAGGACCTGTCGATCGCGAACCCCAAAGGGCAAGGCACCGCGCAGCCGGTCAAACGGGGCGGCAAAAGCCACCCCGCGCCGGGGGGGCCCTTTCTGATTGGCGACACGATGACGGGCGGTTATGGCAAGGGCCCCGATATCCTGCACGGCTGTACCATCGCTGTCGAAAAGGGTGAGATCGCCGTCATCGTTGGCCCCAATGGCGCGGGCAAATCCACGGCGATGAAGGCGGTCTTTGGCATGCTCGACGTGCGCCAGGGCCATGTGCGGCTGGACGGTGAAGACATCACCGCGCTGTCGCCGCAGGACCGTGTGGCCAAGGGCATGGGGTTCGTGCCGCAAACCTCGAACATCTTTACCTCGATGACGGTGGAAGAAAACCTTGAGATGGGGGCGTTCATCCGCCGCGATGATTTCCGTGATACGATGGTGCAGGTCTATGACCTTTTTCCGATCCTCAAGGAAAAACGCTATCAGGCCGCGGGCGAGCTGTCGGGCGGGCAACGCCAGCAGGTCGCTGTGGGCCGCGCGCTGATGACGCAGCCGAAGGTGCTGATGCTCGACGAACCCACCGCAGGCGTATCCCCCATCGTGATGGACGAACTGTTCGACCGCATCATCGAGGTCGCGCGGACCGGTATCCCGATCCTGATGGTGGAACAGAACGCCCGCCAAGCGCTAGAGATTGCGGATAAGGGCTATGTTCTGGTGCAAGGGGCCAATGCCTTTACCGGCACGGGCAAAGAGCTTTTGGAAGACCCCGAAGTTCGCAAATCCTTTCTGGGGGGTTAAGCGATGCGATGGATCCTTCCGCTGGCCCTATTGGCAACCACGGCGCCAGCCTTGGCGCAAGACAGCGTTGCCACGACCGCTGCAACAGCCCCGACTGCCGAAGCTGCGACGGCCCCCGCAGAGCCCTTCCAGCAGACGATTGCGATCGCTTGCCGCTTTACGTGGGAATGTGTGGAGAACGAACCCTGCACCGAGACAGAGTTCACCCCCGACATCACCGGCAACGCAGGCGGAGCCTCTGCCGATGCGCTGACGGTTCAATCACAAATGGTTAGCGACGCCGAAACCGTCGACATGACCGGCACGAAACAGGTCAAGGCGCTGTCCCTGACGGGGGGTGGGTTTGATGCCCGCCACCTGCTGAGCATCGCCGCCGACGGGGCCTCCCGTTATACCGTGCATTACGCTGATGGGCCGATTGTCATCAGCTATCTAGGGACATGCAAATAATGGATTTACTCAACGCTTTCATCGCCTTGGCCAACTATGTGCTGGTTCCGGGCATCGCCTACGGATCGCAGCTGGCGCTTGGTGCGCTTGGGGTGACGCTGGTCTATGGCATCTTGCGGTTCTCGAACTTTGCCCATGGCGACACAATGGCGCTTGGCGCGATGTCCGCCGTGCTGATCACCTGGGGTTTCCAGTCGCTGGGGCTGAGCTTGGGGGTCCTGCCGACCGCCTTGCTGGCGCTGCCCTTTGCGATCATCATCACCATCGGGCTGCTGCTTGGCACGGATAAGCTTGTCTATAGCTTCTACCGCGAAAAGAAGGCCAAGCCGGTGATCTTTGTCATCGTCTCGCTGGGGGTGACATTCGTCTATAACGGCATCACCCGCTTTATCATCGGCGCAGAGGATCAACGGTTTCTGGATGGCGAACGCTTCATCATCTCGGCCCGCGACTTCAAAGAGATGACGGGGCTTGAGGAAGGTCTGGCGATCAAAACGACCCAAGGGCTGACCGTGGTGACGGCTGTCATCGTGGTTGCCGCATTGTTCTGGTTCCTGAACAAGACACGCTCGGGCAAATCCATGCGCGCCTACTCTGATAACGAGGATCTGGCGCTGCTGTCGGGCATCAATCCTGAACGCGTGGTCATGATCACCTGGATCATTGTGGCCTGTCTGGCAACCACCGCAGGCGTGCTTTACGGCTTGGACAAGTCATTTAAGCCCTTCACCTATTTCCAGCTGCTGCTACCGATCTTTGCAGCCGCGATCGTGGGCGGTCTTGGCAGCCCCATCGGGGCCATCGCGGGAGGCTTTGTCATCGCGTTCTCCGAGGTGACGATCACCTATGCGTGGAAAAAGGTCTTTGGCTACCTCGCACCCGAGGGGATGGCCCCCGACGGCTTGGTGCAGCTTTTGTCCACCGACTATAAATTCGCCGTCAGCTTCGTGATCTTGTTGATCGTGCTGCTGTTCAAACCCACAGGTCTGTTCAAGGGGCAATCGGTATGAACGAGACACTGAAAAACACCGTTCTTTTCGCCATTGTCGCGCTGCTGATCGTACTGACCGGACTGGCGCAAAGCTGGAACGCGGCGCTGCTGATCATCGCGATGGGGCTGATCTCCAGCATCATGGCACTTGGCGTGAACCTGCAGTGGGGCTTTGCGGGGCTGTTCAACGTGGGCATCATGGGGTTTGTCGCCCTTGGCGGTCTGGCCGCTGTGCTGATCGGCATGCCCCCCACGCAAGGCGCATGGTCCGCGGGGGGCTGGGGAATCCTCACCGCCCTGCTGATGGGGGCCGCGACGATCATTCTGGCGGTTCAGGTGATGAAACGCATGGCCAAGGGATGGCTGCGCACGCTGGTCGTTCTGGTGGTGCTGGTGGCGGGGTTCTTTATCTTCCGCGCCCTGCTCGACCCGTCGGTAAGCGCGGTCGAAGCCGTGAACCCCGCGACCACCGGCTATCTTGGCGGGCTTGGCCTGCCGGTCATCATCGCCTGGCCCGTAGGCGGGCTGTTTGCAGCCGGAGCGGCCTGGCTGATCGGGAAAACCGCGCTTGGGCTGCGGTCTGATTACCTAGCGATCGCGACCCTGGGCATCGCCGAGATCATCATCGCCGTGCTCAAGAACGAAGACTGGCTGTCGCGGGGCGTCAAGAACGTCATCGGCATCCCGCGTCCCGTCCCCTATGAGATCGACCTGCAAAATAACGCGAGCTTTGTCGAACAGGCGGCCGGCTTCGGGCTGAACCCGGTAGAGGCATCGACGCTTTGGGTGAAATTCCTTTACGTGTGTCTGTTCGCCGTGGTGCTCTTGGTACTGATGTGGCTAAGTCAGCGGGCGCTGAATTCGCCCTGGGGCCGCATGCTACGCGCGATCCGCGACAACGAGGTCGCGGCCGAAGCCATGGGCAAGGATGTGACCGCACGGCATTTACAGGTGTTCATTCTCGGCTCTGCCATCTGCGGGATTGCTGGCGCGATGATGACCACGCTGGACAGCCAGTTGACACCCGGATCCTACCAGCCGCTGCGCTTCACCTTCCTGATCTGGGTCATGGTGATCGTTGGCGGGTCCGGCAACAATCTGGGGGCCGTTCTGGGGGGCTTTTTGATGTGGTATCTTTGGGTGATGGTTGAACCCATGGGGCTGTGGCTGATGCAATTGGTCACCGCGGGCATGTCCGACGGCTATTGGCTGAAAGACCACCTGATCGAATCCGCTGCGCATATGCGGTTGATGACGATGGGTGCGGTCTTGCTGCTGGTATTGCGGTTCAGCCCGCGCGGGTTGATCCCCGAGAAGTAAATGAAAAGGCCTTATCCCTTGCGGGATAAGGCCAGCCTTCGGCGAGGATTTATCGCCATTTGGAAGCGCGTTCAGCGTCCTTTGAACAACCCGCCCAAAATTCCGCGCACGATGCGCCGGCCGGTTGTGCCTTTTAACTCCTTGATCACCACACTCGCGATGGCACCGCCGAAGCTGTCATCGCTTTTGGTCGTGCGTTTCGAGGTCGAGCGCGTGACCCGTTTGCCCGCATAGCGCCGCGCTGCATTGAATTCGCGCAAGGCGGGGGATGTGTCTTCGGCCTCGGCTTGCTCTTCGGCCTGTGCTGCCTCTTTCGCGGCGTCTTCGGCGCGTTTGGCCAGCATCTCGAACGCGGAGGCGCGATCAAGGCGGGTGTCGTATTTCCCCGCCATCGGGCTTTGCGCCATCAGGGCAGCGCGGGTGGCCGGTTCGATCGGACCAAGCTGCGAGGATGGGGGCCGGATCAGGGTGCGTTCCACGATGCCGGGGATCCCTTTTTTCTGCAGCATGGAGGTCACCGCCTCGCCCACGCCCACTTCGCGGATCGCGTCTTCGGTTTCAAAGCGCGGGTTCTCGCGGTAGGTTTCGGCGGCAAGGCGCAGTTCTTTGCGGTCACGGGCAGTAAAAGCGCGCAGCGCGTGCTGGATGCGGTTGCCCAATTGGCCAAGGATATCTTCGGGCACGTCTGCGGGGTTCTGTGTGATGAAATACACGCCCACGCCCTTGGAGCGGATCAACCGCGCCACCTGTTCAACCTTGTCGACCAGCGCTTTGGGGGCGTCGTCAAACAGCAGATGCGCCTCGTCGAAGAAGAACACCAGTTTGGGTTTATCGGGGTCGCCGACCTCGGGCAGTTCCTCGAAAAGCTCGGACAGCAGCCAAAGCAGGAAGGTCGCGTAGAGCTTTGGTGAGTGCATTAGCTTGTCGGCCGCGAGGATGTTGATAAAGCCGCGCCCGTCGTTATCTGTGCGCATCAGGTCGGTCAGCGCCAGCGCGGGTTCTCCGAAGAGATCAGCCGCGCCTTGGTTTTCCAGCACCAGCAAGCGCCGCTGGATCGCCCCGACCGACGCTGACGACACATTACCGTAGCGCAGCGCCAGGGTTGAAGCGTTTTCCCCGATCCAGACCAGCAGCGCCTGTAGATCCTTGAGGTCCAGCAGCGGAAGCCCGTCTTCGTCAGCGACGCGGAAAGCGATGTTGAGGATACCTTCTTGGGCCTCAGTCAGATCGAGAAGCTGCGCCAGCAGCAAGGGCCCCATTTCCGAGATCGTCGTCCGCACCGGATGCCCCTGTTTGCCGAACATATCCCAGAAGGTGACCGGAAAGGCGCTGTAATCAAAATCGTCAAAGCCGATGGTCTGGGCACGCTCTGAAAAGGGGGTGTGCAGCTTATGGCTGGCAGACCCTGCCTGCGCCAGCCCCGACAGATCGCCTTTGACGTCGGACAGAAACACCGGAACCCCTGCGGCGGAAAACCCTTCGGCCAAGATTTGCAGCGTGACGGTTTTGCCTGTGCCTGTGGCCCCCGCGACCAATCCATGGCGGTTGGCATAGCCGATGTCGAGAAACTGTTTCGTCGCGTAGTCTTCGCCTCCGCCGCCGATGAAGATATCATTTGTCACGTATTTAATTCCTTTTGGGCCAATAACCTGCAGCCAAAGTGCAGAGCGAGCATACAAACTTAACCTTTTCACACCATAGTGATTTTGTCGCCGGTCGTGATGTCCTTTTCGTGCTGGCGGCACTTCCTCCCTGTCAGACTTGGCCGCGCCTTCGGGTGCGGCCCTTTTTACGTTTGAGGTCGGATTTACGCGCTTGAAACCGCTGTAATATTTTATGTTGACGGTTCACGAATGCTTTCGTAACGTGCTTTCAATAAGTCGGCCAAGTCCGACGGGGAGAACGAAGAACAGGGAAAAGGACGCTTAGCGTCCTTTTTTCTATTTACGGCTCCGTCTTTTTCCAAAAGTTGCTCATATCTAAGTTCGAATTAGGCGAAATTTTGCCTTAAATCACGACAGTTTCAGCGCTATCGTCCTGACATTGGCTTTGGCGCATGGTAGATGGCGTCGAATTTAACTGATTTGGAACGAGCATGAAAAAGTATATCACACTTCTCCCTCTTTGCGCGGCGATGGCTCTGACTATGCCCGTTTCCGGTTACGCACAGACTGCAGCCACGGAAACACCCGCAGCAACAGACGCCCCGGAAACGGCGGAGCCGACCGCTGAAGCGGCACCCGCGACGGAAGAAAACACCACCACCGGCAGCAGCACCGACGTGCAGTCGCAGTTGAGCCTTGGTGAAGATGCCGACGGGGAGCCGACCCTGGGCAAGCCCTACACCAAAGAGGTGATCGGTGCCTGGGAGATGCGCTGCATCAAGACCGAAGAAGAGGTCGACCCCTGCCAGATGTACCAGCTGATGGATGATGGCCAAGGCGCGCCTGTCGCCGAATTCTCGCTGTTCCGCCTGCCAGCGGGCGGCAAGGCGACAGCCGGCGCCACTGTGGTTGTGCCATTGGAAACGGCCCTGCCCTCGCAAATGACCCTGACCGTCGATGGTGGCAAAGCGCGCCGCTATCCTTTCGCTTTCTGTAACCCCGTTGGCTGCTACGTCCGCATGGGCCTGACCGAAGCCGATGTCGCCGCGTTCAAACGCGGAAAAGAAGCCGTGATCACCATCGTGCCCGCGCTGGCGCCTGACCAGAAGGTCGAACTGTCGCTGTCGCTGGACGGGTTCACCGCAAGCTTCGACAAATCCTCGGTTGTTGAAGACCGGTAAGCAGACGCTTGGCCCTCGGGCCGTTAAGACGACAAAGCCGCCCCGTTTGACGCGGGCGGCTTTTTCATGGGCGGTGTCGCTGGTAAGATCAGATCGCGCGCAGCGCCAGTACAGCGTTCATGCCGCCAAAGGCGAAGGCGTTGGACAGCGCCACCGTGACCCGCGCATCGCGGGCCACATTGGGCACCACATCCAAGGCGCAATCGGGGTCGGGTTCTTCGTAACCGATGGTGGGGGCGATCACCCCGTCGCGCAGGGCCATGATGCAGGCCAAAAGCTCTACCGCGCCGGTGCCGCCGATCAGATGCCCATGCATGGATTTGGTCGAGCTGATCATCAGCCTATCTGCATGGGTGCCGAACACATCCGCCACCGCCGCACATTCGGTTTTATCATTGGCTGCCGTGCCCGTGCCATGGGCGTTGATATAGCCCACCTCGTCCGGATTGATCCGAGCGTCGTCCAACGCGCCTTTGATCGCGCGGGCGGCACCCGCCTTGGAGGGCATCACAATGTCCGACGCATCAGAGGACATGGCAAAGCCCGATACTTCACACAGGATATCAGCCCCGCGGGCGCGGGCGCGGTCATACTCCTCGAACACGAAAACGCCTGCGCCTTCGCCCTGCACCATACCATTGCGATTGGCCGAGAACGGGCGGCAGGCGTCGCGCGACATCACGCGCAGCCCTTCCCACGCCTTGACCCCGCCAAAGCACAGCATCGATTCAGAGCCGCCCGTGACCATCGCCGGTGCCATCCCGCTGCGGATCATCGAAAACGCCTGCGCCATCGCGTGGTTCGAGGACGCGCAGGCGGTGGAAACGGTGAAGGATGGCCCCTTGAGGTGATGCTCCATGCTCACATGGCTGGCGGCGGCGTTGTTCATCAGGCGCGGCACGACAAAGGGATGCACGCGGTTCTTCCCTTCGGCATAGACCGCACGGTAGTTATCGTCCCATGTGCTAACGCCGCCCCCCGCGGTGCCAAGGACCACGCCTGATTTCGCCGAGAGCTCTCCCTTGAACTCAAGCCCTGATTGGCGGATTGCCTCCGCCGCGGCGGCAAGGGTGAACTGGGTGAACCGGTCATAAAGCGCGATCTTCTGGCGGTTATACTGGCTTTCGCCGTCAAACCCGTGAACCTGACCGCCGATCTTGATCGACAGCCGGTCCACGTCGCGGAAATCAAGCGGCCCGATTCCGCACACCCCGTTGCGCATGGCCGCAAGCGTATCGGGCACGTTCAGCCCCAGCGGATTGACCGTCCCCGCACCCGTAATCACGACACGTTTCACGCGTCAGGCCTGCTCGGCGCGCAGCCGTTCCACCCCTGCGACGATGCTGGCCACGCTGGAAATATCGAAACCCGTGGCGTCCGGCTGGTTCGCGTTGAACGGCACCGATACGTCGAATGTCTCTTCAATCGCGAAGATGCTTTCGACGATGCCCATGCTGTCGATGCCAAGGCTTTCGAGCGTGCTGTTCATGGTGACATCCGACGGCGTCAGAAACGCTTGATCGGCGATAATGCTGATGACCTGATCTTTGATGTTCATCCTAAGTCTCCGTCAGAACGGGCCATGGATCGGCCCTAGCTTGTCTCACTGTCTTTGGAGGTGCCCATCTGGGATTTTAACGCCGCCACATCGCGAAGCAAGCGCGGCAAACGGCGCAGTGCTTTGTAGCCTTCGATCTGCTTGCCCATCTCTGTCGCGGGATACCCCAGCAAAGACCGGCCCGCGGGCGCGTTGGACAGGATTTTGGTGCCGCCGCCCGCGATCACCCCGTCGCCGATGGTGATATTGTCACTGACGCCCACCTGACCACCCAGCACCACGTTGTCGCCGATGGTCACGGAACCGGCGATACCGACCTGCCCGCACAGCAGACAGTTTTTGCCGACCACAACGTTATGCCCCAGATGCACGAGGTTATCGAGCTTGCTGCCGTCACCAATGACGGTGTTGCGAATGGTGCCGCTGTCAACCGTGCAGTTCATACCGCATTCCACGTCGTTCCCGATGGTCACACTTCCAAGGGTGTGAATACGGGTCCATTGTTGCGCTTTTGTGTCGCCGCGATCACCAAGGGTCTTGCGGGTCTGTTCCACCGTGCTGGGCTCAGCCGTCACAAAGGAGAACCCGTCTCCGCCAATCCGCGCGCCCGGTTGCGCGATGAAATCATCGCCGATGCGCACCCGCGCGCCGATGCTGACGTGATCGCGCAAATAGGCGTTCTTACCCAGAACCGCGTCTGTACCAATGTAGCACTGCGGCCCGATGACAGAGCCAGCGCCGATTTTCGCGCCCGCCGCCACAATCGCCAGTGGCCCGACAGAGACGTCCTCGGCCAGTTCGGCAGTCTCATCAATAACGGCAGAGGGGTGGATGCCAGCCCCGAACCCCTGCCCCGGATCCATCATGCGGGTCAGTCCCGACATGGCAAAGCGCGGACGATCCGGCAGGATGGCGGCCTTCAACCCCATCTCTTGCCAATCGGCATTGGGCCAGAGCATGGCCGCGCGGGCCGATCCGTCAGACAGCGATTGTGCGTATTTGGGGCTCATGGCGAGCGCGAGATCGTCGGGTCCCGCGTCTGCCGGCTCTGCCAGTTTGGCAATCGAAATGGACGTATCGCCGACCGCTGGCAAGCCAAGCGCGTCGGCGATCTGTTGGATGGTATAGGTCATGTGCGGTCTCCCCTTATCAGGGATGAGTTAACCCTGAACCGCGCCCAATGCCACCCCCGCCTTGCTTAGCGCATCCCAGATACGGCCATCGCGACCATAGATATCGGCGCGATACTGCGTATGGCCGCGCGGCGTGGTGAAGGCAGTACGGTAGATGATGTGGACCGGCACTTCGGTATCAAGATGAACGAAAGTCTCGCGGCCTGTGGCCAGTTGCCGTTTGAAATAGGCGACAGGGTCAGCCGCTTGCGGGGCCAGCAGCGTATAGGCGAAATCAAACGGATCGGCGAGCCGCACGCAGCCGTGGCTAAAGGCACGAACGTCGCGGTCAAACAGGCTCTTGGAGGGCGTGTCGTGCAGGTAGATGTTGTATTTGTTGGGGAAAATGAACTTCACCAGCCCAAGCGCATTGGTCCGCCCCGGCTTTTGGCGCATGCCATAGGGGAAGGTGCGCGCTGTATAACGGCTAAAGTTCACCGACCCACGGCTGATGATCCGGCCGCGGTTATCGATCAGATCAATATGACCCGCGGCATTGGGGTTGCGCTGCATCGACGGCAGATATTCCTTGGTCACGATCGACCGCGGCACCGTCCAGGTCGGGTTGATGACGATATATTCCATCACATCCGAGAATTCAGGCGTCAGGCGGTCCGATTGGTTCGCCCCCACGACCGAGCGTGTCTCGAAGGTGACCTGCCCGTTGTCGACGACGGACGCGGTAAAGGCTGGGATATTGACCAGCACGTGACGTGCGCCGCGTTCCTTGTTCAACCAGCGTTCACGCTCCATCGCGACGATGACGGATTGCAGCCGCGTCTCGACGCTCTTGTTGATCTCGGCCATGGTGCCGGAGCCGGCAACGCCGTCCTCGTTCAGCCCGTGATCTTTTTGAAAGCTGCGCACCGCTTCTTGCAAAGTGGCGTCATAGGTCATCACGTTGGACCGTTTCAGATACCCCATCGACATCAACCGGTTACGCAGCGCGACCACTTGCGTGCCTTGCGCCCCGGGCTTGAGCGAGGATGCAGGCACCGCGGGCCCCCAACCGCCTTGGGTCAGCAAATGCTCCATCCGCAGCTTTTCACGCATCAGGGCGTTATACTCCATCGTCCGCGGGCGCAGATTGCGCAGGAACGGTGTGGGATCGGAAGAAATGAAATCGGTGATATAGGTCTGACGGTCGCGGTATGGCACTTCGCGCACGATGGACGGATCAATGCGCGACGGCACCAGCACACCGGTTTGCAGATCACGGGCGTATTGCAGGAAGACGCGGGTCAACTCGACCTCGGCCAGCCCGCGATCCCGCGGGGTCTGCGCGTTCTTAAGCTTGTCCATCAACCCTTGCGGGTCATAGCGAGCAACGGGCAGCCCGTGCAGATCAGCCGCGCGGATCGCCGACATAAGTGCGGCACGTCGGGCACGCTGTGTCTCTGTCGCTTCGGTCCAGATCGGCGCATAGCCGTGGGTCCGGTAGTAGGCGGCGATATCCTCATCCCGCGCGGCGGCTTCGGCAACGGCCTGTTTGAACGCGGTCACCTGCGCAAAAGCGGGTTGCGGCGCGGTAAAGAGAGTCAGAGCTGTGGCAGCAGCCCCCAGAAAACCGGCCATGCGGCGAAATTTCCGCGATTGAATGCTTAAAATACGAGTCATTGATTCCCCCGAAATCGGTAAGCTTTGGATTTCCTAGATAGGCAGGGAACCTCATGCGCTTGTCCAATAACAATGCCCGTGAATTGAAAACTAAGGATAAATTGATGCTTATCGGCATCGCCCCTGTGGCAAAAATGAACAACCAACTAAGGGTTGCGCAAAAATTCGCCTAAATTTGTTGATGGATGGAACCTTTTCGATTCAGCACTTGGTTCAAGAATCGCGCTATGCCATAAATTGTTGCATCTGGGGATCGATGGAAAACTCCGTGTAACATCATGGAACCAAAGGCAGAAGACGGGACATACAACAAATGACTGGTAAGAGCACTTCGGGCATGACCCGGCGCTCCGTATTGGGCGCATTCGCAGCGACGGCCGTAGCAGCGGCACCGACCTTCGCAAACGCAGCAGGATTTTTGCGTGGGGCCGGCGATATTCGTCGCATCAAGATGTATTCCGGCCGGACCGGCGAACGCATCGACATGATCTATTGGATCGAAGGCAACTACATCAAAGATGCCGTATCCGAGCTGAACTATTTTATGCGTGACTGGCGTACAGATGGCGTCAAGTCGATGGACCTGCGCACCGTGGACATCATGGCCGCGTCGCATAACCTTCTGGATGTGTCCGAACCCTATATGCTTCTATCCGGCTACCGCAGCCCGCAGACCAACGCGATGCTGCGTTCCAGATCGCGGGGTGTGGCCAAGAACTCCCTCCATATGCGTGGTCAGGCGGCTGACCTGCGTCTGGCGTCGCGTTCGGTGAACCAGATGGCACGTGCAGCGATTGCCTGTAACGGTGGCGGTGTCGGTCGCTATTCCGGCTCGAACTTCGTGCACATGGATTGCGGTCAGGTGCGTAACTGGGGCGGCTAAGCACCTCAGGACGACCACGGAAACAAAGCGCCCTCGGGCGCTTTTTTCGTTTCTAGCCAACGCGCTATCCGATCTCTTTCGCTCAGCCGATCCACACGAGCGTCACCCAGGCCAGCACCCCATAGCGCAACGCCTTGCCGATACCGACGATGGCAACGAAAGACCACAGCGGCTCTCTTAGCACCCCTGCGGTGACGGTCAGCGCATCGCCGACAACCGGAAACCAGCTTACCAGCAGCGACCAGCGGCCATAGCGCGCGTACCACATCTCGGCCCGCGCCATTTGCGACGGGGACGCAGGAAACCAACGCTTATGTTGGAACCGCAGCACCGCATGCCCCAGCCCCCAATTCACCACCGATCCCAAGACATTGCCCACGGTGGCAACCGCTAACAAAACCAGAACCCCGTGCTGCCCGTGGATCATCAGCCCGACCAGCAACGCTTCGGATTGCATGGGGAGAATCGTCGCTGCAAGAAAGGCGACCGCAAAAAGGCTCAGGTAACCGGTCATCGACGCGCCCGAACCAACGGGCATCTGGTGACCCGTTTGGGGCATAGCGTCCGATGATCGCACCGGCGGAATATGTCGTAAGGGGGGTATGGCGGACAGACAGGGATTCGAACCCTGGAGACGGTCTCCCGCCTACACACTTTCCAGGCGTGCGCCTTCGACCACTCGGCCACCTGTCCATTGAGGGGGTGTTTAACGTGACCTGCAGGCGGGGTGCAAGGGGTAAAACGCGCGAAATTCAACAAGATTTCAATGCGCCGCTCAGCTGTCGAGATGGACGTAGATCCGGCGGGTGCCGCGCCCCTTTTTCTCAATCTTGCCAAGGCGTACCGCCCCAATCTCTCCGGTGCGGGCAACGTGGGTGCCACCGCAGGGCTGCAGGTCGATCCATCCGTCACCCTCTCCGATTTGCACCAGACGCACGTTGGTCGCCGTGACTGGTGGTGCGACGGATAACGTCTTGACCAGTTCGGGTGCGGCTTGCAGTTCCTCTTGGGTGATCCAGTGATCCGTAATCGGCAAATCCTGCGCGATATAGGACGCCAGCGCGTCTTCAATGCCGTCGCGATCCTCTGGTGCATCGGCGAGGTCAAAATCCAGCCGCCCATGCGTGGCCGAGATTTGCCCTCCCACCACGGGGAACGGCACGACCACGGACAAAAGATGCATCAGGCTGTGCACCCGCATGTGCCGGTGCCGGCGGTCCCAATCCAGCTTTTGCGTGACATGGGTGCCCGGCTGGGGGATTTCTTCGGGCTCGGCCGGGACCAGAATGATGGACCCGTCCAGCCCCTTGACCGTTGTCGCGATCGGCATGCGCTGCTTGTCCCAGTTCAGCCAACCGCTGTCCCCAGGTTGCCCGCCGCCCGTGGGATAGAACACCGTCCGGTCCAGTACGATCCCGCCCTCGTCGGTGATGGCGATGACTTTGGCGGCGCTGTCGCGGGCATAGGCGTCGGTGAGATAGATTGGTTGGTTCAACTGTCCTCTCCGTCAGGTTTCGGGTCTGGCGCAGAGGTCCGCCTGCGCAGCCAGACATCCCGTTGTGGAAAGGGCACCTCTATTTTCTCGGCGGCGAAGCGTTCGACAACGGCATGATTGATATCGCTTTTGACCGACATCATCCAATTCACGTCGCGTAGAAACGCACGGATTTCAAACTCCAACGCGTCAGAGCCAAAGTTGACCAGCAGGACATTCGGCGCCGGATTGGCCAGCACCAGCGGCTGGTCCTCCGCGATTTCGCGCAGGATATTCTCGACACGGCGGGTATCGGTGCCATAGGCAACGCCAACGCTTACGATAAGACGGCCCACGGTATTGCCACGGGTAAAGTTGGTCACCGTCCCGCTAACAAGATCGGCGTTCGGGACAATGACATCGGTGCGGTCAAAGGTTTCGATCCGCGTGGACCGTACCGAAATATCGCGCACATAGCCGGACTTGCCACCGACCTCGATCCAGTCGCCTTCGGAAATGGGGCGTTCGATCAGCAGGATGATCCCCGAAACGAAGTTGCTGACGATGTTCTGCAGACCGAAACCGATACCGACCGACAGTGCACCGGCAACGATGGCAAGCGAGCTAAGGTCAATGCCCGCCCCCGTGATCGCGGCCAGCGCGGCCAAAAATATGCCGACATAGCCCAGCCCAGACAGCAGCGCGTTCTGCCCGCCGATGTCGATCTTGGTCTTGGGCAGGACGTTGCTGCGCAGCGTCCCTTGCAGCAGCCGCGTGAGCAGATAGCCGATCGCAAAGATCACCGCGAAGGCCAGCAGGTTCGACGGCGAGATCTGGCTTTCACCAATGGTGAACCCGCGCGAGAATGCGGCCCATAACTCGGTCAGGTCAGCGACCCGTGCGCCCCAGACCAGCGCAAGCACGGGCATCGCCAATAACAGCAAAATCAGACCGAAGAACAACGGCATCAGCGCTTCGCGTGCGGCAACGCCCTGCCCCGTGATCGCGCCATAGACATCCGCAGAAAAGCGTTGCAGCGCCATGACCAGTCCCAACACCGCCAGCGTGGACACATAGGGGCGCAGGATCGCATCGGACAGATCCTGATACCCAACGGCGAATAATAAGGGTGCCGCGACAGCCACCGCAATGGCCCCAAGCCCGACACTGCGTACAACCCGCGCATGGGTCGACGCTTTGGTGATACCATCGGCGTCTGGCGTATCCTCTTCGGGTTCACGGTAGCTGCGCAGAATGCGGCCAATCTGGAACAGCGCAAGGCTGGTCAGCAGGGCCAGCGGGAACTGTACTACTGCACGGGTTGCCGTGCTGGGATCGCCGATTTCAAGCACAGCCAGCGTCACGATCGACAGAATCATCACAAAGGTGATCGCGTTCACGTAGAACCGTGCGGATTTACGTTGCTTTGCGGACAGCGGCAACAACGCTTCGTCTTCGTCGCGGGCAAAGACCCGTTCGGACACCCAGCGGAAACCGAAAATCACCAGACCAATCAGCGGAAGCAGTTCAACCACCTGCGTCGCGCGCGTACCCAGAAAACCGGACTGCCGCGCCGCGATGGTCAGCAGATAGAGCCCTACCAGCGGGAACAGGATGCGCAATAGGGAGACGACAAAGCGCCAGATGCCCATACCGCGTGCCTGATGAACGCGGAGCGTATCCACGATTTTCATCGCCCAAAGACGCCCTCGGAACAGCAGCAGCAGACCCGCGATACCGGCAAAAAAGACAGTCGGCAGGTTGTTTTCCAGCGTATCCAGCGCGCCGTCTGTGTCTTGCTCTGCGCTTTCCTGCCAGAAGGCACCCAGTGCGTTCTGCATCTCGACCAATGCGGGGCCCCAGTAGGCGGGGTTCAATGGCGACGGCGTCGCGCGTAGCAACCGTTCGGTTTGGCGCTCGCGAATGATCTTGTCGATCTCGCGCACCAGCCCGTCTGCGCGCAGAAATTCACGCTCTGCGATCTGCACAGGGGCCAGCAGAGTGTTCAACTGCTGGTTGATGTCGGCGCGGGTCTTGGCTACCTCTGGCGCTTCGGGTTCGGCATTTTCGCCTTCGGGCACGGTACCCAAGGCGGCAAGCTGGTCGCGAAGCGCAGCGATACGTTCAGCGTTCAGCGTGCGCGCGGCCTCGAATTCAGCACGGTAGTTGACGATACGCGCGCGCAGGCTGTCGAGTTCAGAGGTCGGTGTGTCGGCCTCTTCAACCGATTGTTCCGCCTTGACCGCAACACTATCCCATTGCTCCGCCGTTTCTTCGACGTCGGTCTGCGCGAAAGCCGCAGTCGTCAGGCAAAGCGCCAGAAGACCGCAGGCCAGAAGCCCCCTGAGCGTCGCGATCATTGGTCTTCGAAGACGCCAGGAATGGATTGTGGGGCGCGGTCCAACCAAGCGGGTACGGGCAGATCTTTTTCACGCAGGAAGTCGGGGTTGAACAGTTTCGACTGATAGCGCGTGCCAAAGTCGCACAGGATCGTCACGATCGTATGCCCCGGCCCCATATCCTTGGCCAGACGCACCGCACCGGCGACGTTCACACCCGACGACGCCCCAAGGCACAGCCCTTCGTGTTGCAGCAGATCAAAGACATAGGGCAGCGCTTCTGCGTCCGAGACGTTGTAGCTGAAATCGGGCGTGAACCCTTCTAGGTTCTTGGTGATGCGGACCTGACCGATACCTTCCGCGATTGATCCGCCTTCGGCGACCAGTTCGCCCTTGGTGTAATAGTTATGCAGCGCGGCCCCGTCCGGATCGGCAATCGCGATCTTCACGCCTTTGGGCTGCAACGCCATGCCGATCCCGGCCAGCGTGCCGCCAGATCCTACCGCACAGCAGAACCCGTCAACCTTGCCGCCGGTCTGCTCCCAGATCTCGGGGCCGGTGGTTTCGATATGCGCCTGACGGTTGGCGACGTTGTCGAACTGGTTGGCCCAGATCACACCTTCGTTCGTGGTGCGCGCCAGTTCATTCGCGAGCCGTTCCGAGTAGCGCACAAAGTTGTTGGGGTTGCGGTAGGGTGCCGCGGGCACCTGCACCAGCTCGGCCCCGGCAAGGCGCAGCATATCCTTCTTTTCCTGACTTTGCGTTTCAGGAATGACGATCACGGTTTTGAACCCCATTGATGCGCCGACCAGTGCCAGCCCGATACCGGTGTTGCCTGCCGTGCCTTCAACAATCGTGCCGCCGGGTTTCAGCGCACCCTTGGCGATGGCATCCTGAATGATGAACAGCGCAGCACGGTCCTTGACCGACTGGCCGGGGTTCATGAATTCTGCCTTGCCGTATATCTCGCAGCCGGTTTCCTCGCTCGCCTTGCGCAGACGAATAAGAGGGGTGTTGCCAATGGCCTGCGCCAGATCAGATGCGACGTGCATGGGATGCTCCTAAATCAAGTTACATCCGGTGTAGCGGCGGGCGCTTCCAACCTCAAGCGTTCCCGATGCCGCGCAAGCCAGTAAGCGGCAATCACCAGCGGCGCATTGGCAGCTTCAAGCTGGTCTACCATCGTCATCAGCGCATCAAAGCCGATGGGATGGGACCGGATATCCTCGCTTTCCGCCTCGAGCCCGTTCACACCGGTGCTACCATCGGGCAAATCTGCAAGCCCCAGATAGATATAGAAAAATTCCGTAGAATCCCCCGGAGAGGCATAGACTTCCGCGATTTTTTCAAGCTTGCGCAGGGTCAGCCCCGCTTCTTCCTGTGCCTCGCGGTGCGCGGCGTCTTCGGGGCTTTCGCCCGGATCAACACGGCCCGCGATGGGTTCAAGTTGCCACTGCGCGCGATCCCCCCGCGCCACCGGCCCCATGCGCAGCTGCTCTACCAGCATCACCCGATCCCGCACCGGATCATAGGGCAGCACCAACGCGGCATCGGTCGCGACGAAGACCGCCCGCTCCAGCACATCGGTCATCGTGCCGTCGAAACGCTCGTGCGCGAGGTGATATTCGTTCAGCGCGAAATAATTGGTATAGGCGCGGTCAATCCGGTCGATCCGCACCTTGCCATCCAGCGTCCCTCCCCCGTGTTTCGACCCAAGCGCATTCACCTGCGCCGCTGCCCGTGACCGGATCATCGGGAACATCTGGGCCACGCGGTCGGCGGTGTAGACGCCGAAATAATCCATCACCTCGCGCGCGGCAAAGCAGCTAAGCGCGCCCCAGTCTGCCTGCCACTGCGTCAGCGACCAGCGGTCACGTGTCGTCCATTGATCGGGCCGCGCGAAATAGCCCAAAGCCTTTGCGCCGCTTTCCAACGTGACCTCTTGCAGATCGTAGGCAAAGCTGCCCTCGTAGAAATTCAACCGGTCCAGATCGTTCTGCCCCAGCCCGCGCAGCAACAACCCTTCGGCAGATTGGCCCGGTGCCGGCACGATGCAAGGGAATGGTCCCTCGACCACGGACAAGGCGATGTGATCCGGCAAACGGTCCGGCGAGATGTCAAGCCGGTCCGCCGCGCGCCCCATCACGATTTCAAGCAGCGGCACATGCCGCAACGACCCATAGAGAAAAAGATCTGTCATCGGCTTAAGGAAACTTGTTGTCGATAAGGTTTGTGATCACGCCGCTGACGGCCCCGCCAATCAACACGACCGCGATGATCGGCACCGTCGCCATGATCAGGAAGTATTCGGCACCGATACCGATCATGCCCACCAGCGCCTCTCCGACACCGCCATAGCGGTGCATCATCGCTTTCTCGATCATCTCGCGGCCTGCCTGAATGAACAGCCCCCAGAACACCAGAACCACGGCACCGGTCAGCCCGATGGTGATCCCTTCGGAAGCGCCACCGCCCGCACGTGCCCCCATGACCCGCCACCCGACCGCGAGCCCGAGGGCAATATTGGTGGGAATGAAATACCCGAACTGGGTGGATTCAGGCATCAGGGGCATGATCATGCGCGAAAGGGCAAAGCCCATCAGCGCCAGGCAGAAAGCAGCTGTCAGGCGGGCAGCGGTCGGCATCGGGATTTCCTTAGACTACAAGCAATGCGCCCTCAGGCCGGACGCTTCACGGTAATCTGTGTCACATCGCAATTGCCGCTGTCAAAGGTAGACGCGCAAGAGGTGAGGTAGAAATCCCACATCCGCTTGAAGCGTTCGTCAAAGCCCATGCGCGCGATCTCTTCCCACTTCTCATTGAAGGTCGTATGCCAACGACGCAGCGTGACGTCGTAACTTTTGCCAAATTCAATAGACTTTTCAACGGCTAATCCAGCACTCTCAACCTGTTGCTTCAAGACCGAAGGGCTTGGCAGCATACCACCCGGGAAGATATATTTCTGAATGAAATCAACGCCTCGCTTGTATACCTTCCAGCGACGATCCGGCACGGTGATGATCTGCAAGGTCGCTTGACATCCAGGTTTAAGGCAGGCGTGCAACGTGTTGAAATACGACGGCCAATACTGTTCCCCAACGGCTTCGAACATCTCTATGCTGGCAATACCATCGTAGGTGCCACGCTCGTCACGGTAATCTTGAAGCTTGAACTGAACAACATCGGCCAAGCCCGCGTTTTCAATACGTTCTTTGGCGTAGTTAAACTGCTCTTTGCTGATGGTGAGGCACGTCACCTTGAGCCCGCGTTCCTTCGCTGCATATTCAGCGAAACCGCCCCAGCCGCAGCCGATTTCCAGCACATGATCCCCAGCCGAGACCCCCATCTGATCCACCATAGAGGCATATTTCGCGGTCTGCGCCGCCTCTAGCGATTGTTGGAAGCCGTCCTCGAAAAGCGCGCTTGAATAGGTCATCGTATCATCAAGCCACAATTTGTAGAAATCATTCCCCAAATCATAGTGATAGCTGATGTTCTTACGCGCTTGCTTCTTGCTGTTGCGCTGCAACCAGAAGCGCAGGGATTCAAATTTACGGATCAACCCCATGCCGGGGAATGAATCGTAGATATCCTCATTCGCATGGGCCACGTCCATAAAGGCCTGCAGGTCCGGTGTGCTCCACCATTCGTCAAGGTAGGCATCGCTGAAACCAAGATCACCCTCCCTGATAAGACGCGCGAACAAGTCATTGTTATGGATACGGATTTCGGCAATGGGCAGCGGGTTCTTTCCGGTTGCGCGAAAGCACCGCCCGTCGGGCAAAACAAAGTCGACCTGCCCGTTTTGCATTTCCTGCGCCATCGCAAAAACACGCGAGAAATATCGTGGAAGGGCAGTCTGCCCCTCGGTGCTGGTCAAAATCATTCGCTCTCCTGTATGCGCTTGGACGCGTATCTTATTGGTTTATGGGTGTTACGTGGGAGATCCACGTTTCATAAAGGTTAAAAGTTTCGCCCCTTATAGGTTTCAAGGGCGCGTTCGCGGCCTTCGTCGAGCGCGATGATCTTCTCGGGATAGTCATCATCCGCCGACAAGGGCCAACTGCGCGGGATCGCGTCAAAGAACGCAAGCGCGTCCTTATGCGGATTGGCCCGCCCCTCGGCGATCCAGCGACTGGCGTAGTCTCTATTCTTATCAAATTTATCCAGCTGTGTCTCGGGGTTGAACACGCGGAAATACGGGGACGCATCCGGCCCCGACCCCGCCGCCCATTGCCACCCCATCGCATTGCTCGCGGGGTCCCAGTCGATCAGGCAATGTTCAAACCACTTCTGCCCGATGCGCCAGTGACACATCAGATGTTTCGTCAGATAGCTCGCGACGATCATGCGGCCGCGGTTATGCATGCGGCCGGTGACATAGAGCTCGCGCATGGCGGCATCGACAAAGGGCTCGCCCGTGCGCCCCTGTTTCCAGGCCTTCACCTCGGCGCGGCGTTCATCCTCGTTCCAGGGGAAGGCATCCCATTCGTCGCGCCAGTTATCGGTCAGCATCCGTGGCGTGTGATGCATCAAGTGATAGGCAAACTCGCGCCACACCAGCTCTTTCAGAAAGGTCTCCGCCCCCTGTTTGCCGTCGTGCAAGGCGCGCTGTGCTGCGTGCCAGCATTGATGCGGGCTGATCTCACCCAGCGACAGGTTCTCGGACAGGTTCGACGTGCCATCGGTGCCGGGAATGTCGCGGGTCTGCTTATAATCGGCTACCCCATGCGCCATGAACGCCCCCAGCCGCGACTGCGCGGCTTTTTCGCCCAGACAGACAAACGGGCGCACCACATCGACACCACGGTCCATCGCAGCCCCCAAGCCCCAGCCGTCCAGCGCATCGCTGTCGGGCCAGCTTTCTGGCGCGGGCAGGTCAGAGGGCGCGGACAGCGGCGGCTCGACGTCGCGGGTTTTGACGTTGTTCCAGAACGGCGTGTAGACCTTATAGCAGTCGCCCGCCTTGGTCTCGACCGTCCAGGGTTCGAACATAACGTGCCCCCCAAAGGATTTCGCCTCTATCCCTTCGTTGCACAGGGTCTCTTTGATCTTGCTGTCGCGCTGAACGCTGTCTGGATCATAAAGCCGCGACCAATAGACAGCGCCCGCGCCCGTCTCCTTGATCAGAGCCTGTAATTCCTCAAGCGCATCGCCTTCACGCAAGATCAGCCTGCTCGACACCCCCTCCAGACTGTCCGCAAGCGCCCCGATCCCCAAACCAAGACGCCATTTCGGTGCCGCGCCAAGGGAGTCGACGGTCTTGTCCTTGATAAATACGGGTATTACGGGCCGCCCCGCATGTGCAGCCGCGGATAAGGCCGGATGATCGCTAAGCCGCAAATCGCGGCGATACCAAAGAAGGATGGGGCTTTTATCGGACATGTCACACTTTGCGTTAAGGTGATGCAAAGCTAGTGCTGCCCCCGCAAGGTCAAGGCCGTATCAGTCCCTAAATACGCCAAACGGCGACCCCAAGGGGCCGCCGCCAGACAAATCTTAACCGTAGTGCCGGTGGTTTAGCCGTTCACATCAACCACAACACGGCCCCGCACCTGACCGTTCAGGATATCTGCCCCCAGCTTGGGCAAATCGCTCAGCGTCGCAGGCACGACCATATCCTCAAGCTTGGACAGTGGCAGGTCTTTCCCGATCCGCTGCCATGCGCGCAGACGGTTGTCATAGGGTTGCATGACGGAATCGATCCCCAGCAGGTTCACACCGCGCAGCAGGAATGGGATCACCGTAGCCGGCAACCCTGCCCCGCCCGCAAGACCGACAGCCGCGACCGAACCGCCATATTTCATCTGCCCCAAGACCCGCGCCAGCATCTCGCCACCCACAGCGTCAATGCAACCGGCCCAGGTTTCGGATTCCAGCGGACGTTTAACGGTTTCGTTCAACTCTTCCCGCGCGACGATCTGCGTAGCACCCAGCGATTTCAGATACTCCGCCGTATCCGGGCGGCCCGTCACACCGGCGACCTCGTGGCCCAATGCGGCAAGAATGGCGACCGCGACCGACCCCACGCCACCGGCGGCACCCGTCACCAGCACCGGCCCGTTGCCCGGCACCAGCCCGTGATCTTCCAGCGCCATGACAGACAGCATCGCGGTAAAGCCCGCCGTGCCCACGGCCATGGCTTGGCGGGTATCCAGCCCCTCGGGCAGCGGCACCAGCCAGTCTGCCTTCACACGCGCCTTTTGCGCATAGCCGCCCCAATGGGCCTCGCCCACACGCCAGCCCGTCAGCACGACCTTATCGCCGGGTTTGTAGCGATCATCGTCCGATGCCTCCACGGTGCCTGCGAAATCGATACCGGGAATATGGGGATACTTACGCACCAAGCCGCCGCCCGGTCCGATGCACAGCCCGTCTTTGTAGTTCACGGTCGAATATTCGACAGCAACGGTCACATCCCCCTCGGGCAAACGGTCAAGGTCGATCTGGGTGACCTCGGCATGGGTCTTGCCGGTGTCCTCATCCTTATTCACCATCAACGCATCAAACATCATTTCTCCTGTCTCGGACCGCTGTTCAGGGCCCGCTTCATTTTGCCAATAAACTCCGGGGAGCCCGAGGGGCTGGCCCCTCGGTTCCATGGGTTCAAGCTGCGCGCCAGTGGGGGTGCCCGCCGACTCACATCTTGCAAAATTAATGTCAGACAATTAAAGTTTTTCCAAACCATAAATGTAAGACATATGAACTCCACGCCAGAAACCGCCTCTGATCTGTCCAGCCATATTGCCGCGAACATCCGTGATGCTATCATCAAGGGTGTGCTGATCGTGGACGAACGCCTCCCCTCCGAGGCGGAGCTGTCGGCGCAGTTCAACGTATCGCGCGCGACGGTCCGCGAGGCGCTCAAGCGGTTGGCGGCACAATCGTTGATCCGTACGCAACGGGGGGCAACCGGCGGCGCTTTCGTCAATCGCATCAGCTTTGAAGCCGCCCAAGCGCAGCAGATCACCACCTCTACCCTGCTTTTGTCGATGAACGACGTGAGCTTTGAGACCGCCTGCGAGGCCCGCTTCGCGCTAGAGCGCGCCTGCGCCCCCCTGTCGGCAGCACGCAGGCAGGATCATCATCTGGACGCGATGCAAAACGCGCTTGCCGCGCAATCTGCCCCCGATCTGTCGGACGCGGGATTTTGCGCGGCTGATGTCGCGTTTCACCGCGCGCTGGTCGATGGGGCGTGCAATCCGGTGCTGTCCTATCAACTCGCCGGTGCGGTCGAAGCGATGCAGCCGTTGATGAACATGATCACCTTCACCGCTTGGTCCCGCGACGCCATTGTCGCGCGCCATCGTGACATCGCCACCGCCATCGCCGCCCGCGACTCCACGGCCGCCGCCCAGGGACTGATCCTGCTTGAGGAAGAGACCCAGGCCCTCGCCCGCACCGTCTTTGCCCGCCGCAGCAAACAGATTGACGCGGCCCGATAGCCGCGGGCCACCTGTCGATTTCGAAGCTTTCCCCTTGCAAAGCAAATCACGCCCCTTATATTTGGGATGTCCTTCGGGACTATGGGTATAAACGCGCATGTAATAAGCGGTTCGGACCCGGGGGCGGTACCCGGCGACTCCACCAAACATCCGTCATTTGCGGATCATGGGGTCGAAATAGGATCGACGAACGTCTAAAGATGTAGCTTTATCTCGGCTGACTGCCACCGTTATCGGCGTAAAATGTACAATTGCAAATGACAATCGTGCTCCAATGGCGATGGCCGCGTAAGCGACCGGAACTATTGAAACTTAAGTCCTTACGTTTAGCGACCTAAGGCGGGGTTCGCAGGTACCTGGCAACAGAAACCTGCACTTTACCTCCCCCGATATCTCCGCCCTTTCGACAGCCGCGTGCATCTTTCACGCTGTTCTATCTGCTGATCGAGCGCTGCCTTCGACGAGGATTTTTGCCATTTGGAAGATGCGGGCGCGCTTGACCTTGGGGTCCGGTACTGCGACCTCTGGCGCGGGGCATCGTGAGAGGCATATGCGAGATATGAATGTACCGGAATGGGGCCTGCTGGCGCGCGTGTTCGGGCGGATCGGGGTGCTGTCCTTTGGGGGGCCAGCGGCACAGATCGCCTTGATGCACAAAGAGCTGGTCGAGCGTCATCGCTGGCTTTCGGAAGACGGGTTTTTGCGCGCACTGTCCTTGTGCATGTTGTTGCCCGGGCCAGAGGCGATGCAGCTGGCGACCTATGCCGGATGGCGGCTGCGCGGCACCCTTGGCGGGCTGTTGGCGGGGCTTTTGTTTGTGCTCCCCGGGGCTGCGGTCATCCTGGGGCTGGCCTTTGGTTATGCCTATTTCGGCCAGCTTCCTTTGGTTCAAGCCGCGTTCATAGGGATAAAGGCGGCGGTCATTGTCGTGGTCTTTCAAGCCTTGCGCAATCTGGGGCGGAAGGCTTTGCACGGGCGCGCGGGATGGGTGCTGGCTGCGCTGGCCTTTGTGGCTCTGTTCGTCTTTGGTCTGCCCTTCCCGCTGATCATTCTAGGCGCTGGCCTTTGGGGCGCTTTTGGTGCCACCGGGCACGGCAGCGTGGTCGAGATTGAGGGGCTACATCACCGCCCTGCCCGGCCCGTCGGCGTCATCGGACTTTGGGTCGCGCTATGGGCGTCGCCGCTGCTGTTTGTCTGGGGTGTGGGGAATGAATTCCTGCTCAAGATCGGGCTCTTCTTCTCGAAGCTCGCGGTGGTGACCTTTGGCGGCGCCTATGCGGTGCTGGCCTATATGGCGCAGACCGTGGTGCAGGATCACGGGTGGATCACCACCGAGCAGATGATCGACGCCCTGGGGCTGGCCGAGACGACGCCCGGCCCTCTCATTCTGGTGACGGAGTTTGTTGCCCTGCTGGCCGGTTTTGCCCAATCGGGCCCATGGGGCGCGGTCTCGGCCGGGATGCTGGCGCTCTGGGTGACGTTTACACCCTGTTTTCTATGGATATTCCTTGCCGGCCCGTATCTGGAGGCGATCTCGGCGCAGCCACGGCTGGCGGGGGCCTTGCGCGCGATTACCGCCGCCGTCGTCGGTGTGATCGCCAATCTGTCGGTCTGGTTCGCGCTGCATGTGATGTTTGAACGCGTGCTGCCTATGACGCATCTGGCTGTGCCTCTTCCTGATTGGAGCAGCTTTGATCCTGTCGCCGCTGTGTTAACGGGTGTGGCGGGGGTGTTGATGCTGGGGCTGCGGCGCGGCTTTGTCCTGACGATGACGATAAGCGCGGCATTGGCACTTTTCTGGAGCCTGCTGCTATAAATTTTTGCGCCCCCTTTTCACTGGTGTGAAATGCCGTATGCTATCGCCATCAACCAAGGCCGGAGAGAAGTAATGAGCCGAAGCATTGAGTATGGCAATCTGATGCACGATGCCATGCGCGGGTTAATTCGTCAGGTATTACTTGACGTTGCAGCCAATGGCCTGCCCGGCAACCATCACTTTTTTATCACGTTCGACACCTCTCATCCGGATGCGGAACTGGCCGATTGGCTGTCCGACCGCTACCCCGGCGAAATGACCGTTGTCATGCAGCATTGGTACGACAAGCTTGAGGTCACCGAGGAAGGATTCTCGGTCACGTTGAACTTTGGCGATGCGCCGGAACCGATGTATATCCCCTATGACGCGATACGCACTTTTGTGGATCCGTCGGTGGAATTCGGCCTGAAGTTCGAACAGCAAGAACCCGGCCAGCAGGACGAGGACGAAGACCTGCCCCAACAAGACGAAAGCGAGCTTGAGGTCGAGGAAGAAGCCCCCAAAGCCGCCGAAATCGTATCGCTGGACAGCTTCCGCAAGTAATCGACCGGTCAGCGCGCCTTGTCGCCAAGGTTAGCGCCATCGGCTCATTGCACCGCTGCGGCCCGCGGGGTAAACCCTGATCAGACATAAGCCCAAGATCAGGAGCCTTTTCATGGCCGATACCCGTACAGAAACCGACAGCTTTGGCCCATTGGAAGTGCCGTCCGACAAATACTGGGGCGCGCAGACCCAGCGGTCGATCATCAACTTCCCCATCGGGTGGGAAAAACAGCCGGTGCCGATCATCCGTGCCCTGGGTGTGGTGAAAAAAGCCTGTGCGATGGAAAACCTGAACCAGGGCAATCTGGACCAGAAGCTGGCCGATGCAATCACCGCCGCCGCGACCGAGGTGATCGAGGGCAAGTTCGACGACAACTTCCCGCTGGTCGTCTGGCAGACCGGTTCCGGTACCCAGTCGAACATGAACGCGAACGAGGTGATCTCGAACCGCGCGATCGAGATGCTGGGCGGCGAGATGGGGTCGAAAGATCCGGTCCACCCCAATGACCACTGCAACATGGGACAGTCGTCCAACGATACCTTCCCCACCGCGATGCATGTCGCGATCGGCATGCAGGCCCGTGACGTGCTGCTGCCCGGCCTGCAAAAACTGCACGACGCCTTGGTTGCGAAGTCCGAAGAGTTCAAGGACATCATCAAGATCGGCCGGACCCATACCCAGGATGCGACACCGCTGACCTTGGGTCAGGAATTCTCGGGCTATGCGCATCAGGTGAAAAAGGGGATCGAACGGGTCAACGCCTGCCTGCCCGACATCTATGAACTGGCCCAAGGCGGTACTGCCGTTGGCACCGGTCTGAACACCAAGAAAGGCTGGGCCGAAGCCGTGGCCGCGCATATGGCCGAGATCACCGGCCTGCCCTTTGTTACCGCGCCCAACAAGTTTGAATCGCTGGCCGCCCATGACGCGATGGTCATGTTCTCGGGTGCGCTGAAAACCGTGGCGGGATCGCTGTTCAAGATCGCCAATGACATGCGCTTGCTGGGGTCCGGCCCGCGTTCGGGTCTGGGCGAGTTGATCCTGCCCGAGAACGAGCCCGGGTCGTCGATCATGCCTGGCAAGGTGAACCCGACGCAGGCCGAAGCGCTGACAATGGTCTGCGCGCATGTCATGGGTAATGACGCCGCCGTCGGCTTTGCCGGCTCGCAAGGGCATTTCGAGCTTAACGTCTACAACCCGATGATGAGCTATAACGTCCTGCAATCCATGCAGCTTTTGGGCGACAGTGCCTCGGCCTTCACAGACAATATGGTTGTCGGCACACAGGCCAATGTTGAACGTATCGACAAGCTGATGAAAGAAAGCCTGATGCTGGTCACAGCGCTGGCCCCCACGATTGGCTATGACAACGCGACCAAAGTCGCGAAGACGGCCCACAAGAACGGTACGACGCTCAAGGAAGAAGCAATCGCCTTGGGCTTTGTCGATGCCGAAACATTCGACCGCGTGGTGCGGCCGGAGCAAATGATCGGACCCAAAGAATGAGCGCCCCCATCAACCTCAACAAGGTCAAGAAAGAGCGCAACCGCGCCTCGCGCAAGGCCCGTGCCGATGAAAACGCGGTACAGTTCGGCCAGAGCAAGGACCAGAAAGAGGTTTTGAAAGCCCGTCTGGCGCAAATCTCGCGCAATCTGGAAGCCCATAAGCGCGACACATGAGCGCCCGACCGGTGAAACATTCGGTGACCCTTCGGGGTCACCGTACGTCGATCTCGCTGGAGGATGAATTCTGGCAGGAATTGCGCGACCTAGCACAAGAGATGGACATGCCGATCAATGCGCTGGTGGCGCAGATCGATGCAGAACGCGGCGTTGAAGCGGGGCTGGCCTCTGCGATCCGCGTCTATGTGCTGCGTGCATTAAAGGAACGTTTACCTTCGCGGGGGTAAGTTTCCCCCATGGTCAAACAACAGTTTTCTCCATTGTCGCCCGAGGGCTGGATGCTCGCACTATTCAGTTCGAAGGCTGCCCGCAGCGGTTGTGTCGTGCGGCGGAATGTCAGGGATGTCGAAAGATATGTGGGCCGCCACGCATTCGAGCAAGAACTGCTACGCCGCGGTTATCACGCTGTGGAAAATGCGGGCCAGCTCGTGATCTTTTGCAATCAGGAACCGATCCGCATTATTGTTTAGGGGTTATCTTCCCAAGAAAAAGCCCCGCGAAATTTAGGAAAATTCCAATTTAGGCGACAGAGGCGTCGTAGATCTTTGTGATGTTCTGCCCCAGTGCCGTGTTGAACTCGGCATCCGACATCTTGACGTTCAACCCTTCGGTCAGCGCGCGCGAGAAGCTGGCGATCATCTTGGGGTTTTGCGTCAAACGCGCGCAGGCGTCTTCGGTCGAATACCCGCCCGACAGCGCCACGACCCGCAGCACATTGGGGTGATCCGCAAGGCTGTCATAAAGCCCCGCGCGTTCTGGCAGCGTCACCTTGAGCATCACCAGTTCCTCCGCCGACAGCGTGGCCAGGTGCTTCTCGAGCTCGGATTTCAGGATGTCTTCGGCTTCCGCCTTGCTCTCGGAATGGATGTTCACCTCTGGCTCGATGATCGGGACCAGACCGGCGGCGCAGACGGTTTTGGCGACGGCGAATTGCTGCGCCACGACCGACGCGATCCCTTCGGCGTTGGCGGATTGGATGACTGACCGTTCCTTGGTGCCAAAGATACCGGCGGCTTTCGCACGCTTCAGCAGATCGTCCAGCTCGGGCATGGGTTTGAGCAGCTGTACGCCGTTTGCTTCGTCTTCCAGACCTTTGTCGATCTTTAGGAAAGGCACGACGCCGCGGTCTTCCCACAGCAGTTGGGCCACCGGTTTGCCGTTAATCGTGTTGTCCATCGTGCGTTCGAACAGGATCGCGCCCAGAACTTTGTCAGAGGTGAAATCATCGGCCAGAATGATCCGCGCGCGCATGTCGTGCATGGCTTGAAACATCTCGGCATCGCCAGAGTAATCGGAGGGTTCAACGCCATAAAGGCTCAGCGCCTTGGGGGTCGATCCGCCCGACTGGTCCAATGCGGCCACAAATCCCTGCCCTGTTTCCATTTGTGTGCGCTGTGCGTCTGTCGTGGTCATGATGATCCTGGCCCTTATTGATTCCGTCGAATGTTCGTTTAACGCATCTATTCCCGCGATGATATATCGTTAGCGCCGGACAAAGCGCAGCAAAATGCCGTCTTTTGAACGAACTGTCAGATGTGCCACGGGAACAGGTGGCTTTTCGCCGACAACCTCTATGCGGTAATCGCGCAGGATACGCGACAGGATCAACGGGCCTTCGACCATGGCAAAGCCTGCCCCCGGGCAGACCCGCGCACCGGCGCTGAACGGCAGATAGGCGTCGCGCTGGCATTTCTTGCCATTCTCGCTGTGCCATCGCGCCGGATCAAACCCGTCGGGATTGTCCCACAGGCGTTCGTGACGATGCAGATGCCACGGGCTGATCACCACCTGTGCCCCACGCGCCACGGTCCGGTCGCGGAACGTCGCGGGGCAGCTCGCTTCGCGCACCATCATCGGCACGGGGGGATAAAGCCGAAGTGCCTCGCGGAAGACATCGCGGCTTTGTTTGAGCTTGCCCATGACCGCAAAATCGCATTGGTCGATCGCCTGCGCCTCTTCGGCCAGACGGTCCTGCCAGTCGGGATGGGTCGCCACCAGATACATCGCCCAGGCCAGCGCCGAGGCGCTCGTCTCGTGGCCTGCAAGAAAGAAGATCGCGACCTGATCGACCATTTCATCGGTGGTAAAGGTAGAGCCGTCTTCGGGGTCGGGCGTGGTCATGATCTTGGTCGCCAGATCGTCGGGGGCGGTGCCTGCCTTGATCGCCTCCATGCGCTGCGCTGTCAGCGCGGTGATCAACTGACGGATCTTTGCAGCGCTGCGTTTGGTGTCGCGGCGGAACAGCCGTGGCAGCCAACGGGGCAGCGGCACAAATGCCGCGATGTTCAGGATCGGCTGGCTGCGCTGATAGGTTTTGAATTCGTCAAAGACCTCGCGCGCCATGTGGTGTTCGATGGGTAGAGAAAACAACGTGCGAAAGATCACATCCGCCGCCGCGTGGCTGGTCTGCGCCTCGACTTCTAGCGGCGCGCCATCATGAGGGACCAGCCGCGCCGCCGCCGCCTCTGCCGCGTCCCAAATGGCGGGGAATGTCTCGCGCAATCGCCCGCCTTCAAACGCTGGGTCGATGATGCGCCGTTGTCGTTTCCAAGTATCACCGTTGGTCAGAAAAACAGAATTTCCAAGCAGCGGCCGCAACCCTTCGCCGATCCGGTTGGACTTGGGATAATCGTCGGGGCGCGTCTTGAGCACGGACTGGATCAGATCGGGCTGGTTGATCAGATAACTGCGGAAGAACGGCGTCTTGAACTCTGCCATCCAGGCCCGATACAGCCGTGCGGGCTGCGCCGACAGGATGTCTTGGCGAAAGAGCCGCGCATAGCGCCAAAGCGACACTTTCACGGGGCGGCTCTCGGGTTTGGGGGGGAGCGTCATGGGGCGGTAGAGGTGAATTTATTCACCGGTTTGACAATGCGCGACCGGGATGCAGGCCGTCCGGCATAGCGTTCGGCCAAACTGTGCGGGCCGGCGGTGATCTGGAAATAGTCATAATCCTTAGGCGCATCAAAGGCGCAAAGGTATTGGAAATGCAGCCGGAAGAACCGCCAGCGCAGCTCTTTCCAGCGGGCTGGGGTCAGCGATTGGGTAAAGGCCGCGGAAAACACCAGCGGCCAGCGTTTATCCTCGGGGGCAACGCCCGACACCGCCACCGGATCGCAAAGCGCAAAGGCGCAGCCGTCGCCGGGGGCCGTCACATCGACCCATGTCAGATCATCGCATTGGGACAGAAAGCGCAAATCGGCCCGCAGACGGTGGGCATCGCGCAGGAAGGACACCATCGGCACCACCTGCCCCAAGGTCATAAAGGCCAGCGCAGGCCCGTCAGCAGGGACACGGCCTGCCCGGATCAGATCGGCAAGGATCGACACCCCCAGATGCGCGCCCGAGGAATGGCCCACGACCAGCACCTCATCCACATCAGACTTCAGCGCCTGCGCGATGGCATCCCCGAATTCGGTCATGCGCGTTTCAAGCGCGGGCGGGTTCGCCCCTCGCGTCGCGGCCCCGAAGGCGTAATCATGCATCAGGTAATAGGCATAAAGCTTGCCGTCGTGTTTCTTGAACCAGCGAAGCACCTGCCAGCCCAGCCCCACAGCAGCGGCGGCGGCGATCCCCTTGAACCACGCAGGCCCGCCAAAGAAGGTCAGCCCCGCGTAGAGCAGCTTGCCCGCGAGGGCAGCGATCAACAATTGCAGCAACAACATCCCCACCGGATAAAGCGCCGCAATCACCGGCCCCTTGCGCAGCTTCATCAACCGCCACAGCGCACCCGACGCGATATAGACCCAAGCCGTCTGCACCAACTGCCCATAGGTCGCGAGGATCGAATTGCTCATGGAGATGCGCACGATGTCTGACCAGACGAGCACGTCGACCTGAGCCTCTACATCAACGCCATCGATATGCGCGGCGACGTTCCAGCCGTAGTTCCCGCCGCCCTTCTTGGGCGACAGCGCGATCTGATAGTCCGAGATCCGCGCCTGTGCGCTGCCTTCCTTGCGGTAAAGCTCGCGGTAACGGCGCGGATGAATGGGGTCATAGCCCGGGATATAGAAAACCCGTCGCGTCCTGACTGTCTGCTCTATGTTCTCGGCCATCGTTCACCCTGTATTTCGCCGCAGCTTAAACAGGTTTTCCGGCAAGAGTAAGGCGCCTAACCCAAGGATCCCAATGCAGGAAATGTTTCCAGCAACCAGAAAGAGAAGGTCGTAAACGCCCCCGTCAGCAGCGCCAGACCGACGACCACCAGCAAGATCCCCATGCCGCGTTCGATCAGCTTCATATAGGGCTTGATCCGGTTCATGACGTGGGTGGCGCGGGTAATGAACATCGCCGCCAGCAAGAATGGAATACCCAAGCCCGCCGCATAGACCCCCAGCAAAAGCGTGCCGCGCGTGACCGATGCTTCGGACGCCGCGAGCGACAGGATCGCGCCAAGCTGCGGCCCGATGCAGGGTGTCCAGCCAAAGGCGAAGGCCAGCCCAAGGATATAGGCCCCAAAGGACGTGCCGCCCTTGTCGCCCGCATCCAGACGCGCCTCTTGATCGAGAAAGGGAATGCGGAAGACGCCCAGGAAATGCAGACCAAAGATGATTACCACGATGCCCGACAGCCGCGCGAAGAGCACCTGATTTTGCAGGAAGAACGCCCCGAAGACCGACGCCGTGAACCCCAGAATCAGGAAGACCGTGCTCAGCCCCATAACAAAGAACAGTGCCGCGATGACAGCCTTGCGGCGCGCGGCGGCGACCGATGACATATCGTTCAGGGTTACCCCGCTCATATAGGCGAGGTACGGGGGGACGATGGGCAGGACGCAGGGGCTCAGGAAGCTGATGATCCCGGCGGTCAGCGCGATGAGTATGGCGGGCAGTAGTCCCGCGTCGATCAGGTCAAATCCAAACATGACATCAGCCTTAATCTGCTTTGTTCGGCGCGTCACCTGCTGTTGCGCGTGATCCGCGTCACAAGGTTGTGGACGCGTTGAAACATGTGGCTTATCTGAGGACCATGACAGATAAAAACTTTCTCGACGCAACGGGGCTTTTGTGCCCCCTGCCCGTGCTCAAAGCCCGTAAACGCCTGCAATCATTGGCCTCTGGCGATCTTCTGACCGTGCATGCGGATGATCCCGCCGCGATCATCGACATCCCGCATTTCTGTGCCGAGGCCGGCCACAGCCTTGAAAGCGCCGCGATGGACGAAACGCCGCAGGCCTATGTGATCCGCAAAAAGTAACAGCCCCACTGCCCCACACGCTGCGGATACCGCAGATAAAAAAGGCAGACCCGAAGGTCTGCCTTTTGTCGTTTCTATATGTCGGCGCAGGAGCGCTGCTTACCCGCCCAAGGACCACCAGCCGCGCCGCTTGGGCTTGGCGGGTTTTTCGGGCTCCGCCTGCGGGGTCGCCGCGGGCTGCGGAACTTCGGTGACCGGTGGCTCCGGCTGGATTTCCTGCGCCGCAGGTATCTCCGTCGGGGTGCTATCGGGCACTTCGGTCGGGGCCGGCGTTTCCTCCACCTCGGCGGGCTGAGACGGCTGCGCGGGCGTTGGCTCCGGCGTAGGGATCGGCGTCGGCTCTTTTGCCGGCTCGGGCGTCGGCGCGTCTGGTGTCACCTCTGGCTCGGGCTTGGGCTCGGGGGTTGGCTGCTCTTGCGGCGCAGGTGTTTCCTCGGGCTTGGGTGCCTCTTCCGCAGCTTCAACCGGGGCGGCCTTGGGCTTGCGCGTGCGGGTCCGTTTGGGTTTTGGCTTGGGCGCGTCTTCGGCGGCATCCGCGTCGGCAGGGGCCGTCTCCGCAGGTTTCGCGTCCTCGGAGGTCTTGGCGTCCGCGTCTACGGTCGCTTCTGCCGCGGCATCAGCCTTGGGCTTGCGGGTCCGGCTACGGGTGCGCTTAGGTTTGTCCTGCGGTTTCGCGTCATCAGAAGCGGCGTCTGCAGCCGCATCCGTTTTCGCGTCATCCTTGGCACCCGCAGTTTCCGCCTCGGTTTGCGCGGGCGCGTCGCTATCGCCGTTGTCACCGTTGTTGTTGCTATCGTCGTTGTTTTCACCGTTGGCGGCATCATCCCCGTTGGATTTGCCACCCCGACGCCGCCGGCGACGACGACGGCGCTTGGGTTTCCCTTCGCCATCATTGTCATCGTCAGAGCCATTATGCTGGTTCTGCCCGCCATTGCCGTTGCCGGTGGGTTCATTGTCAGCGTTGTCCGCATCTGCTTCCGCATCGACATCCAGATCGTCGACCTCGTCCATGATGGAGGTATCAACCGACACCACATGTTCGATCGGCGTGACAACGCGTGTCGCAGTCTTGAACTTCTCAAGCGAGAAATCGGGGCTGACCAAAGCGGGGTCACCTTCGATGCGCACGGCCATGCCATAGCGGCCTTCGATATGGGCGATATGTTCGCGCTTCTGGTTCATCAGGAAGTTGGCGATGCCCACAGGCGCGGTGATCAGCACCTCGCGCGACCGCTTGCGGGTGCCCTCTTCCTCGATCTGGCGCAGGATTGATAGTGCAAGGTTGTCGTCCGACCGGATCAGGCCGGTGCCGTGGCAAGCGTGGCAAGGCTGGGTCGTCGCCTCGATCATACCGGGGCGCAGACGCTGGCGCGACATTTCCATCAGGCCAAAGCCGGAAATACGGCCCACCTGAATACGCGCACGGTCGGTTTTCAGCTTTTCCTTCATCAGCTTTTCAACCGCGGCGTTATTGCGACGCTCGTCCATGTCGATAAAGTCGATGACGATCAGACCGGCCAGATCGCGCAGACGCAGCTGGCGGGCGACTTCGGCGGCGGCTTCCAGGTTGGTCTTGGTCGCGGTCTGTTCGATGGAGCCTTCTTTCGTGGCCCGGCCCGAGTTCACGTCGATAGCAACAAGCGCTTCGGTCACACCGATCACGATATACCCGCCCGAAGGCAGCTGTACCGTGGGGTTGAACATGCCCGACAGGTAGCTTTCGACCTGATAGCGCGCGAACAAGGGCAGCGTTTCGCTATAAAGCTTCACGTTCTTGGCGTGGGACGGCATGATCATCTTCATGAAGTCCTTGGCGATGCGGTAACCGCGTTCACCTTCGACAAACACCTCGTCAATCTCGCGGTTGTAAAGGTCGCGGATCGAGCGTTTGATCAGGTCACCTTCTTCATAGATCTTGGCGGGCGCGATGGATTTCAGCGTCAGCTCGCGGATCTGTTCCCACAGGCGTTGCAGGTATTCGTAGTCGCGCTTGATCTCGGCCTTGGTGCGTTGTGCACCGGCGGTGCGCACGATCAGACCGGCACCTTTTGGCACCTGAATTTCGTTTGCGATCTCTTTCAGCTTCTTGCGGTCCGCAGCGTTGGTGATCTTGCGGCTGATCCCGCCCCCACGCGCGGTGTTGGGCATGAGCACACAATAACGGCCAGCCAGCGACAGATAGGTTGTCAGCGCGGCACCTTTGTTGCCACGTTCCTCTTTAACGACCTGCACCAGCAGGATCTGACGCACCTTGACGACTTCCTGGATTTTATAGCGCTTGGGCCGTGGCTTGCGCGCGGTGCGCAGATCGTCGTGGTCATCGTCATCCGCCACGGATTCGATGCTGTCATCCTTGGAGGACGCATCTTTAGCCTTGGGGCTATCGTCACTGTCATCCGCGTCGTCGCTTTCGTCCTGATCATCGGCATCAGGTTTTGCGGCGTCTTTTGCATCTGCTTTGGCGGCCTTGGGCGTGTCAGCCTCTGCCTTGCTGTCATCGCCTTCGGGCTCTTCGACAGGCGTCTCGGCAACCCGCTCCATCGGAGAGGAGCCTTCTTCATCGTCCAGATCGACGGTCTGCATGCCGTTGATCTGGTCGCTGTCGGTGGCATCCGCGTCTTTGCTGACCGTCGCGTCATCGGACACGGTGTCTTCGGCCTTGGACTTGCTGCGGCTGCGCGAGCGCGCCCGGCGTTTGGGCTTTTCGTCTTCGTCTTCCTTGGCGGCCTGCGCTTCGGCATAGGCACGCTCTTCCTCCATCAGCGCCACACGGTCGGCGACGGGGATCTGGTAGTAATCGGGGTGAATTTCCGAAAAGGCGAGGAAACCATGACGGTTGCCGCCATAATCCACAAACGCGGCCTGCAACGAAGGTTCGACCCGCGTGACTTTCGCGAGGTAGATATTGCCAGCTAGCTGGCGTTTATTCTCTGATTCAAAGTCAAATTCTTCGACCTTGTTTCCGTCAACCACGACAACGCGAGTTTCCTCAGCGTGGGTGGCATCGATAAGCATTTTCTTAGGCATAAATCCATTTTGCACAGCTGCGCAAACAGCAGCCCCGGTGGGGCGCTGCGAGGCAGGGTATGTCTTGTCAGGGCGATGGGTGACGCGGCTAAAACAGGGCCCAAAAGGCCGCCTGTCTGTCTGCTCTTGGCGTCTGCGCGCGTCATCGCGGTTCTTCTCCGACATGGGTGGTGCGTACCGCGCCCCCATATCCATTAATTTACTGCGGTTGTCCGGCCAAAGGCACGGCGCAATCGTCAGCGGTTCTTGAGCCTTTTTTAAGGGCCTAATCGGTCTGCCTGGTCACCACATGCCGGGGAACCGAGGCATCGAAACTGTCTGGGGTCTGGTTTGCCATCCAAAGAGGCAAACAGCCCTATCTACAATTAACGGCAGAAGGTACCAAATGACAATGGGAAATCGCGTTTAGCGGCATTGCAGACACGAGGGCCGATAGCGGAATCACGCCCCCTGCCGCCTTGCTTGACAAGCATCGGTGCTATGGGAAAAGCTTTGCCAGCGGGTTTATGCCCGTGCCGCAGCCCCGTGACGGGATGCACAAAAATAAGACAGATAAGGATGATACGAATGCATATTTCCCTGCGCGCAGCCCTGTGCCTGCCGTTTCTGGCGCTTGCCGCCTGCGAAGACATGAGCACAACCGGCGGCAGCGACCCCGAGGGCCCGTCCAAGCGCAGTTGCATCCGTGCCGTGGAAAAACACACCGGCAAATCGGGCGGCACGCTCAACACGACCATCCCTATCGTCGAGACTGGCCAGCATATTGTTGATATCCCCGGCGGCCCGTCGTGGACCTGCTACACCGATGAGACCGGTGCAGCACGCGAGCTGATCGAGACGCGGCTCGGCTGAGCCTTACGTCAACATGCGGCGCTCAGAGGTAATCCGAGCGCTGCAAACCGTATTTCGCCATCTTCTCGTTCAGGGTCCGGCGCGGCAGGCACAGTTCCTCCATCACACTGGCGATAGAGCCTTTGTGCCGGCGCATGGTATTGTCGATCAGCATACGTTCGAACGCCTCGACGTATTCTTTCAAGGGCTTACCGTCGGTGGTCATCACCGGCTGCATCTCTTCGTGGTCCGACATTAGCAGCGATGCGATCGAACCGGACCCGCGACGCGACTGCAACACGGCGCGTTCTGCCACATTGATCAACTGGCGCACGTTCCCGGGCCAAGGCGCTTGCAACAGTTGCGCAGCCTCTTGCGCGGAAACCTGCGGAGTCTCGCAGCCATATTCGTCCGCGAATTCTTCGGACAGGCGGGTGAACAACGTCAGAATATCCTCGCCCCGTTGGCGCAGCGGCGGCACGGTGATGCGCAGGGCAGCCAGACGATAGAAAAGATCAGAACGCAGCGCATCTTCGGAGGTGCGCCCCGCTTCTTGCAGGTTCGAAATCGCAACGATCCGCGTTTCCGCAGGCGTGCCTTGGTCATTGATCGCACTCAGCAGACGGGCCTGTAGCGTCTCGCTGAGCGATTCAACACCTTCCAGCACCAAGGTGCCACCGCGGGCCTCCTCGATCGCGGGAAGCTGGGCGTCTTCAGGCATCATCGGACCAAACAAACGTTTGCTCAATGCGTCTTCCTCTAGCGCGCCGCAGCTGACCAGCACAAATTTCTTGCCCGCGCGCGAGCCCACAGCGTGCAGCGCATGCGCCACCAATGTCTTGCCTGTGCCGGTTTCACCATCAATCAGCACGTGACCGTCGGCCTGACCAAGGTCCAGAATATCCTCGCGCAGCCGCTCCATCACGGGCGAGCCGCCGATGAGCTTTTTCATCAACTGGCTGCCGTCAGACAGTTCACGACGCAAGGCGCGGTTGTCCATGACCAGACGGCGCGCATTGGTCGCCTTCTTGGCCAGTTCGCTCATCCGGTCGGGGTTGAAGGGCTTTTCAAGGAAGTCGAACGCGCCGACGCGCATCGCCTCCACCGCCATGGGCACATCGCCGTGGCCGGTGATCATGATCACGGGCAGCGCGCTATCGGTGCCCATCAGCTTTTTCAGGAACTGCATCCCGCCCATGCCGGGCATCTTGATGTCGGAAATCACGATACCGGGGTAATCCGGCCCCAGTGTTTTCAACGCATCCTCGGCGCTGCCGAACGTCTCTGTGTCATAGCCCGAAAGCGCCAGCCACTGGCTGATCGACTGACGCATGTCTTGTTCATCATCAACGATCGCGATTTTCATTGCCTGAGCCATTGGTTTACTCTGCCGCCTGTGTCTTCTCTGTGCTGTCCATAATGGGCAGCTGCATTTCAAAAACCGCACCGCCATGTTGGCCGTTGCGGGCTGTCAGCCTGCCCCCCAGATCGGATACAATACCCGACGAGATCGCAAGCCCCAACCCGACACCATCGCCGGGCTGCTTGGTCGTGTAAAACGGCTCGAACAGGCTATCGAGATCTTCGATCCCGGGGCCATTATCGCGCACGGTAAGCGTCGCCGTCTCACCCGCTGATAGTATAATCTCTACCGTCGGGTTTCGTTCCGATTTGGTGGCATCCAATGCGTTGCGCAAGAGATTGACCAATACTTGTTCGATCCGCATGCGGTCCCCCATCACCTGAACAGGCTCTGCGGGCAGGATACGGTTAATCTGCACCTGACGCTGACGTAGCTGCGGCTCCATCATTGACAAGGCAGAGGCAAGCGCCTCCCCCATATCAAAGGGCGAAAACTGCTGCTGGCCCTTGCGCGCATAGCTTTTCAGCTGCCGCGTAATGGCCCCCATGCGTTCGATCAGATCGTCGATGCGCCCGAATGACGCCAACGCTTCCTCCAGCCGGTTGCGCTGCATCAACAGACGCGCGCCCGCCAGATAGGTTTTCATCGCGGCCAGCGGCTGGTTCAGCTCGTGGCTGACGGCGGCGGACATTTCGCCCAAGGCGGCGAGCTTGCTGGATTGCTCCAAGGTCTGCTCGGCCACGGCCAAGGTCTGCTGCACCCGTTTGCGTTCCGCCACCTCGCGCTGAAGGGCGGCATTCAGCGCGCGTAGCTCGGCGGATTCACGCTGAAACAGCGCCGCGCGGCCCGCCGTCCGCCGGCTGAGGGCATAAAACGTCAGCGCCAGCAGGATCGCAAAGCCCATCACCTCAAGCGCCAGTACCCCGTTCACCTTCTCGCGGACCGAGGCATAGGTAGTATAACTCGTGATCCGCCAGCCCCGAAACGGTATCCGCGACGACAGACGCATCACCGCCTCGCCCTGCAGATAGGCATCTGCGGGCAATGCGGTCCAATCGGCGGTAGCCTTGATCGCGCGCTCGATGGCGCTTTGCGGGGTCTGGTTCGACAGCGCCTCGCTTTCCGTCAGGCCGCGCCAGCGCGGTTCGGTGGCCATGATGATGTCACCGGTGCTGTCGGTCACAATCACCGCATCCGAGATACCGGCCCAAGCCCGTTCAAACCTTTGCAGATCCACCTCGGCCGCGATCACCCCAAGGTTGGTGCCGCCTTCCTGAATACGGCGCGAATAGAAGAACCGATAGCCGCCAGTATCACGGGGAATAACGCTGAACACGGTCGAATTCGATCGCAACGCATCAACAAAATACGCCTCTTGCCGGTGCGAGGCCCCCAAACGGTTGCGGTCGGTTGCAGCCACCGTGCGCCCGTCGATATCATAAAGCATCAAGGACGCCGCGCCGATCTCCTCTACAAATGAGATCAATCGCTGGGTCGACAGGGAATAATCAGATCGGGTCAGTGCCTCGATCAAGGCGGGATCGCGCGACAAAAGCTGTGGCACAATCGCGTTCTGGCGCAGCTCGGCCAACAGGTTGCCGCTGTATAGCGCGATCCGAAGCTCCGCCCGGTTGCGCGTGCTTTCAGTAAAGCGATCCGTCAGCAGCTTGTTGGTGACCGAAATCGTGGCCACCGCAATAACCAAAAGCAAAGCAACCGCCAGCCGGACGCGCCAGCTGACAGATAAAGGGGCTTCACGAGAGGACGCAGACCGAAACATGGCCGCAATCTACGCGTCCTCACCGGTGCACTCAAGTCACGCTGTGACCAGAGACCCCGCCAATGCGCGGAAGAGCGCCGCCCCATCCGTGCCCCCATGCCCCGCATCCGCTGCGCGTTCGGGGTGTGGCATCATCCCCAGCACCCGACGGTTGGCGGAAAGGATGCCCGCGATGTCCGACTGCGACCCGTTGGGGTTATCGCCATAAGTAAAGGCAACGCGATCCTCGCCATGCAATTTGGCAATCGTATCGCCATCGGCGAAATAATTGCCATCGTGGTGTGCGATCGGGATGTCGATCATCGCACCGGCCTCGTAGCCCGAAGTATAATCGCTGTCCGCCGTGGCCACGCGCAGCGGCACGGTGCGACAGATGTATTTCAGCCCCGCATTGCGCAGCAGTGCACCGGGCAGCAAACCGGTTTCGGTCAGCACCTGAAAGCCGTTGCAGATCCCCATGACGTAACCGCCACGCTCCGCATGGGCCGCCACTTCGCGACAGATCGGAGAATTCGCCGCAATGGCACCACAGCGCAGGTAGTCGCCATAGGAAAAGCCGCCGGGCACCCCCACAATATCGACGCCCTCGGGCAGGCTCGTGTCCTTGTGCCAGACCATCGACACTTTGGCACCGACCGCCTTGAATGCCACCGCCAGATCGCGGTCACAGTTAGAGCCGGGAAAAACGATGACCGCTGCGTGCATCAGCCCATCTCCACTGTGTAGGATTCGATCACCGTGTTCGCGAGCAGCTTTTCACACATCGCCTCGACGTCGGCCTTGGTTGCGCCGTCGTTCAGGTCCAGCTCGATCACCTTGCCCTGACGCACGCCATTGACGCCTTCAAAGCCCATGGCCCCAAGCGCGTGGCGCACGGCCTCGCCCTGCGGATCCAGAACACCGTTTTTCAACATCACATGCACCCGTGCTTTCATGACGCGTCCCCTATCTTCATTTTGCAAAATAAACTCATCTGCGACGCCAGCCTAGTTGATCAACGTCGGTTTCATCATCGGTGTCGACGTCTTGGGCATGACCCCCAAACGTCGGGCGACTTCGGTATAGGCATCCGTCAGCGACCCCAGATCGCGGCGGAACACATCCTTGTCCAGTTTCTGTCCGGTTTCGATATCCCACAGACGGCAGCTGTCGGGGCTAATCTCGTCGGCGACGATCAGACGCTGGAAATCGCCCTCGTAGATCCGGCCCACCTCAAGCTTGAAGTCCACCAGCCGGATGCCCACGGCCATCATCACGCCGGACATGAAATCGTTGACCCGCAGCGACAGGCTCAGGATGTCTTCCATGTCCTGCTGACCGGCCCAACCAAAGGCGGCAATATGTTCCTCGGTGACCAGCGGATCGCCAAGGTCGTTGTTCTTGAAGTGATATTCCACAATCGGGCGCGGCAGTTGCATGCCCTCGTCAATGCCAAGCCGCGTAGATAGATCCCCCGCCGCATAGTTGCGCACCACGATCTCGAGCGGGATGATCTCTGCCTGACGGATCAGCTGTTCGCGCATGTTCAGACGTTTGATGAAATGCGTGGGCACGCCGATGTTGTTCAGGCCGGTCATAAAGAATTCGGACAGGCGGTTGTTCAGCACGCCCTTGCCCTCGATCACCGCTTTTTTCTCGGCGTTAAAGGCGGTTGTGTCGTCTTTGAAGTGCTGGACAATGGTCCCCGGTTCCGGTCCTTCATACAGGATCTTCGCCGTACCTTCATAGATTTTCGTGCGACGGGCCATGCACATCCCTTCCAGACAACAGGCCGGTTGGAATACCCATCAGCCATTTCTAGCCTGTCACATAGTCCAAGCGCCCCTGCCACGCAAGCGCGCGCCCTGCCCTCATGGCGGTCATGCATGCAGAAACCATGGCGGCGGCTCATGACGATCATGAGAATAATGAAGTTGCGTCAACAGGGGCGTTGTGGGAAACGGCAAAATCACCCATTTAGCGGAGCGTTTTGATGTCCAACCCCCTCACCGATCTTCTGGCTGAAAAAGGCACGCTGCTGGCCGATGGTGCCACTGGCACGAACCTGTTCAACATGGGCCTGATGTCCGGTGATGCGCCAGAGATGTGGAACACGGAACAGCCGCAAAACATCATCAAGCTGTATCAGGGTGCGGTGCAATCGGGCAGCGACATCTTCCTGACCAACTCTTTCGGCGCGAATGCCTCGCGTCTGAAACTGCACAATGCCGAAAAACGCGCCCACGAGCTCAGCCGCGTGTCCGCCGAGCTGGCGCGGGAGGTCGCGGATAAGGCCGGTCGCAAGGTAATCGTTGCAGGCTCCGTCGGCCCCACGGGCGAGATCATGGAGCCGGTCGGCCCCCTCACCCACGCGCTGGCGGTCGAGATGTTCCACGAAACCGCGGACGGGCTGAAAGCCGGTGGTGCCGATGTGGGCTGGCTGGAAACGATCAGCGCCCCCGAGGAATATCGCGCCGCCGCCGAAGGCTTCAAGCTGGCGGGGCTCGACTGGGTCGGCACAATGAGCTTTGACACCGCAGGCCGCACGATGATGGGGATGACATCCGAGGCGATGGTCGACATGGTCCATGACCTCGATTATGGCCCGCTGGCCTATGGGGCCAACTGCGGCACCGGCGCGTCGGATGTGTTGCGCACGGTGCTTGGGTTCGCCTCCAAAGGCATGCCGACGCCGATCGTATCCAAAGGCAACGCCGGCATCCCCAAATACGTCGAAGGCCACATCCACTATGACGGCACACCCGAACTGATGGCCGATTACGCCGAAATGGCCCGCAACTGCGGCGCGTCCATCATCGGCGGCTGCTGCGGCACCATGCCGGAGCATCTGGTGCATATGCGTGCCGCTCTCGACAGCCGACCCAAGGGCGACGCCCCCACGCTGGAACAGATCGTCGATGCACTTGGCCCGTTCTCCTCGGCCAGCGATGGCACCGATGGCGAAGGCCCCACCCGCGCGCCCCGCCGTGGCCGCCGCCGGGGTTAATCCCCGAACAAATCCAACTGCGCGCTCGCCCGTTTGGGCGGGCGGAACAGATCGCAGCGCATCGGCGGCAGGAGCGTATCCAGCCCCAACCGTTTGACCGCCAAGGTAAATCGCTGCGCAATCATCTCGGCATAGGGGCCTTCGCCGCGCATCCGTCGGTGCCAATTTGCGTCATATTCCTTCCCTCCGTGCATCTCGCGCAGCCGCGCCATGATGCGACCCGCGCGGTCAGGGTAATGCGCCGCCAACCATTCCTGCATCAAGGGCGATACCTCGCGCGGCAAGCGCAGCATGATCCAGCTGGCTGCGACGGCGCCTGCATCGCGCCCCGCTTCCAAAATCGCCTCAAGCTCGGGATCGGTCAGCGCCGGCACCATGGGTGACGCCATCACCCGCACCGGAATGCCTGCCTCTGCCAAGCGTTCGATGACCTGCAAGCGGCGTTTCGGGGCAGGCACCCGCGGCTCCATCAACCGCGAAAGCTTCGCATCCAGCGTCGTCACCGACACGCCCACGCGGCACAGCCCGCGCGCCGCCATATCCGACAGAATATCAATATCCCGCTCGATCAGACTGCCCTTGGTCACAATGGCAACGGGATGGTTCGCGTCTGACAGCACCTCAAGCAACGCGCGCATGATCCGATGCTCTTTCTCGATCGGCTGATAGGGATCGGTGTTCGTGCCGATCGCAATGGGGGCGACCTGGTATTTCTTCGCCGCCAACTCTCGTTTCAACACCTCGGGTGCCTCGGGCCGTGCGATCAGCCGCGTCTCGAAATCCAGGCCCGGCGACAACCCCAGATAGGCATGGCTTGGCCGCGCGAAACAGTAGACACAACCGTGCTCGCACCCGCGATACGGGTTGATCGACCGGTCGAACGGCAGGTCCGGCGACTGGTTGTAGCTGATCACGGTGCGCGGAATTTCAACGCTCACTTCGGTGCGCAAGACCGGCAAAGGGTCATCATCGCCCGCCCATCCATCTGCCACAGCGCTGACGGAAAGCGGCTCGAACCGGCCCGGGCGGTTGCTGGATGTGCCCCGTCCGGGCAGTCTGTATTTGCGTTGTGCCTGATCCATTCAAATCTTTTGGAACAAATTAGGAACACGGTCAAGTATATTGGCCCAAGCCATTGTTTTACAGCACGATTGAGCGTAATTTCCCAACAACCAAAGCGTCGCACGCGGTGCCGGGTTTGTCGCAAAAAGCACGAAGCTTTCGACGCGTATGTGACAAAAAGGCACAAGCCCGCGCGGGTGAGTTAACCGATGAGGAACGACTATGTCGGATGAAGACGAAATTATCCTTGCCGATCTGGACGACGAAGAACTTGTTCAGCAGATGTTTGACGATCTCTATGACGGTCTGCGCGAAGAGATCGAAGAAGGGGTCAACATCCTGATCGAACGTGATTGGGCACCCTACGACGTTCTGACCAAGGCGCTTGTCGGCGGCATGACCATCGTAGGGGCCGACTTCCGAGACGGTATCCTCTTTGTACCCGAAGTGCTTCTGGCTGCGAACGCGATGAAAGGCGGCATGGCGATCCTCAAGCCGCTGCTGGCCGAAACCGGCGCGCCGCGCGTGGGCAAGATGGTGATCGGTACGGTCAAGGGCGACATCCACGACATCGGCAAAAACCTTGTGTCGATGATGATGGAAGGCGCGGGCTTTGAAGTTGTCGATCTTGGCATCAACAATTCGGTCGAAGCCTATCTTGAAGCGATGGAAACCGAAGGGCCGGACATCCTTGGCATGTCCGCGCTGCTGACCACGACCATGCCCTATATGAAAGTCGTGATCGACACGATGGTCGAACAGGGCATCCGCGATGACTATATCGTGTTGGTCGGCGGGGCCCCGTTGAACGAAGAATTCGGCAAGGCCATCGGTGCCGACGCCTACTGCCGCGATGCCGCCGTCGCAGTGGAAACCGCCAAGGAATGGGTCGGGCGGAAACACAACGCCGCCAAGGCGTAAGCAGTTGATCTAGAACACAAAGGCCCTTCCCTACCGGAGGGGCCTTTTGCATGACGGAGCGTGAGATGAAGCCGCCCTCGGACCGTGATCTGACAGAAAAAGGCCTGCCGCTTGCACCGCAGACGGGCCGCATTCTGCTGATCGCATGCGGGGCGCTGGCGCGGGAAATTCTCGACCTGAAAGAGGCGAACGGCTGGTCGCATCTGGACCTGACCTGCCTGCCCGCCAAGCTGCATCTCTACCCAGAAAAAATCACCGACGAAGTCCGCGCAGCCGTTAAGAAACATCGCGACAAATACGACGATATATTCGTTGTCTACGCCGACTGCGGCACCGGCGGATTGCTAGAGGCGGAGTGTAAGAAACTTGGCGTGCAGATGGTCGCCGGGCCGCATTGCTATAGCTTTTTCGAAGGCAACGACCGCTTTTCCAAGATCTCAGAGGACGAGATTACCACCTTCTATCTCACTGATTTTCTGGTCCGCCAGTTCGACGCTTTCATTATGAAACCCATGGGGCTCGACCGGCACCCCGAACTGCGCGATATGTACTTCGGGAACTACGAAAAGCTTGTGTATCAGGCGCAAACGGATGATCCCGCGCTAACCGCCAAGGCGAAAACATGCGCCGATAGGCTCGGCCTTGCCTTTGAACGGCGCTTTACCGGCTACGGCGATCTGGCGCGCACGCTCAAGGCGCTCTGATCTTCATTTTGCCAAATAAACTCAACTGGCACAGCCGTCGCCACACCCCGCAGGCGCGCGTTCAACCCTGCTGTGCAGCCGCGTCGCGAATCCGTTCGATCATCGCGGTCAGCCCGTTCGATCGCTGCGCTGACAGATGTTCGTTCAACCCCAAGCGCCCCATCTCTGCGCGGGCATCGATGGCGCTGACCTCGGCCGCGGGCACGCCGTTATACAGTTTTTGAAGCACGGCAATCAGGCCTGAAACGATCATCGCATCGCTGGCCCCATCGAAATGGAGCACCCCATTCTCGAACTGCGTATGCAGCCAGACCTGACTGGCGCAGCCATCTACTTTGGTTGCGGGCACGCGCAGCTCTTCGGTTAGCGGCTCCATCGCCTTGCCCAGATCGATCACATGGCGATAGCGGTCTTCCCAATCGTCCAGAAACTCGAAATCCTCGACCAGTTCTTCAAATGCCTCTGTCGCCACGGTGCGCCCCTCTTTTCGCTTGCCAAACAGGTAGGTTGCACGATGCCAAAGGTCCACCCCCTTCCCAACGGGTCTGGGATGGGTTAGTCAAATATTACCGAAATTTCTACGGCGGACCCCATGCGCAAGACCTTTTCAGCCATCCTGGTATCGACCCTTGTTTTGACAGGCTGCGCGACCGTGCGCGACAGCCGCGTGAACCCGTTCAACTGGTTCGGCACCGCGCGGTCTGAGCCGATCACCCGTCAGGAAGCCTCGACCAACCCTTTGATCCCGCAGCGGACCGGATTGTTCTCCTCCTCGCGGAATAAAGAGGTGGTATATGGCGGTCGCCCCTTCGACCAGATCATCGATCTGACGATTGAACAGGTGCCGGGCGGTGCCGTCGTGCGCGCCACGGGGCGCGCGGATCGCCAAGGCATTTACGAGGTGCAGCTGACCCCCGCGAACGAAGACGAGCTGCCAGTGGACGGCGTTCTGACCTACCGTCTTGAAGGGGTCGAACCAAGCGAGACGACCGCCATCGGCACGCCCCCCACCCGCGAGGTTACGGCCGGCCGCAAGCTGACCAACCAGACGCTGGCTGGCGTGACGACCATCCGCGTCGAGGGGCTGCGCAACGCGATGACATCGCGCCGCTAACCCCGAACAAATAAATAAAAACCAAATGGTTGAGCGTTAAAGCTCAACCACTTTCAGATCGGACCCGACCGCGGTCAAAGCGATCTCGCCGTTGCACAGACGCAGCGCATCTTCCCCGAATACCTCGCGTCGCCACCCCTTCAGAGCGGCCACATCCCGCAGCCCTGCGGCGATCCCGTCGAGGTCCGCAGCGGGGGCGATCAGCTTGGCCGCAACCCCTGCGCTTTCGGACTTGGCCTTGAGCAAGACACGCAGCAGATCGGACAGCGCCGGATTGACCTGCAGCTTGTCGCGACTGCGATCGGGCTGCGGCATATCAGCGGGCGGGCAATTCAGGCCGGCGGCCACCGCCTTGAGGATACCATCCGCAATCTCGCCCTTGCGGGCCTCACGCAGAAGCAGACGGGCGCGGCCTAGTTCCTCGTGGTTTTTCGGCTTGTTGCTGGCCAGCTCTACCATCGCGTCATCCTTATAGACGCGGCTGCGCGGGATGTTGCGGGTCTGGGCGTACTCCTCGCGGAAGGCGGCCAGTTCGCGCACAAGCGCCAGGAACTTTGGCGAATTCGTGCGCGTCTTGACCCGACGCCATGCCTCGCGCGGCGGGGTGACATAGGTGTCAGGGCTGGTCAGGATCTCAAGCTCTTCCTGGACCCAGCGGGCGCGGCCCGTCTGTTCAAGCTTACGCGCAAGGAATTCGTAGATCTGGCGCAGGTGCGTGACATCGGCCAGCGCGTATTTCGCCTGCGCATCGCTCAGCGGGCGGCGCGACCAGTCGGTAAAACGGGACGTCTTATCAAGAGGTTGGTGGGCGATCTTGCGCACCAGAGTTTCATATCCCACCTGTTCGCCAAAGCCACAGACCATCGCCGCGACCTGTGTGTCGAACAAGGGTTCGGGAAAGACGCCCGCATCGACAAAGAAAATCTCTAGATCCTGCCGCGCGGCGTGGAAGACTTTGACCACCGAGGTATCGCGGAACAGCGTATACAGCGGGTCAAGCGACAGCCCCTCGCTCAACGGGTCCACCAGAACGGCATTGCTATCGTCCGTTCCGGGCATCGCTAACTGGATCAGACAGAGCTTCGAATAATAGGTCCGTTCGCGCAGAAACTCGGTATCGACGGTCACGTAATCATGCTTGGCGGCCTCTGTGCAGTAGGCTTCAAGCTCGGCGGTGGTGGTGATTGTTTTCATAGCGCTACTTTGGACAGAGGAAGCCATTCAGGCAATGGAAAAGCGCATGGTTTCAGCGCAATAGGCCGCGCGGTCAGCTTTCCAGCATTAAAAGATCACGGTTGCCGCTGGCAAACCGCCGCAGCACCGCAGGATAAAGACGATGTTCCTGCACCAGAACCCGCGCTGCCAGATCCTCTGGCGTGTCGCCGGCCATGACGGGAATGGTCGCCTGCCCCAAAATCGGCCCGTCATCCAGCGCCGCTGTGACCTCGTGCACAGTGCAGCCATGCAGGGTATCGCCGGCCTCAAGCGCGCGGGCATGGGTGTGCAACCCCTTATAGCGCGGCAGCAAAGACGGGTGGATATTGATCATCCGCCCCGCCCAAGCATCCGTAAAGCCACCGGTCAGTTTTCGCATGAAGCCGGCCAGACAAATGATGTCGGGCGCATGGGGCATCAGACGCGCGGTCAGTTCGTTTTCAAAGGCAGCGCGATCCCCATCAAAGGGCTTGTGATCCACGACTTCGGTCGGGATGCCGCGTTCTTTGGCCCAGGCAATCCCGCCCGCGTCCGCCACATTCGACACCACCACACAGGGCCGCGCGGGGTGGTCGCCGGTCATGTCTTCGACCAGCGTCCGCATGTTCGACCCGCCGCCGGAAAGGAAAATCGCAACCCGTTTGGTCACAGCAGGCTGCCGGTATAGGCAACGCCCGTGGTGTCGGTGACATTGCCCATCTGATAGACCGTTTCACCCGCCTCCGTCAGCAGTTTGGTCAGCGCCTCGGCCTCATCCGCTTTGACCACAAGGATCATGCCCACGCCGCAGTTAAAGGTCTTGAGCATCTCGGTTTCCGAGATCGCGCCCACATCTGCCATCCATTTGAACACGCCGGGCAGCTCCCAGCTGTCCAGATCAATCTGCGCGCCCAGATCATCGGGCAGAACGCGGGGCAGGTTTTCCGTCAGACCGCCGCCGGTGATATGGGCCAGCGCATGCACGCCCCCTGCCCGCACGGCCTGCAACGCAGGTTTTACATAAAGCCGCGTCGGCGTCAGCAGCACCTCACCCAATGTTCCGTCTGCCCAGGGGCAGTCCGCATCCCAGCCAAGGCCAGAGATCTCGACCAGTTTACGCACCAGAGAATAGCCGTTCGAATGCACCCCGTCCGAGGCAAGCCCCAGCAGCACATCCCCCCGCCGCCACATCGTGTGGCAGGTCCGCACCGCGTTCCATCGCGCCCACAGAGAAGCCCGCGAGGTCAAAATCACCTTCGGAATACATGCCCGGCATCTCTGCCGTCTCGCCCCCGATCAAAGCGCAGCCAGAGCCTTCGCAGCCTTTGGCGATGCCTTCGATGATCCGCGCGGCCTGTTCGGTCTCAAGCTTGCCGGTGGCGAAATAATCGAGGAAAAACAGCGGCTCCGCCCCTTGGCAGACCAGATCGTTGACGCACATGGCGACCAGATCGACCCCAACGCCATCGACGTTGCCGGTATCAATCGCGATCCGCAACTTGGTGCCCACACCGTCCGTCGCAGCGACGAGGATCGGGTCGGTGTAGCCCGCCCCCTTGAGGTCGAACAGCGCGCCGAAACCGCCAAGCCCCGACATCACGCCCGGGCGCTTTGTCCGTTTGGCCGCCGGTTTGATACGCTCTACCAGCGCGTTGCCTGCATCAATATCCACACCAGCGTCTGCATAGGTGATCGAGTTCTTGGAGTTGGTCATGACGCATCCCGCTGCCTGTTCCCTTTGCGAAAGTGGGTTATAGCAGGTTGCGCAGGCGTGCAATGCACCTAAGCCACATCTGCGCGTTTCTATCTCTTGACGCGCCGCGCCCGCCCGCTTACCAAACCGCGCAGGCGGGCCTGTAGCTCAATTGGTTAGAGCAGAGCGCTCATAACGCTTTGGTTGCGGGTTCAAGTCCTGCCGGGCCTACCAACCCCTTTCTCCCCGCCCTATTTCACAAGACTCATTTGTCGAAAGTGGACCACGCTTCAAATGCCGTGGTCCACATTGTCAAAATTCGATACCTGACAACTTACGGATTGCCGCCGCAGCAAGAGCTGCTCTCTCGACGCTCTTTGTATAGACTTCGGATGTCTTGGCCTGTGTATGCGCCATCAAACTCATGATCTCATATTGGGTTGCACCAGACAGTGCGAGCAAGGCAGCCGCACCTTTCCGGACACCGTGCTGCGTACGCCCTTTCGGCAGGCCCGCTTGCTCAGTCCATTTCTGAATTTTGTTAGCAAACGCTTTGGAAGACGCAAACTGATTGCCAAAGTCATTCGTCAAAAATGTTTCGCGGTCGCCATGCAAAGCAAGTTCATCGAGAAATCCGCTTAGAGCGGGAACTGCAACAAACGCTGATCCCTTCTTGCTTGGTTGGAACTCAATCCAAATTCCGTCTTCGCGGGTAACAAAATTACCCTTTCCCAAACAACTTACATCGCCAATCCGCGGCAATGTATTAATCGATAGAAGCAGCCAGAGCCTTGCCATAGTTCCCTGCGCGTGCGCTTCCATGAACTTAGAAAAATCTTCGTTGGTCCACTGAACTGCGCCCCCACGGCTTTTATGTACCTTGCTTATGCCGAATACTGCTGAAAGCTTGGGATGCCCGCGCTTCTCACCCCATCTGTATGCTGCTTTCAGCGCTTTGATACAGTTATCAGCGGCACCTGTTCTCGAACCGAAGCTATCAAGAATATAGATGAAACCTTCTTCGGGAATATCGGAATTCAGGCTACCCATACGATCCCCGGCAGGATCTATTAAGTTACAGGCCTGATTCAATAGCGATTTATGTCCAGTAAGTGTGAGGGGCGACGCATTGCCAGCTTCTATTTTTTGCGCCAAGGCACATAAGTAGCTGTCACATAGAGCGTCTAAAGTCCCTACTTTTACCTTGATTGGCTTGACGCGTTCCAACTTTTCGCCCAACCGGGCAGACGCATAGTGCTCGTGAAAAGAAGGCTGACCAGGACCTACTGGTATAGCGATTTTTTTATTACGGTTACCCTCGACCCTGACACGCCAGCGTATTGTACCTGCCGCGGTTTTGTCTTTGAGGAGGCCAGGAAAACGGTGTATCATACTCTTACCTCCCCAAACTTTCTCGGTCCGTTATTTTCGGAACGGTTTCTTGCTGAGCCGCTCGTATCGGCAGTAGTGATATCGATGGTTACTGTGCCGTCGGGCCCGATTTTGATCGATGTCGGCGTGCAGCCAAATGCCAACACAGCGGCGATAGCGTTTGAAATTGTGGCTTTTGATGGTTTCGCGGATGACATGTGGTTTTCCTCTTAAAGAGGGGAGGTCGATCCGTGGCCTAAAGCCCGGAAATTGGTTTGATTTGATTTTATATCTTGGGCCGTGCGCTTGGGTAGCGAAGCCCCAAGGGCGCGAAGTCGCACCCTTGGGATTCAGCTTCAGTACTCACCAATGTCTGCGAGCAACTGCTTTGCGGCTAAACGCCCGCGCACCTGCCGGCGAACCAGGGAGAAGCTCTCCCAACGAAGAATTAACCAGCGCAGATGTTCCAGTTGTTCATCGAACAGCATGTCTTCATACGTACAAACGTTGAGAACACGGCTGCCATATCCTGGGCTAATTGCATTTGCTGCTGCTACAAGGGCATCGCCCATCGCAGTGATGCAATCATCGTCCCTCGTATCAAATGCCTCACCGCAATCTAAGCGTGCCAAAGTCTCTGGAAGCTTTCTGTGGTGATAGCCTTTGAGACTAAGTCCAGTACGGGCATAGCTGCCAGCAAAGTTGCACCCCTCGCCTATCGCACGTGCGACCATCGTTTCGAGGCTCTCTTCGCGACGGATATAGCTCATGCTGCCACCTCGCTTTGTTCGTTTTCATTTGCATCGGAGATGGCCTCAAACCCTTGAAGAAAGCCACGGTCCGTCTTGGTCAATATGCAAATCAGCCAGACGGCATCGTGAGCAGGGCCGATTTCGGCTAAGTGGGCACACTTCTCACGATCAGCATCAGCGACGTTTTCGAGGCTGAGCAGATCGCACATTAAATCGAGCCCATGCTTATCTTTTCTGAGTTTTTCATTTTTGTTTGACATTGAGTGCCGGAAGCGCGGCAACCGCATCAATGCGGCCGAGCAACCAAGCAGTAGAACTGCATTTCGAAGGTCAACGTCGTTTTGCGCCGTGAAGTAATTCATGAGCGCGAGTATATGTTTCCGTGTCATCGAAAACTTCCTTGTGTTATGCCGCCTCCGTCGACGGCCAAGCACGGGGCCGGAATCCTCCTTTCTCCCCCGCGTTTGTTTCCATTTCTGAGCAGGTTTTGTTGTTCGTTTTTGTTGCTGCTCACCAAGAGGCAGCACCAAAACGAAAACCAAACCGGTCTACCGTTCCCTCCTTTGATCAGAGGGATCGCGCTTTTCTTAATTCTGATGTCGATCGGCATACCAACTAAAAGAAAATGAAAAGTTGGCTTGGGCCACTCGCTTCAATTCGCTGACAATGCCTTCCATTGCACAAACTCAGATATTCGGCGCGCCCGCCATGGCACCCCTCAAAGACCTCACTTGCTGGTAGTGAAAGTGCATGGCACTGAGCGATAGCGTCTCGTGAACATTCATGACCGGCGTCGCCCGCGGGCAGCTCGCATTAGGGATTTCGCGCGTCTGCCTGCTTGGCGCTTCTGCTGCTTAACCTGATAATGGCGAGCAGTCTCGCCACCGCCGTCCTGCCCGCATAACACGAGCGCCATCCAGGTATCCGCATCATCCAGTGCCTCTTCGTGCCATAGGGTTCGGACTATGTGTTCTCCGGTTCCGATATGCCTGCGCCAAGCCGTCGAAACCCAGCCTGCGCCCATTTTTTGACCGTATTTCGCAAACAGATACTGGCCATTAACTTCCTGAAGTCGCGTGGCAAGGCTCTCTTCAGAGCGGCCGGCCAAGACTACCGCATCCAGGAAAGGCGTCAATTCCGGCCACAACTCCGCGACGTAGTCCGAGCCCTTTTTTGCGGTACGCAGATCGACAGTCCAGGTATCCCGTTCAAATGACCTGGTCAGATGTACGCCTATCTGAAACCGATGCAAGTCGCCGATGCGGAGAGGAATGTTTACAGCCAGGCCGATGGCCAGAGCATCCAGAGTAAGATCCAATCGCGCTATGCTGCCCGACGGCATCGACACGGCCTCCTGTAAAAGCTCCTCTGAGAGCATCCAGCAATCCAAAATCTCAGTCGGGTTCTGGATGAGCCACTCTTCCTTGTGCTTGCGCTGGCGCTGTGCGAGCCGCGCAAGCTGGTTCTTTTTACGGCGCATCGCATCAAGGATGTCTGCGTGGTCGTCTTCGTCGAGCCAGCATGCGAGGACCATCAGTTCTTTCAAGCGGGAGCAACGCGTTATGGGCTTTGTCCCACGGCCCTTACTCGCGGACAAAAACGCCCCGACGCATACCATGTCCAATGCTGGCTTGCAGTCGGCTTCAATTGCCGCAAACACCAGTTGCCGAGCCGTGAACTTCAGGTTTGCAATGACTTTTGCGCTGGGCGGGATCCGATCATCGAGGGTCACAATTCCACGATCAACCTGAGCTCGCGCGGCTTCCATTTCCTTGATCGCGTGGTGCCAGGATTTCGGGATCTGCTCGATTGGCACAGACAGCAGGGGCTTACTGCCTGGGACGCGTGGTTCGACGCCGTACCGCTCCTTCTGCCACCGCTCTGCATTCCGAACACGCAAGGCCTCGCGGAGCTCCGGTGCCCAAAAAGGATATGCGGATTGCAGAGGGACCATGAGGCTTTCAAGTCGCGACTTGGAACCAAATGCCAAGAACATCTCGCGTGTCGGTGCGGCGTTCCCGGCCAGATGTGTGATGAACCGATCAAGAAGTCGGCTCTGTGCATCAGTGATACTCATGTCCGCGCCCTCCCTTGTAGGCGTTTGTTCTTTGCCGCGCGTAGTTTTGCTCTGGCCGAACGATGCGCCTTGCTTTTGTTGATCCAAGCATAGAATTTCCGGACCGTATCGGGATGGTCATCCAGAAGCTCGGCGGCCTCCTCGATCGCGTTCGGATCCTCGTCCAGCACGAAGAATGCAACGGCATGGCGCATTTCGTGGGTGTCCAGGTCGAGACCGCAGAATGCCAAGCCTTCCCCGATCAGGGCCGTGAAGACGCTCTTTTCTGCCGCGCAATCATTCCTGGGTGAATTGAACAGAAATTCAGACTCGGCATAGTTCTTGCCAAACGGGTGCTCGGCGATCAGCTTCTCGCGAACGGTTTCGTAATAGAACTGCAGGATTGGCATCGCTTCGAGCTCCATCTCGCCAGCGATGGAGTTGCCGTTTTTGGTGATTTCCCCCGGGAGATCAAGCCGCGCCACGCTTTTGAAACCCTCTGGCAGGATGAGCGTTGGGAGATCGCAGAAAACCCGCAGCTTGCGCAGATTTTGCTCTCGGAGCGGCTTACCGTAGAGCAAGATAGCCAAGGTGTTGATTGTCACCGAGAACTGACCCGGCAACTGTAGAAATTGTCATTGAGAATTGACCCATGTGCAACCTTGCCCCTGCTTGAATCAGCTGGGAGCTATTGGAGTGTTAGACATGGGATTTCTGAGGATTATTCGGAAATGGGCTCTGCGAGACAAGATGCCCATCCGCGAGATTGCGCGCCGGACAGGGGTGTCTCGCAACACGATCAAGAAGTATCTGCGGACAGGGATAGTTGAGCCCGAGTTCCAGATTTTGAACCGACCGAGCAAGTTGGACCCTTATGCTGATAAGCTGACAGGCTGGTTGCTGTCTGAGCAGCGTAAATCACGGAAGGAACGGCGAACGGCCAAGCAGATGCATGCGGATCTGGTTCAGCTCGGTTTTGATGGTTCATATGAGCGTGTCGCGGCCTTCGTGCGGAACTGGAAGGGCGAACGACAGCGTGCTCAACATACGACTGACCGTGGTGTTTTCGTGCCGTTGGTCTTTCAGCCAGGCGAGGCGTTCCAATTCGACTGGAGCGAGGACTGGGCCTATGTCGGGGGCGAACGCCTCAAGCTTCAGGTCGCCCATATCAAGCTGTCTCACAGCCGCGCATTTCTGGTCCGGGCCTATCGGCTGCAAACGCATGAGATGCTGTTCGATGCCCACTGGCATGGCTTTCGAGTGTTTGAGGGTGTTCCGGGGCGTGGCGTCTATGACAACATGAAGACAGCCGTCGACCGGATTGGCGTCGGAAAGAAGCGCGATGTAAACGCACGGTTCCTTGCGATGACCAGCCATTATGTCTTTGACCCTGAGTTCTGCAATCCCGCGGCAGGGTGGGAGAAAGGTCAGGTTGAGAAGAATGTGCGCGACGCCCGCCATCGGCTTTGGCAACTCATGCCCGCCTTTCCGAACCTCAATGCGCTGAATGAATGGCTGGAGGAGCGCTGCAAGCTTCTGTGGGCCGAGACACCGCATGGCAGATTGCCTGGCAATATTGCGGATGTCTGGGACGCCGAGAAGGCCGCGCTGATGCCACTGCCCACAATGTTTGACGGCTTTGTCGAGCAGAGCAAGCGGGTATCCCCCCACTTGTCTGATAGCATTCGACCGTAATCGCTACTCAGTGCCTGCCAGCTTTGCGAACCGCCCTGTCAGTCTCCGCATCTATCCTGAACGGCTGGTCATCGTCGCCGAAGGCCATGTGGTCTGCACGCATGAGCGCATTATTGAACGCTCACACCGTCAGCCAGGGCGCGTTATTTATGACTGGCACCATTATCTGGCGGTGGTTCAACGCAAACCCGGCGCGCTGCGCAACGGGGCGCCCTTCGTTGAGATGCCAGAAGGGTTCCGGAAGCTGCAGGATCATATGTTGCGTAGGCCAGGTGGTGACCGCGAGATGGTCGACGTTCTGTCCTTGGTGCTCCACCATGACGAACAGGCCGTGCTTTGCGCGGTGGAAATGGCGCTGGATGCGGGCGTACCAACAAAAACCCATGTCTTGAACCTACTTCACAGGCTGGTGGATGGCGCACCGATAGACCAGCCCGATGTGACCCCGCCTGCGGCCCTTTCTTTGAATAAGGAGCCCGAGGCCAATGTCGCACGATATGACGGGCTACGCACTACAGGAGGAACACGTCATGCGTCATGATCCCGCAGGCGCTGCCATCGTCATTATGATGCGCAGCCTGAAGATGCCGGGCATGGCACAGGCCGTGCAGGACCTGCATGAGCAGGGATCGCCCGCTTTCGATGCAGCGATCCCCATGTTGTCGCAGCTGCTTAAGGCCGAAATAGCTGAACGTGAGGTGCGTTCCATCGCCTACCACATGAAGGCAGCACGCTTTCCGGCATACAAAGACATCTCTGGCTTCGACTTTAGCGCCAGCGAAGTCCGTGAAGCTTTGGTCCGTCAACTTCATCGATGCGAGTTCATGGAGGCGGCTGAGAATGTAGTGCTGATCGGAGGCCCTGGAACGGGAAAATCGCATGTCGCTACCGCCCTCGGCATTCAAGCAATCGAGCATCATCGCAAGCGTGTGCGCTTCTTCTCCACGGTCGAGTTGGTCAATGCGTTGGAGCAGGAAAAGGCCCAAGGCAAGGCAGGAAAGATCGCCGAGGCGCTGGTGAAAGCCGATTTGGTGATCTTGGATGAGCTGGGATATTTGCCGTTCAGCGCTTCGGGTGGCGCGCTGCTGTTCCACCTTCTGAGTAAACTCTACGAGCGCACCAGCGTCGTTATCACAACCAACCTGAGCTTTAGCGAATGGGCCAGCGTGTTCGGTGATGCCAAGATGACCACCGCGCTCCTCGACCGCCTCACACATCGTTGCCACATTCTCGAGACCGGCAATGACAGCTATCGGTTCAAGGCCAGCTCGGCGACAGCCAAACAAAAACGAAAGGAGAAAGCGGCATTGACGCCATCATAAAGCAAAGAACATAACAACTGGGTGGGTCAAGTCTCAGTGACAATGCCGGGTCAGTTATAAGTGACAATCAACATACGGGCCTGAAGTTCAGCACTTTGGTAGTGATAGACGCGCTACGAATCATCGAAGCGGAAATCCGCATAGAAGTCCCGTCAGTATCGCGTACTGTAGCCCCAGCTAACGCCAATACAGAAAGATCTCTTTCGTTAATATCGCAACGACTGTGGCTGTTCATTTCACAGCGTACCCGCCCACCAAATAGAGTAAACCACAGGTATGAAGAAACAACTTAAACCGAAATGGGAATTCGTGTCGGACACCGTCATGGGCGGTGTATCGAGCGGTTGCATCGCAGAAGAAAGCGTTGGCGGCCGCGATGCCACGGTTCTTCGCGGTACAGTTTCGCTTGAGAACAACGGTGGCTTTATCCAGATGGCATTTGATCTTCACCAAGGTGGTGCAGATGTGGACGTGAGCGCGTGGGACGGCATCGAGATTGACGCATATGGCGATGGCGACTCCTACGATGTTCGGCTTCGCACGGCGCAACTAACCAGACCTTGGCAATCTTTTCGCGCCGATTTTATGGGCGAGCCACACTGGCAAAAGGTTAAGATTCCTTTTTCTTCATTGGTATCGCATCGGGTGGAAGCAGTATTCGACCCAACTTGCCTTAGACGCGTCGGGATATTGGCGATAGGACGCGAACGTGATGCCTGTATAGCAGTATCCAACATCGGGTTTTACTCGGCGAACTAAGTAAAATTCCTGCGTGCCAACCTATCGGGCTGAAGATTGTATCCAAGTTAGCGGCGCCGCAGGTCAGCCTTCTTAAGGTTCTATCGAGTTACTGGCGCGACCTCTTATCGACATTGCTGTGTACGACGGCATCATGCCCGAAGCGTACGGTCAAATTTAGACCTCTACTTCACAAGGAAAACCCAGCCGTTTGGACCGGTTGGCCTCCCCTATCTCACCACCGGCAGGTCTTCCATTCGCGTGGTATAGCGCGGGCTTCGATGATCTGCGCGCAATCGCCACGTTTGGTTCTTACCTTCGCTGGCCAGAACCATCGTCTTCTTCCCGAACCTATCGTTCACGTCATCCAAAGCCTTCATCAACTCCGGGGATTTCGGACGCGCTTGATCGAAGAGCGTTTGAGGACGATCTTCGAACCGCACCAGGTCATTCAGCATGATACCAGCCTTTGTGAAGCCATAGCTTTTAACGTCCGACTTAGGCCATGCGGCTTCCGCGCAGCGTCGTGCGGCCTCAACGAGATCAAAGGTATCCGACGACATCGGGGTCATGCGGGTAGTTCTCGATGCAGTATACTGGGGTCGATCTGGCCGGTGCTTATTGGTGTGGAAAAACACAGTCAGCGTACCAGCGACCAAGCCGTGCTGGCGTAGCTTTTCAGCGCCCCGTGATGCGTGCGCGGTAATCGCCTGGAACAGCGTGTCGAAGCCTGTCATCGGAGTGCCTGCTGACCGTGTTACAGCCATACCTTTGCGCTGTGGCTCTACGTCCTCAAAGGCGAGACACGCCTCACCCTGTAGCTCCAATACGATCCTCTCCAGCACTACAGTACCAACAGCCCGTGCCTGCCGGATTGGCAGATCACGAAGATCGGCTGCCGTGTGTACACCCAGGGCCTTCAACTTGTCGGTGGTCTTGCGACCAACGCCCCAGATGTCCCCGACTGGCACGCGTGGCAGCAGCCAGCGCGCAAGGCTCTCATCCATCATATCCAAGACCCCTGCAAAAATGGGGTTCTTCTTGGCGATATCGTTCGCACATTTCGCAAGCGTCTTGGTGGGCGCGATGCCAATACGTACTGGCACCCCTACTCTCCTTAGGACCGCTGCACGCAGCGCCATGGCATGTGCAGTGCGGTCCTTGAATCCGACGAAGTCGAGGAAGCATTCATCGATGGAATAGATATCGACGTTTGGCGTGAAGTCTTCGTAGACCTCAACCACCCGACGAGAGATATCGCCATAGAGGGTGTAGTTCGAGCTGAAGACGCGGATACCATGAGCATCAACCTTTTCGCGAATATGATGCAGCGGAGTGCCCATCTTGATCCCCAAGGCCTTGGCCTCATCGCTGCGCGCTATGGCGCAGCCGTCGTTGTTTGATAGCACGATCACCGGGACGTTCTTTAGCGTTGGATCAAATATCCTCTCAGCGCTCACGTAGAAGTTCGCACTGTCACTGATCGCAACAGGCCGCTTCATGCCAAGTCGTAACGCCGGACAACACCAGCGATGACGCCCCAGATCTCGCTATCCTCAGTTAGCTCGACGTCGGGGAACTGCTGCTGACTATTCGCAGGCGCGAGGTAGTACCTGTCACCACGCTTACGCAGGATCTGTGCTGTGACGGCACCTTCCACCACGGCCAGCACGGCTCTCCCGATGCGACGCTTGCCAGCACGGTCTACAGCGATGATGTCACCATCACGTATCCCAGCGTCCCACAGGCAGTCCCCTTCTACGCGCCACCAAAATGTCGATGCAGGATGGCGCACGACCCATGCCATAGGGTCAATCTCATCTTCGAGGTCGTCCCCAGCTGGCGAAGGAAAACCTGCGCTGACTGGTGTGCTGACAATTCGAACAGATTGAGATGGTATGTGGACGGGTTCATCAACTGGGTAAACTGGCGTGGGAATCCTAACTGTTCGCTATTTGTTCTCAATCTGCGATTCACCTGCCCGATGTCAAGTTTGGTTTGGGGTAATGCGGACAGGAGACTGGCATCAGAACGAACCGAGTTTGCAAACTCAACGATGGAGGATAGCGCCCTGACACCCTGCCCTGCTTACAGAAGGTGAAGAGGCCTCACTGGAGGTGCACCGATTGAAGCAAATTGTCAGTGTCTAACTTCAAAACACTGCGCCAGAGCGGGCTTTTAAACACGTGGACAGCGCGCATTTCCGCGCCCTGGTCTTGGGTCGACATCAGCAATCCGGCCCATTCAAGCGGTCGTAAAACGCAGGCCTTAAAGGCGTATATGTCCCGCCTGGCAGCATTGCGGTCACTCTCCGGTTCACCATAGAATTTTTGGTATAGGGCAACGTCGCTGATGCCGTGATCGGCCTCTACGTTGATCACATTCATCCAGACATCCCAATTCCCGAAGGGCTGGTCATCAAAGCGTGCATAAGAGGCGTGATCTATCTGGTGTACAAAATACGGGATCAATTCGACAAACAGGCGACCAGGGGCTTGTGCTAACTCTTTGCCACGTTTGGTTAGCTGAAACTCATCCTTGAAGTGGCGACCAAGGCGTAATTCGATCATCAGGAAGTGCAGTACTTCGAGCGGCGCGAAGTCGGTTTCGTTGACCACCTTATGATAGCGGAACACCTCATCCGCACCTTCTCCGGGCCAGTCAAAATTCTGTACAGCCCAATGAACGAAGGTACGCTTGAACGCTTTGCTTTTGGTGGTCCCTATCGATCCGTGTTCCTGCGTATATCGCAGCGTTAGAAGAGCTGCCCGCAGGAGCGGTGATCGCATTAGGTCGGGATGGTGGTCAGCGAGAGTTTGGTATTCGATCATACCTGGAACGTCTCACACACCGCGTGGCTGCGCCATGATATTCGCGGTAGCCGAATGCATAGGGAGCAATACAAGACGGATCCAATAGTAGCGAAACGTATTTGTGTACGCCCCAGCAGTTCGCGGCATGCTGAACGGACTTTATTGCTTTGGTCAAAACAGCGAAACGAACTGTTAGCCTGAAATTTCGACATACGAGATCGGCGGGAAGCCAACCTTCGCTGCACACTCAATGAAGAGCTGGTTCAGTCTGCCCCGCTGTATGCGCAAATTACCAACGACATGGCTGGAGTGGCTGCGCAATCGCGGGAGTTGAATCGACACAAGTATTGAAAATGACTCCAAAGTCGGCTCTCATGACTTAAATGTTTGAGGGCATTTTTTTAGATCACTATTATCGGTGGGAAAATGAGATATTTCAGGATATTCACGTTCGCGGCTGCTACGGTGCTGGCCTGTGCAGTGTCTGCTGAAGAAACTACGCAGATAATTGAATGGGAAGTAAAAAACAGGTTCGGCCCCTTTGCCACCCAGAGCGACCCTGCAGGCCTATTCGAAAACTACAAATTGCTTGAGGGGGAAAGCTTCGAAAGCTGGCACAACCGTCTTTCAAGTGAAGGCCTACCTTCTCCCTATTACGAAGCCCTCAAAGCACGTCAGCACGAAAAGATGCACTGGGATCAGAGCGTCAGTCGACACCAAGACAAAATTCTCAGCTACGTCAGACATGAAAACGATATCAGCACCACGGTTGCTGTCGCCGCTCACGTGCCTTCAAATGAACAATGTAGTTGGACGTATCGAGGGCAAGAAATAACGCAGCCATGCGACGAAGACTTCGAGTTTCATGTGCCAATTTCCGGTGCCACAGTGCGAGTTGCTTTCGCAGGCCATGAAATAGAAAAGCTGATCGAACCAAGTCATATTGTGATCGTAGGTTTGGGGGATAGTTACGCCTCTGGTGAAGGCAATCCGGACTATCCCGGTGAGTGGAAACCAGACCAAGTCCTTCCAGGGAACAACGAACTCGAATGGCTGGTTGACTATAGGAACCGTCTAATTTCGCCACCTGAGGCCTTTGACGCAAAGACCAACCACTGGGTTGATGATACTTGTCATCGCAGTTTTTACAGTCATCAGAGTCTTACTGCGCTTAAAGTCGCCTCAGAAAATAAGCATTCGTACGTTTCCTTTTTGCACTACGCTTGCACTGGAGCCGAAGCCTTCGACGGCTTGCTTGCCCCACAATATCAGGCCTGGGGTGAAAAAGGGGTTTTTGTACCGTTCTCGCAAGTCAATTTTGCGATCCGTGAGCTCTGTCAAGACGGGAAACCTCTTGGTGAGGCCGCACCACATTATGAATCTGTTTCACAGAAAGAGACTGCGGGTATAAGCATTGCCGCTTTCCATCGACGGGGTGGCCCGGGCAACCTGCCACGGAGCCGCAGCAATCTCATACCTGATCCAAAACTGGACGCGTTTAGCCGATTTACGAAAAATCTGCGTGACAAAAACGACGGCCATTTCCCGCAGTCCGGTCTATTGACTTGCGAAACGGGGAAGATGAGAACCCCAGATTATGTGTTTTTGAATGAAGGTGGGAATAGCATAGGATTTGCTGATATCGTGCAGTACTTTATTGTTCCTTCGCGGTGGAAAATAGAGAAAGTCGGGAGGCGTTTGTTCCCTGAGGTTTGCCCGAATCCGGCCTATCGTGTTGACAGAAAATACAATAGGCAGCTCCACGATTATTGTGAAGATTTAGATAGAGAGATCAACTATCACTCTGGCGATTTGATCAGCGGGGCGTCAAAATCATTGGGAATGAAGGACCGATATACATTATTGTTCAATGTATTGGAGTATCGCTTGGGGCTTGAGCCAAGAAAAATTGTGATGGCTCAATATCCCGATCCTATGCGTGAGACTGGCTCTTCAAGCCCTGCTTGTAAGCCTCTTAACTCAGTGGACTTTGAAGTGCGTGGCGACCCTGCTGGCGTTTTCAATCCGCAAAGTGCGTGGAGTGGCTTGAAAGCTGTAGCCCCGAAGGCGCTTATTCGCACGTTGAGTAACATCCCAATTGGGCGAAATTTTCGTGAGTGGCAGTTCAACCTAACAGCAAGTGATGCTGGCAATGCTTTGAAACAGTTTGATGATTTGCGAGTAATTTTGGCCAATACAGCTACCAGTCGAGGAATATCTTTTGTGTGTGAAACACGCGATGCGTTTGTCGGTTATGGGTGGTGGAAGGGAGCTCGCCTCAATCTCCCCAACACCAAACCATATTGGGCGATTTGGGACTGGAAACCTTATGCCTATGAGGCCGAAACACGTGCGATTCGAACGGGAAATGATACGATTATCACTCAGCCTGGCGAAAAAAGGATAACTGGCGCAATTCATCCAAACCTAACTGGACATCGGCTGATTGCTCAAGTCGTCTACGATAGCGTCTGGGGTAACTAATCAATCATGGAAATCAGACCCCAATCGACTATATGTCGATTGGTGCTCAAAGTCGAAATTCTTACTGTTGAAAGACGTTGACGTACGCTGGAAGCGCCAGTTGGCCGCTTGCTGAACAGCAAGATTGTCCGCACTGTTGACCGTTGGGCCTTGGATTATGCTGCGCGGTGCCATGAAGGTCCGGTATGGGGAAGCCACGCTGCGGCACTTGTGATCCAGTCCAGTGACCGCAAAGGGCGGTTCTCGTCGATCTACATACGGGGCGGAAACCAAACCTTCGCCGCGCTCTGGATAGAGGGCTGCTACGCGGACCAAACTGTCGTCCACAAATTCCGCCCCAATGGCCACTGCCAACCCAAAGCGGACATGAAATCTGTCACATTGTGCGGAAAGCGGGAGCCTGCTGCGAGTTCAGTAACAGGTTCGTGCAAGATTTATCAAAAGCTCCTGAAAGAAAGCTCGAGGCTAAATATGTTCAACAACACAGATTCTTCACTCTTACATAATCTCTAATCAAGTGATGGCTGACATTATTCCCATCGGATAAGACGGAGTTAGTTAGATCAAGCGCAAACTGACAAAAAGTTAGTGCGCAATTGGTAAACCTGATCAAATCGGTTTGCCCAACGAGGCATTGAAACCGTCCTTCCAATACACTGAGCGCTATTTCCTCGAACGAGCCAGTAGGGGGAAACCGTTTCCCGCCGTAAGGATACCAGGTTTGTAATGCAAAGCGGTATTGGACTTGGTTTCGGGTGTAAGAAAGGAAGTTACCAGTCCTAAATTTTTGGTCATCCGTAAGTCGAGCGATATGCTCAGTCAAGAGTTCAACAGTCGCATCTCGCGAAGCTTTAGGTGCTGCGACAGCTACGGCTCCGGACCGTAATTGGTCCAGGATATCGACAACTGTGGACCATGTGTCTTCATGAGAGTTTTTAAGCGGAACAAATGTCAGAGCACCTAAATCATTAGATACATCGACACGAAAGAAGCCCTTTTTGGGAAATGTTAGCCCGGTTACTTTGGCAACTTCCTGTATTCTCGCAAATTCGGTTCCATCTATATTGGAACACATGACACCGAACAATCTGAGAAAAGCGTGCGCACTATAGAAAGCCGCATAGTAAGCGCGAATTACGAACCAAGCGGTGTTACGAGGCGACCTTGTGTCAGTCACAATTCCTGACAGTGATTCAAGTGCTGCGCGCGCAAATTTACTGCAGTCACCAGCACAAGCGGATTTCAGTTCGTCTGGCATGTAAGGTCGCAACTTGACCAGTTCTCCCGAGGTTTCAAAAACATACCGTTGCGACGCGACAAAGGCTTTGAAGTCTTGGAGCTGAGAGCTATGCTCCACCATCAGGTCTCGACGTATCTGCCTCTGGAGTGCTATTGGAATATCTACGTCCATTTCAGAGCAGAAAGTCGGAATCCAAGCACTCCTCAAAGTGCTTAACCAATGGTTTGTAAGCGTTTTTCGCTTCCTTCACTTTAGCTGGTCGTAACTTATCACGGGCAGGATCCAGTATTTCTGAAAAGTAATCGTAAGTATAGACAGACCCGTGTCTGTATTTAGTCCTCCGAGCTACAGTCGGAAAAAAGCCACTTATAGCTTTAAAGACGGTTGGTTGATAGAATTCCACTGCAAGGCCGCGGGGTTGAAACACCGTATCAAATACCGCCTGATAGTATGAGGCCAGAACCTGATAAACATCTTCATCAGACATACCTCCAAACAGCTTTACCAGCGGGCCGACCGCAGAGTTAAAAAGCGTTCTGGTTATTTTCCCACTTACCTTTTTCGCAGATGAAAGTTTTCCATAGAGTATTGTGGAGGGGTCATCTTTAAACCAGTCGAATATGACTCTCATTCTTGCTTCGGCATCATTTTCATATTCGGCCATCTTTTTAATATCTAACAAAAGCTCGGTTGGAACACCTTTCTGCTTAGAGTTAATGTCAATGAACAATCGAGACTCTTCGCGCTTGTTCAGATTATCATAGATGACAACCGGTACCCGCAAATTACTTTTCGCCAACGAGAACCCATAGACTCGGTGTTGACCATCTAAGATAAGAAACGCTTGTTGGATGTCCTTAAAAGAAATGCTTTTCGCTTTCGGGGAGTAAACGAGATCAGCATCATCCTGTGCAGAGAGCACGATGGAACTTGGTACGGTGCCTAAACCATTGTCGATATAATCGGCAATATCTTGAGCCCTTTTCCTATCCAAAACTCGCTGGAACCCTGCGATATTATCTTCTTCGCGGCTGATTGCGATACAAGTTCGTGCAAGCACTTCACTTTGAATAGTCGTCGTATAAAATTTGTGTTCACCTTGTGTCACCAGACTTACGGTTCCGAAGCTTAGACGGCTGGGCTCTTTTCTCATTGAAAAATACCATTTCCTAAATTAAATTTGGCTTTGTATAGAGACAGCTAAGCTTGTCACACCAGAAGTTGTAAACGCAACCCGTGTCTTCACAAACGGACAAAGGCAAGACACGGTGCAGCATCGGATCATTTCCCCCAAGTCTGCTACATGCCTCGCGTGAACTTGCAAAGTGTACCAACTGCACATATCCATATCCGCCGCTCGCGCTAACCACGGCATCCGTCATTGTGGGCTCGAATAAGACGTTAACTGCAACGAGCACCAAGGTCGGCAGAGCGGACCTTTCAGACCTTCGCGGCAAGTGCGCCAATGTCCGGTTCAGCGAACTGCTCAATAAACGTCCGTTTCTGGAAGGCTGTGCGGGTAAGGTGAATGTCCGAAAAGATTCACTTTAAGCCAGGCTAAACGAGGCCATAAGATTTTCCTTGGAATTTTTGAATATGATAAAAGCTCTGCTTCTAAGGCCGATTATTGTTTAATGGCGCTTAGCGTCGTGCCAATATTTACAGAGGATTCCGAAAGAAAATCCAAAACTTCGCTGATGGATTTAAGTGTGCGTCTTTTGGCTTGATTTAACTTAGAAGTCATTCTTGGCGTTGCTGATATTGCGCGTTGAAAATTCGCAATCTGCGCGTGAACATTATCCAGCGTTGACTTCATATTTTCAAGTTGATCAACAAGTTCGTTGACTTCATCTATACTGCTAATTCCGTCTTGCCGGGAGATCATAACGGCATGCTGCATACCACGAAGCGCTGCAGAAAATTCACGCTTTAGATCTGGTGTCGCTTGGTCAAGTATATGAGAGTAACGCTGCATTTCTGCAGCAACCTTCTCTATAATTGGCTTGATAACCTTATTATCTTGTCGAAACTCACCCGTTAGGTCGATTTTTCTGAGCTCAGTAGTTCGAGTTTCTATCTTGTCGCCCAGTTTTTTTGTCGCTGTAGTTATTGTTTCCATGGTTTCAGTGGAGTTCTCAAACGCATCCAACACTATGTCCGAAAGCTCCATCAACCCAATATCTTCATCAAACTCACTAACCTCAATGAGCGCGCTATCAGTGTTGGGCTTCGATGGTATCTCAGCATCGCCTCTATTTTCATTTACGGTAACGCGGCTTTTTAGGCGTTCGATTGCTTTAATAAGTGCAGCCACCACCATGGTTTTCAGGCTGTCGTGAGTGTCAAACTCACCGTACACACCAAGCCCGCCAAGCTTCTTTTTGAAGTTGGCAACCTTTAATAGCTGCTCGGCATCAATGATCGTTTCAGATTTTCTTGGATCTTTGAAGTAGAACAATATTTCAGGGCCATTTTCTTTATTTCTACGCCGTTCATAGGCTCTATAAAACTCCTCCTCCGTACCCGATTCATAGTTTTCAGTTTGCTGTCCAAACCGATTGCAGAGAATTCCGACAAATATATCGTACTCATCTCCGACTTCTTCATTTATTACATCTTGCGGCGAGCTGCCGATTTGGGAGGATACATCCTTTTCCCAGCGGATAGGATTGAGCCTAAAACCTTCTTTTGCACCGCTAATTTGATTAATTTGCTCTATGGCTTCTTGAACAGTATCGCGCTCCGCCATGACATCTGACGGTGATGAGATGAAAACATCGTAGCTCTTAAAATCTTTTGCCATGGGAAACCTCAAATACAGCTCTAACTAACATAACGCTGTTTCACGCAAGTGTATATGGGACCAAGCAAAAAGCTTCATAGGCCTTTTCCGTTACTGCCGCCATCATTCTCTAATGATCTTAAAGCGAACAAACCTCATTACAGAACTTGCCTGCCAATCACACTCATTATTGGTAGGGCTGAGAAACGGTCGATTTTCGGCTGCCAGAAACCCCGTTCAAAGCTTAAGCATTTGTTGAAGGTTTTTGACTGCCTCACAACAGCGGACATACGTGGATCGTGCAGAATTGGTCAATTCGGGCTCGAACCGGACCTTAGCTGCAAAAACCAAGAAGGTCAGCTAAGGGCCGTTTATTTTAGGACTTAACGACTTCAACACCATAGGCTTCGAGCTTAGATTTAGCAGCTTGCACGGCTTCTGCAGGAAACCTCTCGGCAAATTCGACCACGACGTATTCCCCAGTATATTTAGCTGCGTCGGCAGCTACCAAGGCCTCGAAACCAGGAGTTACTTTTGGATCAAGTGCCCAATCCGTCAAGGTTTGTAGAGCCCCCTTGGCCGCGATTTTTCGACGGGTGTAGCTGGCCTGTTGTTTGCGACCGTGTTTCTCTCTAAGGGTTTCCTCATAAGCGGTTACCGCCTGCCATAATCGTCGTTCGATAGGGTCACCGTAGTCACAGGCAGATAGCTCATATATGCGAATTCTACACGCATTCGCTATATCTTTTCGCTTCAAGCGAACTGCGTTCGTCAGAAGCCTGCGAACTGCCTCGACATCTCTCATTGCACTTGGATTTGGGTCTTCAGTCACAGATTGATCCCCTTTGCACACTTTTCAAGGTAAAAAAGTTTGCCCTAAAATTAGCGCTGAGTATACGTTGTTATCCGCTCGCTACCAGTTGAGGTCAAAGACCCAACAACGGCTGCCACACCGCATCAGGCGGACTTGCTGATGGGTGTTAGCTTTGGGCCGTTCCTTCATTTCCCTTGCTTTGACCATTCTTTTGCGCGTCAAACTTTTCCCAAACATGCATGCGGCCTTTCTGACGTGCATCGGCAAGCCAAAGTTTCTTGCGGACCCCCGTGATCTCAAGATTACCATATTTACCACCTGAGAACTTCGGCCAGTCGATAGCGAGCCCCAGCTTGACCATTTCCTCGGACAGGTCACGACCATCAGGAAGGAAGCACTTTGCGACTGTGCGGCCAAATTCGTCTTCATCAGTAATCTCGGCGCGTATACTATGCCCCTTACACAGATTGACCATCGCCCACTTGGCCTTTTTGCCGTAGGGGTGATGTAGTTCAGGCGCATCTATCCCGTGAAGGCGCACTTGGGTCTTTTGGATCGTAATTGTGTCACCGTCTGTAACGTATGCTGGCCCTTCCAACACGCGTGGCAGCGTGACCGAGTGAGCGGTCGTTTCATCGAATGCTTCGCCCCATGCTGGCGTATTAGACTGCGGCGCTTTTGGCTGCGCAGGAGAAGCAGATATGCCGCGAACTGTGTCATCGGCAGACGTCTCTTTAACGGGGTGAGTTTTTGACTTGGACTTCTGCCGATAAGACGGCTTGAACAGCGCTCTAAAAAGAAATTTCAACATAGCTCAACTATAGGAGGCAGTGCTACTCAGGGCAAACAAATTGAAAACGAAGTAAGAGCCAACATCATCAGTCTCTCGTTAGATTGAATATGTTTAGTGTTCCAAGCTCGGCGTTCGCCCAGCGATGGAATAGTTTGCCCTCAGCTAAAGTTCGGAATGACTGGCCGCATCGCAGCATTGCAGCATTGCAGGTTATTAACGAACGGCAGCAATGGGACGTCCACTACATAAGTGAAGTTTATACAAAGTGTCGGTTTTGCCTAACTTTACTATTAAGTGCATCAACCGGCCCCACGCTGGGAATGTCTCTTGCGCAAAAGATAAGTTCCTTTCATCATGGAATTCGTGATTTAACTGCTATTTGCATTTCGAATTATTGTAGCTGGGGTTGTAATGGACGCATTTCCTATTGGCGTTGGTGAAAAGCTTAAATTTTATGTTTACCGTTTGATAGACCCGCGAAACGGTGAAACTTTTTACATTGGGAAAGGTAAAAATGACCGTATTTTTCAACATGCCAAAGCGACTAAATCTGCGGATGTCACGATAGACGTCGATACAAATTTTGATTTAGACGAACTTCAAGACGACGATGAGAGCCTAAAAGTCTCCCGGCTAAACGAGATACATCGCGCGGGACTTGATGTCATCCACGTTGTCCATCGTCACGGCATCGAAGATCCGAAAACGGCATTTGAGGTCGAAGCTGCGCTTATGGACGCCTTTGCAGGGCTTTCAAATGTTTCAGGCGGCCATCACAGCACTGATCGCGGTCCAATGCATGCCCTACAAATCGCAGATAAATACGCCCTTCCTGAACTTGCATTACGAGATGAAAAAGTCATTCTGATCAACATAAACTCCGCAGATTATAACTCTACAGCTGAGTTATTGGACCGCACAAGGTATGCGTGGCGTATCTCTCGTCAGCGTGCAAAGAAAGCGCAGTATGTCCTCGCGGTCATTCACGGCGTTGTTCATGGAGTGTTTGTACCGACTAATTGGTATCCAGCTACTGCAGAGTACTTTCCCGCCGAGCGCTTCGGTGCGACGGATCCACTTCGGCACGGGTTCCACGGTCAAAGCGCACCTGTTGGTGTATGGGAGCATTATGTCGGGCTACGTGGCAAAAGATTGCCTGAAGGCATGCGACATGGTCAAAATCCAATACGGTATTACAACTGTTAAAGCTCAAGCATCCGCAATTATGCCTGCCCTCATGCATGTACAAGTAATATGATAACGGAGCCTAATCTTCATAATTTAGTGCGATTGCACCAATACCAGTTACTTTGTCATCACCAGTTTCGACAAGGATGCTGTGACAGTCGAGTGTCGTCGCGATACGTCAATGGTCGATATTAAGAGCTTTCTGGAAGCCCCAGCGGTGCCAATTGCATAAGTTTGTTGCGGCGGGGAGTCAGATAGCCCTTGGTGGTAGGGATATAGCAGCATGACGCGATCGCATTCGTAGAGCTCCGAGTAAGCCATCATTTGGTAAACATCGCTCTGGTTGATCCCATACTTTGCATCCTCAATGCGTGGAGAAATGCGCTTCCATTTAGTGTCAATAACCGTAACCACTTTATCTTGGTGACGAATTAGGATGTCGGGACGCGTTCCAAACCGGCCCTGATCTCCCTCAAACAAACAGGCTTTCTTGCCTCCTTGCGTAGAAACACTGAACGAAGATCCTGCAAGCCCGCGTTTGAGCAGCTTAGCGACGTATTCCTCGAAAAGAACATTCATTTCGAACAAGAGCGCGTGGCCGTTACTGTTCCCCGCATTTGTTGTTTGGTGGCGATTGCCCAAAAGCAATTTCGCAAGTGAAAGTAACTCAAGCCATCGGTCATTGGTCCGATCAAGAGTAATGCGGTCCCAGCGAACCGCTGATGGTGCCACGTCGGTAATTTCCGCATAGACAAAAGAGAGTTCGCGCAAAGACCGTAGGTTGTCTGCAGCAGTTGAGATCCTTGAAAGCTTAAGGATTGCAGCTTTCATGACGCGGTTGAGATCAATATCCGGGGATAGTTCATCATACTCGCAGGCCAGATTTTGAGGTTGTGCGGCTAAAACAGAAAACTGCCTTGAGACGTCCAGACGCCCGCGTAATGAAGGCAGATCATCTTCGTGGTCAATGTAGCGCCGGGGGATTCCGTGCCGTACCGCTTCGGTCATTTTGCGGCAGAAAATCCTTATCAGAATCTCAAGCAAGGTATCACGCTGCCATCCCAAACTCGCTGTCGTCCACGCATCGATGCGAAGATCGCGCGCCACAGAAAGCATGTGAATGAGACGCCTACGTAATGTTTCTGGGGCTGCCTCTGCCTCCCCTGAGGCATCAATTTTCGGAAGTATCTCAAGCTGGCAATCTGCAGCGGCAATTACCCCTACCACACCACGAGCACGTAGGTGTTTTCGCCGGTGTTCCAACACACCTTCACCACTACTGCCTGACAAATTAGAATTGCGTGCGGCTTGAGCCAAACAGTCGGCCTGACCTTCGGATATAGGAGCGCCATCGGTTCCAAAGGCAACCTTTTCCCATTCTCGGATGCTCAGCTGGATCATCAGTCGGTCAATCGCGAGTAGTCAAATCTTTCATTTTGATTTTTCACAAGCCAACGGAACCTTGTCGGGCCATCTGCTTCACCTTCCATGCCTGGCGGTACCTCCAACAGCTCACGCTTCAGAAAGCCGCCTGTGATTGGGCCATCATGTCCCTCTGCATCCCCCAACACTGCGGCCACCTTATGCCAGTCCTCAAAGAAGTATTCTGCCAGCAGCGGGATCACCTTATGGCGCATAGCTTGGTCAACACTTTCACGTGACGCGCAGCCAATGAAATAGGCATGCCCGATCCGATGCTCGCGATCATATAGGTACTCAATACGATCGTTGATTACCCTTAAAATTCTGGGCAGGTCGAGCCCGCAGTGCTGCGCCGCGTCGCGGAGAGTTTCAGGGTCAGGTTCAATCTCTTTAAAGTCAAACCTTCGACGCAGCGCTGTGTCGAGAAGTGCAATCGATCGGTCAGCGGTATTCATCGTGCCAAGGATGTGAAGATTGGGTGGCAACCCGAAATCTTCACCAGAGTAAGGTAGGCGTACCTTTAACGCATTTTCCATTCCCAACCGTTTGTCCGGTTCGATCAACGTGATCAGTTCACCGAAGACTTTAGAGATATTGGCACGATTAATTTCATCGATAATTAGTACATGGGGGAGCTGCTCGAGAACGTCATTTTCATTCACCCCATTGATCAAACGTTTGAGACCGGACTTTTTAAGCTTCCTTTCCCCGAGGCGGTAGATCGATCGCATCGTGAAGTTTGTGTCATAAACTTCTGATACCGGAAGCCCCTGACGGTCCACCCAAAGCCAGTTTACAGCCCTTCTATGGCAGTATCTTCGATTATCTCTTTGTTTATATACGTACTCACCGGTAACTTCCCCGATAGCTCGGAATAGGCTGTTTCCCTTTGAAACTATTATGATATCTCCGACCTGAACTTGATTGCGGAAGGCGTCGACCAGTGCGACCTGACCAGATTGCATCGTGATAGGTCCCTCACGGCGTCCCTGCGCTTCGCATATCTCCAAGATTCTTTTTGGATCAGAATATTTTGGATCACTGAAATCGATGTCTTCCCATCCCAATAGAGCGTGCCCTTCGGCAAGGGCCTCTTCGAACAGATATTCTTCTGAAGTCGCCCCAGCACGTGCGATCGACATCTTAAAAACCTGTCTACCCTCTAAGGAGAAGTCATCCTCCGCATTGATGTCGGCTCCCCCAAACTGAGCTTGCTCTGCCATTCGCCGTATAATGCCTGGAACTGATTCTAAGCGAAAACCGGCTGCAGAACCGCCATCTCCTTCCGCATCGGTGGTAGGTTGTCGCCCTTCAACAAAGTCTTCGTAGGACATCGATTGATGAAACGTTACAAATTGGATCCGCTTTTCCGCTTTCAGACGGTTGTACACGTCCATAACAGACCCACGGTTTTGAGGGACTTGTTCGCCGCAAAGGCGCAGTGCCTCTGTCGCTGTCGCATGTGTTTTGCCAGTCCCAGGTGGGCCATACAGGATCAGGTTTTTCGCTTGTTGCATTTTTAATCTCTGTTCTGGCCGTGGTGTCGCTACTGACAGGGTTGCCACGAGAGAACCAGTTAGATCGTATGTGAATTTGGTTGTACTGCTTAGTTGTGGTTCTGTGTGGGTGGGCTGGGGAAGGCCCGTCATTTGTTGGAGCTTTGGACCCCGAAGTGCGTTGCAAATGTTTGCGTGTGCGTTGTGCAGACCTATTTCTTTTGCTAAATCCCCTGCCCTGATCGTAACCGACGTCTGCCCCGCCTTGCGGGCTGGCTCGATGTGATAGTTTACAGCGCATGCTCGGATCCGGTCGGCATCTCGAATGAGGTGGCTATAGCGCTCTGGCGGCATTAGAGGAGTGTTCTCCTTATCGACGATAATATAGCCAGCATTGTGAAGGTGTGCTGCTGCTGCACCAGTTGACCATCCACCGTTGAATTTTGTCTTTCTCAAAATGAAACCTACTAAGGGCTTTGTTGGATAAAGCGCTTTCGGCGTGTCCCTTGTCGAACGGACCCAAAAATCTTTTGGGTTGCCAAACGATGAAAATATTTCGGAATGCGCGCCCGTCTCTTCATATTCATCGTAAGCCGCCATAGAAGCTTCTATGTTTATGCGAGAAAATAACTCGGTTTGGTCCTGTTCTCGGCCGTGATCGATTAGTTCAAAGCCCAGCTCTTTCAAACGTTTAAAAGACTGGCTTTCACCAAATCCGTTGAAGAACTCCTTTGCCGTCAAAGCCAATCTACCTGGCAATTTTGCGATAGCCGCAGCGACGATCGCCTTAGCTGGATACTGCTTCGGTTCAGCATCGCTTAGTTCTACCTTAGCCACAGGCCGAAGTGTCCAAACTTGTGGCTTTGCAAAGCTGCGGTTCTGCAGAAATGCTTCAAGTCCTTCAGCGTCACAGTCGTCCATGGCAGAAACAACTTCTTGTTTCGTCAAATCACGGAGATATTGTGAGTGTTCGAGTTTATTGGGCATAGATGAACTGTTGCGAATAAAGTCAGCGTAGAGGCTGATCGACTGACGCACGCTTGCCAGCCCGTTCCTCAGATTGCCATCTATCCGAACGGGCGATGGGTTCGGCGCATTTACTCTCTCGTCTTCTGCGCCGTACTCGAACTGACGCAAAAGGTCTTCTAACTTCTGATTAGTCAGAACCTCATCCAAATCGCCAACTGCATTTTCGACGCGGCGCGCCGTGCTAATTCGGGAAATTATTGATCTCTCACTTTGCCCGTTAGCTTCGAGCCACTTCTGGAATTCAGTTTCTTGCATCTATAACTTTCGATATTCTTACTCGGCTTATTGTATTGTTGCCGCCTGCTGCTATTTGACCGCTTTCTTAACGCGACTTTCAGCAAATGCCGTAAATAACCATCCGCACGTAAGCCTTGCCGGAAAATTTTCAGAACACAATGCGCATTCCGCGTTTCCCCGGCTCTACGACTTCCTGTCAGAGAGAAGCGAGTGTGTACGGATCCGCTGGGAATACTCTCTTCGTTCCTATTGCCTGATATCATCCATCGATATTCCGTTTTGATACGTAACCTGCGGATTTTGAGGGACTGCAGAGTAGGACGAGTATTCAGAAAAGACTCAAGGTGCGGCAAGACTGCACGACATTCAGTCTGCTCGTATAGCGCCTCCGCCATAATCTCTGGTAGGAAAATGGGTCTTGCGCAACGAACCCATACCGTACACAGCGACCTTAAACGAACGCGACTTAGAACGTTCAAATTAGATAATTATTTTTGAGAACGTCTGGCAAGTTTGAAAATCAACATAGCGCTTTCCTATGCCAAACCCTACTTTCATTCATGGTCCACATTCCTTGTAACCCATTGATCTGTATAAGGTCGAAAATGGCTCTGCGTGGTCCACCTTAGGCCACGTTTTGTTGGGGATTTTGCTCTTTCTGGTATGCCTGCCGGGCCTACCAAACTTTCAGTGTTCAAGCTGAAACCGCCGCATTCTATTTGAAAATACAGGGTTACTCCGAGGCTGAACGCCACGATCCCGCTGTTTCGCGTCGCCTCAGGCGGCGGCGTTTACCTCGACGCTTTGCGCGGCGCGGATGGGTAGGGTCAGGATAAAGCAGCTGCCCTGCCCGACGACGCTGGACACGCTGAGGCTGCCGCCCTGCATTTCTGCCAGACTGCGCGAAATCGCGAGCCCCATGCCCGTGCCGCCTGCCCGACGCGTGGCGGTGGAATCGACCTGATAGAAGACCTCGAAAATACTTTGGAGTTCGGCTTCGGGGATGCCGGCACCGCTGTCATGCACTTCGAAGCTAACAACATCGCCCACGGGTTTCACCACCAGACGGACGAAACCGGCGTCGGTGAATTTGATCGCGTTGCCGATGAGGTTGAACAGGATCTGCCGCGCGCGCACTTTATCGGCAAAGACCATATCCGCCTCTTGCACCACGTCAAAGGCCAGCCCCTTCTTGCTGGAAAGCGTGTTGAGCTGTTCGATCACCGGATCGACAATATCCTGCACCGCGCAATGGTTGGGTTCGATCACAAGGCTTCCGGATTCGATCTTGGCCACATCGAGGATCTCGTTGATGAGATGCAACAGATGCTCGCCAGATTGCACCAACCGGTTCATCAGGCCGGACAGTTGGTCGTACATCTCATCCAGCAAGCGCTTTGCCTCTGCGTGGCTGATCTCTCCGTCCTCATAGCCCTTGAGCAGCGCCTTGGAGGACGACAGCATACGCGCGTTGCGGGAAAGCTGCGCCACGCCCATGATCACCGTCAGCGGCGTGCGCAGCTCGTGGCTGAGGACGCCCATGAAATCCGTCTTGGCCTTGCTGGCAGCTTCGGCGGCATCCTTGGCGTGGCTCAGCTCGGTCACATCCACGCGCAGACCTACATAGCTGCCGTCTGCCAAAGGCCGGTCAGAGGCTTTTATCACGCGCCCGTCCGACAGATGCTGTTCTGTCTCGGAGGTTCTGTTTTCGCGGTGAATGGCCAAGCGGCGTTCGACCCACTCGTCCTCTTCATAGCGCCCCAACGGAAACTGCTTGCTTTTGACACCTGTTCTCAGCAGTTCTTCGAAGGGAGTACCGCGTTTCAGAACCTCGGCGGGGAGGTCGTACATTTCTTTGTATTTCGAATTACTTAGCAGCAGACGGTCTTGGGCGTCGAACATAACAAAACCATCGTTCAATGCCTCGATCCCGCGGCTCAGCAGGACCTCGGCGCGTTTGCGTTTCTCGGATACCTGCAGGACATACAGCAGCGTTCCCAACAGCAGCAGCCCAGCCGACGCAATCAGCGCACGTTTAGCCCATTGATCAGGCGCGTGTTTGGGCCACCCACCCTTGGTACGCGCCTCCAGCATCCATTCCTCGAACGAGAAATCGAATTCCAGCGTCACCGTATCCGCGTCAAGCAAGGTCGGATCGCCGTATGTGAACATCTGCGGTCCGGGGCCCACTTGTGGGGACACCGAATGTATCAAGATGTCATAGCGTTCTTCTGCCTCGCGTATGCCGGAATTGATCAGGAATTGATCATAGTCCAGCACGAGCGATACGATCCCCCACAGCTGGCGGGTGCTGCCATCAACATCACCTTCGGTCGCGAAGTCCGGATCGGGCCAATAGACGGGTGCACGCAGGATCAAACCGCGGCCGCCTTGCACCAGATCGACGGGGCCGGTCATCAGTTCTGTGCCTAGGCCGAGCATGCGCTCAATGCCCGGAAGCTGATCTTTGTTCGTACGGTAATCGAGCCCAAGCGCCCCCATGTTAGGCTCTAGCGGATGAATCAGGGTCACGACCAGCTCGGGGGCCGCCGCGATGTTGATCACGGTCTCGTCAATCTCGCGGATATTTTGCACACGCTGCGCAAAGTCGGTTTGGTTGATAAAGGGGGTTTCGCCAATAACCGTCGCAAGTTCACGAAGCGCCAATGACTGGGAATGGATAATCTCTTCAAATTGTTCGCGGACCTCTAGCAGTTCCAGATAGGTCTGGGCGCGCAGTTCGTATGCAAACGCTTCTGAGATCAGCCGATCCAGACGTGCTGCTGCATAGGTAATGATGACAGTCGCACTGAAGAAGGCGACCAGCGCCCATATACCGCCAATGTGGGTCCTTTTCGATCTGCTAAAAGACAATCACTGATCCAACTGAAGCACAGCCGAAGCTGCGAATTTCGTGAAAGACCAGTTTAAGCATCAACCCTAGCGGTTGTAGCGCGGGATTCCGCCGGTGAAGAGTTAACCGCCCGATGTTGCCAGAGGGTCGCATTCGTTAACTGAGCGTAAACCTCGGTCACCCAGCTCAAAACGCAGGCGCGCGCCGAACGTCTGCTCGGCGCGCGCGGGCGTGGTAAAAGTCGTAATCATACGACGATGCCGCTTTGCAGGCTTAGGGCAGGAAAATCGCCTTGGCGTTGGCGAATTCCTTCATACCGAATCCGCCGTGCTCACGCCCATAGCCGGAATCTTTCACTCCGCCGAAGGGCATATTCGGATCGGCAGCCCCGAAGGAGTTGATGCGGATCATCCCTGTGTCAAAATGCTCTTTCGCGAGCTTCAACGCGCGGTCCTCGTCCTTCGAGAATATCCCGCCGCCCAGACCATAGCGGCTGTCATTCGCCAGACGCATCGCGTCTTCGTCATCCTTCGCGCGGATGATCGATGCGACGGGCCCGAAGATTTCATCGTCAAACGCCGGCATACCGGGCTTGAGGTCAGACAATACCGTCGCGGGATAATAGGCCCCCGTACGGTCAGGCACCTCGCCACCGCAGAGCACCTTGGCCCCTTTATCGACGCTTTCCTTCACCTGATCGCGCACGGTCTCGAACTGGTCTTGGCTGGACAATGGGCCCAGCTGGACATTTTCGTCGGTCGGATCACCCATATTGATCTTTTTCATCTCGGTGACGAAGGCATCAACAAAGGCGTCATGCACCTTATCGGCGACAATAAAGCGTTTCGCCGATACACAGGTTTCCCCGTTGTTATAGAGCCGACCCATAACCGAGAATTTGACCGCTGTCTCAATGTCAGCATCCTCAAGCACCAGATAGGCGTCGTTGGACCCAAGTTCGAGCACGGTCTTTTTCAGCGACTTCGCGGCGACCGACCCGATATGACGGCCCGCGCCATCGCTGCCCGTCATTGTTACGCCACGCACCTTGGGGTGTTCGATCAGCTTGTCGCTGGTGTCATGATCGATCAGGATCACTTGGAACAGGTCTTCGGGTAGCCCTGCCTCGATACAAAGTTCGCGCAGTCGCAGACCCGATCCGGTGCAGATACTCGCGTGTTTCAGAACACAACCGTTGCCGGTCATCAGGTTCGCCGCAAGCACGCGGGTGGGTTGGTACAGTGGGAAGTTCCACGGCTGGATCGAATAGATGACGCCGATGGGCTGATAGGTCACGACCCCGCGCTTGCCGTCGGCACCGTGGGTGCGTTCTTCATCCGCAAGCACGTCGGGGCCGTTCTTGGCGGTATATTCAAAGATGGCCGCGCAAATCTCTACCTCGGTCTTGCCGTCTTTCAGCAGCTTACCCGTTTCGCGCGTCATGAGAGCGGCCAGTTCATCCGCATTCTCGCGCAGCTTGGCGGCGATCTTGGTCAGATAGGGGGCGCGTTCCTTGTGCGACAGCTTGCGCCATTCCAGATGCGCGTCATGACAGGCTTCGACCCGCTGAATAGCCTCTGCTTCGCTCATCAGATCGTAGGACTGGATCTCTTCTTCGGTGGCGGGATTGATTGTCGTGATCTTGGACATGTCTGCTCCTTCTTCGCTTATTCGCGTCGAAGGGCAAACACATGGTCGCCGTATCAAGTTCCTGCGGCTGGGGCTGCAGCGGTCACGTCTGCGTGTGCGGTGCCCGTGCCCTAGCCGCCAAAACCGGTGCGCCCGCTGCCTACCTTCCCAAAGCCGCCACGGGATGACGCCGTAGCGCGGGTCATCGGGGTTTTGCCCACGGTCGTCGCGGGGCGGGTGAATTGCGAGGTGCTGAGCTTGGCGGCCCCCTTGTTGCTGGAATAGGTGCTGGTGCGCGCCGCATTGGTGAACTTGCCATCCGCCGTCTTATACATCGGCTGGCTTGCGGCCATCCCCGACCGCCCGCCCAGCATGTTCCCGATCAGATAGCCCGCGAGCAACGGCATAAAGATACCGCCCGATCCGCCCTGTGTTTGCTGCGCCTCTGACCCGCAGGCCCCTTCGCCGTGTTGTTCTTCGCAGACATCCAGACTGTTGTAGCGCGGTGCGGATTCCACATGCAGTGTCTCCGCCTCGGCAAAGGAGGTTTCACAATCGGCGGCGGTGAATGTGCCCCCAAAGGACGCCTCGTTCTTGCAGCTTTGCACATCGGGAAAAGCCGCGGCATCAATCTTTTCGTCGCGGCAACCGGCCAGTGTAAAGGCGGTGGCCCCGATGATCGCGATGGCGACGCGTTTTGACCGTTTTGTCATGATGATCTGCTTTCTGCTGTGGTGCGGCGATTGGGCGACGATGCTAACCGGAATATGGCGCAATGTAATGGGGTTTGAAACGCGACAGATCCTGCGTGATCCTTGACCGGTCCTCTCGCAGGCAAATGCCCGCACAGGTCTGCCCGATGATCCACGCGCCGACCACGGGGCGCATCCCGTCGAACTGCGGCAAGGGCGCATAGGCCTGAAGGATACGCGGGTGTTCGGCATACTCCGTGTTGCTGGCGCTTTCGATGATCTGGCCGGATTTAACGATCTCGACCGAGGCCCCTTCGCGCGACAGGATCGGTTTGCGCACATGGGCCCGTGCAAGCCCTGCCCGCGCACGGTCAAAGGCATCCGCCGCACGCCCCGTGACAGAGCCGCGCCCCGCCATCGCCTCGCCCACATCCTGTTCAAAGAACGCAGGTAGCAGGTTCGGGTGATCCTCGAACATCTCCCACAACACGGGCAGCAGGCCCTTGTTGGACAGCAGCGCTTTCCATGCGGGTTCAAGGAACAGACAGCCGGAGCCTTCGATGTGGTCCGCGTAATCGTCGCGCAGCAGGTCTTCCCACGGGTAGAGTTTGAACAAGACGGCGATGCGGCGGTCCTCATCATCCAGAAACTGCCCGTCATCGCTCAGCGCGATTTTATCAAGGTCGCAATAATGCGCGCCCAACCCCGCCTCGCGCGCGGCCCAGCCCATAGCCTCTACCGTGCCGTAATCTTCGGGATTGCCCGCGACCGCGGTGAAATGCAGATCGCTATCGGTTTCGAACACGTCGGCGAAACGGGCGACAAGTGCCTCGTGGATGCCGTTGAACTGATCCGCCCCCTCGGGCAGGTTGCCTGCCTCTAGCTGATCTTCCAACCACTGCCACTGGAAGGCCGCCGATTCATAGAGCGAGGTCGGCGTATCGGCATTATACTCAAGCAGTTTGGCGGGCCCCTGCCCGTCATATGCCAGATCGAAGCGGCCATAAATCTCGGGATCGCCTTGCTTCCAGCTGTTCGCAATAAGGTCACGGTGCGCTTCGGGAATGGCAAGCTTTTCCAACAGCTCTTCGCTGGAAAGGATGTGATCCACCGCCTCGCGGCACATACCATGCAGCGCGGTCGCGGGGTCTTCGATGTCATTTTCAATCTGGTCAAGCGAGAACGCATAGACAGAGGTTTCGTCCCAATAGGGTTCCCCGTGCATGTCCGCGAAGGAAAAGCCGACCTCTTTGGCGTGGTCGCGCCAGTGGGGCCGTTCGGCTAGTTCTACTCTATGCATCCGGCCGAACCTTTCCCGCGAAAAACTACCGCGGGTTTAATCGCTTTGCCCCTGTGGTGCCAGAGCATATCCACCATTGCCCTACCCGCACCCGCATCAGTCACAAAAACGTCAGACATATCGCGGAACAACGGGCGGGCCCATTCGTTGAACGGTCTACGCGGTCTTTACTGCGGCGTCCCCGATGACGCCCTGATCGGTATAAGAAATGAATTGAAAGGCCCAAAAACATGAAAATTCTCATGGTACTCACCTCCCACGACAAGCTGGGCGACACTGGTAACAAAACCGGTTTCTGGCTCGAAGAGTTCGCGGCCCCCTATTACGTGTTCAAAGACGCTGGTGCAGAGATCACTTTGGCCTCGCCCAAAGGTGGACAGCCGCCGCTTGATCCGTCCAGCGATGCAGATGATGCGCAGACCGAACCTACCAAACGGTTCAAAAGCGATGACGCCGCACAGAAAGAGCTGGCCAATACCGAAGTGCTGTCGAGCGTTTCGGCCGACGGTTTCGACGCGATCTTCTACCCCGGCGGCCACGGCCCGCTGTGGGATCTGGCTGAAGACAAGGCCAGCATCAACCTGATCGAGAGCTTCGCCGCCAGCGACCGCCCCGTCGGGGCCGTCTGCCACGCGCCAGCGGTGTTCAAGCACACCAAAGGCACCGACGACAAACCGCTGGTATCGGGCAAAACCGTCACCGGTTTCACCAATACCGAGGAAGAGGCCGTGGGCCTGACCGATGTGGTCCCCTTTCTGGTCGAAGACATGCTCAAGACCAATGGTGGGACCTATAAGAAGGGTGACGACTGGGCATCCTTCGTGGTGACCGATGGCAAGCTTGTCACCGGCCAGAACCCCGCGTCTTCGGAAGAAGCCGCCCATAAGCTATTGTCGCTAATGTAAAAAAATCGCCTGCTGCGCGATGGTCGCGCGGCGGGCAGTTTTCTTTTCCGCGACACGTATAACAAGGATTGTAATCATGAATATTCTCGTCGCCGGCGCGACCGGCAAAACCGGTATCCGCGTCACTGAACAACTCCGCAAACAGGGCCACACGCCGATCGCCCTTGTTCGCGATTCCTCTGACACCAGTGCGCTTGCCTCTGACGTGGTACTGCGCAATGGGGACCTGACCAATCTGACCGCTGACGCCTGCGAAGGCTGCGATGCGGTGATCTTTGCCGCGGGCTCCGGCGGGTCCACGGGGCCAGAGATGACCGACAAGGTTGACCGCGATGGTGCCAAAGATCTGGTGGATATCGCCGCCAAGGCCGGTATCTCGCGCTTTGTGATGCTCAGCAGCGTCGGCGCGGACAACCCCGACCCAGACAGCGAGCTGGCACATTACCTGCAAGCCAAACACGACGCCGACGTGCATTTGCAAAACTCCGGCCTCGAATACGCCATCCTGCGCCCCGTGGCGCTGACGGATGACGCGGGCAACCGGAACATCATCTTTGGCGACAAGGTGGATGTCAAAGCCGAAGCCGCCCGTGGCGATGTTGCCGCCGCGTTGGTCGATGCCGTTGCCGACCCAGAGTGGGCGAACCAGGCTTTGCGCATGCAGTCCGCTTGATAGCGGGTTTGCGCCTGATACTGCGCGCGAGCAGGTTTCACCCGTTTGCATAAGCTATGCGCCATGCCGCCAGACCCCACCGGTCTGGCGGTTTTTCTATAAGTGACGCCGCGAAAGCGACATTTCGCGCCAAATTCGCTGCATTCGCCCCCTTGGCAACCCCGATTGCCTCGTCTATCAGGCGCCTTCCCGGTCGCAGCCTACCCGGGTAACAAAACAAGGGTTAAGAAATGAAAACGATTGTCATCTGCTCCGGCGGATTAGATTCTGTGTCGCTCGCTCATATGGTGGCGGCCAAACGCAAGTTGACGGGGCTGGTGTCTTTTGACTACGGCCAGCGCCACCGCAAGGAACTAGACTATGCCGCGCTCTGCGCCAAACGTCTGGATGTTCCCCATGACATCATCGACATGCGCGGGATCGGCGCGGCGCTGACCGGATCCGCGCTGACTGATGATGTGGATGTACCCGACGGGCATTACGCCGAAGAAACGATGCGGGTCACCGTTGTCCCCAACCGGAATGCGATCATGCTGACGGTCGCCTATGGCATTGCCGCCGCACGGGGGGATCAGGCGGTCGCAACCGCGGTGCATGGGGGCGATCACTTCATCTACCCCGACTGCCGCCCCGATTTCACCCAAGCGTTTGAGTTCATGCAATATATGGCGCTGGACGGTTATGCCGATGTATCGCTTTACACGCCGTTTGTGCACCGCTCAAAAGCGGATATCGTGACCGAAGGCCAGCGCCATAACACCCCCTTCGCCGAAACATGGTCTTGCTACAAAGGCGGCGAGCATCACTGCGGGCGCTGTGGCACCTGCGTCGAACGGCGCGAGGCTTTCGATCTGGCGGGGGTTGCCGACCCGACCCAATACGACGATCCCGATTTTTGGGCCGAAGCGATCAAGCGGAAGATCCTCGCCTGATGTATACAATCACCAAAGAGTTCCACTTTTCCGCCTCGCATCAGCTGTCGCATCTGCCAGACGGCCACCAATGCGCCCGCCTGCACGGGCATAACTATGTCGTGGTGGTCGAGCTTCGGGCGAAAGAGCTGAACGCCGACGGTTTTATTCGCGACTACGGAGAGCTGAAGCCGCTCAAGACCTATATAGACGAGACTTTCGATCACCGTCACCTCAACGACGTGCTGGATTTTGCCTCCACCGGCGAGAATATGGCGCGTCATCTCTATGAATGGTGCGCGCAGCACTGGCCCGAAACCACCGCCGTCAAGGTCAGCGAGACGCCAAAGACCTGGGCAGAGTACCGGCCATGAGCCAGCTGCGCATCGCCGAGGTATTCGGCCCCACGATACAGGGCGAAGGCGCGCTGATCGGTGAACCCACCGTCTTTGTGCGCACGGGCGGCTGTGACTATCGCTGCGCGTGGTGTGACAGTATGCACGCGGTCGACCCCGCATTCCGCCATGACTGGGCCAGCATGTCGACCGACGCGGTCTGGCAAGAGGTGCAGCGCCTGTCGGACAACACGCCGCTGACCGTATCCCTGTCAGGCGGCAACCCCGCCATTCAGGACTTCGCGCCCCTAATCCAATTGGGTCAGGCCGCCGGCTACCGTTTTGCCTGCGAGACGCAAGGCTCCATCGCGAAGCCGTGGTTCGGGCAGCTGGATTGCCTTGTGCTTAGCCCGAAACCACCATCCAGCGGCGAGACGGTGGATTGGGCCGCTTTCGACCGTTGCGTTGCGGCTGGCGAAACGGCAGCGCAAACGGTGATGAAGATCGTGATATTTGACGACGCGGATTACGATTGGGCCCGCGACGCCGCCACCCGCTACCCCCAACTGCCGCTTTATCTGCAACCCGGCAATGACGAGGTCGACCCCAGCGTCGCTGTCGATCCGCAGCTGCTGGCGGATAAGCTATTGTGGCTGGTGGATAAAACCATGGCAGATCGCTGGTTCACGCCGCGCCTGCTGCCGCAACTACACGTCTTGCTATGGGGCAACAAACGCGGGGTCTGACCCGCCACCGGAGGATTTATGGAAACGATTTACAGCGATTTGCAGCAGCTTGGCGGCAAGACAGAGCTTCCCGCCTCGCCCGAAGAAGCGATGCTCGAGAAAGTCGCGAACCCTCAGGCCGATGTCGATTATTGCGTGCGCTTCACGGCCCCCGAGTTCACCTCGCTTTGCCCGATGACCGGCCAGCCCGACTTTGCGCATCTGGTGATTGACTATGTGCCGGATCAGTATCTGGTCGAGTCCAAATCGCTTAAGCTCTACTTGGGCGCATTTCGCAACCACGGTGCCTTTCACGAGGATTGCACCGTCTCTATCGGCCGCCGTCTGGTAGAGCTGCTGTCGCCCCGCTGGCTGCGCATTGGCGGCTATTGGTATCCGCGCGGGGGTATCCCCATCGACGTGTTCTGGCAAACAGGCGAGACCCCCAAAAGCGTCTGGATTCCCGATCAAGGCGTGCCGCCCTATCGCGGACGCGGGTGAAGCGCTGGCGCGACGCAATTCTAAACCGCACAGAGCCGCGCAGCTCACAGCAATCTAAGCACTCAAGCCGTGTAGTACCCCGTGAATAGCCTGAACAAGGCATCTAAAGTGGCATTAATAGTTTAGTAACTACTGGCACCCTAGGATGTAGTCTACGCCAACTTTTCTTTTGTATAGAGATATAGGTGCTATATGGTCTTAGGGCTTTCGCGGGCGCTTTCGCGCGTGTCGTGCAAATTAGGTATTCACAGGTGGCGTGACAGCACGACCATGCCGCAAAAAGTCTGTACGAGGTGCCACTGTCGGCGACAGACCTACGTTTAAGATCAAAGTCTCTGCTTTATAATGCGCCTTGTTGAAGACCATATATAACGCTCCTGCCCCGCATATATTTTTTTTGCTGTGGGGACAGAAGTAAGCTCAGCACCGGGGCAGTGGCCTGCCCCGGTGAAGCATTTATCAGCCGTTGATCAGCACTTCGCCGAAGCTTTCGCGCAGATCACGTTTCAGCACCTTGCCGGTCGCGTTGCGCGGCAATGCGTCGGTAAAGACAACGCGGTCAGGGATCTGCCATTTGGCGATCTTATCTTCGAAGATCGACAGGATCTCTGCCTCGCTCGGGTCCTGGCCTTCGACTTTCACCGCGATCAAGATCGGGCGTTCGTCCCATTTCTCGTGACGGGCCCCGATGACGGCCGCATCCGCGATGTGCGGGTGACCGATCGCGATGTTTTCAAGCTCGACCGAGCTGATCCATTCGCCGCCCGACTTGATGATATCTTTTGACCGATCGCGGATCGTGACGTAGCCGTCGGGGTCCATTGTCGCCACATCGCCCGTGTCGAACCAACCGTCCTTGTTCAGCGTCTCGCTGCGGGTCTTGCGGAAATAGCTGTCAAGAATCCAGTAGCCTTTGGTGACCAGATCCCCCTGTGTCACGCCGTCATGCGCCACGGGATTGCCGTCGTCATCAAGGATTTCAAGATCCACACCAAAGACGGGACGACCCTGATTTTCGCGCAGCTTGTTTTGCGCGTCGGCAGGAAGCTTGGTGTGTTTGGCCAACAGCTGGTTGATACTGCCAACGGGCGACATCTCTGTCATGCCCCAGGCGTGAATCGTCTCTACCCCGTATTTCTCGCGGAAGGCGGTCATCATTGACGGCGGGCAGGCAGAGCCGCCAACGACCGTACGCTGCAGACTTTCCAGCTTGCTGCCGATCTTGTCCGCCTCGTTCAGCAGACCCAGCCAGATGGTTGGAACGCCAAGCGCCAGCGACACATCGTTGGTGTCGATCAATTTCACCAGCGACGGGCCATCCAGACCAGGGCCTGGCATTACCATTGCCGCGCCGACCATAGCGCAGGCATAGGGCGCGCCCCAGGCGTTGACGTGGAACATCGGCACAACGGGCAGCACCACATCCTTGGCCGTGATCGCGATACTGTCGGCCAGGTTGATCCCAAAGCTGTGCAACACGGTAGAACGGTGCGAATAGAGAACGCCCTTGGGGTTGCCCGTGGTGCCCGAGGTATAGCACAGGCTGGAGGCGGTGTTCTCGTCCAGATCCGGCCAGATGAACTCGGGGTCGCCGCTGGCAATCAGATCGTCATAGAACTTGATCCCGGGCAGTTGCGCGGCGGCTTCTTCATCAGTGCCTTCCATCAGAACGACATGCTCAAGATGTTCAAGCTTGTCCTGAATGCCTGCAATCAGCGGCACAAACGTCTTGTCGATGAACAGCACCTTATCTTCGGCGTGGTTCAGGATATAGACAAGCTGTTCGGGGAAGAGACGCGGGTTGATGGTGTGGCAGACGAAGCCGCCGCCCGATGCACCAAAGTAGATTTCAAGGTGACGGCGGTTGTTCCATGCGATGGTGCCGCAGCGCGCCTGCGGGTCCAGCCCCAGATTGGTCAGCGCAGAAGCCAGCGCTCGGGCGTTGCGCGCGACTTGACCCCAAGAGGTCTGCTCCAACCCGCCGGTGGTTTTGACAGAGACAATCTCTGTCTCGCCGTGAAAGCGTTGTGCGTGTTCGATCAAGCTCGAAATCAGCAGCGGTTTATTCATCATTTGGCCAAGCATGGCGCATCCTCCCAATTACTCGTTGGGTGCAAAATGGACAAATCACCCCAGTCTTGCAAGCGCCCTCATTGCTGCTTACGCAGGGTTCCATGACAGTTATTTATCACACGCCCCTTTCCCCCCGATCAGCAACGCGCCGCCGGTATGCCAACACCGCAACCGCTGGCCATGGCAGATCAGGTCCGCTTCTCTGATCTGGACACCAACAACCACGTCAATAACACCGTCTATTTCGAATGGTTCGAACGGCTGCGCATCCGCTATACGCAGTCATTGGTGGAGCGCGGGCTGATCGACAGCCCCGGCCCGCGCGTGGTGATCCGGTCAGGTTCGATACGCTATCTGCAAGAGATGCTGGAGCGCGAGAATTACATCGTGACCTGCCGCTGCACCAGCTTTCGCAACACCTCTTACGCTTTGGCGCAAGAGGTTTGGGTGGGCCGCGAGCTGCGCGCGACGTTCGAGTGTATTTTGGTGCTGCTGGAACCGGACGGCTCCGGTCGGTATCCCCTGCCCGAGCGTTTGAAACAATATTTTGAGCAGACTGAAAACGCCCGCCCCGAGGGGTAACCGCCGCGCGCACATGCACCCGAAAGGAACATACGATATGACAATCACCACCCGCCCGATGGACGCCGCGGATCGCAGCGCTTGGGAAACGCTCTTTGCCGGCTACGCCGCTTTCTACAAGGTCGATCAGACGCCGCAGATGCGTGAAACGGTCTTTGGCTGGCTGATGGACGCCGCTCACGGCAGCAATTGCATCGTGGCACAGGATGACAGCGGCGCACTTGTCGGGTTTACCCATTACCGTCCCTTTGTAAGCCAGCTGCGCGCGGCGACGAACTGTTTTCTGGATGATCTGTTTGTCAGCGCGCAGGCCCGCGGGACCGGGGCCGCACAGGCGCTGATCAAAGCGGTTGAGACGGTGGCGAAAGCCAATGGCTGGGGCACGCTGCGCTGGATCACGGCGGAGGATAACTATCGCGGACGTGGGGCCTACGACAAGCTGGCGACCCGCACGGGCTGGGTGACCTATGACATCGCGCTGAAGGGGTAAACTGCAGCCTTGCGTGTGAGGTTGGGGATGAGGGGCGCTGCCCCTCACACTCCCCGGAGTTTATCTGGCAAAATGAAGCCGTGATCCTAATCGGCGTGTTTGGCGATGAAGGCGACAAGGGCGGCGGTTGAGCCGTCTTTGTCGGTGGCAGGTGCCGCGCCTTCGACGATCGGCTGCAAAGATGTGGCGAGCTCCTTGCCCAGTTCCACACCCCATTGGTCGTAGGAATTGATGCCCAGAATGATCCCCTCCACAAAGACGCGATGTTCATACAGCGCGATGATCTGCCCCAGGGTGAACGGGTCGAGCAGAGGGTAGCTGAGCGTGGTCGAGGGGCGGTTGCCGGGGAAGACGCGGTGGCGCGCCTGACGGTCCAGCTCGGCACCGGTCAGCCCTTTTGCCGCCATCATCTCTGACGCTTCTTGCAAGGATCGCCCGCGCATCAAAGCTTCGGATTGCGCAAGGCAATTGGCGATCAGCAGCTTGTGGTGGTGTGTCAGATCCGGCTCGTGCCCATTGGCTGCGATCAGGAATTCGCAAGGAATGACGCGGGTGCCTTGGTGGATCAGCTGGTAGAACGCGTGCTGGCCATTGGTGCCCGCAGCGCCCCAGACGACGGGACCCGTATTATAGGGCGCGGTGGTGCCGTCCATCAGGGTCGACTTGCCGTTGGATTCCATTTCGAGCTGCTGAAGGTAATCGGGCAGTTGCCCCAACCGCTGGTCATAGGGCAGCACGGCGCGGGTGGCATAGCCGCAGATCTGATTGTGCCAGATGCCGACCAAGGCCAGCAGCATGGGCATGTTCTCGTGAGGGGCGGCAGCGCAGAAGTGACGGTCCATCGCCTGCCCCCCGCGCAAGAACGCATTGAAGGCGCGTGGGCCGATGGCGATCATCAGCGAGAGGCCGATGGGCCCCCAAACGGAGTAGCGCCCACCGACCCAGTCTTCGAAGCCAAAGACCTGATCCACATCGATACCGAAATCGCTGGTCTTGTCCTGCGCTGTGCTGAGCGCTGCAAACTGCTTCGCCGGATCGCCGCCATTCTCTGTCATCCACGCGCGTGCGGTACGGGCGTTGGTCATCGTCTCGATCGTGGTGAAGGTCTTGGAAGCGACGATCACCAGCGTGGTTTTCGCATCAAGCCCGCGGAGCGTGTCCGAGATATGTGCCCCGTCGACATTCGACACGAAGTGGCAACGCGGCCCGTCATGATAGGGCGAGAGCGCCTGCACCGCCATCGCGGGCCCCAGATCGGACCCGCCGATACCGATATTCACCACATCCGTGATGTCGCTGCTGCGGATCTGATCCGCGAAACGGCGCATCCGGTCGAGCGTATCATGGACGCCGGGCATCACATCCGCCCCATCCACCATCACCGCGCCCCCATCAAGGTTGCGCAGCGCGGTGTGCAGTACCGCGCGGTCTTCGGTCTCGTTTATCTTTTCGCCTGCGAACATCGCATCGCGGCGCGCCGGCACATCGGCGGCATCGATCAGTGCCAGCAGCGCATCCATCGTATCGCGGTCAAGATTGGTTTTGGAGAAATCGAACAACATGTCGCCGGTCTGCGCGCTGAATGTCCGGGCGCGATCGGCTGTGTCGAACAACGACAGGATAGAGCGGTCTTGCACCGCCGCCTGCATACGGATCAAATCATCAAAATGCGTCATGGTGCCCAATGTACTGTTGCCTCGTTCAATACTGCGCCGATGGGGGCCTGAAGGGCCGGCAGGCTTTGCGCCTGTTCCACCGCTGCACGTTTTTCATCGCCAAAGATCACAAGATGTTTTGACATTGCGCCTTCCAGCACCCTGCGCGACAGGGTGATGCGCCCGATGTCCTGCCCGTCGACATCGATTGGACAAAGCGCCGGCGCGTCCGCGGCCATTGCCGCCTCCAGCCCGTTGGAACCCGGAAAGAGCGAGGCCGTGTGCATATCCGTGCCCATGCCCAGCAACAGCACCGACAGCGGCAATTGGGATTCGATCTGGGGGGACAGCGTTTCTGCGGCCTCGGCCGAGGTCAGCCCGTCGATGTAGAAAGGGGTGAACGCTGCTTCGGCCGCGCGGCCCACCAGCAGGCGATTGCGCAAGAGCCGCGCGTTCGACATCTCGTGGTCGGGGGCGACCCAGCGTTCGTCCCCCAGCATGACCTGCACCCGCGCCCAATCAAGATTGGCCGCGCTCAGGCTGTCAAAGATCGGCCCCGGGGTTGTCCCGCCCGGCACGGCAAAGCTGACCGTGTCATGGGACAAAAGGGCGTTCTTCAGCTCCCCCGCGATCAGATTGGCGAGGTCCATCGCAAGGACTTCGCGGTCAGCATATTCGATCAATCTCATGCAGAATACTCCCGCCATTGGCGCTGGTCACGGCGCATCAGTTCGTTGGCATCTGTCGGGCCGTCGGACCCGCTGTCGTAGGGTTTTGGCACGTCATTGCGCGCTTCCCAGCCCTGGATGATCGGGTCGGTCCAGGCCCAAGCGGCCTCTACCTCGTCGCCGCGCATGAACAGGGTCTGGTTGCCACGGATCACATCCATGATCAGACGTTCATAGGCGTCTACCTGTTCGGAGCCTTCCGGCCCCAAAGCGTCGGCGAATGTCATATCCAAGGGCACGTCCACCAAACGCATGCCGCCCGGGCCCGGTTCCTTGATCGTCACGCCAAGGGTGATGCCTTCGTTCGGCTGCAAACGGATCGACAGAACATTGCGGTGGCGGCCTGCGTCTTCTGCAAAAATCGAATGGGGCGTTTCCTTGAAGACGACCGTGATCTCGGAGGACCGCGCCGCCATGCGTTTGCCGGTGCGTAGATAAAAAGGCGTGCCAGCCCACCGCCAGTTACTGATGTGGGTTTTCAGCGCGACGAAGCTTTCGGTGCGCGAGCGTGGATCCCCCACAGCGGTACGGTAACCGGGTTGTTCGGCCTCGTTGCAAGGCTCTGCCTGATATTGACCGCGGGCGATATGATGCGGCAGCACAGGGTCCAGCGCGCGGATCACCTTGAGCTTTTCATCGCGTACCGCGTCGGGGTCAAACCGCGCCGGCGGCTCCATCGCGATCAGGCACAAAAGCTGCATCAGGTGGTTTTGCACCATATCGCGCATTGCACCCGATTTGTCGTAATATTCGCCCCTGCCCCCGACGCCTACGGTTTCGGCCACGGTGATCTGGATGTGATCGACATATTGGCTGTTCCACAGCGGCTCGAACAGCATGTTGCCAAACCGCACAGCCATCAGGTTTTGCACCGTCTCTTTGCCCAGATAGTGGTCGATCCGGTAGATCTGGCTTTCGTCGAAATACTTGGCGAGCGTGGCGTTGAGCGCCTGCGCAGTTTTCAGGTCGCGGCCAAAGGGCTTTTCGACGACAATCCGGCTTTGCGCGTCAGCCATGCCCCATTGCTGCAGACGTTCCGCCAGATCACCGAACAAGGCGGGCGAGACGGAGAAATAATAGGCCTCTACCCGTTCAGTCCCGGCCATGAGCTTTTGCAGCTCGGCCCAGCCGTCTTCACCTTTGGCGTCGATCGCGACATATTCCAGCCGGTCGATGAACCCGTCCAGCTGCGCCTTCTCGTGCTCGAAGTCGCCGTTGAATTCGGCAATCGCCTCGCGGATCATCTGCTGATAGCCCGCGCGGTCCATTTCTGTGCGCGCGGCACCAATGACACGGGCGTTTTCGGGCATCTGCCCCGCACAAAAGCGCCGGAACAAGCCCGGCAGGATCTTGCGGCGCGCCAGATCGCCTGTGCCGCCGAAAATCACCAGATCAAAAGGATCGACCGGAATGACGCGTGATACCATGTGGATGCTCCTTGTCGCGAGGCTACGACGTTTGGGTGCCGAGATGTGATGTTAGCGCAAACATACTGAGATTTCCGTTTTTCACAAGTCTGTGCACCAAATGACACGGGGTTTTATTGCGCATACCATTCGCATAGACAAAGAAAAGTAATTTATACAGGTGAGGCCCGGTTTCCTATGAAAGACGTTGTCGACGCAAATATCGGTAAATTTCAGGACCCTGCCCTGACGGCCAAGGGTGAACCCCGCGCGACTGTCAGCCTGACAAACCCGCAGACGCTTTGGTTCAACACCGGCACCCTGTGTAACATTGAATGTGTTAACTGCTATATCGCGTCCAGCCCGACGAATGATGCGCTGGTCTATATCACCGCCGACGAGGTGCGCGATTATCTGGGGCAAATCACGCAGCGGAACTGGCCGGTGACAGAGATTGCCTTTACCGGCGGCGAGCCGTTCATGAACCCGCAGATGATCGAGATCACCGAAGCGTCGCTGGCCGCCGGATATGACGTGCTGATCCTGACCAACGCCATGCGCCCGATGATGCGTAAATCCGTGCAAGCGGGGCTGGTGCGCCTGAACGAAGCCTATCCCGGCAAGCTGACATTGCGCATTTCGGTCGATCACTACTGCACCGATTTGCATGACGCAGAGCGCGGCGCGGGCGCGCTGGAAAAGACAGTGACCGGCATGAAATGGCTGCGCGACAATAACATCCGCATGGCCGTTGCAGGGCGGTCGGTTTTTGGCGCGACGGACGAAGACAGCCGCGCTGGATATGGGGCTTTCTACGCTGAGCACAGCTTTGACATCGACCCGCAAGACCCTGGGATGACAGTGCTTTTCCCTGAAATGGATGAAACCGTCGAAGTGCCCGAAATCACCACCGCTTGCTGGGGAATCCTGGATAAATCCCCCGACGCGGTGATGTGTTCAAGCTCGCGTATGGTGGTAAAGCGCAAAGGCGCCGCGACCCCAGCCGTGCTGGCCTGCACCCTGCTGCCCTACACCGAAGAGTTCGAACTGGGCCACTCGCTGGAAGAAGCGGAAAAAGACGTTGCCCTTAACCACCCTCATTGCGCCAAATTCTGCGTCTTGGGCGGGGCAAGCTGTTCTGCCTGACCCCGCGCCCGCACAGCACTAGGGGCGGATAATCGCGCCGACCTTGGGGTCGGCCTCCCCCCGTGCGAGGGTGGCATAGACCTCTTCCGCATCGGCCACGCCGTCATGCACCCGGACCTCCATCCAATCGGATGCGCTGGCCGCGATGCGTTTCCACGCGGCGGTGATCTGCGCCTCGATCTTGCCAGGGCCCCATTCCTCGCGGCGCTTGGCGACCTGTGAGGGCGCAAAGAAGAATTGCGGTTTAGGGCCATCCAACGGGGCTGTCGGGGTGAACTGATCCCAATGGCTCAGCCCGACAGCCGAGGAATGTTTCAACTGATTTTTCAACGTGCTGTGCAGTTTGGCTTTGACCGTACTATTGCCGGACATATCGACGTAGACGGACGGGACATGGGCCAGCGCGTCGATCTGGTCGTAGGTCAGCACCGTATCGCAATGCCCCAAACCTTCGACAAACGCGCGATTGACGGCAGACGTAAGGCCCACGATCTTGTACCCGCGGCCCTCTGCCTCGGCGAGGTAGCTGCACAGACCCAATCCGGTCTTGGACGAGGCGCTGCCCACAATAATCTGATTGGCACCGAAGAAGTCATTATCTAGCAGCCAGTCGTAAATCAGATAAGACGTCGCCAGCAGCGGTTGCAGCAAGGCGCGCAGGTGATCCTCTGATGCCGGGGCGGGTTTGACGGGCGTGTACTGATTATAGATCAAGGGCAATTTCGCGCGATGTGCCGCCGCATCCACCAGACCCGCCGCGCCTTTTTCTGGCGTGATCACCAGCTCGGATGCCATTGGATAAAAGCCATAAAGCCGCGCGCCGACCTCAAGCACATCTGTGCGGCTTTCGACAACTTTTGCAGTCCCCCACACGGGCACGATCCCCCATCCGTTCTCGGATGTCGGGAAAAACTGCCAATAGCCGATATCGAAACCCGCTGCCGCATAGGTTACATTGTTCGATGTCACCGCGAAGCTTTCGATCGCAAGACGCGCCTGCCCCGGTGCCAGCGGCTCTCCCTCCGCCTCGACCATGCGGGTTTCGGTGATTGCGTTTTGATTGACCAATATCTGTTGCACGTAGATGCCTCCCCCTCGTTTTGCTTTAGCCTACCCCAAACGCGCGGGCTTGAACCACCAATTGACATTGACGTTACGCCACAAAAATCACGCCGGATTTAGTATCATTACATTTCAATAACTTAGCCTGATGAGCAAGTGAATCCCCGCCTGCCAAGGCCGCAGGCATTGCACCCGATATGCCCCGTCTGCTATACAAAACCGCAAGATATAGAACCAGCAAGAGCTAGGCAGATTACGTGAACGACACGCCAGAAACCCCTGAAAACGATGACGAAATCCCGGCTACGCGCCCCGTGTATGATGGCCCATCGGTCAATATCGAACACGAGATGCGGACATCCTATCTGGATTACGCCATGTCGGTCATCGTTTCGCGCGCCATTCCCGACCTGCGAGACGGGCTGAAACCGGTTCACCGCCGCATCATCTACTCGATGTATGAAAAAGGTATTACCCACGATAAGGCCTACCGTAAGTCGGCAAAGTCCGTGGGCGACGTCATGGGCTCCTACCACCCGCATGGGGACAGCGCGATCTATGATGCTCTGGTCCGCATGGCGCAGGACTTCTCTATGTCGCTGCCGCTGATTGACGGTCAGGGTAACTTTGGGTCGATGGACGGCGATAGCGCTGCGGCGATGCGTTATACGGAATCGCGCCTTGATAAGGTCGCGTCCTTCATGACCGGCGATCTGGACAAAGAAACCGTTGATTTCATCGACAACTACGATGGCAAAGAACGCGAACCTACTGTTTTGCCTGCACGTTTCCCGAACATGCTGGTCAATGGTGCGGGCGGTATCGCCGTTGGTATGGCGACGAACATCCCGCCGCACAACTTGGGCGAAGTGATCGACGCCTGTCAGGCCCTGATCGAGAACCCCGATCTGACCTCGGAAGAGCTGATCGAATACATCCCTGGCCCCGACTTCCCCACCGGCGGGATCATGTTGGGCCGTTCGGGCGCGCGCAAAGCCTATCTTGAGGGGCGCGGCAGCGTGATTATGCGGGCCAAGACCCGTGTCGAAGAGATTCGCAAAGACCGTTTCGCCATCGTCATCGACGAGATCTGCTATCAGGTGAACAAATCCACCATGATTGAGAAGATTGCCGAGCAGGTGCGCGAGAAGAAGATTGACGGCATCGCCCATGTTCAGGACGAATCTGACCGCAACGGCGTGCGCGTTGTGATCGAGCTGAAGCGCGACGCCACCGCCGAAGTGGTGATGAACCAGCTTTACCGTTTCACACCGATGCAGACCTATTTTGGCTGTAACATGCTGGCGCTCAACGGCGGTCGGCCCGAACAGCTGACCCTGCGCAAGTTCCTGACATCATTCATCGATTTCCGCGAAGATGTCGTCGCCCGCCGCACTGCCTATCTGCTGCGCAAGGCGCGTGAACGCAGCCACATCCTTTGTGGTCTGGCCGTCGCGGTCACCAACATCGACGAGGTTGTGGCGACGATCCGGTCCTCTGCTGATGCTGCGGAAGCGCGCGAAAAGCTGATGACCCGCCGTTGGCCCGCGGAACAGATCCTGCAATATATCGCACTGATCGACGATCCGACACACACAGCCAACGACGACGGCACCTATAACCTGTCCGAAGCACAGGCCCGCGCCATTCTGGAACTGCGTTTGCAGCGTCTGACACAGATCGGGGTGAAAGAGGTCACCGACGAGCTGGAAGAACTGGCCAAGAAGATCAAGGAATACCTTGAAATTCTGGGCAGCCGCGAACGGATTATGGACATCATCTCGGACGAGCTGGCCGAGGTGAAAGACCAGTTTGCCGTGCCGCGCCGCACAGAAATCGTCGACTGGTCCGGTGACATGGACGACGAAGACCTAATCGCGCGCGAAGATATGGTCGTGACCGTAACCTCCGGCGGCTATATCAAACGCACCCCACTGGTCGATTTCCGCAGCCAACGCCGCGGCGGCAAAGGTGTTTCGGGCATGCAAACGAAGGAAGAGGATGTCGTCACCACCCTCTTTGTTGCCAATACGCACACGCAGCTGCTGTTCTTTACGACCGACGGCATGGTCTACAAGCTCAAGACCTGGCGCTTGCCCCAAGGCGGGCGCACGTCAAAGGGCAAGGCGATCGTTAATATCCTGCCCATCCCGACCGGTGTTTCCATTGCGGCGATCATGCCCGTGGACCGCGACGAAAAAGAATGGGACGATTTGCAGGTGGTCTTTGCAACATCCGCCGGCACCGTACGCCGCAACAAGCTGTCGGATTTCACAAACGTCATGCGCAACGGCAAGATCGCCATGAAGTTCGAGGACGACCACGCCGACACCACGCTGATCAACGCACGCATCGCGTCGAATGACGATGATGTCATGCTGGTGACCAATTCGGGCCGCGCGATCCGCTTCCCAGCGACGGATGTGCGCGTCTTTAACAGCCGCGCCTCGGTCGGGGTGCGTGGGATCAAGCTGAACGGCGATGACAAGGTCGTATCCATGTCGATCATCCGCCACTTCGACGCCAGCTCGGAAGAGCGGACGGCTTACCTCAAGATGCGCCGCGCGATGGCCGGTCTGGCCGATGATGCGGAAGGCGACGAAGACGAAGCCCCCGCCGATCCGAATTTCTCGCAAGAACGCTACGCCGAAATGTCTGCGGCAGAGAATCTGCTGCTGACGATCACCGAAAAAGGCGCGGGTAAACTATCCTCCAGCCACGACTATCCCGTGCGCGGGCGTGGTGGCCTCGGCGTGACCGCGATGGACAAAGCGATGCGCGGTGGCGATATCGTCGCCTCCTTCCCTGTCGAGATGGATGATCAGATCATGCTCGCAACCTCTAAGGGGCAATCGATTCGCGTCCCGGTAGAGGGTATTTCCTTCCGGTCGCGCAGTGCTGGTGGCGTCAAAGTCTTTGACACCGGCCGCGGCGAAGTTGTGGTAAGCGTTGCCTGGATTGCAGACCAAGGCGATGAAACCGACGACGGCGAGATCGCAACGCCCGAGGCGTAAACGCCCCACCATAATTCTAAAAGCCGCCCCTCGTACTGAGCGGGCGGCTTTTTTTATCCAGCTACAAAAAGCTCGTAGGCACAAAAAAAGCGCCCCAAAGGGCGCTTTTTATATTCTAATCACACTAACAGAAATTAGTTAGTCGAAGTCGTTGTCGACGTGCTATCGTCATCGTTGTTTGCGATAACTGCAACCGCAACGATAACTGCTGCAACGCCACCGGCTGCGGCAGGGCTCAGACCCTCAAAACCAACGCCACCGGCGGCACTTGGATCGATGCAACGGCGTGCAAGTACACCATCGATTTCTGTTGGTGCCTGGCAAGCGTAAGTAACGCCGTTTGCGCCAACAACTGTTGTCGGGTAACCGGCAACGCCGGAATCACCACCAACAGCGGCTTGGGTTGTAACTTGGGCGGAAGCTGCGCCGGCAGTCATCAAAAGTGCGGCGGCGAATGCTGTAAAGCGTGTCATAATAATTTCTCCAGTTTGCGAAGGTCAAAAATCTTGGTCATCATATCGCATATTCACGGTGCAATAGCAAACTTGATCTTAGGTTCGCGCCCAGTTTGATCAAGACAATAACTGCACAACCGACCATTTTAGCACATGGCCAGCTTATAGTTTATATAGAGTGCTGAATTTCTCAGTCAAATAAGAGAGCAAAGGGGCCTCGCTCGGCTGCTCCCCGGTGGCGCGCGTGATCAGATCCCGCGGGGCGTAAAGCCCGCCATGACGTTGGACATTCTCGCGCAGCCAGCCCGTCGCCGCAGAGGTATCGCCCTGCGCCAATTGCGCATCCAGTTCCGGTACATCGCGGCGCAGCGCCGTATTCAGGCACCCGGCATAGACGTTGCCCAAGGAATATGTCGGGAAATACCCGAACAACCCGACCGACCAATGCACATCCTGCAGCACGCCGTTCGAGGGCCGGTCAACCGCATAACCGAAATCGGCCTCGAACCTGTCATTCCATGCGGCTTCCAGATCACCGACCTGCAGATCACCAGCCATAAGGGCGCGTTCCAGATCAAACCGCAGGAGCACGTGCAGATTGTATTGCAGCTCATCGGCCTCGGTCCGGATATAGCCATCAGAGACACGGTTGACGATGCGGTAGAAGGTTTCTTCGTCCGCCACGCCAAAATCACCGAAGGCATCGCGCATCTGACCATACAACCAGCCGCTAAACGCACGGCTACGGCCAAGCTGGTTTTCGTAAATACGGCTTTGACTCTCATGCACCCCCATAGACACACCAGCCCCAAGCGGCGTCAAAAGGTAGTCCTTGTCGATGCCCTGCTCATAGCAGGCATGCCCGACCTCGTGGATGGTCGAATAGAAACAGTTGAACGGGTCCAACTCGTTGGTGCGTGTGGTGATCCGCACATCAAGCCCGGACCCGCTTGAGAACGGATGCACGGCCTTATCCACGCGCCCCATGGACATATCATAGCCGAAGGTGGTGGCGAGCTGACGTGTCAGCTTCATCTGGGTCTCCGCGTCAAAGCGGCCCTCTAGCACCGGCGGTGCTTCGGCGGCGCGCACGGCTTCGCGCAGGCGCGTCAGCTCGGGGCGCAATGCGCCGAACATCGCCTCCAGCTCGGCAGCACGCGCACCGGGTTCGTAATCATCCAGCATCGCGTCATAGACATCGCCGCCAGCAGCCAGCGCCTGCCCCTCTTCGCGCTTCAACGCGATCACCTCGGCCAAGGTTGGCGCAAAGGCCGCGACATCATCGGCGGCGCGCGCCTCGGCCCAGATGCCTTGCGCCTCCGAGGTGACCCGAGCGATGCGCGCGGCAAGGGCTGCGGGCACTTTAGAGCTGCGCGCGTGACTGCGACGGATGTCACGCAGCTGCGCTTGTCCGACGGGGTTCAGCGCTGCTTCGTCGATCCTGTCCAGCCATTCGGGGATGCGCGGATCCACACGGCGCGCATGAAGCACGCCTTCCATCGCCGCCATCTCCTCGCCACGCTGCGGGGCGGCCCCGCGTGGCATGACGGTCTCCTGATCCCAACCCAACCGGCCCGCGACCTGTGCCAGCGCCTCGGTTTCGCGCTGGAACGCCATCAGCTCATCAAAAGCACTCATCAGGATTTTCCTCGTACAGATGTCGGAATGGGATAGGCGCTCAGGAAGCGGGCGCGCAGGATCAGCACCCACAGCACCACGGCAAGCACCTGATGGAAGATCGCGATATGTACCGGTGCGGCGTTGATCACGGTCACAATGCCCAAGCCAATCTGCCCCAGCATCGCGATCATCATCAGGTTAAACGCTTTGCGCGTATTGGGATGTGCCGATTTACGGCCCCGCAGCCAGACCACGACAGCAAAGGCAAACAGCAGATAGCCCGCCATGCGGTGCATGAACTGCACCAGCCCGGGGTTTTCAAAGAAGTTGCGCCAGACCGGCGTGATGCTGAAGGCGTCAGGCGGAAAGAACTGCCCCTGCATCAGCGGCCAATCAACAAAGAACCGCCCCGCATCGATCCCCGCGACCAGCGCGCCCAACAGGATCTGCAGGAAGGCAAAATGCAACAGGCCCGTCGACATGCCGAAAAGTTTCGCCTCCTTGGCGCGTCGCGCCTGCATCAGGTCACGCTCGCTTCGGCCCAAGAGCAACGCATACCAGGTGATGAACCCAAGGATGACAAAGGCAAGCCCCAGATGCGTGGCCAAACGGTAGCTGGCGACATCCAGAACCGCCTCTCCGCTGGTGACGCCCGACGACACCATCCACCAGCCGATCGCACCCTGCAGACCGCCAAGACCGCCCAACACAAGCAAACGCCCGGACCAGCCAACGGGGATCTGGCGACGCAAAAGAAACCACAAGAACCCGACAGCCCAGACCAGACCAATCACCCGGCCCAACTGCCGATGGCCCCATTCCCACCAGTAGATTGCTTTGAAATCAGACAGTTCCATCCAGGAGTTCTGGACCTGGAACTCGTCAATCTCTTGGTATTTGGCGAATTCCGACTGCCAGTCCGCCTCGTTCATCGGCGGCATGGCTCCGGTAAAGGGCTTCCATTCGGTGATGCTCAGGCCACTGTCGGTCAATCGGGTCAGACCGCCTACGGCGATCATCACAAAGACCAATGCGAATAGGATGAACAGCCAGATACGGATGCCACGTCGTGCCCCACCCCGCCCGCGGTCAATGCCGCCAGCCTGTGCCACAGGGCGCGCGGCCTGTGCCTCGCCTACGTCCTCGAACAGCTTTCGTTTTTCGGCCATGGTGCCTCTCGTCTGCTAGGGTTTGTGCAGAAGTAGGACACAAGCGCACAAAGGTCTAGCCGCGCTCTTTCCAACGTACCATCTGTCGCAGGGTGCCGTGCAAGGTCTGCACATCGGCACGGGTCAGCGGCAGGCGCGACCACATGTTGCGCAGGTTGATCTTCATGCTGGCGGCCTTGTGCTCGGGGTAGAAGAAGCCGGCGGTGTCGAGACGTTCCTCGAAATGCCGTGCGAGATGTTCAATCTCGCTGTTGTCGGCCCAGTCGGTGCCCGCCATCTCGACCTGCTCGGACACAACATCGCCTTGCGCGCGCATCCACTCATAACCCATCAGCAACACACATTGCGCAAGGTTAAGCGAGGCAAAGGCAGGGTTTACCGGCACCGAGACAATCGCATTCGCGCGGCTGATATCGTCATTCTCAAGCCCTGCCCGTTCCGGCCCGAATAGCACCGACACACGGCGGCCCTCGCGGATCATCTGCGCGGCTTTGGCCATGGCTGCTTCAGGACTATACACTGGCTTGGTCAGATCACGATCACGCGCCGTGGTGGCAAAAACAAAGGCAGCGTCGCCCACAGCACCGGCGACATCATCATAGATCACTGCCTCATCCAGCAACCGCCCTGCACCCGAGGCCATAGCAACGGCCGAAGGGTTCGGCCAGCCGTCACGCGGCGCGACAATGCGCATGCGATCAAGGCCAAAGTTCCACATGGCCCGTGCGGCGGCACCGATGTTTTCGCCCATCTGCGGGCGCACAAGCACAAAGGCCGGGATCTGCGGGTGTTCTACTGTATCATTCATGGGCACCTCATACGCGCGCTGCGCGCACCTCGCAAGAACGACGGGGCGCTCCATCCGCCTTCCAAATGGGAAAAAATCCTCGCCGAAGGCATAAAAGTTTTTCTTTCCCCGCGTGATCCGCTAATTGACGCGCAATAACGCAAAGGACAGCAAGCCATGGATACGCCCGAACAGCCGCAGCTTTACCTGATTACCCCGCCCGAGCTTGAGCTCTCCAGCTTTCCCGACCAGCTGGCGCGTGTGCTGGATGCGCATGATGTGGCCTGCGTGCGTCTGGCGCTCAGCACCCGTGACGAAGATCGCGTGATGCGCGCGGCGGATGCGCTGCGGGGCGTCACCGACGCGCGTGACATTGCGCTGGTGATTGCGGATCACACTTTGCTGGCGGAACGGTTGGGGCTTGACGGCGTGCATCTGTCGGATGCGGCACGCTCCGTGCGTCATGCGCGCAAGACCTTGGGCGATGACGCCATTGTCGGCAGCTTTTGCAACGGCTCGCGTCACGACGGCATGGCCGCAGGCGAAGCGGGTGCGGATTACATCAGCTTTGGTCCGGTGAACGCGTCCCTGCTGGACGATGGCACCCACGCCGAACAAGACCTGTTCCAATGGTGGTCCGAAGTGATTGAAGTGCCGGTCGTCGCCGAAGGCGGGCTCAACACCGATCTGATCCGCGCGCTCACCCCCGTTACCGACTTTTTCGGCATCGGGGATGAAATCTGGACCAGCGAAACACCCCAGCAGGCGCTCGCTGATCTGATTGCCGCGATGAAGTAACCGCGCAGGGCGGGTGTTACAGGAACACCCGCTCTACGAACCAATAGGCCCCGATGACCGCAATCGCGACCGAGGCCGGGATGGCGACAAAGCGACGGTAGGGTGCCGCGACCTGACGGAACTGCACCGACAGGAAACACCCAGTAAAGACCAGCGCCAGCGGGATCAGGAACACCAGCACCGGTGCCTCCAGCAGCGCGGCCACGGCGGGCATCGGCACGATGCACAGCGCCAGCGCAATCACCGTCAGCGCCACATAAAGCCCCTTGGCCGCACGCGGGTCACCCTGCCCGCGCATCACCCGCAACGCTTGCCAGACACAGAGGAACATGACGGCAATCACGGTGAGCTGCCCGATCTCTACCCCGATGTTGAACCCGATGAGCGCAGGGATGAACTGGTCTTGCGGCAAGCCGAATTCTCCCAGCACCGACGCAAAACCAAGCCCGTGCAACAGACCAAAGCCAAAGATCACCAGCGGTCTCCACGGGCTGAGCCCTGCAAGAAAGATATTCTCGACCGCGACATAGACGATAGAGGCGGCGATCAACGGCTCGACAATGCTACCGGGGACAGTCACCCAGCCAAGCGCGCCAAGCGCCAATGTCACCGTATGCGCTGCCGTAAATGCCGTAACCTGCCAGATCAGCGGGCGCAGATGCGTCGACAGGAAAAACAGCCCCAGCACAAACAGGATATGATCCAGCCCCTTGGGCAGGATGTGATCAAACCCGACGGGAATATAGCTGGTAAACGCCTCCCACGCGGATTGCTGTCCGCCGCCCGCAAGTAAAATCTCGGGGCTTTCCGCGCCACCGTCCAGATAGCCGGTATAGGGGTTTTCTACCCCTTGTTGGCGCAGGACCAGCGCGCCCGACCCATCGGGCCATGACACCACCAGCCCGCGCGTGTCTTGCGGCACCGTTCCTTGCAGCGACCATTCGGCGATGCGGGGCAGTTCGGGGTTCACATCTTCGGGAAGCGTCAGCGCCACTGCCTCAAGCGCCACAGGCTCGCCATCGGCACGCAGCAGCGGTAGCGCGTTCCACTGGGCCAGCAATTCCGGCGCACGGGCCGCGACCTCATCGGCGGGCAAGGCACGCAAGCTGTCGTAATCAATGGCATTTTCGGCATCATTCGTGTCGGCCACCGCGTCCAGATCAATGCCGGACATCAGCGCCTCTAGGTTCACGCGCAGATCAAGCGTGACCTGACCGTCGCTGCTTTGCATATCGGCGATGGTCGGCACGACTTCATGCGCCTGCGCGAGCCCTGCCATCCCACTTGACAAAACCAGCACATAGGCCAGCTTGAGTATCAGTTTATAAAAGGTTTTTGTCATGTTTCTGTCCCGTTTCGTACTCGTACTATCATTCTTATTACCAACTTCGACTGTCACTGCGCATGAATTCTGGTTGGACGCGCCCGCGTATCAAGTACAGCCCGGCGCCGAAATGACAACCGACATCCGCAACGGTGAGTTGTTCGAAGGCACACGCCTCGCCTATTTCCCGAACAGCACCGAACGGTTTGACGTGACTTTTGACGGGGAAACCGTGCCGGTCACGGCACGCATGGGCGATATCCCGGCGCTGAAGATGACCGCGCCGGGTCAGGAAGGGCTGGCAATCGTCGGGCACCAGTCCAAGGCGACAATGCTGACCTATAAAGACTGGCAAACATTCGTCGGATTTACGGTGCATAAGGATTTCATGCAGGCATTGGCCGAGCACCGCTCGAAGGGCTATCCCCAAGACAAGGTCCGCGAACGCTATAGCCGCTATTCCAAGGCGCTGATCGCTGTCGGCGACGGACAAGGCGAAGACAAAGCTCTGGGCCTTGAAACCGAACTGGTCGCGCTCACCAACCCCTACACACTTGAGGCCGATCAGCAGATGGAGGTCGCGCTGACCTACCAGCAAGAGCCGCGCCGCGATGTGCAGGTTGAAGTCTATGAACGCGACGCAGACAAGAACGTCACTGTGACCAAATACCGGACGGATGACGCGGGGCACGTGCAATTTCCGGTTACCGCGGGGATGACCTATCTGGTGGATGCCGTGGTGCTGCGCCCTGCCCCGGACGTGGAAACCACCCCCACCAGCCCCCAATGGGAGAGCCTTTGGGCATCGCTGACATTTGCCGTGCCGGAATAGGCCTTTTCGCGCCGCCGCGCCTTGCGCCCGCCATAGCGGTTGGGCCATACCGGCGGCATGACACATACACCTGACATTCTCTGCATCGGTTCCGTGCTTTGGGACATTATCGGCCGTGGCGATACGGTCATGCGGCAGGGCTCTGATATGCCCGGACGCATCTCGCGTCTGCCCGGTGGCGTTGCGCTGAATATCGCGATGGCGCTGGCCCGCTTTGGGCTGTCCCCCGCCCTCATCAGCGCCGTCGGCCGCGACCCTGAAGGGGACGAGCTGATTGCCGCGTGCAAGCTGCGCGGGCTGCATACGGATCACGTGTACCGCTCGGATGATCTGCCCACGGACCGCTATATGGCGGTTGAGGGCACGAACGGCCTGATCGCCGCCATTGCCGATGCTCATTCGCTTGAGGCTGCGGGCGACAAGATTCTGCGCCCCTTCGAAGACGGATCGCTGCCCACCCCGTACCGCGGAGCCGTGGCGCTGGATGGCAATCTGACGCTGGACCTGCTGTCGCACATGGCCCGTAGCCCCCTGCTTGAGCATGCCGATCTGCGCGTCGCCCCTGCGTCACCGGGCAAGGCGCAGCGGCTCGCGCCATTTTTGCAGGCAGAGCGCGGCACGCTTTACGTCAACCTCGAAGAAGCGGGTCTGCTGTGTCAGGCGACATTCGACAATTCGCGCGATGCGGCCACAGCGCTGCTGTCACGCGGTGCGGTGCGCGCGGTGGTGACCGATGGCGGCAATCCCGCGACGGTGGGTGCGCCAAGCGGTCTGATCACCCAGAACCCGCCGCCCGTTTCTGTCACCCGCGTCACCGGTGCTGGTGACACATTCATGGCCGCGCATATCGCTGCTGAAATCAAAGGGGCGGCACCAGACGCGGCCCTGACCCAAGCGCTTAGTGCCGCTGCCCAATATGTTTCTGGAGAGACCAAAATATGATTCCCCTGCACCGCTCTGCCGAAGTCGCCAAAGCCCATGCGAATGGCACCCCCGTTGTTGCGCTGGAAAGCACGATCATCACCCACGGGATGCCCTATCCGCAAAACCTAGAGGTCGCGCGTCAGGTCGAGGCAGATGTGCGTGAAGCTGGTGCGATCCCCGCCACCATCGCAGTGATCGACGGGCGGTTGCACATCGGGCTGGAGGACGACGAGCTGACGGCATTGGCGCAGGCCAAGAATGTCGCCAAACTGTCGCGCGCCGATATGGCAGCCTGTATCGCCACGGGCGGCACCGGTGCCACCACGGTTGCCGCGACGATGATCGCCGCTCATCTGGCCGAGATCGCGGTTTTCGCCACCGGCGGTATCGGCGGCGTGCATAAGGGCGCGGAAGACAGCTTTGATATCTCTGCCGACCTGATGGAGCTTGCCCAAACGCCGGTGACCGTTGTCGCCGCAGGGGCCAAGGCCATTCTGGATGTGGCCAAAACGCTCGAGGTGCTGGAAACGCAGGGCGTACCGGTGATCACCGTCGGCCAAGACAGCTTCCCCGCGTTCTGGAGCAGCACCTCCCCGCTGAAATCGCCCCTGCGCATGGATAACGCGGCAGATATCGCCGCCGCCCATAAAATGCGCGGTCATATGGGTCTGCCCGGTGGGCAGCTGGTCGCCAACCCGATCCCAAAAGAGGACGAAATCGCCGCCGCTGATCTGGCACCGATCATCAAGGCCGCCCAAGCCGATGCCAATACCCACGGCATCAGCGGCAAGGCCGTGACCCCCTATCTGTTGCAGCGCATCTTTGAACTGACCGAAGGCCGGTCGCTGACCGCGAACATCGCATTGGTGCGCAACAACGCCCGTTTTGCGTCCAAAATTGCGGCTGCGCTTATGTCAAAAGACGCATAAAGCTTAATAATTATGCGTCCTCCATTGTAGCAACGCGTGAAACGCCCTAGCTCTAACGCATTGCTGCAGTGGGATAACCTTCATTCATGAACACACCGTTTACGCCGCCTCTTCCTCCCGCACCGCGCCGGACCTTGTTCGCGCGGATCAGGGCTTCGTTCCTGACGGGGCTGGTGGTGATTGCGCCGGTCGGCCTCACGATCTGGCTGATCTGGACCGTGATCGGCTGGATCGACGGGATCGTGCTGCCGATGGTGCCGCTGGCCTATCACCCTGATCGGCTGATCCAGACGTATTTCGGGTTGGACCCGTCTGCGCAGATCAACGTGCGCGGCATCGGTGTCGTCATCTTCTTGCTGTTCACGGTCATCGTCGGTTGGCTGGCCAAGGGCATTATCGGCCGGTCGTTCATCCGTTTCGCCGAAAGTCTGGTAGAGCGTACGCCTGTGGTGCGGACCATTTATTCTGGCATCAAGCAGATTTCGGAAACGATTTTCGCCCAGTCAGAGCGCAGCTTTGAAACCGCCTGCATGATAGAATACCCGCGTAAGGGTATGTGGGCACTTGGTTTTATCTCTATCCCTGCAAAGGGAGAGGTCGCCGCCGCAGGAGGTGAAGGGTCGAACCTTGTGGGGGTGTTTGTGCCAACCACGCCCAACCCGACCTCGGGCTTTTTGTTGTTCGTGCCGCAAAAGGATGTGACCGAGCTTGACATGTCGGTCGAGGACGCGGCCAAGCTGGTGATCTCTGCCGGTCTGGTCTATCCGCCAAAGAAACCGGTGCCGGTGGACCCATCCGCGTCCCCGCGGCCCGACCGCATTTCCCCTAGCTGAACATCTTGCGCAGATCCACCGAACTGCGCTTGCCCACACTATCGATATCGGTTTGCAAAAACCGCTCGGCCGAGGTGCGGCCCGCGGATTTAAGCGCGGTGATCACCGCCCCGTTCGGCACGCTTTTGGTCGCGGTAGACAGCTGCGACATCAGATCATCGTCAGCGATCATGTGAATCCGCAACCGTTGCATCTGGCCCTCTTCGACACGCCCCTGATCCAGCAGGTTCTGCACAAAGTGGATCGCACGAAGTTCGCGTAATAGGCTGGAGTTAAAGCTGATTTCATTCACTCGATTATGGATCATCTGCGGCGTGGTGGGCAGTTCGTCCCGTTCAAGCGGGTTGATATTGATGATGACGATATCCCCCGGCAGGTCCGAAGAATACAGCGGGAAAAGCGCCGGATTGCCGGTATAGCCCCCGTCCCAGAACGCCTCGCGCCGGCCCGATTTTGGATCCTCCATCTCGATCGCCTGAAACAGTGTCGGCAGACAGGCAGAGGCGAGGATCGCGTCCGGCGTGATCTCTTCTTTCTCGAAGACGCGGATCTTGCCGTCGCGCACTTTGGTCGCGCTGACAAACAGTCGTGGTCCCGCCGCCTCGCATATGTGTTCGTAATCAAACGTCTCGACGATATCGCGCAGCGGGTTGCGATAGAGCGGACCGTAGACATAAGGCGACACGATCTGCGTCATCGCCGTACTGAGCATGACCGGCCAGCTATAGGCCATCGCCTGACTAAGCGCCCCGACGCCAAAGGGGGCCATCCAGCCGTTTAGATGCAGGTTCCCGACACCAGCCACCCTGTCCCACAGCCAATCCAGATTATCGCGCGCGGCCTGATGCCCGCCCTTGATCAGCCCCGCCTTCAACGCAGCGCCGTTCAGTGCGCCAGCTGATGTGCCGGAAATACCGCTGATCTCAAGCTCTGGCTCTTCCAGCAGCCGGTCAAGCACGCCCCAGGTATAGGCCCCATGCGCGCCGCCGCCCTGTAGAGCAAGGTTGATCTGTTTTTTCTGCATCTAGATGCTCCGCCAGTCGGCGCGCGCGAGGTATCCCGCGCGCGCGTGATATATTACAGGGCGGTCCAGCCACCATCGACGCTGATCGTCGTACCAGTGATCTGATCCCCCGCCTCGGAACACAGGAAAGTTGCGGTGCCACCCAGTTGTTCGACTGTGGCGAACTCTTTCGACGGTTGACGCTTGAGCATGACGTTCTTGATCACCTCTTCGCGCGACATGTCGTATTCTTTCATCGTGTCGGGGATCTGCTTTTCTACGATATCGGTCAGCACATAGCCCGGGCAGATGGCATTGCAGGTGATCGGGTCTTCGGCCGTTTCCAGCGCGGTGGTTTTGGACAGCCCTACGATCCCGTGCTTGGCCGCAATATAGGCGGATTTATAGGGCGAGGCCGTCAGCCCGTGAGCCGAAGCGACGTTGATCACGCGGCCCCAGCCCGCCTCGCGCATCATCGGCAGGGCCACTGCGGTGGTGTGAAACGCAGAGCTGAGGTTGATGGCGATGATCGCGTCCCATTTCTCGGTCGGGAAGTCGGGGATCGGCGCGACATGCTGGATGCCCGCGTTGTTCACCAGAATATCGCAGCGCCCTGCATCGATGATCAGCTGGCGGCAGTCTTCGGCTTTCGACATATCCGCCTTGATATAGCGCGCGGTAACGCCGGTTTCATCGGCGATGTCTTTGGCGATGGCGTGGTCTTCGTCGCGGTCGGTAAAGGAGTTCAGCACAACATCCGCCCCCGCCCGCGCCAATGCCCAAGCGATGCCAAGCCCAATACCGGAATTGGACCCCGTGATGACTGCTGTTTTTCCTGAAAGATCGATGCTGTAAGCCATGAAAATCTCCTAGCGTTTCTGCATGTGCATCATGGCGGGCTGCGAAACGAATGGAAACGGCTAATTCCGCACCCCGGCGGAATGCCCCTGCTGCCCGGACATTTGCCGGATCACGGGCAAAAAAAAACGTCCGCACGAAGCGGACGTTAAGTTATTGAGGCAGGTTTCATACAGGCAAGAAACCTATCGAGCAGTGAGTTCGTTATACGCAATTCGCCGCCGTAATCCAAGCTTAAAGTTTGAACTGTAGCCGCCGCATCGCTAAGGAATACGCTAATAAAACAAGGGCAGAGCGGGATTGTTGCTAAAATGGCGTTTAAATTTTTCCAAAGCTGTCGGGCAGTTGCAGCTGTTTCTTCACTGATTCTTCTCAGTGGATTCGCCCGCGCCGAGCCCGCGCATGGTATATCTATGTATGGGGACCCTGCCCTCCCACCTGATTTTGTGTCGCTGCCCTATGCCAACCCGGACGCACCCCAAGGCGGCGCGATTGTTCTGGGCAACACCGGCGGGTTTGACAGCCTCAATCCCTTCGTGCGCAAGGGCACCTCTCCGTGGCAGTTGCCGTTCTTTACCCATGAAAGCCTGATGGGCCGTTCGTGGGATGAACCTTTCGCGCTTTACGGGCTTTTGGCCGAATCGATTGATGTGCCAGAGGACCGGTCATGGGTCGAATTCACCCTGCGACCCGAGGCGCGTTTCTCCGATGGCAGTCCGGTCACGCCCGAGGATGTGATCTTTAGCTACGAAATGCTCGGCACAGAGGGGCACCCGCGCTACCACGGGCTTTATGCCCAGATCGACAGCATCACCCAGACCGGTCCGCGCAGCGTCAAAATGGTTTTCAACACCGATAACCGAGAGCTGGCCCTGCTGGCAGGGATGCGCCCGATTCTAAGCAAGGCGCAATGGGAGGGCCGCGATTTCGCCAACGCCCCGCTGGCGGAGATACCGTTGGGCTCCGGCCCCTATGTTGTCAGCGACTATAAGGCGGGCAAACAGGTCACCCTGACCCGCAACCCTGACTACTGGGGCAAGGATGTGCCGTTTCGCAAAGGCACCCATAACATCGACGAGATAAAGCTCGACTTTTATGGCGACGCGAATGTGTTGTTCGAGGCGTTCAAGGCCGGAGAGATTTCCGCCCTGCGCGAATTCAACGCCGAAAGCTGGGCGACGCAATATGACTTCCCCGCCGTGCAGCGCGGTGATGTGGTTAAATCCACCTTCGCCCATAGCAAACCCTCTGGCATGACTGGATTGGTCATGAACACCCGCCGCGCCCCGTTTGACGACATCCGTGTGCGCGAGGCGCTGATCGCGGCCTTTAACTTTGAGTATATCAACGAGACGCTGACCGGCGGGGCGCAACCGCGCATAACCTCTTACTTCTCGAACTCTCCGCTGGCGATGCAAGACGGCCCCGCCACCGGCCGCGTGGCCGAGTTGTTGACCCCCTTTGCCAGCGACCTGCCCGCCGGCGCGCTTGACGGCTATGCGCTGCCCGTGTCCGACGGATCTGCCCGCAACCGCGCCGGCATCCGCCGCGCCATGCGCGCGTTGGCCGACGCGGGATTCAGCGCCGATGGCGGCACCATGCGGGGGCCTGACGGGCAGCCCTTGTCGTTCAGCATTCTGCTGTCCAAAGGCAGCAGCGAGAATATCGCCATTGCCGAGCTTTATATCCAGGCCCTTGCCCGTCTGGGCATCACCGCCCGCGTGGACGCCGTGGATGACGCGCAATTCGTCGCGCGTAACGCGGCCTTCGACTTTGACATGGCCATCTTCCGCCGCGCCCTCTCGCTTAGCCCGGGTAACGAGCAACGTTATTACTGGGGGTCGGAAGCTGCCGATCAGGAAGGCAGCCGCAACCTAATGGGCGTGAAATCCCCCGCCATTGACGCGATGATCGATACGATGGTCGGGGCCAGCAGCGCCGAGGCGTTCACCGCCGCCACGCGCGCGCTGGATCGCGTGCTGACCGCCGGGCGCTATGTCATCCCGTTCTGGCAGTTCACCGAAGACCGCATCGCCCATGTCGCAGCGTTGAAATACCCCTCCCACGTGCCGCTCTATGGCGACGGGCCGAACTATATGCCCGAGGTCTGGTGGATTGAACCGGACCAGTAAGCGACGCGTATAGGGATCAGGCGGCGGTGCCTGTGGCGTAGCGGCCCTTCGGGGAGAGTTTATTCGGCAAAATGAAGCGCGGGCCTGTCGGTTAGGTGAGCGATGTGACCCAAAGGATCGTGGCGTCCTCATCGCTGGTAGAGACGACGTTATGCCCCATCGTCGCATCATAATAGGCGCTGTCGCCGCGGCGCATTTCGACGGGTTCGTAGAATTCGGTGTATAGGGTGATGACGCCGGTCAGCACGTAAAGGAACTCTTCCCCGTCATGGCGCACCCAGCCGTCGAATTCATCCATCCGGCGGGCCCGGATACGCGCGCGGTAGGGCAGCATCTGCTTTTTGCGCAATGTGTCGGCCAGCATCGTGTGCTCGTAGGTGGTCGTCGCCTTGGCCGCCCCCTCGCCCGATTTGGTGACCGCCATGCGCCCGTTGATCTGCCCCGCCGAGGGAGGCGTGAAGAGCTGTGGCACCGAGATTTCCAACCCCACGGCGAGCTTTTTCAGCGCCTCATAGGTGGGTGACATCTGGCCGTTCTCAATCTTGCTGAGCGTGGAACGGGCCAGTCCGGCCTGATTGGCGGCTTGCTCAAGCGTCCAGTTGCGCGCCTTGCGCAGCTCGCGCACGCGCGCCCCCAGATCAACGGGCGGGGCGGTTTCCGTCTCGCCGCTTTCGCGGGCGATCTGGATCATGGATTTCGGGCCGTCTTGCGTCATGCGCTGGCTATAGCGCCGCGCCGGAGCTCTTGCAACGCTGCTGCGCGCGAGGTAGCGATCGGGCATGTTGTCCGTCTCTGCGTCCACCGGCTTTGCGCCTTGCCCCGCCCCGTTCAATCTTGCCGCCCATGTTCTGGGCCGCGCCGCCGATTTGGGCGACAAGACAGCGCTTGCCATTGTCGGGCCCGATCGCGTTGAAGCCTGGCGTTTCGACCAGCTTGAGGCCGCCGTGCGCGGCACCGCGACGGGGTTGCTGGGCATGGGGCTGCACCCGGGTGACATCGTGCTGATGCGCCTTGGCAATACTGTGGATTTCCCGCTGGCCTATCTGGGCGCGCTGGCCGCAGGCTTGGTGCCTGTCCCCACCGCCGCCGCGCTGACAGAGCCGGAGGTCGCCGCGATCATCGCCACCCTCGCGCCCAAGGCGATCTTGCGTGATCCCGCCGTGCCCTGCCCGCCAAATGACACAACCGTTGATCTGGCCCAGCTCAGGTCCATGCGCGATTTGCCCGCGGCCCCCTGGCATATGGGCGACCCCGACCGGCTGGGCTATATCATCTATACCTCTGGCACGTCGGGCCGGCCGAGCGCGGTGATGCACGCACATCGCGCCATCTGGGCGCGGCAGATGATGGTGCGCGGCTGGTACGATCTGAAGCCCGAGGATCGGGTGATGCATGCAGGCGCGTTCAATTGGACCTATACGCTGGGGACCGGTCTCATGGACCCTTGGACCGCCGGTGCCACCGCCTTGATCCCGGCTGCGGGCGTGGCGCCTGCGGATTTACCTGCCTTGATGGCGCGGCATGAGGCGAGCCTTTTTGCAGCCGCACCGGGGGTTTACCGTCAGATCCTGAAACACCACGACCGGATCAACGTGCCAAGCCTGCGCCACGGGTTAAGCGCGGGGGAAAAGCTTCCCTCGGCCGTTGCCCGCGCATGGGAGGCCGCCAGCGGCACGCCGATCTTCGAGGCCTACGGCATGTCGGAGTGTTCGACCTTCCTATCCGCCTCTCCCGACCGTCCGGCGCGGGCGGGCACATTGGGCCAGCCTCAGGACGGGCGGCGCATCGCGTTGATCGGAACGGAAGGCCCGGTGGAGATCGGCCAAGAGGGCACCATCGCGATCCACAAGAGCGACCCGGGGCTGATGCTCGGCTATCTTGGCGCGCCGGATCAAACGGCCCAGAAATATCAGGGTGACTGGTTCCTGACCGGCGATCAAGGTGTCATGGGCACGGATGGGCAGATCACCTATCTGGGGCGCAATGACGATATGATGAATGCGGGCGGGTTCCGCGTCTCGCCGATCGAGGTGGAACAAACCCTCGCCAAATTCCCCGGCATCCATGCTGTCGGCGCGGCGGAGGTCGAGGTTAAACCCGACGTGACCGTGATCGCGGCCTTCTATACGGCCGACAGCCCGCTGGACGAGGCCGCGCTGGCGCTTTATGCACAAGACAACATGGCGCGCTACAAGCAGCCGCGCCTTTTCATCCACCTGCCAGAGCTCCCGATGGGCGCGAATGGCAAACTGCTGCGCCGGTCCTTGCGTGCAGCCTATGAGGCACAACGATGACCCAGACGATCAAGCTTGATATCATGTCCGACCCGATTTGCCCTTGGTGCTATATCGGCAAGGCCCATCTGGACCGCGCACTGGAAAGCGAGCCGGACCACCCTTTCGCGATCGAATGGCACCCGTTCCAGCTGAACCCCGACATGCCTGCCGACGGGATGGACCGCCGTGCCTATCTGGAAGGCAAATTCGGCGGCAAGGAAGGTGCGGTGCGCGCCTATGCCCCTGTGGTGGAACATGCCGAGAAAGCCGGACTCAAGATCAACTTCGAGGCGATGCAGCGCACCCCCAACACGCTGAATGCCCACCGGTTGATTCATTGGGCCGGGATCGAGGGGCGCCAGACCGCTGCGGTATCGGCGTTGTTCAAAGCCTATTTTGTCGATGCGCGCGATATTGGCGATGCCGAGGTGCTTGCCGATATCGCCGACGGGATAGAGATGGATGCCTCTGTCGTGACGCGTCTTCTGGCGACGGATGAGGATATGGAAGACATCCGCAAACGCGACGCGCACAGCCGCGAGATGGGCATCAACTCCGTCCCGACCTTTATCGTGGGCGGGCGTCACGCGGTGCCGGGCGCGCAGCCGCCAGAGCTTTGGAAAAAAGTGCTGGCCGAGCTGCGCAACGAAGGCTGAGGCCACGCGCCCGGGCTGGAAGTCAGGGGCAGAAAGGCTTTGCCTTTGTGCTGAAACCCGCCTAGAATCAATCGGATAAAGGGGCAAAGACCCCTATCCAGATCGAGCGGGCAGCATGAAATACGATATCCCCTTTCCCTTTATGGGACGCGGGCGGGCGACGGTGGTGACACCGGCGGCGCGCCCGTCCAGCTTCACACCCTCCACGCCACTCACGCGGACGATCCTGACCTATGGCGGGTTCGACGGGTTCCACACCGGTCACGCCGACTGGCTGCGGCAGCTGGCCCGTATGGGCAGCGATCTGGTCGTCGGCTGCCAGAGCGAACAGTTCTGTCAGCGTGCGGGGCGTCCGGCGCATCTGGGCTTTGCTGCCCGCCGTGCAGTGCTGGAGCGGTGCCGCTATGTCTCGCGGGTCATTCCGCTTGAGACATGGGATCAGGTGCGCAGCGATATCGTGAATTACAACGTCTCGGTATTGGCCTTGCCGGCGCATCTTTCCCTGCCGGTGTCGGGACTGGACGAGATCGTTCAGGTATTGCGTTTGCCGGTGACCGTCCGCGCGACAGAGCAGCGCCAGCGCGCCCAAGCCAGCTGACGGCGCGACGCCGATTGCACTATCTGTAAGGCAGCCTTATGAACACCATAGGCTGCGCCCTGCGGCCCACCGTTACGATGGAGCCGATGGATGACCGACGACCGCCCCGACATCAACATGAGCCGCCCCGAGTTTGTGGCGCTGATTGCGATGATGTTTGCAATCATTGCTTTCTCGACCGATGCGATGCTGCCTGCCCTGCCCGAGATCGGCGCAGAGCTGTCGCCATTGGATATGACCAAAGTCCCGTTGATCGTGACCGCCTTTATTCTGGGGATGGGGATGGGCACTTTTGTCACCGGCCCGCTGTCGGATGCTTTCGGGCGCAAGAATATCATCTACCTCGGATCTGCGATCTATATCGCGGGGGCTATGGTGGCGTGGCTTAGCCAATCGCTTGAGGTGATGCTGATCGCGCGGGTGGTGCAGGGTGTGGGGGCTGCGGGCCCTCGGGTTGTGGCGCTTGCGGTGATCCGCGACCTTTATTCGGGCCGGCAGATGGCCAAGATCATGTCTTTTGTGATGATGATTTTTGTCGTGGTTCCCGCCTTTGCCCCTGCGATGGGGGCTGTGATCATCGCCCTGTCCGATTGGCGTGGCGTATTCTTGTCGTTCATCGTTTTCTCGGCAACCTGTGTGGTCTGGGCCATGCTCCGCCTGCCTGAAACGCTGCCCAAGCCCAAGCGTCGGCCGTTGCAGATTGGCCTGCTGTGGAACGCGGTGAAAGAGATTTTCAGCAACCCGATGGTGTGTCTGTCGATCACGGTGCAGACGCTGGTGATGGGGTTCTTGTTCTCGACGCTGATGCTGGTGCAGCCCATTTATGACCAAGTCTATGACCGCGCCGAGAGCTTCCCCTTCTGGTTTGGCGTCGCGGCGCTGATCTCGGGGACGTCGAGCCTGCTGAACGCGCTGCTGGTCGTCCGGTTGGGCATGCAGCGGATCGTGATCCTTGCGCTTGGCCTGCAGATCGTACTGTCGGGCCTGATGCTGGGTCTTGGTCTGGGCGATCTGCCCGAGCCCTATGGCTTTGTCTTTTTCCTGATGTGGCAGGCGTCGCTGTTATTTCAGGTGGGGCTGGTGATGGGCAACCTCAACGCGCTGGCGATGGAGCCTTTGGGCCATATCGCCGGCATGGCGGCGTCGGTCATCGGGGCGGTGTCGACGGTGATGGCGGCTATGCTGGCATCGCCCATCGGGCTGATGTTCAACGGCACGATCACCCCGCTGATCGGCGCGGTACTGACGCTGGCGACGCTCGCCTTTGCGCTGATGCTGCTTCTGGCGCGGGTCAACCGGCAGGCGGCAGCAGACCCCGCGGAATAGGGCTGAGCGACCACGTGGTGGCTGGTGGCGCCGGTTTCGCCCTTCGGGCGAGGATTTAGAGCCATTTGGAAGCGCGGACCATGGCGCTTTAGAGAGAGGTAACAAAAAGGGGCACCGCTGATGGCGGTGCCCCTTTTGATCGTGCGTTGATACCTGCGCGCTTATGCGGCGCGCTGCCCGGCTGGCTTGCGACGACGCCGCGCGGCACCGGCGGGTTTACCCGCACCGCCGCCATTGCCACCGCCCCCGTTGCCGCCACCGCCACCGGGGCGACCACCGCGACCACGACCGCGTCCGCCGCGACCCTTTGGCTTGGCGGGTTCGTCAATCGCTTCCCACGGACGGCCGGAGGCCACGGGGATCGAGATTTTCATCGTCTTCTGGATATCTTTCAGCTCGCCCATTTCATCCGGTGCGCAGAAAGCGATCGCCGCCCCGTCTTTGCCCGCGCGTGCGGTCCGGCCGATACGGTGGACATAATTGTCGGGCACATTGGGCAGTTCGTAGTTGTAGACGTGCTTCACATCGGGTATATCCAGACCGCGGGCGGCGACATCCGTTGCCACCAGCACAGTGACCTCGCCTTTCTTGAAGGATTCGATGGCGCGGTCCCGCTGACCCTGGCTTTTGTTGCCATGGATCGATGCCGCTTTGAAACCGGCTTTGACCAGATCCTTCATCAGCTTTTCACAGCCGTGTTTGGTCCGCCCGAACACCAGGGCGCGTTCCTCGGTGTGTTTGCCAAGCAGTTCGATCAGCAGGGATTTCTTTTCCGCCTTGGCGATGAAATGCACCTCTTGAGTGATCTTGTCCGCCGCCTTGCCCGGAGGCGAGACTTCGATGCGGATCGGGCTGTTGAGGTAGCTGTTGGCGATCTCGTTCATCAGTTTCGGCATGGTTGCCGAAAAGAGCATCGTCTGACGCTCTTTCGGCAGCACCGCCGCAATCTTGCGCAGATCGTGGATAAAGCCCATGTCGAGCATCTGGTCCGCTTCATCAAGCACAAGGAAAGTGGTCTTGTGCAAAAGCACCGCGCGGCGGTCCATCAGGTCCAGCAAGCGCCCGGGTGTGGCCACCAGCAGGTCGACGCCGCGCTCCATCCGTTTGATCTGCGGGTTGATCGACTGGCCGCCGACAATCATCATGGTTTTCAGCTGGGTGCCTTCGCAGAACCCCTTGAGGTTTTCCATGATCTGGTTGGCCAGTTCGCGGGTCGGGGCCAGCACCAGCCCGCGCACGGTGCGCGGCTCGGGGCGGGCTTCGCGTTCCAGCATCTGGGCCACCAGCGGAATACCGAAGGCGGCGGTCTTGCCGGTGCCGGTCTGCGCCAGCCCCATCACGTCGCGGCCATTCATCCCGTGGGGGATCGCCTGTTTCTGGATCGGGGTCGGATCGGTCATACCCATGTTGGTCAAGGCTTTGACCAGACGGCGCGGCAGGCCCATCATTTCAAAATCGCTCATCGTTTTGTCGTCTTTCCGCGGGATGCGGGGCAATGCCCCTTCCCGCCATAGCAATCACGCGGGCCCTGTCGATGCAGGGAAACCGCGAGGGACGCAAAGCAGATCGCAGGGGGCGGCCTAGTGCCAACACCCTGTCTGTTGCGCTTGGCCCCACGCGTGATTTTGGGAACATCGGCGGCCTTTTGTTCAACTCTCATAAGACGCGACGATTTTAGGTCGACGGGTCAAGGGCTGGTCTGCTCACGCGGCAGAAGGCATCGCTTGCGCCCCAGATGGGCTGTTTGGGCGGCAAAGTCAACGGTGCTGTGAAAGATAGCCTAGCGCGGAGTGCTGCGCGCCAGCATCAAGGGCAGCACAGCGCTGAGGATGAACAGGCGCATCATGTGGCAGGCGGCGACGAAACCGGGGCTGATCCCCAGCACGCTGCCCATAGCGATCATTGTCTCGAACCCGCCGGGCGCAAAGGCCACGAGGATATGCGCCAGCGGCATGCCAAGCGCCATGGCGACTGGGATCGCCCCCAGTAGTGCCAACCCCACGGCAAGGCAGGTGACCGCAAGCCCGGCCGCGAGCCCCTTGGTCAGATCGTCAAGCCGCACGCCGGAGAACCGCGTGCCGATCAAGGCCCCGAGCACCACATAGGCGGGCATCACCAGCCACAGGGGCAGCACACCGGGGGCGAGCCCTGTCACATGCGCAAGCGATGACACCAGCATCGGCCCGATCAACATCGGTGCGGGCACCCGGATGCGCCCCAGCAGCACCCCTGCCCCGACGGATAGCACCGCCATCACCAGCAATGTCACGCCGCCCATAACGGGGCCGTCGGGCACGATGGACCCGCCCAGATCAACCCCCATCGCCAGCGCGACAAAGGGCACCACCAGCGTGAGCGACAACAGCCGCACCGACTGCGTGGTCGAGATGCGCACCACATTATCCCCGCCATCGGCCGCCATCGCCAGCACAAAGCTGAGGTGTCCGGGGGCCGAAGCCAGCAGTGCTGCACGACGGTCAAAGCCAAAGAACCGCGCCAGCAGCCACCGGCTGAGCACCAGCATCGCCCAGACCAGCACGGCCATCACGACAAAAGCCAGCGGCCAGCGCAGCATGGCATCGACCGCATTCTGGTCAAACCCTGCCCCCACCGACAGGCCAATGACGACAAAGCAGATGTTGCGCAGCGGCAGCGACACCCCCATGCGCCCGCCCGCCAGACCGGCCAGCGACACCAGCACCGCAGGCCCCAGCAGCATGTAGATCGGCGCGTTCAGCAGCCAGCCGAGACCGGCCCCCACCGCGCCGATAAAGACGGTGAAAACGGTCGTAAGCGTATCAGAGGGGGGGCGCGGCCATTTCATACGCTTGTGCTAGCAGTTGCTCCCTGCCGCCACCAGCCCCGTCACGGGATGCACCGCGAGGCTTGCACATCCCCCGACAAAGGGACATGCATCCCCTGACGGAATTTTAGAACGATTGTATGAAGGAATAGGATATGGACAATCTGCGCGGCGCTTTGATCATGGTGCTGTCGATGTTGGGCTTTGCCATTGAGGACATGTTCATCAAGCTGATCGGGACGGATATCCCGATCGGGCAGATTATCTTTATGCTCGGGACCGGTGGCGCGCTCTGCTATGGTGCGATGGTGGTGATGAAGGGCGAACCGTTGATGGATCGCGCGATGCTGACCCGCCCGATCTTGCTGCGCGCCTTGGGCGAGATTGTCGGCACATTGGGGTTTGTATCGGCCATTGTGCTGACACCGATTTCTTCTGCCTCGGCCATTTTGCAGGCGACACCGCTGGTGGTGACCCTTGGTGCCGCGCTGTTTCTGGGCGATCCCGTCGGCTGGCGCCGGTGGAGCGCTATTCTGGTTGGTATGCTGGGCGTCTTGCTGGTGATCCGCCCTGGGATGGACAGCTTTCAGGCGCTGTCCCTGCTGGCGGTTCTGGGGGTGCTGGGGCTGTCCTTGCGCGATCTGGCGACGCGGCGGGTGCCGAAATCGACCTCTACGTTCCAGCTCTCGTTCCTTGCGTTTCTGGCGCTGGTCCCTGCGAGCCTGCTGTACATGCTGGGCACGGGCACGGCCTTTGCGCCGATGTCGGGGGTTCAATGGCTGTTCATGGGGGCCGCACTGACAACCGGCATGGTCGCCTATTACGGCATCGTCGCGGCGATGCGCATCGGCGAGATCAGCTTTGTCACACCGTTCCGCTATGCGCGCCTGCTGTTCGCAATGGTTGTGGGCATTACGATCTTTGGCGAACGCCCCGATTTGCTGACCTATGTTGGCGCAACCATCATTGTTGCCTCGGGCATCTATACGGTATGGCGTGAGCGAAAGGTCAAAGAACAGGCCTGAACACTTTCCATCCTCCCCCCGGCGCGCTAAACCGCTGCGCAATTGTCATCTGCAAAAGGATAGCCCCTTATGAGCACGATCATCGACATCCACGCCCGCGAAATCATTGACAGCCGGGGCAACCCCACGGTCGAAGTCGATGTGACGCTTGAAGACGGCACCATGGGCCGCGCGGCCGTTCCCTCTGGCGCATCCACCGGTGCCTATGAGGCGGTAGAGCGTCGCGATGGCGACAAAAAGCGCTATATGGGCAAGGGCGTTCTGGAAGCCTGCGCTTCGGTCAATGGCGAGATCGCGGATGCGCTGGTCGGCATCGACGCGACAGAGCAGGTCGAGATTGACGGCACGATGATCGAGCTGGACGGCACCGACAACAAGTCGCGTCTGGGGGCCAACGCCATTCTGGGCGTCTCCCTCGCGACGGCGAAGGCCGCGGCTGATTATTGCTCGCAGCCGCTCTATCGCTATGTGGGCGGCACCTCCGCGCGGATGCTGCCGGTGCCGATGATGAACATCATCAACGGGGGCGAGCATGCGGATAACCCGATCGACATTCAGGAATTCATGATCATGCCCGTCGCGGCAGAGAATATCCGCGATGCGGTACGCATGGGCTCCGAAGTGTTCCACACGCTGAAGAAAGAGCTATCGGCCGCAGGTCTGTCCACCGGTATCGGCGACGAAGGCGGCTTCGCACCTAACATCAGCTCCACCCGAGATGCACTTGATTTCATTCTGAAATCAATCGAGAAAGCAGGCTACAAACCGGGCGAGGAAATCTACCTCGCGCTGGATTGTGCGGCAACGGAATACTTCAAGGACGGCAGCTATGTCCTTTCTGGGGAAGGGAAAACCCTGACCAGCGCCGAGAATGTCGATTATCTGGCGGCCCTATGCGCCGACTACCCCATCATCTCTATCGAAGACGGCATGTCCGAAGACGATTGGGATGGCTGGAAGCTGCTGACCGACCGTTTGGGCGACAAGATCCAGCTGGTGGGCGACGATCTGTTCGTGACCAACCCCGAACGTCTGGCCGAAGGCATCAAACGGGGCTCTGCCAACTCCATGCTGGTCAAGGTGAACCAGATCGGCACCCTGTCCGAGACGCTGCAAGCCGTCGACATGGCGCATCGTGCGGGCTTTACCAACGTGATGTCCCACCGTTCGGGCGAGACTGAGGACGCGACGATTGCCGACCTCGCTGTTGCGACGAACTGTGGTCAGATCAAGACCGGCTCGCTCGCGCGGTCCGACCGGCTGGCGAAATACAACCAGCTGATCCGCATTGAGGAATCGCTTGGTGTGACAGCGGAATACGCCGGTCGTTCGATCCTGAAAGGTTGATCACGGGGGGCAGTTCGCCCCGCCCGAAAATACGAAAGCGCGCCCGATCAAGGCGCGCTTTTTTTATGCTTCCGGTGTCTCGTACGACGTCAGCTTTGAATCTGACGCAACAGGCCCGACTTGGTAAAGCCGACACGGATCATATCCGTGTCACTTTTCAGCATCGGCATCTTGATCTGAATCGTCCGCGGCTGCGCCCCAAAGGCGACGTTCATCCGGATGGTGGCCACGAATTTTCCTTGCGTCGACGGGCGCACGTCTTCGATCATACCGACGACTTCGCGGTCGGTGGTCATGACCGTAGCGCCCAATGCCGCCGTGATCGGGACAGAGGCCGCGGCGCGGGTCACATCGCCGCTGACACTGCGCGATACTGCGGCAGTCGTGCTGCCAGGTGTTCCGCTGTTGTCGGTCGTCGTGCCGCCGCCGCTGCTGGACCCGCCGGTGCTGCCGACACCCACGCCAACGCCCGCAACAGAATCCCCGCCAACCGAGGCCCCGACACCAGCGCCCACACCGCCGAGAGAGGCACCAGCGCCCGCATCAGCAACCGAACCGCCACCGACAGAGGCACCCGCCCCCGCGCCGACGCTGCCTGCGCCCACACCAACACCGACATCCGCCGCGGACCCGTGGCCGACGCTGGCCCCTACGCCTGCGCCAATACCGCCCACACTGGCACCGACGCCCACATCCAGCGCAAAAGCCGACGTGGCGATGAATACCGTTGCAACCGAAGCTGCGGCGTTTTTAAGAAACATACTCGTCATGGTCATTCTCCTTTTGAAAAGGAACGGCGCAAGCAAAGCCCCCACTTTCTGCGCCACCGTTCTGAGGTAGTACAATTCATGGTAGAACCGCTCTGCTCCCAAGCAAGGAAACAGACTGTTTACGGAACGCCGATGTGCAACCGGGCAACAGCCCTTTGCCGCGCCGGAGACCCACGGCGCGTAGCTAACCTATTCGGGAGAAACGAAGAATACGCACGACCATAGCGCGAAATGCTAACAGGCGACTCAGGCCACGACACGTCCTGTCCAGCGAAAAACGCAGGTCACAGGGGGTGACGATACGCTGGCGCAACATCCATCAAAGGGCCTTATTCTAAACGCTGATCGCCTCGGTCGGCATGCTCACGGTGCCGCCCCCGACCGCAGCCCGCACCCCCGTGGTGCCGGGGCAAGAGGTCGGCAGCCCGCGCGCCACCCGCACGGCAAGATATCCGAACGCCTGCGCCTCCAGCATATCACCGTCCAGCCCGATCTCTTCTATCGGCATGACCGGACAATCCAGACTGACGCTGAGCATCTTCATCAACACAGGGTTGTGCCGCCCGCCCCCGGTGACCAGCACACGATCGGGCAAACGCGGACAATGCTGCATTGCTTCGGCCACGCCAGCGGCACACATGGCCGTCAGCGTCGCGGCGGCGTCGGCGTCCGACAGTTCGGTCACCAGCGCGACCATCTCGTCAAAATCGTTCCGGTCCAGCGACTTGGGGGGCATCCGTGCGAAATAGGGCTCGGCCAGAAACAGCTCGAGCGCGCCGGTCTCTACCTGCCCGCGCGACGCGGTCTTGCCGCCCTCGTCAAAGGGCAACCCCAGACGCGCCTGCATCAGATCGTTAATGGGCGCGTTGGCGGGCCCCGTGTCGAACGCCAGCAGCGCGCCGTCTGTCTCGGGCAAGGGGATCGCCGGATCCACCCAGGTCAGGTTCCCCACCCCGCCAAGGTTCAAAAAGGCCACCGGCCCCGTCAGCCCGGCATAGCGGGCACAGGCGTGGTGAAAGAAGGGGGCGAGCGGTGCTCCTTCGCCCCCCAGATGCACATCGGCGCTGCGGAAATCCCAAACCACGGGCAGCCCCAGATGATCCGCCAGCGCGGCACCGTCGCCCACCTGCAACGTCCCCTGCATGCGCGGCGCATGGGCCAGCGTCTGCCCGTGAAAACCGATCAGATCCACGTCGGCATACGCGCCTAGGGCATCGATATGCGCTGCCTCGACCACCTGCGTCGCCGCCGCCACCTCTGGCCCTGACCATTTGCCGAAAGCGGCCGCGATGGTGCGGCGTTCCTCGGCTGAATAACTGCGGTAGCTCGACGTGCCGAAGCCCATGATATCACGGCCGTCCGTCTCGATCACCGCAACGTCCACCCCGTCGAGCGAGGTGCCGCTCATCGCGCCTGCGGCCCGCAGCGGGCCTGTTTTCGCGATCCGTGTCGGGGTTCTTGCCCCTTGGGCCTTATTCATGGCCTTTTCCTTTGTCTGCTCAGCACCTATAGAGTGCACCACCACCCAAGCTGAGGGCAAGCACCATGACATACCACCCCAAATCCGATTTCATCCGCATCATGATGGAGCGCGGCTTTCTCGCCGATTGTACGGACTATCAGGGCCTTGATGACGCGCTGATGAACGGGGCTGTGCCTGCCTATATCGGCTATGACGCGACAGCGAAATCCCTTCATGTGGGGCATCTGATGAATATCATGGTGCTGCGCTGGTTGCAGAAATGCGGCGGCAAACCGATCACCCTGATGGGCGGCGGCACCACCAAAGTGGGCGACCCGTCCTTCCGGTCGGATGAACGCCCCCTGCTCGACAATGCCGCCATCGACGCCAATATCGCCGGCATGCAGCAGGTGTTCGAGAAATACCTGAGTTACGGTGACGGCGACAACGATGCAATCATGCTGAACAATGCCGAATGGCTGGACAATCTGAACTACCTCGAATTCCTGCGCGACATCGGGCGGCATTTCAGCGTTAACCGGATGCTGTCGTTTGAAAGCGTCAAATCCCGCCTAGATCGGGAACAGTCGCTGTCCTTCCTCGAATTCAACTACATGATCCTGCAGGCCTATGACTTCCTTGAGCTGAACCGCCGCTATGGCTGTTTGCTGCAGATGGGCGGCTCGGATCAATGGGGGAATATCGTCAACGGGATCGACCTGACCCGCCGCGTGCTGGATCAAGAGATTTTCGGCCTCACCACACCCCTGCTCACCACCAGCGATGGCCGCAAAATGGGCAAATCCCAGGGCGGCGCGATCTGGCTGAACGGGGACATGCTGTCGCCTTACGAGTTCTGGCAGTTCTGGCGCAACACCACCGATGCGGACACGGGCAAGTTCCTCAAGATCTTCACCGAGCTGCCGGTCGAGGAATGCGACCGTCTGGGGGCGTTGGAAGGCTCTGACATCAACGCGGCCAAAATTATCCTCGCGAACGAGGTCACGACCCTGCTGCACGGTGCCGAAGCGGCCAAGACCGCCGAAGCCACGGCGCGCGAAGTGTTTGAAAAAGGCGGTGTCGGCGATGACCTGCCCACCCTGACGCTCAGCGCCGAGGATATCGGCGATGGCATCTCTATCGTGCAGTTGATCGTGAAATCCGGTCTGGCCGGTTCGGGCAAAGAGGCAAAGCGTCTGATCACCGAAAACGGTGCCCGCTATAATGACGAACCGCTGACAGACGCAGGCCTGATGGTTGATGCCGCCACGCTGGCCACACCGATCAAGCTTAGCGCGGGCAAGAAACGCCACGCGCTGGTACAACTGGGCTAAGCCCCCCCGCCATATGCGAAGGGGGCGGGTCGCCCTGTCCCCTTTAGCTTTCGGCTTTTTCTTCCAGCATCAGCCACTCGGCCTCTGCGTCCTGCAGCTTTTCATTCCGCTCGACCAAGGCATCGGTCGCTTTCTGGAATTTCACCGGATTGTCGGAATACAGCGTCGGGTCGCTCATCAACTCTTCCAGTTTCGCGATTTCGGCTTCCAGTCGTTGCATTTCCGCAGGCAACGCCTCAAGCCGGTGCTTCTCGGTAAAGCTCAGGCCAGATTGCTGCGCCGCTTTGGGCTTTTCGGTTTTCACCCCGGGCTTTGATTTGGCAACAACGCTTTGGTCAAAATCATCCTGCTGGCGCTGCGCCAGATAATCCGTCCAACCGCCCGCATAGACAGTCGCCTTGCCGTCACCTTCCATCGCGATGGTGGTCGCGGCAACACGGTCAAGGAAGTCACGGTCGTGGCTGACCAGCAGCACGGTGCCATCATAGGTCGACAGCAACTCCTGCATCAGATCAAGGGTTTCGACGTCCAGATCGTTGGTCGGTTCATCAAGAACCAAGAGGTTGCTGGACCGCGCCATGATCTTGGCCAGCAGCAACCGCGCCTTTTCCCCCCCCGACAAGGACCGCACGGGCGCACGGGCCTGGCCTTCGTCGAACAGGAATTCCTTCAGGTAACCAACCACGTGTTTCGGCTGCCCGCGCACCAGAATCTGGTCCGCCTTACCCGATACACGCATTTCCGGATCGCCGGTCAGACTGTCCCAAAGCGACATATCGCCATCAAGCTGCGCGCGCGCCTGGTCGAACAGCGCGATCTCAAGATTGGTACCCTGTTTGATCTCGCCCCCGTCGGGCTGTTCTTTCCCGATCAGCATGTTCAGCAACGTCGTCTTGCCCACACCATTGGGCCCGACCAAGGCGATGCGATCACCCCGCTGGATCGTGATGTCAAAGGGGCGCAGAATCGTCTTGTCGCCAAAGGCCTTGGTGATGCCCATAGCCTCGACCACCTTGCGGCCGGACTTCGGACCCGCTTCCAGCGCCATGGCGGCGGTGCCCTGACGTTTGATCTGGCTGGCGCGTTCGGCCCGCAGGTCTTGCAGGGCGCGCACGCGGCCCTGGTTACGCTTGCGCCGCGCAGAAATGCCTTCGACTGCCCACCGTGCCTCCGCCTTGATCTTGCGGTTCAGCTTGTGGCGCTGCATGTCCTCTTCTTCCCACATCTGGTCGCGCCAGGCCTCAAACCCGCCAAAACCGATATCCTGCCGACGCACAACACCGCGGTCGACCCACAGCGTCGCACGTGTCAACTCGCGCAGAAACGCCCTATCGTGAGAGATAATTACAAAAGCGGCCCGCGTCGCTTTCAGCTCGTCTTCAAGCCAGCGGATCGCTTCGATATCCAGGTGGTTGGTCGGCTCGTCAAGCAACATCAGCTCGGGCTCGGAGGCCATCAAACGCGCCAATGCCGCGCGGCGACGCTCCCCCCCGGATGCGGTGCTGACTGGGCGCGCGGGGTCGAACTTCAAGCCCTCTCCGGCGCGTTCGACCTTGTACATCTCGGATGGGTCCAGGCCATGCGCTGCGAAATCGCCCAAAGTCTCGAATCCGGTCAGATCCGGGTCTTGCTCCATATAGCCCACCGAAACGCCGGGCCCGACGATCACGTCGCCGCTGTCGGCCTCGACCAATCCGGCCATGACCTTCATCAGAGTGGATTTACCTGACCCGTTCCGGCCTACCAGCGCCAGTCGGTCGCCGGATTGAACCACAAGGGACATGTCTTCGAATACGGGATCGCCGCCGAATGTCAGCGAGATCTCGTTAACTTGTAAAAGGGGTGCGCGTGCCATGACAGCCAGCTAGCGCCGCGCCGCGTCAGCGTCAATGACCCCTCTTCCAAATGGGCTAAAATCCTCGCCGAAGGCATGAAACTCTTAGGCAGCACCGCGCAGCAGGCGCTTACGCCCCTCGGGGATCGCCGCGATTTCAAGGCCGGTGAACACATGCAGCGTGTTCATCTGGCGGTCGATCACCGCATGATCGCTCACCCAGCCCCCCATCATCAGATAGCTCCGCAGCAGCGGCGGCAGCATTTGTAGCGCGGCTTTCTCGGCCGGCTTATCCAACGTCCGTTCCACAAAGCCCACCGTATCGGGGGCCTTAACCTGCGGCTGCCATTGCAGGGGCGCAAGATGGCGGCTGTGCAAAAGCGCCATGACATCGCGATAGGGTGCCGGATCTGTGCCCTTGAAAGAGGTGCACCCAAAGAGCAACCCGACCGCATGTGCATCCACAAACTGCGCCAGCGCGGCCCAGGCCATGCGCACGACATCGGGGTCTGTCACCCCCGGAGCCAGACAGAACCGCCCCAGCTCCATCATCGCGCCGGGGAAATATGCAAGCTTGGTCAAATCGTAGAATTGCGCGGCATAGCTTTGATCCAGCGACGCGCCCTCCATCAGCCCGATCCGGTAGCAGCACAGCAGGTCACCGCTGCCTTGATCCCGCACGAGGATATGATGCTTTTGCGCATCAAACCCGTCGATATCGCGCGACTGAACCAGCCCAAAGGCCCGCGCGCGCAAGGCTTGCGCGGCGTCGATATCCTCGGCTGTGGCGGCACAATAGGCGCGGTACCGACCGCGTAAAAGCGGCTTGATCACAGCGCCCTGTGGCACCGTCACGGGCCTGCCCTAGCCAGCCAGCGCCGCGGGGTTGAAGCGGCCAATGTTGCCCAAAAGTTGGCGGATAAAGGATTTATCCGAGATCGGCGAACTGGTGACGCGGCGGTCAAGGGTGACGACATTGCCACGCTCCAGCCCGAAACGTTCGACGTTCTGCACCACCCCGTTGCTGTCAAAGCTGACAGCGACAACTTCGCGCTCTGTCTCGCGCGGGGCCAGGAACCACATCGCCTGACGGCGCGACCGGACATAGTAATACCCCGAATTGGTCAGCAACCCTGCCGACGCGGGCACGCCCACGGTTTCGGCCACGGTGTCGCGTGTGTCCTGGCCCACGGTGATCTTCTCAAGATCCTCTTGCGGCGGGATATAGCCGTGGTTGGAGTATTGCGGGGAGCAGGCCCCAAGCGTCAGACCAGCAGCGAGAACTGTGGCGGTCAGCAGTGTCTTTTTGACATGGCGGTCGATACGCATTCTTGGTGCCCTCTTGCCCTTGGGGATCATGGCTTTTATCTCGCATACACTAAGCACGCCCCATGGTTCAAGAAACGAAAGTACCCCTAATATGTCTCGCACGCCCCCAAGCCCCACAGCATTGCGCGTCGCAGAGCTGTCGCAGAATGCGCAAACCCCTTTCTCCCTGCGTCCCGACGCCGACAGCTTGCGGATGATCGCAGAAGAACTTGATCTTTCAGCACTACGTAAACTTTCATTCGAAGGGCACCTCAAAGCGCTTGGTCGTAGTGATTGGGAACTCAAAGCGCGTCTGGGGGCCACTGTGGTGCAGCCCTGCGTGGTGACGCTAGTGCCGGTCCAGACGCGGATCGACGTCGACGTCACACGGCTTTTCGTGCAGGATTACGAAGAACCCGAGGAAGCCGAGGTCGAGATGCCCGAGGATGATCGCACCGAACCGCTTGGTGCGTGGATTGATCCCGCGGCCATCATGATCGAAGCGCTGGCGCTTGAGATTCCCGAATATCCCCGCGCCGATGGGGCTGAACTGGGGCAAGCGGTCTATACCAAACCCGGCGACACCCCGATGACCGACGAAGACGCCCGCCCCTTTGCGGGGCTGGCCGGCCTCAAGAACCAGCTTAAGGACGATACCACCGAATAACCCTGCCGGTTTGGGTGAAAAAAGGGTTGCTTCGGCGGGTTTTCGCAGTATTTTGCGCCCTTCACCCCAATTAAGGTTGGACATCGGATAGGCTTCGGCCTAAACGCACGTCACGCCCAAACCGGGAGTTGATCTGAAACACGGTCGTCTTTGGCAGGAAGCCGATGAACGACCCCGAAGGCAAAGGCACCAGACATGGCTGTCCAACAGAATAAAGTTTCCAAATCGCGTCGCAACAACCGCCGCGCACACGATTCGCTGACTGCAGCGAACCCGAACGAATGCTCCAACTGTGGTGAGCTGAAGCGCCCGCACCACGTTTGCGCAGCATGCGGTCACTATGACGACAACGAAGTTGTTTCTCTGAACGAAGAGATCGACCTCGACGAAGACGCGGCGTAAGCTCGTCACGTCAACCGCAGTTCATAAGAGGCATCGCACCAGATGACGGCCACGTCCGATCAGCCTAGCGCGAGAACTCAGCGCACCCTTATCTCAGTTGATGCGATGGGGGGCGATCAGGGCCCGGCAATCGTTGTTGCCGGGTGCTCTGCGTCCGCGCTAAAGAATCCCGATATCAGCTTTATCCTGCATGGCCCTGCCGAAACGCTGGAACCGCTGGTGGCAAAGCGGCCCGAACTGAAAGGGCGCTGCACCATTCGGGATGCCCAAGGGGTTGTCACAATGGACGACAAGCCCAGTAATGTCGTGCGCAATGGCAAAGGCACATCGATGTGGTCCGCCATCGAATCCGTGCGCGACAACGAAGCCTCGGTCGCGGTCAGCTGCGGGAACACCGGCGCGCTGATGGCGCTGTCGATGATCCGCCTGAAAAAGCTGCCGGGTGTGAACCGCCCTGCCATCGCCGTGCTCTATCCCTCTACCAACCCTCAGGGCTTCAACGTTCTGCTGGATGTGGGTGCGGATGTGCGTGCGGATGCCGATGACCTGTTGCGCTATGCGCTGATGGGCAAATCCTACGCCCGCAACGGCATGGACATCGAACGCCCGCGCATCGGGTTGCTGAATGTCGGCACCGAAGAACACAAAGGCCGGACCGAGCTGAAAGAAGCCCACGAGTTGATTCGCGACGCCGCGGATGACGCGGGCTTTGAATTTGTTGGTTTCGTCGAAGGCGGCGATATCTCGGGTGATGTCGCAGATGTGATCGTCACCGATGGATTTACAGGTAATATTGCGATCAAGACCGGTGAAGGCACCGCGACGCTGATCGGCAATGGCCTGCGCCAAGCGTTCAAGAATTCGATCTGGTCCCGCGCGGCATCGCTGCTGGCCTATACCTCGCTGCGCCGCGTCAGCAAACGGTTTGACCCGCGCCGTGTAAACGGCGGTGTGTTTTTGGGGTTGAACGGCACGGTCGTTAAATCCCACGGTGCCGCTGACGCGACGGGGGTTTCCTCGGCGATCAAACTGGCCGCGCGATTAGCGGAGAGTGAATTTACAAATCGGTTGGCTGCGCGTGTTGCCGCAGCAAAGCCGACGAAAGAGACCGAAGAATGACAAAAAGAGCCGTCGTAATTGGTGCCGGACACTACCTCCCGGAACGCATTGTCGAAAACGCAGAGTTTGAAGGCAAGATCGACACCAGTGACGAATGGATCCGGTCACGCTCTGGCATTGAACGGCGCCACTTTGTCGGCGAAGGCGAAACCACGTCGACCATGGCCACCGCTGCCGCCAAGGCCGCATTGGCCGACGCGGGCAAGACAGCAGCCGATGTGGATGCGGTGATTGTCGCCACCTCTACCCCCGATCTGACTTTCCCCTCTGCCGCAACGATGGTGCAGGCCCAGCTAGAGATGGAGCGCGGCTTTGCCTTTGATGTACAGGCTGTGTGCGCGGGCTTTGTCTATGCGCTGGCCAATGCCAACGCGCTGATCGTCTCGGGTCAGGCTGACCGCGTGCTGGTCATCGGCTCCGAGACGTTCTCGAAAATCATGGACTGGACCGACCGCAGCACCAGCGTGTTGTTCGGTGACGGCGCGGGCGCGATCCTGCTTGAAGCGCAAGACGGCGACGGCACCGCAGGCGACCGCGGCATCCTGTCCACCGATCTGAATTCGGACGGGCGCTATAAAGACTTGCTGTATGTCGACGGTGGCATCAGCACGGGCACGACCGGCTATCTGCGCATGCAGGGGAATCAGGTGTTCCGTCACGCGGTTGAAAAGCTCGCCGCGTCGGCCAACACCGCGATGGACCGTGCCGGTGTCAGCGCCGAGGACGTCGACTGGATCGTCCCGCATCAGGCGAATATCCGTATTATTCAAGGCACTGCCAAAAAACTGAACCTGTCGATGGATAACGTCGTTGTGACGGTTCAGGACCATGGCAACACCTCTGCCGCGTCGATTCCGCTGGCACTTTCCGTCGGACAAGAGCGCGGCCAGATCAAGAAAGGCGACCTGCTGGTCACCGAGGCGATCGGCGGCGGGCTGGCCTGGGGCGCGATCGTTCTGCGCTGGTAAACGGCTTTTCTTCGCGCGAACAGCACGTTACGCCCCATAGTTGTTGACTTGCGGAAAAATCACAGCCTATGCTGCTCAAAACACATGGGGGAAGTAATGGCCGACAAGACGTTGACCCGGATGGATTTAAGCGAAGCAGTCTTTCGTGAAGTAGGTCTTTCCCGCAATGAAAGTGCACAGCTGGTCGAAGCGGTGCTTGAACATATGTCCGACGCGCTGGTCAAAGGCGAACAGGTCAAGATTTCATCTTTCGGCACTTTCTCGGTGCGCGACAAGTCGGCCCGCGTTGGCCGGAACCCCAAAACCGGCGAAGAGGTCCCGATTAACCCGCGCCGCGTGCTCACATTCCGCCCGTCCCATCTGATGAAGGACCGGGTTGCAGACGGGAACAAGCGATAACCTAATGCCCAAGTCTCCGGACGCATTCAGAACCATCTCCGAAGTTGCAGAATGGCTTGAAATTCAGGCCCATGTCCTGCGTTTCTGGGAAAGCAAGTTCACGCAAGTCAAACCGATCAAACGCGCTGGCGGGCGGCGATATTATCGCCCCAACGATATGCTGTTGCTTGGCGGTATCAAACGTCTCCTGCATGAAGACGGGTTGACGATCAAAGGTGTCCAGAAGGTATTGCGCGAAGAAGGCATGGGCCATGTCGCGGCCCTGTCCGCGCCTCTTGACGGGGTCACGCAGGATGATCTGGATGCCGGTGGCGACACCATCGACATGACCCCCGCGCCGATGCACGAGGACGCAGAACAGACCCACGAGGGTGTCATTCTCCCGTTCGAGCAACGCGCGAGCAAAGCTTCCAAGCCAGCCCCTGTCGAAGGGCCCGAAACACCGGCCGAAGCCGCTTCGAAGCCTGAGGTGTCGGCAGAGGATACCACGCCACTACCTGCCGACGAACCGACCCTCGACGCGACAGAGGCGGAGCCGGAGGAGACCACCGTCGCCCCCGCCGATACCCCTGCGGAGGACGGTGCCACCCTGCCCGGCTTTCTGCGCCACCCGATGACCGATGCACCGGTGCCGCCAAGCGATAACACGCCGGACGAAGCCCCTACCGCAGCGCAAACACGCACCCCGGATCAGGACGCGCCCGTGCTGCCCATCGACAGCACGCCAGAGGCAGCGCCGGAAGAGAGCACCACCGAAACGCTGGAGGCGGAAACGCGAGACGTCGAAGCGCCAGAGATCAACGAGGCACCGGAAGACCCTGTTGTTGCAGGTCCCAAGCCGCGTGTGATCGATCTGCCGCCTCTGACGGCAGAAGAAGACTTCCCCGCCAAACCCTCTGTGCTTTCCGCGGCATTGCTGTGCCGCGATCTGCCCGAGGATTCGGCCCGCGATATCGCGCCTTTGCTTAACCGTTTGAGCGAACTGCGCGATTCCATTCGGGCCGATGTGGTCCGCGGCACAAAAGTCTAAGCCGCGCGTGCGATTTGCGACAATTCCCCCTTGCACGCACGGTTTTATCAGGTATGAAACGCCTCATGTCGGGCTATGGCGCAGCCTGGTAGCGCGTCCGTCTGGGGGACGGAAGGTCGCAGGTTCGAGTCCTGCTAGCCCGACCAACCGACATAAAACAAACGCCCGTACCCTAATGGGTGCGGGTGTTTGCATTTGAAAGGCCCGGATATGATCGGCGTAGTTCCCAACCAGCATATCACCGACATGATCGCTTCGGGTCAGATCATCGGCACACCGCCTGTCGACAGTGCCCAGATCCAGCCTGCAAGTCTTGATCTTCGTCTAGGAACCGTGGCTTACCGTGTGCGTGCGTCTTTTCTGGCGGGGCATGGGGCCAAGGTCGCCGACCGTCTGGAAGAGTTCGAGATGCACCGCGTCGACCTGACGAATGGGGCGGTGCTGGAAAAGGGCTGCGTCTACGTTGTCCCACTGATGGAAAGCCTCGCCCTGCCCCAAGGCACCTCTGCGGCGGCCAATGCCAAAAGCTCCACCGGGCGGCTGGACCTGCTGACACGAACAATCACCGACGGCGGGACAGAATTTGATCGCATCGCGCCGGGCTATACCGGCCCGCTTTACGCAGAGATTTGTCCGCGCTCTTTTTCGGTGCTCGTACGTCCGGGGATGCGGCTGAACCAGATCCGTTTTTCCACCGGTGCCGCCACGCTTGACGATGCCGCGCTGCGCGCATTGCACGCCGACAGCCCGCTGGTGGATGGCGAGGCCGTGATCGATGATGGTCTGGGATTCTCGGTCGATCTGCGCTTGCCTGACACCACGCTGGTTGGCTACCGCGCCAAGCCGCATACAGGTGTGATCGATCTGGATAAGATCGGCCATTATGACCCCGCGCAATACTGGGAAGAGGTCCACAGCGACAACGGTCAGATCATCCTCGACCCCGGTGCGTTCTACATTCTGGTCAGCCGCGAAGCCGTGACCATCCCGCCCGAATACGCCGCAGAGATGGCCCCCTATCTGGCGATGGTGGGCGAATTCCGTGTGCATTACGCGGGTTTCTTTGACCCCGGTTTCGGCCACGCCTCCGCTGGGGGTGCGGGATCACGGGGCGTACTTGAAGTCCGCTGCCACGAGGCCCCTTTCGTGCTGGAGCATGGTCAGGTCGTCGGGCGGTTGGTCTACGAGAAAATGACCGACGTACCGACCCAGCTTTACGGGTCGGGCATCGCGTCGAACTATCAGGGTCAGGGTCTCAAGCTCAGCAAGCATTTCAGCGCGCCACGTTAAGCCGCGCCTATCGCGCGAGCTTAGAACCGCGTCAGCCTGCGCATGTTCTTGACCATCTTGCGCGCCTGTTTGCCCTGTTCGCGCCCAGTCTGGTCACGACGGGCCATTTCCTCGGCGCTTGGTTGGACAGGATTACCGTCGCGGTCCACCGACGCCCGACGCCCCTTGCCCAGCTTTGACGCCTGATCAAAGCCGATATCAACACCTTTGTTAATCAATCGCCCCATCACGCGACGCATAATCATATTCACTATCTGGTTCATGTCCTGACCTCTTTACCGCGCGTTAAACTGTGTCTGAGGCTAATATAGCACCTATTGCGGCTATTTTCAGGCCACCTGCGGGATTAATCCTCGAACAGCTCGCTCTGGCCCTCGGTCGCTTCTGGCTCTTCTTCGCTGTCGACACCGGGCATCTCGCCAAAGGCGGGGCGGCTTTCCAGCAATCCGGCAGAGCGGAGCTCTTTCAGGCCCGGCAGGTCGCGGGGGCTTTCCAGACCGAAGTGGGCCAGAAATTCCTGTGTCACGACAAAAGTCACCGGACGGCCGGGGGTCATTTTGCGGCGGCCAAAGCGAATCCAGTCCAGCTCAAGGAGCTGGTCCAGCGTGCCGCGCGATACAGATACGCCGCGGATCTCTTCGATCTCGGCGCGCGTGGCGGGCTGGTGGTAGGCGATGATCGCCAAGGTCTCGATCGCGGCGCGCGACAGTTTGCGCGTCTCCACCGTTTCGTGCTGCATGAGATACCCCAGATCCGCCGCCGTGCGCATGGCGTAGGCATCCCCGATGCGGCACAGCTCGACACCGCGGCCGGTGTAGCGTTTGCGCAGATGCACCAGCGCTTCGGCAGGGTCACAGCCATGCGGTAAACGCGCCGCTATCTCGCGCAGAGTCATCGGCTCTGCGGTGGCGAAAAGGATCGCTTCGATCATGCGCTCCTGTTCGGCCAACGGCGGGGCCTCGAACAGGCTTTCTTCTGTTTGTTCAACGGGTTCGGCCACGTCAGATATCCTTCTTGCGCAACTGGATCGGGGCAAACACGCCCTCTTGGCGAATTTCCAGATGCCCTTCCTTTACCAATTCAAGCGACGCCGCAAACGTCGATGCCGTGGCCGAGCGGCGCATTGCCGGTTCTTCACCCCATCCGTCGGGCATGTAGCTATTCAGGTCAGACCAATCGCCAGAAAAGCCGATCAAGCCGCGCATGCGTTCCAGCGCCTGCTCCATCGTAAAGACCTTGTCACGGTCCATCACAAAGGGGCGGAAATCGTCTCGGGTGCGGATACGCGCATAGCCCTGCATCAGGTCCAGCAAGGTCGCGGTATAGGTCACGCGGCGGGTCTGGCGCATTTCCTGCGTCTGGCCGCGCGCAAAAAAATCGCGCCCCAATTGATCACGGGCCATCAGTTGCGCCGACACGTCGCGCATCGCTTGCAGACGTTCCAGCTGGAACGCCAGATGCGCGGCCAGTTCCTCGCCCGTGGGGCCTTCGTCTTTGGGATCAGGCGGTAGCAGCAGGCGGGATTTCAGGAAGGCGAGCCACGCAGCCATGACCAGATAATCCGCCGCAAGCTCAAGCCGCAGCGCCTTGGCCTTGTCCACGAACATCAGATATTGGCGTGCCAGTTGCAGCACCGAGATTTTGCGCAGATCGACCTTCTGGGTGCGGCTGAGGGTCAACAACAGGTCCAACGGGCCCTCGAACCCGTCGACATCCACGATCAGCGCCTCGGCCGCGAGCCGTTCAGCAACTTTCGTTTGCCCGTCTTCCAAATGCGTTTCAGCCATAGACCGCCCCGCCCAAAAGCCTGTCGAGCTTTGCAGTCAGGGCAGGAATGTCAACATCATCAGGGGTCCGGCGCATGGCAAGGGCCCGCGCGGCCCGTGTTTGCGCGGCCTCGGACATCTCTCCGGCAGCATCGGCGACACGGGTGCGGTCCTCAAGCGTGGCGTTGCAATACAGCACCACATCACAGCCTGCGGCCAACGCTCCGGCGGCGATGGCATCCACCTCGCCCGCCAATGCTTTCATCGAGATATCGTCCGTCATGATCAGGTTATCAAAGCCAATATCCTCGCGGATTAGCTGCATCATCACCGGCGACAGCGTGGCAGGGCGCGGATCAATCGCATCATAGACCAGATGCGCCGTCATCCCCATCGGCAGGTCGTTCAACGCCTTGAACGGGGCGAAATCATGGGTGTCCAACGCGGCGTGCGGCGCATCGACCTGCGGCAAGTCAAAATGACTATCCATCGTGGCGCGTCCGTGTCCGGGCATATGCTTAACCACGGGCAAGACGCCCCCCGCCAGCATGCCGTCTGCCGCCGCACGGCCCAAAGCTGCCACCGCATCGGGCGTCGTGCCGTAACAGCGGTTGTGCAGGAATGCGTGGGTTTGCGCCCCGGCGACATCGACCATCGGCGCGCAATTGCTGTCGATGCCCACGCGGTGCAGCTCGTCCGCGATCAGTCGAAAGCGCAGATACATCGCCTCTGCCGCGTTGGAGCCTGACGCGTGCACGAAATCCAGCGGTGCCGTCCAGTCGCGCCAATGTGGCGCGCGCAGCCGCTGCACCCGCCCGCCTTCTTGATCCACGGTGATCACGGCATCATGACCCGCCGCCTCGCGCAGCTCGTCACACAGCGCGCGGACCTGATCCGGCGTGTCGATATTGCGCGCAAAGAGAATGAACCCAAAGGGCTTTACGGCGCGAAACAACGCCTTTTCCTGCGCCGTCAGCCGAAGCCCCGACGCGTCCAGTATCGTCGCCCCGTATCGCATCAGCGTGTAACGACGGGAATGCAGTCGGTGTTTTCAGCAACCAGCGCCGAACAGAAGCGTCGCGCATCCGCGATGTCCGAGAACCCATGCGCGCGCAGACGGTAGAAAGTGCGCCCGCCGCTGCTGGCCTCTTGGATGATGCGGTCCTTGCCTTCCATATAGGCCCCGAAACGCGCGTTCAGACGGACCCATTGCGCCCGTGCGATCTGCGGTGAATCGAATGCGCCAAGCTGCACCAGACGCGTACCGGTGGGCAGGCTGTCGGGCGAAAGCTCTTTCACTTCGGCGGCGGCAACCGGTGCGGGTTCAAACGACGCTTTGGTCGCGATGGCACGGCCGCCGGGGCGCGTTTGAGGACGCAAGGATGCGCGCACGCCCGGCTCTTCGCCCATAGCAACGGCCACCGCGTTCGACACAGCCATCTCAAGCGGGTCGACATCCATCGTGGCACTTGCGTTAACCGGCTCCGGCAGGGCGGTGCCGTCTTCTTCGTCTTCCAGTGGTTCCACCCCATCGGTGAGAGAGGCGACAAGATCGTCCACATCGCCGTTTTTCAACGCCTCTGCCACGTCAGCCGCAGGCGATGATTGCGTTGGTGCCTGTTGCGCAGGTGCAACCATCGCGACGGGAATGGGCTGGTCTTCTTCTTCCAGATCCAGTGGCTTCGGGGCCAAAATCAGCTGTTCCGCGAATTGGTTCGCCGTCCCTTCAGAGGCCACAGCATTGACTGACAGCCCCTGATTGTCCGCAAGTTGGCCGCCCGGATTTTCGGGCCGCACGCGCATATCGCCTTGGGCCGCACGCACCACCGGAATGCCGGTAACATCGCGCACCAGCAGCTTGTAGCCCCAGACCCCGATGCCGACGATCAAGGTAATGGAAAGCGCCGCGCCCGCGAAATTTGCAAACTTGGTCAAGGGCTTGGCGGCAACTTCCGGTGCCATCCCTACGTCATGTTCAAAGGAGTACCCCCCACCCTGGGAGGAGGACGTGTAATCTGCCATTTCTGCCTCACTGCCCGCGTCAGATATCACCCGCGCGGGTCTGTTTTTTGAACCTGCCTGACCAGCAATGGTGCGTTATCGCATCTCTTCCGCTGGCTTGACCCCAAGAATACCAAGACCTGACGCAATTACAATCGCTGCGGCTTGGGCCAGCGCGATTTTTGACTGGGACAGGGCCGCATCATCCTGCAGGAAACGCAGTTCAGGCACGTCGTTGCCGCGGTTCCACAGCCCGTGGAAATCGCCCGCCAGCTCGTACAGGTAAAAGGCGATGCGGTGCGGTTCGTTGCTGCGCGCCGCGGTCTCTACCATCCGGGGCCATTCGGCCAGCTTTTGCGCCAGTTTCAGCTCTGCTTCGTGGTCAAGCTGGCTCAGGTCGGCACGCTGCAAGGTTTCCATATCCGTGTCGACACCCGCCTCTGCCGCCTTGCGCAGGACAGAATGCACACGCGCATGGGCATATTGCACGTAGAACACCGGATTCTCGCGCGACTGTTCCAGCACCTTGGCAAAGTCAAAGTCCAGCATCGCGTCATTCTTGCGGGTCAGCATGACAAAACGCGTCACATCAGGGCCCACCTGATCAACCACATCGCGCAGGGTGACAAATGTCCCTGCCCGTTTGGACATCTTGAATTCCTTGCCGTTCTTGAACAGCTTGACCAGCTGCGTCAGCTTGATGTCGAGCGGTACCGCCCCCTCGGACAGCGCCGAAACAGCAGCCTTCATCCGTTTGACATAGCCGCCGTGATCCGCGCCAAAGACGTCGATCAGCATGTCAAAGCCACGCTGCACCTTGTCGTAGTGATACGCGATATCGGGCGCGAAATAAGTCCAGCCGCCGTCGGACTTCATCACCGGACGGTCAACGTCATCACCATGGGCGGTGGACTTGAACAGGGTCTGCTCGCGCGGCTCCCAGTCCTCGGGCTTCTTGCCTTTTGGCGGTTCAAGCACGCCCTCATAGATCAGCCCTTTGGCTTTCAGGTCATCAATCGCGGATTCGATCCGGCCCGTGCCATAAAGCGACTTTTCGGAATAAAAGACATCCATCTCCACCCCGAGAGAGGCCAGATCATCGCGGATCAGCTTCATCATCTCGTCAGTGGCAAAGTTGCGCACCTCTTCAAGCCAGACGGCCTCATCAGCGTCGATATAGGCGTCGCCCACCTTGTCTTTCAGCGCTGCCCCCACATCGATCAGATAATCGCCGGGGTATGTGCCTTCGGGAAAGGCGACCTCTTGGCCATGCGCCTCAAGATAGCGCAGATAGACAGAGCGCGCCAAAACATCGACCTGCGCGCCGCCGTCGTTAATGTAATATTCACGCGTGACATCGAAGCCGGCGAAATCCAGCAAGGACGCCAGCGCATCGCCAAAGACCGCACCGCGGGTGTGCCCCACATGCAGCGGCCCCGTCGGGTTGGCGGATACATATTCGACGTTTACGCGTTTGCCCTGCCCCAGATCGCCGCGGCCAAAGTCTGTGCCCTGCCCCAGAACGGCACCGACAACGCCCTGCCAGACCGCAGCACTCAGCCGCAGGTTCAAGAACCCCGGGCCCGCCACATCCGCCGCCGTGATCCGTGGATCCTCGGCCAGTTTTTCGGCCAGTTTCTCGGCGATATCGCGCGGTTTCATACGGGCCGGTTTCGCCAGCACCATCGCGGCATTGGTCGCCATATCCCCATGCGCCGCATCGCGCGGCGGCTCTACGGTGATGGCGTCAAAGCTCAGCCCCTCGGGCAGAAACCCGTCGGCAACCAGCGTATCAAGGGTGGACAGCACGAGGCTGCGGATATCGGCAAATAGGTTCATAACGGGGTTCCTTCGACTTGGCCCCGTGTATCACCTGAATATGCGCCCATAATCAAGGGCGGTTCAGCCTTTAACGATCAACCGCTCATGTTCCTGCAAAGCAAAGCGATCTGTCATCCCCGAGATATAGTCGCTGACGATCCGCGCAAGCGCCGTATCGCCGTCCGCATCCTCTACATCCTTGCGCCATTGCTTGGGCAATTGGCCCGTATGCGCGCAGAAATAGGGAAACAGATCCTCGACCACCTGCGTGACCTGCTTGCGCATAATCACCACGGATGGCGCGCGGTACATGCGGTCGAACAGAAAGGCGCGGATCACCTTGAGATCTTGGAAAACCGGATCGGAGAACTGGATCAGCGTGCGCCCGGCCATGCGAATATCGGTGGCGGTTTCGGGCTTCATCTCGGCCAGACGGTGCCGCGCGACGCTGATCACGTCCTCCACCAGCACGCCAAAGAAACGGCGCAGGGCCTCGTGGCGGCGGCGGTAGTAGTTGAGACCGGGATACAGCCTGTCAACTTCGGCGAAATTCTGCTTCAGGATCGGCAGCTCGGCCAGCTCGTCCGTCGAGAACAGCTCGGCCCGCAGACCATCATGCAGGTCGTGGTGGTTATAGGCCACATCATCGGCAATCGCCGCCACCTGCGCCTCGGCACTGGCGAATGTCTCCAGCTCAAGATCATGCTGACGCTCATAGGCCGCAAGTGCCCACGGCAACTCTCCCGTCACCGGCCCGTTATGTTTGGCCAACCCCTCCAGCGTGTCCCAAGTCAGGTTCAGCCCGTCGAAATCCGCATAATGCCGCTCCAGATGGGTGACGATGCGGATGGCTTGGGCGTTGTGATCAAACCCGCCATATGGGGCCATCAAGGCTTCCAGCGCGTCCTCGCCCGTGTGACCAAAGGGCGGATGCCCCAGATCATGGGCCAGGGCGACCGCCTCTGTCAGCTCGGCATTCAGACCCAACGCACCGGCGATCGTGCGTGCCACCTGCGCCACCTCGATCGAATGGGTCAGCCGCGTGCGATAATAATCGCCCTCATGTTCGATAAAGACCTGCGTCTTGTGCTTGAGCCGCCGGAAGGCGCTGGCGTGGATGATCCGGTCGCGGTCCCGCTGAAAGCAGGAACGAAAGGTGCTTTCCTCTTCCGGTATCAACCGTCCCCGGGTCAATGCCGGATCAGAGGCAAAAGAAGCGCGCATAGTCGGTGGTCCTTGTGGCCTGTCCTGCGGGTTTCTATATTGTAAGACAACACAGATGGAAACCGATCACACCGGAGCCCGAAAATGAACCTGCCCCCCCAAGTTACCCCGCGCGCCTTTGACCGCCTTGCCGAAATCGGTGCCGCCGCAGAGGGCAAAGCCCTGCGCGTCGCAGTAGAGGGCGGCGGCTGCTCCGGCTTTCAGTACGACATCGCGCTGGATGATCCCAAAGACGATGACCTGATCCTTGAAGGGGCCGGCCAGAAAGTCGTGGTCGACAGCATCTCACTGCCCTTTCTTGCCAATGCCGTCATCGACTTCTCGGAAGAGCTGATCGGCGCACGGTTCGTGATCGAAAACCCCAATGCCACCAGCGCCTGCGGCTGCGGCACGTCTTTCTCGATGTAACGCGCACCCACCACACTCGCCCGCTTCATTTTGCCAAATAAACTCCCGCCGGAGGCTGGCCTCATGCCCGCATGAGGCCATTCTAGCGCCGCAGCTGCACCGCGGAGGACTTGGCCTGGATCGGTGCCCGCGCAAACCGCGCGAAAAACGCCTCAAATTGCGGGCAAGACGCCTCTGCCCCGGTCAGTATCTCCTGCGCCTCTGGGTCCAGCGCCCTCATGATCCGTCCACGCATGAGCGGCCAATGGGCCTGCCGCGTTTGTCCCATTTCAAAAAGCGCCGCCGATAGCGCCTGCAGCGCTCCGTTAGGCGGGGTATACCGGATGGCCACTGCCCCTGGTGGCACCGGTTGGCAGAATGCCGCCCCTCCTGACATCTGCGCAGCCCAGCCCGTCACCAAATACGCGTGATACCCGTCCAACGCCCCGCCACCTTGCTGCGGTACGATCCGGCAGGCACGCGCAGCGGACTGAACCGCATCTTCCCACAGTGCAGGTGCTGCAGCACCTGAAAACCGCAGCGCGGCGCATAGCTCTGCCAGCAGATCTATATCCTGATCGAGATAGGCGAGAATACCGGCAAAAGTCAGGCTCTCCACCGCTGTCGCCGGCAGTTCGGGGTCGCGCTGGCCATAGTCTGACAGATAGAAAACGATATGTGCCAGTTCATAGGACGCTTTCTTGTTGGGCAGCGCAAAGGTTTCGGATCGCGTGAAAAACCGGCGCAAACGTGACTGCAGGGCGTCATCGCGCGCCACGGACATCCGACGCGCCAGCAGGCGCTGCGTTTCAGCGCGTTGCAGGTCGGACAGCTCCCCGTCAACCAACCTCATACGCGCGGCCCACTGCACCAACCGCTCGCCCACCTCACCGGGCAAGCCCAGATCTTCAAGGTCCAGCGCGAGGGACAAGAAAAAGCGGTAGTACTGCGGAAAGAAGCGGATCGTCTCTTCGATGCGGTCATAGAAGGACGCATAGGGCACCAGAGCGTCTGGCTGGACAGGCATGTGCGCGCTTGCCAGAACCCCCAGCCATTCCGCGTTTTCCTTCAACCAGAATACATCCCCCGCACGGCGTCGCTGTACCGCGAACATACGGCTGATCGCGGCGGTATCGGCGTGTTTGCAACCGCTATTGCGCGCGCGTACGGATGAAAGCGGTATAACATTCGACATAGGTCCCCCTTTGGCAAGAAACCCCTGCGCCGGTTCCAGCGCAGGGTGTGTTTGGATTAGCAGCCGGTGGTAAACAAACCGGTAAGCCCCCCAGTCGCCATGTCGCCTGCCTGCGGTCCCGACTGTGATCCTGTAGTGAACAGCCCGGTGCCGTGGCCGCAATGCGGGTCTTGCCCTGGATTGATACAGCCGGTGGTATAAAGCCCTGTCCCCGCCCCCTGATGGAGCGATCCCGCCCCGGCGTAAACATTCGGGAAAGCAGTTTCGACGGTAGCAATAGCGTTCATGAGTTTTCCTTTGAAACGTGATTTTGAAATTGGCAACTAAACCTGAAGCTGCGCTACCTTCATCAATCACCACCTCATGGACTTGACCCAGACTGCAAAAAGATTGCATTTTAACGATGTAAATCATCCACATGCGCTGCGTCTTTGATCCAGTTGAAACCACGCGGCGATGCCGTGTTCTCCACAATAGCGACAATCTTAACGGAACGCTGGCAAAGCGCCCCGCGGCGGCGCAGGTACCGTCGGCCCACTTTCGAATCGCGGGCGAAACCTGCCCAAACCGGTGCAGCCCCCTTGCCCCATATTGCGGTATGCGCGATAGCTGCGGGGACCAATGCAGGGGGCCGCCATGAAAATCGCCACGTTCAACATTAACGGGATCAAAGCGCGGATCGACGCCCTGCCCCAATGGCTCGACGAAGCGCAGCCCGACGTCGCCATTCTGCAAGAGATCAAATCCGTCGACGAAGGCTTCCCGCGCGAGCTGTTCGAGGATCGCGGCTATAACGTCGAGACCCACGGGCAGAAATCCTTTAACGGCGTCGCGATCCTGTCAAAGCTCCCGCTTGAGGATGTGACCCGTGGCCTGCCCGGTGACGACAGCGACGAACAGGCGCGCTATATCGAGGCGACGGTCGTGGGTGATCATTCATCTGTGCGGCTTTGTGGGTTGTATCTGCCCAACGGCAACCCCGCGCCGGGCCCGAAATACGATTACAAACTGGCGTGGATGCAGCGTCTTGAAGACCGTGCGCGCGCACTTCTGGCCGAGGAAACACCGTTTCTGCTGACCGGCGACTTCAACATCATCCCCCAGGCCGAAGATGCGGCAACGCCGGACGCCTGGCGTGAAGATGCGCTGTTTCGTCCTGAATCCCGCGCCGCCTGGCGTCGTCTTCTGGCCCTTGGCCTGACAGAGGCGTTCCGCGCGCGGACCCAAGGGCCGGGGCATTACAGCTTTTGGGATTATCAAGCAGGCGCGTGGAACCGCAACAACGGCATCCGTATCGACCATTTCCTGCTTAGCCCTGCCATCGCTGACAGCCTGCGCGACTGCCAGATCGACAAGGATATACGCGGCCGCGAAAAACCCTCCGATCACGTCCCCGTCTGGGTGGAGCTTGACCTATAACTCGGACACATAAGCGCGGCCCTAGATCACGCCTGAAGCTCGGCGTCCCAATAAAGAAAATCCATCCAGCTATCATGCAGGTAGTTGGGCGGGAATTTCCGGCCCATATTGCGCAGATCCTCGGCTTGCGGCTGACGCGGTGGTTTGCGCAGCTGAAACCCGGTCTGGTGCAGCGCCTTGGAGCCCTTTTTCAGGTTGCACGGGCTACACGCCGCGACAACGTTCTGCCAGCTTGTGATCCCGCCCGCGGCACGGGGCACCACGTGGTCAAAGGTCAGATCCCCCCGTGCACCGCAGTACTGGCAGCAGAATTCGTCCCTCAGAAATAAATTAAAGCGCGTGAAGGCCACGCGCTTTTGAGGTTTGACATAATCTTTGAGAACGACCACCGACGGGATGCGAATTTGCATCGACGGGCTGTGAACATAGTCGTCATATTCAGCGACGATATCCACCCGGTCCAGCCACTTGGCCTTCACCGCTTCCTGCCAGGGCCACAGCGACAACGGATAGTAGGACAAGGGCCTGTAATCCGCGTTCAGCACAAGGGCCGGTTTGTTTTTCAGCCCTGCCGGGCTTCGGGTGAATTCAGTTCTAAAGTCGCCGTCCATTGTTCGATAGCCCCTTGCCGTTCCGCGTCCGGTCCAGCGGGACAGCCCCGCTGATGCTTTCGACTATATCTCGTGGTTTGCGTCTGACAAGTCGCAAACGGGTACAAGATGTCGCAGAATGCGTAAGCTGATTACGTAACAGGCATGTGACGGGAACGGCCAATCCGGCCGGGACATCCCTGCGGGCTGCTCATTCGCCCGCAGGGTTATGGGATCAAAGACCCAGTTTGTCGCGCATAAAGGCCAGCGCCACGCTCAGCCCATCGGGGGCGATTCCGTGGCCTGTGCCCTTCATGATATGGGCGAAAACGTCCGTCCATCCGGCCTCTTGCAGTGTTTCGGCGGCCTGCGGCAGCGATTGCGGCGGGACAACATCATCGGCGTCGCCGTGCACCAGCAAGACCGGAGGGCGCACGACCGCTTCGTCTTTTAGGCTCTCGGGCGACAGCAAGCGGCCCGAAAACGCGACAACACCGGCCACGGCATCTTCGCGGCGCGGCGCGACATGCAGCGCCATCATCGTGCCTTGGGAAAAGCCAAACAGCACGACCTGTTCGGGCAGCAGATCTTCGTCCACCATCAGCGCATCGAGAAAGGCGTTCAGGTCATCGACCGCCTGCATCATCCCGCGTTCGGCTTCTTCCTCCGAGGAGTTATCGATCCAGGGGATCGGGAACCACTGGAACCCCATGGGCGCACCGGCACAGGCTTCGGGCGCATCGGGGGCCACGAACAGCGTGTCGGGCAGATGTTCCCCCAACGGGTCGGCAAGCCCCAGCAGATCGGCACCATTCGCGCCATAGCCATGCAGGAATACGACGGCAGACCGCGTTTCCCCCGAGACCGGTTCGCGGCGCTCTGCGTTTAGTACTCGTGTCATGAAATCCCTTCCCGTTGTTTTGCCACGCGGTAGTACGAAAACAGGATGCGGGCTGCAACCGATCGCCAGGGCGACCAGTCCTGCGCCATTTCCGCAAGCTGCTTCGGCTTTGGTCGCTGGGGCAGATCAAACAGGATTTTCGCGGCCTCTTGCAAGGCCAGATCGCCCTGCGGCAGGATATCGGCGCGGCCCAGTGAAAACATCGCATAGATCTGCGCCGTCCACAGCCCGACACCGGACACCGCGGTCAGCGTCTCGATCACCACCGCATCAGGTGCGTCCCGCAAGGCGTCATAGTCGATCCCCGCCTCGGCCAGCGCCAAAGCATAGCGAATTTTCTGGCGGCTCAGCCCCGCCGCGCGCAGGCCATCCTCGCCCGCGGCCAAAATCGCCGTCTCATGGGTCAGCCCCGCCGCGTCCATCTTGGCGCGCATGGCATTTGCCGACGCGACAGAGACTTGCTGGCTGATAATCGCCCCGATCAGCGCGTCAAACCCGTCCGCACGCAACCGCAGAGGCAAGGGGCCAGTCGCTGCCAAGGCGGTAGCAAACTGCGGCACATGGGCAGCGAGCCAATCAGCCCCTTCGGCGACATCCGCGTCGCGAGTGATAATCCGTCCGATGCTCATCCGGTTGTGCCCCTCGTTCTCAGCGTCTCGACCCAGTGGATCGCCGCATCCGGCGTATCTAGAACCTGCGCGCCGACGGGGGCCGCCGGACGGTCAATGGCAATCACCCGCAGCCCCAATGCGCGCGCTGCGTCCAGTTTGGGGCGGCTTGGCACGCCACCGACGTTGCGCAGAACCAGCGTATCGATCTGCAAGGCGCGAAACAACGCCTCCTCCGCCGCCTGAGTGAAGGGCGGCTGGCCATAGACGGCTTCGGCAAAGGGGGGCAGCTTGGTTCGGGCCTGCGCGTTGGTCTGCCGCAGATAAAGCCGCGCGCCTGCGAAGGGGGCGTAATCCTCCACCGTCCCGCGCCCCGTCGCGGCAAAGACCCGCGCTTGGGGTCGGATCATCCGTGCCGCCGCCGCGACCGACGCGGCCCGTTCAACCGGTGCCGCGATGTCCCACATGGGCCGCAGGACACGCAGATAAGGCAGCCCCAACCGCGCGGCTGCGTCAAAAGCGATCTGCGAGATATCCGCGTCAAACCCGTGGCCTGCGTCCAGCACAGCGGAAAATCCATGGGCGCGCAGGTAAGCTGCCATCTCATCCACGGTGCGCGGCGACCAGATCTCGGACGGTACGGCCAGCGGTCCAAAGCTGCGCTCTGTCCGCCTTAACACGGCGCGTGCAGAGACGTCAGAGGCCGCCATCGCAGCGGCGATCTCATGCGCTTCGGCGCTGCCAGCGATCAGCAGAATATGGGGGCCCCGGTTCATGGCGCGACCATCGTTGACCCCGCCGCCGGACGCAAGGCCCTTGCGGCCCCCCAAAGCCCAGTCTACGCATTCACCATGACAGTGATTGATGACACCCGCGCCAAGCGCAACGTCGCCGTGCTGGTGACCGCGCAGGCCTTTCTTGGCAGCCAGATGCCGATGTATTTTGTGGTCGGCGGATTGGCGGGGCAACAGCTGTCGCCGAACGTCTGCCTCGCGACGCTGCCGATCTCTATGATCGTCTTCGGGTCGATGACCACGGCCCCGTGGCTCTCGACGGTGATGCAACGCTTTGGCCGTCGCGCGGGCTTCGTGGCCGGCGCATTTGGCGGGATGACGGGGGCCGCGCTTTGCGCCTATGCCCTGACGATTCAGAGCTTCATGACCTTCCTGCTGGGCAGTTATCTGATCGGCATCTACATGTGCTCGCAAGGGTTTTTCCGCTTTGCAGCGACGGACACCGCATCTGACGCATTCCGGCCCAAGGCGATTTCCTATGTCATGGCGGGCGGGCTGATCTCGGCCATCATCGGGCCGCAGCTGGTGGGGTTTCTGACCGGTGCCAACGGCGATGCGACGATGATGCGGTTTTTCCCGGTCTACCTCGCCGCGATTGCGCTGAACGCTGTGGGCATGGTGCTTTTCGCCTTCCTCAACATCCCCAAGCCGCCCGTGCCGGCCGTGGATGCCCCCAAGGGCCGCACCCGGATGGAGCTTTTGAAGACCCCGCGTATCGCCGTCGCTGTGATCTGTGGCATGGTATCCTATGCGCTGATGAACCTTGTCATGACCTCGACCCCGCTGGCGGTTGTGGGCTGCGGCTATGACATCGTGGATGCGTCCCATGTGGTCACAGGCCATGTTCTGGCGATGTATGCACCGTCGTTCTTCACAGGCCACCTGATCGCGAAATTCGGGGTCGAGAAGATCCTTGGCCTTGGCATCGCAATCCTTGCGGGGGCCGGTGTGGTCGCGCTGCAGGGGGTGGAGCTGAACAACTTCTACATCGCGCTGATCCTGTTGGGGATCGGCTGGAACTTCGGCTTTATCGGTGCCACATCCATGCTGGCAGGTGCCCATGAACCGCACGAGCGTGGCCGCATGCAAGGTCTGAACGATCTACTGGTCTTTGGCGGGGTGACCTTTGCGTCGCTGTCAAGCGGCGGTCTGATGAACTGCTCGGGCGGCAACCCTGTCGAAGGCTGGGCCGCCGTCAATATCGCGATGATCCCGTTTCTGGTGCTGGCAGGCGGGTCGCTGATCTGGCTGATGCTGCGGCAACGTAGCGCGCGGGTCTAGCGCTTACCAACGCCCCGACAAAGCCCGCCACGACAGGGCGAAATCATTCATCGGCGGCAGCTCTCCGGCGCTGACACGCTCAGGGGCGGCGATGGCCGCGCTCAGCACCTTGTCTGCCGCGCCGATGCTATACATCGCCGGTCGCGCCGCTTTCGAGATCTTGCCACGGTTGGCCCGCGCCTGTCGTAACCGCGCCCGCGCCTTTTGGGCCAGCGCCACAACGCCAGCGTCGGTGCCATCCAACAACGGGACACGCCCCTGCTCTACCAGCTGCGGGATCGCGTGCAGCCAAGCCGCCACCCCCGCCCCATAGGCCGCATCGCGCACCGTCGCCTCCTCTGCCGGTCCCAAAGACCGCGCAGCCACCCACATCAGATGGCCCGCGGTCTGGTCGATATAGGCGTCGAAATGAGCGGCATCTTCAAAGGCGTCGCGGTAGATATCCCACCGACGCGCGGCGGCCAGTGTGTCCAGCAAGACCGCGTCTTCGGGAGAGATGGCCAGTGCAAGGGGCGTCGCAACCTCGTGCCGCCGCACAACCCCACGGTTCGCGATCTCGTCACAGACATCGCGCCACCACTGCAAACGCATCTCGGCGATCATGGTTTCCTGCGTCACCCACGGGGCGCGCGCCACCTCGATATTAAAGGCATAAAGCGGGAATAACACACGGCGTGCAGCGACAGGGGCCGCCATGCTGGCGCGAAAGCGCAGCGGATCGGCACGCTCGATAATAGCCGCGCAGGCGCTTAGATCGGGATCAAATTCCATGGGTTCCTATCCCTTGCGGTCGCGGATCAGCTTCCAGCGGATCGCGTCCAACAGTGCTTCGAAAGACGCATCGACGATGTTGGCCGACACACCCACGGTAGACCAGCGCCGCCCCTGCCCGTCTTCGCTGTCGATGATCACCCGCGTCACCGCCTCTGTGCCACCTTGCGTGATCCGCACCTTGAAATCCACCAGATGCATATCCTCCAGCAGCGCCGAATACTGCCCCAGATCCTTGACCAACGCCTTGCTCAGCGCGTTCACCGGCCCGCGGTCGCAGCCTTCGGCATCCATGCTTTCGCTCACCGACAGACGTTTCTCGCCATCAACCTTCACGACGACAACCGCCTCTGACAGGCTGACCATCTGGTCGTATTTGTTTTTGCGCCTCTCGACCGTCACACGATAGCGTTTTACCTCGAAGAGATCCGGCATCTGCCCCAGAGCCTTCCGCGCCAGCAGCTCAAAGCTGGCCTGAGCGGTGTCATAGCTATAGCCTTCGGCCTCGCGCGCCTTCACCTCGTCAAGGATCTGCCCCAAGGCCGGATCCCCCTTGGCGATGGTCAAGCCCGCACTTTCAAGGCGTCGGCGCAGGTTTGACTGGCCCGCCTGGTTCGACATGGGGATGATGCGCGTGTTGCCGACCAGCGCGGGGTCGATATGTTCATAGGTGGACGGGTCTTTGAGGATCGCGCTGGCATGCAGCCCCGCCTTATGCGCAAAGGCCGACGACCCGACAAAGGCCGCCTGTTTGGTCGGCACGCGGTTCAAGATCTCGTCCAGCGCACGGCTGATCTGGGTGAGGTTCGCCAGACCATCTAGCGGTATTCCCGTGTCGAACCGGCTGGCATAGGGCTCTTTCAGCAGCAAAATCGGGATCAACGTGGTCAGGTTGGCATTGCCGCAGCGTTCGCCCAAGCCGTTCAACGTGCCCTGTATCTGCCGCGCGCCCGCATCAATGGCGGCCAGCGAACAGGCGACCGCGTTCTCGGTGTCGTTATGGGTATGAATGCCCAGATGATCGCCGGGGATGCCTGCGGCGATGACCTCGGCTGTGATACGCCCGACCTCGGCGGGCATGGTGCCGCCATTGGTATCGCAAAGCACGATCCACCGCGCGCCCGCCTCATAGGCCGCCTTGATCGCGGTCAGCGCATAATCGGGATTGGCGCGGTAGCCATCAAAGAAATGCTCTGCATCGAACAGCGCCTCGCGGCCCTGCGCCACCAGATGCGCGATAGACTTCGCGATATTGTCGGTATTCTCGTCCAGCGTGATCCCGAGCGCTGCCGAGACGTGAAAATCATGCGTCTTTCCCACCAAGCAGACCGTCCGCGTGCCCGCATTCATCACCGCCGCCAGCACATCATCGTTCTGCGCCGACATGCCGTTGCGCTTGGTCATGCCAAAAGCCGTCATCTTCGCCCGCGTGATCGGCGCTGCGTCGAAAAAGGCACTATCCGTCGGGTTCGCGCCCGGCCAGCCGCCCTCGATGTAATCCACCCCCAGCGTATCGAGCGCGCTGGCAATCGTGATCTTTTCAGCGGTCGAAAACTGCACCCCTTGGGTCTGCTGCCCGTCGCGCAATGTGGTGTCATAGAGATAAAGGCGTTCGCGGGTCATCGCAGCGATCCCTCCTTCATTTTGCCAGATAAACTCCGGGGAGCGTGAGGGGCTGGCCCCTCACCCCCGCACCTTGCCATGTTGTAAGTGCCTGCAGGCATGAACATCAAACGATTGCTCTAACTGCGCAAATATCTATCTCATTTTGCGAAAGCGATGCCTGACCACCGTTGATTCCATTGCCAGACTTGTAGGCACGGAATTCAATTCCTATAGCGAGCGCTTCAACCTTAAGACGATCAGCATTTGCCCAATCGCTATTCCGGCGATAGCTCATCCATCTATGAACGAGAAAGAGCACTTCTTCCTTCAGTTCTTCGGAAATGCCGCCCCAACCCAGGACGCTAACTGTCGGTTGGTAATCATCTCCCTCAAACCAAATCGCGCCGTCCTCCGTTTCGAAGCTAAATTTATTAGCCCATGACAACGTCGCGATTTTTCTCAAATCAAGGCCGAGCAACGCCGCAGAACCAAGTAATTTTTCGCGCTGCTCATCTCCTGCTAGTTCATGTAGTTCCGATATAGCTTCAGCGGTGTTAAGATCATCACACAAGCTGAGCAAAACATCTTCAGATACTTCCGCAACTTCTACACCCGAAGCGAGCTCAGCCCAGTGTCGTAAAGTATTTAGTGCGTCCGTTTTCGCCTTCTCGGTCCAGTCCATCGGCTTGCGGTAATGCGTGCTGAGCATGACGAAACGGATCACCTCTCCCGGCACGCCTTGGTCCAGCAGATCGCGTACGGTGAAGAAGTTACCAAGCGACTTGGACATCTTCTTGCCCTCGACCTGCAGCATCTCGTTATGCAGCCAGTAGCGCGCCATCTCATCGGTGCCATTGGCGCAGCAGCTTTGGGCGATCTCGTCCTCGTGGTGCGGGAATTGCAGGTCCAGACCGCCGCCGTGGATGTCAAAGACATGGGGCTGGCTTTTCGCCTTGTCCGATAGACGATCCTGACGCAGGGGCTCTTTCCACAGCAGCTCGTCCGCCATGGCGGAGCATTCGATGTGCCAGCCGGGGCGGCCACGGCCCCAGGGGCTGTCCCACCCCGGCGTCGCGTCGTCCGACGGCTTCCACAATACGAAGTCCATCGGGTCTTCTTTGTAGGGGGCCACCTCCACCCGCGCGCCGGCGATCATATCATCGACGGAACGCCCTGATAGCGCTCCATAATTTTTGTAGCTACGCACGCGGAAAAGCACATGCCCTTCCGCAGGATACGCGTGCTCTTTGTCGATCAGATCCTCAATCATCGCGACCATCTGCGGAATATAGGCGGTGGCGCGTGGCATGTGGTCGGGCTCAAGCGCGCCGACGGCGGCCATATCGTCCAGAAACCACTGGGTTGTCTCGGCCGTGATCTCGCCGATCGATCGCCCGCTTTCAGCGGCGCGCGCGTTGATCTTGTCATCCACATCCGTGAAGTTGCGCACATAGGTCACATGCGCGTCGCCATAGACATGGCGCAGCAAACGGTTGAGCACGTCAAACACGATCACGGGGCGCGCGTTGCCCAGATGGGCGCGGTCGTACACCGTCGGCCCACAGACATACATCCGCACGTTTTTATCATCAATCGGGGTGAAATCCTCGCGTTTGCGGGTTTTCGTGTTGTGCAGCTTGATCGTGGTCATGGCGCGTCCTTACGCAAGGATTGCGCGGGCATGGCACAGAAATCTCGGGAAGAAAACGATGTGAGCAAGCCCGCCGGAAGGTCTTAGCAGGTAATACAGCAAATAATGAGTGGCATCATCTTCATGCCGTCTGCGTAGCCCGACCCGCCACTGGCGGTCAAGCCTGATTGACAAATCAACCATGCTCTGCGCCCCTGCGTCTTCAAATTACGAGGAAGAGACGGCATGCAACTATCATCGCGTATCACAGGGCTGCTTGGCGGCGGATCAGACGGCTGGGGCGTTTTCCTGCGCGCCCGTCAGATGATTGAACAGGGTACGCCGGTGACAGAGCTGACGATTGGCGAACATGACATCCGCACCGCAGCACCGATCCTGCAAGATATGCACCGCGCCGCTTTGGCCGGACACACCGGATATGCGGCCATCCCCGGCACCACTGCTCTGCGCGATGCCGTGGCCGCGCGGTTGCAGGAACGCACCGGCGTGCCGACGACACGCGACAATGTGCTGATCACGCCGGGCGGTCAAAGCGCGCTGTTTGCCGCACATATGGCGACCTGCAACCCCGGCGATACCGCGCTTTATATCGATCCCTATTACGCCACCTACCCCGGTACGATCCGCAGTGTCAGCGCCCTGCCCCATGCGATCGCCGCCCGTGCGAAAGATGCGTTCCAACCCCTCGCGGACGTGATTGCCGCCGCCGCGAAACAGACCAACGCGGCGTCGCTGCTGGTGAATTCGCCCAACAACCCCACCGGCGTTGTCTATTCGCGCAAGACGCTTGAAGGCATCGCGCAGGTTTGCCGCGATCACGACATGTGGCTGATCTCGGACGAGGTTTACGACACGCAAGTCTGGGAGGGCGCGCACCTCTCGCCGCGCGCGCTGGACGGGATGGCGGAGCATACTCTGGTCGTGGGGTCGATGTCGAAAAGCCATGCGATGACCGGTTCGCGCTGCGGCTGGATCGTCGGGCCCGTGGATGCGATCGAGCATCTGACCAATCTGGCGACCCACACCACCTATGGCGTGCCCGGGTACATTCAGGACGCGGCGCTGTTCGCGCTGAACCAAGGCACCGGTTTCGAGACAGAGATCGCCGCGCCCTTCCAGCGCCGCCGTCTGCTGGCGCAGGATATTCTTGCGCGACAGAACGCCGTTAGCCTCGTACCCGCCCAAGGCGCGATGTATCTGATGCTGGATGTGCGCAGCACGGGCATGAGCGGCGAGGATTTTGCCTATGCGCTGCTGGAAAAACACCACATCGCGGTGATGCCTGGCGAAAGCTTCGGGGCGGCTGCGGGAGGGCATATCCGCGTCGCGATGACCATCGAGGACACGCGCTTTGCCCAAGCGCTGGCGACGGTATGCGACTTCGCGGAAAGCCTCGCCGCCTGACGAAAGCGTCGCGCGACCGCAGCTACCAACATACGAAAAAGGCCGGAGGATCATCCTCCGGCCTTTTTGACTGGCACATTATTATTTCCTGCCGAGAGCACCGTTATGCGACGCCCTCGGCAGATACACCGCCAGTTGTCAGCGTGTCAGCTTAGAAGCGGTAGGAACCACGGATGTTGAATGTGGTTACATCAGCATCAACACCGGAGTTTCCGTCTACGTCATCGAACTTGTGCTCGAGCAGTTCTGCACCAACGCTGTATTGCTCGGTGATTTTGTAATCCATGCCGATACCATAAAAGGCACCGTCTTCGTCACCCAAGGATGTGTCGGCACGCGCGTAACCACCGGTTGCGTAGATCAGGGTGTTGCCCAGATCGTAGCCACCTTTGATTTTTGCACGAGCAACGGAATCGATGGAACCCGCGTCTGCGCCCAGACCGTCTTCCAAGTCGATGTCGGTTTTGTCGTAGTCAAGCTCACCGCCCAGTACGAAGCGACCGAAGTCATAGTTGTAACCTGCGTGGAAACCGTAGGAACCATTGTCGCCGTCGATATCGCCATCGATTTCAGCGTCGGAATAGCCCAGTTGCAGACCAGTGTAGAAGCCTGTCCAGTCGCCACCCAGGTCGGGTGCAGGAACGGGTGCGGTCATCACGGGCTCAACCACTGGCTCTGCCAGGCTACCGGCGTATGTTGCGCCAGCGAATGCTGTGGATGCCAGAACGGCTGCGGATGCAAGTTTCATAGTGCGTTTCATAATCGTAACTCCTCGATCAGTTTGTACCGGAGCGGGCGCTTCCCGCTTCATCGACACAACACGGCAGCTAAGATCTGGTTTCGGGATTTCCCAATCACGGGTTGGTGATCGGTAAATTGTTGCTCAAATGCACGGCGTCTCGGCGGCCCGTCGCCGCTATTAACCCTTTTTACCAAGGCCAAAACGCGGTTCCGCGGAGAAGCGCCAAAATCACCCGAATTTAAATTTTCATGAAGATGGAACAATCTGCCCGTAGGCTACAGCAGGAATCCCGTGAAAATGCCGCAAAAAGTGGCGTTTACCCCCCTATGTGCTAGGTAGCGGTGCGGCGCGGATGGCAGCATAACCGGCATAACCAAGGCGAAACGAGTATGATCGAATTCTTCATCACCCATATAGAGGTTGTAGGCGTCATCCTTTTGACCCTCGGCGTGGCCTTCATCCTGCTTCAGCAGCGCCGCAGCCCACAATCAACTGCCGCCTGGATCCTGTTTCTGGTGGTAATGCCCTATGTCGCCGCGCCCTTGTTCCTGGCGCTTGGCTTTCGCAAACAGGGCAAACGCTACGAGCCTATTATATTTACCCAGAAAGAAGACCCGCAAACGCCCGTGCATGCGCTGGACGAGATGTTCCAAAGCTTCAACCTGCCCCCCGCGCTGGAAGCACAACGGCTGAACCTGCATGACACACCGCAAACCGCCTATGCCGCCGCGATGGAGGTTATCGAGAGCGCAACACAGACGATTGATGTACTGTTCTATATCGTCTCGGACGATGACACCGGTAATCACGTGGTCGACGCCCTGACCGAAAAAGCCCGCAATGGCGTTAAGGTGCGCCTGCTGATGGACCGGCTTGGCACCCTGCGCGGCCCTTCCAAGGCCGTCAAAGCGCTGCGCAAGGCCGGCGGCGAGGTGCTGTTCTTTTCGCCAATCCTGCAACTGCCCAGCAGTGGCCACCTAAACCTTCGCAACCATCGCAAGATGATTATCGCCGATCATGCCCGTGTCTTTTCAGGCGGGATGAACATTGGCGAACACTATATGTCGGACCATCCGCACACCGATCACTGGGTCGATCTGGCCTTCACCCTCGAAGGGCAATCGGTACAGACCTTCTGCGATGTCTTCCGCTCGGACTGGGAAGTCGCCTGTGGTGAAGACGTGGACCATATCATAACGCCTGCCCCCACCACCGCGGGCAATGCGACGGTGCAGTTGATCCCCTCTGGCCCTGATATTGTCGAAGACCCGCTGCACGACGGGATCATTCGCGCGCTGCATTTGGCGAAAACCCGTATCTGGATCGCCACCCCCTATTTCGTCCCGACCGAGCCGCTGGCCAATGCGCTGCGCATCGCGGCGCTGCGCGGGGTGGATGTGCGTATTCTGGTGCCGCAGAAGTCGAACCAGCATATCGCGGACTTCGCCCGTGGCGGCTATCTGCGCGATGCGCATACCGCAGGGGCCAAGGTCAAATACTTTGAACCTGCGATGATCCACGCGAAAGCCGCGCTGATTGACGATGTGGGGCTTGTAGGCACGGCAAACTTCGACGTGCGCAGTATGCTTTTGAACTTTGAGGCGATGTTGTTCGTTTATGATGCACGCAGCGTGTCAACCCTGTCGGACTGGTTCACGGCCCGCGAGGCAGACTGCCACGAGAATATGCCAAGCCCGCATTTGCCCCGCCGTCTGGCCGAGGGCGTCTTTCGAATAGGAGCACCGATCTTGTGACCCAAGCCCCCCTTCGCATCGCCAGCTATAACATGCGCAAGGCCATGGGCACTGACCGCAAACGCGATCCCGCCCGCATCCTGCGCGTGATCCAGACGCTCGCGGCGGATATCGTCGTGCTGCAAGAGGCCGACATGCGCCTTGGGTCCCGCCCCTCGGCGCTGCCCGTGGATCAGGTGACGGCGCAGACCGGTTTGATCGCGGTGCCTGTCCCCAGTGAGGTCAGCATCGGTTGGCATGGCAACGCCGTCTTGCTTAGCCCCGAGGCAGAGCTGATTGAGGTCAAACACCTGAACCTGCCGGGGATGGAGCCGCGCGGTGCGATGGTGGTGGATTTCGATCTTCGCGATATCCCGCTGCGCATCATCGCCACCCATCTGGGGCTGATGCGCCGGTCGCGGCGCGCTCAGCTTTCCGCGCTCATCGCTCATCTGGATGCACAGTCCAAACGGCCGACGTTGATCGCGGGCGATATGAATGAATGGTCGCTGAACGTCGGGCTTGGGCGTCTGGCGCATCACTTTGACATCTATGCGCCGGGCAAAAGCTATCACGCGCGCCTGCCTTTGGCCGCATTGGATCGCATCGCGGTGGATGACGCGCTGCATGTGATTGATGGTGGCGTCTGCGAGACTGACGATGCGCGCCGCGCCTCGGACCACCTGCCCATCTGGCTGGATTTCGCGCGTTCTACAGGGCAGTAGAGCGCGCGAGGTCAGCTAAATTAGTGGGTGATATTATCAGTTCAAACCACTGAAAATTATGCAAAAAACGCCACACTTAAACCAAATTATGAAGTGCCATCACAGCGATTTCCGCAGCCGCGCCTCCTCTGCGCGCGCTTGTTCGACAGCGGCATGTTTCACCGGCCCATAGCCCCGAATATCCATCGGCAGTGCCAGCATCTTCTGGATCGTCTCAACCGTTTTACCGTCGATCTTGGCGGGCAGCTCTGCCAGCAGCCCTTCGTACCAGCGGATCAACGCCACTTCTTCGCGACGTTCCTGTGTGTAGGAAAACACATCCAGCGCCGTGCCCCGTAGCGGACGCAGCTTTGACAGCGTGGCCAGCACCGGCGTGAACCATGCACCGAACGCGCGCTTGACGGGCCGCCCCCGCGCGTCCTTGCGCAGGGACACGATCGGCGGGGCCATATGGTAGTTGATCTTGAACCCCGGCTCGAACCCCTGCGCCAACATCTCGGCAAAGGCAGGATCGCGGTGCAGCCGGGCGACCTCGTATTCATCCTTGAACGCCATCAGTTTGAACAGCGTCTTGGCTGCCACTTGCGTCAGCGTGTCGGCATGGGCGGCAGGCACGGCGGCGCTGAACTGCGCAAGCTGGTCGCGGTAGCGCTGCGCGTAGCTGTCGTTTTGATAGGCCCGCAACCGGTCGGCACGGTCCGCGATCAACGCGGCGCAGTCCAAGTCTGGCTGTTCACGCGTCGGCAGGGCCAGCGCGTCAGGCGTTTCGGCCATCACGCGGCCCAGATCAAAGGCGCGATGGTTCTTGTCGATGGCCACGCCGTTCAACACGATCGCCTGCCGCAGCGCGCCGTGGGACACGGGCACCAGCCCTTTCTGCCACGCAAAACCCAGCATGATCATATTGGCGAAAACCGTATCGCCCAGAAACCGTTCTGCCATGGCATTGGCATCGAAGCCGGTAAGGTTCCCCCCCCCCACGGTATCGCGGATCACGGTCTCGCGCTGGTCAGTGTGCAGCTGCGCGTCACGGTGCAACACCAGATCGCCCGTGGGCATTTCGGCGAGGTTCAGCACCACTTTGGTCGCCGGCCCGTAGTAGACTGACGCCTGCGCGGCAGAGGAAACAACGATATCGCAGCCAATCACCGCATCCGCCGCCCCGTGATCAATGCGCACCTGATGGATCGCATCAGGGCGCGCGCCGATCCGGATAAAGCTAAGCACCGTGCCGAACTTCTGCGCGAAACCGGTGAAATCCAGCACGCTGGAGCCTTTGCCCTCCAGATGCGCGGCCATGGTGATCAGCGCGCCGACCGTGATCACCCCCGTGCCGCCGACGCCTGTGACCAACAGATCAAAGGGCGCGTCGAGGCTGGGCAGTTCGGGACGTGAAATGCCCGCCAGCAGCGCGTCCACGTCGACCTCTGCCCCGGTTTTCTTGCGCCGCACCGCCCCTTCAAGGGTGACGAAGCTGGGGCAGAACCCGTTCAGGCACGAGAAATCCTTGTTGCAGCTCGACAGGTTGATCTTGCGCTTGCGGCCCAGATCCGTCTCTAGCGGTTCGATACTCAGACAGTTGCTTTCAAGCGAGCAATCGCCGCAGCCCTCGCAGACGGCAGGGTTGATAAAGGCAAAGCGTTTGGGGTCTTCCATCTGCCCGCGCTTGCGGCGGCGGCGTTTCTCGGTTGCGCAGGTCTGTTCGTAGATCAGCACCGACACGCCTTTGACCTCGCGCAGTTCGCGCTGCACGGTGTCCATCTCTTCACGCGGGTGAAAGCTGGTACCTTGGGGGAAATCGCCGCGGTCGAATTTATCGATCACATCTGACACCAAGGCAATGCGCTGGACCCCTTCGGCGCGACAGGCCTGCGCGATTCCGGTCACGCTGATCGGCCCGTCCACCGGTTGCCCCCCGGTCATTGCCACCGCGTCGTTATAGAGGATCTTATAGGTGATATTCGTCCCCGCCGCGACAGCCTGCCGAATGGCGAGCGAGCCTGAATGGTACCACGTGCCCTCGCCCAAATTCTGGAACAGGTGTTTGCCGCCGTTGAACCTGGAGGCCACCACATGCGGCACGCCCTCGCCGCCCATCTGCGCATAGCCACCGGTTTCGCGGTCCATCCACCCCGCCATGACGTGGCAACCGATGCCCGATGCGGCCTGCGACCCCTCGGGCAGCTTGGTCGAGGTGTTATGCGGGCAGCCCGAACAGAAATATGGCGTGCGTTTTGCCCCCGGCACATTCAGCAGGACAGGAGGCTTTTCCGTCAGCGCGCGCGCCTTTTGCGGCAGGTTTTCATCAGGGAAGAAAGCGTCCAACCGCTCGGCCACCACGGGCACCAGCGCCAGCGGGCTTAACTCGCCGGTCCACGGCAGCAGCGGATCGCCTGCCGCGCGGTGTTTGCCGACCATGCGACCGGGCTTGTGCCCCGGCCAGTCGTAGAAATATTCCTTGAGCTGGCTTTCGATGATGCCGCGCTTTTCCTCGATCACCAGCACTTCTTCCGTGTCGGCAACAAAGGCCAGCGCATCACGCCGCGCAAGGGGCCAAACCATGCCGACTTTGTAGATATCAATGCCAAGTCGGCGGCACGCGGCTTCGTCCAGACCCAGCAGACGCAGCGCTTCCATCAGATCCAGATGGCCCTTGCCGGTGGTGACGATGCCAAAGGTGGCATTGTCCAGATTATAGATACGCCTGTCGATCGGGTTGGCCTCGACAAAGGCTTCGACGGCGCTGAGCTTATGCTGCAACCGGGTCTCGATCTCGGGGCTTGGCATGTCAGAGCGGCGCACATGCAGCCCGCCGGGCGGTGGCGTGATTTGGGGCAGCGTAAACGCGCGATCAGGCTGCAACGCCACCGACTGCCCGCTCTCCACCGTCTCGGAAATCGCTTTGAACCCGACCCATGTGCCTGAAAAACGGCTCAGCGCGAGCCCATAGGCCCCGAACTCCAGAAACTCTCCCACATTCGCGGGATTCAGCGTCGGCATCATCCAAGTCATAAAGGCGACATCCGATTGATGCGGCATGGACGACGACACACAGCCGTGGTCATCCCCCGCCACCACCAGCACGCCCCCCTTGGGCGAAGAGCCATAGGCGTTGCCGTGGCGCAGCGCGTCCCCCGACCGGTCCACCCCCGGCCCCTTGCCGTACCACATGGAGAATACGCCCTCGACCTCGCAATGGGGATCCAGCACAGCCTGCTGCGCCCCCAGAACCGCCGTGGCGCCGAGGTCTTCGTTCACCGCGGGCATGAAGGTGATGTTGTTATCCTTGGTCACATCCCGTGCGCGCCATAGTTCAAGATCGACCGCGCCCAAAGGCGACCCGCGATACCCCGAGATAAACCCAGCGGTGTTCAGCCCCTGCTGCTTATCACGCCGCGCCTGATCCAACATGATCCGCACCAGCGCTTGGGTGCCGGTCATAAACACCGTTCCTTCTGTGCGCGTGTAACGGTCGGATAAGGCATAGGGGTAAAAATCGTGGGTTTCTTTGGTCATGATGGCGATCCTTGGCTGTCTTGACCATCAAACCACGTTTTCGTGAAATATCTGCCCTCTCTTGCGCTTCTATGCGGAATAAACGAATATTTTATTCGGCATAGAAGGAATTGATGAAATGTCTGACCAAATGCGCTTTGACGACCGCGACCGGAAGATACTGGAGCTGCTGCAGCGCGACTGCCGCATCTCGAACGCCGACCTGGCAGAGCGGGCCGGCATGTCCGCCTCCGCCTGCTGGCGACGAGTGAAAGCGTTCGAGGATGCCGGCGTGATCGAACGCTACCGCGCGGATGTGTCTCCGACCAAGGCGGGCAACAGCTTTCAGGCGCTGGTGCAGGTGCAGCTTGCGCGTCACAATCAGGAAAAGCTGGCAGAGTTCATCAAAGCCATCGCGCATCGCGCCGAGGTGCTGGAATGCTATGCCACCACGGGACAAGCCGACTACCAAATGCGCGTCCTCTGCCGCGACATCGCCGCCTATAACCGCTTTCTCGAAGATTTTCTGTTCCGCCTACCCGCCGTAGAAAGCGCGCAAACCAACGTGGTACTACGCGAGATTAAACGGAATACGAGCATTCCGATGTGATTTCAGGCCACCGGCGTTTGGACACGTATTGCGTGTGACCTCAACACCGACCCTGCATTCTGCCAGATCGACGGTGAACCGCCCTCGTCTACGACTTGATTGCCGTTCGGCCACTTCTTGGTCTTGCACGGCGTCGACCTCCACCTGCTTAATCAGGCCCTTTGGTTCAACAAGACCGCGGCCGCGCCCGCCGGATTTCGACGCGTTTTTCCAATAGCGGCAAAATTTAATTGCAATCCTTCCAGCGCTGGACGCGTTGACAGACTGGGGGACTTGCGACACTGATATGCGTTATGCGTCCTTTGGCAAACATATCAAACCTCTGCCGCGTCCTTCTTGGCGTGGTTTTGGCGTGTGGTCTTTTGCTGCTCCCGCCATCGTCGGCTCATGCGCAAAACGGAATGCACAATAGCACGCAGGAAACGCATCACGGTGTCCACCAAGCGTCCCACAAAATGCCCTCGGCGGCTGCGGTGCAACAGGATGCCGCCGCGCTGCCCCACCACACCGAAGCGCCAGAAAGTTTCGAAGGTGATCCTTGTTGTGGTGGCATTTGCCTTACGATGGCGCTTTCCTCAACGCAGTATGTGAAGGTGACGTCGATCCAATCCGTCGACTTTATCCGTATTTCCCAGTCTGCGATTTCTGCCGTTGCTGCAGGGCAGCTGCGCCCGCCACGCGTCTAAGTTGATCCCGGCCGATTAGCGGCCTTTGCATCTGCGGCTTCGGGCTGCGGGTTAGATCAGCTTATTCTCAGGCAAAAAAACCATGAAATTACCTTTGATTGCAGGGGCCATGTCCCTGACCCTTGGGGCATGCGCCACGGCGCTCCCTCCCTTTCCTGACGTCACGTCTGCGTATGTGCAGCAACCCACGCCTCTGCCCGAGGTCGCCGCGATGACCGCCGCCGACAACCGCACGCGCGGTAGTGTTGCGACCGCCGGCGAACAGCCCTTTGCGGGTTACCGCCGTCGTGGCGTTGTTGAACCGCTCGATTGGCGGCGGCTGAACACCGAACAGGCACCTATGCAGGGGATGAACCACTGATGCGTTGGAAACTGAAAACCGCCGCCGTCATTACACCGCTGATCTTGGGTGCCTGTACGGCCCCGGTGCTGCCGGTGAATTACTCGGCCCGCGATGCTGGCTTCGCCGCTATTGAGGCGCGCACCTCCAAGGCCATCGGCAAGCGCACCGTCTGGGCGCAGTCGCAGGCCGAGACCGTCGCAGCGTCAAAGCAGGTCCGCGCTATGGTGCAGGGTAAAACAATCAATGCCGAGACTGCGGTGCAGGTCGCCCTACTGAACAACAAAGGGCTTCAGGCATCCTATGCGCAGATCGGCCTTTCGGCGGCCGAAGCATGGCAGCAATCCACACCGGAAAACCCTGTCGTCTCTATCGGTCTATTGGGCATCGGCGCACCCGAAGTCGGATTGTACCGCGCGCTCGAGAGCATGATCGCGGTGAACCTTCTGGACGCGCGCACCCGCAAACAGCGCATCGCGGTCGCCGAAGCAGAGTTCCAGCATGCGCAGATGCAAGCCGTCAGTGATACGCTGGCGCTGGCCAATGAGACGCGCGAGGCTTGGGTCAATGCGGTCGCGGCTTTTGAAACGGTCAGCTATCTGAAACGCGCGGCCGTCACCACCGATGCGGCGGCAGAACTGGCGCAGCAACTGGGCAAGACCGGTGCGCTCAACACAGCCGCGCAGGCGCGTGAACAGGCGTTCAACGCTGAAATGGCAGGGCAGTTGGCACAGGCGCGGCTGGACGCGCAATTGGCCAAGGAGCAACTGACCCGCCTTATGGGGCTTTGGGGGCAAGACGTGGCCTATTATGTGCCCGACGCCCTGCCGCGGGTGCCCAATACTGTAAACGGCCACAAGGGAATCGAACGGCTGGCGCTAGCCAATCGGGTTGATCTGGAAGTCGCCCGACTGGGCCTAGCTGCCACGGCCAAAGCCTATGGCCTGACCGATGCCACCCGGACCCTGACGGACCTCGAAGTCATCGCCGGAGCCGAGATCGAGCGTGAAGAAGAGAACGGAGAGATCGAGACCAGCGTGTCACCGCAGGTCGAGTTTGAGTTCGTGATCCCGATCTTCGACAGCGGCAAGGCGCGGCTGCGCAAGGCCGAGCTGAGCTATCTTCAAGCAGCCAACGTGCTGGCCGAGCAGGCTGTGAACGTCCGCTCCGAAGCGCGGGCGGCGGCAACGGCCTACCGCTCAAGCCACCAGATCGCGCGGCACTACTCAGACGTCGTGCTGCCCCTGCGCCGCACAATCGACGAGGAAGCACTGCTCAGCAACAACGGCATGATCACCAGCACTTTCGACCTACTGAACGACGCCCGCGAGAAGATCGCGAGCCAGCTTGAAGCAGCCAGTGCCAAGCGTGAATTCTGGCTGGCTTCGGCTGGTCTGACTGCCGCGATCTATGGCGGTGGCAGCGGCGGCGGTGGTGCCGGTGGAGAAACCCAAATCGCCGCCGGTGGCGGCGGCGGACATTGAGACAAGGAAGCAATCACATGATCAACAGACGTCAATTGCTGGGGGCCGGTGCTGCGGGTGCAACGCTTGTGTCCTCCAAAGCGTGGGGCCAGACCCTCAACATGGGCCTGCCCGAAGCCGCTGTGATGGACAGCGCCCTCACCCAATCCCCGACCCGTCCGACAAGCGGGCCGGATTATAACCCCGTGGTCACGCTTAATGGCTGGACCCTACCCCACCGGATGAACAACGGGGTGAAGGAATTCCACCTCGTCGCCGAACCGGTGGAGCGTGAACTGGCCGACGGTATGGTCGCGCGGCTTTGGGGGTACAACGGCCAATCCACCGGCCCCACCATCGAGGCGGTCGAGGGCGACCGGGTGCGCATTTTTGTCACCAACCGCCTGCCCGAGCATACAACGGTCCATTGGCACGGTCTGATCCTGCCCTCGGGCATGGACGGTGTCGGCGGGCTCAGCCATCCCGGCATTCCGCCGGGCAAGACCTTTGTCTACGAGTTCGACCTGACCAAATCCGGCACCTTCATGTACCACCCCCATGGCGATGAGATGGTGCAGATGGCGATGGGGATGATGGGCATGTTCGTGGTCCACCCCAAGGATCCCGACTTCATGCGCGTTGATCGGGATTTCCTGATCATGCTCAACGCCTTCGACATCGATCCCGGCACCTACATCCCGCGCATCATGACGATGACGGATTTCAATTTGTGGACTTGGAACAGCCGCATCTTCCCCGACATTGACCCTCTGGTCGTCAATCAAGGGGACAAGGTGCGGGTGCGCGTGGGCAACCTCACGATGACCAACCACCCGATCCACATGCATGGCTATGACTTCAAGGTCACCTGCACGGACGGCGGATGGGTGCCGGAATCTGCGCAATGGCCCGAGGTCTCCATCGATATCCCCGTGGGGGCCATGCGGGCCTATGAGTTCGTGGCCGACCACTTGGGCGATTGGGCGATCCATTGCCACAAGTCACACCATACGATGAATGCCATGGGCCATGACGTGCCGACGCTGATCGGCACCAACAGTTCCAACATGACACGTCAGGTCCGGCGCGTGCAGCCAGAGTTTATGCCCATGGGCACGGCGGGCATGGCCGATATGGGCGAAATGTCGATGCCCCTGCCAGATAACACCGTGCCGATGATGGCCGGTTGGGGGCCACACGGCCCGCTGGAAATGGGCGGCATGTTTTCGGTCGTGAAGGTGCGCCAAGGCATCGACGCGGACGATTACGAAGATCCCGGTTGGTACGAAAACCCGCCGGGCACCGAGGCGTATGAATGGACGGGCGAACTGCCAGACTTTGCGCAGAACCACAGCCCGAAAACCCAGATCACGCCGAAACCAACCTCCAAGGGCTAGGCGGCCCCCGGAACCAATGACACTTAAAAACATACAGGAAACACCATGAACAAACTTCTTATTTCGACCGCCCTCAGCCTACTCATCACCGCACCGGCCTTTGCAGCTGGCACCCACGGTGGCGGCCACGGTGATGACGGCCACGGCGACATGCACAACGAGATGGCCATCGGCATGCCCGGCAAGGCCGAGGCAGTCGATCGCACCATCGACGTGACCATGCGCGAAACCGACGATGGCGAGATGATCTTCGAGCCCGCCGAGTTCGATATCCAGAAAGGCGAGACGATCCGCTTTGCCGTCACCAACAAAGGCGAGATCGAGCATGAGTTCGTGATCGACACGATCGAGGGAAATGCCGAGCACAAAGAAGCTATGGCCAAGATGGACATGGAACATGACGATCCGAACTCGGTGCGCCTTGATCCCGGCATGGACGGCGAGGTGATCTGGACCTTTGCAAACGAAGGCAGCTTCGAATTCGCCTGCCTGATCCCCGGCCACTACGAATCCGGCATGCATGGCCCGATCACCGTGGCACAGTCCGATGATGCGCCCGAGGCACCTTTGGTCTACTCCACCGGGAAGATCAAAAAGGTCGACGCCAAGGGCAAGAAGGTCACCATCATCCACGGCCCGCTGGAAAACCTCGACATGCCGTCCATGACAATGGTGTTCAAAGCTGACGAAGCGATGATCGGCAAGATGAAGGAAGGCCAAGACATCGAATTCGTCGCTGAACGTGTAAAAGGCAAGCTGACCGTTACAGCGATGAAATAACCCAACGGTAGGGCCGGTCGTGTCTGATCGGCCCTACCGTTTCGACGCTTCACGACCAAGCACCTCCTTTGTGATCCGCTTCGCTCGGCAGCGACGATCATTTTTCCGAAAAGGCACGACATGAACAGAAGACAATTTCTCGCAAGCGTTTCGGCTGCGGCTATCCTGCCGATGCCAAGTGCCGCCGCTGCGGACCCTATAAAACTGAAGGCCGAGGCCGTCATTCGCCAGATCCTTCCCGACGGCGACGGCACCACCGAAATGCTGGGGTTTAACGGTTCGGTACCCGGACCCGAGCTAAGAGTGAAACGAGGCGCGCAGGTCTCGATCGAGTTGGAAAACGGGTTGAAGGAAGGCACCGCTGTCCATTGGCACGGCATCCGGCTTGAAAATGCGATGGACGGTGTGCCGATGCTGACGCAAGACCTGATCAACCCCGGCGACAGTAAGACCTATAGCTTTGTGCCACCCGACGCGGGCACCTATTGGTACCATTCGCACTACATTTCGCAAGAACAGGTCGCCCGCGGCATGATGGGCCCCCTGATCGTCGAAGACGACGTTCCCCCCGATGTAGACCACGACATCACCGTGGTCCTGTCGGATTGGATCATGAACGAGGATGGCAGCCTTGCGGACCGTTTCACCGACATGCACAGCGTCGCCCACGCCGGATATATGGGTAACTTCGCGCGCGCTTTTCTATCGCCCGCAGAGGTGAAACAGGCAGACCGCGTCAGGTTTCGGATCATCAACGCGGCCACCAACCGTATCTTCCCCCTGACCCTTGCAGGCGTCACTGGGTCGGTCGTCGCGTTGGACGGGATGGCACTGGACCAGCCGCGCGGCCTTTCTGACCTAATGCTCGCGCCCGCTCAGCGTGCGGACTTGATTGTCGATATCACTGGCCCCGTAAGCTTTGATATGTTGTCTGGGTCCGGGCCCTACCGACTGGCCGATCTGGCCGTGAACGGCAAGAATACGGACCGCAAGCCGGATCAGATTGTACCGCTTGCAGCGCCAGACCTGCCGGTGCCCGGCGACCACACTCAGCACCTTACGCTGACCATGATGGGGGGCGCTATGGGTGGGCGACATGATGGCACAAACATCTGGTCTTTCAACGACGTCTCGGACCTGCCCGACACGCCCTTTGCCGAAATCAAACGCGGCGAAACGGTGCGGATCACCCTCGCCAATGATACCGCTTTCCCGCATGGCATCCACCTGCACGGTCACCACTTCTACGAGCTGACCGCCGACGGCAGCCTCGGAGATCTGCGCGACACGACGCTGGTCGCTGCAGGCGAAAGCCGTGATGTCCTTTGCGTGTTCGACAATCCGGGCCGCTGGTTGATCCATTGCCACATGCTAAGCCACGCCATCGGAGGGATGCGCACATGGGTGCAGGTCGCATGACACAGGACGGGCGGCTTTCCTACACTTGTTTAGCAGACAGGCCAGCGTCTTGACGGCCCTGACATCGTCGCGCGCTGGTAATGCCGCGATGATGTCAGGAATCATACTTGGATCGGGCGCTTTATGTCAGCCGCGCGTAAAGGCCATTGCGCGTGCGCAGGCTGTCGTGCGTTCCGGCTTCGACCTTGCGCCCTGCCTCCATCACGATGATCTGGTCGGCATGTTTCACCGTCTCAAGCCGATGCGCGATAATGAGGGTGGTGCGGCCCTTTGAAAGACGCTCCAACGCCTGCTGGATATCTCGCTCCGTCTCGCGATCCAGCGCCGATGTTGCCTCGTCCAGGATCAGGATCGGCGGGTTTTTCAGGAACGCGCGGGCAATGGCGACGCGCTGTTTCTGCCCGCCCGACAGCATGACACCCCGCTCCCCCACGATGGTTTCCAGCCCCTCGGGCAATGCGGCGACCAGCGCGCCCAACTGGGCATTCTCGACCGCGGCATCCAGTTCCGCCGCCGTGGCATCGAGTTTTCCGTACAGGATATTCTCGCGCAGGGTGGACCCGAATAGGAACACATCCTGAGAGACCAACCCGATCTGAGAGCGCAGACTGTTCAGGGTCATATCCGCAATGTCGATCCCATCAATCGTAATCCGCCCGCCGGAAGGGTCGTAAAACCGCGGGAGCAATGCCAGAAGCGTTGTCTTGCCTGCACCCGACGGCCCGACAAAAGCCACTGTCTCACCGGCTTTGGCGGTCAAGGTGACGTTGTGCAGGATGGGCAATGGGCTGTCATAGGCAAACGACACATCTTCAAAAGCGACCTCGCCTTGCGTGACGGTCACTGCGACAGCATCCGGTCGATCGCTGACATCACGGTCGGTCTGCAACAGTTCGGTGTAGCGTTGGAAACCGGCGATACCGCGGGGGTAGGTTTCGATCACAGCGGCGATTTTTTCCAGCGGACGGAAAAAGACGCTGACCAGCAGCAGGAAGCCGACAAAGCCGCCCGTGGTCAGCGACCCCTCCAGCACAAAACCCGCGCCCGCCACCATCACCACAACCTGCACGAAACGCAATCCCATGTAATGTATCGCGCTTGCTTTCGCCATGATCGCATAGGCCGACAGTTTGGTCCTGCGATAGGCCGCGTTGTCGCGCGCGAACAACGTTTCTTCGTGACCTTCATTGGCAAAGGCCTGCACGACCCGGATGCCGCTGATGGCTTCCTCCAGGCGCACGTTAAAGGCCCCCACGCGCGCATAGATATCGCGCCAGGACCGTGTCATGCGCGCCCCGTAAACGGCCACGACCCAGACCATCAGGGGCACGATCACGACCGTAATCAGGGCGAGCGTGACATGCAGATTGATCATCAGCACAAAGGCCCCGACAAAGGTAACCACCGCGATAAACAGGTCTTCGGGGCCGTGGTGCGCGACCTCGCCTATTTCTTCAAGGTCGCGGGTCACGCGGGCGACAAGCTTGCCGGTACGCGCACGGTCATACCAGCGCCACGACAGCCGCGTCAGATGCGAAAAAGCGCGGCGGCGCATCTCGGTCTCGATCTCGATCCCCAGACGGTGCCCCCAATAGATCACCACCCCCATCAGGGCGGTGTTGACCAGATACACCAAGAGCAGCCCAATCGCGGCCAGTATGGTCAGCCTCAGATCGCCAAGCGGCAGCAGGTGATCTATGAAGGCGGTGATGGCAAGCGGGAAGGCAAGCTCCAGCAAGCCGGACAACACGGCAGAGCCGAAGTCGACCCAGAACAGGCGCGTGTGGGGACGATAGTATTCGAAAAATTGGCGGAGCATAAGGCTGGCTTTCGGATGAATATGGTCGGGGTCAAATCGGATGAACGACCGGGCTGGGCTTTGTGTCGATGACCTGCATGGGCAGTCCGTAGATCCGCTGAAGCGCGTCCGGGTCAAGCAGGCAGTGCGCCGCGCCTTCAAGCGCCACGCGCCCGGCATCCAGCGCGATAACATGGTCGCAAAAGCGCACCGCCATATTCACGTCATGCAGCACCACCACGGCAGAAAGCGACCCGGCGTTGACCGTTTCACGCAGCAGCCCCAGCACTTCGATCTGATGGGCCACATCCAGCGCCGAGATCGGCTCATCCAGCAGCAGGCTACGCGCCCCCTGCGCCAGCATCATCGCTATCCACGACCGTTGTTTTTCCCCACCTGACATGGTGTCGACCATCTGGCCGCGCTTGTGCTCCAGACCACATTGAGCAATCGCGGTATCAATCATAAAGCGATCCTCGGGGCCCAATCGACCCAAGGCTCCGCGCCACGGGTACCGGCCAAGCGCGACCAGCTCCTCCAGCCACAGCCCTTCGGTCGGGGGTGTCACCTGCGGCAGAAACGCCAGATCGCGGGCAAAATCCCGCGGTTTCCAGTCCCTCAGGTCTTGGCCGCCATATTGGATGGTTCCAGCGCTCGGCCGGGTTTGCGCGGCGAGCATTTTAAGCAGCGTTGATTTGCCCGACCCGTTGCGCCCGACAAGTGCCGTGATCCCCGGATTGATCGCCAAGGAAAGATGATCGACCAGCCGCCGCTTGGGTACGTCAAAGCAGACATTTTCGAGCGTAAAGAGGGTCATGCGTGTCTCCGTCCGAGCAGGGCAATGAAAAGCCAGGGCGTGCCGATCAGCGTCGCGAAAAGCCCCAGCGGCAGGTCGTAGGGGTAGCTGGCGGTGCGCGCGCCAAAGGCCGCGAGGCTCATTAGCAATGCGCCCAGACACCAGCTGGCCGCCAGAAACGGCGCAGGGCGCAGCAGGCCAAGGCTGCGGGCGATATGCGGGGCCATCAGGCCAACGAAACTGACCGGGCCGACCAGCACGCTTGCCGCGCCAGTGGCCAGCCCTGCCGCCAGCACAACGGCAAGCCGCACGGTGCCAAGCGACAGCCCCAGACCCTGCGCAACACCCGATCCCAGCGGCAGGATGTCGAACCAGCGCGACAGCAAAAGCGCCGCGCCAAGCGCCGCCACCGCCATTCCGGCAAGCGCCATCGCCCCTGCGACCGTGACCCGTGTAGCGCTTCCCGCAAGCCACCCCAGCAGGGACCATGCTCTGGGATCGCCTGACGCCATGATCGCTGCCAGAAGGGCCGAAGCGAAGGCTCCGATCGCCAGCCCCGCCAGCAACAGCCGCGCCGGTGCCATATCACTGCGCGCCGCATAGGCGGACAGGATGATCAGCGTCGCCGCCGCCCCGCCCGAAGACCCGAGCGCCAGCGCCACTGGCGACGGGGCAGGCAGCAGGAACAGCGTTGCCGCATAGCCAAGCGCGGCCCCACCGGTCACGCCCAGAACCTCGGGCGCGGCCATCGGGTTTGCCGTCACCCGTTGCAGCGCCGCCCCCGATAGGGCCAGCAGCGCTCCGGCAGCGGCAGCCGCCAGAATGGCCGTGGCCCGCAATGGCACGAAACTCGCCGCAATCGCGCCCGATATCACGCCCCAGCCCTCGGGTCCGCGGGTGCCAAACAGGCTCAGCACGGCAAAGGCGACCGCCGCGCTGGCCAGCAGAGCAACCCGCCGCCACGGGTGCCGCGCGCGCGGTGGCAGGTTGTCGTTACGCTCGGCCTCAGGCGGGACAATGTTGCGCAATCGCGGTAGCAAAGCGATCAAAAGCGGCCCGCCGATCAGCCCAGTCAGCGCGCCCGTCGGCAGATCTGGCAGCCCGAAGGCGGCAAGCGCCAGCAGCGCGCTGTCCACCAGCCACAGCAGCAGCGCGCCCGCCAGCGGCGCGGCCAGCAAGACCTGCGCAACGCTGCGCGCGCCCAAACGCCGTGCCAAGGCTGGTGCCGCCAGCCCGACAAACCCGACCAGCCCCACCTCGGCAGAGACCATGGCAGAGAGGAAAACCGCCAACGCCAGCGCCGCGACCCGTATCGCCCCGACCTGCGCCCCAAGCGCCTTGGCCGTGGCCCCGCCAAGACTTAGGACAACCAACGGCCGCACCAGCAAGGCGGCCCCCGCCGCCCCCAGGACCAGCACCACAGTCAGTCGGATTACCCCGTGCCAACTGTCTTGCGAAAGCGACCCGCCGTTCCAGATCACCAGCGACAGCAGGTAATGCCCCTGCCCCAGCGTGAGCGCCGTAGAGATGGCGGAGGCAAGCATGCCCACCAGCATTCCCGCGATGGTGACCGTAACAGGCGCAAAGCTACGCCGCGCGCCAAGCGCCATGACAATCAGCGCTGCAAGCCCGCCTCCGACCAATGCGACGGGCCCGGGACCAAGGGCGAGCATATTCGGCCATAGCAGCGTGGCGCAGACCAGCGCCAGCTGTGCACCCGAGGCCACGCCAAGGGTCGTCGGATCGGCCAGCGGATTGCGCAACACCGCCTGCATCAAAGCGCCGGACAGCCCCAGAAGCGCCCCGATCAGCAGGGCAATCACCGCCCGCGGCATCAACCCGAAGGCAAAGAGGATCTGTTCGGGCGACAGGTCTTGCAGCCCTGCGACGGGCAGCACCCATTGCGCAGCGGGCAATGCGGCAAGTGCAGCGATGGTCCATAAACCAGCCGCGCCGATGGCGGCCACAAGGGGTAGTGTCAAAAAGGGCGGTCGGATCATGCGGCTTCCAGCGCGGTCACAAGATGAGCGGCAAAACGCAGCCCGGAAGGCGCGCCGCCAAAGGGCATCTGATCGGGCAGATACGACACGCGACCCGCCCGCACGGGCGGCAGCGCGGACCAAAGCGCGCTTTGGCCAATCGCGCGCCGTGCGGTCACTGGCAAAGAGCCCGCGATGACCAAATGCGCCTGCTGAAAATCGATCAATCTGGACAGAGGGACCGGGGCATTGAACCCGAATTCAGTATCGCCGCCCCACGCATTTGTAAGGCCGATCCGGCGAAGCGCTCCGCCATACAGGCTGTCGGTGCCATAGATCTGCACATGACGTGCATCCCCCACCGTCATCACCACAAAGGGTCGCGCGGCAAAGCCTGTCACCCGTGCGCGCAGCGCATCGAAAGCGGTCTCAAAGTCCCGACGCACCCGGTGGCCAACATCGCCGCGGTCCAGCTGTATTGCCAACGTCTCCAGCGCCGACAGCGCCTTGGGCAGCGCCGGTTCGGTCGGGATGAACATATTTTGCGTGAACACCGGAGCAATACGACCCAACTGCGGTTCAACGAAACTGTAGAAATTTGACGACAGGATCAGGTCAGGGGCGACAAGGCTCAGCGCCTCGAGGTTGGGGCTGCCGCGCAACCCGACATCCGCACAGCCCGGCGGCAGCGTCACCGCCGTACCGCGCAGGAACTGACGTTTTTCCGCCACGGCAACCAGCGGCAGGTCGAGGGCGGCAGCGGTTTCCGCCATCGCCCAGTCAATCGCGGCGAGGCGCGATCCCCCCCAACCGCGTGCGCCGCGCGCACGAGATGCCACAAGAGCGCAGGCTCCTGTGGCAATGATCGCGCGGCGCGTGAGGGCGATGGGTTTTACCACTTCTTGGACAGCGTCGCAGAGATCGTGCGCCCGTCGCCATAGTAGGTCGAGAAATAGCCCACCGACGAGACATAGGCTTCGTCTGTCAGATTGGTCACATTGACCTGTAGCTCGGTGCCGTCATCGAAGTCATAGGACACAGCCGCATCCAGCAGCGTCACAGAGTCGAGCTGATTGGCATTGGCGTTGAACGCATAGCGTTCCCCGATGAACCGCGCGCCTGCGCCCACGGTCAGCCCGGCAAGCGGCCCGCCCTGAATCTCTTTCGATGCCCAAAGCTTGAAGGTATGTTTCGGGGTCAGCCCCAGTTCGTTGCCATTGTTGTCACCGCCGATGATCTCGCTGTCGGTAAAGGAATAGCCGCCCATCACGCTCCAGCCGTCGGCCAGATTGGCACGGCCTTCCAGCTCAATCCCGCGGATGCGGGATTTGCCGACCTGATCATAGGCCCGCACCCCGGCCCCATTCTGTACATAGACGGGGCGGTTCTTTTCTTCGAGCTGATAGACCGAGGCCGACAAATAGGCATCAAGGGTGGCGGGCAGGTATTTCGCGCCAACTTCCCATTGCTCGCCCGTGGTCGGGTCAAGCGCTGTGCCCATATCGCCCGGCTCTGCAAAGCTTTGGAACGAGGTGCCATAGGACAGATAGGCCGACACGCCATTGTCCCAGACATAGCCAAGGCTTGCCTGACCGGTGGTGGCGCTGTCGTCGCGTGTCAGATCAACGGTGCCGGGCGTGCCGCCAGAGCCCGGAACGGTGTAGAGCGTGTTGGACTGCCCTTCGGATTTGTTTCGATCATGGCGCAGGGCCAGACCAGCGCGCCAATTGCCATATTCGATTTCGTCGCTGGCGTAGATGCCGACCTGTTCCACGGTCACGTTTTTGTTCGCATACCAGCTTGCCCCGTCGCGCACCGGCGTGACCGGGCTGTAGTCTGGCGCGGCAAAATCAATGCTGTCCTGACCATAGTAAAACACGCTGAGCGCAGATTCTTCGAACCGGCTGGCGTCGATACCAAAGGCCAGATCATGCAGCACACCGCCGGTCAGCGCCGAGCCTTCAAGCCGCAGGTCCGTGGCATAAGACGTCACATCTTCGTCTTGCAACAGCTGTGTGCGCGCCACATCGGTGCCGGTCACGCCGCCGACAGAAAGGTTGGAATAGGACCAGTCGAATTTCGTGACGCCCGTGTTGCTGACCAGCCGCCAGCCATTATCGAACGTGTGGGTGACCTGCGCGCCCAGATTAAGCACCTTGCGGTCGCCGTATTCCAATGCCTCATTGCCAAAGTAGAAGTCGCGCAGGTCTTCGTCGGAACGGGTGCCGACCAGCCCGTTGGGCACGCCCGAGGGGGAATCCGGGTCGTCATCCTGATAGGACAGCAGGAACTCCACCGTCGTCGCATCGGTCGCCTGGTATTTCGCGGCAAAGCCCAGATAGGCCCCGGGGTTGTCGTATTCATCGATCCCCAGAACGCGATTGCCCGCCTTGCCGACGATGCGGTAGGCAAACCGGTCATCGACCACGCGGTTGGCATCGCCAAAGACATAATAGGACCCGTTGCCATCCGCATGCAGGCCCAGCTCGGTCGTGTCGCCATCAGATTGCGCGCGTTTCTGGATCAGGTTCACCAGCCCGGCGGGCGACCCTGCCCCGTATAGCACCGAATTGGGGCCGCGCAGAAGCTCCACCCGTTCCATGCCATAAAGATCAAGCGAGGGCGCGCCATAGTTCGGACGCGTAGAGCGGCTGAATTGCAACCCGTTGAGGTAGATCTGGTTTTGCAGGTCAGCCCCGCGGACCGAAATTGAATCAAACCGCGGATCGGCCCCATAGGCTTCGGTCACGACACCCGCCGCATAGCCAAGCGCCTCTGACAGATTGTTGGCGGCCGTATCCTCGATCTGGTCGGTGGTGACCACCGTGACGGAGGACGGCGTTTCCAGCAAGGACCGCCCGCTTTTGGTCGACGCCGTGGTGCCCGCGGCATAGCCCACCACCGGGCCGGTCGGGTCTTCTTCGGACTGGATGATGATCTCGCCCAGATCGACGGCGTCCTGCGCCGTCGCCACACCGGCAGACAGGGCCAGCGCGCTGGTTCCCAGCATCAAGAAAAAGGTGAACTTCATGGATATACGTCCCGCTGCTTATTTTTCCGAGTATTTAACTCAGTTATAAGGCGACGTCTTGAACACATCCGCCGTCATTTGTCCCAATCCGCTGTAAACGTATCACTGAATATCGCGTCGCCACTGCGATGGCGGCACCCCGACAGACCGGCGAAAGACCCGTGACAGATGGGCCTGATCGGAAAACCCGGTTGCCGCGGCGATGTCGGCAAGGGGGCGTCCGGGGTCGGCCATCATCTCCTTGGCGGCGACGACGCGACACTCGGCGATCCAGCGTTGCGGCGACAGACCCGAGGTTTGCTTGAACGCGCGGCTGAACCAGCTTTCGGAGAGCCCCGCCAAATCGGCCAGTTCGCCCACACCGACGGGGCGAAATATATTCTGCGCCATGTACTGCCGAACCGCCGTCATATGCTGAGGCGACAGCCCGCCGGACGCAGGCAGGCTGTTTTGCACTGGCGGGTCCATCACTGCGCCCAAAAGGGATTGCAGCAGGCCTTCCAAGACCATCGTCCCGCGTTGAGGGGTCTCCACTTCGCGGGCCGCCAGACGGCCAAGGGTCAGCAACACGCTATCCTCCGGCGCAAACATCACGCGGCGGGGCAGCTCTGATACGCCGATCGCACCAAGCCGTGTCTGCAATGCGGCCGCATCAAAATGGAAATCGATATGGCTGAGCCTTTGGGCCTTGCCGAGCCTGCTCCACAACGGGGTGCCCGCCGGTACAAAGAAAGCCCGCGTTCCGAATTGGGCCGTCGCCCCCTCGCCCGTTCGAAGCGCGATCAGCGGCGGGCTGTCATCCAGAAAGACGACAAGGCGCGGATCGGGTGCGGTGTAATACCCGCCACCGCCTTGGTCCCCGTCGACATGCCAGACATCTGCGATAGCCCCTGACAAGGGCCGAAACCGCAAGGGCTTGATTGTGCGTAGTTTCTGGGTCTGCGCCTCCATACGCGGGACGAAGGCCTGCGGCGCGTGTGATGGGGATAAAGAGGCGGGTGGCATGATGTTGCGAAGGCGCTTTTGAATTGGGATCGTCATTTTCTGACAAAATTACTAAGGAACGTCAATGGGACTGATATCACCCGCAAATTTTCCGACGACAAAGACCCGAATACAGCAAGGAGGCTGATCCCCATTGCCCCACCCACCTCTCTGACCACACAACGACCCTTTGCCATTCTGGCAAGCCTGCGTCGATCCTATCCGTCTGTCCCTGAAACCCCAGAAATACCACGCGAACCGTCTGTCATCCCAAGGGCACCCCTTGCCGCAACGCGGCACTTTGAGACACGCGGAACCCTTAAGTAATACACACCCAAAGCCGTTGAATTAGTTACTTTATACCAAGCCCCCCATCGCTAAACATCGATCTGAAATGAAACAGCTTTTGAGAGATTGAATTGATATGAGAATGGGGTTTGTAGGGCTTGGGAATGTCGGCAGTAAACTTGCGGGCAGCTTGTTGCGCAACGGGTTTGACCTGACCGTTTGTGATCTTAACCCCGAACTGGTGGCCACTTTTGTGGCCAAAGGGGCAAAGGCTGCGGACACGCCGGCGGACCTGATGCAATCGTGCGATGCCGTCATCACCTGTTTGCCATCCCCACAAGCCTGCGCTGCTGTTGTCGAGGCGATGCTGCCCTATGTTGACGACACGAAAACCTGGATGGAAATGTCCACGACAGAAGCCACCGACGTGAAACGCCTTGCCGCGCTGGTCACAGAAAAAGGCGGCTCTGCCATCGAATGTCCTGTATCGGGTGGGTGCCACCGTGCCGATACGGGGAACATCTCTATTTTTGCTGGCTGTGATCGTGCGACGTTTGAACGGATGCTGCCGACGTTGACGACGCTGGGTCGCCGTGTCCTGCATACCGGTGAGATCGGATCGGCGTCCACGTTGAAGGTGATGACCAACTATCTGGCAACCGCCAACCTGCTGACCTGTTGCGAAGCGCTGGTAACGATGAAGGCCGCGGGCATCGATATGAATACGACCTATGAAGCGATGAAAATCAGCTCTGGTACGTCGTTCGTACATGAAACCGAAAGCCAGCTGATCCTAAACGGGTCGCGCGACGTTTCCTTTACGATGGACCTGGTGAAAAAGGACATTGGTCTGTTTCAGGCCCTGGCCGAAGCTGCGCATGTTCCGCTTGAGATCAGCCCACTACTGGTTGAGATTTTCGATGACGGTATTGCCAAATATGGCGAACGCGAGCTGTCCCCCAACATTATCCGCCGCCTCGAAGACGCGACAGGCCTACAGATAACGGCCCCCGGCTTTCCAGCGGAACTTGTCGACGATGAACCCGAAGAGGCCGGGTATGAGGTTATTCCGACCGGCCTGACGAAACCCGCGTTGGCCAGCTGAGCCAGAGCGGCCCAACCAGATGAACGTTAACGAAAAAACGGCGCGGTGTGATCCGCGCCGTTTTTGTTTTCGCGTTCCCTGCCTTACACTGCGAAAGGCGGACGCACTTTGATTTCGACGTAATCCTCAAGGCCGAACAAGCCCCCTTCACGCCCGTTGCCGGACTGCTTGTACCCCCCGAACGGTGACCCGTAGTCTGGCCCGCGCCCGTTGATCTGGATTGTGCCAGCCCGCAGACGCCGCACAACACGCCCCACGCGCGCCTCATCACCGGATTGGACATAGGCAGCCAGCCCATAGTCGGTGTCATTGGCCATGGCGATCGCGTCTTCTTCGCTGTCAAACGGGGTGATGACCAGAACAGGGCCGAAGATTTCCTCGCGCGAGATCCGCATGTCCTGATCGACGTCATAAAAGATCGTGGGCTTCACATACCAGCCGTCTTCAAAGCCGTCGGGCTTGCCCAGACCGCCGACCAGCAGCTTGGCACCTTCATCAATCCCGACTTTGATCATCTCTTGCACGCGATCGTATTGAATCTTGTCAAACAGCGGCCCGATGTGGTCGCCCGGTTGTGTAGGATCGCCAACCTTTTGGGCCTTGCATGCCGTTTTCGCCAGACCCAGAACCTCGTCATAACAGCTGCGCTCTACAAGAAGACGCGTCGGCGCGTCGCAGGACTGGCCCGTGTTGTAAAAACAGCCCTCGACGCTTTCGGCGACGCGTTTGGGCAGGTCGGCATCCGCGAACACAAGGTTGGGTGATTTGCCGCCAAGCTCAAGCGTGACACGTTTGATGTCACTGGCCGCATCCCGAGAGACGGCAGTGCCCGCGCGGGTCGAACCGGTAAACGACATCATGTCGATATCGGGGTGCTGCGACATGGCGGAACCGACTGATGGCCCATCCCCCTGCACAAGGTTGAAGACACCCGCAGGGTATCCGGCGGCCTCGACAATCTCTGCATAGATTTGCGCGGAAATCGGTGTGTGCTCTGACGGCTTGAGAATACAGGTCGCGCCCGTGGCAAGGGCTGGGACCACCTTAAGCGCGATCTGGTTGATCGGCCAGTTCCAAGGCGTGATCAGGCCACACACCCCGATCGGTTCGCGGGTGATGATATCGCCGTTGGGCAGAACCTCTTCCTCTTCCATCGCCTCTAGGGCCTTAATGAAGTGGTCCAGGTGGCCAAGCCCGGCGTCGGCCTGAACCTCTAGCGACATTGTCGCGGGCGCGCCCATTTCGGATGTCATCGCGGCGGCCAGATCACCCAACCGGGCTTTGGTTTCGACGCGCAGCTTTTTCAACAGCGCAAGACGCTCTTCTTTCGTTGTCATCGAAAATGTCTGAAAAGCGCGTTTGGCAGCGTCAACCGCGCGGTCGACATCCGTCGCGTTGCCAAGGCTTACAGTGCCGATTTGCGACGCTGTGGCAGGGTTCATGATGGGCATTGTCGCATCAGAAGCGGGCTCGACCCAAGCGCCATCAATGTAGAATTTATTGAGTATCAGCATGAGGAATCCTTTGTCATGGTGTGATAGGTGTTTGCGCCATTTCAAGGTGAAGCGCGTCCCCCTCGTATGGCAGTTTTGCGATTGCGGCGTCGTCAAGCTCTAGCCCCAAGCCGGGTGTGGTAGGAGGAATGACATAGCCGTCTTCCCATGTGATCCCGCCTTTGACGGCAGACATATAGGGCCCGTCAAACGTGCCGATGCTTTCGAGGATCAGGAAATTCGGGGTACAGGTGGCGATGTGAATGTTCGCAGCGGCAACAATCGGCCCGCAATAAAGATGCGGCGCGATCTGGGCCGACCGTGTTTCCGCCATCGATGCGATTTTTTTGGCTTCCAGCAGCCCGCCGACGCGCCCCAGATTGATTTGCAGGATCGACGCCGCGCTGACCTCAAGCATGCGGGCGAATTCGTGCTTGGTGCACAGACGCTCGCCGGCGGCGACGGGGATGGATGTAAAGGCCGCCACTTGCGCCATATCGGACGGGTTTTCGGGCGGGATCGGCTCCTCGAACCAAAGCGGATCATAAGGTTCAAGCGCGCGCGCCATGCGTTTTGCCCCCGAAACGGTGAATTGGCCGTGGGTGCCAAACAACAGGTCAGCACGTGTCCCTACGGCTGCACGAATCTCCCGGCAGAACGCGGCACTTAGTGCGATGTCATCCAGCCCGGGCTGGCGACCATCATAGATCGAAAACGGCCCTGCAGGATCGAATTTCAGCGCGGTAAACCCTTGGTCCACCATGCCAAGCGCCACTTCGGCAGCAATGGCGGGATCATTATAGGCATTGGGCGTGTCTGGGTCGGGATAGACATCACCGCTTGCGGGATAAATGTAGGAATAGCTGCGCAGACGGTCATGCACGCGCCCGCCAAGCAGTTCGTAAACCGGTTTATCAGCGGCCTTTCCGACGATATCCCAGCAGGCCATTTCCAAGCCACTGAACACGCCCATCACGCTGACGTCTGGCCGCTGGGTGAAGCCCGCGCCGTAGGATTTGCGGAACAAGGCCTCGATGTGGTGAGGGTCTGCCCCGTCAAAGTGGCGGGCGAACATATCGCGGGCCATGGCGCAGCAAATCTCAGGGCCGAAGGTAGCATTGTAAATTTCGCCAACGCCGGTGATCCCGCAGGCCGTCGTCACGCGGACAAAGATGAAATACCGACCACCATGTCGCGGGGGTGGGTTGCCCACCACAAAAGTCTCTAGCGTTGCAAGTTTCACGAAGCATCCTCCAAGATCAGATCGGCAGCACGCATGGCCAACATCAGTGTCGGTGCGTTTGTATTGCCAGAGGTAATATTAGGAAAAGCAGAAGCATCCACCACACGCACGCCGGCCACCCCATAGACCCGCAAACGTTCATCCAAAACAGCCGTCCTATCATCCGCGCCCATCCGGCAGGTGCAAGATGCATGATACACGGTCGACGCACGCTGCTTGAAATCACCCAGCAAGCCGTCGTCATCCAGCGCCATCAAGTCCGGTGCTTTGGCTTTGGTTATCACGGCTTTCAAGCTGTCTGCCGCTGCGAACTGTTGAAGCACCCTGCCCGCCTGAACCGCCGCGCGCTTGTCTTCGTCGGTAGACAGCGAATTGGGTTGGATGCTGGGTGCCACCTGCGGATCGCTAGACGCGATCGCGACGTGCCCCCTGCTGGTCGGTCGACAGGGCTGTGCCGAGATCTGAAATCCTGGCGTGCGATCCAGCACCGTCTTGCCCGACGGCGTCATCGCATAAGACGCAGGATTGAAATAGACCTGCATGTCCGGCACGCGATTGTCAGCGGCAGAACGGACAAACCCGCCCACCTGATTGACCGGAACAGACAAGGGGCCACCGCGTGTAAGAAGGTATTTGGCCCCCATGCGCAGCCTGCCCAATGTCCCGCCCAACTGCGTGTTCAACGTGGGTTTGGACGCGCCGAACTGGTAGGAAATGGCCAAATGGTCCTGCAACCCCTGCCCCACCTGCGACAAGTCGCGTACCACCGGGATACCGTGAGACTTCAACAATGCCGCCGGACCAATGCCCGACAACTGCAGCAGCTTGGGCGAATTGATCGCGCCAGCACACAAGATGACCTCTTTGCGCGCGGTGATCTGGCTGGTTTTGCCCCCGCGCACGAAGGCTGCCCCCGTCACCTGACCGCCCTCGACCGTCAGCTGGGTAACATCGGCGTTGCGGATGATCGCGAGGTTCTGACGTCGCTTTGCAGGCCGCAAGAACGCGTCCGCCGAGGACCACCTGAAGCCGCCGCGCACTGTACTGCGGTAATACCCGATGCCATCGGACCCCTCAGCATTCAAGTCAGGAATGACGGTATGGCCTACGTCCCGACATGCGTCCAAAAAGGTATTCGAAAACGGCATCATCCTGTCCGACAAATCCGACACCCAGACCGGACCGTTGCCGCGCGTGCGACGCCCCGTCGGGGTCAGTTCAGAGTGGGTTTCCAGCCGGTCGTACACGGCACGCACGTTTTCCCAGTGCCACCCCGCGGCCCCTGACTGCGACCAATCGTCAAAATCCTGCCCCAGCCCTCTGATGTATGTCATCGCGTTGATCGAGCTTGACCCGCCGATCAGCCGCCCTCTGGGCCAACTGATTGAACGGGCATTCAGCCCTGCGTCGGCCTCGGTGCGATAGCCCCAGTTCACATGCGGATTGGCGACGTTAATTGCATAGCCCAAAGGCACCTTGACCCAGAACCGCGCATCACTGCCCCCGCTTTCAAGCAGCGCAACGGTGAACCGGCCGCTCTCTGATAGGCGGTTTGCCATGACGCAACCGGCAGACCCCGCACCGACGACGATGTAATCAAATTCATAATTATCCAACGTGTTCACCCGTTATTCCAAGTGCCGCCATAAAGAGCGGACCACGCGGGCCCACGCAAACAAACAAACTTGCGGCTTAGGGCTAAATTTGATTGGGCATAAAGGATTGATTGCCAATACGAATGACGGCAAGACTGTAGGAAAGATAGGACCCGACCATGAGACGCCTTCCCCATGTGACTTGGCTCAGCACCTTCGAGGCTGCCGCGCGTCACGGGTCCTTTGCAGCCGCTGCGGACGAGTTGAGCCTTACACCGGCTGCCGTCAGCCAGCATATCAAACTGCTTGAACAGACATTGCAGATGAAACTGTTTAAACGGCTGCCCAAAGGTGTAGAGCTGACGGACATCGGGCAGGCCTATGCCCAACCCGTGCGGCAGTCATTCGTCGACCTTCAGACCGCGACCGACGGGCTGTTCCAAACCCAGAAACAAACGACGCTGCATGTGCGTGCGTCGATCTCTTTTGGGGTGATCGTTCTCATGCCCCGACTAAACGAATTCCGCGCGCTACACCCGGAGATTAACGTGGTTGTGTCAACCACCGTATGGTCCGACCGGATGAGCGACGCGACCATCGACGTGGACATACGGTACGGCAACGGCGACTGGCCAGAGCCCGACATTTGGCAATTGCGACGCGGTCATGCGAATTTAATTTGCAGCCCGCAAGTGGCCCGCTCCCTGAGCGCCGATCCAGCCAACCTGAAAACCGCAGACATTGTGACGATCATCGGCTCTGAAAACGACTGGTCGCGCATGTTTGGCGCGTTGGGGATCGAAACGGCAGCCCCGCCTGTCTGGATGTCCGTCGAGTCCTCTTTGCTGGCGCTGGAAAGCATCACACCGGGGCGCGGCATCGCAATTGTCGATACGTTGTTTACTGACAGTTACGTCAAAAAAGGCACGTTGACGGTCCCATTCAAGCAGTCCGTGCCGACCACCCAGAATTTCTATTTGGTCGCCGACCCAGATCGCAAAACCCGCCCCGCAGTCGCCTGCTTTCGAGAGTGGATTGAATCAATTCTGAAGTGAACGGGGCGCAAAAGCACCTAGGGTAGGCTTGACGGTCCACCGTGCGGGCCACGCCCAAATGCACCCGTGTGACAGGCCGCTCCGACGATTTAAACGGAAGAAAGGGTGCCCGATGGGGCACCCTGAGTTTCGCCTGACCTTGCTCATCGTTCACCGCTCGTTTGTTTTATGCCTGCGGCAAGGCCAGCGTTAGGGGCAAGCGCACCTGCCCCATGTAGAAAGCCCCGACCACAAGGCCGGGGCGTTTGTCTTAGCTGCAGCCGGACGTGCCGCCGCAGGTGTTGCACTTCATGCAGGTGCCGTTGCGGACCAGCGTGTAGTTGCCGCACTCTCCGCAGGCTTCGCCCTCGTAGCCCTGCATCTTTGCCTTGGTGCGGGCGTCCATGCTGACCGCGCCGCTGGATACCGCTGTGGTCGATCCCATGCTGGCCGCAAGCGAGGCTTGGCCAGCCTGTGGCATCACACGGTCAAGCGTCTGCGTGTCGCCCTGCCCCTGCCCGCCTTGCAGCAGCACCAGATCCTGCGGCAGACGGTTGCGCAGATACCCCGTAGAGCTGATCTGCTTGAGCACCTCGAGCGAGCGGTTGGCGGCGGTTTCGGAGATCTCCGCCACATTGGCAACGCTTTCCTGATCGCCGCGGCCGAGGCTGTCAAAGCTGGCCCCTTCGGGTTGAACATGCGCCAGATCGGTACGGTCCAGATAGGACACGGCCAGCTCGCGGAACACATAGTCAAGGATCGACGTCGCGTTCTTGATGCTGTCGTTGCCCTGCACCATGCCAGCGGGTTCGAACTTGGTGAAGGTGAAGGCGTCGACGAATTCCTCAAGCGGGACGCCGTATTGCAGACCCACGGACACAGCGATGGCAAAGTTGTTCATCATTGCACGGAAGCCCGCGCCTTCCTTGTGCATGTCGATAAAGATCTCGCCCAAGGAGCCGTCTTCGTATTCACCGGTGCGTAAATAGACCTTGTGCCCGCCTACATTGGCCTTTTGGGTATACCCCTTGCGGCGCTGAGGCATCTTTTCGCGGTGCGATTTGATGATCTCTTTGACGATGACCTTCTCTACGATCTTTTCGGCCAGCACGGTGGCTTTCTCGTGGGTGGTGCCGCTTTCCAGCGTTTCGGCTGCTTCGTCATCATCCTCGACCAATGCAGAGGCCAGAGGCTGCGACAGTTTCGATCCGTCGCGGTACAGCGCGTTGGCTTTGACACCAAGCGACCACGACAGCTCGTATGCGTTTTGGCAATCCTCGATGGTGGCATCATTTGGCATGTTGATCGTCTTCGAGATCGCGCCAGAGATGAAGCTTTGCGCCGCCGCCATCATGTAGATGTGGCTGTTGACGGATAGGTAACGTTTGCCCTTCTTGCCACAGGGATTGGCGCAGTCGAAGATGCCGTAGTGTTCGGGCTTGAGGTGCGGCGCGCCTTCCAGCGTCATCGTACCGCAAACATGGTCGTTGGCCGCCTCAATGTCTTTCTTGGAAAAGCCCAGGGATTTCAGCAGGTCAAACGTCGGGTCGTTCAGCTTTTCGGCAGGGATGCCAAGGACTTGCGTGCAGAACTCCTCGCCCAACGTCCATTGATTGAAGACAAAGCGGATGTCGAAGGCCTGCGCCAGCGCCGCGTCGATCTTGGCCAGCTCGTTGGGGCCAAAACCGTGTCCGACCAGCGTGGTGTGGTTGATCGCAGGGGCGTTGCCGATGGTGCCGTGCCCGACGGCATAGCCGACGATCTCTTCGATCTGAGCCGAGCCGTAGCCAAGCTTTTCAAGCGCTGCGGGTACCGACTGGTTGATGATCTTGAAATAGCCACCGCCCGCGAGCTTCTTGAATTTCACCAGCGCAAAGTCAGGCTCGATCCCGGTTGTGTCGCAATCCATCACCAGACCGATGGTGCCCGTAGGCGCGATCACAGAGGTTTGCGCGTTGCGGTACCCGTGCTTTTCGCCAAGACGCAGGGCTTCGTCCCAGGTCGCGGTGGCGATGTCGATCAGGTTGGCTTGCGGGCAGTTTGCGTGATCCAGTGGCACGGGCTTGACCGAAAGTGCCTCGTAGCCATCGGCCTTGCCGTGGGCCGCGTTGCGGTGGTTGCGGATCACGCGCAGCATATGGTCGGCGTTCTTGGCGTGGCCGGGGAAGGCCCCCAGTTCGCCCGCCATCTCGGCGGAGGTGGCATAGGAAACGCCCGTCATGATCGCGGTCAGCGCCCCGCAAAGCGCACGACCCTCGTCGCTGTCGTAGCTAAAGCCCATGTTCATCAGCAGACCGCCGATGTTGGCATAGCCCAGACCCAGCGTGCGGAAATCATAGGACCGCTGCGCGATTTCCTTGGACGGGAACTGCGCCATCATCACCGAGATTTCGAGCGTGACGGTCCACAGACGCGAGGCGTGCATATAGTCTTCGACCATGAACTCCCCGTCTTGCAGGAAGGTCAGCAGGTTCATCGACGCAAGGTTACAGGCCGTGTCATCCAGGAACATGTATTCGGAACAAGGATTTGACCCGCGGATCGCGCCGTCTTCGGGGCATGTATGCCAGTCGTTTACCGTGTCGTGATACTGGATGCCGGGATCGGCGCAGGCCCATGCGGCGTGGCCGACTTGCTCCCACAGATCACGGGCGCGGATGGTTTTCGACACGCGCCCTGTGGTGCGGTCCAGCAGCTCCCAATCGGCGTCTTTTTCGACGGCATGCAGGAAAGCGTTGGTCACCCGGATCGAGTTATTGGAGTTCTGGCCCGAGACCGAGGAATAGGCTTCGGAATCCCAGTCGGTGTCATAGGTCGGGAATTCGATCGAGGTATGACCCTGCTTGGCGTAATCCAGCACGCGCTTGACGTATGTCTCTGGGATCGCGCATTTTTTCGCGCCTCGGATCGCGGCCTTCAACTGGTCGTTCTTGGCGGGGTCATAGGCGTCCGCCTCTGCGCCGTCCCATGCTTTGATCGCGGCAAACAGCTTGTTCAGCTCGCGTTCATGCATCTTCGAGCCAGCGACGATGCTCGCCACCTTTTGCTCTTCGATGACCTTCCAGTTGATGAAATCCTCGATATCGGGGTGGTCCGCATCAACGATGACCATCTTGGCCGCGCGGCGTGTGGTGCCGCCCGATTTGATCGCGCCTGCCGCGCGGTCACCGATTTTCAAAAAGCCCATCAAGCCAGAGGATTTACCCCCGCCCGACAGTTTCTCGCCCGCCGCCCGCAGGCTCGAGAAGTTGGTGCCGGTACCGGAACCGTATTTGAACAGACGCGCCTCGCGGACCCACAGGTCCATAATGCCGCCGTCACCTACCAGATCGTCAGCGACAGACTGGATGAAACAAGCGTGGGGCTGAGGATGCTCGTAAGACGATGTCGACCGCGTCAGCTTGCCGGATTTATAATCGACATAGTAATGCCCCTGCGCGGGACCATCGATACCGTAAGCCCAATGCAGACCGGTGTTGAACCATTGCGGGCTGTTAGGTGCGCCGCGCTGGCTGGCTAGGATGTGGCGCATCTCGTCATAATAGGCTTGGGCGTCTTCTTCAGTGGTGAAATAGCCACCTTTCCAACCCCAATAGGCCCAAGCGCCCGCCAGACGGTCGAACACTTGCTTCGACGAGGTCTCGCCGCCCATGGTCGCATCATCGGTAGGCACCGAGCGCCAGAGGAATTCTGGCACGCCCTTTTCCTTGACCTTCTTGGTCTCGGACGGGACGCCTGCCTTGCGGAAATATTTCTGGGCGATCACATCAGAGGCGACCTGGCTCCAGCTGGAGGGCACTTCGACGTTATCGAGGCGAAAGACCACCGACCCGTCAGGATTGCGGATTTCGGAGGCTGTGCTCACAAAGTCCAGTTCTGCGTAGGCATCCTGACCGGATCGCGTGAATTTTCTCTCGATTTTCATAAGTGCTGCCCCAAATTTTCAAACTCTCAACCAGCGGCATGATCGGGCCGCCAAACCTATCGCCGGTGTGCATCGTCTCCCGCACCCGCATCAGGTTGGTCTTGGATCTAGCCGTTTAACCGGCGCAAATGTGCGAAACCCAATGTCACCCGATCAGCATGCCATCTTTGAAATTCACCAGATGTAGTGGCCTGCCCGTCGATTTACACAAACTGGCGTATGCAGCCCTATTGGGTCAACGGCTTTATTATCGAAATAAGGGAAGTTGAGTCTTGACCGGATCGGCATTTTTTGAAGCTTCGGTCGGCACGGTGATTCAGCGAAATGATATGCACAGACAGCGGATCACGAGGGTGCTTTTCCACACCGCGGATAAAGTTAATAAACGCTAAGGTTTAGCGCGGCTGGCTCATGTATCGCTTGAGTTATCCACAAAATCCCCGACAACGGGCTGGGGATAAACATGGCGGAACTGTGGACGATAAAAATTTATGCAGCCACCAGATATAGGTTCGCAAACCCGGCCGTCTCACCAGATTTAGAGCGTGCATCTGTGGCAAAAAAGAAAGACTGCACACAAATACAGCGTTCTGATCTGCATGAAGCAGATCAGGAACACTATATGTGGTGGTTCTTAAAGTGGTCGGGGCGAGAAGATTCGAACTTCCGACCCCCTGTACCCAAAACAGGTGCGCTACCAGGCTGCGCCACGCCCCGACTGCGGCCTACTTAGCCCCAAGCAATCGGATTGAAAAGCCCTAAGTTCACAGAAAATGATAGTTTCTGACGATCTAACAGGGCCATGCCGGATTGCGCCCTGCAAACGCGGGATGGCGCAGCTCTGTCCCCGGTGTAATGCCCATCCGCGCGCTTAATCCGCCGTTGATTTCCAGCACCGCCAGCAGCGCATCGCTGCCCCCCTCAAGCGGAGATTCGTCAAGCGGGACCGCATTATGGTGGATGTGCTGCACCACACCGTGGGAATCGATGAACAGCAGGTCGAGGGGAATCAAAGTGTTGCGCATCCAAAAGCTAAGTGGCTGCGGTTCTTCATAGATAAAGAGCATACCCGCGCTGCCCGCCAGTGAGGTACGGTGCATCAATCCTTGGGCACGTTCACCGGCATCATCGGCAATCTCGACGCTAAAGCGCGCCTGTCCCCAGTCGCCGCGCAGCGTCACGCTGGTGTCACTGCATTTGGCAGCGGCCGCCCCCGCCATCGCCAGAGACGCTAAGGCAAAAAGACCCGCGCGGATTAGCTTTGCGCGGTGCCAGATGAATCGAGTCGTACCGTTTCCCATGCATGTACCTCTGCCGCCATCTGGCCGCGTTCCCCGTTAATGACCCGCAGCGCCAATGCCTCGCCCGGTTGCAAATCCGATAGGCCCGACTGGCGCAACACTTCTATATGTAGAAAGATGTCATCGCTTTTGCCAAACACATTCGCGAAACCGAAGCCTTTGGATTTATCAAACCACTTGACCCGCGCGGGTTCCAGCGGTGCGGCGGCAACCAGTGCGGGATCAATGCCCACGATATCCGACAACGCCATCGCCTGAGCGGCAGCAGGCGGGTGTACCGCATGGACCTGGGTCGCCTGTACCCCACGTTCGGTCTTTTGCACCGTCAGATCGATGCGCGCACCGTCCGCGACAGAGCTTTGACCATAATTACGTAACACATTGACGTGCAACAGGATATCAGGCCCGCCAGCGTCTGAGACAACGAAACCAAACCCCTTCGCGGGGTCAAACCATTTCACCACGCCGGAAATGGCAGAGCTATTGCTGGATACTTCTGACACAAATGTCCTTTGGTCTTCTCTAGGTCAGGCAACAGCGTGCCCGCGTACAAAATATCAGCGGCAAAAGCCGCCTTATGGGTTCAATCTCGTTACGCTCCAATCACCGTTTTGGTCGGCACGTCGCCAGACAAAACGGTCATGCAATCTATACTCTCCGTCGGCCCAGAACTCGATTTCTACCGGGGTGATCCGGTAGCCCCCCCAAAAAGGTGGACGGTCTGGGTTTGGCCCCTTTTTGGCGGTGACTTTTGCCACTTCGGCGACCAATGACGCACGGCTGGCTAAAGGGGACGATTGGTCAGAGGCCCAGGCCCCCAACCGGCTTTTGAGCGAACGCGACTTGTAATATGCGTCCGCCTGTGGGCCTTCTTCTTTGGAAATCACGCCGCGCACCCGTATCTGGCGGCGCAGCGATTTCCAATGCATCACGAAAGCAGCCTTGCCCGCGTGATCCAGTTCTTGCGCCTTTGCGCTGGTGTAGTTTGTATAAAAGACGAATGCCGCATCTTCGATTTCCTTTAGCAGCACCATGCGCGCATTGGGCAAACCGTCGGCATCCACGGTCGATAGCGCGATGGCATTTGGGTCGTTGACCTCTGTCTGGGTTGCCTCATCCAGCCAGCGGCGCGCAATCACATAGGGATCGTCACCGGCAAAAATGCCTTTGCGCACTTCCATGATCATGATCCCCTTCCTTGCGCACCGGCGCAATCTTGCGACAATGTCTTACATCAAATGACATACTAGAACAACTAAACACACTGTCGCGCCGAAAAACCGCCAGGGCGGTCTATCACGGCGCACTCTCAAGTGCCACGATCACCGTGCAGCCTTGATGCCAAACTATCAATAGCATAAACCGGATAAAAGTTCAGTGACATAGTCGAAGGAAGTACAATGGCAAATGACCTGATGGCAGGCAAACGTGGGCTTATCATGGGCCTCGCCAATGACAAGTCGATTGCCTGGGGCATCGCACGCACCCTTGCGGATGCCGGCGCAGAGCTGGCATTCTCGTATCAAGGCGAGGCGCTGAAAAAGCGGGTCGATCCGCTGGCGGCGCAACTGGGCAGCGATCTGGTCCTGCCCTGTGATGTGGGGTCGGAAGAGTCGATTGACGCGCTGTTTACCGCTTTGGGCGAACGTTGGGACGGGATCGACTTTATCGTCCACGCGATCGGGTTCTCTGACAAAAACGAATTGCGCGGGCGCTATGTCGACACCAGCCGCGCCAATTTCGCGATGTCGATGGATATCTCTGTCTACTCCTTCACCGCTGTGATGCAGCGCGCGGAAAAGATGATGAAGTCCGGCGGCAGCGCGGTCACGCTCACCTATTACGGTGCCGAAAAGGTGATGCCGCATTATAATGTGATGGGCGTCGCCAAGGCCGCTCTGGAAGCATCGGTCAAATATCTGGCCGAGGATCTGGGCAAGGACGGCATCCGCGTTAACGCGATCAGCGCCGGCCCGATCAAGACATTGGCCGCATCCGGCATCGGCGACTTCCGCTATATCATGAAGTGGAACGAGTATAACTCGCCGCTGCGTCGCAACGTGACCATCGACGATGTGGGTAAATCCGCGCTGTTCCTGCTTAGCGATCTTGGCTCGGGCACGACGGGCGAGAACCTGCATGTGGATGCGGGCTACCACGTGGTGGGCATGAAAGCCGTCGACGCCCCAGACATGGCAAAGGAATAACGACATGAGCAAGGATGCCTCGCGCCTGCCCCATGAAAAAGGGTTTCACATCAGCTGGGACCAGATCCACCGTGACAGCCGTGCGCTGGCGTGGCGTCTGGACGGCATGGGCCCCGATGACGGCGGCTGGCGCGCTGTGGTTGCGATCACCCGTGGCGGCATGGCCCCCGCGATGATCGCCGCCCGCGAGCTGGATATCCGCACCGTCGACACGATTTCGATCAAGTCCTATGACCATCAGGATCAATCGGACGCGGTCGTGCTCAAGGCCCCCGATGCAGAGCTGATGGGCGACGGCACCGGCATCCTGATCATCGATGATCTGGTGGATTCCGGTAAAACTCTTGAGGTCGTGCGCCAACTTTACCCCAATGCGCATTTGGCCACCGTCTATGCCAAGCCCAAGGGCCGCCCGCAGGTGGATACCTTTATCACCGAAGTCAGCCAGGATACGTGGATTTTCTTCCCCTGGGATATGGCGCTACAATATGTAGAGCCCTACCGCGGCAAAGACTAAGCGGCTCGCCCGCAGATACCTGCCTTCGGCGAGGATTTAGGACCATTTGGAAGCAGCGGCCCCGCGCCGTGTCAGACTTTGCGCTGGTCCGCTCGCCGAAGGGCCCCCCTCCCTCGCCCAGTCAGGAGCATTGACCATGACCCCGCGTACCGCTGCGACTTTCTCTCCTCCGGTGATGGAGGCGCGCCGCTGGTTGACGGGCGTCCATTTTGACGCCGACCGCCCCCTGATCAACGTGAGCCAAGCCGCCCCTGTCGATCCGCCCCCGCAGGCGATGCGTCAGGCCATGGCTGATGTCGCGCTGAACAACGATGATGCGCATCTTTACGGGCCTGTGCTGGGTCTGCCCGAATTGCGCGACGAGCTGGCCGCGCAGGTCAGCGCCCATTACGCCGGCGCGGTAGAGCCCGCGCAAGCGGCGATTACATCGGGCTGCAACCAGGCCTTTGCCGCTGCGATCGCCACGCTCTGTGCCGAGGGGGACGAGGTGATCCTGCCGGTGCCGTGGTATTTTAACCACAAGATGTGGCTGGACATGTCGGGTGTCGCCGCCGTGCCGCTGCCGGTGGGGGATGCGCTTTTGCCCGACCCCGATGAGGCTGCCGCCCTGATCACCGACCGCACCCGTGCCATCGCCTTGGTGACGCCCAACAACCCGGGCGGCGTTGAATACCCCGAAGAGCTGGTGCAGGCGTTTTTCGATCTGGCCCGTGCGCGCGGTATCGCCCTGATCCTGGACGAGACCTATCGCGACTTTGACAGTCGTTCCGGCCCGCCGCACCGTCTGTTTCAGGACCCCGACTGGCACGATACGCTGATCCATCTGTATTCGTTTTCAAAGGCCTACCGTCTGACCGGTCACCGTGTGGGCGCGATTGTCGCCTCCCAGACGCGTCTTGCGGAGGTAGAAAAGTTCCTGGACACCGTCGCCATTTGTCCCGGCCAGATCGGCCAGCATGCCGCCCTTTGGGGGATGCAGAACCTTGACACATGGCTGGCCGGCGAGCGGCGCGAGATCCTGGCGCGGCGACAGGCGATTGCCGACAGCATGCACCGTTTGGACGCGAAAGGCTGGAAGCTTTTGGGGCTTGGCGGCTATTTCGCCTATCTCTCGCATCCCTTTGACGAAAGCTCTGCCACATTGGCCCCGCGGCTGGTGCGCGAGGCGGCCGTGCTGACCCTGCCCGGCACCATGTTCCATCCGGCAGAGGATGTCACCGGCAGGCGGCATCTGCGCATCGCCTTTGCCAATCTGGATGTCGCGGGGATCGACGTGCTGTTTGACCGTCTGACACAGGTCTAACGCGGCTCTTGCCCCCCTGCCGCGCACCGCATAGACAGGGCAAAACGTGCGTTTAAGGGATGACACCATGAAAGCCAAAGGCAACAGCTTTACGAAAACCGCAGTATGGGGGCTGATGGGTCTTTTGATCCTGGGTCTGGGCGGTTTTGGCGCGGTCAATCTGAACGGCAGCGCACGCACCGTCGGCGAAGTGGGCGACAAGTCTATCTCGGTTGACGATTACGCCCGCGAGCTGCAGCAGCAGATCCGCGCCATCGAAAGCCAGTCCGGCGAACAGCTTAGCTTTCAAGAAGCCCAAGCCATCGGGCTGGACCGTGCCGTGCTGCAACGTCTGGTTCGTTTGCGCGCGCTCGACAATGAGGCCGACGAGATGGGCCTATCCATCGGCGACGCAAACCTGCGCGAACGCGTTGTGGAAATCCCGTCTTTCCAAGGCGTTGACGGGAATTTTGACCGCGAGGGCTATCGCTTTGCGCTGCAGCAGGCCGGTCTGAACGAGAACGAATTCGAACAATCGCTGCGCGAGGAAGCGGGTCGCACATTGCTGCAGGAAGCAATCACCGGCGGAGCTACCATGCCCGACGCCTATGCCGACACGCTTGTCTCCTATGTGGGCGAGCAGCGCAGCTTTACCTGGGCCAAACTGACGCAAGATGATCTGGATGCGCCCCTGCCCGACGCCACCGATGCGCAGCTGCAGGCCTATTACGACGAGAACGCCGACCAGTTCATTCTGCCCGCCAGCAAGACCATCAGCTATATCACCATGGGCCCGCAGGATCTGCTGGACGAAGTAGAGCTGACCGACGAAGAGCTGCAGTCCGCCTATGACGACCGCGCGGATGAATACATCCAGCCCGAACGCCGCTTGGTCGAACGTCTGGTCTTCCGCGATCAGGAGGCCGCCGATCAGGCTGCCGCCGCGCTCGAGGTTGATGGCAACACATTTGAGGGGCTGGTCGCTGACCGTGGGCTTTCCCTGTCGGATGTGGATCTTGGCGATCTGAGCCAGCAACAGCTGGGTGCCGCAGGGGACGCCGTGTTTGCTGCCGAAGTGGGTGATATTGTCGGCCCGCTGCCCAGCAACCTCGGGCCTGCATTGTTCCGTGTAAACGGTGTGCTGCCGTCGCTGAACACCACCTTCGAAGAAGCGCGCCCGACGCTGGTGCAAGACCTTGCCGCGGACCGCGCCGCCCGTCTGGTAGAGGTACGTGCCCAAGATCTGGACGACCAGCTGGCCGGTGGTGCCACGCTGGAACAGATCGCCGAGGAAAGCAAAATGACCCTCAGCACCATCGAATGGACGCAGGACAGCAGCGAAAGCATCGCCGCCTATGCCGGTTTCCGCGAGGCCGCGACACGTCTGACCGAGAATGATTTCCCTCAGATTGCACAGCTGGATGACGGTAGCGTTTTTGCCATGCGTCTTGATGGCACCAAAGAGGAACGCCCCAACCCGTTTGACGCCGCCCGTGCAGACGTGGCCGAGGCGTGGCAGAACGCACAATTGATCACCGCCCTGCGTGCCAAGGCCGAGAGGCTGCAGGCCGAGCTTGCCGATGGCGCGGACTTTGCCGAGCTGGGTCTGGAGCCCAAGACCGGGACCGACCAGACCCGCGACGCCGTGGTCAGCGCCGCGCCGCAGGGGTTCATCGCCGCTGTGTTTGACGCAGCCCCCGGCGAGGTCGAACTGCTGGAAGGTGCCGGCGAGGTCGCGCTTGTCCGTCTTGATAGCATCAAGGACGCGGGCGAGAATGACCGGATGACGCAGGTCAAAACCCAGATCGCCACCCAGCTGGATGACCAGCTGTCGCAAGCGCTTTTCGCCGCTTTCTCTGACGACGTGATCCGCCGCACGGCACCGCGTGTCGATCAGCAGGCGATTGACGCCGTCCACGTGAACTTCCCCTAAGTTAGGTCTCCCATGTCGTTGACACCCGATTATGACAGCTTTGCCGCAGGCTATGCGGCGGGCAAGAACCAGATCGTTTACACCCGTCTGGCTGCCGATCTGGACACGCCTGTTTCACTGATGCTCAAGCTCACCGGTGCGGCGCAGAACGCCTTTGTGCTGGAATCCGTGACCGGCGGCGAGGTCCGCGGGCGCTATTCGATTATCGGGATGAAGCCCGATCTGATCTGGCGCTGTCAGGGCACCACATCGGCAATCAACCGTTCGGCACGCTATGACGTGGATGCCTTCGACGATGTCGCGGGGGATCCGCTGGACACATTGCGTGCGGTGATCGCGGAATCGAAGATTGACCTACCCGATGACCTGCCGCAAGCCGCCGCCGGGCTGTTCGGCTATCTGGGCTACGACATGATCCGGCTGGTGGAACATCTGCCGAATGTGAACCCCGATCCCATGGGGCTGCCCGATGCGATGATGGTGCGCCCCTCGGTGATTGCCGTGCTTGACGGGGTCAAGGGCGAGGTCACGATCGTGTCGCCAGCTTGGGTGTCTGACGGGCAATCGGCCAAGGCCGCTTATGCCCAAGCCGCCGAACGCGTGATGGATGCGGTGCGTGATCTGGAACGGTCGATGCCCGGCACCAGCCGTGATCTGGGCGACGCCCACGAAGAATCCGCCCCCGTCAGCAATTTCACCCGCGAAGGTTATAAATCCGCCGTTGAAAAAGCGCGCGAATACATCGTGGCGGGCGACATCTTTCAGGTGGTGCCGTCGCAACGGTGGGCGCAGGGGTTCTCGCAGCCGCCCTTTGCGCTGTATCGCAGTTTGCGCCGGACCAACCCGTCGCCCTTCATGTTCTATTTCAATTTCGGTGATTTCCACGTCGTCGGGGCCTCGCCCGAGATCCTTGTCCGCGTCTTCGGCAACGAGATCACGATCCGCCCCGTTGCGGGCACCCGTCGTCGCGGGGCCACGCCGGAAGAAGACCGCGCGCTAGAGGCTGATCTGCTGGCCGACCAGAAAGAGCTGGCTGAACATCTGATGCTGCTTGATCTGGGCCGCAATGACGTGGGCCGAGTTGCCAAGATCGGCACCGTGCGCCCGACCGAGGAATTCATCGTCGAACGCTACAGCCACGTGATGCACATCGTGTCCAATGTCGTGGGCGAGCTGCGCGACGACCGCGATGCGCTGGATGCCTTCTTTGCCGGGATGCCCGCGGGCACGGTCTCGGGCGCGCCCAAGGTCCGCGCGATGGAGATTATCGACGAGCTGGAGCCCGAGAAACGCGGGCTTTACGGCGGCGGTGTTGGCTACTTTAGCGCGGGCGGCGACATGGACATGTGCATCGCGCTGCGCACGGCCGTTATCAAGGATAAAACCCTGTATATTCAAGCCGGTGGCGGTGTCGTCTATGACAGCGACGCAGAGGCGGAGTATATGGAGACGGTGCACAAATCCGACGCGATCCGCCGTGCGGCGGCCGACGCGGCGCGGTTTGCAGGTCAAGGGAACAGCTGAGGATGCCGACGCAAGCCCCGTTCGAGATTTCGGGTCAACACGTGGCACCCGGCTCTCGGGCACAGATCGACTTGCCGATCTCGATCCTGCCGGACCACACGCCGGTCGGCCTCTCGCTTGAAGTGATTCACGGCAAGCGCCCCGGCCCCACCATGTTTGTCAGCGCCGCTGTTCACGGGGACGAGCTGATCGGGGTCGAGATCGTGCGCCGTCTGCTGCGCGCACCGCAGTTGAAATCCCTGCGGGGAACACTGCTGGTGATCCCGGTGGTGAACTCTTTCGGTTTCCTGAACCGGTCACGTTACCTGCCGGACCGGCGCGATCTGAACCGTTGTTTTCCGGGGCACCCGTCGGGGTCTTTGGGGTCACGGCTGGCGCATATCTTTCTGAACGACGTGGTGCTGCGCTGTGATTTCGGAATCGATCTGCATTCGGCCGCGATCCACCGGACCAACCTGCCGCAGGTGCGGATCTCTCCTTCAGATGCGGTGACGCGGCGCATGGCCGCCAGCTTTGCCGCTCCGGTGGTGCTGACCTCGCCCCTGCGCGACGGATCGCTGCGCGCGGTCGCCGCCGCCAAGGGCACGCCGGTGCTGCTGTACGAGGCGGGCGAAGGGCTGCGCTTTGACGAGATGGCCGTGCGCGCGGGCGTTGCGGGTATCTTGCGGGTCATGCATGCCGAAGACATGCTGCCGGCCAAGGGCATCGCCCCTTCGCGTCGGCAATCCCATGTCTGTTCCAGCTCTACGTGGTTGCGCGCGCCCGTGGGTGGGCTGCTGCGTACCTTTAGGGCCGAGGGGGAGACCGTGAAACAGGGCGACGCGCTGGCAACAGTCTCTGACCCGTTCGGCAAGACCGAAGAGGATATTACCGCCCCCCATGACGGCATCCTGATCGGCCGCGCGATCCTGCCCGTGGTGAACGAGGGCGACGCGGTCTTCCACTTGGCAAAACTGTTGCCCAAGGCCGTCGCAGATACGGTCGAGGATATGATTACGCAGCTCGAAAGCGACCCGCTGTTCGACGAAGACGAGATTATCTAGGCTCGTCATATCCAGGCACGTCGAAGCCCGCGCAGCGCGCAGGTTTCGACGGTTGTATCGGCAGATCATTCAGGTGTGGCGTTTTTCAGCACGGCCGAGACAGGGGCGAGTGCCACTTGGCTGGCACGGTCCTGCAACCCCCAGACCAACAACGCCGAGATCGTCTCGGGCCGCATCCGCCCCATCATGATCACCGACCCTTCGATCCCCGCCTTGAACGCGGCCTGATCAAGGAACCGCCGGATCACGGTGGGCGTCTGCCCCTTGCTATCAAAGTCGCGGAACACGGGTGCAGCGGGCACGCCCTCTTTCACCGCAAGCTTGGGCATCGTGTTCAGTCCCTTGTCCTGGGTCACAAGGCCATAGCCCCCCTGCCCAAGGATCGCAGTCACCTGATCTGCTGTGGCGCGGTCAGGTTGCAGCCCGGCACCCTGCCCTTCAAGCACGCCGATCACTTCGGGCATGCGCGAGAAGGCGACCGCCAGCGTGGTCTCTGCATCGCTTGGCTGCGCACCTTGGGGCAGGTCGACCATCGCCAGCACCTCGAACCCTTCGTTGCGGTATGTCTGCATGCGCTCTGCCGCGTCGGGCAGGCTGACGTCGACCGCAAAGCTCAGCGGATAGGGAAAGCTGCGCAGCGCGGCGATACCGACCTCGCCCCCTTGCAGATCACTGCCCACGTCCATCAACAGGACGCTCATCAGCGGTTTGTCATCGGGGTTCGCGAAAGGCTGACCATAGCGGGTGATGGCGGGGCGTTGTGCGGTGGCTTGCGCCTCGGGGGCGGTCTGTTCGCCCGATTGGGCGTTCGGCAGGCGGTTGATCGTCACGCCCGTATCCCGTTCAGAGGTGATCGCCGCAGGGGTGCCGATTGTGGGCCGCCCGTCTGTGCGTTGCTCGGGCGCGCCAAAGACGACATCGGCAGGGGCTTCTTCGGGTTGCGCGTCGGGCGTGCTTGGCGCGGTGGCGACATCGGTGTCCGGCGTGGGCGACACTGGAGTGGTGTCCGGTATGGGCGACACTGGAGTGTCGACGCTTTCGTCGGCGGTGACGGGCGGTGCTGTCCGGGTCTCGATGCCAAGCGCATCCGGCTCGGTCGGTTCCATCGGCGCGAGCGCCATCGGATTGGGCAAGACAGGATCATCAAGCGTGATCTTCGGTACCGCCGCATCGGGCACGGTCACGGGGGCTGTCGCGTCGATGTCCTGCGCGATCTGCGGCGCGGGCTGGGGCGTTGGCGCGACCTCTGGCTCGGGCTTTGGTTCCGGCTGTGGTTCAGGCTCTACCGTCTCAGGCGCTGCCGCGACGTCCGGCGCGTGCTCTGAAGGTGCATCTTGCACAGTCTCTTCCGCGACCGGTGCTTCTACATCTGGCGCGACCTCGGCTTGAGGCAAAGTCTCGGGCTCTGGTTCAACGGTAGGCTCCTCAACGACAGGCTCTTCGACAACTGGCTCCGGCGCTGGCGTGATCACATCCTCGTTAGTGTCCTCAGCCGCCTTTAGGGGCGTTTCATCAGTCTCTACCACGGGCGTTTCCGCCACATCGGGCGCATTAGTCGCGCGCTCTGCGTCAGGCGCGTCACTTGGCACAGGCGTGTCTTGCAAGGGCGCGGGCCCCATAGGCACCATGAAGGACGCGACACCGGCGACGCCGACACTGAATACCGCACCAATAAGGATGCCGCCAATAAACCCGCGTGACATAGATGATCGCTCCTGTTTTTGTTCCGGTTCGCGCGGCTCTCCGGCCTGCTGCCCTTGACGATAGGTCTTAACCCTGAACATGTATCAGCGGACATTATACCGTGGTTTTGCGCGGTTCCTCTAGCCCTAAACCCTGCCCCAATACAAAGAATTGCCGCATGCTGCTCTTGATCGATAACTACGATAGCTTCACCTACAACCTCGTACACTATCTGGGTGACCTCGGGGCCGAAGTTGAAATCCGCCGCAACGACCAGATCGATGTGCAGGCCGCGATGGCGATGAACCCCGCGGGGATCATCCTGTCGCCCGGCCCCTGCGATCCGGATCAAGCGGGGATCTGCCTTGCGCTGACGGCAGCCGCCGCTGAAACAAGCACGCCGCTTTTGGGTGTGTGCCTTGGCCATCAGACGCTGGGTCAGGCGTTCGGCGGCAAGGTCGTGCGCGCGGGCGAGATCGTGCACGGCAAGATGGGCATGATGCACCACAAGGGTCAGGGCGTCTTTGCGGGGCTGCCATCGCCCTTTGCCGCCACACGCTATCATTCGCTAATCGTTGACCGCGCCACCCTGCCCGACTGCCTTGAGATCACGGCAGAGCTTGAGGACGGCACGATCATGGGCCTGCAGCACCGCGACCTGCCGCTGCATGGCGTGCAGTTCCACCCGGAATCGATCCGCTCGGATCACGGGCACCAGATGCTGCGAAACTTCCTGAACAACGTAAAGGTGCCCGCATGAGCGATGCCCTGAAACCTCTGATCGATGCGGCTGCCAATGGCCCGCTGACCCGGGATCAGGCCGAGACCGCGTTCCAGATCCTGTTCGAGGGCGAAGCGACCCCCAGCCAGATCGGTGGTTTTCTGATGGCTCTGCGCACCCGTGGCGAGACGGTGGATGAATATGCCGCCGCCGCCCATGTCATGCGCGCCAAATGCAATCCCGTCACCGCCCCCGAGGGCGCGATGGACATCGTGGGCACCGGCGGCGATGGCAAGGGCACGCTGAATATCTCTACCGCGACGGCCTTTGTCGTTGCCGGCGCGGGCGTCGTGGTGGCGAAACATGGCAACCGCAACCTGTCGTCCAAATCCGGTGCGGCGGATGCGCTGACGCAGATGGGGCTCAAGGTGATGGTCGGACCAAAGGTGGTCGAGGCCGCACTGCGCGATGCGGGCATCGGCTTTATGATGGCCCCGATGCATCATCCCGCGATTGCCCATGTCATGCCCACACGGTCCGAACTGGGCACACGCACGATCTTCAACATCCTCGGCCCGCTGACCAACCCTGCGGGCGTCAAACGGCAGCTGACCGGTGCCTATCGCCGTGATCTGATCCTCCCGATGGCCGAAACCCTTGGCGCACTTGGCTCTGAAAAAGCATGGCTTGTGCATGGCTCCGACGGGACGGACGAGCTGACGATCACCGGCACCAGCTGGGTCGCCGCGCTGAACCCTGATGGCACCATTTCCGAATTCGAGATCACGCCCGAAGACGCGGGTCTGCCGGTCCACCCGTTCGAGGATATCGTCGGCGGCACACCCGAAGAAAACGCACGTGATTTCAACGCACTGCTGGACGGAACCCCGTCGGCCTACCGCGATGCGGTCTTGCTCAATTCGGCGGCGGCGCTGGTCGTGGCCGATGCCGCACCCGATCTGAAAGCAGGGGTAGAGATGGCACGCCAGAGCATCGACAGCGGTGCGGCCCGTGACAAGATCACCCAAGTCGCGCGGATCACCCAGACCGCATGAGCCGTTTTGACCTGTCGCGCCTCGGGGCCTGGCGCGACCTTGCGTTCTTTGACGATACCCTGCCCGGCATCGCCGCCGCGCTGGCCGCTGACCCGCGCGAGACGCTGCCGCCCGGGCGCCAAGTTTTCGCCGCGCTGGAACATACGCAGCCCGACGCGGTGCGCGTGGTGATCCTGGGGCAAGATCCCTATCCCACCCCCGGCCACGCCCACGGCTTTGCCTTTTCGGCCCGCGCCGATACCAAACCGCTGCCCCGTTCGCTCTCCAATATCTATAAGGAAATGGTGGAGGACATCGGTGCCTGCCCACCGGATGCCGATCTGCGGTTCTGGGCGGATCAGGGCGTGCTGTTGTTGAATACCACATTGACCGTGCCCGCGGGGGACGCAGGCGGTCATGGAAAACTGGGCTGGCAGCAGCTGACCACGCAAATTCTTGGCCGCTTGGCCGACCGTCCCCGCGCCTATTTGCTGTGGGGCGCGCATGCGCAAAAGGTCGCGCGGGATGTGGACGGGGGAGCGAACTTCAAACTTGAAACCCCGCATCCGTCGCCCCTTTCCGCGCGGCGTGGGTTTTTCGGGTCACGCCCCTTCTCGCGCTGCAATGACTGGTTGCACGCCCAAGGCCAAGCGGCCATAAACTGGGCAACACCGGAGACATCATGACCGATACCAACACTGGCACCATCCTAGACAAGATCAAAGCCTACAAGCTGGAAGAGATCGCCGCCGACAAGGCCGCCAAACCGCTTGAGGCCGTAGAGGCAGAGGCGCGCGCCGCCTCGCCTGTGCGCCCCTTTGCCGACGCGTTGTTCGACGCCTCTCGCGAGGGGTACGGGCTGATTGCCGAGGTCAAGAAGGCAAGCCCGTCCAAAGGGTTGATCCGCGCCGATTTCGACCCCGCTACACTGGCCGCTGCCTATGCCGCCGGTGGTGCGACCTGCCTGTCGGTGCTGACAGATACGCCCAGCTTTCAGGGGGCCAAGGAATATCTTGTCGCCGCCCGCGAGGCCTGCACCCTGCCCGTGCTGCGCAAGGATTTCATGTATGACCCCTATCAAGTCGCCGAAGCGCGCGCGCTTGGGGCCGATTGTATCCTGATCATCATGGCCTCTGTCAGCGATGCCCAAGCGATCGAGCTTGAGGATGCCGCCGCCCAATGGGGCATGGACGCGCTGATCGAGGTGCATGACAAAGCAGAGCTGGACCGCGCCGCCGTGCTGAAAAGCCGCATGATGGGGATCAACAACCGCAACCTCAAAACCTTCGAGACGACGCTTGATACCACGCGCCGCCTGTCGAAACATGTGGATGTGGAAAAGATGATCGTATCGGAAAGCGGGCTGAACACGCCCGGAGATCTGGCCGATATGGCGAAATACGGATCGCGCGTGTTCCTGATCGGGGAAAGCCTGATGCGTCAGGACGATGTAGAGGTCGCAACCCGCAACCTGCTGGCCACACCGCTGCGGCCGGGAGGCATGTAATGGCGCTGACGCATTTTGACGGCAAGGGCGACGCGCATATGGTCGACGTGTCGGACAAGCCCGTGACGTCGCGGGTAGCCGTTGCTGAAACCCACATCAAGATGTTGCGCAAAACCTTTGATATCATTACAGAAGGACGCGCCAAAAAAGGTGATGTCATGGGCGTGGCCCGTCTGGCGGGGATCATGGCTGCAAAACGCACCGCCGATCTGATTCCACTGTGCCACCCTCTGCCGATCACCAAAGTGTCGGTTGAACTGACACCCGATGCCGACCTGCCCGGCCTGCGCATCGCCGCGACCGTCAAGACCACCGGACAGACCGGCGTCGAGATGGAGGCACTGACCGCCGCATCTGTCACCGCGCTGACCGTCTATGACATGGCCAAGGCCGTGGACAAAGGCATGGAGATCGGAGGCCTGCGGGTCGTGCTGAAAGACGGCGGCAAATCGGGCCGGTACGAAGCAGAATGATCTCTGTCAGCGACGCCCTGTCGCATCTCTTTGATCTCGTCACCGCCGCCGAGGTGGAAGCGGTCCCGCTGCGTCAGGCCGCGGGCCGTGTGCTGGCGCGCGATGTTGTTGCCACACGCACCCAGCCGCCTTTCGCGGCCTCCTCTATGGATGGCTATGCTCTGCGCCAGACAGAGGTCGAGCCCGACGCGATGTTCAAGGTCATTGGCGAAGCGGCGGCGGGCCATCGGTTTGACGGTGTGGTAAAAGCCGGTCAGGCCGTGCGCATCTTTACCGGTGCCCCTGTCCCCGAGGGCGCTGATTTCGTTGTGATCCAAGAGGATACGACCCGTCGTGGCGATCTGATCATGCTGGGCCATGACATCGGCCCCAAGACCAATATCCGCCCCGCCGGTGGGGATTTCCACGCAGGCGACAAGATGGATGCGCCGCGCCTGCTGCGCCCCGCCGATATCGCGCTGCTGGCGTCGATGAATGTGGCGACGGTGCCGGTTCATGCCAAACCACGCGTCGCGATCATCGCCACGGGGGACGAGCTGGTGCAACCCGGCGAGGTGCCGAACCCCGACCAGATCATCGCCTCCAACACCTATGGCCTGGCCGCCCTGCTCGAACAGCATGGCGCGCAATGCCGCATGATCCCGATTGCCCGCGACACGGTGCCGTCGCTGACCCAAGCCTTCACCATGGCGCAGGATGCCGATCTGATCATCACCATCGGCGGTGCCTCTGTCGGAGACCACGATCTGGTCGCCCCCGTCGCCGCCCAAATGGGGATGGAACAGTCTTTCTACAAAGTCGCGATGCGCCCCGGCAAACCGTTGATGGCGGGGCGGCTGCGAGATGTCCCGATGATTGGCCTGCCCGGCAATCCGGTGTCGGCAATGGTCTGCGGGACGGTCTTTGTCGTGCCGGTGCTGCGCAAGATGCTGGGCCTGCCCGCCGCGCCCGCCACGCGCGTTGACATCCCGCTTGGCGTCGATCTGCCCGCCAACGGGCCGCGCGAACATTATATGCGTGCGATGGTCCGTGACGGTGCCGTCCTGCCCGAAGACAATCAGGACAGTTCGCTGCTGGGAATCCTGTCGCGCGCCGATGTCTTGATGGTCCGGCCGCCCCACGACGGGGCGCGCACTGCCGGAGAGATCATTGGCTGTATTCCTCTCTGACGGTTGACACAAAACAGGAACATCCCTAGAACAAACCCCAAATAGAAACGGGGAATGTCCGGATGCTGACCAAGAAACAACTCGATCTGCTGGCCTTTATTCACAAACGTGTGCAGCGCGACGGCGTGCCGCCCAGCTTTGACGAGATGAAAGAAGCGCTCGATCTGCGGTCCAAATCCGGCATCCACCGTCTGATCACGGCGCTTGAGGAACGCGGCTTCATCCGCCGCCTAGCGCATCGCGCCCGCGCGATAGAGGTGGTGAAACTGCCCGATAGCTTGGGCAGCCTGTCCGGTGCGGGTTTTACCCCGCGCGTGATTGACGGCGACCGCCCCGATGGCCCCCCCCCCTCTGCCGCGCAGCCGGTCAGCGCGTCGTCCTTTGATGTGCCGATGATGGGACGTATCGCCGCCGGTGTCCCGATCGAGGCGATCAGCACCATGACCCAATCTGTCGCCGTCCCCGGCGGGATGATCAGCGGCAGCGGCGAACACTACGCTTTGGAGGTGCAGGGTGATTCCATGATCGACGCAGGGATCAATGATGGCGACGTGGTGATTATCCGCGAAACCTCTGTCGCGGATGATGGGGATATCGTGGTTGCGCTGGTCGAAGACAACGAGGCGACGCTCAAGAAATTCCGCCGTCACGGCAGCTCTGTCGCGCTGGAAGCTGCTAACCCCGCCTATGAAACGCGGGTTCTGCCGTCGGATAAGGTCAAGGTGCAGGGGCGTCTGGTCGGGTTGATCCGCACCTACTGACGCTTGCTACCGCGGCGGGCCTATCCTTGGGCCATGCTGTCCACAACCGCGTGCCCGCCTTTTGGCGGGCCGTTTGCATCGTGACCCGCGCGTTGTCGAGTTTGAGAACAACCGCTCCCGTGGAACGCAACCGGTCGGGGTCAAACACCTCGCAGCCGCCTGTCAGCGGCGGTTCAGGCACAACTGACAGCACGATGATCTGATCCGCGCGGCACGCCCCGAACGCCGCCCGCGCGCGCTTGCCGGACAGGTGGATTACCTCCCGTCCCCCGATCTTTGGCCTTATCGGCCAACGTGCTGCAGCCTGGGCCTGATCGGCCCCGTCGCCGTCATTCTCCAGCCAGTTGAGCGCGACAAAGCCTGCGCCTTTTGCCTTGCTCAGCGCACGGCCCGTGGGGGTCATCACCCCCACCAGACTGCCGGTGTCCGAGATCAGCACCATCGGACGCTCTGCACCGTGCCACAATACCCCCGCCGCAATCACAGCCCCCAGTCCGGCAAACCGCAACCAGCCCTGCCACAGCAACAGCCACAAAAACCCGAGCGCCAGCAGCGGCAGCACCCAGGGGCCAGGGGCGGCCACATGCCCCTGCGCCCCGTCGATCCCCGCAACGCCTTGCGCGACCAGCAAGATCCAGCGCAACCCTGCGCCCATAACCTGCAGGGGGATCCACTCTAGCCCCAGCGGTGCCATGACCAAGGCCGCCACCGCAGCCGGCATCACCAAGCCCCCCATCAGCGGGACCGACAGCAGGTTCGCGACCAAGCCATACTGCGCGATCGTATTGAAATGGGCCGCCCCGATGGGCGCAGTAAAGCCCCCCGCCACAGCCGAGGAAATCACCGTCGCCACAGCCGGTGCCAGCCACTTCGGCCCAAGCGAGACCTCGGCGTTGCGCAACCAGCCAAAGATCGCAACCAACCCCGTGGTGGCGGCAAAGGACATCTGGAACCCCGGCCCCGTCAATGCCTCTGGCCGAAGGACCAATACGATCGTCGCTGCAATCGCCACGGCCCGCAGGGTCAGCGCTCGTCGCCCGATGATCAGTGCGCCAAGGGCTACGGCGACCATGATGAACGCGCGTTCGGTTGCGACATTGCCCCCCGACAACAGCAGATAGCCGCTGGCCGCCACCAGCGCCCCCGCGGCTGCGATGCTGCGCGTGGGCCAGCGCAGCGCAATCCACGGCACCAACGTCAGCACGAACCGCAACGCGCCGAAGACCACCGCGCTCAGCAATCCCATGTGCAAGCCCGAGATCGCCAGCAGATGCGCAAGGTTGCTGGCACGCAGATCGTGCAGTGCGTCTTGGCTGATGGCGCTGCGGTCGCCAGTGGTGATCGCGGTGGCAAACCCGCCGATATCACCCGACAAGATCCGCTGAATGTGGGTCGAGGCCGCCATACGCGCCCGAAATACCGCCAGCCCGCTATGCCCCGCCTCGGCCGGCGTGGCCGCCAACAAGGGCGTGCGACTATACCCCACAGCGCCCAAGCGCACGAACCATGCATGCCGTTGGAAATCAAAGCCCTCAGGCTCGACCGGACCGCTTGGCGGCGACAGATGCCCCGTGGTCATCACCCCGAGCCCCGGCGTGATATCAGCGTCAAAGCGCCTGTCGCCATGCAAGGACACGCGCACATGCAGGGGCGTCCGAGCCGCAGAGACCCGTTCCAGCACCACTTGATCCAACGTCAACCGCAGGGCATCGGACTGGCTGCGATCCACCGCCACGACGCGCCCCGCGATTGGGCCGTAATAGCGCCACCCCAGCACCGGCCCGCCGACGGCATCAGCCCGCCACGCCGCCAAATCAAAACCGACCAACACCAAGGCCGTGCCCAACAGAACAGGCCCCGCGACCTCGCCCGCCAGAAAGGCCGCAGCCCCCAGCAGCGCCGCCCCGCCCGCGACCCAAAGCAGAACAGCCAGCGAAGGCTCAGCCCGCAGCGCAAAATAGCTGCCGACCCCCATGGCCAGACAGACCGGCACCCATCCGATCAGATGCCCCCGCTGTGCGCGCATGCTCTGCGCCATATAGGACAACAGCCCCATACTTGCCCCCGTTCTCTGCACTGGGTAGATAGTCGGGGACGCTATCTCCAAAGGAGTTAGCAAATGATAAACGGCACCCCGAACGGGCGTTTTCCGTGAACTTCTGCTGCAAAGGACCCTCCGCCCATGACAACGCCTGTCGTTACCCGTTTCGCCCCGTCTCCTACCGGTTATCTGCACATCGGCGGCGCGCGGACGGCGCTGTTCAGCTGGCTTTATGCACGCGGCCGGGGCGGTAAATTCCTGCTGCGTATCGAAGACACCGACCGCCAGCGCCACACCCCCGAGGCAACCGAAGCGATTCTGCAGGGCATGGCGTGGCTGGGACTGGATCACGACGGTGACGTGGTCAGCCAGTTCGAAAACGCGCCCCGCCACGCCGAGGTGGCGCTGCAGCTTCTTGCCGAAGGAAAGGCCTATAAGTGCTTCGCCTCGCAAGAAGAAATCGCCGCGTTCCGGGATCAGGCCAAAGCCGAGGGGCGCAGCACCCTGTACCAATCGCCTTGGCGTGACGCCGCGCCCGAAACGCACCCCGACGCCCCCTATGTCGTACGGATCAAGGCCCCGTTGACGGGCGAAACCGTCATCCACGACGCGGTGCAGGGCGACGTGGTGATCGGGAACGACCAGCTCGATGACATGGTGCTGTTACGTTCCGATGGTACGCCCGTCTATATGCTGGCCGTTGTTGTTGATGACCATGACATGGGCGTGACCCATGTGATCCGCGGGGATGATCACCTCAACAACGCCGCGCGCCAGATGATGATCTACAACGCCATGGGCTGGGACGTACCGGTCTGGGCGCATATCCCGCTGATCCACGGCGCGGATGGCAAAAAACTGTCGAAACGTCACGGCGCTTTGGGCGCGCAAGAGTATCAGGCTATGGGCTTTCCCGCGGCCGGTATGCGCAACTACCTCGCCCGTCTGGGGTGGAGCCATGGGGACGACGAATTCTTCACCGACGCCCAAGCGCAAGAATGGTTCGATCTGGACGGTATCCGCAAAAGCCCCGCGCAATTCGACCTCAAGAAGCTGGAAAACATCTGCGGGCAGCACATCGCCGCGGCGGATGATGCTGCATTGCGGCACGAGATCGAGGGCTATTTGACCGCTGCTGGTCTGCCCGCGCTTACGAAAGCGCAAGCGGACGGGTTGGAGCGGGCGATGTATTGCTTAAAGGATCGCGCGAAGAAATTCCCTGATCTTCTTGAAAAAGCTGAATTTATCCTCGCTGAACGCCCCATCCAACCGGACGAGAAGGCAGACAAGCATTTGGACAATGTATCCCGTGGTATGCTGACTGAATTGACGCCGCAGTTGCAGAATGTTACTTGGGACAGAGAAACGCTGGAGGAGGCGCTGAACGGCTTTGCCGCCGCTCGGGACACCAAATTCGGCAAACTGGCGGGGCCGCTGCGCGCAGCACTCGCCGGGCGGGCAGCAACCCCATCAGTTTTCGATATGATGCTGGTACTTGGGCGCGACGAAAGCCTTGCCCGCTTAAACGATGCAGCTATCTAAAATATGCAAAAGCATATTCCTGATGTGCACAACAATAACTGAGGGGCGGACCGTTTCGGTATCTCCCCAGTCGGCGGCATGACGCGCGTCGATAAACGATAGGAAGGGACTTCATGGCCGAAAGTACAAAATCCGCAACGTTGACCATCGACGGGAACAGCTTTGAACTGCCGATCTATTCCCCGTCGGCGGGCCCGGATGTCATGGACATCCGCAAGCTGTTCGCGCAGGCGAATGTGTTCACATATGACCCTGGCTTCACCTCGACAGCGGCCTGTGACAGCACGATCACCTTCATTGACGGTGACGAAGGCGTGTTGCTGCACCGTGGGTATCCGATCGACCAACTGGCCAGCGAATCTCACTACCTCGAAGTGTGCTACCTGCTGCTGTATGGCGAACTGCCCTCTGCCGCGCAGCTGGAAGAGTTCGAAAATCTGGTGACCAACCACACCATGATCCACGAGCAGATGATCAACTTCTTCCGTGGTTTCCGCCGTGATGCACACCCGATGGCGATCATGGTCGGCGTTGTGGGCGCGATGTCTGCCTTCTACCACGACAGCACCGACATCAACGACGCGCACCAACGCGAAGTGGCAACGATCCGTCTGATCGCCAAGATGCCGACGATTGCCGCGATGGCCTATAAATACACCATCGGTCAACCGTTCATCTATCCGCGCAACGACGTAGACTATGCCGGTAACTTCCTGCGCATGTGCTTTGCCGTTCCAGCCGAGGATTATGTCGTCGACCCGATCCTGTCGCGCGCGATGGACCGTATCTTTACCCTGCATGCGGACCACGAACAGAACGCATCGACTTCGACCGTGCGTCTGGCGTCCTCTTCGGGGGCGAACCCCTTTGCCTGTATCGCTGCCGGCATCGCCTGCCTTTGGGGTCCGGCGCATGGTGGGGCGAACCAGGCCTGTCTGGAAATGCTGAAAGAGATCGGCACACCGGACCGCATCCCTGAATTCATCGCCCGTGCCAAGGACAAGAACGACCCGTTCCGCCTGATGGGCTTTGGTCACCGCGTTTACAAGAACCACGACCCACGCGCGACCGTGATGAAAGAAAGCGCGGACGAAGTGCTTGAACTGCTGGGTGTCGAAAACAACCCGATCCTGCAGGTCGCGAAAGAGCTTGAAAAACAAGCGCTGGAAGATCCGTATTTCGCAGAGAAGAAGCTGTTCCCGAACGTCGATTTCTACTCGGGCATCATCCTTGAAGCGATGGGGTTCCCCACATCGATGTTTACGCCGATCTTTGCGCTGGCACGGACTGTTGGCTGGATCTCGCAGTGGAAAGAGCAGATCAGCGATCCTCAGCTGAAAATCGGGCGTCCCCGTCAGCTGTATCTTGGCGAAACACCACGCGACTATGTGGATATCGAAAAGCGCTGAATTTCAGTACATTAGTCGAAACGCCCCGCCCTCACGGCGGGGCGTTTTGCATTTCGGGGTGGGCTGCTGCTGCCTGAAACGCAGGACAAAGAGAATCACCTGGGCCCCCGCCAGAAAGCACCCCGTGATCAAAGCGCCTCTTTCCAGCCCACTGTTTCAACTCACTTTTCCCCATTTCGAAACCATAGGGTCCGAAATATGGCAGTTTTGTGTTGTTGTTTCCAAGCTGCGCATAATGGCCAAAATTGATTGACCAACCGCCCCGATCATCCCAGATTCATCGTCAATTCAGCGCAGGTTCACCCTGTGCGATGCACAGCAGACCCCAATACGCCCGCTGGCCCCTGCGGAAAGGATGACCGGATGAACGACCCTCGGCCTCGCCTGCAATGGGATAACGCAACCAGTCTAAGCTGCAAGACCGCACGGCATCACCCCGCGCCGCAGGGATCCTTTGTGCATGATATCGAACAGAAATGTGACCAGATCGCGGTTGTCTATGACAAAGGCCAGACGCCGCCGCGGATCACGGTCAAACAGGTGTCAGGCAGCGTGCACACGGTGCTAGCCGACGGGATAGCGGTGGCCGTGGTTGCCAGCGCCTCGCGTCCGACCCTCAACGCCGATGATGTGTTGCTGGTCGAACGCTCGGTCTAGCGGGATTAGCGGCCCTCGAAGCTCGCGGGGCGTTTTTCCATAAAGGCCATCACGCCCTCTTTGAAATCACGCGATTGCCCGCATTTCCCTTGTTCCTGCGCCTCTAGCGACAGCTGATCCTCCAGCGTGTTGTCCCAGCTGGCGCGAATAGCGTTCTTGGCAGCGGCATAGGCTGCGGTCGGACCTTGGGCCAGATGCGCCGCCTTGGCACGCCAATGGGCGTCAAACTCGGCATCGGCCACGGCCTCCCAGATCATCCCCCAGTCATCCGCCTGACAGGCAGAGATTTTATCCGCGAACAAGGCCGCGCCCATAGCCTTGGCCGTGCCCATCTGACGGGGCAACGTATAGGTGCCGCCCGCATCAGGCATCAGACCAATGCGCGTAAACGCTTGCAGGAAATAAGAAGATTCCGTCGCAAAGACCACATCCGTCGCCAGTGCAAGGTTCGCCCCTGCCCCCGCCGCAGGACCATTGACCGCGGCGATCGTTGGCACAGGGCAGTTGGTGATCGCCCGCAGCATGGGGCCGTATTCTTCGCGAAGGGTGCGTTCCAGGTCCAGCGTCCCTTTGCTGCTGCTGTCGCTAAGATCCTGACCGGTGCAAAACGCACGACCGGCTCCGGTGATGACCACACAGCGCGCGTCTTTGCCCGCTTGGGTAAACGCGTGCTCGATCTCTGCCCGCATTTGCGTGGTCAGCGCGTTCATCTTGTCGGGGCGGTTCATGGTGACCACGGCCAGCCCGTCGGTCAGTTCATAGGTCAGGGTTTGATAGTCCACGGCGCGGGTTCCTCCTCTAGAATTCCCCCGCACCTTACCCATACGACACGCAGCCGCCAGCAAAACCCCGCGTTATCGCTTCAGAATGTCATCCAGCCGCGCCTGTTCTTGCGCGCTGAGCGGGGCTTGTTCGGCAGACGGAGCCTTCGCACGACCGCGCAGGTAGCCAAGCCCCACCCCCGCGGCGATCAACAGCATCAGCGGCCCTGCCGCCCACAACACCCAGGTTGATCCCTGCGCAGGCGGGTTGAGCAGGACATATTCACCATAGCGGTCGACGATATAAGCGACCGCCTCTTCGTCGCTATCACCGGCCACCAGACGTTCGCGCAGCAGGATACGCAGGTCGCGCGCAAGGCTAGCGTTGCTTTCGTCGATGCTCTCATTGCGGCACACAAGGCAACGCAACCCTTTCGACAAGCTCCGCGCGCGTTGTTCAAGCGCCGGATCCGAGAGCACCTCGTCCGGCTGCACGGCCCAGGTCGGCGCAACCGATAGCACAGGTGCCGCGAACAACATCAGGGCGAGTATCAGCGCTCTCATTCCGCAGGCACCGGCTTTGATTTCGCCGCCCCTGCCGCAACGCGGTAGCGTCGGTCCGAAAGGCTCAACACGCCGCCAAGGGCCATCAGCGCGCAGCCGATCCATATCCAGTTGGTCAGCGGTTTGACATAGGTGCGCACCACCCATCCGCCATTTGCCTGTTCATCCCCGATCACGACATAAACATCGCGCAGCAGGTTATAGTCGATCGCCGCTTCGGTCGTGGGCATCTGCGCCACGGGATAGAAGCGTTTCTCCGGTCGCAACTGCGCAATCTCTTCCCCGTCGTGGAACAATGTCACGCTGCCGGTCGTCGCCGTATAGTTAGGGCCTTGGCCCTGGGTGACATCGTCCAACTGCACGCTATAGCGCCCCACATCGTAGGATTCCCCCAGCGGAACGGCGCGGATGTCATCAATCGACCACGCCGTCAGGCCAGCCACCCCTGCCATGGTAACCCCAAGACCGGCGTGGGCCACCATCTTACCCCAGTCCGCGCGCGGCAATCGCCCAAGCCGGCGCAGCCGGTTGGCACCACGTCCTGTGCGCCCCCACAGGTCGACAACGGTGCCCATCACGATCCACGCGCCCAAGAACAACCCGAGCGGACCCAACAGGCTACGCCCCGACTGCATCGCGTAGGCCAGCCCTCCAATCGCAATCGCCAATACAAAGGCGTAGCGTAGCGGCTTTAGCGCCCGCGAAATCACCGCACGCTTCCAAGGCATCGCCGACCCGATCGGTAGGATCAGCCCCAGCATAACCATGAAAGGTGTAAAGGCGGCGTTAAAAAACGGGGGGCCAACACTCAATTTTCTGTCGAAGAACATTTCGGCCAGCAGCGGCCACATCGTGCCGATGAACACGACGAAACAGGCTACGGCGAGCAAGACGTTGTTTACCAGCAAAGCCGACTCCCGGCTGACCATGCTGAACACGCCTTTCGCCTCTAACGCGCTCGCGCGCGCCGCGAACAGAACCAGCGCACCGCCCATGAAAAACGCCATGATCATCAGAATAAACACGCCGCGCTCGGGGTCATTCGCAAAGGCGTGGACCGAGGTCAGCAACCCAGACCTGACGATAAACGTCCCGATCAGCGAGAAGCCAAAAGCCAGGATCGCAAGCAGGATCGTCCAGCTTTTCAGGCTTTCGCGTTTTTCGACAACGATGGCGGAATGAAGCAACGCCGCCGCAAGAAGCCAGGGCATAAAGCTTGCGTTTTCAACGGGATCCCAGAACCAGAACCCGCCCCAGCCAAGCTCGTAATAGGCCCACCAGGACCCAAGCGCGATGCCGATCGTCAAAAACACCCACGCCGCCAAAGTCCAAGGGCGCACCCACCGGCCCCAAGCGGCATCGATCCGCCCTTCGATCAAGGCGGCGACGGCAAAGCTAAAGGTCATCGAGAGGCCCACATAACCCAGATACAAAAACGGCGGGTGGAAGGCGAGCCCGGGATCCTGCAGAAGCGGGTTCAGATCCTGCCCGTCAAACGGTGGCGTCGCCAGCCGCAAGAACGGGTTGGATGTGAACAGGATGAAGGCAAAAAACGCCACACCGATGGCGGCTTGCACAGAAAGCACTCGCGCCCGCAACGTCGGCGGCAGATTGCCCCCGAACCACGCGGCCATCGCCCCGAATAGCGAGACAATCAGCACCCACAGCAGCATTGAGCCTTCGTGATTGCCCCAAGTCCCGCTGATTTTATACAAAAGCGGCTTCATAGAGTGGCTGTTCAACACCACCAAACGCAGCGAGAAATCAGATGTGACAAAGGCCCACATCAACGCGCCAAACGCCAGCAGTGTCAGAGCGAATTGCGCACCGGCAGCGGGCTCTGCCACCGCCATCCAACCGGGCCAGCGTTTATGGGCACCGATCAGGGGCACGACCGTCTGAACGATGGCAACGCCGAAGGCGAGGATAAGGGCGAAATGTCCGAGCTCTGTAATCATACCCCGATCATAGAGCGGAGCACCGCCCCATACCATGCCGATTCACCGCGAAATCACACGACTGTGCGCAGCAAAGCGTCGCAGGGTCCCCCATAGCCCGCAGCCCTGCGCCAGTCCGCAAGCGCTGCGTTGTCCGATCTGTCGCGCGCGGCCTCAGATGCGCCTTCCAGATCCCGCAGGGCCCCTTCTTCAACACCATCAACACGTAGCGTTTCCAGCTCTTCGATATGCCGCATCACCGTTGGGGTCCGCGCAATGGTCCGCGCGATAGAGCGTTGGAACTCCAGGGTTTTCACCTGATGCCGCGCGCCAAAGTAGAAGGACACGACAACCCCCAGAAGCCACCATAACGGCTCTGGCACCAGCGACACGCCCTGCATCCGGCTGGCAAACCAGACCGGGTCAACCATCGCCGCGATGAACAAGCCCAAGGTCCCAAGCGCCAGCGCTGGACGCGGAAGCCGGTTCAACCCGTCCATGAAACGGTCAAACCGTCCCTTGCGGGGCATAGCGAATTCCGCCCCAAATTGCACCATAGCCTGTTCCCGCGCGGTCGCATCACGGCCGGCCGTCTTCTCCGCATTGGCGCGAAATACCTCGACCGTGTCGCGCACCACATTGCGGCCGTCACCAAAGACCAGTGCAAGCGCGGTATCAATCATCCCCATGCCGCGACCCTTTCGTTAAAGTCACGGATGCTCAGATGATATCGCGGCGACATGAATTCCTCTGCCCGTTTGATCCATCCTCCTTTCTTTCCGGCCCTTGTGCGGGCGTATTTGCGACTTGCGGGGCGCTGATCCGCGAGCCCAAAGTAATAGTTGCGCCGCGCCACGGCGTAGGCGTCCACCATCTGCGCAGGTGCAGCGGCGTAAGCGCACCCCGTCGCGCCAAGCGTTTGCGGCCCAAGCACCCCGTCCACGGCCACATCAAACCCCATATCTCTTAACAATCGCTGAAGAATCTTCACCGCATTCGCCCCCGCATTGACGTACATATCAAAAACGGACGGCTGGAGCGGACGGGGCAGCTGTGCGATCTTGGGTTTGTGGAAGTAATGGGTGATGAATATCTCGGTCGCTTGAGCTTGTGTAAGCTCTTGAACATCGGCGAGATTTACGGCGCCGTCACGGTTCACATCCAGCCCCAGCCGACGCAGTGTGTGGATGGTGACGCCGTGGTTCGTTGCCCCGCCCGGATCATCGGGGTCATTCACAAAGCCCCCCTCACGCGCGACGATGGACTTTGCAATTTCCTCAACAGTTTGCATCAAATTGGCCCTTCTTGCAGGTTGTACTGCTGCAAGAATGACGTTTCAGATGTTAACGAAACCCGGCAGGCCCGTACGCATCACCCCTCGGGGGCAACATAAACGCCTTGCTCTTTCAGGGCGTCGACGACCTCTTTCGGCATGTAGGTCTCGTCATGTTTGGCAAGGATTTCAGTCGCTTCGAAGGTGCCGTTGATGTAACGCCCTGTCCCGACCATGCCTTGATTTTCCTCGAACAGATCGGGCAATACACCGCTGTAGGTCACAGGCACAACCGCGCCTCCATCGGTCACGGAAAAGCGGATCGTCAGGCCATCACCGCGCACAAGGCTGCCTTCTTCGACCAGGCCACCGATGCGGAAAACCTCTGTCGGGCCGGGGGGTTCGGCGATCACCTGACTGGGCGCGCGGAAAAAGTTGATCCCGTCGCGCATGGCATATCCAATCAGCGCCGTGGACAGCACAAGCGCCACGACCGCGACACCGATGATCTGGATACGCCGTTGCTTTTTAAGACTTTTCATGCGCCCTCAGGGAAATAGCGGAGCCATCATCAGCCCCTCGACCTCGTCAATACCTAACATCAGGTTGGCGTTTTGCAACGCCTGCCCGCTGGAGCCTTTGGTCAAATTATCGAGCGCCGCCACCACAATGGCGCGGCCGTCGATTCGGTCTGCCACCACGCCGATATGGCAGAAGTTCGACCCGCGAATATGGCGCGTGCTCGGGGCCTCCCCCATGGGCAGCACCTCGATAAACGGCTCGGCATCATAGGCCGCGGCAAGTGTTTTGTGGATCACCTCGGCGTCGCCTTTGACATAGACGGTCGCCAAAATTCCGCGGTTTGCGGGCACCAGATGCGGGGTGAACTGCACCTTGACCGGACGGCCGGCGATAGCGGAAAATTCCTGATCAAACTCGCCCAGATGGCGGTGCGTCCCGCCAAGGGAATAGGCATGATACCCCTCGGACAGCTCTGCATGCAGCAGGTTTTCCTTCAACGACCGCCCCGCACCGGACACGGCGCATTTCAGGTCAAGGATGATGTCGTCCAGATCAATCACGCCTTTTTCGATCAAGGGGCGCAGGGCGAACTGGCCGGTGGCGGCGTTACAGCCCGTACCGGCAACAAGACGCGCGGATTTGATCTCTTCGCGGTAGAATTCGGTGAGGCCATAGACCGCCTCTTTCTGTTGCTCCAACGCGGCATGGGGGTTGCCGTACCACTTGGCGTAGGCCTCGGGGTCGCGCAGCCGAAAGTCCGCAGAAAGATCGACGATTTTCAGGTCTTCAGGCAGGTTCGCGATGACCTCTTGGCTGGTTTTATGGGGCAAGGCGCAAAAGCACAGGTCAATCTCCGAGAAATCTATCTCTTCAATCGTGACCAATGCGGGCAGGTCTAGATGGCGCAGGTGTGGAAACACCTCTGCGATGGTTTGCCCCGCCTTGGAGTTTGCCCCCAAGGCTTTGATCTGCATAGAGGAATGGCCAGCGATCAGCCGGATCAGCTCGGCTCCGGTATAGCCGGAGGCACCAAGAATGGCGATATTATGGGTCATGTCGGGTTCCGTTCGGAAAGTGTTAGCAAATACGTGTTAGGCCGCTTGAAAGGTCAGCGGTCGTCGCAAGAATTGCGTGGCACGGCTGCTGACCTTTTTGGGATCGCCCGTGGTCAGGAAAGCCGCCTCGCCCGTGCCCAGCATATTGGGATGACGCTTTAGATAGTCGCCTAGACTGTGGGCGACCAGATTGGCTTGGCTGAACACTTTGACATCGGGGCCAAGCGCGTCCTGAAAGGTTTCCTGCATCAGCGGGTAATGGGTGCAGCCCAGAATGGCCGCTTCGGGCGCGGGCATCTTGCGTTTCAGCGCGTCCACATGGCTGCGGACCAGCGCTTCGGCGAGGATGAAATCACCGTCCTCGATCGCATCGACGACACCCCCACAGGCCTGCGCTTCGACATCGACGCCGATCGCCCGAAAGGCCAGTTCACGCTGGAACGCACGACTTGCCACCGTTGCGGGCGTCGCAAACAGCGCCACGTGCTTGAGATCCACCTCGCGCGGGGGGGAGTTGTCGCCCCATTGGCGTTCTGTCATCGCCTCGATCAGCGGCACAAAGACGCCCAACACACGCTTGTCCGATGGGATCCACCCCTCCTGCATCCGGCGTAGCGCCGCGGCAGAGGCAGTGTTGCACGCCAAGATCACCAGATCGCAGCCCGCATCAAACAGACGCTGGGTGGCAGCCGTGGTCAGGTTATAGATGTCATCCGCGTTGCGCACACCATAGGGCGCATGGGCGCTATCGGCCAAATACACGAAATCCACATCCGGTAGCTGCGCCTGCACGGCATCCCAAACGGTCAGCCCGCCTAGCCCAGAATCGAAAATACCAACTGCCATAACACCTTGCCGTCACCTGTCGGCACGATGCCGATCTTCAAATTCAAACCCCAGATCAAAGGATTTTGCCGGGTCTGGTGACAACTCATACGTCGCTTTGCGCAGGAAATCCATCATAGCTTTTGCGTCTTTTGCCATGGGGTCCAGCACGTTTCTGCCGATGGGTTCGCCGATGACCACGCGCACGGGCGTGTCGACCCGTTTGCGGAATTCCTTGATCAGCAGCCCCATGCGCAGGGTGTGGTGCATGTGGCTGGCAATCTGGAACAAGCGGCTGGTGTGCCCGTCAAAGTAGATCGGCACGACGGTGGCATCCGATTTCGCGATCATACGGGCGGTAAAGCTGCGCCAGCCCGGATCCATCGGGCGCGAAAACGGCCGTGCGCTGGTGCTGACGGTGCCCCCCGGAAAGATACCAACCGCGCCACCCTGCCCCAGATACTCCAGCGCGGTCTTGCGCGTGCGCAGGTTCAGCGCCAGCGCGGCCTTGTCCTCGTCAAAGCTGATTGGCAGCAGATGGCGGTTCAGGTCGGGTGCGCGGTTAAAAACCGAATGGGCCATGATCTTGAAACCCTCCCGCCGCCGCGACAGCATATGCCCCAGCATCAACCCGTCCAGAATACCGTAAGGATGGTTCGCCAGCGCGATGACAGGCCCCGTTTCGGGGATATTCGCCAGACTGCCGCCCACGACGTCAAGCGTCAGCCCATAGCGCTGCACCATCACGTCAAAGAAGCCGATCCCGCGCGCCATGTCGTCTTCATAGCCGGTGGCCCGTTTCATCAGCCCCAACCGCCCTGTGCTATTCTCCATCAGCCGGATGAAGGCACGCGCGGGCCGCGACTTGGCGGAATAGGCATAGCTGATGTCACGCGCTGTCAGAGGCCGAAGATCGGGCTGCAAGAGGGTCAAGGTCGGTTCCTTTTCACGGGCTTTGCCTTGCCCTCTAGCAGTGGATCATGACAGTCGCGTGACAGACAGCCTATTCAGCCTATTCTGCCGCGCGAGAGGTTTGCGTGCCCCCCGACCGGATCACGGCCAGCAGCTCTTCGCGCCGCTTTGCGGCCTTAGCTTCATTCGCCTGTTTCACCGGACCAAAACCGCGGATCTGCAAGGGAAGCTCTGCCAAGGCGACAATCGCGTCGTGGGTTGCGTCCGTCAGCTTGGGCAGAACATCCTTCATGTCGGCCTCGTATTGCGTGATCAAGGACCGCTCCATCCGGCGTTCTTCGGTGCGGCCAAAGGGATCGAACGGCGTGCCGCGCAGGAACTTCATCCGCGCCAGCATGTTGAACGGCCCCTCCATCCACGCGCCAAAGGTCCGTTTCATCGGACGGCCATCCGCGCCGGTTTTCGACAGGATCGGTGGCGCAAGGTTGAAGGTGAGCTTGGGATCCCCCTCAAAGGCCTCTGCCACTTTGGCTCGGGTGGATTTCAACAGGCGCGCGACCTCGTATTCATCCTTATAGGACAAGAGCTTATGATAGCCCAAGGCCACGGCCTCTTTCAGGCGCGCGTCGGTAATGCTGTCCACCATGGTGCCATAACGCTTCGCCAGCCGCTTGCCCTGATAGGCGATCAGGTGGTCCTTGCGGAAGGCGATCCGCTCATCCAGCGTTTTCGGCAGGGCGACAACATTGGGCGTCATAACGCGCTTGGCGTCTTCGGGGTGCAGCACGGCCCAACGGCCCAGTTCAAACGCACGCAAGTTCCGCTCCACCGCCGCGCCGTTCAACGTGATCGCCTGTTGCAAGCTGTCCAGCGACAGTGGGATCAACCCCTGCTGCCACGCCGCGCCGAAGATCATCATGTTCGAATAGATCGAATCCCCCAGCGTCGCCTTCGCCAGATCAGAGGCATCAAACAGCGCCACGTCATCCTTCAACCGCGCCTCAAGCGCGAGTGACAGCCGGTCATAGGGCATCTGGAATTCAGTATCGCGGGTAAACTCGCCCGTGATGATTTGGTGCGAGTTCACAACCGCCCCCGTCCGCCCAGCGCGCGTCAGGCCAAGCGTCTTGGTCCCGGCAGAGACAACAAGATCGCCCCCGATCAACGCATCCGCTTCACCCGTTGCCACGCGAATGGCGCTGATATCTTCGGGACGGTTCGCAATACGGCAATGGATATGCACGGCTCCGCCCTTTTGGGCAAGGCCTGCCATCTCCATCATCCCAGCGCCCTTGCCGTCAATCTGCGCGGCTTGCGCCAGCACCGCACCGATGGTCACAACGCCGGTCCCACCGACACCGGTGATCACCACGTTGTGCGTGCCATTGATCGCAGGCAGGGTCGGCATGGGCAGGTCGGGGATCTTGACCTCTGTCGTGGGGTCCTTGCGGATCTTGGCCCCTTCCAGCGTCACGAAGGACGGGCAAAACCCTTTGACGCACGAGAAATCCTTGTTGCACGAGGATTGATCAATCGCCCGTTTGCGCCCAAGTTCTGTTTCTTCGGGCACGATCGAGACGCAGTTGGACTGCACACCACAATCCCCGCAGCCTTCGCAGACATCGGTATTGATGAACACGCGCTTGTCGGGATCGGGGAACAGCCCCCGTTTGCGACGGCGACGTTTCTCGGCGGCACAGGTCTGGATATAGACGATAACGCTGACGCCTTTGTGTTTGGCGAAATTCTCTTGCACGGTCTGTAGGTCCGCACGCTCGTACATCGGCACGTCGCCAAAGGCTTTTTCGTCTACGTCTTCTTTCTCGTCATAGACCACGGCGATATTCTTGACGCCCATGGCCCTCACCTCTGCGACGATACGCGGCGCGTCCAGATCGCCTTCGTTGTGCTGGCCACCGGTCATGGCAACGGCATCGTTATAGAGGATCTTGTAGGTGATGTTCGTCTTGGCCGCGATGGCCGCACGGATCGCCAGATTGCCGGAATGGTTGTATGTCCCGTCCCCGAGGTTCTGGAACACATGGTCGCGTGTCGAGAATTTGGATTCACCGATCCAGTTCGCCCCTTCCCCCCCCATATGGGTAAAGCCCGTCGTTTCGCGGTCCATCCATTGCACCATATAGTGGCAACCGATCCCGGCGTAGGCGCGGCTTCCTTCTGGTAGCTTGGTTGATGAGTTATGCGGACAGCCCGAACAGAAGTAGGGCACACGCGCTGCGATGTCTTCGGCGTTATCGGCACGTCGCGCGGTATCCAGCGCTTCCATACCCGCCTTGATGCCATCGGTGGTCCGGCCTTCCTCGATAAAGATACCGCCCAGCTTTTCGGCAATCCATATCGGGTCCAGCGCGCCACGGGTGGGGAACAGCTCTTCGCCATGCTCCATCCCAGCACCACCGCCTTTGTGCCAGCCATAGACGCGGCGATGCGTATCCGAGAACAATGCCTCTTTGATCTGCACCTCGATCAGCTTGCGCTTCTCTTCTACGACAATCACCAGATCGAGCCCTTCGGCCCAGGAATGGAACCCCTTCATGTCCAGCGGGAAGGTCTGCCCGATCTTATAGAGCGTGATCCCCAGACGTTCGGCTTCGTCCTCGTCGATGTTAAGCAAACTCATGGCGTGGATCACATCCAGCCAGTTCTTGCCGGCTGCCGCGATGCCGATCTTGGCCCCGCGCTTGCCCCACATGCGCTTGTCCATCTTGTTGGCGTGGCTAAACGCCTCTGCTGCAAAACGCTTATAGTCGATCATCCGCGCTTCTTGCAGATGCGGCGTGTCTTGCAGACGAATGTTCAGCCCACCGTCGGGCATATCGAACTGCGGGGTGACCAGCTTCATTCGGTTCGGGTCACCATTCACGACCGATGTCGCCTCTACGGTGTCTTTCATCGTCTTGAGCCCGACCCACAGCCCGCTGAAACGGCTCAGCGCCCAGCCATAGATACCGTAATCAAGGATCTCTTGCACACCGGCGGGGCTGACGACGGGCATATAGGCATCCACCATCGCCCATTCGGACTGGTGCAGCACGGTAGAGGATTCACCCGTGTGGTCATCCCCCATTGCCATCAGAACACCACCGTTCACGGACGAGCCCGCCATATTCGCGTGACGCATCACATCGCCAGAGCGGTCAACACCCGGGCCCTTACCGTACCATAGGCCAAAGACACCGTCGTACTTCCCCTCACCGCGCAACTCTGCTTGCTGGCTGCCCCATAGGGCTGTGGCGGCAAGGTCTTCGTTCAGACCCGGCTCGAACACGACGTTATGTGCGGCCAGCGTCTTGGCGGCGCGGTCCATTTGAAGGTCAACGGCCCCCAGTGGCGATCCACGATATCCGGTCACGTACCCGGCTGTGTTCAACCCTGCCGCCTTGTCCCGTGCCGCCTGCATCATCGTCAGGCGCACCAACGCCTGCGTGCCGTTCAGCAATACGGGCGATTTCTCGAGGTCATACCGGTCAGTTAGTGAAATTTTTTGCGTACCCATAGCGCGTCCTCCCCTACGTGCAATCAATAGCTATGGCATCACACTAGGTCACAAACGCTGACCTGTCTAGCGTTGTGTCTGACCCTAGGTCATAAAGCGCCAAAGCGCAGGTCTTGATCTTTTGCACCCTCGCCCGATCTATCCGTGATAAGATAACCGCACATATACCGATGCGCCGCGTCGGAGGGTTGTTTTTAAACTGTAAAACGCGCAAAGATGACCATTCTTGCGAACAATGCGCTCATTATAAAGGTAGTCCTCATGGATTGGGACAAGCTCAGAATATTTCACGCCGTGGCGGACGCGGGCAGCTTGACCCATGCGGGCGACAAGCTGAATTTGTCGCAATCTGCCGTCAGCCGCCAGATCCGCGGACTGGAAGAGCAGCTGAATACCAACCTGTTCCACCGCCACGCACGCGGCCTGATCCTGACCGAACAAGGCGAGCTGCTGTTCGACGCCACCGTCGCCATGTCCAAACGGCTTGATACCGCCGCTGCGCGCATCCGCGACAGCGAGGAAGAAGTCTTTGGCGAATTGCGTGTTACCACGACCACGGGCTTTGGCACCCTCTGGCTGGCCCCGCGTCTGCCGAAGCTCTACGAGAAATACCCCGACCTCAAGGTCGACCTGATGCTCGAAGAACGCGTCCTGGACCTGCCCATGCGCGAAGCCGATGTCGCCATCCGCATGAAAGAGCCGTCCCAAGCCGATCTGGTGCGCAAGAAGCTGATGATGATCAAGATGTGCATGTACGCCTCGCCCGCCTATCTTGCGGCGAACGGCACGCCCCAGCGGCTTGAGGATATGTCGGACCACCGCCTGATCTGCCAGAACACCGACAGCAACCAGGTGCATGCGGGTCTGAACCTGATCCAGCAGCTGATGATGCATGACGTGCGGTCGATGCTGACGGTGAACAACTACTTTGGCGTATTGCAAGCGGTGATCAACAACCTCGGGATCGGCGTGCTGCCCGACTACCTCATGCAAGACTTCCCCGATCTGGTGCAAGTTCTGCCAGAGACCGAGTCGGCGGATGTGCCCGTATTCCTTGCCTACCCCGAAGAATTGCGCGCCTCCAAGCGGGTCGCGGCCTTTAAAGACTTCGTGCAAGACGAGATCATTACCCACCGCAAACTGCTGCGCGAGAAAGAGTCCCACTAGCTATGCGAAATCCGCATAACGGGCATGTCATAGATTAACGATTCCATCCTTGAACCGTGCACGAACGCCACTTAATTGGGCGGTATGAAGACGGGCGGCTCCGCGCCGCTACTTCATACCTCCCTGTTGGACTCGGCCGAGCTTCGTGCTCGGCCTTTTTTTTGGCTATGGCCCTTCACGAGCCTTAGGTCTTTTCCCCGCGCTGCGCTTGATCTAAGAGGTGTGGCATATTGCTAGGGGAAAACGCGCACCATGACCGAACCAGCCATCACCCAAGACCTGATTTCCAGCCACGGCATCAATGCCGAAGAATATCAGCGTATTCTGGATATCATCGGGCGCGAACCCACCTTTACCGAACTGGGCATCTTTTCGGCTATGTGGAACGAACACTGTTCCTACAAGTCGTCAAAGAAATGGCTGCGCACTTTGCCAACCGAAGGCCCGCAGGTGATCTGCGGACCGGGCGAGAATGCGGGCATCGTTGATATCGGCGACGGCCAAGCGCTGGTCTTCAAGATGGAAAGCCACAACCACCCTTCCTACATCGAACCCTATCAGGGTGCCGCGACCGGCGTGGGCGGCATCCTGCGGGACGTCTTCACAATGGGCGCGCGTCCGATCACGGCGATGAACTCTCTCAGCTT